>NZ_CADIKB010000129.1 GCF_902859825.1 Paraburkholderia phenoliruptrix | reverse complement strand
GGATGAACGGCACGCAGTTCGTCCAGTTCGTCGGCCAGCAAGTCAGCCAGGTCGACAGGGGCCGGCACGACATTGATCCCCAGGCCCAGCCTCGTCCTGTTGAAATCGCTCAGGTCGTCGAGGAGCGCCTGCATGCGGCCTCCGCTTCGGATCAGACGGGCGGCGGCATCCGATACATGATGGCCCGCGTTCAGCGCAGCCAGATAGGAAGCAGTCATCTGGATTGCCTGAAGCGGACTGCGCAGATCGTGCCCAAGCATGCCCAGCAGCAGGTTCCGGGTCTGCTCGACATGGGTACTGAAAAAACTGATCGACTCTGCAAGTGCCTGGTCGATCGCTTCGTTGAAACGGATCATGTCGCCCACGTCAGGGGCGTGAGGCGCGCAATCGTCCATCCACAGGCGCAGCACGCTTGCACGCAGTGCCCGATACTCGGCGGCGAGCTGGTTGATGTTGAAGCCAGCCCGCGCCCTGAGCAGCGCATGGGTTTGCGCCGCCGTCTCGGT
>NZ_CADIKB010000128.1 GCF_902859825.1 Paraburkholderia phenoliruptrix | reverse complement strand
AGCGTAGGTTGGCCGGCAGCTTCCAGGGAAGCAGCGCGTCGTAGTCGTCGACCGTCTTTGCCAGAGGCAACCGCTGGAACAGCCAGGTGAGATAGCGATACGGATCGATGCAGTTGGCTTTTGCTGACTCGACCAGCGAATAAAGATTCGCACTCGCATGTGCGCCAGCAACTGTATCGGCAAACAGGAAGCTTTTGCGTGCGACGACAAACGGGCGAATGGAATTTTCGCAGGGATTGTTCGATATGGGCCAGTTGCCGTTCTCGACGTAACGGATCAGCTTGGGCCACTGCCCGTGCAGGTAGGTCAGAGCCTTGCCGAGTAAGCTTTGAGGAACAACGCCGGGCCTCTGTTCGAGCGTCAGCTTTTCGATGACATCGAGCACGCGTGCACTGTATCGTCGCCGCAATCGCTGTCGTCGTTCAGCCGTCCACGTTTCACTGCGCGCCTCCGCCGCGAACAGCTTGCCGATCAGTTTGATGAAGCGCGTCGCGAGCAGGTTGGACGAGCGTGCGGCCTTCGGCACGTTATCTTCGGCCTTGACCAGATACCGTC
>NZ_CADIKB010000127.1 GCF_902859825.1 Paraburkholderia phenoliruptrix | reverse complement strand
GCGGTGATCAACGGCGATGTGAACGTGACGGATAACGGCACGATCAACATTTCCGGTAATGCGGCTGGCAACGGCAGCGGCGTGATCGACACGGGTTCGACCAACATCTCGGGCAACGGCGCAGCCGATATCTCCGGCAATTCGACCAACGGCAACGGCGCGGTGATCAACGGCGACGTGAACGTCAGCGGCAACGGCGCGCTGAACGTCAGCGGCAACACGACCAACGGCACGGGTGTGATCGACAACGGCTCGACCAACATCTCCGGCAACGGCTCGGCCGATATTTCGGGTGACTCGAAGAACGGCAACGGCGCGGTGATCAACGGCGATGTGAACGTGACGGATAACGGCACGCTCAACGTCAGCGGCAACACGACCAACGGCACGGGTGTGATCGTCGGTCCGAACGGTTCCATCGATACCTCCGGTAACGGCTCGACCAATATCAGCGGTGATTCGACCAATGGCATCGGCACGGATATCAATGGTTCGATCAACACGACGGACAACGGCACGACCAACATCAGTGGTAACTCGACCAACGGTACGGGCGTGATCGTCGATCCGAATGGTTCGATCAACACCTCGGGTAATGGCTCG
>NZ_CADIKB010000126.1 GCF_902859825.1 Paraburkholderia phenoliruptrix | reverse complement strand
CCGCCGCTGCCGCCTGCTGCGATGGCCGCAGCGAGGCGCGCCGGGACGCCGTTGCCATACGGCGCGTTGCCGGAGGTGGAGTGATGCTGGCAGGACTGTTTGAGAAACTCTCGAAGCCCGGTACCTTGCATGGACACCAGCGATACCCGACTTCACACATCCCTGGACCAGGCGCTGGTTATTGAGCGCCCCACGGGATAGACCTTGCAACGAATGCAATAGTTCGTCATGCAAAGGGCGATGCTTTTTGTAGATAAGGCCAAGGCCGCTTTTAGCTGTCGCGAGGCTTTAAAACTATAGGCGTTTTCCTAAATTTAGTTGTATTGAACGCATTGAGAAAAAATTCGTTAATAACGATGGGCCCACTTTGACGCCGCACGGGTAAACCTGTCTAATACGCCGTTGTTCTAACGGCGCATGAATGCGTGCTGCGTTACCAGGGATGTCATCACAGCGCCATGAAAATTTCCACGGATCTTCTAAAACGAGATAGATCAGGAATCCTTTGGAAGTTTTCAGGGTGTCAGTTGCCGGGGTCATGAGCACCCCGGCGCCGCCGTTCATATCGTTCGTTTAACGGAGCTCTGTATGTCGTCGATCGTGCCTCTACAGGCTTACGAGTTGAAGCTGGCGCCGCATCCGGCGCCCTTTTCCGTGCTCAGAT
>NZ_CADIKB010000125.1 GCF_902859825.1 Paraburkholderia phenoliruptrix | reverse complement strand
TGCATGCCGTAGTGCTCAAGCAGCGCCGCATAGCGTGCCGTGAAGTCGTCTTCGTCGGCGAGGTTTCTGAACGCCGCTGACAGGCTATCGGTGCGATGTTCGCGCGGACATCCGCCCGCTTGCCACAGGGCGTTCTGCAATCCCATGGACAGGGCCTCGAAGCTCTCGCCGCCTTCAACGACGTTGACGTATTCCCAGCGTGAGAACGCGAGCACGAAGTGATACAGGCGGTGATCGAACTGAATGCCAGCGATCGTCACGCGCACTTCGGCCATGTCGGTAAAGTCGGACAGACCGCGTGCGCCGGGCTCATGCTGCTGGGGGAAGAAGACTTCCTTCGGCGGACCGGACATCGCCCTCCATTGCCTCACGCGCCGCTCAAGTGTGCGACGTGTGCTGTCGGGATACTGTCCGGCGTGATCGTCCTGCAGTTTGCGCAGGATCGTGATCGCCTGAAGTTGCGGCGCATTTGCAAGCATCGGAACGACTTCGGTGTCCCAGACGTCAGCGAATGGGTCGGGGCGTGAGCGCCAGTAGCCGCGCGGCTTCTGGGAAGGCATCGTGGCGTCTCCTTCTATGCGCCGGGCGCTGCGTACGCTGATGCCAGCCTTCGCTGCGGCGATCTCCTGCGAGTGATGTTTGCGTTTAGACATGTAGAGGCGAACCTGTTGGTCGGTAATGCGGGTTCCAGACATGTAGCTGATCGCTTTTTTATTCGATCAGCCATCGTAGAGCCCGGCCGACTCGGCGCCGCCGGTGATGCGT
>NZ_CADIKB010000124.1 GCF_902859825.1 Paraburkholderia phenoliruptrix | reverse complement strand
GCAGGCCGTAGTGGCCGAACCCGTCACGTATCGCCAGATCGCGCAACGTCCGCCAAAGGTCAAAGCTTCACCATAATGTGAAATTGTGGAGCTAAATGGATAGCCCTTATATATGTACAGGGATTTGCGGGATGGGGCATTTGAACACGCGCCCGGCGAGAGCCCGTTATGCGAAATGGTTGCTTTTTGTTCGAAATAACGCCGGTCAGGCGCCTTCGGCACTCGGAGTAGAAGGCGACTATGCTTCAAAGCCTTGTCCAGTAAGGCTCTGAGGGAAATCATAGTGCGACATCTGTAGGGTGTCTTCCTCGAAAGTGCGACATCTGTAGGGTGTCGCTCCTCCAGAAATGAGGGCTCTCGCGGGCTGGTATTCCCCCGAAATCGCGTCTCTGAAGGGCGTAAACGACACGAGTAGGGTGTCTTTTGCGACATCGGTAGGGTAACGACACACACGTCGCCTAAGCCCTTTTTTATTTCCTGCAGTGCTTCACCCCACCTCCCCCGCTTTAACCCCCTCACCCCCTTCACCCCCGCAAGCTTGTTGCAAGCCCCCACACCCGCTAGAATCCCCCGGTCACTGGGGAGTAGCCTTCCTTCGCGCATCGCGTGAGGGAGAGCGCGTCAACATACTTGGCCTGCGGGTCATGGCGCGTTCGGCCGGTCGGTTTGGCGAGACCATTGGCTGTTACGTCCCGGTCTATTTGAGGATCGGCGGGGGATGTTTGTATCGCGAACGTCGGGAACGAATTTTTGAACTTCACCGCAAAGAGCGCGGGATACAGCGGACGTAAA
>NZ_CADIKB010000123.1 GCF_902859825.1 Paraburkholderia phenoliruptrix | reverse complement strand
GAGCGATTTCAACAGGACGAGGCTGGGCCTGGGGATCAATGTCGTGCCGGCCCCTGTCGACCTGGCTGACTTGCTGGCCGACGAACTGGACGAACTGCGTGCCGTTCATCCGCACAGGCAGATTGAGCTGGATATCAGCGGCAGCTTGAAGGGAAACTGGGATGGCCGGCGATTGCAGCAACTTTTTCAGAACCTGATCGTGAATGCCCTCAAATATGGGGCGCCAAATACGCCCGTGCGCGTCGAGGGGCACGGGGACGCGACGCAGGTCCGTATCGACGTCAGGAACCAGGGCCCTGTCATCGAGTGTGCGACGCTCGCGCGCATCTTCGAGCCCCTCACGCGCGGAACGTGCGACCCGCCGACCTCTCAAGACGACGGCGGCCTCGGACTGGGCCTGTACATCGCAAGTGAGATCGCCAAGGCGCATCAAGGGACGATCGAGGCATGCTCCGATGCAACAGAGACGGTGTTTTCGGTGTCACTGCCGCGCGCGGTCGGTACGGCAAATGGGCATTGACGGACCGCGACCGCGCCCCACTGAACCATACCGTCCGGCCGTCGACAGGCGCTGTAACAGTGGGCGGTGCCTGGCCCAGACCGCTGATTGGCCTGACCGGCTGCTAGTGTGCGTTAGCTTGTATCCCTCCATCTTCGGCGCCAGTCCTGTCGCGCCCAGATGTCGGACCTTTACATATCAGGCTTCAGCGCGTAGCGATCAGGGCGGTTAGGTTGAGCTAAAGTCGGAACTGGTGTACGGGGGAGTTGAGGCGGGAGATCGAAGGCGGTGGAGGTTTCAGCTGAGAATCTGATTGTCGAAGTCGGAAACCAGCAAACAACAAACCATCCACCATGCGCAAGTTTACGGAAAAAGCAGTTGTCGGTCTATCG
>NZ_CADIKB010000122.1 GCF_902859825.1 Paraburkholderia phenoliruptrix | reverse complement strand
AGACGGTTTCATAAAGGCCCTGAGGGGCTGTTAACTTTCGCGGCGAGCTGTTAACCTCAGGCATCGGAACAACCGAGGCCGAGGAGATGGGCAAGCCGATCATTGACGACGAATTGTGGACACTGATCAAGCCGTTACTACCGCCACCCAAGCCTCGACGCAAGAAGAACCCGGGCCGTCTGCCGGTATCGGATCGCGCCGCGCTGACCGGAATCTTGTTCGTGCTCAAGACCGGACTGCGCTGGCGCGACTTGCCCGCCGAGATGGGTTGCGGCTCGGGCGTGACATGTTGGCGACGGCTTCGCGACTGGCAAGCTGCTGGCGTGTGGGACCGGTTGCACGTGTTGCTGCTCGCGAAGCTGCGTGCGGCAGACCAGATCGATTTCTCGCGAGCCGCTGTCGACTCTTCATCGATTCGTGCTGTTGGGGCGGGCCAAAAACTGGGCCAAACCCCACTGATCGCGCACGACCCGGTTCCAAGCACCATATCGTCACCGACGCCAACGGCACGCCGCTCGCCGCGATCCTGACTGGCGCCAACGTCCACGACGTCACGCAATTGCTGCCGCTGATCGACGCGATTCCGCCGATTCGCGGATTGCGTGGCCACCCACTGCAGAGACCGCGCGTTGTCTACGCCGATCGCGGTTACGACTCCGAGCGACATCGAAGAGCATTGCGCAATCGCGGTATCGAGCCAGTGATTGCCAGGCGCCGTACCGAACACGGCAGCGGCCTTGGCAAACATCGCTGGGTCGTTGAACGCACGCATGCCTGGTTGCATCACTTCCGTCGACTCCGTATTCGCTTCGAGCGTCGTGCCGACATTCACGGCGCGTTCCTCAAACTCGGTTGCTGCCTGATTTGCTGGAACACTCTTCAGCGCACCGAACAGCCTTTATGAAACAGTCTCT
>NZ_CADIKB010000121.1 GCF_902859825.1 Paraburkholderia phenoliruptrix | reverse complement strand
AAAAAGTCCGTCGCGCTGTCCGGCGTGACCGCGGGCAACACGGCGCTGTGCACCGTCGGCAAGACCGGCAACGACCTGCACTATCGCGGCTACGACATTCTCGACATCGCCGGCAATTGCGAATTCGAAGAGATCGCGTATCTGCTCGTGCATGAAAAGCTGCCCACGCAGGCCGAACTCACGGCCTACAAGACGAAGCTCAAGGCGCTGCGCGGCCTGCCCGCGAATGTGAAAGCCGCGCTCGAATGGATTCCCGCCGCCGCGCATCCCATGGACGTGATGCGCACCGGCGTCTCCGTGCTCGGCACCGTGCTGCCGGAGAAGGACGACCACAACCTGCCGGGCGCGCGCGACATCGCCGACAAGCTGATGGCCTCGCTCGGTTCGATGCTGCTGTACTGGTACCACTATTCGCACAACGGCAAGCGCATTGAAGTGGAAACCGACGACGACTCGATCGGCGGCCACTTCCTGCATCTGCTGCATGGTGTCGAGCCGCCGAAGTCATGGGTCGAGGCGATGCACGTTTCGCTCAATCTGTATGCGGAGCATGAGTTCAATGCGTCGACGTTCACCGGCCGCGTGATCGCGGGCACGGGCTCGGACATGTATTCGGCGATCACGGGCGCTATCGGCGCACTGCGCGGACCGAAACACGGCGGTGCGAACGAAGTGGCGTTCGAGATCCAGTCGCGCTATCAGACGCCGGACGAGGCCGAGGCCGACATTCGCAAACGCGTCGAGAACAAGGAAGTGGTGATCGGCTTCGGGCATCCGGTGTATACGATTTCGGACCCGCGCAACAAGGTCATCAAGGAAGTCGCGAAGAAGCTTTCTAAAGAAGCGGGCAGCATGAAACTCTTCGATATCGCGGAGCGCCTTGAAACAGTCATGGCCGAAGTGAAAAAGATGTTCCCCAATCTCGACTGGTTCAGCGCCGTGTCGTATCACATGATGGGCGTGCCAACGGCCATGTTTACGCCGCTCTTCGTGATCGCGCGCACGGCGGGGTGGAGCGCGCACATCATCGAGCAGCGTATCGACAACAAGATCATCCGCCC
>NZ_CADIKB010000120.1 GCF_902859825.1 Paraburkholderia phenoliruptrix | reverse complement strand
TATGGGCTATCCATTTAGCTCCACTTGCGCCATGATCGGGTAGTGAGCGAACTCAAGCATACCCCGACTGCCGGTGAAGATTTCCCTCGAACATGGAGCCAGTTTCTGGACTGGTTTGCAACCGAGGATGACTGTCTTCGCTATCTCGAACGGTTGCGCTGGCGTGACGGGTTTGTGTGCCCGTCCTGTGCAAGCAGGGACGCCCCCTATCGTGCCAGCCGCGCCCGGCTAATGTGCCAATCCTGCCGTCATCAGGGCACGGTCACGGCGGGCACCATCTTCGAGAAGACGCGCACACCCTTGAAGGTCTGGCTGGCGGCGGCCTGGTATATAACCAGCCAGAAACATGGCGTCAGCGCTCTGGGATTGCAGAGGGTATTGGGGCTGGGCAGCTATCAAACGGCATGGACCATGCTGCACCGCTTTCGGCGGGCGATGGTCAGGCCGGGGCGCGAGCGGCTGGCCGGCACGGTTGAGGTTGATGAGGTCTATCTGGCCATTCACGACCGGCGAGTCGCCCAGTCAAGTGCCGGGCGCAAGAGCCACACGACCAAGGCTCTCATTGCGGTGGCCGTGGAAATCCTGGAGCCCAAAGGTTTCGGACGTATCCGTTTGCAACCCATTGCCGACGATACGGCCGCATGCGTTTTGCCCTTCGTGCGGGAGGTTGTGGAACCCGGCTCGTTACTTCACACCGATGGTTCCTCCATCTATCATGGCCTGACCGAAGAGGGTTATCAGCATAAGCGGATCGTCATGAGTGGCGCTGACAGCCCCGCACATATCTCGATGCCGGGCGTGCACCGCGTGTCGGCACTGCTTAAGCGCTGGCTGCTTGGCACCCACCACGGTGCCGTGAAGCCACTCCAACTCGACCATTATCTCGACGAATTTGTATTTCGCTTCAACCGCCGGACCTCGCGTTCTCGCGGCCAGCTCTTTTACCGCCTGCTTGAGCAGGCCGTAGTGGCCGAACCCGTCACGTATCGCCAGATCGCGCAACGTCCGCCAAAGGTCAAAGCTTCACCATAATGTGAAATTGTGGAGCTAAATGGATAGCCCTTA
>NZ_CADIKB010000119.1 GCF_902859825.1 Paraburkholderia phenoliruptrix | reverse complement strand
GCCCTGAAGCGTTCGCCCTCGAAATCCAACATTGACCATGATCGCAAGGTCGCATAATCTATGCCGCACCCGCCGTCCCAACCTTCAACTGTCTGTGGGACATTGCCCGTCGTTGCCACGCAAGTCGCACCGCAGTCAGCCGCGTTCAAACCAACACCGAGGATGCCGTTCGCTCCCATCACCGAAGGACTGTTCAGATCCGTCACGCCGGCAGGAATGCAGTTGTTCGTGGCCGAGCCGCTGACAGCTGGATCTGCGATCAACTGGATAGGGGCGTTTGAGGCCACTTCGCCAGCGAGCTGGACGTCCGCCTTTGCGACGGTGCCCCATGCGGTTCCGGAACCAAAGATCGTGCATTCGGTTAGCGTGCCGCCAGCAGTCGCCGAGACCTTCTGCAGCGGAAGCGTGACTTGCGAGTTGAACAGACGCAACCCAAACGAGCCGGTGTCGACGAGAACGTTATTGATCTTTTGGCAGTTAGAGGTACCCGGCACGCAGATTGTGACTGAAGTGTAGAGAACGTTCTGCGCACTCCAGGCGTTCGGGCCAACCGTTACGGACATCTGGTTCGAGACGAGGGTAGGCGAGCCGCCCGAGCTCGGCGAAGTCGGTGAGGTCGAAGTCGGTG
Source organism: Paraburkholderia phenoliruptrix (assembly GCF_902859825.1). GTDB lineage: Bacteria > Pseudomonadota > Gammaproteobacteria > Burkholderiales > Burkholderiaceae > Paraburkholderia > Paraburkholderia phenoliruptrix. The sequence continues at coordinate 501 of NZ_CADIKB010000119.1, read as the reverse complement.
GGGTCGAAGTCGATGTGGTCGAAGGCGACGACGTCGAGGTGCCCGGGGACGTCGAGGCAGCGGAGTTTGAATTACCCCCGCCGCCACATGCTGTCATCAAGGCAACGAGGCACGAGGCCGCCGAGATCATGAGAAATTTGCGCATCGGCGAGTCCTTTATCGAATATCCGAGATCGTGACGCCGCTTGGCATGGCGCTCGGGATAAAGGCACGGCCAGCATAGAAGCCCATGTGGCCGGTCGACTGGAACACGAAGTCTCCAGACGACACCGAAACGGGACCGATGCCGCCGTGCGCCTGGCGGAACGCCTTCACGTCCGCGCTGGCCTGGTCCACATATCCGCCCAGCAGTTGCCGGACATTCGGCTGGATAGCGTCAACTATCTTGTTCGGCGTGTTGCCTCACGAAGGAATGTTACCCGACGGATTGTTGTCGTTTCGCTTTCTTCCTTCTTTTCTTTCGGGGTTTGCCGGGCGCGGAGCGCCCGGCCCCCGCCGGCT
>NZ_CADIKB010000118.1 GCF_902859825.1 Paraburkholderia phenoliruptrix | reverse complement strand
CGCCATGAGGGCTACCGTGCAGGTGTGGACTTCGAGTTCCGGTTGCGCCACCAGTACAGGCGGCACGAGTACGTCACGCAATATCACGAGACAACGTTTGGCTTCATCCAGCGCCTTTGTGCGCAGGAGGGGATCTGGTTCCGCTGGGAGCAGAAAAAGGATCGCGCGGTCCTCGTGTTCGGCGACGATCTCGATGCCTATGCGCACAAACAGCGCACGGTGGCGTACCTGCGCGACTCGGGGCTCGAGAGTTCCGGCACCGACGCGATCAAGACGCTCGAGAAGCGGACGCGGCGTGTGCCCGAGGCGGTGCGGCTGCACGACTACAACCATCGCGAGGCGGGCGTCTCGCTGCTCGTTGATGAAAATGCCGCGCGCGACGACAGGACAACGAACGGGATCGATTATCGCTGGGGCGAGCACTACCAGACGCCCGACGAGGGCAAGGGCGTGGCACGACTGCGTCATGAGGAACACCTGGCGCAGCAGATTACCTTCAAGGGTACCGGCAACCCGTTCTGGCTCGAAGCGGGCGAAGTCATGCGCCTGGACCCGAATCCCGCCGACGCGAAACACGGGATTTTCATCACATCGGTCGAATCGAGCGGTGGGCGCAGCGAGTCGTACTGGGTGAGCTTCGAGGGAATTCCGTCGGACCGGGTGTGGCGCACGCCGATGGCATCGATCGAGCGACCATCCATCGACGGCATCCTGCCCGCCCGCGTTACGTCACCGGGCAATTACAAGTACGCGTACCTGACGGAGCAGGGCTGGTATGTGATCAGGCTGCCGTTCGATCTCGACGAGTGGAGTCCGGGCGGGACGAGCCGGCCGGTGCGGTTCGCGAAGCCGTACAGCGGGGACAACTACGGACACCACTTCCCGCTGATCGACGGGGCGGAGGTGGCGATCGTCTTTACGGGCGGGGATCCGGATCGGCCTGTGATTATCGGCGCGATGCATGACAGTCTGCATCCGGATCTCGTCAACAACCTCAACCACACGCGCAACATCGTCCGCACGGCCGCGCGGAACGAACTACGGATGGAGGACAAGGAAGGTGTCGAGCACATCCACCTGACGACGCCGTTTCAGACCAGTGAGCTCAATCTTGGACATATGGTCGATGAGAACCGGAAGGAGCGTGGGCAGGGTGCAGAGTTGCGGACTGACGGCCATGTCGCAGTGCGAGGTGCGAA
>NZ_CADIKB010000117.1 GCF_902859825.1 Paraburkholderia phenoliruptrix | reverse complement strand
CGGTTCTCCTTGGTTCCCTGTTCGGGAGGTTGGTCCTGGAAACCCGATTCTCTCGGATTCCACTGGCGAACCGCCGCCTTCAACCTTCAACTACGCCTGGGACATTGCCGAAGTTTCTCAAGTCCAACGATGTGCTCATGCTCCTTGCTGCCACTCCAATTATGCCTCTCCACGATAACATTCTCGTAGGCGGATCAGCGAATCACTAGATGAAAAGAGAGATGCAGACTATGCCTCTCTACCGTTTGCTCAGATGTGGAGTCCTTTTTTCGACACCTAAATCAATGGAAAATCTTTCGGCGCAAGACATCTCGTCATCGGTCCAAGACAACCTCGCTACATTGGTCGTCGCAGTTCACGGCGATCCAGTGGCCAGTGAAACATTTTTGGCTCGGACCCTCAAGGAATTGAAGTCCGTCTCAGACAGTCCCCTTGGCGACGCTGTCGACTTTGTGTTTGTATTCGATGGTGCATTGTGGACTACGCTCCCAATTGTACAGAGCCTTAAGCATTCGCTGCCCAAAGCCAGAACAATATTCACCAATGAACCATGCTGCCTCCCGGCGGAGCTCTTCAATCGAGCACTAAATGTCGCATTCGGCCGATATGTCGCATTCAGTCGCCCGACAATGGCTTTCGACGCTGACACGTTAAACGCTTTATTTGCAGGCTTGTCCACAGAAGAGACAAGCCACGAAATCCGGACTTTGCTCGACGATACGCAATTGGCGCACTTCGGTCTCCCATTCACTACTGATGGAGACGTCGTGCACGCCTGGCTTCTCTGCTCTGACTTCGTGTCGCCAAGCAAAACGCTGATGCCAACCGCCCTCGTCAAAAGTGTGGGAGGATTCGATCCTTCTCCGATTCTTCAACAGTCTGCCGAATGGGCGTTGCTCGTCCGCCTGACCGGGACTGCGGCCGTTCGAGTTGTGGGGCGCTGCAAGTCAAGCGCTCAAGCCAAAACTGACCTAATGAGCCAGTATTCCCGCCCATACCCGGCGTCCGCGGACATTCGTCGGCGATATATTGCAAAACAACCGTCCCTTTCTCAGCGCTCGAAGACAACATCCGGGGACGAGGAACTAGTGCTCCGCGACCTGCCGGAGGGCAATGTCCCACAGACAGTTGAAGGTTGGGACGGCGGGTGCGGCATAGATTATGCGACCTTGCGATCATGGTCAATGTTGGATTTCGAGGGCGAACGCTTCAGGG
>NZ_CADIKB010000116.1 GCF_902859825.1 Paraburkholderia phenoliruptrix | reverse complement strand
GCGGTTCTCCTTGGTTCCCTGTTCGGGAGGTTGGTCCTGGAAACCCGATTCTCTCGGATTCCACTGGCGAACCGCCGCCTTCAACCTTCAACTACGCCTGGGACATTGCCGCGACAGGGCAGTGGGCCGTCGAGTATCAGGGCGCACTCAACGCGTACTACAGCACGAATGGTCAAGCCATCATGGCGGGCCAATCTGTTGCTGGAGTTGCTAGCCCATATCAGCCTGCGGTAGCGGAGCTGGTGAATCTCGGATATCTGCCGAGTGGTTTCAGTTCTAAGGCGCCTAACGGGCAGACCTTTACGAGTTCTGTTTCGCAGGTAAGCGTCGGGGGAACGCCGTCCCTCGCCGGTTATGTGTATTCGACGACTCCTTACAAGGATGGAACAGGCGCGGTCCGAAATGACCTTGCGGGGTTGGCGATGCAAGCCGCGGGTGCGGACGCTGGCATGTCGACTCCCGGTCACGCTGGTCAGCTAATCGGCACGGGGAACGGGTGGCAGACCTCCATCGCCGGTATTCCGGTCGGCACGTTCGCCATGAGAGTGGGCTCGTATGCTGACATGGACGCGATGCTCAGTCAGTTTTACATGCTCAACGGCTCCCGCCCGCTGACGGGGCCGATGAACGCGAACAACAACTCGATGAGTAACGTCTCGACGTTCGGGGCGACGGGCAACATCACTACTTCGGGGGGGACGTTCAGGGCGACGAACGCGCCGGGCGGCATCGGCGTTCAGATAGCGAACGCGCAGATCTACGGCGATGGCTCAAACATCGCCATGCGGGCGCCTAACGCTGCTTACATTCAGACTACAGCCGGGGGTTGGGCGGCGCTAAATGCTGGCGACGTGAATTCGAACGGCAATGCCAGCATTGCTGGAAGTGCAGCGATCTATGGGAATGCGACGGTCAACGGGACAACCACGTTGAACGGGACCACGGTACAGAACGGAACCCATTACCAGTACGGATCAAGCGTTATCAACGGCTACATGTACATGAATGGTGGGGGATCGATTCAAACCCAGCTGCCGTTGGCCGCGACCGCGTATGCCGGCTGGGGGTGCTCTGGCAACGGAATTACGACAGATCCGAGCGGAAACATCTTGGCTTGCCAATCCGGCGTGTGGCAAGGAGCCAACGGAGGCCGCCTTTACACGTCTACATATTCGATCCCGAACTACTCCACGGTTGGCATCGGAGCGCACATTTACTGCGCAC
>NZ_CADIKB010000115.1 GCF_902859825.1 Paraburkholderia phenoliruptrix | reverse complement strand
CGATCGTGCGGCCTACAACGAGTTTCTGCGCGAGATCGTCATGCGCCGTAACCGGCGTAACGCGGCGGCGTTCCGCCTTGAGCGCGAACAGCTCATGGATCTGCCGCCAAGGCGCACGACCGACTTCGTAGAGGAAGAAGCGCGCGTCACACGCTGCAGCACATTCACTGTGCGCGGCATTCTGTACAGCGCGCCATCGCGCCTGATTGGCCACCGCCTGAAGGTGCGCGTTTATGGTGACCGGCTTGACTGCTATCTGTCCGGCGCACTGGTGCACAGTACCCCGCGAGGCTCGCGTGCCGGCGATAACCGTCGTTCACTGGATTACCGACACTTCATCGAGAGCCTCAAACGCAAGCCACAGGCCTTCAAGGGACTTGCGTTTCGCGACGAGCTGTTCCCTCGTGAAGCCTATCGCCGGACATGGGAACAGCTGGAGGTAAGATTGGCGCAACGCGAGGCGTGCAAGACGATGGTCGGATTGCTCGAGCTCGCCGCGATGGATGGCGTCGAGGCTCTGTTGGCCGCGCGCCTGAATGCCTTGCTCGTTGACGGTAATCTGCCCGATCTGAAGGCGTTGCGCGAGGAATTTGCGCCACGTCATGCCGCTTGCCCGGTCGTCAATGTCGAGATGCCACCTGTAAGCAGCTATGACGACCTGCTGCACAAGGAGGTGGCGGCATGAGCACACCCGCTTACGATGCTGGCCGTCTGGCCCTGATGCTCAATGAACTGCGCCTGCCGACGATCGCCCCTCTGTGGCCCGAGTTTGCGCAGCGTTCCGATAAGGAAGGCTGGCAGGCTACGCGGTTGCTCGGCGCACTGCTCGAGCACGAACTGGCCGAACGGGCGAAACGACGCATCGAACGACACCGTGCCGAGTCGCATCTGGACCCGACCAAAACGCTTGCAACCTTCGACTTCAGCATGGTGCCGATGGTCTCGAAGGCGCACGTTATGGCACTCGCGACCGGCGACGCATGGCTTGAGAAAGGCGCCACGGCGCTTCTGTTTGGGCCGCCCGGGGCTGGAAAAAGTCATCTGGGTTCGGCCATCGGACACGCGCTGATCGACGCAGGCTACCGGGTGATGTTCACGCGCACCAGCGAGCTCGTGCAGAAGTTGCAGGCTGCACGGCAGAGCCTGCAGTTGCCGTCGGCCCTTGCCAAACTAGATCGGTTCGACCTGATCATCCTGGACGACCTGTCGTACGCCCGCAAGGACCAGGCTGAAACGAGCGTGCTGTTCGAACTGATCGCCGAAAGATACGAGCGCCGTAGCCTCCTCATCACGGCTAACCAGCCGTTCTCGGGCTGGAACGACGTGTTCCCGGATCC
>NZ_CADIKB010000114.1 GCF_902859825.1 Paraburkholderia phenoliruptrix | reverse complement strand
GAGCTCGAACGCGCGCCGCATCTGTCGGCGCGTCTGCGCAATCCCGTCTATCTGAAGCGCGAGGACAACCAGCCGGTGTTCTCGTTCAAGGTACGCGGCGCGTACAACAAGATGGCGCACATTCCGGCCGAGGCGCTCGCGCGCGGCGTGATCACCGCGTCGGCGGGCAATCATGCTCAGGGCGTGGCGCTGTCGGCGGCACGCATTGGCGTGAAGGCGATCATCGTGGTGCCGGTCACGACACCGCAGGTGAAGGTCGACGCGGTGCGCGCGCACGGCGGGCCGACCGTCGAAGTCGTGCAGTTCGGCGAGTCGTATAGCGACGCCTACGGCCACGCGGTGAAGCTCCAGGAAGAGCGCGGCCTCACGTTCGTGCATCCGTTCGACGATCCGTACGTGATCGCTGGCCAGGGCACCGTGGCGATGGAAATCCTCAGCCAGCATCAGGGCCCGATTCACGCGATCTTCGTGCCGATCGGCGGCGGCGGACTCGCGGCGGGCGTTGCGGCCTATGTCAAATCGGTGCGGCCCGAAATCAAGGTGATCGGCGTGCAGACCGACGATTCGTGCGCGATGGCCGCGTCGCTGAAGGCGGGCGAGCGCGTCACGCTCAACGAAGTGGGCCTCTTTTCCGACGGCACCGCGGTGAAACTCGTCGGCGAGGAAACCTTCCGGCTGTGCCGCGAGTATCTCGACGACGTGCTGCTCGTGAACACCGACGCGCTGTGCGCCGCGATCAAGGACGTCTTCCAGGACACGCGCAGCGTGCTCGAACCGGCGGGCTCGCTCGCGGTCGCGGGCGCGAAGCAGTACGCGGAGCGCGAGGGCATCGAGAACCAGACGTTGATCGCGATCACCTCGGGCGCGAACATGAATTTCGACCGCATGCGCTTTGTCGCCGAGCGCGCCGAAGTCGGCGAGGCGCGCGAAGCGGTGTTCGCGGTGACGATTCCCGAGGAGCGCGGCAGCTTCAAGCGTTTCTGCGAGCTGGTCGGCACGCGCAGCGTGACCGAATTCAATTACCGCATTGCGCAGGCCGAGTCCGCGCATATTTTCGTGGGCGTGCAGATCCGCAACCGCAGCGAGTCCGCGCAGATCGCGGGCGCATTCGAGGCGCATGGTTTTGCCACCGTCGATCTGACTTTCGACGAACTCTCCAAGCAACATATCCGCTACATGGTGGGCGGGCGCTCGCCGCTCGCGCATGACGAACGCCTCTTTCGCTTCGAGTTTCCGGAGCGGCCCGGCGCGCTGATGAAGTTTCTGTCGTCGATGGCGCCCGACTGGAACATCAGCCTCTTTCACTACCGGAACCAGGGCGCGGATTACAGCTCGATTCTCGTCGGCATTCAGGTGCCGGAAGC
>NZ_CADIKB010000113.1 GCF_902859825.1 Paraburkholderia phenoliruptrix | reverse complement strand
GAGATAAGGTCAAGTCTGGTGTATGGGCAGTTGATAGCGGGCGACGTCAAGCGGCGAGTTTCTGCTGACCCGGTTGATCGTCTTGCACCGGCTCGCCGTCCTGGAAGGCAATGCCCTCCAGCAACAACTGGATCTGTTCGGGGCCGTTGATGCGGCGCCAGGTTTTCTCGGCTTCCTCGATCAGCTTGAATGCCAGACCGAGGAAGGTCGGTCGCGACACGCAGTTGCGTGTACGCGTAGTACGGTGGCGCACCGTCGCGAACGTCGACTCGATCGCGTTGGTTGTGCGCAGGTGCTGCCAGTGTTCGGCCGGGAAGTCGTAGAAAGCCAGCAGGCTCTCCCGATCCTTCTTCAACGTTTCCGTGGCCTTCGGATATTTCGCCGCGTAGAGCGTCACGAAACGATCGAACGCCGCATACGCGTCGGCGCGCGTGGCGGCCATCCAGATGGCCTGCAGATCTGCCTTGGCTTTGCCTTGCTGTGACTTCGGCAGCGCGTTCAGAACGTTGCCCATCTTGTGGAACCAGCAGCGCTGGCCGCGCGTCGTGGGAAACACTTCTTCCAATGCGGCCCAGAAGCCCATCGCGCCATCGCCGACTGCCAGGAGCGGACCCGCCTGCAAGCCACGCGATTTCAGATCGAGCAGCAACTCCTGCCAGGATGCCTTCGATTCGCGATAACCGTCGCCGATTGCGACTCGCTCCTTGCGACCATCGGGCCTCACGCCGATGATCACCAGCAGGCACTGGCCGTCTGAGTTCTCGCTGCGCAGCCCGGTGTGAATGCCGTCGACCCACCAATAGACATACCGCGAGTTCGACAGGTCGCGCCGGCTCCAAATGGCGTGCTCATCGGCCCATTGCGCCTTCAGACGGCTCACCACATTGGCCGACAAGCCTTTGGCGTCCTCACCCAGCAGCACGCTCAGCGCTTCGCTCATGTCGCCCGTCGAGATGCCTTTCAGATAAAGCCACGGCAGCGCGGCACTCACGCGCGGCGACTTCCGCACATACGGCGGCACAATCGAGGAATTGAACTTCACACCGGATCCTGAGCGATCGCGAACCTTGGGGACCTTCACTGGAATCGGCCCGGCTGCCGTCAACACTTCTCGCTCCGGCAGATAGCCATTGCGTACCACGGCGCGTTGTCCATGCAAGGTCTTGACGTTCTCGAATCGCTCCAGTAGCGCCGACAGCTCCGCTTCGATTGCTTGCTGAATCACTTGCCGCGCTCCGTGTCGCACCAATTCGTCCAGGCCCAGACCGACTTCCGATAGACCGACAACTGCTTTTTCCGTAAACTTGCGCATGGTGGATGGTTTGTTGTTTGCTGGTTTCCGACTTCGACAATCAGATTCTCAGCTGAAACCTCCACCGCCTTC
>NZ_CADIKB010000112.1 GCF_902859825.1 Paraburkholderia phenoliruptrix | reverse complement strand
CCAATGGAATGAGCGCCTCCCACCCAGCGTCGACACCAAGGAAGGCGGCTCAGAACAATGCGCCGGTCCGAAGTGGAAGATGATGGAGGCTCCCCCAGCCAATTCGGAGAAATAAAGTGATCCTCATTCCCGTTGGTATCGACATTGCAAAGAATGTCATGCAGGTGCATTACGTCGACGCAGAAACCGGTGAGATCGTGAACAAGCCGATCAAACGTGCGCAGTTTCTCGAGTATTTTGCGAACCATGTGCCGTGCCTGATTGGCATGGAAGCATGCGGCGGAGCGCATCACTGGGCAAGAGAGCTTGTAAAGATGGGACATCAGGTCAAGTTGCTACCCGCCGAGTTCGTGAAGGCATTCAATGTCCGCAACAAGAACGATGCGGCGGATGCCCGGGCGATCTGGTTAGCCGTACAACAGCCGAGCAAGCCCGTGGCCGTCAAAACCGAGATGCAGCAGGCCATGCTGGCCTTGCACCGGGCGCGCCAGCAACTGGTTGCATTTCGCACGATGCAGATCAACGGCCTGCGCGGCATGCTGGCGGAGTTCGGAGAGGTGATGGGTAAGAAGCGCGCTGGGATTGTGAGGGCGATACCGGAGGTGCTCGCACGGGTGGCGGAACGGTTGCCCGCCGTGCTAATTGATACCTTGCGAGAACAGTGGAAACGAGTGATGGAGCTCGACGAGCAGATCGGGGGAATCGAGCGCCGGATGCGCGAATGGAAGAAGGATGATCTTGCTGTAAAGGCGATAAGCGAGATACCCGGCGTCGGATTGCTGACGGCCACGGCGACAGTCGCCATGATGGGCGATGCAAAGGCATTCAAATCTGGCCGCGAGTTCGCTGCGTGGCTTGGTCTGGTGCCGAAGCAGACTGGCTCAGGCGGAAGGGTAAAATTGCATGGAATCAGCAAGCGCGGTGATACCTATCTGCGCACACTCCTGATCCACGGCGCGCGTAGCGTGATGACGAACGCCAGGGAGCCTGGTGCATGGCTCGAACAACTGAAGAAGCGGCGGCCCTGGAATGTCGCGATCGTCGCGCTGGCGAACAAGATGGCGCGAACGATCTGGGCAGTGCTGGCTCACGATCAGCCGTACCAGAAAGGACATGTAAGCGTGAAACCGGCATGACCATCGTTACACCAAGGACTAATGTTTATGTAGTGAATCTTGAAAGGTTGCGCAGCGATCGAGTGTGATGACACGACAGGTAGGACCCGGACTCACCAAACCTGAATGACTGACTGAGCCTTGAGCTCGAGTAGCCAGTGAGGCGTGAGTCAGCGGATTTCATAGGGGGCCGCAGCGGTAGTACTGACTGCAACAAGCCCGAATATACATCTGCAACCGTTCTGTCAAAGTTTAAGCACGCGGAGCTTGTGCAAACGGGAGGCGCTCATATACGTC
>NZ_CADIKB010000111.1 GCF_902859825.1 Paraburkholderia phenoliruptrix | reverse complement strand
CTTGGCGGCAGATCCATGAGCTGTTCGCGCTCAAGGCGGAACGCCGCCGCGTTACGCCGGTTACGGCGCATGACGATCTCGCGCAGAAACTCGTTGTAGGCCGCACGATCGACGAAGTCTCGATGACCGCGCAACATCAACGCCTGATCGACGGCTTCTTTAAGATAGCGATGCGACGATTCAACGCTGCCATTCTCGTTGTTATGGCCTCGAGGCCATAATCACGAGTATGGTGCGGTAAAAAATATGTGCTGCTCGATAACGAACTAGGCCAAGGCAGTACCTTTGTGGAAAGCGAACAGCACATATTATTCGGTTACAAGGTGCGGAGGAAGGTCATCAGGTCGGGCTGATCCCGCCATTGCTTTTGGCCCTCGGCACCGCCTTCCACTTCGCATGTCGCCAGCGCCCGTGCCTTTGTTTCCAGATTGATCTCGGCGTAGATGTTGGTCGTCTCCAACGAAACGTGCCCAAGCCAGCCGCGTATCGTATTGATGTCGACACCAGCCTGGAGTAGTAGCGAGGCGGTCGTATGCCGAATCACATGTGGGTGCACATTCTTGCCGGCAAGCGACGGCGCCTTGGCTGCAGCACGGATAGCGCAGCGCCTGACCAATGCATGAATGCCGGAGCGCGTCATCGTCTGGTGGAATCGATTGAGGAACACCGGCGCGTCTGCGGCCCTCCCCTCGGACTGCGAGCGCAACGCATCGAGCGTGGATTTCCAGAGCGGGCAGCGGCGATGTCTGTTCCCCTTGCCGACGATGCTGACCGAGCGCGTGTGCCAGTCAACGTCGCCAATCTTGAGCTGCGCAGCTTCGCTTGCACGCGCTCCTGAGTTAAACATGAAGAGCAGTAACGCATGTTCGCGTTGTCCCTGCGCTGTATTGACGTCAGAGGAAGCGAGCAGGGCGTCCATTTCCTGCCTGCTAAGGTAGCTGATCTCCGGTCGGCTGGTTCTCTTAACCGGAATCAGATGGATCTGTGCCCACCAGTCGACGTATTCAGGCGCATGTTCGCCGATGAAACGAGCCAGCGCATGGATGCTGCCGAGCCGCTGATTTCGTGTGCTGACCGTACAGTGACGTTGTTCTTCCATGTGCGTCAGGAACAGGCGGACCATTTGCGCGGAGAGATCATCAACGGTCAGGCGGTCGATCCGCTTGTCGACCTTGGCGGCCAAATACGGAAGCAACAGCATGAGCATGTCGCGGTAACTTCTTTGCGTATTGACGGCAAGGTTACGTTCGCCCACCAGATACTCAATCAGGAAACGTCGGATCCACGGACCCAGCAGCGATGAGCTATTCATGTTGCGGCAATGTCCCACAGACAGTTGAAGGTTGGGACGGCGGGTGCGGCATAGATTATGCGACCTTGCGATCATGGTCAATGTTGGATTTCGAGGGCGAACGCTTCAGGGCG
>NZ_CADIKB010000110.1 GCF_902859825.1 Paraburkholderia phenoliruptrix | reverse complement strand
TGAACTGCCCCCCAAAAGTTGGACGGCTTTTTGGGGGAATTTTTGTGAAATACAGCGAGAAGACAAAGCTGTCTGCAACGAAGGACTATTGTTCCGGGCATGATGGTTTGAAAAGGGTTGCCGAACGGCACCGTGTGGATGTCTCGTCACTTCGCAGGTGGATCGCGGCGTATCAGGCGCATGGCGAAGAAGGCCTGCAAAGAAGAACGAGCTGTGCGCGCTACAGCGTGAAGTTCAAGCGTGAGGTTGTGAAACGGATGCGGAAGGAAGGCCTTTCATTCCGTCAGATTGCAGCGCTCTCGAACGTTCGCAATTTCAATATCATTGGGGTGTGGGAGCAGCAGTATGATGACGGCAGTTTGGCCGAGGGACGCTCACGGCCCGCAACTTCCACTGTCAGAATGCCAAAAAAACCGATATCGAAAAAGAAGCCGGCTGCGGATGCGGACCGCAGCCACGAGGATCTGCTGGCCGAAGTGAAGCATCTGCGCATGGAGAGCGAATATCTAAAAAAGCTCAACGCCTTGGTTCAAGCGAATGCGAAAGCAGCGCGGCAGAAAAAGCGCAAATCGTGCTTGAGCTAAGGCAGCGTTACCCGCTCGCAGATCTCCTTAAGGTGGCCGGTTTGGCCCGCAGCACTTTCTATTACCAGCAGAAGGTACTGCAGGCCGGGGACAAATATGCGAGCTTGAAGGAGCGCATCCGTGCGCTCTTTGAGCAGCATAAGGGCCGCTATGGGTATCGTCGAATCACGGCAGCTGTTCGGAGCCAGGGCGACAGAATCAACCACAAGACGATACAGCGTCTTATGGGCGAGCTGTCCCTGAAGTCGTGCATTCGACCAAAGAAGTACAAGTCGTTCAAAGGGAACGTCGGCAAGATAGCTCCCAACGTGCTGAAGCGAAAATTTGATGCGTCACGTCCCAACCAGAAGTGGGTGACGGACGTGACCGAGTTTAACGTCGAGGGCCAGAAGCTCTATCTTTCTCCGATCCTCGACCTCTACAACGGCGAAATCATCGCCTACGAGATGGCACGACGCCCGCTATTCGACATGGTCAACACGATGCTGAACAAGGCCTTCGCGAAGCTGGGGCCACGCGACAAGCCGATCCTACATTCGGATCAAGGCTGGCAGTACCAGATGCCTGTCTATAGCCGTCGGCTGAAAGCGCAGAAAATCAGGCAGAGCATGTCGCGCAAAGGTAACTGCCTCGATAACGCCACGATGGAGAGCTTCTTCGGAACGCTCAAGTCTGAATTCTTCTACCTGAACAAGTTTCGCAACCTCGACGAGCTGGAAGCCGGCATCAAAGACTACATCCACTATTACAACCACGATCGAATCAAGCTAAGATTACGAGGACTCACACCAGTCCAATACAGAATGAAATATAAGCAGCACTAACGTCAACGTGTCCAACATTCCGGGGTCGGTTCA
>NZ_CADIKB010000109.1 GCF_902859825.1 Paraburkholderia phenoliruptrix | reverse complement strand
GGCAATGTCCCACAGACAGTTGAAGGTTGGGACGGCGGGTGCGGCATAGATTATGCGACCTTGCGATCATGGTCAATGTTGGATTTCGAGGGCGAACGCTTCAGGGCGGCGGCGAGCACCCAGAGCTCGCTCACGCCGAGGATTTTCCGGAAGTGCTTCTCGGCTTCCAGGAACCCCGCTGCTGCCCAGCGCACCGCCATGTCGGCATCGCGATAGCGCTTCACACGCCCCGCGACGCGACGTACCGCGCCGTTGGGGTTCTCGATGAGGTTGGTCGTCGACAGCCCGCGCATGAGCGCCGGCGTCAGGCCCAGCTCGTTGACCGTGAACGTTTCCTCCAGCCCTTCGAGCAGCGCCGCCGAGGCATCCGGGTGCTCGGCCTTGAGCCACGCTGCGTGCGTCTCGAGCTTGGCCATGCCGTCCTTGGCCGGCAGCTTGTAGGCCGCTTTCATGATCGCTGCGGTTTGCGAGATGCATTCTTTGGGCAGGCGATCGAGGACATTGCGCAGCTTGTGCGTTCGACAGCGCTGCACGTGGGCACGCTCGCCGAAGAGTTCGTCGATCGCCGAACGCAGCGCCTTGGAACCGTCGATCACGAACAGATATTCCAGCTCCGTGGACAAGCCGCGATCGATCAACCCGCGCAACAGATCCTTGACGACCTGGGCGTTCTCGCTCGAACCGCTCACGAGCCCCATCAGATGTTTCTTGCCGGCGCTGTCCACGCCGATGGCCGCGATAACGTGCCGCGTGCCGACGATGATGCCGTCCAGGTAGATCGCCAGGAAGTCGTGATCGTCGAAGCGCCGGCCCATCAGCTCGGTGAGCGCCCTCTGGCTGGCCTGGATGAACTCGCGCGAGACGCTGCTCTTGGAGATGCCCACCGTGCCGGCCATCTCGGGCAGCACCTTGGCATATTTGCGCGTGGACACGCCCGTGACCATGATGTCGTGCACGCGCTCGGCGAGCCGCGGATTCTGGTTCAACTGCTCGTAGGCGGGGATCGGCACTTCGCCGCCGCCTCGCCGCCGCAGGCGTGGCCGCTCGACGTTCAATTTGCGCTCGTCCATCACGATCTGGCCGCGTTGCGAGCCGTGCCAACGGACTTCGCCGCCTTTGCGGCCAGGGTGCTTCTCGCCGGCGACTTCCGTCGCCGAGATCACCAGCAACTGCTCGACCAGGCCGCGGCCAGCGTCGTACATCAGCTCGTCAATGCTCGCGCGGGTGTTCTGGATCAGATCGAGTATTGGCAGCAGGAGCTGACTGTTCTCGGCGAAACAGGCCCGCAGCCGGTCTTCGTTCTGCTTGGCGACGATGTTCAACGGCGCGCTGGCCTTCGGGGCCTTCTTCTTGCCAGGCTTCATGTGGCGGTTCTCCTTGGTTCCCTGTTCGGGAGGTTGGTCCTGGAAACCCGATTCTCTCGGATTCCACTGGCGAACCGCCGCCTTCAACCTTCAACTACGCCTGGGACATTGCC
>NZ_CADIKB010000108.1 GCF_902859825.1 Paraburkholderia phenoliruptrix | reverse complement strand
CGCCCTGAAGCGTTCGCCCTCGAAATCCAACATTGACCATGATCGCAAGGTCGCATAATCTATGCCGCACCCGCCGTCCCAACCTTCAACTGTCTGTGGGACATTGCCGCTTGTGCTATGCCACTCGCCAATGGACGCGCCAAGCGAATCTGGCGTAGCAAGCGGTGGCAGATCCAAGACCCCGGCCAATCTGACAACCCAGCCCCGGCCGCTTGCGTTCAGCCATCCGAGGAGGGGAACGAGCAGCAAGAGCGCGTACATCGAAACGTGAACCGCCGCCGCCAGAAACCGAAGCCCACCGTGCTGGTCGACCGGACCTGGCGAGCGACGCATTGCAGCCCAGACAAGCCTTGCGGCGAATAGGGCCAACAGTGATGTCCCAATCCCAACGTGCCAGGCGACCAGACCAGCAGGAGCCTGCACTGAGTCAGCGTCCGGCATCAACCAACCCAGACTGAACTGTGCCACCAGAAGCAGCAAACTGAGCCAATGAAGTACCCGGGAGACCGCGTCGTAGCGGGCCGGCATGTCGCCAAAGCGTACTGCGTATTGAGTATTCATTTTTGCCCGAACTAGAACCGAAGAATAAAGGCACCGCTTCCGTCGCCCGAACAGCGAATCGCTCTTGAACGAACTCGCGGCGGAACAGGATGTGCAAATAACCTAGCCGCCAGAACTTGTGATGACCGACTCGCGCAGCGCTCTCTCAGCATTGGGCACCCGCGAAGCCTGCGGCAGTTCTGCCCGTGTGGCCCGACGCCGACAGAATGCTAAAGGCACTCTGCTTAAGGGATACTTAACGGGTCAGGGAGAAGTCAATTCTTATGGGATGAAAAGGGTGTGCAGCGGAAAATTCGTTGCTCCCTGCGATAAGCAGATGCCGACTAGCGCAGAAATAGCGCTGACATCGCTGGCGTTCCAAGCGCCGTGGGTGCTTTTTCGTTAAGGATGAGTTAAGGATAGCTGCCTATTGTGGCTATAAGCACCAGATGAGACGTCGACGTCAGTCCCGAAAGCGGCTTCATGTCTCCGAGGACGGGTCTGACTGTCGGCAATCACCGTCGGACCAGCAACGCGCCTTGAAAGGTGATGTTTCCGTCGTACTGGTTTCGACATAGAGTTCTTCGGTGCTTCAGACGAATGCCTGTCACGCTCCGGGCTTTAATGCGTTTTCCAACGCAATCTAATCGCACCGACTACGACACGTTCTTCGGCCTGCATCCGTTTTTTATGGAGTCAAATCAAATGAAAACGCTCATTTCTGCCATCGTCATCGCCGCATCCGTTTCCATTCCGGTAGTGTCCTTCGCCCAGCAAACGAACGGACCGCTTACGCGCGCGGACGTGCGCGCCCAACTCATTACCGCGGAGCAAGAAGGTTTGATTCATCAATCGAATTCACAATATCCCAAGACAGCTCCCGCGTCTGAAAAGCCAGCAACTGCTTTCGACATATCTGGATATGGCTCCGCCGCTGGGGGCTCATCGCAAACAACTGTAAATCCAATGAGCGCAAAGCATTTGCTCTATTCTCATCACTAGCCTGGAGCTGGTTAGTTGGTTCTGCTTTGGACATGATTTTTAACCATGGCCACCGGGGAATCGGCAATGTCCCACAGACAGTTGAAGGTTGGGACGGCGGGTGCGGCATAGATTATGCGACCTTGCGATCATGGTCAATGTTGGATTTCGAGGGCGAACGCTTCAGGGCGG
>NZ_CADIKB010000107.1 GCF_902859825.1 Paraburkholderia phenoliruptrix | reverse complement strand
CGCATTGACTCATCAGAATTGCAACTCGCGCTGACCTGTTGCCTCACGTAGTTTGCTACCCGCCGGATTGTCCGGCGGGAGCGACGCGAGGTGACGAGGCAAATCAGCATGACGACACGCAAGGAGTTGGTCGCAGCATTGCAATTGCGGTATAGAAGCGCGACGTTCGGTGACCGGATCAGGATTCTCGACGAGTTCGTGGCTCTGACCGGATATCACCGCAAGCACGCCATCCGCCTGTTACGGGAAGCGCCCGGCGCGGCAAAGCTGCCGCGCGAGCGCAACCGGCTGTATGACGAGGCGGTACGCCAGGCGCTGACGGTGTTGTGGGAAGCGGCCGACCGGGTTTGCGGCAAGCGACTGAAGGCGTTGATCCCCAAGTTGGTTAATGCCATGGAACGGCACGGCCATCTCGACCTGGATCCGGTCATCAAGGTCAAACTTCTTGAGGTCAGCGCGGCGACCATCGACCGCATGCTGGCCAACGCGCGTGCGCAGATCGACGGGCAGCGCAAACGCCGAAAGGGTGTGGGCTCAGCCATCCGGCGCAGCATCCCGGTGCGTACGTTCGCCGACTGGCGCGATCCGCCACCGGGTTTCTTTGAGATCGACATGGTCGAACACTGCGGCGGCTCGAAGACCGACGGCGAATTCGTCCACACGCTGACGTTGACCGATATCGCCAGCGGCTGGACAGAATGTGTGGCCATGCGTACGCGCAATCAGATGCTGGTTATCGAAGCGTTTGATAAGGTGGCCGTCGATCTGCCATTCGCGATGCTTGGAGTGGATTCGGATAACGACACTGCGTTCATGAACCAGAACGTCTTCGACTACTGCAAGGGACATGGTCTTGAGCAAACCCGCTCGCGGGCTTACAAGAAGAACGATCAGGCCTGGGTGGAGCAGAAGAATGGCTCCGTGGTGCGGCGGCTGGTCGGTTACGGCCGGCTGAGCGGCACCGATGCGAGGAACGCGCTGGCGCAGCTATACGCGTCATCGCGGTTGTACATTAACTTCTTCCAGCCTTCATTCAAGCTGAAGTCCAAGACGCGCGACGGCGCTCGTGTGCACAAGGTCTACTTTGAGCCCGCGACGCCGTGTGATCGACTTCTTGCACACGACAGCGTCGACCTCGCTATCAAGGAAAAGCTGAAGGCGCAGTTCAACAGCCTCGATCCTGTGCGACTGCTGCAGGAGATGCGAACGGCTCAGCAGACATTAAGCGAGTTCGCGGCCTACGGCGTGCGCGCTGAAGCCGCGACAGCAGGCGAATCAGATGTTGCCGTCTTCCTCGAGAGCCTCTCTTCGGCGTGGAAGGAAGGGGAAGCACGTCCGACACACCGAAAGCAACCCAAGGCAAAGCACTGGTGGAAAACCCGGGTGGATCCGTTCGCCGACGTGTGGCCGGTTATTGAAGGGTGGCTGATTGCCGAGCCCGCTGTTGCAACCAATGAATTGATGAACCGGTTGGCGACGATGGTTCCGGACATATATGCAAGCAAGGCGCAACTACGAACGCTGCAGCGACGGGTAAAAGCATGGCGCGCCGAGCGTGTGAAAGAAATGATCCTGGGCAGCCTGCGCAAGCCTGCCGACACGCCGGTTGAAGTATGAGCCGCGGAAAAGTTGAAAGCCGGCGGGGGCCGGGCGCTCCGCGCCCGGCAAACCCCGAAAGAAAAGAAGGAAGAAAGCGAAACGACAACAATCCGTCGGGTAACATTCCTTCGTGAGGCAACACGCCG
>NZ_CADIKB010000106.1 GCF_902859825.1 Paraburkholderia phenoliruptrix | reverse complement strand
CCGCCCTGAAGCGTTCGCCCTCGAAATCCAACATTGACCATGATCGCAAGGTCGCATAATCTATGCCGCACCCGCCGTCCCAACCTTCAACTGTCTGTGGGACATTGCCGGTTTCGCTTGGGGTAGATGTTTGCATCAACTCGGTCATCGACTCTGCAACCGTTCAGGAAGGCCTGCTCGCTAGACTGCGGAATGTGCTGCACACAACCCGCATCGAAGTTAAATCGTCAAAAACGGAACTCTCATTGTTTCACGCGGATTCGTGGTTTGATAACAATCGCTCCGACAGCGTTCACTTACTAGTGGCAGTTCAATTGCGCAATGCGGCGAGCGAAATTCTTGCAAACGGCGTCAGCGAAGGCGCAAGTATGCTGCTTGTTTCAAGTCCTGCGATTGCTAGCCGTATGGGCGTGTCGTCTCCGTTGTGTCTACACCGACCGGCCAGAGGGCCGTCGGAAACAACGGCTGATGTGCTCAAGCTTGCGATTCGTTGGGGAGGGGGAACCTTCGACAACATCGGGACAAGCTGGCGAACGGGCCTTAGCAAAGAAGTCGCGCGGATCATCCGCTCGTCGTGCCGCTTTTGGCACGGAATGGAGACGGTAGACCTGGACGCAGCGGTAGGGAAGGCTGGGGCAGCAGGTGTCTGGCTAGCGACCGCGCTGGCAGCTGCGAACGCCGCTCTGACGAATGAACCACAGCTCGTAATCACGCAGGAAGGCAATGACCTACTTGCACTGGTATGCGAGAAACAGACATGAACAAAAACAAGTCACGTCCCGCTGCGCTTTTTATTGGTTTTGCTCTCACAATTCTCTTTGCCATGTGCGCCGTTGCCGTGTGGTTAGTCGCGCGTGAGCAGAAGTGGATTCTCGACAGACTGGTCATTGTCGAGCTATTGCTCTTCATAGGCCTGTTGATATCGCTGATCTTTACGAAATACTTCGAGGCTCTATTGCTCTGGCTTGCTTCGTTGCGGGCGACGCAATGGTTAATGCAATACGATAAGCGAAAGCAACCTGAGATGTCAGAAGGCACGACCGGAACATCACAGTCACTTGCGAATGCGCTGACGGGCCGGAAGGGCCGACGCTGGCGTTACCGTCAGCGCTGGGTACTTGTCGCAGGCGACGAACCACTCGTCAAGCGTCTGGTCCCGAACCTTGTAGAAACCGGCTACGCAATCGCCGGCAGCACCGTCCTGCTTTACGCAAAGCAAACCAGTAACACACTGGATACGAACTGGCTGGACCAGATCCGTCGGCTACGTGGGCGACGTCCGGTCGACGCAATCGTGGCCGTGACGCGCGACCGTGCCTCGGTAGCGTCTCCGTTCGACGCCGACGGACTCGCGCAGTGCCTTGCTCGCCACGCGCGCGCGCTGGGGTGGGCAGCACCTGCATATCTTCTCAACGTGACAGACTTTGGTGCCGAGTTAGAGGGCCAGGATGAAGCGATTGGCTTGACTTGGTCGAATCCGCGCATCAATGCTGACGATGTTGATACATCACTGAAAGATCTTAGCCGCGTCTTGGCGGAGTCAGGCGTCGTGCGTATCGCGCGCGACAAGCGCGACCGCTATCCGGCCGAACTCTCGCAACATATCGAAAGACTCGGCACCGCCCTATCGGGACTTGTCCCGCAAACAGCCAACTCACGCTCCTGGCGCCAGTCTGTTCACGGTCTTCTGTTCGCGCCGTTGTTTAAGGAGCATGAGCTTGCCTCCCCATCATTAGTGCAGAACGCTGACGGCAACGCAGACGACCCGGCAGAGGCAAATCCCCCCGGCCAGCGCCAACGAGCGATCTGGCAAACCATCGCCGACCACAGCCGCCAGCTCCACGGCCGCCGCATTGGTTTCCCGCTGTCGACGACAGCCGGATGGATAACC
>NZ_CADIKB010000105.1 GCF_902859825.1 Paraburkholderia phenoliruptrix | reverse complement strand
TACAACCACGATCGAATCAAGCTAAGATTACGAGGACTCACACCAGTCCAATACAGAATGAAATATAAGCAGCACTAACGTCAACGTGTCCAACATTCCGGGGTCGGTTCATTTGGAGGTGGACACCTATGACTGGCAAAGACTCAGAGTTGAAAGTAGTTCGTCAAAGCCGCGACGGGCGCCGTCGCTATGACGAGGGAGGCAAGCGCGTACTGATCGAGGCCGCGTTGCGACCAGGTGCGTCGGTCGCCCGTTTGGCACAGGAGCATGGGATCAACGCTAACCTGCTGCGCAAATGGATCGCGAAGTATCTGATGGAGCGCGAGAAAGGCATCCCATTTGCATCGCAGGAAACGCGCGCCGACGAGCGCGATCTACCGTCATCTGCCATCGACGCAATTGCCAACGAAGACTTCCGTCGTTGCGTGGATGACGGTTCGACCGACGTTGCAGGCTCACGTAAGCACTTGCTGTGCGCACCGTCTACTTCTGCATTTGTGCCGGTCGTTTCAACGTCATCGGTGCCGCCGTTACCACTCGTGTTGACTGCAACTGCGCCGATCACGCTTTCGCTGCATGTGCGACTGTCGAATGGCGTGGAGCTTGATCTCAGTGCAGCGAGCATCGACGAACTGAGCACCGTGGTCCAGATGTTCGGGAGGATGCCGTGTTCCGGTTCGACGAAAATCTGAAGGTGTACCTGTACCGCGATCCCGTCGATTTCCGGTACGGAATGAACAGTCTGTCGATTCTCGTCGAACAGGCGATGCGCCTGAATCCCATGGATTCCTCGCTCTACGTTTTTACCAACCGGAGATGCGATCGCGTCAAGATCCTGGGCTGGCAGGACAACGGTTTCTGGCTCATGCTCAAGAGACTCGAGGCCAATGATCGCTTCGTCTGGCCTGATGACAATAGCGAGGTCGTGGCACTGACCGTCGAACTGCTGCACTGGCTTCTCGGGGGTGTCGACATCGCTGCGCTCCAGCGTCATCCGAGGCGACATTATGCGCGTGTGAGCTGAACATGTCGTCGGCATACTGGTCTAAGCGGTATGCCGATCAACGTGACCATCGACGCTGACGAACTCAGGATGCTCCTCGCGATGCGCGAGGAGCATGACGCCCTTCAGTCAGAGCGCGACGGGTTACGCAGCGCACTGCGTCTCGTGACTGCGGAGCGCGACCTGGCTGAGGAACGACTGCGCGCTTACCGGCGCGAGCTGTTCGGCGCGAAGAGCGAAGCTCGCGCATCGGATCAGCCGGGTCTGTTCAATGAAGCCGAAGTGCTCGGCACGAACGCAACACCGGCGCAGGAAGATACTCCCGAAACCAGAATCGCCGCGCACACGCGCAAGAAGCGCGGTCATCGCAAACCGCTCGATCCCAACTTGCCGCGCGAAGTCGTTCGGCACGAACTTCCCGAAGGCGAACGCTTCTGCAACCACGACGGCCATGCGCTCGTCGAGATCGGTGTCGAAACGAGCGAGCAGCTCGACGTGATCCCCGAACAGCTTCGCGTCATCCAGCACCAGCGCGTCAAGTATGCCTGCCCGTGCTGCGATCTTGGCATCAAGGTCACGCCGGCACCGCTGCGCATCATCCCGCGTGGACTCCTCACGGAATCGGCGCTCGCGTGGGTCGCCTCCGGCAAGTATCAGTTTGGCATGCCGATCTATCGCCAGGCGGTCCTGCTGCGACGCTTCGGTGGCGACATCTCATCGAACACGCTCGCCGCGAGCATGGTACGCGTCGGTCTCGCAACGCAGCCCGTTATCAACCTGATGCGCGACGCGTTGCTCGATGCTGACGTGATCTACTGCGACGAGACGACGTTCCAGGTCCTGAAGGAAGAAGGGCGCAAGCCGCAAACGAAAAGCTATCTCTGGGCGCAAATGACCGGATCGGGAACTCCCATCCGCTGTTTCGCCTATACGGCTGGTCGCGGCGCGAAGCTGGCCGACAAACTGTTCACCGGCATTCGCAAGGGTGCGGTTCTGATGACTGACGTATATGAGCGCCTCCCGTTTGCACAAGCTCCGCGTGCTTAAACTTTGACAGAACGGTTGCAGATGTATATTCGGGCTTGTTGCAGTCAGTACTACCGCTGCGGCCCC
>NZ_CADIKB010000104.1 GCF_902859825.1 Paraburkholderia phenoliruptrix | reverse complement strand
ACCTCTCGGGCGAGTATTACTTGAATGGCTTCTGGCAGATCGCCCCTGATGTGCAATACACCTGCGTTTCGTCGTGACCAGAAACCGCGCGGAACCGCCTTGCCAATCCGGTGTGTGGCAATCAGCTGGAGGTCCGCAGTCCGGAACTATGTGCGGTGCAGTAACGATCGACGGATATACCGGGCAGCCGGCAGGCGGTGGGACGTCATATCAGACGTGCCAAGGGCTCGCCTTCATGACTCAAGGCTGTCCATCCGGGTACTATCTCGCGACGCCTTACGCCGCGTCGGCTAACTGGCTTTATACGTGTATCAAATCTTAGGATTCGGCCATCGATCGTCTCGCCAACCGATGGCACTCCCGCGCACACGAGACGAAGCTGTATCAACTTGAGATTGCGTTTGACAACGGCGGCTACGGCGCGTTTGACGGCGGTTGGCCCGGTCGGTTGATTCGCTGGCCACGGCACAACCTTGGCGTGGCGAATGGCTTACGAAATGCGCCATACGAAACCGTTCAGCTGGGTCATGCTAGGCCCGCACCACCCGGTTCCCCCAGGGTAGACGCCCGCAGCAATAGTCGGCCCCGAGCCCGAAGTCCCAGAACCGTTCCAGTATTGCGCGCTTCCGATCCAGACGGCCCAAGTCCCGTAGCTTGGGAGCGTATAGCACCCTGCATATCCCGTTGCCACGCCGTAAAGCTCGTTGTTGACAGGGCCGCTTCCACCGGACTGCTTCCAAACACCGGATTGGCAAAGCGTCGGCGCGACAGTCGCAGCTCTGCGTCGCCTTGCCAATCCGGTGTGTGGACTTCCGGGGCACAATTCAATCCGAAGCTCTACACGACTGTCTCGGGCAACAGCGGCACGATCGGGCCATACAACTGGTGCTTCCTGATGGACACTACAGTCACCGATTCAAGCGCATTCGGAACGTCTGGCGTCACCTTGGTCGCAGACAACGGGCCGGGAAATCGATACTTCAATGCATATAACTCCCATGCCGGGGCGACAAATCCAGTGACCGTTGCCTGTTTTTAGACGGTTTGCCAATTCCCTCGGGCGCACAATAGCGCGGAGCGTATTGCCTAGCCGAGCAGCAAGTCGGAGCGGGTTTAAGGGAATGACGGCACGTGGTTGGCTCGGGCAACGGCCGAACAGTGAAGGGTTGAGCTACCTGCGTGAAGAGCTGGTCTCTGCGGAGACCGCCATACTCCCCGATGGTCGGTTTGAGGCCGGCAGGCGTCTCAGTACATCGTGAGGCACCTACAACTCGATGCACGAGTGCTGCCAACGAGTCTTGATCGCGCCGACACCGTGTGCCAGGCGGGCACGAACAACTGCCTGTCGCCGGACTGGCGTTGATGCACTGCTCGGCGGGTGCGCCGTTGAACGTCCCTTGCTCATAGAAACTCGCGCTTCCGCCGGCGGCCGTCCAGACAGCCGATTGGCAGGGCGACGCCGCCACCAAGAATCAGTCCATGCACGCCACCTGAATACCTGAACTATCCGGGGAATTATTCTCAACGCCCCAATACCACTCAACTCCGTTCTGGCCCAGAGGCACAATGCCGGAATTGTTGTTCGGACCGTTAACGCCGAACGTATAACAGAACTTGTACCAACCTAGTGGAACATAGGAGGAGTGTGTGTTTTGGAACGCCCCCAGGTTGTACCAGTGGGTGAATCCGCCGCCTTGCTGCCACACACCGGATTGGCAAAGCGACGCAATGATCGCTATGGAGGTCATTGCGCGCAAATTGCGTGGGCGATGCACGAGCCGCCGTTCCCTTCGTCGCAGTAATACGCGTTGCCGGAAGGTGCGCATGTTCGAGGGCTAATTTCCCGACCATCGCTGCCGCGATACATGTCGCAACTTCCGCCCGTCAGAGTGTAGGCAGCAGGACATGCAGCAATCGCCGACGGCTGCCATCCGCCTGAATCGACAGCGATAGTGGTTACCGACCCGGCGGCCGCCCACACACCGGATTGGCAAAGGCGATAAAGCTAATGCTGGTCGAGGCACAGAAACGCGACCGGATTACTGCCTTGGCTAGTCGCTGAGAACTGCCAGAGATCGCTTCCGAACGCATTTTGTCCCGCGTATGAGCCTACCGCCCCTTGCCCCCAAGAGTAGCCTCCCGGCTCAAGAGGTGCGCAGTAAATGTGCGCTCCGATGCCAACCGTGGAGTAGTTCGGGATCGAATATGTAGACGTGTAAAGGCGGCCTCCGTTGGCTCCTTGCCACACGCCGGATTGGCAAGGCGGTTCCGCGCGGTTTCTGGTCACGACGAAACGCAGGTGTATTGCACATCAGGGGCGATCTGCCAGAAGCCATTCAAGTAATACTCGCCCGAGAGGT
>NZ_CADIKB010000103.1 GCF_902859825.1 Paraburkholderia phenoliruptrix | reverse complement strand
CCCCCCGGCCAGCGCCAACGAGCGATCTGGCAAACCATCGCCGACCACAGCCGCCAGCTCCACGGCCGCCGCATTGGTTTCCCGCTGTCGACGACAGCCGGATGGATAACCACGGCCCTGCTCGCCAGCTGGATCGCCGGCACGATGCTGTCGGGCTTCGTCAACCGCGCAACGATCCGCCACGCGGCCGACACCGTCGCGCAGCTGACCACCGTCGAGGATCGCACGCCGGCCCTGCAAGCCCTCCATGGCCTCGACCGGCAGATCGACACGCTGGAAATCCATCAGCGCGAGGGCGCGCCGTGGACGGCGCGTTTCGGCCTGAACCGTGACGGCGCCCTGCTCGAGGCGCTGTGGCCGGGCTACGCCAGTGCGGCGAGCCGCATCCTCGTTGCCCCAATCCGCCAGCAGCTCGAAGAACACCTGCGCCAGCTCGCGTCCCTGTCGGACGCCGAGATCGCCAGTGGCGGCAACGCACAGGTGCAGGCCGCCTACGACACGCTCAAGGCTTACCTCATGCTCGCGAAGCCCGAGCGGGCAATCGCCGCCTTCCTGACGCCCCAACTGGTCGCGACGGCCGCGCCCGGGCGTCCCGCGAACTCGCCCCTGTCGTCCGGCACCTGGGACGACCTGCGCCAGCACACGATCGCATTCTTCGCAGACCACCTCGGTCGCGCCAGCATGCCCGCGATGTCGCCGGATGCTGGCCTAGTCGCCTCGACGCGCCAGACGGTCATCGGCGTGCGCGGCATCCAGAACTCAACGGACGCGGTCTACCAGCAGATCCTCGACGAGGCGAAGGCGAAGTATCCGCCCGTGTCGCTCGCCACGCTGCTCGGCGACACGAGCAGCCGCGGCCTGTTCAACACGACGGCGACCGTGCCGGGCGTGTTCACGCGTGCCGCGTGGGACGAGCGCCTCGCGAAGGCGATCGACGACGCGAGCGAGCAGCACGACGTGGCAGGCGACTGGGTGCTGTCCGACGTGAAGGCGACACAGGCCGCACCGTCAACCCTGAAGGCCGAACTTCGCCAGCGCTACTTCGACGATTACGCGCGCGCGTGGGCGCTGTTTCTCAACAGCCTTCGCTGGCAGCCGGCGCCGACGCTGTCCGCGACGGCCGACCAGCTGACGCTGCTGGGTGACCCGCAGCGCTCGCCGCTCGTCGCGCTGATGAACGCGGTTGTGTACCAGGCAGGCGCGGGCGCGAACACGCAGTCGCTCGCCGGGAACCTGATCAGCAAGGCGCAGCAGCTCGTCGGAGGCGGGGAGAAGGATCCGTCGAAGCAGACCCCGCCCCAGCCTGCGCCGCTGGCCGCAGCGTTCGGGCCGATCCTGCGCCTCGCAGGTAGAGACCTCACGGGCAGCGATCTGGCGTCCGGTGCGCCAGCGAACAGCAAGGCTGCGGCGCAACTCGCTGTGACCGGGGACCTGAGCCTCGCGCGATACCTGGAGCGGGTCACAGCGATGCGCCTGAAGGCATCGCAGATCGTCTCCGGCACCGATCCGGATGCGATGGCACGCCTCGCTGCGCAGTCGGTGCTGCAGGGCAGGACGTCCGACCTGGCCGGGAGCCGCGACTACGCGAGCCGCCTGGCCGCGAGCCTGGGCGAGCAGTGGTCGGGCTTCGGCGAACTGTTCCAGGCCCCGTTCGACCAGGCCTGGCAGGTCGTCGTGCAGCCGGCGGCATCGAGTCTGAACGAGATCTGGCGCAGCGCGATCGTGGCGGACTGGAACAGGACGTTCGGCGGGCGCTATCCGTTTGCCGATTCCGGCAACGATGCGTCGCTGCCTGAGATGGCGCGCTTCATGCGGCCGGATAACGGCGTGATCGCGCAGTTCGTCACGACGCAGCTCGCGGGGGTGATCGAGCGGCAGGGCGACCGGTGGGTGGTGGCCCAGGGTGCCAGTCACGGCGCACTGTCGATCGATCCGGGCTTCCTCAGCAGCCTGAACCGGCTGACGCAGATCTCGACCGTGCTGTTTCCCTCGGGCGACGCGCATGTGCGCTTCGAGCTGCAGGCGGTGCCGTTCTCGGGGATTACTGAGATGAAGTTCGTGCTGTCCGGACGTGAGCTGCATTACTTCAACCAGAAGCAGGAATGGATGCCGTTCGAATGGCCCGGCCAGTCGCTGGAGAATCTGTCGCACATCGAATGGCAGACGGAGCAGGGTGGGCTGCGCACGGCGCTTGATGCACAGGGACGGTTCGGGCTGATCCGGCTGCTGGAGCGCGCCAGGGTAATGCAGCAGGACAGCGCGCGCTTTCTGCTGACGTGGAGCCCGGAGACGAGCGAAGGCATTGCGCTGAAGGTGCAACTGCGCAGCGAGGCCGGTGCAGGTCCGCTGGACGTGTTGCAATTGCGTCATTTCATGTTGCCGACACGGGTCTTCGTCACCGGTGCGGCGAATGGGGCGGCGAATGGGGCGGCGAATGGGGCGG
>NZ_CADIKB010000102.1 GCF_902859825.1 Paraburkholderia phenoliruptrix | reverse complement strand
CCGGTCGTTGACAACTATCCTGGCCGGTGGTGAGGAGTCGAAGGCGGCGTAGCCGCCGGAGACGACGAGCCATCGGCGCTGTCGGATCGACGGGCCTAGGATGGCTGACTGAAGCTAAAAAGAAGCGGTCAGCCCATGTCTGAAACCCGCATCACCGACCAACAGGTCCGGCTCTATATGAACAAGCGCAAACACAACACCCAAGAAGCCGCCGCTGCCAAGGTAGGCATGAGCTCGCGCACGGCTCGGCGCATTGAGCGCGCGACCAGCTTGCCTTCGCAGAAGGCGAAGCGTGATTGGCGTACCCGTACAAACCCGTTCGCCGACGTTTGGGAAGGCGAAGTGGTCCCGTTGCTGCGCAGTGCCCCGCGGCTGATCCCGGTCACGATCCTGCACAAGCTGCAGGAGGATCACCCGGGCCGGTTTCCGGATAGCATGCGACGCACGCTTGAGCGGCACATCAGCCAATGGCGTGCGCTCGAAGGTCCGGGCAAGGAAATCTTCTTTCCGCAGGAGTATCTACCAGGGATACGAGGCCTGTCGGACTTCACTCACATGGAGAAACTGTGCGTGACTCTCGGCGGTGTCCCGTTTGACCACCTGCTGTATCACTTCGTACTGGCGTTCTCTCGCTGGGAGTACGCCTGCGTGATTGATGGCGGAGAGAGTTTCGAAGCGCTCGCGACAGGGTTACAGAATGCGCTGTGGCAGGCTGGCGGCTGCCCACGCGAACACCGCTCGGACAGCCTGTCGGCGGCCTTCAGGAATCTGCAGGAGCAGGAGGACTTCACAACCCGGTATGCATCGCTGCTCGAACATTACGGCATGGAGGGCACGCGCAATAACCGGGGTCTCGGTCACGAGAACGGAAGTGTGGAATCCTCACATCGCTACCTGAAGGACGCCGTCGATCAGGCCCTGGAACTGCGAGGTCATCGTGATTTCGCTGATCGTTCAGCCTATGACGAGTTCGTACGCGGGGTAGTGATGCGTCGGAACCGGCGCAATTCGGCAGCGTTTCGCGTCGAGCGTGAACACCTGCAGGATCTGCCTGAGCTCCGTACCACGGACTTCGTCGAGGAAGAGGCGCGCGTGACCCGCTGCAGTACCTTCACCGTGCGCAACATTCTTTATAGCGCCCCGTCTCGCCTGATTGGTCATATGCTCAAGGTGCGTCTGTACATCGACCGACTTGATTGCTATCTGTCTGGCGCGCTGGTGCACAGCACGCCACGGGGAACGGTTACGCCCGGGCGCAGCCGGGGTCACGCCATCGATTACCGTCACTTTATCGATTCGCTCAAGCGCAAGCCACAGGCCTTTAAAGGGCTGGCATTTCGCGACAGCCTGTTTCCACGTGATGCGTACCGCCGCACCTGGGAGCAACTGGACGTAAAGCTGTCACAACGCAGCGCCTGTAAGACCATGGTGGGCCTGCTTGAGCTGGCCGGTAACCACGGCGTCGAAGCGCAACTGGCTGAGCGGCTTGAAGCATTGCTCGAACTCGGTGAGCTGCCTAATCTGAAGACGCTGTTCGATGAGTTCGCGCCGCGTCAGCGCGAGTGTCCTGTCGTCGTGGTCGAGATGCCATCCGCAGAGGTCTATGACGCATTGCTCGATGAGGAGGTGCCGGTATGAACGCCCCTGCTTGCGATGCCGGCCGCATGGCGCTGATGCTCAACGAGTTGCGGCTGCCGACGATCGGCCGGTTGTGGCCGGACTTCGCCGAACGCTCGGACAAGGAGGGCTGGCAGGCGTCCCGACTGCTCGGCGCGCTGTTTGAGCATGAACTTGCCGAGCGGGCCCAACGACGGATCGAGCGTCATCGTATCGAATCGCATATGGACCCGACCAAGACGCTCTCCACCTTCGACTTCGGCGTTGTTCCGATGGTCTCGAAGGCGCATGTAATGGCGCTGACCACCGGCGATTCGTGGCTCGAAAAAGGCGCCACGATCCTCCTGTTTGGGCCACCCGGCGGCGGGAAAAGTCATTTGGGATCGGCCATTGGCCATGCGTTGATCGACGCCGGCTATCGCGTACTGTTCATGCGGACCAGTGAGATCGTGCAGAAACTTCAGGTCGCGCGTCAGAGCCTCCAACTGCCTTCGGCGCTCGTCAAACTCGATCGGTTCGACCTGATCATCCTGGACGATCTGTCGTATGTGAGGAAAGACCAGGCCGAAACCAGCGTGCTGTTCGAGCTGATCGCTGAGAGGTATGAGCGCAAGAGTCTTCTCATCACGGCCAATCAGCCGTTCTCGGGCTGGAATGACGTATTCCCTGACCCGGGCATGACGGTGGCCGCTATCGACCGGCTCGTCCATCACTCGACGATCTTCGAGCTGAATGTTGAGAGCTATCGGCGCCGCAAAGCCAACGACAAACAGAAGGAACGCCGGCGTCAATTACCCAACGACAATTACGACGGAGCGACGACAACTATGAACCCATGACGTGATCACGACAATTACCCCCGTCGACCGGACAACATAGTTGTCGACGACCGA
>NZ_CADIKB010000101.1 GCF_902859825.1 Paraburkholderia phenoliruptrix | reverse complement strand
ATGTCCGCGCGAACATCGCACCGATAGCCTGTCAGCGGCGTTCAGAAACCTCGCCGACGAAGACGACTTCACGGCACGCTATGCGGCGCTGCTTGAGCACTACGGCATGCACGGCACGCGCAACAATCGTGGCCTCGGTCACGAGTATGGTGCGGTAAAAAATATGTCACAGTGGTTCTCAACAACCCCGCATCGTCTATCGCGTTGACGTTTCCATGACGACATAATTTTCAGGCTGATACTGATATTCCACTGATCAATGATGGGGGAATATCATGTTCGAGACTCTCTTTACGCGTCCGCATGTTCTTGCTGCCCACAATCTCGCGCCCTGCGAGGAATCCAGGAAGCGCTTCCTCGTACATTGTCAGGAACAGGGTTATCCGCTCAGGTCGATTCGGAAGATCGCGTGGATCCTGCTGGTGTTTTCACAGAGCATTGATCTGTCACGCCCGCGGTTAATAACGCACGAGGAAATCGCGTTTGCCGTTGACCATCGGATTCGACTTCTCCGAAGTGAGCGCACGAACGAGTCCCGCAGCTCGCGGCTTCTCTTCATCCATACCGCCACGGCTTGGCTGCGCTTCCTGGGGCGTCTGGAGGAACGGCATCCTATAGAAGAACCATTTGTTCGCTATGTCGAGCACTACGTCGATTTCATGCGCGACCAGCGAGGACTTTCCTCTGCCACGATTTCAACCTGTCGTGATGAGATCGGCCATTTTCTGGCAATGGTCTGTCGCCCTGACAAGGCACTCGATGCTCTCACTATCCACGATGTCGACACCTACCTCGCCTATCAAGGCCACCGCGGCTGGAGCAGAGTCTCATTGCACGCGCTTGCGAGCACGCTGCGCAATTTCTTCCGGTACGCAGAAGGACAAGGGTGGGCTACCAACGTTGCGTCGGGCATTGAGGCACCTGTGGTGTATAGAGAGGAGGGGTTGCCGCTCGGGCTGAACTGGGATGACGTGCAAAGGTTTGTCGCCAGCTTTGTCGGCGAGAGCACGATCGATCTACGCAACCGTGCGATGATCATGCTGCTGGTTGTTTACGGACTGAGGCGCGGCGAGGTGGTACGGCTCCGTCTGGAGGACATCGACTGGTGCGGCGAGATCCTTCATGTCAATCGTCCGAAGCAACGCTGCACACAGCAATACCCGCTGGTGGCAACCGTTGGAAACGCCATTCTGCGCTACCTGAAGGAAGCGCGTCCACGAAGCGCCCATCGAGAGCTCTTCCTGTCGGTCGAGGCGCCGATCCGACCGCTGTCACCCGGACGCGTAAGCGGCATTGTCCGCTCGCGTCTCACGACGCTGGGCATCGATATTCCGCGGCGTGGCGCACATTGCCTGAGGCACGCTAACGCCCGGCATTTACTCGACGCTGGTTTTGCGCTGAAGGAGATCGGTGATCACCTCGGCCATCGCAGCGCTTCGTCGACGAGAATCTATGCAAAGGTCGACCTGACCGGACTGCGGTGTGTGGCCGAGATCGATCTGGGGAGTCTGCTATGAAGCTCTCCGAACTCGTCGCCCAATACGTGAGCCACAAACGGGCGTTGGGCATGCGCTTCAATTCCGAGGCGGCCACGCTTGCCTCATTCTGCCACCGGGTTGATGGCAACATTGATGTGGAATCGGTCACGGTCGAACAGGTACAGGACTTTCTGACTGGCAACAGACCGCTGACTAACCATTGGCGGAAGAGAAGGTCTGTACTTGACTGCCTGTTTCGTTTTGCCCTCTCGCGTGGATATGTCAAGGCTTCGCCGCTTCCTCGCTACAGTCCGAGATTGCCGCCACCGCTGACACCCTATATTTATTCGCAGCAGGAATTAAAGCGCCTGCTCGACGTGGCGTCGGCGGCATGCAGTCCACGCGGTCTGCTGGATGCATATGTTTTGCGTGCACTCATTCTGATTCTGTACGGCGGTTGCCTCCGCCATGGCGAAGCCTTACGGCTAACCATGCAGGACGTCGATCTCGACGAAGCCGTCCTGCACGTGCGCGAGAGCAAATTCTATAGATCGAGGCTGGTTCCGCTAGGCGCAGATCTGAATAGAGCGATGCAAACCTATGCCCGGCAACGCAACCAGAGATTTGGGCAGGCACCGGATGCGCCGTTCTTCTGCTTACGCGATGGTCGCCCCCTGAGCCAGAAAGCTGTGCGCAAGGCCTTCCAGCGACAGCGTACTCTGGCAAATATCCAACGCGAAGGCGGTGCGTCCTGCCAGCCGAGGCTGCATGATTTGCGACACTCAGGCGCAGTGCACCGGCTAATTGCTTGGTATCGCTGCGGCGCAGATTTGCAACTGTTGTTGCCGCAGCTCGCGACCTATCTCGGCCACATCGATCTCGCGGGCACCCAACGCTACCTTACCCTGACGCCCGAGTTGCTGAATGCAGCGAGCACGCGCTTTGAAACGTACGTCCTTGAGGTGCAACATGGGCAATGTCCCAGGCGTAGTTGAAGGTTGAAGGCGGCGGTTCGCCAGTGGAATCCGAGAGAATCGGGTTTCCAGGACCAACCTCCCGAACAGGGAACCAAGGAGAACCG
>NZ_CADIKB010000100.1 GCF_902859825.1 Paraburkholderia phenoliruptrix | reverse complement strand
AGAGAAAAACAATGGACATCAGCCGGAGCCTTGAAAATGCTGGAATCAGCAGTCTGCGGAGTGTCCATCAGATCAACCGAAAAAGTGGACAGGTCGACCGTCTGTGTGTCCATCTTTCACCGCAGGTTTCGCATGGTCGGAAGCCCGATAAAGCCGGGTGTCCGACCATGCCAGAGCGTGTCAAACCATCGCGCGTCAAGGGTTCACTTCGCTGGGCTTCGCCCGCCCTTGACCCATTCAGCGGTGTCACAGAACCACGATCGTTTGATGGGTCACTACGCCGGGTGACCCGTAGCGGGAACCTTCGCGAGCACCAGGTCGACGCAGATGAAGCAGCCCAAGTGCCCGTTTCGAGCGAAAACGCCCGCCCCGATCTAGCGCGGGTGCAGGGGCAGGACGCTACCGCCTCGTAGCGCGGCCAGTTCCTTGCGCAGGCTGAACACCTGACGCAGCAGTGCGAGCTCACGAGCCAGTGACTCGTCAAGTTGTGCCTGCAGATCCTTCGCGTCGCCTTTCGCCCGGTCCAGACGCTCGGCCAGTTCGAGCTTCGGACGCCCGGCTACCGCGTTGGCTGCATCGATCGCGTCAATCAGTGCTGTGAACTGCGGGCGTGACTTCTTGATGCTGCCCTTCTTGCGGCCCGCCTCGATCGCCACGGTGTCGTTGTTGATACGCACTCCCTTTCGTTTCTTCAGCCGCTCAAGGGCGGCGTAGTAGTCGCTCATGTTGCCTCCGGTTTGATCAGTTTCTCCTGCGCGTCAAGCAGTCGTTGCAGCGTCTGTGCCTCGATACGGTATTCGACGCTTGTCTCATCAACTGCGCGCAGCTTCCCGACCGTAGCCTGCTGCGCCTTGATCACTCGCTGAAGCTTCGACGGCACGACGATGAGATTACGGCAGTTCGATTCAAGACAATCCAGACGCATCCAGTCGAGCGGTGTCGACCTGCAGGGCTCGACGCTGGCGCAGCCGCCCAGCACCGTCTCGCGATATGCGAGTTCACCCTTCTCGAACTTTCTGATCGTTTGCTCGCGCGAGTAGACCGACACAGGCGAGGCCTGCACGGCACGGCTCTGCGTCCACGCTGCGTGCCCGCCGAACAGCCGCTCGTCAGCGAACAGCACCTGCTCGGCGTACGCGAGATACTCGGACAGGCCCTGCGTCTCGGCCCATTCCTTCGCGAAGTGGCGCTTGTCGGTGTCGATGAAACCCTTCGCGAACGCCGAGCCGCGCGCATAGTAGGTGCTCATCTCGTGCGTGAGGTGCTGCAGCTGACGTTTGAGCGTAGGTAGCGTCACGAGGCCGCTCCGATGGGCGTAGAGGGCTAGGCTCCGGCGAAGCTGGTGGCGGGTGAACGGCCACTGCTGCCCGAGCGCGTACTTCGGCTCGTCTTCCCACGCGCGGTGCATGTCGACACGCTTCAGCTCGGCGATGTCCTCGAATGTGATCGTCGGAAAGACGCGCTCACGAAAGGCTTCGATATAGTTAGCTACTTTACTTGCCGCCCGGTTTGCCACGTATCCATGACGCGGGCCTATCGGCAGACCCATCCGGCAGAACAGCAGGTGCGAACCGTCCGTCGATTCGGCGTAGCCTTGCGCGCCGTGCGCACGGTGCGCCTCGCCCGACAGGCGTTGCGCGAGCCTGATAGCGCGGGCAGCGAGCGGGCTGGTCACCCAGCACGCGCGCCTGGGACGACCGCCCGACAGTTTGGTCGTGACGCCCTCGATGGTGTAGTGCGTCACGCCATCCAGACGGGACTCGCTCAGGCAGTTGTAGGGCAGGGTCTCTGCTTCTGCCGCGCGCATGCCGGTGAACGACAGGATGACAAGCTGACATAGCGCGGTGATCGACGCCACAAGCGACGACCCGACGTAACGGGGGTCCTCGCACCTGAAGTGCGTTGCAGTACTTACCAGTTCTGAAGGGACACCAGGCCTCTCGCCAGCGTATACGCGTGCGAGGTGGTCCGACAGAACATCAGCGACGTCTTCAGCGATGCCGAGGTCATGCTGACAGGTCGACAGGAAGTGCTGGTAGATCCGCGTCGGGATGGCAGGGTATTGCGAGTATCCAGCGTGTTGCGCCCAGCGTTTAAGCAGAGGCTTATGTAATTGGACCAGCGGTACGCGCAGCCCTGTGGTCTCGACGCCCAGACGGTGAAGCTTCACCAGAATCGAATGAAGGCGTTGGGCCTTCGACTCCATTCCGGCTTGCGCCGCATAGTCCAGAACAACGGCGACATTGGACAGGCCCTCGTAGAGCGTAAGTTGACGTGCGGCGGCAAAGAACGTGAACTCCCTCAGGTTGATTGAACGAGCCTGAAGCGTGCCGGACGCCGGTACCATATCGGTCGCTTCGTGCATCAGAAAGTACATGACCTGCTTCCATTGACGCGTGGTTGCTTCTGAAAGCGCGCGATTCACGCCGTCAGGCAAGTGGCTCCTAAAATAGAGATGCGTGCTGCGTGGCCCAACCGCGTACGCACGGATGTCCCAGGTATCGTCACCAAACAGCGAAACAGTGTTCCCGGACGTGTCGCGCGTGACGACCGTATCGTCCTCGACCCGATACCAGTCGGGCCGCTTAGCGGTCGGCGCGATCAGTGTGTTGTTCATGCCACTCCCAATTCGTAAAGCTGGTCGAGCTTGGCCGACCAGAAAGCGTCCAGATTCCCCTCAATATCAACGTCATGCTCGATCTGTTCGACCAGCGCGGCATCCCGCCTACGCAGTTCGTCGAGCAGGAAGTCAACGCGTCGCAGCACCGCACCGAACGATCTGTCGTACTGCTCGATCGAGTCAGCACGCCCGCACACGAGTCTGACGCAGTGACGG
>NZ_CADIKB010000099.1 GCF_902859825.1 Paraburkholderia phenoliruptrix | reverse complement strand
GGTTATCCATCCGGCTGTCGTCGACAGCGGGAAACCAATGCGGCGGCCGTGGAGCTGGCGGCTGTGGTCGGCGATGGTTTGCCAGATCGCTCGTTGGCGCTGGCCGGGGGGCTGCACGTCCCCGCTCGTACTGCCGGGTAGCGGCGGTGCCAGCTCCTGTTCCCTGGACAGCGGTGCAAAGAGAAGCCCGTGGACAGCCTGGCGCCAGACACGCGACTGGGCAGTTT
Source organism: Paraburkholderia phenoliruptrix (assembly GCF_902859825.1). Classification (GTDB taxonomy): domain Bacteria; phylum Pseudomonadota; class Gammaproteobacteria; order Burkholderiales; family Burkholderiaceae; genus Paraburkholderia; species Paraburkholderia phenoliruptrix. Next base: position 2,683 of record NZ_CADIKB010000099.1, on the reverse strand, counting down.
GCAACACGAGCTCAGATAGCGCGCTACGAAGCTTCGAGATATGTTGCGACAGCTCGGCGGGATAGCGGTCATCTGCATCCTTCGTCAGGCGCACAACACCGGCATCCGCGAGGTTACACGCGAGGTCTTGCAGCGACGCGTCGATTCCTTCCGCGGTTATGCGTGAATTGGACCACGCAAAGCCAATGGCCTCGTCGGGGCTCGACGTTTCGCTGTCGAAATTGGTGGCGTTGAGCAGATATGCGGGCGCGGCCCAGCGCAGCGCGCGGGCATGGCGGGCGAGCTGTTGGGCGAGGTCGTCGGTGTCGAATGCCGAAGTGGCAGAACTCCGGTTAAGAGTCACCGCCACGATCGCGTCGACGGGGCGGCGGCGAAGTCGGCGGATCTGGTCGAGCCATTCAGTTTCGAGCGTGTCGCGGGTTTGCTGCGCGTACAGCAGGACCGTGCCGCTCCTGATCAGATACCCCGCCTCGACGAGGCGCGGCGCCAGCCGCTTCACCAGCGGTACGTCGCCGGCGATGAGCACCCACCGCTCGCGATAGCGCCAGCGATAGCCGTGGCGGTCGCGGAGATTGTTGCGCAACCTGGCTGCACGTGATTTTCCAGCCGGACCTGTGTCACCGTTTTGCTCGCTCGACGAATTGAACTGCTTTTCGAGCCAGTACCGGATGCGCCGCGCTGCGACCGCCGGGCGGGACGACGCATCGAAGCTGAGCCACAGATACAGCAAGACAAATCCGATACAGAGCGCGACGATCCATTCGGCCCGCTTTTCGGGAGAATGCAGGCTCATCCACGAGTCGCCCTTCAACCAGATCAGCAGTCCAGGCAGAACGACCGCTATGACGATGCTCAGAATGTCGATCCGAAACTTGCGCAGCATACTTGACCAAAGTTGAGACGGGTTGCCAGAAGCGGGCGCTGCCGCGCATTCCCTGAGTTGAAAACTATGTAGCCGCCGTGTGCATGGCACCGGCATCCCGCGTTTCGCTTACATATCCACAAAAGATGAGTGCTGGGACGGAAGCAGGCGAGGTGGTGAATCGCACTTGCACACGCATAGATCGTCGCTAAGCGCGCCTTCCCTACCGTCGGGTCCCTTCATCGACATGCGCGGACCGTCACACACGATGCGTCCGATCGACTGACATGCCGGACACCAGACCTGATCCTGTTCGTATGCCTGCTCGCGATCGCCGATCCTGTCGTTTGAATCGCCGCCCATCACCGTACCGTCCGACGTCGTTCGGTCGCCTTTCAGAATGTCGTACCGCCTTACCATGACCAGATTTCCTATTGATATCGCAAATCGGACGTCGAGTACCATCCCCACTGGAGTGGCACATCTCGATACTCATGCACGCTTTGTCGTCAGCTAATGTTCCGCAGGACCGCAAAGCAGACTCCGGCCTTGTCCGTTGTCACGACGATCTGCGGCGCTTCGTCCCGAACAGCAGCACAGGCCGCATATGCCACAACCAGCCACGGCGCGACCGCTCCAGCATGACCGACCATATAATCGATATTCGCAACCTTCGCGCCGATCCCGGCCTTGACCAGAGCTTTGGTTGCCGCATTGGCCTCAGAGACATCAAGTCCGCCTTGCCAGATGCGTTTGACCCCAACTGCTTCAGCGCGCCCCCATTGCAGAGCGCGTGCGAGGGCGTCGTCAATGGCGCAGTCCTCTGTCCCGTTCGGCCGGTGCAGCATGGCTAATGGCGCAAGTTTGCACGTCCTTGCTACTGCTTCCGGCGCGAGGAGAATTGCAACAAGCGCCTCTGCGCTCCCTTCGGGAGTAAGAGCTTGATGAATTGCGTTCAACCGCACCCCAACGACAAGTCGCACCTCGTCGTCGCGCTTCTGGTTGATCCTATCAAGCCATGCGTCGACATACATCAGATCGGGATTCTCAGCCACGACGCGGACTTGCGCTGGTCGGAAATCCAACGTCGCCCATTGCCTGTTCCAGATAGCCAGCACCTCGTCGGTCTTCGCAATTCCCGGCAGCACCAACTCGACCGTCAGCCGCGACTCCGCCGGCAGCGAACGTATTGCATCAGCAATGCTATCGGTCACCACACTGAACGCCCACGCCACGACATAAGGCCGACGCTCATCATCGCGCTTGAAGCGAATCCCGCTCTCGTCGGCATCGGGTTTCTCGAACCAGCGCGCATTTATCGGAGGCGCATCCGGCTTCGGGGACGTTTGCGGTTCGAGCTTGACAGACCCATGCATCAGCTCGCCGAAGTCGTCATCCTTCGCCTCGCTAGAAAACCTGCAGGTGGCAGCAAGGACGGCGAGCGGTCGACTTGCCCCGTCGAAGACTTGGTCCATATGATCTTCGCGAGCCCTGTTCCATGCAATTGCATCCAGCCGACTCCCTTCAAAAACGCTATACCGACGCAAGACAACAAACGCGGCGAGTCCGAACGGATAAACCGTTACGCAGGTCCAGAACCAGGGTGTCTGGGTCGGCTCCTCTTTTGGCCAGAGAAGTAGGACCGCGAAAACACTGACAATCACGATCAGCAAAAAAACGATCGTCCACAAAAGTCGCGATGGCGGGGTCTCGGCAATGTCCCAGGCGTAGTTGAAGGTTGAAGGCGGCGGTTCGCCAGTGGAATCCGAGAGAATCGGGTTTCCAGGACCAACCTCCCGAACAGGGAACCAAGGAGAACCG
>NZ_CADIKB010000098.1 GCF_902859825.1 Paraburkholderia phenoliruptrix | reverse complement strand
TATGCGCAAGTCGGTAACGATTCTCTAATACTCGCAGGCTGTGTTAAAGCGGACACCCGCACAAACACAGCAGAGGATCTGCACGATGACAGCAAGACGAACGACCATCTGGCAACTGCCGTTGACCGAGGTCGTTGACCGCGACACACCCGGCGCGACGCCGGTGAGTATCACCACTCCCGAGGGCGGCACCATCTATCACACGGTCCCGCTCGCAGACCCCGACACCGGCAAGCGACGCGACACCCGCCCGAAGTGGATCGCTGGCACCTTTCCTCTCTTTCCCGTTGTCCGACTTGCTGACGGCGCGCCGTGGGCTGAGGCGAACCTCTGGCTCATCGATATGATCGAGTCGAAGTCGTCGCCGAACATGCTGACGTTCGCCAGCATCGCTGACGACCTGGTAGCGTTCCGTCGTTATCTGGATGACGAGGGTATCGACTGGCTCGTCTTCCCTGTGAACAAGCGGCAACGTCCGACCTACCGATATAGCGGCTCGATCAAGCTGGCCGTGCAGGCCGGCGAGCTGTCTCCGGGCGTTGCCAGGCGTCGTATGGGTACCGTGGTGCGCTTTTATCGCTGGATGATGACCGAAGCAGGCTTTCGACCCACGAACGCGCCGTGGGTCGAATCTGATCGTTTCATTGAGTTCAAGGACCAGAAGGGCTTCAGCAGCGTGATCGAAGTCAAGACCACGGACCTGTCGATCAGTGGCCGGCGCGCAGAAGACCCGTGGGACGATCACATCCAGGACGGTGGTCGCCTGCGCCCGCTCCCCTCTGCCGAGCAGTCGGCGCTGCTTGAATCGTTAGCCACACTCGGCAACATCGAGATGACGCTCGTTCATCTGTTCGCGCTGTTGACAGGCGCCCGCATCCAGACGGTACTGACCGTGCGTGCGAAACACGTGATGCGCAAGCCTGACGGGTTTCACGGCGACGACATCCGTCTCGCCTGCGGGCCAGGTACCGGCATCGACACGAAGGGCGGTGTTAAGGGCGTGTTGCACGTTCCGCGCGGTTTCTATGAGCGGCTGTACATCTACGTGCACAGCGATCGTGCGCGCAAGCGCCGCCAGATGGCAGATGGCGGCGATCACTTCGACCAGGCGCTCTTTCTGAGCCATCGCGGTGCGCCGCTCTACGAGGATCGCGCGTCGCGCGACCCGCTCACCTCTGGCCCGCGCGTGCGCCGTCACGTCAAGACCGGGCAGGCCGTGCGCCAGTTCATCCGGGACGAACTGTTGCCCATGATGCGTGTGCGGCTCGACAACCCCAGGTACGAGTTCAGTTTCCACGACCTGCGCGCGACTTTCGGGCTGAACATGGTCGACGCGATGACGGCGAACGGGACGAAGTACACCCGGGCGCTCGATCAGTTGCGGCAGTTGATGTGGCACGTCCGCCCATCTACAAGCGAGGCGTACCTCGGCTTCAGGGAGAACCGCAAGCTGTTCGACGCTGTACAGGACGGCTGGGGAGCGCACCTGTCGACGCTGGTCACGCGCACCCTCGACACTGTGGAGGCAGCATGAACCGCCTGTACGAGGAAGTTCGCATGCCGCTTGCGGAGGGCACAATACTGCTGCACCCGGAGCGCGCGCTGCTCCGGTGGGAAGGCGTGAACAGCCGTTCCGATATCGGCCAGATCTGCTACCTGACGCGCGACACGTCGAGCCCGCAGCGCACACGACGTACTTTCGACTATACGAGTTTCAGCAGCGAACGCGCCGGGGTAGTACGTCTACTGGTGACGCAGCTTTCCGGGCGTATGACACTTGGCGCGAGGCGTCCGGTGACGATCTTCATGGATTTGCGCGTCGTGCTTGATTTCGTCAACTGGGCCGACAGCCAGGGCTTGCATCAGGTGCTCTGTGACGAGAAGGCCACCGCAGAGGCGGTTCATCGGTACTTCCGTGAGAGGCGCGAACAGGTCTCGCTAGGCAACCTGAACCGCAATTCCGTCGCCCACTATCAGCGCAGTCTGTTGTCGATGCTACGTGAGTTCTTCCGAAGCGACGACTTCTGCGCCGACGCGAGGGTGCTGCGCCACCAACAGGATGCCTGGGTGCCGACGGCTGTGCCTGACGCCGAGGCACAGGCCGCCCTGCTCGCGTGGGCCGACGCGCTCTTCAGCAGCATCAGCACGCTGGTGCTCGACTTCAAACCGTACCCCGTGCGCGTGACCACGGTGCGAGGTGAGCATCTTTGCCTCGTTCCGCACATCTACGGCCGTAGCGACGGCGACGACTCGCGCGGCCTGATCGGCTGGAATCTGGAGACAGGAGAGCCACGTACTCGCGAAGACATCACGAAGCGCATGGCCGAAACAGGGGCTAATACTCCGCATGAGAGTTCGAGGAGGATCGCCGGACTGACAGCTAAACATCTTGCGGCGGCGAACGCGGACGCGCAGTCGTCAATCCGACGCTCGCACGCTTCGATAGCGGCCTCTTGCTTCGCCGCGCTGTTTCTTGCCGAAACGGGCATCAACCTCGCGCAACTGCTAGCCATGAAGTGGAGTCCGGAGCTTGCCACGAGCCTGCAGGATGCGTCGGTTGCGCGTCAGAAGTTTCGTCAGGTCAAGTACCGGGCAGGCGGGAAGGAGATTACGTTCACCGTCTCGCTGGGCTTCATGCCGAAGCTCAGGGCGTATCTGGCGTTGCGCGAGTATCTGGTGCAGGACGCAGAGTGGGACGCGTTGTTCGTCGTCGTCGGGCATCATGCACAGCTGCGGCGGCTAACGGGTCTCTCAACCAAATTCCTGGAGCGGCTTTACCGTCGACTCGACACGCTCGGGATCGTGCTGCCGCGCATTGGCGCGCGTCAGTGGCGTGCGGCGAAGCAGGATTGGGCGGTGAGCAACCACGGCCCCGTCATCGCAGCCAGGCTGATGGGGCACTCGCTGGAGACGGCGCTGCGCTCGTACTCGAACGGCACGGATGCCGCGCACAAGGCTGAGATGGGGGCGTTTTTCGCTTCGGTCGAGAAGACCGTGCTGGGGCCAGGCAACGACCCGGCGGGCAGCATCGGGAGCGCAGTGGGCATCTGCATCGGATTCCACAAGCCTGCGCCGATCGCGGCTTCGGTCACGGTACAGCCTGACTGCCGCTCGACCGAAGGGTGTCTCTTCTGCGACCAGTACCGCGTGCACGCTGACGCGACCGACATCCGCAAGCTGCTGAGCTGCCGTC
>NZ_CADIKB010000097.1 GCF_902859825.1 Paraburkholderia phenoliruptrix | reverse complement strand
GGTTCTCCTTGGTTCCCTGTTCGGGAGGTTGGTCCTGGAAACCCGATTCTCTCGGATTCCACTGGCGAACCGCCGCCTTCAACCTTCAACTACGCCTGGGACATTGCCGGCTATCCGCTGGATTGACGCAGGAACAGCTCGCGTTTGAGGCGTCGATCAGGCGGAACTATGTCAGCATGCTTGAACTCGGGCAGCACCAGCCCACGCTGACGATGCTGTTCGCACTTGCGACCGCTCTGAATTGCACGCCCAGCGACCTCCTTACCGAGTTGGAAACCCGACTTGCGAAAGCCAAACATCGGAGGCCACGACTGAAACAGCAGCGCGCCAATACAACCAAAGCCAAAGCCGTACAAAAATAGGCGATGGTGATCGAAGAGCATCGATTGCTACTTCGCGAACGGCTCCCAGGAGGCGAGCGTCAGTGTGGAGCAATTTGAATCCGTGTATGGGACACCGCGCAGCCGAGTCTCCCAACGCGGAAGGTGAGGCGATGGGATTCAAAATTCGTATTCGCTCGTGCTTCGCGATCTTGCTCTTGACAGCCTCGCAGTTAGAGTGCAGATACCGGATAAAAATCCACGTGCGCTGCGCCCCATCAGGCTTTATTTGCGCTTTGCTTGAGCGCGGCCAGTTCGCGTTTAAGTTCTAGGTTTTCGCGTTCCAGTTCCGCAACGCGGTCCGCGGCCGTCACCTTCTTTCCTCGAAACTTTGACATCTGTTGACTCACATATGGTTCCAAAGAAGCGGGGTTGGACTGCCCCATCGATACGGAAACCGCCGCAGCAATCGAGGTCACGCTTGTATCCAGACCCAATTCAAGTCGCGAATCCACCTCTTGGTCGATACGCGTGTTTCCAAAATTGTGGCGTAGGGCGTGGTACGCGGCGCGCAATTTCGGATCTAAAAGTGCGAATGCGTCCCCAAAGATCTCGGATAACGTTGCGTCGGCCAGTGGCCTCCCTGACCGGAAAGAAAGGAATATACGATCATCTGTGTCTTCGTCTTTCCACTTCCGCGCGCTCAGCATCTCGGCACGTGGGCCCTCAATGTAGTCCCTAATCCGTTCGGCAAGGCGGATCGGAAACTCGTATGTTTTCTCGTAACCTAGCTTCTGTTCGTCCGGGACGACTTCGAATGTATCCGCAGCCGCATCGATAGCCTCCCGAGCAAACTGCGCACATCGGAGCGAATTCACTGATCCGCGCCGCAGACCGGTTAAGTATCCGATATCCAGTAGCAGTATGTTCCGGCGAGCCGGTCCTCCTGTCATCGACGTAGCGAAGTGCGCCTGTAAGAACTCAAGGTCTTCATCAGTCGCGCAATATGAAGTGCGGTGTTTAGATCCCTCTCCTACATGACGGAAGACCAATGGATAGTAGTCTTTGTTCCGCCCGCGTTGTCGCCGTTCGCTCCGCTGCTTCACGTTGAGCGAAGACATCACGTTTGCATTTTCAGGGCCAATCAGGCCAACCTGATCTAGAGCAATCTCCTGCAACCAGCTCAGGAAGTGATACACACGCCGTAATCGACTGTTCACGGTACGCTTGTGGGCATTTTCACTCAGCGTGCTATTTGATTTCCCTCGAACGTCTTTAAGTTCCGAGTCTCGGAACTCGGCGAGTTCTTTGTCGGTAACAGTCGCGAAAGTCAGTTTCTCCGAACCCAAATATTCCATGAAGCGTTTAATATGAAATATTTCATTCCGTGCTGTTCCATATTTTATTAACTCTACGTCCAATAGATATAAGCAATAATCCATAAGTGCAAAAACGAGATTGCCAGATTCGCGCCAATATGCGACCACACCTTTTGATTTCGTTTCAGGCTGCCATGAGAGGTCGATCGCATCCTCCCACGTTGACACATATTTACTCATCATTTTTTACTCCTCGATCTCGCATCGCATTCTTCAAACATCTTTTTTTCTTAACTCGTCAAGCTCGCGCTCATACAGCTCAATCCGACGCTGCATTTTTTTAATTTCGTCGCGGGCGAACTGCTGAATCCGCTCCTTTTGATCAGCGAGCCGATTGTTATCGGCGCTCAACCGCTTGATCTCCCGACGTTGCGAAATCATTTCCTCCTCTAGCTGCAGGCGTTTCGTTTCCTCGGAGTCTAGTTGCCTCTTGAGCGCCGCAATTGTTGGACGACCCTTTGGCTTTCCAGAATCATCAACCTTACTGCTCAGTTCCTGCATCAGCTCAATAGCCTTTCGTCGCAAGTCCGGGTGGCGACGTAGGGTTTCGTTTGCATTTACACGAATATTCGGAAGCTTAGCCTGCACCGCCATGCAATTTTGTCGAGCGTCCCACAGATTGAATTGGCGAGGCGTGCGCGGAAAAAAATCGATGCCAACACGTGCTTCCTTGAGTTTATCGGACGTGTGCGCGTCGTCTGTCGCGGAGGGAGGTTTACGCTCGTCCGTAATAGGGGGGCCGCTTTCGAGCCACTCTTCGAGAATGCGGATTTTTACCTCGATATTTTCTCTCGCGTAGGCTTCATTTGTATGCGCGATCGGAGGCTTGCTACGACGCAGGAGGGTACTACGGCTTGCGGGTGAGCGGCCTTGCTTCATTGAAGATGTGCCTCATCCAAGCCCATGCGACTTACATGCAGTTTGATGACCTTCGTCACGTCACTGATACTGCGCGTAATCGAGGCACGTTCAACTCCAACGGCATTGAGTACTGATCGGCTCAAGTCAGCAAGGTCCGATTTTAAGGTCCGAAGGTATCCTTCGTTGAAAGAATGAAATGGACAATTTGCGCAGGTCCGAGCGCTCGCTCCTTCCTTTCGAAGAACGTGATTCTTTTTGTCTCGGCAGTTGGCGAGATGTGAACTCGTCTTGGACCCGGCATTGCACTGACCGTGACGAAACGGTTGAGGACCATGTCCGCGCTTTTTGAGGATCTCAACGATTCGAAGCGAGATCGACCTCAAGTCAGCTTCGGCGAACTCTACGCGTTTCGACAACAAGCGATGCACGTGCCGAATATATCTAGGGTAGCCGCCGCTGACCGGTTTCCCCTCAACGATCTGGGATACCGTGTCGAACATCAATTCGTCACTAACTATCTTCATCTCCTTGGCAACAGCAGCATGCTGTTACGTCCCGGTCTATTTGAGGATCGGCGGGGGATGTTTGTATCGCGAACGTCGGGAACGAATTTTTGAACTTCACCGCAAAGAGCGCGGGATACAGCGGACGTAA
>NZ_CADIKB010000096.1 GCF_902859825.1 Paraburkholderia phenoliruptrix | reverse complement strand
GTGCGGCGAACCATCAATTCCTTGATCTTGCCGATCGCCTTGGTCGGGTTCAGCCCCTTCGGGCAGACGTCGACGCAGTTCATGATGGTATGGCAGCGGAACAGCCGGTACGGATCTTCCAGGTTATCGAGCCGCTCGCCCGTGGCCTGATCGCGGCTGTCCGCGATGAAGCGGTACGCCTGCAGCAGACCCGCCGGGCCCACGAACTTGTCCGGGTTCCACCAGAAGCTCGGGCACGACGTCGAGCAGCTCGCGCACAGAATGCACTCGTAAAGCCCGTCGAGCTCGTCGCGTTCCTCCGGCGACTGCAGACGCTCCTTCTCCGGCGGCGGCGTGTCGTTAATCAGGTACGGCCTGATCGAGTGATACTGGTTGAAGAACTGCGTGAAGTCGCAGATCAGGTCGCGCACCACGGGCAGCCCCGGCAGCGGACGCAGCACGATCTTCTGCGGCAGGTCGTTCAGGTTCGTCAGACACGCCAGACCGTTCTTGCCGTTGATGTTCATCGCGTCCGAGCCGCATACGCCCTCGCGGCATGAGCGGCGGAACGACAGCGTCTCGTCCAGCGCCTTGAGCTTCACCAGCGCGTCGAGCAGCATGCGCTCGTGCGAGTCGATCTCGATCTCATACGTCTGCATGCGCGGCGCCGCGTCCCGGTCCGGATCGTAGCGGTAGATTTCAAATGTACGCTTGGCCATTTCTCTGGATTCCTTGTCTGTGCCTTAGAAGGTCCGCGCCTTGGGCGGCACCGATTCGACTGTCAGCGGCTGCATGTGCACCGGCTTGTAGTCGAGGCGGTCGCCCTCGCTGAACCACAACGTATGGCGCAGCCAGTTCTCGTCGTCGCGATGCTCGAAGTCGTTCTGCGCGTGCGCGCCGCGGCTTTCCTTGCGCGCCTCGGCCGAGACCATCGTCGCGCGCGCCACCTCGATCAGGTTCGCCACCTCCAGCGCCTCGACCCGCGCGGTGTTGAACACCTTCGACTTGTCCTTCAGGTGGATGTTCTCCACCCGCGCCGCCACTTCGCGGATCGCCTCGACACCTTCAGCGAGCAGCGCCGACGTGCGGAACACGCCCGCGTGCTTCTGCATCGTGCCGCGGATGTCGTTGGCCACGCTCTGCGCGTACTCGCCCGAGGACGAGCTCTCCAGCTTCGCCAGACGCGAGAGCGCGAAGTCCGCCGCATCCGCCGGCAGCGGCTTGTGCTCCTTCAGCTCCTTCACGTGCTTGACGATATGGTTGCCCGCCGCGCGGCCGAACACCACCAGATCGAGCAGCGAGTTCGTGCCCAGACGGTTCGCGCCGTGCACCGACACGCACGAGCACTCGCCCACCGCATAGAAGCCGTTGACGACCTCTTCGTGGCCGCGCGGCGTGCCCACCACCTGGCCGTTGATGTTCGTCGGAATGCCGCCCATCTGGTAGTGGATGGTCGGCACGACCGGAATCGGCTCCTTGATGCAGTCGACGTTCGCGAACTTCAGCGCGATCTCGCGGATCGACGGCAGCCGCTTCATGATCGTCTCGGCGCCGATGTGCGACAGATCGAGCAGCACGTGGTCCTTGTTCGGACCCACGCCGCGGCCTTCCTTGATTTCCTGGTCCATCGAGCGCGAGACGAAGTCGCGCGGCGCCAGATCCTTCAGCGTCGGCGCATAGCGCTCCATGAAGCGCTCGCCGTTGGAGTTGCGCAGAATGCCGCCTTCGCCGCGCACGCCTTCGGTAATCAGCACGCCCGCGCCGGCCACGCCCGTCGGGTGGAACTGCCAGAACTCCATGTCCTGCAGCGCGATGCCTGCGCGCGCGGCCATGCCCAGGCCGTCGCCGGTGTTGATGAACGCGTTGGTCGAGGCCGCGAAGATGCGGCCCGCGCCGCCCGTGGCGAACAGCGTGGTCTTGCCTTCGAGAATGTAGACGTCGCCCGTTTCCATTTCGAGCGCGGTCACGCCGAGCACGTCGCCGTCGGCGTCGCGGATCAGATCGAGCGCCATCCACTCGACGAAGAACTGCGTCTTCGCCGCAACGTTCTGCTGGTAGAGCGTGTGCAGCAGCGCGTGGCCGGTGCGGTCAGCCGCTGCGCAGGCGCGCTGCACGGGCTTTTCGCCGTAGTTCGCGGTGTGGCCGCCGAACGGGCGCTGGTAGATCGTGCCGTCGGCGTTGCGGTCGAACGGCATGCCGAAGTGCTCGAGCTCGTACACGGCGTTCGGCGCTTCGCGGCACATGAATTCGATCGCGTCCTGGTCGCCGAGCCAGTCGGAGCCCTTGATCGTGTCGTAGAAGTGGTAGTGCCAGTTGTCCTCGCTCATGTTGCCAAGCGAGGCGCCGATGCCGCCTTGCGCGGCCACCGTATGCGAGCGCGTGGGAAACACTTTCGAGAGCACGCACACCGACAGACCCGCGCGCGCCAGTTGCAGCGACGCGCGCATCCCCGAGCCGCCCGCGCCGACGATGACCACGTCGAACTTGCGACGCGGCAGGGCATTCTTGATTGCAGCCATTCTTTTACACTCTCCAGAGAATCTGCGCAGCGTAGCCCGCGCACGCGAGCAGCCAGACGATGGTCAGCGCCTGCAGCAGCAGACGCACGCCCACGGGCTTCACATAGTCCATCCAGATGTCGCGGATGCCGACCCACGCGTGATAGAAGAGCGAGAGCAGCGTGACGAAGGTGGCGAGCTTCATCCACTGGGTGGCGAAGATCGAGGCCCAGCCTTCGTAGGAGAAGTCGCGCGCGCCGAAGAACCACGCGAGCAGGATCACCGTGTAGAGGGCCATCACGCAGGCGGTGATGCGCTGCGCGAGCCAGTCGCGCAGACCGTAGTGCGCGCCCACCACCAGACGCTTCGAGCCGATTCGGTTATTGGCTGCCATTTTTTAGAATGCTCCGAAGAGTTTGAGCGCAAAGGCGAGCGTCAGCAGCGAGGAGACGACGAACACCACGATCGAGGTCTGCTTGCCCTTTTCTTTCGTGACGGCCTCATGGTTGGTGTCCATCAGCAGGTGCCGCACGCCGGCGCAGAAATGGAACATGTAGGCCCACGCGAGCACCAGCACGATGAGCTTGACGATGAGGTTGGAGAAAAAGCCCTTGAAGCCTTCGAAGCTCAGCTCCGAGGTCAGGCTCTGGTCGAAGAGGTAAAGCAGGAACGGCAGCGCCACGAACAGCAGCCCCCCGCTCACGCGATGCAGGATCGACACCCGCCCGGCAAGCGGCAGCCGGTACGCCGTCAATATCTGCCCGATACCGATGTTCCGGAATTCCGGCCTCGGTTTTTTCA
>NZ_CADIKB010000095.1 GCF_902859825.1 Paraburkholderia phenoliruptrix | reverse complement strand
CGCCCTGAAGCGTTCGCCCTCGAAATCCAACATTGACCATGATCGCAAGGTCGCATAATCTATGCCGCACCCGCCGTCCCAACCTTCAACTGTCTGTGGGACATTGCCCAACGTCGTGTTCCAATGAACAGCGACCGTGACGACTTGCTGAGGCGGGTTGACGAATGGAATCGAGTACGTATTCGGGTTCTGGAACAGCGAAACATTAACGTTCCGCGGGTTTGGCGTTAGGGTTGCCCCACTCACATATGCGCCGAATCCGCTGCCGTTCGTTGTTGTTGTGATGGTGTTGGCCGTGACCGATGCAACGGTATAAGTCAGGTTATAAGCACCTGGCGTTGCGCCCGCTACGGCAACGGTTTGCCCTGCCGTGTAGCCGTGATTGAGATTCGTCGTGATGACAATCGGATTGGTGGCGGTCATGCCGGTAATGGCAAGTTGCGATCCTTGCAAAGCAGCGATGTCTGGGACGCCTTGAAGAATTGCGTTGGCTACGGCATAAGCATCGCCACCGCCACAGACAATCTGCCAGCCGCCTGCCAATTGATTAATCGAAACGAGGCGCGCCTGTACACCAGTGATCTTCTGAAGCAGCGTTTTCACATATGCAGGCGTTCCAGTCGAGCCGACCTGGCCAGCTTGCAGTACTCGCGCCCGGTAGTCAGAAACCTGCTCTGCAGAGGTCGCGGGTACGCCTGCGCCCGGGTTTGTGACAGTTATCGAGTAGGTGCTCGGAACAGATGTGACGAGATGAGTAACCGTATTGGCGGGGATCGGAAACGTTCCACTGTTCGTTGCGACAGCATAGAGCAAGGCGCTGGCTCCACCTGTCTGAATCACCCCTCCGTCCTGAAGTCGGTACTGGTTATTCCCGTCTCCTACCAGAAAGCCGGGCTGAAAAACGTAACCGGCAGGCCCTGAGAATTGGACGTAGACATTCCCGTTTGCACTGACGCCTTGCGGAACTCCGAACTGCGCTCCTAGTTGGCTAAGCAGAAAGGGATTGGCGGCGTATGGGGAGACGGAATTGACTGCATCGACCCGAGCCTGGTCAATGGCAACCATCGCTCCTACGTCAGTTCCAGAGATATCATCGATAAGCGACCCGGGTAAGCCTGACGTGTATCCAGGCACCTGATTCGCAACATATGTCAGAAGCGTCGAGTAGAGCGTGGCCACCGGAGTCGGCACTGGCCCAGCGCTAGTCAGGTTCAGCGGAATGGTCGTCGGGCTGATTGGTGTGCTCATCTGTTTTGCTAGGAAAATGGATTAAGGGCCGACGTGCCAATTCATCATGGCATCTGGGTAATCATTACCCAGTTGTCCACTGCGTTCCCGTCAAGGGCCACTGCACCACCGCTGTTCTGAAATGCCCGTACAGTGATCACGTCTCCAGAAGCGCAATTCACCACCGCAGAAATCGCCGATCCCATCGATACCGATGTCGCGGCAGACTGGAGAGTAATGACTGTCTGATATACCTCGACGCCGTTATTGAATACCGCGGCAATAATCCCGTTACCAGCCCCATACGTTGCAGCCGCTAGCCGGAAAGAGAATCGGACATCGTATGTACCGGCAGCCGGCGTCGTGTACGCACCCGTTGACGTATTAAAATTGCTGCCCTGATTGAGCGCGGCAGTCCATGTGCCTACGGTCGTCAGAGCGTTGTTAGGGATGCTCTGCGCGTTCGTCGTGGTCGCAATAACCTTTGATTGCGCCGTCGTCGTCAGGGTCGTGAACTTGCCAGTGTTCGGCGTCGTATTGCCAATTGCGGGCGGAGACGCCATGTAACTGGTGAAGCCTGTGCCGCTCACTGTACTTGAGGCGGCAAGCGTCGTGAAAGATCCAGAATTCGCCGCTGTTGCCCCAATTGCGGGAGGCGATGCCAGATACGTACTGAAGCCAGATCCGCTGACAGTGCTTGACGCCGACAAAGTTGTGAACGCGCCGCTGTTTGGTGCAGTAGCTCCGATTGCAGGAGGGGAAGCGAAATAGTTTGTAAATCCGACGCCACTCAGAGTGCTTGAAGCGGCAAGGGTGGTGAATGATCCGGTGCTCGGCGTCGTCGCGCCAATGCTGCCATTTAGTGAGCCGCCCGTCGAATTCAGAGTTGTGAAACTGCCAGCCGCAGCCGCAGTTGTGCCGATGGCGGGTGGTGATGCCAGGTAAGTGCTGAACCCAGGTCCACTAATCGTGCCACTGGCCGACAGTGTAGTGAAGGCGCCACTTCCAGGAGTCGTACTACCGATCGATCCCGGAGCAGCGAAAGTTGCCCCTCCCAGAGTCGCAGCATTGACGGATGTATTGCATCCTAGCCCAGTACCTGATGTATAGATCAGGGCACTGGAACCGGTTGAACAACTCGGAATCGAGAAGGCTGCCGGCGCCGCGCTTGATCCCGCGAAGTTGGCCAGGACAGTGTTGGCACCCTGAGCGGCAAGTGACGTGGGCGTGATTGTTCCAGCCGGGAAACTAGCCGAACCGCTTACCGTAAGATTGACAAATGAACCGGCTGTGCCGGTAACGGATGGCGCCGTGAGAGGCCCGCTGAGTGTTGCGCCGGTGATCGGCACATACAGGGCGAACTGATTGTTCAGTTCTTGCGCGGTCAGTATCTGGCCGGGAATAAACTGAGCATTGGCTGTCGTACATACGAACAGCAAGAGCGAGAGAATGCGCTTCATCCGAGTGTCGACGAATCTAGTATGAATGTGTTGTTGATCTGCGGGGCAACAACCGAAGAATCCACGTAGGGAGTCAGCAAAGCACCGCTATGGCAGACAGCATTGACGTTGTAAATCGGCGGCGACGAGCCCTGTACCCGGCTAATGGTGAGAGAGGCGAAATACTGTGAGAACTGCGTCTGGGTCTGCATGACGTAATAGTCGGGCAGAACTTGAGTTACGATCGTCTGATATTGGGGAATCCCGTAATTTGCGTAGATTGGGGATTCGCCGAGGTTCAGTTTCAGACATTGTGCAAGCGTTGTCACGTAGACGGAATCGTTGTATCCGTTGGCGTCGGTCCCAACGACGACCCACGTTTTCGAACCGTCCTCGTTGGTGATTCGCCCGTAAGTCCTCATCGTTTATCCTGGAATTTCCGAAATGCCCGAGACGCACCATCCCGGCTTCTTCACTCATGAAAATTTGCTGCGGCTATCGCACGATCATTTGCTGATCGTCGTTTTCCTGAAAAGTCGCTCAGAAGCGTTTGCCCTGGCAGACGATGTCGCTAGGCGCGCGCCACTCTTTGCGGAGCGCGATCTCGAATCACTAAAAGTTCACATTGCTGGCTTTTCGGCAACGTTTGACGGGGCAATGTCCCAGGCGTAGTTGAAGGTTGAAGGCGGCGGTTCGCCAGTGGAATCCGAGAGAATCGGGTTTCCAGGACCAACCTCCCGAACAGGGAACCAAGGAGAACC
>NZ_CADIKB010000094.1 GCF_902859825.1 Paraburkholderia phenoliruptrix | reverse complement strand
TGTTACGTCCCGGTCTATTTGAGGATCGGCGGGGGATGTTTGTATCGCGAACGTCGGGAACGAATTTTTGAACTTCACCGCAAAGAGCGCGGGATACAGCGGACGTAAAGATGGCCAGTACAGCTCTGATATCGTGGAACGTTTTCCGGACCTTACACGAACAATCAGAACAGACTGACCATGCATCGCATTGTATTCGCGTCTCTTACCCTCGAACAACATCTTCGCGCCGTTGTCTCCACGCCGCAGACCTATCGCCCTGAACGCTGCCCGCATTGCGGCTTCGGTGGCCTTTGGGGCCACGGCTTCTACGACCGCAAGGCCGACCGCAGCAGCCAGGCCGAACTCAACCCGGTACCCGTGCCGCGCTTTCGTTGCGTGGCATGCAGCCGCACCTGCTCGCGCCTGCCGCTGTGCATCTGCCCGCGCCGCTGGTACGGCTGGGCCCTGCAGCAACTGGGGCTCTCGCTGCTGCTGTTTGGCGTGTCGCTACGGCGCACGGCTGCCGTCACCGGCCTGGCCCGGCACACCGTGCGCCGCTGGTGGTGCTGGCTGCAGGCCAACAGCGCGGACTTCGCGTTTCGTCTGCGCAGCCGCTTTGCGGCGCTGGGCCGCACCACCGATACCCCTGCTTTCTGGCGCGCCTGTTTCGCCGACATGCCGTTGTGCCGTGCGATGGCCTGGCTCGATCACGACGGCCTGACTGTCCCGTGATCCGTTGAGTCTGGCCTGCCGCGCAACGGGCCACGTCATGGTTTAGCGGGCTGCCCACACAGTCTGGCCACTTCCGCCGCCATCGCGACGGCGGTTTCATGTCGCTTCCTCAACTGAACGAAGGAATTGGACGACATGAACCACATCGACGAGATGGCACTGTTCCGTCTGGGCGTGCTCGGCCCGCTTGTCAGCCGCGACGTACTTGCCCGCGGTGAACTCGCTCGCCTCATGCACCAGATCGCCCAGCAGGAGTACGCCATTCCTGGCTCCCGACGACGCCACATCAGCGAGAAGACGCTGCGCGTCTGGTACGACCTCTGGCGTCGCGATGGCGTCGCAGGACTCGCCAGCAAGCCTCGCAATGACCGCGGCGCATCGAAGCTGCCCGAGGCGGTGCAGGCCGCCGTGATCGCCGCCAAGCGCGAGAACCCACGCCGCTCGATCCGTCAGATCCGGCTGCTGCTCGAGGGCGCCGCAATCGTGCCGCGCGATTCGCTCTCCAGGAGCGCCGTCCACCGACTGCTCAAGACCCACGGCCTATCGCGTGTCACGGGTCCCACCGTCGTGCCCGACGAGAAGCGCAGCTTCGTCGCCGAGCATGCGGGCTCGATCTGGTACGGCGATGTATTGCACGGTCCGACGCTTTTGCTCAACGGCCGGCGTCGCAAGGTCTACCTCGTCTCGTTGATGGACGACGCCTCGCGACTCATCGCCCACAGCGCCTTTTGCCTATCCGAGAACGCGTTGGAGATCGAGGGCGTGCTCAAGCAGGCGTTAATGCGTCGAGGCATACCTGGCAAGCTTGTCGTCGATAATGGCTCGGCTTATCGCAGTGCCACCCTGCAGGGCATCTGCGCGCGCCTGGGCATCCGCCTGGTCCACTGCCAGCCGTACCAGCCAACCAGCAAAGGGAAGCTGGAACGCTGGCACAGAACGTTACGTTCCCTGTTCCTCGCCGAACTCGACACCACCCATATCCGCGAGCTGGGTGACCTGAACGCCCGCCTTTGGGCCTGGATCGAAACCATCTATCACCAGAGCAGGCACAGCGCACTCGGTGAGCATACGCCGCTTTCGCGCTACCAGCAGGACCTGCCGCGGATCCGCCTGCTCGGGCCGCTCGCCGCGCAGCTCGACGAGCTCTTCTGGCATCGCGTCAAACGCCTGGTGCGCCGTGACGGCACCGTCTCGTATAACGGCAAGCAGTTCGAAGTCCCGTACGAGCTCACCGGCCAGCACATCCAGCTCGTGGTCGACCCACACACCGGCACCGTCATGCACGTCGAGAACGATGAGGGCAAATACATCGGTATGGCGACACCGCTCGACGCCATCGCCAACAGCACGCGCCGGCGGCAGCGGCCTGCGGCCGAACCGGCCACTGCCCCAACCACTACCGGCCCGAACCTCATCGAGCTCGCCCATCAGCAGCACTACCCGCACACGGAGCAATGACATGTACCGTCAGCATTTCGGCCTGCGCTGTGCGCCGCTGGACAAGGACTCGATCGATCTGTGGGACGACGGCGCCATTACCCATCTGCGTGATCGCTTCCAGTGGCTGCTCGATAGCCCCGGCGTCGGTCTGCTCACCGGCGAGCCCGGCGTGGGCAAGACCGCCACCTTGCGTCACATCACCAGCAAGCTCAATCCGCACCGCTATCAGGTCATCTACACGGCCGAGACCGACTTCGGCCGCGTCGACCTGTACCGGGCGCTCGCGCGCGGACTCGGGCTCGAGCCCAGCTACCGGCGTGCCGACCTGTGGCGCGACATCAAGCAGCGCATCGTCGAACTCGCCCAGAGCCGCCAGATCGTGCCCGTCTGGATCATTGATGAATCCCAGCACCTGGCCGCCGAGTTTTTCCGCGATCTGCCGTCTTTTCTCAACTTTTCACAGGACGCCAGGGATCTCATTACCGTCTGGCTCGTTGGCCATCCGGGGCTGGCCAGCATGCTCGAACGTGCGCAGTTCAGCGCGCTGCACAGCCGCATCCAGGTACGCGTGCACTTCACGCCGGTTCTGGAGCGCGAACGCTTCTCCCAGCTCATCGCTCACGCGCTCAGCGCCGCCGGCTGCACTCACTCGTTGCTCTCCGATTCCGCCCTCGAGCAACTGCGCGAGGCCTCGCGCGGGGTGCCCCGTCAGGCCGGGCGCATCCTGCGTAACGCCATGCGCCTGGCAGTACCGAAAGGGCTGAACCACATCCCCGACGACCTCCTGCAGCGCGCCATCGAGGAGGTGAGATGACCCGCAACGCACTGCCCGCCATGACGCCTGCCACCATTCGCGAAACCATCATGTTTGCCTTCACCCGCAACGCCGGCGTTGCCGAAATCGAGCTCACCGACGAGACCGCCTTCATCATCATGGGCATTCTCGACGATCTCTGGCTATGGTTCGACACCGTCTACGGCGAACAGGCTCGCCGCTATCGTCCACCCGAAGACGTCGATACCGGCGATCCACCGGATCTGTTTGGCGATCCACTCGATCCGTTCTGATTTCACGGGGGCCGTCGCGGCCCCCGTCTGCATTGCAGCGCGCTCGATGCCCAACGGAACGGCACATTACTACGCGAGTTACCTTCGCCACATCGAACTTCGTCCCGCGCCTTGCTTCATCATGTGCACTTCTATCGCAGCGCGAGACAACCCGTTTCGTTTCATCTCGAATAGCGCGGGATGCCGATCCTCAAATAGACCGGGACGTAACA
>NZ_CADIKB010000093.1 GCF_902859825.1 Paraburkholderia phenoliruptrix | reverse complement strand
CCGCCCTGAAGCGTTCGCCCTCGAAATCCAACATTGACCATGATCGCAAGGTCGCATAATCTATGCCGCACCCGCCGTCCCAACCTTCAACTGTCTGTGGGACATTGCCGTCGACCGTGCCCGGTGCATGGATCTGGATGTTGCCCCCTTCGATTCTGATATAGGCTCCGCCGGAGGTCAGGAGAATCCCTTTGGCCGAAGCGACCTCGATCGTCTCGCTCGTCGAGAGTAACTTCAAGGTCTTCTGGGCCGTCACTTCCACGTTGTCCGAGTGCGCCCGGATCTCTACTTTGCCTTTGCCCGCGAACAGCTTCATTCCCGAGTTTTGCACGAACAGGCTTATCTTCTCGGTCACACTGGCCAGCAGCGATTTCGCCGATGCGAGATGCGTGCTCTGCCCGCTCACCAGATTGATGTGCTGATCCGCAGAAATTTGTGCAGACTTTTGCGTCGATGTCGCAAACCCTGCAGGGCTCGCAAACAATATGACCGGCTCCTTGAATACGTTCGCATTGCCGGTCCCGCCGCCCGCGGTGTTGCCGCCTGTGTCCGCTGCACCGGAAACGCTATTCTGTGTCGCATCCGTAAATGCTTTGAGCGATTCATACCCATCCTTAAGGCTTCCGGCCTGATGAGTCTCACTTGACTGCGACAGCGATTCCATCACGCTTTCAGAACTGACCAACTGGGCGTTTGCGTTGCGAACGTCGAGCGGCTGGGTTGCCGCGCCGGTGGTGGGATGGGTCGATATGTAGAGCCCCTGACCGGCCCTGACCGCGCCGTAGGCGTCCGACTTGAGGTCGAACCCACTCCCGAGATATGCGCCTCGGGTGTTGCCCGTTTGACTGACCAGATATCCAAGATGCAACTGGGCATTGGTACTGCTGCTATACAACTGGATACGGTTCTGTCCGGTGGCATCGTCCATCACCATCTGATTGAATCCGCTGCCGTGGTACTCCTTCGACTTGTATCCGGAGAGAATTCCGTTCGAATGCCAGTCGGGGGTCTTTGAGCCGTTGTAGAGGCGTCCCGTGACGATAGGTCGATCGCAGTCGCCGTCGAGAAACGACACAATGACTTCCTCGCCGATGCGCGGAACGTGGACTGCACCGTAGCTACCGCCAGCATTTGAATGCGCAACGCGCATCCAGCAAGAAGCGGTTTCGTCTCCCGGGTTCAGCCGATCCCAGTGCATCCGAACCTTGATCCGGTTTAGTGTGTCTGTAAACACTTCCTGGTTGGCAGGCCCAACCACGGTCGCTGTCTGCAGATGCATCGGCGGTTTGGCATGTTCCAGCGGACTGCGATAGGGCACTGTCCGGCGCTGTGCCTCCACGCTCGCCATAAAGAAGCCTTCACTGCCGTCGCTTGATTTGATGATCAGCGCCTGCATACCATACTGTGCTCGTGCGGCGGCCAGAGTGCTATTCAGGCTATGCGGGAAGTCGGTTGTACCGCTAGATACAGGCAAGTTGTTCTCGATCGTCCATTCGACGCCAATCACCGCAAACTGCCGTTCCTGTTGACTACCAACGCTGTGATCCGGGTGATCGGCGAGTTCGAACCACCGGCCGGCATCGATGCGTCGGACGGCGCCCATGCCCTGAAATCGCTTGGCCCGTGATTCCCACTCTTCCATGCGCAGCTTGGAAAGCTGGTCACCGCGCGCCTGCTCCGCATAGCTATACGGACCGGTGTATTCATACACCTCGGCTTGTGACGGCAGGTTGCCTTGCGTAGTCAGCGTGGGGATTGTCGTGCCCTTCGGATTTGCCGCCGATGACGGCGCCTTGTAGTCGAACGTGCGCGTCGTGAGGGTTGTGCTCTGGAGCGTTCGGGTACCACTCCATTGCACGAACGCGTCGGTCTCACTGCCAGTGCCGGATCGGTAGAACTCGACCGCTTGCGGCGACAGTGGCTCCAGCACATCGAGATTATCTGTGACTACCAGCGTATGCGATTTCCCGTCTTCAGCCTGCTCAAAATAGCCGAATAGCCCCTCGGCCTCCATCAAGCGATGACAGAAATTCCAGTCGTCCTCGTATTGAACGCAGAAGGAGCGTTGCGGCAGCGGATTGCGCAGTGTGAAGCGAAATGCGCCCCGAGCCTGCGGATGCATATTAAAGACATCCGTCAGGATTTCATCAACAGACTTGTCCTGCCAGATGCGCGCGTCTTTCCGGAAACGCAGAAAATGCATCCATGATGAGAATTCGATCTGATAACTGGTCAGGGCGCTGTCAGACCCCAAGCGTCGCGCAGTATGCACGTAACCATGGTGCGGAGTGTACGACCGATCGGATTGCTGCATCCATAGAGTTACAGGCTGAGCGATCAGTTTTTTGAGTTCAATTCCATCACTGGTCGAGACAACGTCTAGGGTGAACTCGTAGTGACGGCCAATTCGAGAATTTCCAACAAGGCGTTGCGGTAGCAACACATTTTCACCAAGCGGGGTATCCAGTTTCAATAGCCGGTCACTCTGTGCGAGTCCGCCGGTAATTGCCCCAATCAGGTCTTGCGCTCCCATAACGCCTCTTTTTATTCAACACGCGCCCCCGCGCCATCGCGCGATTCTACATAAAGCAATATAACTATCGCAATCTGGATTCCGAAAACAAATGTTAAATCGGCACAAACTTCTCCTCGGTTCACGCCTGATGAATATCGGAAAAAATTGCAGCATGTTGATAGCGTGCTGCAACGTGGGTGGTATCAAACGGCCGTTCGGAGGAGCCAGAAAGCCAGCTTTTGGTTGTAATTATCCGATTCCATCCTCTTCAGTTACTGTTTATAGTGCTGCACTTAAGCAAAGTCGGGGGTGTTCCTTGATTCGATATAACATTGTTGACGGCGACAAGACGACCGCAGACGGGATTGCGATCGCGTCATCTAACAGTTGCCTTAATATGGGGAAAGCTTTGGTCATGCTAGGTGACTATGCTGAATGCCCTAAGTGCAACTCGAAGGGTCGCATCGTCGGAGACGGGCCTAGGCGGCCGACCAAGCTCATGGGCAGACAGCCGGCGCTAAATAACGATCTCTGCATGTGTTCCTGTGAAGAGAAGCCGCGGCTCATCAACTCGCTCTCGAGCCTGTGGGAAAAGGTCGGCCCCGATGAGGGCGGCAAGCAGTGTTCCTCTGCAAGTGCAGGCATCCCCGGGGCTGAACTCAAGCAAGGCGGCGAGCCGCAATTAGGGCGGCGGTTCCAGTTCGTAGATAGTGAGACGCAGGAGCCCTTGGCAAACCGTCGATACGTCGCCAACGTTGACGGGCAGACGCGCCATGGCGTGACGGATGAAAGCGGTTTTGCCGACATCGACGGCAGGCCGGGTAGTGATATCCAGGTTCATCTCGTGTTCAAAGCGCCCACTGGCAACCTCAAGATTCAGGAAGGTTAATCATGTCGGACTATCACTATGCCCCCGAACACTGGTCGCAGAGCGATCCTGTGCCCAACTATAAGGGCGGACAGGTTGTCGCGGTAACCGTGAATGACCGGGCCGCGACCCGACAAGCCATTGTCACTGTGTTGAAGAAATCAGGCTACACACTCGTAGAGCGTTCGTCTTGGGGCGCAAAGCCTCGAGCTAAAGTCGGAACTGGTGTACGGGGGAGTTGAGGCGGGCGATTGAAGGCGGTGGAGGTTTCAGCTGAGAATCTGATTGTCGAAGTCGGAAACCAGCAAACAACAAA
>NZ_CADIKB010000092.1 GCF_902859825.1 Paraburkholderia phenoliruptrix | reverse complement strand
CTTGTTGTACGCGCCGCGTACCTTGAACGAGAACACCGGCTGGTTGTCCTCGCGCTTCAGATAGACGGGATTGCGCAGACGCGCCGACAGATGCGGCGCGCGTTCGAGCTCCGTCTCGCGGGCCACGTCGTAGACGCGCGCGGTGAGGGTTTTTTTCAGGTAGTCGTGGGAGGCCATGCGAGTGGCGCGATGCGCTGTGGAAGGCGGAAAAGCATCCATGATAGCGCCAACGGTGCGCGCACCGGCCCCGCAGTGGTCCTGAGCTGGTCCGAGCGGCATCGGGCCCCGCGATGAGGCCCGCGCCGGTTCAGTCTGCAAGCGTGCTAGAAGATATGCGGCGGCTTGCCGTCAGTGAGCTCGCGCGGCAACGGTTCGTCGAGCTGCCACTCGACGTGCGGCAGCGCAAACAGGTCGCCGTGAAAATCGACCGGGGCTTCGCTGGTGAAAAGCCCGTCGAGATAGTCGAAACTCATTTGCGAAGAGACGGCGCGCAGCGCGGCATCCACCGAATGCGACGGTTGCAGTTCGGGCGGGTCGACGTCGAGCCGTACGGCGTAGCGGTCGGCTTTCGTTTCGAGCGCGCCGATGTCGATCAGCTTGCCGTCGACATTTTGTGCAAGGACGCGCTCGCCGTTCGCGAACAGCCGGAAAGTGGCCCGTAGCGCCGCGGATGCGGCGGGTTGATTGCTTGCCATCGCGATTCTCCTTGTGGTCTTGCGTTGGGGGTGCGGCCTAGCCGTCCTCGCCGACTTCGTTCGGATCGGGCAGGTCCGCGCCGCGGCCGGGGTCGGGCGGCGCGGGCTCATCTCTCGCCGACTGGTTCTGCTCGTCGGACAGGCGGCGGTCGCCGGCCGTCGGATCGTTCGGCGTTTGACGCGGCGGCGTCGGGCGGGCGGATTCGCTTGTCATGGGAACTCCTGGTCGTGGCGGTTGCTGGCGCTTGCAGTCAGCGCTGTCGTTCCGGCGCAAGCCCGGCTCAGTCCGGCGCACGCGTGCGATCCGCGTCGCTTTGCGAGCCGGGCGGGGTGCCGGGCTTGGTGTCGGGGCCGGCCGTCGGGGCGGCGTCTTCGAGACGGTGGTTCTCGGGCCGCTCATCCGAGCCGTCGCTCGGAATGTTCTCCGTGTGGCCGGGCAGCGGTTGCTGTTCGATGTGCCTGGTTGGCGGTTCGGGATCTGGCATGCTGAGCCTCCGTGATGGCTGATTCGTCGCAGTGAATCAGCATCCCGCGTGCCGCGCTGCCGCAAGTCGGGGATGGATGTCCGCAAGCCACGGGTCATGGGCGCGCGGCGGCGACGCGCCGTCTCCGGCAAAAATCTTCGACCACAAACGGCGCCACCAGCCCGGCGCCGAATGCCATATACACGACGGTGATCTGCGGCACGCGCAAGTGAAACTCGAAGCCCGGCGTAAAGCGCTTCGGCACGATCACGTAGTCGCTGAAGGCGGCGACCACCGTCAACGCACTCGCGAGCGCAACGCGTCGCCCGTGCTCGGCGCGCGAGGCGCGGGCGGCTTCGACAGTCTCCTGCACGGCCGCCAGCGTGTACGCATTCACGGCGGCCCAGCCAATCGACATCAGATGATGGATCGCCAGCCCCGTCACCAGATGGCGCGGGCGCGGGCGGGCCGTCTGGTTCACTTCTTGCGGCCACACCCAGTGGCTCACGGCGCTGACCGGCGCGGTCGCGCGCTTGCCGATGAGGCGCGCGCAGGCGCCGAGCGCGAGCGTCGAGAGCGCGCCGGCAACGAGCCCCGGCAGCACGATGTCTTCTAATGGTCGAACGTCCAGAGCCATGGTGATTTTCCTTGCAGGTGCTACCGGCATGATCGGCGCCCGGGTCGCGCAGGCGCTTGTCGCGACGGGCCATTCCGTCGTGTGCGGCGTGCGGGATCCCGTGGCCGCCGCACAGCGCTTGCGCGGCTGCAGGCTCGTGCACGTGGACTTCGCCGCTGCCCGCGATGTAGCAAGCTGGATGCCGCTCCTGGCGGGCGTCGACGTGGTGATCAATGCCGTGGGCATTTTCAGCGACGCGACCGGCCACGACTTCCGGCGCTTGCATACCGAAGCGCCGATCGCGCTCTTCAAAGCCGCCGTCACCGCGGGCGTGCGGCGCATCGTGCAGATTTCCGCGCTCGGCGCCGATGCCAGCGCGCAAACCGCCTATCACCGCAGCAAGCTCGCCGCCGACGAGGCGCTGCTTGCGCTGCCGGTGTCGTCGCTGATCGTGCAGCCCTCGCTCGTCTTTGCGCCCGAGGGCCGCAGCACGCGCTTTTTCGCCGCGTGGGCCACGCTGCCAGCGGTGCCGCTGCCGGGTTCGGGTGCTCAGCGCATCCAGCCGGTTCATATCGACGATGTCGTCGAACTGATCGTGGCGGGGGCGCTGGCCGCACCGGACCTCGATAGGCCAGGCGCGACGGCGGGGCCGCCGCGCCGCGTCCCCGCCGTTGGCAGGGAGCCGATGACATTGAAGGACTATCTGGCCGTCTTGCGTCGCGTAGCGGGCGGCCCGCGCGGCTGGGTCGTGCCGGTGCCGATGGCGCTCGTCCGGTTCGCCACGCGGCTCGGCGCGCTGCTGCCCGGCTCGCTGATGAACGCCGACGCGCTCGCGATGCTCGAGCGCGGCAACGTCGCGCCGACCGAGCGCTTCGAGCGGCTGGTCGGCCGGCCGCCGCGCGCGTTGTCCGACATGCCCGCAGACCCCGAAAGCTTCGGCACACCGGTGCGCCTCACGTGGCTGCTGCCTTTGCTGCGGGCATCGATCGCGGCGGTGTGGATCTGGACCGCGATGGTGTCCGCGGGCCTCTACCCGCGCGCGTCGAGCCTCGAACTGCTCGCGCGGGTCGGCGCGCCCGCTGCGCTGGGGCCGTTGCTGCTCTATGGAGCGGCATTGCTGGACCTGGTGTTGGGCGTGCTCTCGCTCGCGTGGCCGCGCCGCCTCGGGTCGCGCGCGCGCCTTTGGGTCTTGCAGATCGCGCTGATTGTGATGTACACGGCGCTGATCAGCTGGCGCCTGCCCGAGTTCTGGCTGCATCCGTATGGGCCGCTCTCGAAGAACCTGCCCATGATCGCGCTGCTGATCCTGCTGATCCAGTTCGACGGCGGCTCAGCCGCGCGGCCGCGGCGGGACGCGGCCGGCCGTTCGCCACCTTCTTGAGTGAGCCATGACTTACCTCGTCATCAAATGGCTGCATATGCTTTCGTCGACGATTCTGTTCGGCACCGGCATCGGCTCCGCCTTTTACATGCTGCTGACGAGCCTCGGCCGCGATCCGCGGACGATCGCGCGCGTGACAAAGCTCGTCGTGCTCGCCGACTGGCTGTTTACGACGCCCACGGCGATCATCCAGCCCGCCACCGGGCTCTACCTCGTGCATCTCGCGAACATGCCGCTCGCAAGCCGCTGGCTCGCCTGGTCGATCGCGCTATATGTGCTGGCGATTGCCTGCTGGCTGCCGGTCGTGTTTCTGCAGATGCGCCTTGCCGCGTCGGCGCGGGTCAGCGCCGAGAGCGGCGGTCCGCTCACCGCCGCCTACTGGCGAATGCTGTGGATCTGGGTCGCGCTCGGCGCGCTCGCGTTCTTCGCTTTTCTCGGCATTTTCTGGCTGATGGTGACAAAGCTCGCCTGATCCGGCGCTGCATGTGACCGCCTGACGCGGCGCGTGCCGCAGTAGCAGGCCGCACGGCGTGCCCGCAAGCCGCAGCGGGGCCGCACGCGGGCCGCACCGGCGCAGCACCGGCGCCGCACCGGCG
>NZ_CADIKB010000091.1 GCF_902859825.1 Paraburkholderia phenoliruptrix | reverse complement strand
GGCTGAAACGAGCGTGCTGTTCGAACTGATCGCCGAAAGATACGAGCGCCGTAGCCTCCTCATCACGGCTAACCAGCCGTTCTCGGGCTGGAACGACGTGTTCCCGGATCCGGGCATGACCGTCGCTGCAATTGACCGGCTCGTCCATCATTCGACGATCTTCGAGATGAATGTCGAAAGCTACCGTCGTCGTACCGCCAGCGACAAACAGAACAGCCGGCGCCCACAATCATCCAGCGACAATCAAAAGGAAGGAGCGACAAACATGGCTGAATAACCGCCGACAATCAACCCGGTCGACCGGCCAAGATGGTTGTCGGTAAACCGGCCATCCTGCTTGACGTTATCCAATTGTCTTCATTTGCTCCTGGAGCTGCGCCAGATTCCTGTCGAACTCAGCAGCGCCGGCGGGTGGCGTTTTTGAACTGCTTTGCGGCGCAGCTGTGTCTTTGGAAGCAGCTTGCAGCACGGGGGATGTCAAGGCAATACCGACAGCCATCGCAACTAGAAGCTTTTTCATATCTCCTCCCTGTGAACGCGCGACTCGACGACAGAGCGTATGCAGTCATCGTGCACACAAGGCTACATGTCAGCACCGACCTTCCTTTGACGCTTGTCAACGAAGCAGACGGAGGCGACTTGCAAGCGGGTCGATTCTCCATGCGGGGAAGTGCCGTTCCATCGTCTGTGACTTGACCGAGGTCAACGACTCGTCCTTCAGAGGGACGAGCATGACGGAGTGGACGCGGCTGCGCTCTGGCAGCATAGGTCAAATTCGTGAGAGCAACGATGAGCAAACTTGATGTGTTTGAGCCGGCTATGTGCTGCGCGACCGGCGTCTGCGGCGTGGACGTAGACCCGGCGCTGGTTCAGTTCAGCGCCGACCTTCAGTGGCTGGCTGAACATGGTGTCGAAGTCGTTCGGCACGGCCTCGGGCACGACGCGGCATCCTTTGCGGCCAATCCGGAAGTGGTCCGGGAGTTGCATGCGGGTATGGACCGCCTGCCCATCGCAACGGTGGATGGCCGGATTATCTCCGTCGGGGTGTATCCGTCACGAGCTCAACTGATTCAGAAACTTGGGCTCAAGATTCCCGCCGCCGAAAAGCCGCACATCAAGGCCGGGGCCTGCAGTTGCAAGCCCGGCGAATGTTAACCGGCGCACCGATATGACACTTCCTGCCGTTACAACTCGCCATCTCTTTTTCACCGGCAAGGGCGGCGTCGGCAAGACGTCGCTCGCCTGCGCAACAGCGCTGCAACTGGCTGAAAAGGGTAAGACCGTGCTGCTTGTCAGCACCGACCCGGCGTCCAATCTCGATGAGGTGCTTGAGACTCAACTTTCCGGGCGGCCGACACCAATTGCCAAGGTTCCAAACCTCCACGCGCTGAACATCGACCCGGAACTCGCCGCGGCGGCCTACCGCGAGCGTATGGTTAGCCCTTATCGAGGAGTGTTGCCCGATGCGGCAATTCGCAGCATGGAGGAGCAGTTTTCCGGTGGCTGCACCGTCGAGATAGCGGCGTTCGACGCCTTTGCCGACCTGTTGGGCGGTAGTGCGACCGCGAATGCGTACGACTACATCGTTTTCGACACCGCGCCCACGGGGCACACGCTGCGTTTGCTGACACTGCCGTCTGCCTGGAGCAATTTTTTGTCGACAAACACAACCGGCAATTCGTGTCTGGGGCCTCTGGCAGGCCTCGAGCAAAACAGGCAACTGTACGCAGCGGCTGTTGCCGAACTGACCAACCGCGACCGCACTACTGTGGTCCTGGTGACCCGGCCGGAGGCATCGGCATTCCGCGAGGCGGAGCGAACCCGTATCGAACTGGCCGACCTCGGGGTTCGAAACCTGGTGCTCGCAGTCAATGGTGTTTTCAAGGCCGTTTCCTCTGACGATGACATTGCCTGCGCGATGGAAGAACAGCAGGCTGCAGCGATAAAGGCAATGCCGCCGGGGCTCGCAGCACTTGCGCGAAGCGAAACGGGCTTCATCCCCAGGGGATTGGTTGGGCTGACCGCGTTACATGCGTATTTGCACCCGGAGCAGATTGCTGCGCCCAGGACAGATAGCTCGTTGAGCATGAAGTTGCCTGGCGGCCTTTTGCCGCTCATTGACGACCTTGAGAAGGCGGGCCATGGTCTTGTCATGACGATGGGCAAGGGCGGCGTCGGCAAGACGACGGTAGCCGCGGCAATAGCACTTGAACTGGCGCAGCGAGGACACGCAGTCCTGCTTTCCACCACTGACCCGGCCGCACATGTGGCGTGGACTCTCCAGGAGTCGGTGCCGAGTTTAGCCGTGAGTCGCATCGCCCCGGAGCTGGAGGTCAATCGTTATCGCGATGAGGTTCTTGCCAAGGCCGGTGCTCAACTCGATGCGCAGGGAAAAGCGATGCTCGAGGAAGACCTGCGCTCGCCGTGTACCGAGGAGATAGCGGTTTTTCGCGCATTCGCGCGAACGGTGGATGAGGCCCGGGGCGCTTTCGTGATACTCGACACGGCCCCGACTGGACATACCATCCTGCTGATGGATTCAGCGGAGGCCTATCATCGCGAAGTCATGCGCACCGAGGGTGATATGCCAGAAGCGGTGCGCCAGCTTCTGCCACGTCTGCGCGACCCCGATTTCACGCGCGTTCTTATTGTGACGCTCGCCGAGGCGACGCCTGTTCATGAGGCGGAGCGACTGCAAGCTGACCTCCGGCGAGCCCAGATTGAACCGTATGCCTGGGTCATTGACCAGAGTCTGCTCGCAAGCGGCACCCACGACCCGGCACTAGCCGAACGAGGGCGCTACGAGGTGCCATTTATCGAGCGCGTGATGAAGCAGGATGCGAAGCGGGTTGTGTTGCTGCCGTGGCAGGCGACTCCGCCCGTTGGTCTGCACGGGCTGGAAGAGCTAGCTCGCGGACATCCGCCAATAGACTAGAGGTAGTGGCGAGGAGTGCACCGTTGGTCATTGGGCAACGTCCGCGGGCTTGCGCTCAAACGAGGGCGAGTCTGTTCAAAGAATGCTGCAGGGATTCCGAAAAACGGCCGCCCCGATAAGGCGGCGGAGTTGCCACGCTCGCGGTCCTTACGAACGCCGTGCCGAGTTCAATACTTTCACGACGACCGCCGTCACTGACACATCGATAAGAACACCAACCAGGGTCGGCACTGCGGCGCCGGAATTAAGACCTAAGAGGCAAAAACGAATACTGTCGGAACGGGAAACCGGTAGGAGGGCGTCGGGTATTTCAAACTCGGCGACAAGCGTTGCGGACAGGCCCGTCGACACCTGTGTGGTCTTAAAGTGCGAACAACAATCCACAACAGCGCAGGGGCTGAATGCCTGAGATTCCTGCGCTCTATTGCCGCCTGGCGTAGCATCCTCTGGGTGGACAGAGTCTGCGGCCTGCACAAAAAAAAGCCGCCGGTTCGCTGGCGGCTTAACAGGGGGGGTAACTGTGCCTATCGTCGCAGGGCAGACTTAAGCCAGCCTTAAGCGAGCCACTGCTGTTTGGCTTTTTTGGAGTGTCTGGCCCCGACCTCGAGCGACAAGCGAAATGTGACGTACGGAAACGCGAACAGGATTACCGGCGACGCGCTCGGCCTATGTGTTCACACTGCCTCCCGTCAACTCATCGCTCGGCTGCGAAACGCATTTCTCAAGTGTGTCTGTAACCTTGGTGCCTAGCGCGTCGTAGTGCACACCATGCACTACACAAGTCTCGGATTCCCCGGCAATGTCCCAGGCGTAGTTGAAGGTTGAAGGCGGCGGTTCGCCAGTGGAATCCGAGAGAATCGGGTTTCCAGGACCAACCTCCCGAACAGGGAACCAAGGAGAACCG
>NZ_CADIKB010000090.1 GCF_902859825.1 Paraburkholderia phenoliruptrix | reverse complement strand
GGCGATGTCGAGAATGTCGTAGCCGCGATAGTGCAGGTCGTTGCCGGTCTTGCCGACGGTGCACAGCGCCGTGTTGCCCGCGGTCACGCCGGACAGCGCGACGGACTTTTTGGGTTTGAAGCCGCCTTCTGCGCCTGCGGTTCGCGTGGTCTCGCTCATCTGCCGCTGTCTCCTCGTTGCGTGCTCATTGCTTCACTTCCGGCGAAAAGCGGCGCGGCGTCTTGCGCAATGGCGCGGCCTGTGGATCGCGCACGGCGCAGCACCGACCAGTAATAGCGGTAGCTCGCGCGATCATGCAGCGTGTCGTGGTGGCGAGTGGGTCCCCATTGAGCCGACTGCGCAGCCAGCAAGATTTCCGTGGCCGTGGCGATTTCTTCGTCACGCGGCGCGAACGCCGCCACGATCGCTTCGATCTGCGCCGGATGAATGCTCCACATGCGGGTGTAGCCGAACTCGTTGCGGGCGCGCGCCGCGTCGTTCGCGACCACGCTCATGTCGCGCACTTCGGTGCTGACATTGTGCGAGGGCACCTTGCCGTGCGCATGGCAGGCCGCCGAAATCTCGAGCTTCGCGCGCCGCACGAGCGGATGATCGAACTGACCGGGCGAGCGCATTGCGGTGTCGGGAATCGCGCCGTCGTGCGCGGAAACGAAATCCATCAAACCGAAGCTCAATGCCTCTACGCCCGGCAGCGCGGCAAGGTCGAACACGCGGGCGAGCGCGCCGTGCGTTTCCACCAGCAACTGCACCGGCACCGGCCTCGCCACGCCGAGTTCGCGCCGCGTGGCCTCGATGAATGCGACCATTTCCGCCGCGTCGTGCACGCTGCGGATTTTCGGCAGCGTGATGTAAGCGGGCGCTTGCCTCGCGGCGCGCAGAATCAGGCGGACGTCGTCGCGCCAATGCGGGTGGACGAAGTCGTGAATCCGCACGCCGACCCGCCCAAAGCGATCGTGCTCACCGCCGATGAGCGACGCGACCAGCTCCGCGTGCTCCGCTTCACGGCCGACCTGAGCGCCGTCTTCGCAGTCGAGCGTGATGTCGAACACCGGTCCGAGCTGCTGCTGCAACGCGAGCGATTTGAGCATCAGCTTTTCACTGCCGGCGTAGTGGTCGCAGGCGGGCAGCACAGCGGGCGGCACTTCGCCGTCAAACAGCACTTCGGCGGGTGTGAGGGCGCGCATCTTCGGCGTCAGGGGCGTGGGTTTTGTTGAGGGAAAACCGATTCGGCCGCGTTCTGTCCGGTTTGACGGGCAAACCGGCAAAGCGCGTTCGGATCAGATGCAAAGCGCGCGGATGGCCGCAACGGCTCTCCGTATTCGCTTCGCACGAAAAAAACCGGAACCCGCTGCGACGACGCTACGGAGTTCCGGTTCCTCTGCATCAGGTGCTTAGCCGAGCAGATGTTGAACGCCTTCGCGTTCTTCCAGCAGTTCCTGCAGCGTGCCGTCCATCTTTTCGCGCGAGAACGCGTCGATTTCCAGGCCTTCTACGCGCTTATATTCGCCGTTTTCGCAGATCACCGGCACACCGTAGACGATGTCTTCGGGGATGCCGTACGAGCCGTCCGACGGGATACCCATGGTGACCCACTTGCCGTTGGTGCCGAGCACCCAGTCACGCACGTGGTCGATGGCCGCGTTAGCCGCCGAAGCCGCCGACGACAGGCCGCGCGCTTCGATGATCGCCGCACCGCGCTTGCCGACGGTCGGGATGAACGTGTTGCGGTTCCATTCGTCGTCGTTGATGAGCTTGGTCAGCGACTCGCCTTCGGCGGTCGCGAAACGGAAGTCGGGGTACATGGTCGGCGAGTGGTTGCCCCACACCGCCAGCTTTTCGATGGAAGCGACCGGTTTGCCCGACTTGGCGGCCAATTGCGACAGCGCGCGGTTGTGGTCCAGACGCAGCATGGCGGTGAAGTTCTTCTTCGGCAGGTCCGGAGCCGACTTCATGGCGATGTAGGCGTTCGTGTTGGCCGGGTTGCCGACCACCAGCACCTTCACGTCGCGGCTTGCCACTTCGTTCAGCGCCTTGCCCTGAACCGTGAAGATTTCGGCGTTGGCCGACAGCAGATCCTTACGCTCCATGCCCTTCGAGCGCGGGCGTGCGCCGACCAGCAGGGCCACGTCTGCGTCCTTGAATGCGACCTTCGGGTCGTCCGTGATCACGACGCCCGACAGCAGCGGGAATGCGCAATCATCCAGTTCCATCACGACGCCTTTGACGGCGCCTTGCGCTTGCGGCAGATCGAGCAGTTGCAGGATCACCGGCTGGTCCTTGCCGAGCAGATCACCATTGGCGATGCGGAACAGCAGGGAGTAAGCAATTTGACCTGCGGCGCCAGTGACGGCAACGCGCTTTGCGGGCTTAGCCATTGAGAAATCTCCAGGACGATGCGTTAGACGCTAGGGAAAACGCCATTCTATATGCGCGTTCAGTGAAGCGTTGTGAAACACGGCGGAATTCACTCCTCGCGGACGGCCCGCTGCCGGCCCGTTAATTGCGAGCCGGGAGCGGCGCTGCGGCAAGACCGCCATGCCGAACCGGTACTGCTGAGCCCTCTCAAGCCGGCGCTTCGCGCCGCTTCCGCCGACGTATGCAAACGTGCACGACGGCCGGTGCTTCCTGAAAGAGCGGGAGCGGACATTGAGGCGCCGGGGTAGCCGCTGCACGGTGCGGGCTCCTGCAAACAGCGCGTTTCGGCAAGCGTCTGACCAACGAATGGCGGCGAATCGAAACCTGGACTGCGTGGGAACAGCGGTGCAGAGTGGCTGCCGGTGCGTCGCAGTGCTGCGAAACCCGCTGCAGCCCGCAACCGCCGAAAAACCCGCAAACCCTTGCTCGACAAGGAGTGTAGGAGTCGACAGGCACAAAGTCAACATTATCTTATGTCTTATATAAGACACATCTATTGCGGGAGAAATGCTGGACGCGGCCCAGCCGTTTATGATGAAATGCGCGGATGAATTCGAACCCGGCCAACACCACGAATCCCGGCGGCCAGGCGGCCGCGGGCGAAGGTGTATCGGCGGCCGCCCCCGCTGCTTCGCCCACTTTCAGTCCGCTGTACCAGCAGATCAAAGGGCTGATTACGCAGAGTCTCGAAAGCGGTGAATGGAAGCCCGGCGAGATCATTCCTAGTGAAGTCGAATTGGCGGCCAGATACAAGGTCAGCCAGGGCACGGTACGTAAAGCCATTGACGAACTCGCGGCCGAGAATCTGCTCGTTCGCCGCCAGGGCAAAGGCACGTTTGTTGCGACGCACAACGAAGATCGCGCGCAGTTTCGCTTTTTGCGGTTACTTGCCGATGACGGCGCCGAACACCCGCACGTCAGCCGCCTGCTTGAATGCCGGCGCCTGCGTGCGTCGGCGGATATCGCGCGGCAACTCGACCTTAAGCCGGCAGATCCCGTCGTGTTGATCAAGCGTTTGCTCCAGTTCGACGGCGAAGTCACCGTGCTCGACGAAATCTGGCTGCCCGGCGCCGTGTTTCGCGGGCTCACGCTGGAGCGGCTGTCGGAATACAAAGGTCCTCTTTACGCGATGTTCGAAACCGAGTTCGGTACCCGCATGATCCGCGCCACGGAGAAGATCCGCGCGGTCGCTGCGGAGCCTTCGGTGGCCGATCTGCTGCAGGTGCCGCCGGGCTTTCCGCTGCTGTCGGTCGAGCGCGTGTCGTACACCTACGGGGACCGGCCGGTGGAAGTCCGGCGCGGTTGGTATGTCACAACCGGGTACTACTATCAGAACGATCTCAGCTGAATCGGCTGGATTCAGGGTGCGGCGTCCCACACGCGCGCCTTTTGCCGGTGCCTTTATTACGCGTGCTGCAAGGAACCTGTCGGCAGTTTCGCTGCAGCGCGAAAATAAAAGGCGCTAAAATTGCGGATTGGTGTGACTACATAGCAGGGGGTCTAGCATGGCTGAAGCGGTGAAAAAACCGAGGCCGGAATTCCGGAACATCGGTATCGGGCAGATATTGACGGCGTACCGGCTGCCGCTTGCCGGGCGGGTGTCGATCCTGCATCGCGTGAGCGGGGGGC
>NZ_CADIKB010000089.1 GCF_902859825.1 Paraburkholderia phenoliruptrix | reverse complement strand
CCGCCCTGAAGCGTTCGCCCTCGAAATCCAACATTGACCATGATCGCAAGGTCGCATAATCTATGCCGCACCCGCCGTCCCAACCTTCAACTGTCTGTGGGACATTGCCGGCCCGAGGGACAAAACTCCTTTCCCCTAAGGGCGCGAAGGGTCCGATGCAGTTCATGCCGGATACATGGAAAGACTGGGGCCGCGGCGACATCAACAGCCTGAAAGATTCGCAGGATGCCGCGAGACGATATGACTCGTTCCTGCTGAACCGATACGGTGGTGACGTTCGCAAAGCTCTCGCCGCTTACAACTGGGGCATGGGCAATCTGGACAAGGATATTGCGAAGAACGGTGCGAACTGGGAATCACATGCTCCTCGCGAAACCCAGGATTACATTGCGAAGATTACCCAGTTGATGCTGCGAAAAGGTCAGAACCTCAATATCAATATCACCAACTCGACCCCGGCCCGTGTGGCTACCTCAATGAACGCAGCGCAGCACTGATATGGCAATAATCTCCGATGCGTATAGGTCGACGTATGATCTGGCTTTCCAGAAGAGTCCGATCATTCTGGTCGGTGGGATCGCAGCAAATACGCTTGGCGGGATGTTGCCCATCATCGCTCTGGGCGGACAGGCACTTGGTGCGGCGCAAGGTGCATTGACGAGCGGAATCTCGACGGATGATTTCTTTGCCACGTACATCCCGATACCCGGATCCACGCTGATTAATCAGCAGATCGCGACTTATTCGTTCGCCAATCAGGCGGTGGCAGCCAATTCGACGATACAGCAGCCGCTGACGATTTCGTTGAAGATGATCGCGCCGGTGAAGGACACGGCTGGCTACCTGACCAAGCTGGCCATCTGGACGTCGCTGCAAAACTCGCTGGTAGCCCACAACGCAGCTGGCGGCCTGTATCACATCGCGACACCTTGGTACGTGTACACGAACTGTCTTCTGCAGAGCGTAACGGACACGACTGGAGGGGGCGGTAAGCAACAGCAGATTGAAGCCCAGTGGGACTTCGTTCAGCCGCTCGTCACACAGATGCAGGCTAACAGCGCTTACAACTCTCTGATGAGCAAACTGTCATCCGGTGCGCAGATTTCCGCGCCCACGACGGCCGGCGCCTCGATATGGTCTAGTGCCGCAACTGCTGTTGGCTCTGCGGCTCAGAACGCAGTATCCAACATCACGAACTTGACTGGCGTGGTCAATCAGTACCTCTCGTCGCCCCTATGAGCACTACGCTGATTGCATTTTCGCCGAACAATTCAGCATCGCCGCCCTTTTCCACCACGGTGACGCTGGACAACGTCAGTTACCAACTCATCGTGACGTGGAACATTTTCGGTCAACGTTGGTATGCGTCATTGCAGGATCAGTCTGGCAATGCTATTTGGACAGGCGCACTCATCGGATCTCCGCTGGATTTCGACATCCTGCTGGCTCCGGGAATTTTCAAATCGAGTACCCTGCTCTACCGAGCCGACACAGGGAATTTTGAGGTCACGTCGTGAGCCGATTTTATTCTCTGACGATCACTCCTCAGGGCAGTACGACGCCGTTCAGGGCTTACACGTCCCATCCGAACAACATCTACGACCCCGCGGCGCTCAATATTGAATATGACGCACTTGTCGGGCCGTATGGAACTCCTAGTGGCGCCTCAACCGTTACCGTCTATGGCATCCCGCTTCAGGACCTAACGCAGGCGCAGCAGTTCGCCGGGATGACGCTGGAACTGAAGTCGGGAATGCGCGCTGGCCTGCCGCTGGCCAACCCTGCGCAAGCGGGCACGATCCTGAAGGGAACGATCTTTCAGTCGTTCGGCAACTGGGAGGGTGTCGACCAAACGCTCGATTTCGTCGTGATTCCGGGCGTCTACACGGTCGATACCCCGGGCAACATCCTGCTCGACTGGAGCGCGGGAATGTCGCTCGCAGATGCGCTCAGACAGACATTC
Organism: Paraburkholderia phenoliruptrix; assembly: GCF_902859825.1. Taxonomy (GTDB): domain Bacteria; phylum Pseudomonadota; class Gammaproteobacteria; order Burkholderiales; family Burkholderiaceae; genus Paraburkholderia; species Paraburkholderia phenoliruptrix. Next base: position 2,090 of record NZ_CADIKB010000089.1, on the reverse strand, counting down.
GCGATCGCCTATCCGGGCTTCACCGTCTCGATGAATATCAGCGGCGATCTGGTGCAGAACCATGATGAGCCGCATATCTGCGGAACGCTGGATCAGCTCGCGCAGATCGTTGGCGACATCACTGAAGGCGTATTTGATAACCGTGTGACGATCGGCATTCAGGCCGGCCAGATCGTCGTCTACGACAGCACGTATAAACCGGGGCCGATCCAGTTGAATTTCAACGATTTCGTCGGTCAGCCGACATGGATCGGCATCAATACGATTCAGACGAAATTAGTCGCTCGAGCCGATCTCCAAATGGGTGCAATCGTCAAGATGCCGGAAGGATTGCAGAACGCTCCCGGTTACATCAAAACCAGCGCGAGTGCGTATCCCTCAAGCATCAAGTACCAAACGACGTTTCAGAACAACTTCATCATCAACGAGCTGCGCCAGATCGGCAATTTCCGGTCACCAGATGCCGCTCAATGGTCAACGATAGCGAACTGCATCGTGGTTCCGGGCTAATCGATGTCAGAAAACTACGCCAAACTCTGGGTTCAGCGAAGCGCGAACCAGACCGCGATTAACCGCGCCAGGCAAGCCATTGATAATCTTGGCCGCGCTCTGCCTTGTCGGGTAGTCAAGGTATCGGGCGCGATAGTGACCGTCGCGTTCGAGGTCAACGCTGCGCCCTATACCCTCCCGAACATCACGATCCCGAAATCGGAAAGCACTTGGATCAGGATGCCAACCCAAGTAGGTGACAAGGGCGTCACGATGCCCGCGGACGCATATCTCGGCGGGGTCTCTGGGTTGGGTGGCGGGGTCGCGACATTGACCAGACCGGGCAATCTGAGCGCCCTGGTCTTTGTTCCGGTTAGCAACTCTGGTTCTGGGCCCGATGATCCCAACGCTGCGCAGGTTTGCGGACCCAATGGCGCGATCATCCGAACGACTACCGGGACCGCATCGTCAATTGTGACGAATGACGAAGGCACAACCATCACATTTGGCGGTACGACGTTGGTCATCAATGCGGCCGGTATCACGATGACTGCCAACGGCCAGACGTTCACATGGGGCGGCACACAAGCTGTATCGACGATGCCAATCAAGGCCCCAGATGTGATCCTGCCAAATGGTTCCGCCAATGGTCACTACCATCCGGGCGTCCAGACCGGCACTGGCAATACCGGAACGATGACCGGCTAGTGCGGCGAATAGCTGCCTTTAAGGCCGCCGTATTTGTCCTGCCACATGCTGAACCGATAGCCGTAGTCGGTCGTCCCATTGCTCCAATGAACGATGAGCGAACAATCGATCCGGTACAGGCCGGGTGCGTATTGATAAGCCTCCGTCCCGCCGAGCGTTTTTATCGAGATTATCCGTGCAGCGTTCGCGCCAAGTTCAAGCAGATTGGGAATATTCGCCACCTCCATATCGTGCGCGAGCGGTGCCTGACAGTTCTGCGGGATGCCGGATAGATCAACGGCATACACTGTGCCAGCCGTCAGAAACATCATCGGGCCGATAAATCGTTTCATTTCTATTCCTTGTTGATAAGAGATGTGACGCCAAAATCGTTAGGCTGAAACCGCGGGCAGATGTCGCAATAGCGTTGCACGCCTTCTGCATGTATCTGGTCCGCCACGCTTGCGGGATGGATCTTCTGAGCCCTGAACCATTGCAGCATATGCCGGCACGGGAAGACATAAGTTCCACCCGAGGACTGTACCTGGTGGACGCGGAAAAACGGTGCTATGTGGTCCAGGTTTCGATACGAACTCGAGTAGCTGAAGGGATCGTCAATGAGCCTGAAACAGTGGGCCCGATAATTCCTTGCAGCGCACGAATCGGCAAAGCATTTCAGGACTGCTTCAATCTGGAAAGCGGGCTCTGTTTCTCCGATCACCATTCGCCCTCGCGCATAGAAATGCGTGCCTCGCCATCCACGAACGTAGTGGATCAGTCGCATCGCAGCATTAGCCCCGTCAAAGGCAATGTCCCACAGACAGTTGAAGGTTGGGACGGCGGGTGCGGCATAGATTATGCGACCTTGCGATCATGGTCAATGTTGGATTTCGAGGGCGAACGCTTCAGGGCGG
>NZ_CADIKB010000088.1 GCF_902859825.1 Paraburkholderia phenoliruptrix | reverse complement strand
GTTTCAGACCAGTGAGCTCAATCTTGGACATATGGTCGATGAGAACCGGAAGGAGCGTGGGCAGGGTGCAGAGTTGCGGACTGACGGCCATGTCGCAGTGCGAGGTGCGAAGGGCGTTTTGGTCACGGCAGAGGCCCAACCAGTTGGCAATGGCCAACAGCTCGCGATGGCGCGGGCGCAGGGATTGCTCGATCTGGCGCTCCAGCAAATGCGTGGACTGGGCGAGGCCGCCCGAACGGCGCAGGCCGTGGCGGCCGATTATGACCGCCAGCGCGGATTGCTTGACGAGACGTTGAAGGAACTCAAGAAAGCAGGGGTCCTAGTGAGCGCCCCGGACGGCATGGGCCTCACATCCGGAACGGATCTTCAGCTCACCGCAAACGACAATCTGATTGCCACGGCGGGCGGGAATGCCGATTTCGGTGTGATGAAGCGGTTTACGGTTGCAGCCGGCGAACTGGTATCGCTCTTCGCGCAGAAACTTGGCCTGAAGCTCTTTGCGGCCCGCGGCAAAGTTGAGATTCAGGCACAAAGCGACGACATGCACCTGATGTCCGACAAGGACATGCGAATGACCAGTGCTAACGGGCGGGTGACGATCGAAGCAAAAAACGAACTTATTCTCAGGTGTGGCGGTTCATACATTCGAATCGCGTCAACCGGCATCGAAGACGGGACTGAAGGGAACCGGACCATCAAATCGGCGGCATTTAGTCGCCAAGGTCCGTCGTCGCTCGGCGAATCAATGAACACCTGGAAGCACGCGAACTTTGACGAGGAGTTTGTTATCAGGTGGCCTTACAGCGGAAAGCCGGTGGCAAACCGCAGGTACTCGGTCCTCCGTGAAGACGGCAGCGTGATCAGGGGCGTTACGGACACGGAAGGGAAGACGGGGTTGCAAAAAACCCTCTTCGCCGAGGGGATGCGGTTGCGCATTGACCCAGAGTGACCGTCCGCTTGCATTACCTTGACTTAACCAAAAATTACGCGACCAGATGGAGCCGTCCAGATGACTGTTGAACGTATCCTTGCTGCTAAGCACGCTGACGATGGTTCGGTGCACTACCTGTCGGCTTCCTCACCTTCAGACGACAGCCATGCCGTTTGTCATATGGTGCCTGACCGGGTGATTCCGGTGATCTTCGTGCCGGGGGTCATGGGCAGCAATTTAATGAATAACAAAAATCAACCTGTATGGGTCGTCAATAGCGGCCCCGGCATGCTGGCATGGTCTTGGAAAGATGCCGCATATCGCAAGCAGACGCTAAACCCAACCAATACTCAGGTCTTCCATAGCGGTGATCGCCCCAAAGGCACGCCGCTCACTGACGCCGAGAAGATTTCCCGAGGCTGGGGTACGGTTTCAAAGAAGAGCTACGGTGACTGGCTGGTTTGGATACAGGATGCGCTGGATGACGCGCACGCGGGAACCAACCATGGCCGAAACGGTTTGCGCAATAGTCTGATCAAGCAGGTGGTGGCACCTGGTCTTGAAACGCTGAGCGACGAAGAAGTCGAGCTATCGTATCAATACAGACTTCCTGTTCATGCAGTGGGCTATAACTGGCTGAAATCGAATCATGACTCGTCACAGTACCTGGCCGGTGAGATCAAGCGAATCATGGATGACTATAGTAAGCGCTACCGCTGCGAGAAAGTTATTGTGGTAACGCACTCGATGGGAGGGTTGGTTGCAAGGCATTGTTCAGAAGTTCTGGGGTTGAGCAAGAAGATTCTGGGCGTTGTGCATAGCGTGATGCCTGCCATCGGCTCTGCAACGGCGTACAAGCGTGTCAAGGCAGGTTGGGAGCCGGGCAATACGATCGAAGAGGGAATTGGCCGCAATGTATTAGGCGCAACTGCCGCAGAAATAACGGCTGTATTCGCGCAATCACCGGGGCCATTGCAACTTCTACCGGATGCGAATTACGGTAATGGATGGTTGAAGATTCGAGACGGCGGCCAGTTTGTCTCATTGCCTGAAAAAAACGACCCCTACGGCGAAATATATACCCAGCGTGGCAAGTGGTGGGGGCTGATAGACGACAAACTCATTAATCCGCTTGATACGAACAAAGTAAACGTCGATCACGATTGGGAGAAGTTCCAATCCTTGATTGATAACAAAGTGAAACCATTTCATGCAGCGATCAGTCTTCGTTATCACGCCCACACGTATGCCTTCTATGGCGACGATAAGGTTCACAAGGCTTGGGGCGATGTTGTGTGGCGACGGACTTTGCCCAAGCCCAATCAGTTCTCCACCAGTACGCCACCTATCGCGAAACCGCTGGAACTGGAAGGCAAATGGGATTCTCGCACTGGCGCTCAGCGTGTGATTGACCGAACCAAGCAACCCTTTCCGCCAATGGAAGAGTTCGTTTTGCAACCGGCAGAGGAAAACGGCGACGGCACCGTCCCTATCCGCTCAGGCCGGGCGCCTATGCCATACACGAAAGCTTGCGTTGCCTTCGAAGGGATCGACCACGAGGGCGCTTACAACCCGCTGCCGTGCCGATTGTTCGCGCTTCGTGCGATCACGCGCTTGGTAAGCAACGTCAAGGGCACCTCGATGGAATATGAAGCATGTTGAAAACCGGGTGGTTAGTCTGCGCAGTATTGCTGACGGCGTGCGGTGCCAAGACATCGGCGCTCACCGAACAAGAGAAGAAGGTGGTAAGGGAAATGACAACGGATATGAAGTCGCGCTGCGTTGGTCGTTATCTGATCGATCTGCCGATCAACGCACAGCCGATTGGCGATGCAAAGTTCGACGGCGTGAGGGTCACTGCAAAGGCCCAGTCGCTGGAGCAGTTTCAACACGAAATGCACCAGCGCGACACAGAATTGAGGGAGACCAAGAGCACGCTTGGTTATACATTTTTCCTTGATGGGGGACGTATGCGCGGTAAGGAAAATACGCAATATTTTGTAACTCTGGGCGATTCCGGAGCGACGAACGATATAGAGCGCGTAATCGAAGTCTATAAATGGGATCGTGGATATAAAATCGATATGCGCATTGAGGCCTTCGACTCAATTCACGCCGAATACACAAGGAAATACGAAGGTACGCCATACGGAATTCCCAACCCGGTGAACGATGTTCCTGATAAAAGCCGGCTGGCATTCGATTTGATTGAAAGGGTGCAAGGCCGCTCCGAAGACGAAATCCCGACGGAACCCGGCACGTGCTTCGTGGGCGGATTCATGCCTGGCAAAGCTATTGCAGAAGAAGAGCAAATTTCCACCAGCTATGTCCTTGCCGACAAAACGGATGTCTCGTTCAGTTGGGACAGCTTCGCCAATTTACAGGCGGCTAGCACCTTGCTGCGGCGGATACGAAGCGCGGAAGTCCAGGATGCATTGAAAGCGGCAAAGGGCCATGTTATTCGATCCGGGAGTGTCGTACTGCCCAGTGGCATGAAGGTCGACGAGGTGTTGGCATCGGCGCTGACGCTGGTTCAGGTGGAGGGTCATCATTGCTCGCTGGAAACGAATTACCTGGGCAGTCCGAAAACGCCTTACATTGTTCTCGACATGGAAACCGCTAGCCCGAATTTTATGGCAGAGGCCGACACAATCAGGCAATCGTCACTCACGGAAGGGGAGGCCGTGGCCCTGTGGGATGCGGTGTCCAGTAGCCTTCGGCCTCGACCCAATGCCTTTTGAAGCTAAGTGATGCCTGTTGACTTCGACAAACTGCTGCCAGAGATGTACGTATTGGACGAGACGCCTTCTCGCTTTGTCTGGACGATCGTGTTGTTCGCCATCGTGCTTGTCGGAATATTCGCCGTGCTGCTTTTGTGGCCAAAAGGCGAACAGACGCAAACGTTGTGCTTCTGGGTACCTGTCCGATCAGGTGCAGCGCCAACTCACTACGCGCGTGCCGCTGCCGGGTACACGGGCGTCGATCACGGTGCTGCATATACCGAACTGCCTCAACAGAAATTTGCGCTTTGGCAATCGTGAAAAATCTTGCAAAACCTCACGGGTACGGCGCTGGAATACAGGACATGAACCTTCGTCGCCTTGCCTTGACGCGCTGGTGATAGTGCTTACTGCCGCTTGCAGCAAACATCCGCCACCGTTGACTGAACAGGAGAAAAATACCGTGCCTGTCGACTTCACCAGGTTGCCACCAGAAGAGCCCATACCCGAGACCCCGGCAATGTCCCACAGACAGTTGAAGGTTGGGACGGCGGGTGCGGCATAGATTATGCGACCTTGCGATCATGGTCAATGTTGGATTTCGAGGGCGAACGCTTCAGGGCGG
>NZ_CADIKB010000087.1 GCF_902859825.1 Paraburkholderia phenoliruptrix | reverse complement strand
AGCCGGCGGGGGCCGGGCGCTCCGCGCCCGGCAAACCCCGAAAGAAAAGAAGGAAGAAAGCGAAACGACAACAATCCGTCGGGTAACATTCCTTCGTGAGGCAACACGCCGGACACTGTAATTGTCGCGCTCCATTCGGCGCAGACGGGCCGCTCCAGGTCACCGCGAAAACCTTTCCGGCAGCAACGTATTCGCGCACGACCGTCGTGCTAGGCAAAACCATTTCGCTGACCGTGTAGGCCGCGCCCGCCGTCGCCTGCTGATTCACGGCTTGATGGTTAGCGACCAGCCTGAGCTGATCAGCGGATACGGTGGAAACACTACCCCCGAGTGATGCATAGGCAAGCGTACTGATCGCGCAACATGTCGTTGCCGCCAGCGCCAGCAAACTCTTTTTCATCGTCAGACACTCCGACTCGTTTATGGAAACAACCAAGGGTCACGGACCTCAATGCCGCAACTTCCTATCAAGAAGTATAAATGAGGCAGATACAAAAACGAGAGGTGTCGGATTCCCCTAACACGAGAGGGAGAAGCGGAAGGCGAGGGGTTCTGAAGTTTGCGGCGGGAAGTAATTTCCCACCGGACGACCGGAGCTTATCGGTTCGAAAGCAACTTCTCGGTATCGAGCGCTCGAGACGTTTCCTCGTCGTCGATGTAAACGAGGCTAGTGTTCACGTCGGCATGGCCCAAGTTTCTGGCGATGGTGATCAGGTCGGCACCGGACGCGACCAGACTTTTGGCGAAACTGTGACGCAACCAGTGAGTGGAGGCCCGTTCGAGCTTGTCCGCTTCAACCGGGTCGCGAGCGTCCCACCACGCCAGCGCCTCCTTGAAAATCGCCTTGACCAGTCGGTACAACGCGGACCGGTCCGTGATGCCGTCGACGGCTCCCAGATCCCGGCGCAGGGCACGCAGACCCCGCTCGCTGACCTTCCTGTTGAGATCGGGCGTGCGCCGCCGGGCACCAAGAACGAGCGGGGTCGTTTCTCCCGGCACGGGCAAAGGGGAGAGGCCGTAGGCGATCCGGTATTCCTGGAGGCTACCTATGACAGCCGCGCACGACACCGTCCGCGGCTGGCCGCCTTTTCCCGATTCGACTTCGATGACCCAGACACCCTCTGGATAGTCAGGGTTCTTCGCCCGCTGCGCCGCGGTAAAGCGCGCGTACTGGATCGACCCCATCGTCGCGGTGATTGCCTCGGAAGTCCGCAAGCCGGTTTTGGCGAACAGGTCGACGACGAAAAGATCGCGAGCTCGCTTCGCCCGTTCCCGGTCGGTCCGGCATTCCCGGCCCGCGATCGCGTCGCGGGCAAGTTCAATACCGTCCTGCCCGACGAACCGCTTCTGCTTTTTGCCTCGCTGTCGCTTCTTTCCTGCAAGTCCATAACCAGCAAAGGGATCCGCTCGGAGGTATTGCACGGCGACCAGCCACTTGAACAGGCTGCCGGCGATGACCTGGCTCTGCCGCGCCGATGCCGTGCTCAGCGCCTTGCGAAAGGGCGTCCAGCGTGGATCGCCGCGTGGCACGCGCTCGGCGCAGATCGCCGTTTCGTCTGGAGCTTTCAGAAACGCGAGATAGTCGCCGGCTTCTTCGAGCGTCCACTCTGAGATCGGCTTGTCGATCCATCGCGCGTACCAGAAGAGCCGTCGGGCCTCGACCACATATTGGGCGAGCGTTGTCTCGGCCAGCCGGCCGTCGCCAGCTTCTTTTGTCTTTAGCCACTGGATCACGACTTCCTGCTCACTGAGTCCCGTCGGCAGGATCGGACTGGTCGCCCGGTTAGGTGGTGCGGAGCTCGGCAGGTGCTCGACCACGTAGGCTTCGATCGCAAGTTCGTTGGGCATGGTTCCTTTACTTTGGCCAGCAGCTAGTGAGCGGAGTTCTCGATCTAACGGGTTTCGGTACAGAACGCACCATTATACAAATAATGATGCAAAGTAGAGAAATAGAGTAGTTAAAACTACGATTTTATTTACTCTCTTTGGGGGCGCGCCTATACTGGGCGGCGTGCAAACTCCCGAGTATCCCGTGGCTCGCCCTCGAATCACTTTCACCGACGCCCAGATGCGCAGGATGATTCCGGCGGCCGAGTCGGCGGATCGGAATGCAGCAGCCGGCGAAAACAGCCGTTTTCTCGACGAACTGATTCTCGGCGTCGCGCGCTGTACCGGCCGAGTCTATGGACAATCGACGTACGAACGACTACTCGACGCTTTCCAGATTCGCCGGCGCCCGTCGGCACAGACCTGGAGTAAAGCCATTCAGCGAGCGAACGCTTCGGGCGTCTCCCTGATCGCGTCAGCCCCGGAGTTGACGCCCGCGCTTACGCGCCCCACCGACAAGCAGACTTCAGTGCCGACTGTCGCGACGTCGCCGGCGCCGCTCGCCCTGGGCCAGCAAATCCCCGACGACGAACTCCTCGAGCTGAAAACGCGAGCGCAGGTTGCTGAATCGGCGCTTCGCGACGCTTACGCGAGGATCTCCGCTCTGGAAGCGCAACGGGCCTCATTGCTCGACCGAGCCACAATTGCTGAAGCTGCAGCAAGGGTCTCTGGCGAGCAGGTCGAGAACGAACGCGCCGAGCACGCCGCGCAGGTGAAGGCGTTGACCGATCGGCTTGGCGAGTTGAGCGACACCGTAACCCGCCTTTCGGGGCTTGAGCGGCATCTTCACCTCCAGACTGATGCTCTACGCCAGGAGCTTGGCCAGCAGCGCGATCTATACAAGGTTCGGGCAGAAGCTGCAGAAAAGGCTCTGGCGGCCGAACGGACGCAGACCGATGCGTTGCGCCGGATTTTGGGAAATCGGGCCCATTCCGAACAGAAATAGAGCGTTGGCGCAGCGCAGAGCGTAGGAATCAACTACTTCCCCTTCAGAACGTGTTCGACATTGACGTTAATAGACTGGGGCGTTTTTCATACCACCAGCCCCGACAAGGCCTCACAAGGGGGCTTGAAACGGGCGCGGAGGATGGCAGACTGAGTTGAAATTCGTGGCAGGAAGTCTTCCGGTCCCCGAGTTTGCCCCCCGCCCCTTGCTGGGTGGCCCAACAATTACTGAGTTCGTAGATGACGCTGAGCGTTGAACACATCAAGGCTGAGATGCTTCCGCAGCTCTTCGCCAATTCGGCCGCAATCGCGGAATACGGCAATACCGGCGGTGGCGCCGCGGCGATCAACGAGATATCCGACCTGATGGAAAGCGGCTCGGTTGGGAAGCTCGCTGAGCGGATCGCCCAAATTGTCGGGAAACTTCAGGACGCGGATCCGGAACAGATCTCGCGCCCCTCGACATGGCTGGAACGCCTGACGGGAAAACCTCTTGAGCGGCAGATGCGATACCAGGTCGGGTTGAGCCAAGATAAGCGCGAATTCCTATCATAAGCCGTCTGGTTATATAAACCGGAAAGATCATGCCGTTTCAGGGCAGTTGGAACCCTATCTGTCCGCGAAGGCGTTCCGGATCTGCTGGGCGCGCTTGAGTTCGTCGCTATGCAGATAAATCGACGTGGTCGCGATTGAGGCATGGCGCAGGTTATCCCGTACCGTGGTCAGCTCGGCACCGCGTGCCAGCGCATGGGTCGCGTGCGTATGCCGCGTCCAGTGTGGGCTCGCGCGACGCAACTTTTCCGCGAGCACCGGGTTGTCCGCCTCGACGACGTTGGCTGCCCGTGTAAAGAATCTTCGCGTGATCTCCCATAGCCTTACACCGGTGATGCCTGCCGCACTGTCCTGCTCGAGGCTGCCGATGAGTGGCGTATCGGGACGCCAGCGGGTCGGCGTGACCGGCAACCTTCGCTCCACCAGATAGCGGTCCAGCGCAGTGCGGGCCAGTGGCGGCAGCGCGACCTTGCCCGCCTTGCGGCCTTTCCCGATAAGGCTCAGCCAATGATCGCCCCGGGCGTCGGTTTCAACGTTGCCGAGACAGGCGCCGACCAGTTCGCTGACGCGCAGGCCGGTCGCATACGCGAAGTCCAGAATGAATCGCAGGCGTTGCGCCGCCGGCGATTCCCACCCATACGACCATTCAAGTCCGTCAGCGATGGCACGCACGAGTATCCACTCGCCCTCGGTAAAGGCGTGGGACGTGTCGAGCACCGTTGAGCGGCTGGTGCCGCGCACCTTGACGCTGGCAAACGGATTGGCCAGCAGATAGCGCTGCTCGATCAGCCAGCGGAACATCGCCCCGAGCACCGACAGCGCGTAGGCGGTCGAGCGGGCCGACAGCCCACCGGAGAAGGGTCGCCACTCCGGCGAGGTGCGCGGGCGCATGGGTCCCACCCAGCGCTCGCGCGGCGTCGGCCGGCGCATGAAACTCCGGTATGCGATCGCATCCTCCGTCGTCAGCGACGACAGGGCGCGGTCACGCTCCACGATCGCCCACAGGATCAGACGTTCAGCTTCCTTCCGGTAGGCCCGTTGCGTCGCGGTGGATTCGTGCAGCGACAGCCAGGCCCTATGCGCAAGTCGGTAACGATTCTCTAATACTCGCAGGCTGTGTTAAAGCGGACACCCGCACAAACACAGCAGAGGATCTGCACGATGACAGCAAGACGAACGACCATCTG
>NZ_CADIKB010000086.1 GCF_902859825.1 Paraburkholderia phenoliruptrix | reverse complement strand
GGTTCTCCTTGGTTCCCTGTTCGGGAGGTTGGTCCTGGAAACCCGATTCTCTCGGATTCCACTGGCGAACCGCCGCCTTCAACCTTCAACTACGCCTGGGACATTGCCCGACGTTGCCCAGTTTCACTGGTGCTACGTCCGTGGCCCAACTGGCCGCTCCGGCAATCCAGGCGTACATCAACAGCATCTATGCCGGACAACCGATTAATCAACTGGAGATGAATGCAGTTTTCCAAAACGCGGTTGCCTCGGTAATTGATGCTCCCAACATCACCACACTGACGTACGTGGTGACGATCAATGGTGTTGCTGCGAGTCCGACAGCCGGTACGAGTGTGATCCCAAGTGATCCTGAATCATATTTCGAGTGCTCCGATACGGGCGTCACAGTGGTTCAAGGCTAAAGTATGCAAATCGAATCATTATCGACATTGCCGCTTCAGCAAACCATACCGAGTTACCTGTTTTCTCAATACTCAGATGATGAAAATCTGCAGGCCTTTGTAGCGGCATACAACTCAATCACACAGGGCTACGTCGACTGGTTCAACAACACACCTTTAGGTCTCTATACATCACCAAGCATCACGGGCCCTCTTCTTGACTGGATAGGCCAGGGTGTATACGGCATCTCAAGGCCAGTACTCGCAACCCAGACGTCCTCTACTCGAGCGGGCTACAACGAATTTCCCTACAACGTACCGCCGTACAACTATCTTAGTTTTTCGTCGTCCGGAACAGCTCAGCTCGCCTCGGATGACATTTACAAACGAGCGCTAACATGGAACCTGTATAGAGGTGACGGTCAGCAGTTCACGATGGGATGGTTGAAGAACCGGGTCAGTCGATTTCTGAATGGCGCCAACGGCGCCGACTATCCGGTTCTGAACAACCCGCCTTCCATCACGGTATCGGGTAACACTTTTACCATATCGGTATTTGGAGATGTACCGGGGATCGCTCTTCAGGAGCTGATGAATGCACGAATACTGGCGTTTCCCTTCCAGTACAACGTCGCCTTCACATCGGTAAGTTTCCTGAACTTGGGCGGAGTTCTATGGATGACATCCACCCTCAACTATCCGACAAGCCCGGTCGGATTGCCCGCAGGGAGCATCTGGTATGACGGCGGCGTAGTGGCGGTCGTGCCGGGCGGTTCCGGATCCGGCTCTCCAGTCTATTTTGGAGCAATCACTGCTCCTGCTTTATTGGCTCTCGGTGGCGGCGGCCTTCCGACCTCCAATCCTCACAACACGAACCAGCTCTGGAATAACGGCGGCGTGATTTCTATATCGGCGTGAGCATGACTACATTCATTTTCGCCAACAACATCAATACGACACTGGCCGGAAACGTGTCAACTTCGGCAACAACGATCACGCTTTCTAGCTCAGCAAACCTGCCCTCCTCGATTCCATCGGGTTCCGCGCTGGTGATCACGCTGAATGATCGGGCCACGCGGCAGAACTATGAGGTGGTTTACGCCACTGCCATTACTGGCACCACCCTGACCGTTGTCCGCGCACAGGAAGGAACATCGGCATTGGCATGGCTGACCGGCGACTTCGTATTCGATGGGCCTACCGCAGGGCAGCAGGCATCCTTTGCCCAGACGGGCGGCAACAATACATGGACAGGAACGAACTCGTTTAACGGTGGGATATCGGTAACTGGAACTGCGGCAGTAACAGGTAACGTATCGGCAACCGCCGGTTTTTCGGTTCCGAACACTGTCCCCTATCAACTGACTTCGACAGCTGGGCCATTCTCTGCCCTCTATTGCAGTTCAGGCAATCAGGTTGTCGTCGGTGCTTCCACGCTACCACTGATACTCCTGGGATCGAGTGGCGGTAACGTTTTTGGTATCGGACAAACGCAGCAAACCGTAATCAGAAACTACAACACGAATTATCAAAACAACACCAACGCTCCGATTATGGTCTCGTGCGCCACCTCATCCACGGGGGCGGGATCTATGGGCATCTATGTCGGCGGAGTGGAGGTCTCGAATTCTACCGCCACCGGTTCAGGGGTGGCTTTGTGCGCATGGGCCATCGTTCCGCCGGGCGTGACCTATCAATACGCCACGACAGGATCAGTTTCCGGAACAGCCACATTCACCGAGTGGCGATGATGTCAGGAACCAGCCTGCTAACCCTCTCCCCAATCTAATGCAAGCCGCCAAGAGCGGCTTTTTTATCGCCTGGATTCCATGAAGAAAGCTCTCCTGACGGTGCTTTTTGTGCCGGCGATGGCGCTCGCCCAAACGTATCCTTCGCCGACCTTTAGCAGCCTCACGCTCCAAAACCCATTGACCGTCAGCAACGGTGGAACGGGTTCGAGCACGTCGACCGGGTCGGGTTCTTTGGTGCTGTCGAATAGCCCAACGATGACCAATCCCACAATCACAGGGACATTGACCGCCACCGGCCTAGTGACGACTTCAAACTTGGCGGCGCAAGCCGCCAACACTGTTCTTGCGAACGTTACCGCTTCGTCGGCATCTCCTACCGCTATTGCGATGCCGAATTGCAGCACTTCAAGCGGCGCTCTAGGTTGGAATAGTGGGTCTGGCTTTGTCTGTAATACGAGCATCAATGCGGCGACTTTGGGGGGCGCTACATTTGCATCGCCTGGACCGATCGGATCGACAACGCCAAGCACCGGCAGCTTCACCTCAATTAACACGTCCGTTGGCGCGACGATTGGCAATGGCCTGACAGTAACGGCAGGCGGCGCTGCCATTACCGGTGGCATGAACCTGTCCGGGGGCGAAACGATCTCCTCTGGTGGTCTTAGTGTGACGGGTGCCGGCACATTCACCACGTCGTTGACCGCCCCGACTCTTCCTGTCGGAACGAACACCACCGGCGTGGCCACGGCTGCGTTCGTGGCCAATCGCGGGCCGTGCGCGAACATCATGGACTTCGGCGGAAACAACGCTGGAACCGCAAACAATGACACCGCATTCAGCAATGCGCTTGCCGCAGCATCGAATTCGACTGCATATCGATGCGTTTATTTCCCGCCGGGCCAATTCAACTTCGCAGCGCAGGCTGGCTACACATTCACTGCGGGATATCAAAGTGTCACGATCATGGGGGCGGGACAAGATGTCACCAATCTGAATTGGAGCGGTGGCGGCGGGATTGCATTTAACTTCTTTTCGGGGACCGACTCCGTACATTTATCGGATTTTACAGTTATGACTGGCTCCAATAACGTGGGGACGGGCATTGTCATAACGAACTCATTCTCTTCCACATCTAGCGCAGCCATGAGCACGCTGAAGAGAATCACAATCCGTGGGAACGATGGTTATTTCGCAACCCATTATTTCCAGTATGGTATCGATGTTATCGGGGTTTCGAGTATCAATTTTGATAGCATACAGGCTATCGGTCCAGGCACTCCATCCGGAACAGGCTTGATTATAACCACGGCCTCCTCGTCGATCATTCCGATTGTCTATAACATCAGTAATTCCAGCTTTAATAACTGGACGTATGGAATTCAATATGGAAACTACGTCCAGGGCGTCCAGATCAGCAATTGCAATTTCACTAACGACACAATCGGAATTTATGTTCCGCCCGGAGAGAGTGCGCTTGATCAACTGAGCATAGTGAACAGTCAGTTCAATGCGCTGGCGAACAATCCAAATATACTTATAAATTCTGCGATTGCCAACCTGGTCATCACGGGCAACGTTTTCCTGATCAACAATAATTCAAGTGGCCTAAATATCAAGGCAACGTCTACCACTTCGATTACGGGAAACACGTTTGAGCCAAATACCGGAAGCCCTTCCAACGTGTATGGGATCATCGTCAACGGATGGGTGATTGGCGGAACAATTATCACAGGAAACAACTTCTATAATCTTACGACGGGCATAGCGCTGCAATCTACTTCTAGTAACGTAAATGTACAGTCAAATGTCTACAATTCCTGCTCAACAAATACATCGAATGCCGGAACGGGGAACGTGATAGGCGGCGGTTCTCCTTAAGCAATAAGGCCCGGTTGGATTACATGCCTTCCGGGCTTTCAATCACCTAGCCACCACCATCTCAATGAATGGCGTGCTTTGTGCAAAACGAAGACCAAACCACCTGCGATTTATGAATTCATAGACATATATAGGAACCTTGGATTTTGCAAATACTCGGATACCCCATATTTCGCCAGGCCTGATCTCTATATTTGGGAAATCAAATCGAACCGGTTTCGTAAGGTCTAGCCTTTGAATGTCGATCGCTACCTGATCCTTCACATAGTTTTCTGGAGAAACCAGTTCAATTCCCACAAGGCCCTGTTTAATAAAATCGACTGCCAATGCGATGTTAATAGACATCAGTTTCCCGTGCGGCGGCGAAACTCGATACTCGCGAAATTGCATATCATGGAGTGAATCGCTCAGTTCGAGAGACGACCCTCGATGCCGCCATCCTTGCGCGTCGCTAAACGATTTCAACCTCGCAAACTGCGGGGATATCAGATTCCACAAATTACCTTTGGCCCTGAAATTTCGGTGTCGCCATGAATATCGATGGATGCGACGGAAATGGGCCAACTCGCATGCGTGGTCAAGCGCGGGCGCCAAGGATGGGCAATGTCCCACAGACAGTTGAAGGTTGGGACGGCGGGTGCGGCATAGATTATGCGACCTTGCGATCATGGTCAATGTTGGATTTCGAGGGCGAACGCTTCAGGGCGG
>NZ_CADIKB010000085.1 GCF_902859825.1 Paraburkholderia phenoliruptrix | reverse complement strand
GCCGCCCTGAAGCGTTCGCCCTCGAAATCCAACATTGACCATGATCGCAAGGTCGCATAATCTATGCCGCACCCGCCGTCCCAACCTTCAACTGTCTGTGGGACATTGCCTACTTTCGGGAACTGACTGGCAAACAGAAGTGGCAGATCGTCGTTGCGCTTCAGGTGGCCATGATGGAACGCCAGCATCGTCTTTCCATGCTGGTAGACATAGTAGGGCAGAGCCGAATCGATCACCTGGACGCGCGGCTCATTCTCGTACAGAGCGGCGAACATGGCGCGAAGCCAGATGCTCGAGGCCATGTCATGATTGCCCTCGGCGAGCAGCACAACAACTTTCTCATGCCGCTCGAGCGAGAAATCAACGATACGGCGCAAGATGCGGATGGATGCGGCGACGATCTTCGAGAATCGGCCATCCTGGTCGAGAATGTGACCATGCGTAGGCGTCACAGGCAGCAGGCCGGAGCCATCGGAGTGCAGCCAGTCGCCGAGCTGCGCAACAAGGCCCACCGATGCTTGTGGCGCCGCATTGACCATATGGCAGAAAGCCGCAGTCAGCGTGCGCTCAGCAATCTTCAGGTCCCAATCGGCGTCGAGCGTTTCTTTCGCGGACGCAAGCATTCCGACGTGGCAATCCGTCAGAGTGTAGACGTTGCACAGCGCAGAATCTGTCCTTGCCGGAGCGGGAGCAGGCTTTACCCTCGGCAGTGTTTCCGCCATCGCGGCAAACGCCTCGCGCATCAGTTCTTCCTGACGCTCTCGGTTGACAGCGGATTTGACCCACTGGCCGGAAGGAACGCCCTCCTTGTTGTAGTAGGTCGACACGCCCTTGACCAGATAGCCATCAGGCACCGTGCGGTGCATGTCGTGCCGCGGCGAGTATCCCGCCTTAGCAGCACGCTTCTCGAGCCTGTCCAGAGCACGGATGATCGTGCTGTGATGCAGCCCCAGCGCTTGGCCAGCCGCATTGGGTGAGCCGTGCTTGGCTACAGCATCGAGGAATTCGGCCTCACGGGCGTCTGCGAATTCGCGTAATCGCTCATCGTACTCTCGCGGTGCGGCCATGCTTTCCCCTTAAGACGTCAATTTTGGCCGGAATTCGCCACACCACAGTGTGACTTCGACTTCCGGGAATCTGTGCTCAACGAACCCTGTTGAGCCTTCATAGATCACTTGCGGCGGGTTACGCCGGCATTCGATCGACTCTTTCAGGAACAGTGCGAACCGGCACTGCTTGCATGTCTCGGTAGGCTCAACCGGTTCCTGCTTGGATCGGGAGCGCGTTGCCATTGAGACACCTGGAATAAAAAAGCCCGTCACCTTTCAGCGCGGGCTAACGTCGGAGAAAACGACGAGGGGATTGGGTGAAGGCTTGACGCTCGGCCCGCATGGCGCAGTGGCCTCCTATCGGAGCGCGCGACCGACTCTGTTTTACCTTCACGGCTGGCGGCTCGACCCTGTAAGGTGGGTTCGTGCCAGCGACGCGTACTGGCATACGCGGAGCCGCCATGCGTGAAAGTGGCACGTTACGGGTTCGTGCATTCCGGCCTATCTTCCGGTCGATTTAGGCGCTCCGCTCGCCCGTGTGCAATTCTGCTAGGCCAACTAGCTGGCGGCGGAGCAGGGGATCAAAACTGCTTTTCAGTTGGATCGCAGCACTGCCGACCCTCTACCAACTCTCGTGCGCACCACCAGCAGCGAGTCAGCCGTCCCAGCCTTCCGCCAGGTCGATCATGATCTGCGTCATTCCCATGTTCCAGGTTGCGCACAGGAGGAAATATGCTGTCACGGGATTCATTTGAGCAGCCCACGCAGTTCGTCCAGCTTTGCGATGTACCATGCCCTCAGGGCGGGATCGAGATTGCGCTGACGCTCTAGCGCCTGCTCAATGTCGTCGATCAGTTTCTGTGCGGTCATGGCTTACTCAAGGCGGGCGAATTCGCCGTGCAATTCTGCTGCGGCTTTACGATATGCGGCATGCGCTTCTTCTGGCGTAGCGAAATAGCCGAGATGCTTACGTCGCCCGTTCAACATGATTTGCGCCTTCCATCTTTCCCCTCTGCCCTTCTTCGTAACACCTTTGAGCCCAACGGTGCTATGCGCATAAGGGCTCTTGTTCTTGGCGTTTTCGCTGTGGGAGCAAATTCTGAGATTGGCGCGGCAATTGTTCAGTCGATTTCCATCTATATGATCGACCTCGCGCTTATCGTCGTGCGAAAGACCCATAATCGCGCGGTGCATCAGCAACTGCGTGCGCTTACCGTATTTTGTGGCATGAGGAACATTCCGCCTCGCGTAGCCATTTGATGAAACGTGCCACTTATATTGCGAAATGTGCTCGTAATCATCATCATCGACGAGCGAGATTTTCCCTCGCGTTAGCGATATTTCCTTCATTTTTGGTCTCGGAAAGACCTGAGAACCCGCGTCGTCAATAGACGTTGGCGGACCGGTCATGTACCGGCACGCGGGTTTTCAGGGCTTACATGAATCCGCCGCCAAGCGGAATGAGATGGGGTTGCTCGTCTATTCCGAGCCGCCAGGGGCGTTGCACCCCAATGCGGATGGGTTGCGGCTCACGAATGGTCCGCGGCAGGGTGAAACAGTTCCTCGGCTCGCTTGCGCGCCTCACTCCATTCGCCATCAGTCTTGCGAGGCTTCAGCGTGAGAATAGGGCGCTTGCTTGCCGGTCTTTCTGCTTGCCGTTTCTCGCGTGCCTGCTTGGCCTCCAATATGGCCATCGGATCGCCGTACATGTGCGATTCGAGAGCGGTTGAGCGAGTCATGGCAGCAGAATGCAAAAAGCCCCGGCAGCACTTACTGGCGGGGCTTCAAGGAAATTTCGGGACGAGTTCCACCATCAAGGGTGGAAACGGAGCTTTCGCTCTATCGTCATGCGTTGGCTCTGTTTCGCGTTCGCTACTACGACGACTAAGTACGGAGGATATACCATCTATCGCGGTTGTCAAGAGGGTATGCGCAATATTTTGTGTGCCGCTCGCTCTTCTTCTGGCATGTCAGGCCAATACCTATTGCCCTTAACGACATTTTCCCTGGCCGGTATTACGCGCAGGTTCTCTTCCCAGTGGAGCCCAAAGACAATCCGCATTCCCGTAAACGGGCCATATGTTGCTATTGGACCCTGGAGGGGCACGATGTGATCGACATGGTGAGGTACGCCAGTTTCCTTCGTTAAGCGGGCGGCCTCGTCATAGATTGCCGCGATCTTCTTGGGGTCAGCCCATGGAGGCGTAGCTCGCAGCTCGGCAGCTTGACGTTGTCGACCCTCCTCCGCGAGCCTTTCGACCATACCTTCGAGGGAATACTCGCGCGCCCACTGAGCGACGTTACCAGCATTGCGCTCCCACCATTCGGCCTCTGCGGCCAACTGCTGCTCCGCCTCAAAACGCAGTTTCTCTTCCCGCCTCTTCGTCCATAGGGCGTCTTCGGCTTTGGCCGAACAAAAATCGCACGTCACGTATCGTTTGCACTCGGGGTAGTGACTATGCCGCCGGCCCCCAAAATACTTTCGAGGAAGTTTCGCTCGGCATGTGTGGCAATTCCTGATCTTCGGAAGTCCGCCCTCAGGAAGAGGATGAAACCTGCACTTCAAGCACGTGTCGTCCGCTTCCCGAACCAATGAATACGCACCATCGAACCGGTCAATCGTCTTCAGTTCATTGCACTTAACACAGCGCTTGAATTTTCCCCCAACCTTGCTGTTCTCCCTCAGCCATTCCCGGTCGGCCTCGCTCACGACAAAAGCTCCCGCACACGGCCGCTCGTCGCTGCTATTGCCCCATACATGCACGCCGTCACGCCTTCGAATCGCTTGGCGTGCTTAGGCCACGACTCCACCGGAAAGCCAGCGCACGATGCGCGTTCGTAATCGGTGTATTGCTTAGCTCCAGTTCCGTTGCATTTGGTGCATTGAGCGAGGTGAGCGCCTTCCATTGCGCTTCCTGTTCCATGGCATTTTTCGCACGCATCAAGCATCCATTCGCGAAACGCAGTATTCGCGAGCGCCCGCGCATACGACATTTCCACCTTCAGGCGCTGCGCCGCCTTGTGCGTCAGAAGATGAATCGCACGCTGGCCCGATTGCCGATCATGGCAATACTTGGCCCGGAATAGAGCGGAGCCCAGCGCATCCGACATTCCAACCGCTGTCAGTCTGTCAATTGCCTGTTCGAACTCAGCATGCCATGCGAGATTCTTTGATTGCATGGCGCTAACGATCATTTCTCGAATCATCACGAACCCCGCAAAGGCGCAAAATGTTGTTGATCAAAGACGTCAAATGCTGCTCGATATTTTAGCAGAAAAGCGATTCGTAGTCCTATTTAGAAGCGCTGTCAATCCTCTATTTTGAGATTATTCTTCGAGTCCCGTTGCGCCCATGAACGAGTAGTTCACGCCGTCATCTTTTGAGGGCGAGGCGGGCACCTCCGGTACGGGTCTATCCCGCCACTTCCTGTTATGCATCGTCGGCGCCACATACCGCGGACGGTGGAGGTAGCGGATAGCAGCAAACACGGCGCAGTTGAATACGCCTAGGCCGTAGAAGGCGACGCAGAGTAGGGCTGTTTTCATGACTGCTCCTTGCGCGCGGCGTCGATAGCGACATCGAGAGCAGGGTCATACATGCGGTCGCTCTTATTGGCGTCGAAGTAGGCTTGAGCCTCTGTTGCATGCGGCTCCTCGTCTTCCGGAATAAGGCCGGGTCCTTCGAGCGTGTTCTCAATCCATTCCATCGCGCCCTCAGCGCCTTCGCCGTGCTGCCACTCGATCCAGGCAGCCTGCATCGCGACCGTGTTGTTATGCATGATCGTGCTCATCATCTGACCGCTGCGCAGAAGCTTTGCGTTATCAACGCGCAACCTCTCACACTCCGCCATCACCTTTTCGTACTCCGCGTGGCAATGTCCCAGGCGTAGTTGAAGGTTGAAGGCGGCGGTTCGCCAGTGGAATCCGAGAGAATCGGGTTTCCAGGACCAACCTCCCGAACAGGGAACCAAGGAGAACCG
>NZ_CADIKB010000084.1 GCF_902859825.1 Paraburkholderia phenoliruptrix | reverse complement strand
GCCGCCCTGAAGCGTTCGCCCTCGAAATCCAACATTGACCATGATCGCAAGGTCGCATAATCTATGCCGCACCCGCCGTCCCAACCTTCAACTGTCTGTGGGACATTGCCCGTCTGGTTCCTGCCCAAATTTCTGATTGCGTTGCCGGGCGTAACGTTCCATCGCACCGTTCAGATCTGCTCCAAGCGGAACCAGCCTCGACTTAAAAAATTTGCTCTCGCGGACGTGCAGGACGGCTTCGTCAAGATTGACGTCTTGCATGGTCAACCGCAAGGCTTCGCCATGCCGGAGGCAAGCGCCGTACAGAATCAGAATGAGTGCGCGCAAAACATATGCATCCAGCGGAACGTGTGGACTGCATACCATTGATGCCGTGTCGAGCAGGCGCTTTAGTTCTTCCTGGGAATAAATATAGGGTGTTAGCGGTGGCGGCAATTTCGGACTGTAGCGAGGAAGCGGAGAAGCCGTGGCATACCCACGCGAAAGGGCAAAACGAAACAGGCAGTCAAGTACTGACCTTCTCTTCCGCCAATGGTTAGTCAGCGGCCTGTTGCCAGTCAGGAAGTCCTGTACCTGTTCGACCGTGACCGACTCCACATCAATGTTGCCATCAACCCGGTGGCAGAATGAGGCAAGCGTGGCCGCCTCGGAATCGAAGCGCATGCCCAACGCCCGTTTGTGGCTCACGTATTGGGCGACAAGTTCGGAGAGCTTCATAGCAGACTCCCCAGATCGATTTCGGCCACACACCGCAGTCCGGTCAGGTCAACCTTTGCGTAGGTTCTCGTCGACGAAGCGCTGCGATGGCCGAGGTGATCACCGATCTCCTTCAGCGCAAAACCAGCGTCAAGTAAATGCCGGGCATTGGCATGCCTCAGGCAATGTGCGCCGCGCCGCGGGATATCGATGCCAAGCGTCGCGAGACGCGAGCGGACAATGCCGCTTACGCATCCGGGTGATAGCGGTCGGATCGGCGCCTCGACCGACAGAAACAGCTCGCGATGGGCGCTTCGCGGACGCGCTTCCTTCAGGTAGCGCAGAATGGCGTTTCCAACGGTTGCCACCAGCGGATATTGCTGTGTGCAACGTTGCTTGGGACGATTGACATGAAGGATCTCGCCGCACCAGTCTATATCCTCCAGCCGGAGCCGCACCACCTCGCCGCGCCTCAGTCCGTAGATAACCAGCAGCATTATCATCGCACGGTTGCGTAGATCGATCGTGCTGTCGCCGGCAAAACTGGCGACGAATCTTTGCACATCTTCCCAATTCGGCCCGAGCGGCAAACCCTCCTCTCTATACACCACTGGTGCTTCAATGCCCGCCGCAACGTTGGTAGCCCACCCTTGTCCTTCTACGTACCGGAAGAAATTGCGGAGCGTGCTCGCAAGTGCGTGTAACGAAGCTCTGGCCCAGCCATGGTTGCTTTGGTACGCAAGATAGGCGTCGACATCGTGGATAGTGAGAGCATCGAGTCCCTTGTCAGGGCGACAGACCGTTGCCAAAAAATGACCGATCTGATCGCGACAGTTTGAAATCGTAGCAGGGGAAAGTCCTCGCTGGTCGCGCATGAAATCGACATAGTGCTCGACATAGCGAACAAATGGTTCTTTCGTGGGATGCCATTCCTCCAGAAGCCCCAGGAAGCGCAGCCAGGCCGTGGCGGTATGAATGAACAGAAGCCGCGAGCTGCGGGACTCGTTCGTGCGCTCACTTCGAAGGAGACGAATCCGATGGTCAACCGCAAACGCGATTTCCTCGTGCGTTATTTGCCCCGGGCGGGACAGATCCATGCTCTGTGAAAAAACCAGCAGGATCCAGGCGATCTTCCGGATCGACTTGGGCGGATAACCCTGTTCCGGACAATGTACGAGGAAGCGCTTCCTCGATTCCAGACAGGGCGCCAGATTGTGGGCAGCAAGAACATGCGGACGCGTAAAAAGAGTCTCAAACATGATATTCCCGCATTGATGATCAGTGGAATATCAGTATCAGCCTGAAATTATGTCGTCATGGAAACGTCAACTCGATAGGCAATGCAGGGGCATTGAGAGCCACCGCGACATATTTTTTATCACACCATACTCGTGGTTATGGGCTCGAGCCCATAAAAACGAGAACGGCAGCGTTGAATCCTCGCATCGCTACCTGAAGGACCAGATCGATCAGGCTCTGGAATTACGCGGTCATCGCGACTTCGCCGACCGGGCGGCCTACGACGAGTTTGTGCGCGGCGTCGTGATGCGCCGGAACCGGCGCAATGCCGCGGCGTTCCAGGTCGAGCGGGAATGCCTGCTGGATCTGCCTGAGTACCGCACTACCGACTTTGCCGAGGAAGAGGCGCGCGTGACCCGCTGCGGCACCTTCACCGTGCGCTGCGTCCTGTACAGCGCGCCATCGCGGCTGATCGGCCATCGCCTGAAGGTGCGTGTCTACAGCGACCGGCTCGATTGCTACCTGTCCGGCGCGCTCGTGCACAGCACGGCGAGAGCCACGCACACCAGCAAGAGTCGCGGCCGTGGCATCGACTACCGGCACTTCATCGACTCGCTCAAGCGTAAGCCGCAGGCCTTCAGGGGGCTCGCGTTCCGTGACGAGCTGTTTCCACGCGAAGCGTGTCGCCGGACCTGGGAGCGACTGGATCGGGATATGACGCCACGCAATGCCTGCAAGACCATGGTGGGTCTGCTTGAGCTCGCCGGGAACCACGGCGTCGAGGCGCAACTGGCTGAACGGCTCGATGCATTGCTCGAACTCGGTGAACTGCCCGATCTGAAGAAGCTGTTCGACGAATTCGCACCGCGCCAGGCCGAGTGTCCGGTGGTGGTGGTCGAGATGCCAGACGCCTCGCTCTACGACACGTTGCTCGATGAGGAGGTGCTGGCATGAACGCACCCGCTTACGACGCAGGCAGCATGGGGCTGATGCTCAACGAATTGCGTCTGCCAACGATCGGCCGGCTGTGGTCGGACTTCGCGCAACGCTCGGACAAGGAAGGCTGGCAAGCCTCGCAGTTGCTCGGCGTGCTGTTCGAGCATGAACTGGCTGAACGGGCAAAACGCAGGCTGGAACGTCATCGGGCCGAATCGCAACTGGATCCGACCAAGACGCTCGCAACCTTCGACTTCGGCGTCGTCCCCATGGTCTCGAAGGCGCACGTGATGGCACTGGCCACCGGCGATTCATGGCTCGAGCAAGGCGCCACGATTCTCCTGTTCGGGCCACCTGGCGCGGGCAAAAGTCATCTTGGAAGCGCCATCGGGCACGCGCTGATCGATGCGGGCTACCGGGTCCTGTCTACGCGTACCAGCGAACTGGTGCAGAAGCTTCAGGCAGCACGCCAGGCGCTGCAATTGCCTTCGGCACTCGCCAAACTCGATCGCTTCGATCTCATCATCCTCGATGATCTGTCGTACGTGAGGAAGGATCAGGCCGAAACCAGCGTGCTGTTCGAGCTGATCGCCGAGCGGTATGAGCGACGAAGTCTTCTGATCACGGCCAACCAGCCATTCTCCGGCTGGAACAACGTCTTCCCGGACCCCGGCATGACGGTCGCCGCCATCGACCGGCTCGTGCATCACTCGACGATCTTCGAGCTGAATGTTGAAAGCTACCGGCGCCGCAAAGCCAGCGACAAACAGAATGCCCGCCGGCGTCAATTACCCAACAACAATGACGAAGGAGCCGCGACAACCCTATGACCTCCTGACCAACGACAACTCCTGCCGTTGACCGGCCGGATGGTTGCCGGTGGCCGGCCAAGGCTGCTGGATGCGACCTACGGCAACGTTACACGGTAACGCGTGCGTGACGCCGTTACCGCGTAACGAAATCAGACAGGGGAAGAAAATGGCAAAGACAGCTGCACAACGGCAAGCCGCGTACAGAGGCCGGCGCCCTCATGCAGGCAATGACGGCAACGGTGAGCGACGCCTGAGCGTCTGGATCGACACCGGTGCCTCCCTGGCACTTGCCAGGCTGGCACGTCGTTACGCAGTAACGCAACAGGCATTGATCGAGCGGCTGGTCATTGCGGAAGATGAACGCATCCTCGCGGGAATTGAACTCGATTCGGCGCAGTGGCGTGCGTACTTCGCCGGCACATCGTTACGCAGTAACGACGGCGATCAGATACATGAAAAATTACCCAACGACAATAACGAAGGAGCAGCGACAACCATGACCACCTGACCCGCGGCAATTACCTCGGCCGACCGGCCAAGATGATTGTCGGTAAACCGGACATGCTGCTTGACGCTATCCATACAGATAGCGAACGAAGCTGCGAAGCCGTAATGCGATATCTTTACGTGATACCCGACGCAGTGACGAAACACGGCTTTGAAGGTAGACATCGATGTCTGTGATCGTCATATGCATCAACGTGTCGGCACCTTTGCACTGCCCATGCTGGCACAGGAATCGTTGTGCTTCGGCAAGATGGCCGTCGACCGTTTCGGTTGCAAGCCCTCGCCACTCCCGAAGCCATTGACCGTATTCCATGCACAGTGCGCGATCAAACTTCGCATTTACACTGGAAGTCGGCGGATCAGGTGGCCACTTGCCAATCGCTAAACGCAGTAATTGATGAATGCCGGTGGCATGCGAGGCTCTCCAGCCCAGAGCGGAGAGGGGCGAATGACCGTGGCGGAGCCGGAAGCTCCGCAGTTCACATTGAAGGTACGCCAATATGTGTGACGGCTGCGTAGCGTCAACGCAAATTCGACGCCTGTCGAGAAAGCTGAGGAAGTTTGCTGCGACTGCCAGATAGCGATTGCGGATGTGAACACAATATCGCTCGGCTACCAGATGTTGCTCAAGTTTGCTGAGCAGCGTTTCGTGCTTTGTTTGCTGATCGGACATGGCGCGCCTCCTTAAGCGGTTGGTCGCACCTATAGGATGGCACCATCGCGATAATGTGAAGGAACCGGCAACCTGACGCCAGCAACGGCGCGGATTCCGCTGCGTTCCTTCGAATTACCAGAACCTGCTGATTACCGAGCCTGCTCGTCCCGGATAACCCGCGCGCGCTGATTGCGCGGCCCGACCGCTACGAGCCGGGTCTGGGACGCACGACGCAGGAATTCGTGAATCACTACGCGACGGCGATGCTTCCAGCACGGCCGAGAAAGCCCCGTGATAAAGCTAAGGCGGAGGTCGCAGTTCAAGTGGTCCAGAGATGGGTTCTTGCCCGCCTGCGCAACCACCGCTTCTTCAGCCTGGCCGAGCTGAACAAGGCGATTACCGGTCTCATTG
>NZ_CADIKB010000083.1 GCF_902859825.1 Paraburkholderia phenoliruptrix | reverse complement strand
GATCTTTAAAAACTAACAGCCGATAAGTGTGGGCGCTTGATGCGACGACGCTACGCCGGACTCTCCGGGGTCTGGCGGAAAAAGCGAAAGTATCAAGTCTCACACAGTAATGAAAGGAAGGTTGCCTGACTCTTCTTCGGAAGGGTGAGGTTAATCATTCGTCAGTACGTTGAGTGAGCGACCGGGTTCGAGAGAGCCCGAAAACAGTAACAGGTTTGAACTGAAGAGTTTGATCCTGGCTCAGATTGAACGCTGGCGGCATGCCTTACACATGCAAGTCGGACGGCAGCGCGGGCTTCGGCCTGGCGGCGAGTGGCGAACGGGTGAGTAATACATCGGAACGTGTCCTGTAGTGGGGGATAGCCCGGCGAAAGCCGGATTAATACCGCATACGCTCTGCGGAGGAAAGCGGGGGATCCTTCGGGACCTCGCGCTACAGGGGCGGCCGATGGCAGATTAGCTAGTTGGTGGGGTAAAGGCCTACCAAGGCGACGATCTGTAGCTGGTCTGAGAGGACGACCAGCCACACTGGGACTGAGACACGGCCCAGACTCCTACGGGAGGCAGCAGTGGGGAATTTTGGACAATGGGGGCAACCCTGATCCAGCAATGCCGCGTGTGTGAAGAAGGCCTTCGGGTTGTAAAGCACTTTTGTCCGGAAAGAAAACGTCGTGGCTAATACCCGTGGCGGATGACGGTACCGGAAGAATAAGCACCGGCTAACTACGTGCCAGCAGCCGCGGTAATACGTAGGGTGCAAGCGTTAATCGGAATTACTGGGCGTAAAGCGTGCGCAGGCGGTTCGCTAAGACAGATGTGAAATCCCCGGGCTTAACCTGGGAACTGCATTTGTGACTGGCGGGCTAGAGTATGGCAGAGGGGGGTAGAATTCCACGTGTAGCAGTGAAATGCGTAGAGATGTGGAGGAATACCGATGGCGAAGGCAGCCCCCTGGGCCAATACTGACGCTCATGCACGAAAGCGTGGGGAGCAAACAGGATTAGATACCCTGGTAGTCCACGCCCTAAACGATGTCAACTGGTTGTCGGGCCTTCATTGGCTTGGTAACGTAGCTAACGCGTGAAGTTGACCGCCTGGGGAGTACGGTCGCAAGATTAAAACTCAAAGGAATTGACGGGGACCCGCACAAGCGGTGGATGATGTGGATTAATTCGATGCAACGCGAAAAACCTTACCTACCCTTGACATGGATGGAATCCCGCTGAGAGGTGGGAGTGCCCGAAAGGGAGCCATCACACAGGTGCTGCATGGCTGTCGTCAGCTCGTGTCGTGAGATGTTGGGTTAAGTCCCGCAACGAGCGCAACCCTTGTCCCTAGTTGCTACGCAAGAGCACTCCAGGGAGACTGCCGGTGACAAACCGGAGGAAGGTGGGGATGACGTCAAGTCCTCATGGCCCTTATGGGTAGGGCTTCACACGTCATACAATGGTCGGAACAGAGGGTCGCCAAGCCGCGAGGTGGAGCCAATCCCAGAAAACCGATCGTAGTCCGGATCGCACTCTGCAACTCGAGTGCGTGAAGCTGGAATCGCTAGTAATCGCGGATCAGCATGCCGCGGTGAATACGTTCCCGGGTCTTGTACACACCGCCCGTCACACCATGGGAGTGGGTTTTACCAGAAGTGGCTAGTCTAACCGCAAGGAGGACGGTCACCACGGTAGGATTCATGACTGGGGTGAAGTCGTAACAAGGTAGCCGTATCGGAAGGTGCGGCTGGATCACCTCCTTTCCAGAGCTTGACGCGTCCAGGGTGTTGAGCGCTCACGCTTATCGGCTGTAAGTAAAGAAACGCAGACAGACGCAGGGGTCTGTAGCTCAGTCGGTTAGAGCACCGTCTTGATAAGGCGGGGGTCGATGGTTCGAATCCATCCAGACCCACCAGCTGTCGTGTGTGGTGGCTGACCGAAGGGTGCTCGCTGAGGTGTGCTCACTGAGGTGCCCTGTATCTGTGTGACCCGCGGGGGATTAGCTCAGCTGGGAGAGCACCTGCTTTGCAAGCAGGGGGTCGTCGGTTCGATCCCGTCATCCTCCACCAATTCCCAATGCCTAGTGTTCAGTGCGAGCTGAGCGTTAAGCATTGGCAATTGAGCCAGTCGGCGTGATGCACGATCCAGTCGTGCTATCGGCTGACCGTTCTTTAACAATCAGGAAGAAGTAGTAAAGAGATTCACGAAAGTGTACCTGGAGATGGGTGCGCGAGTAGGTGAATCAGGGTTGTGATTGTATCGATGTATTTTAAAGGTGATCGAAAGATCGCTTTGGAATACGGCGCAACACGAATACTCAACCTGTAGCGAGTGGGTCCTGTCGTGGCAACACGATGAGACATACCCGTTATAGGGTCAAGCGAACAAGTGCATGTGGTGGATGCCTTGGCGATCACAGGCGATGAAGGACGCGGTAGCCTGCGAAAAGCGGTGGGGAGCTGGCAAACGAGCTTTGATCCACCGATATCCGAATGGGGAAACCCACTCCGAATGGAGTATCCATGACTGAATCCATAGGTCATGTGAGGCGAACGCGGTGAACTGAAACATCTAAGTAACCGCAGGAAAAGAAATCAACCGAGATTCCCAAAGTAGTGGCGAGCGAAATGGGAGCAGCCTGTACTCTTTATTCTCATTGTTAGCCGAACGCTCTGGAAAGTGCGGCCATAGCAGGTGATAGCCCTGTAGGCGAAAACAGCGAGGAAGAACTAGGTGTACGAGAAGTAGGGCGGGACACGTGAAATCCTG
This sequence comes from Paraburkholderia phenoliruptrix, assembly GCF_902859825.1. Taxonomy (GTDB): domain Bacteria; phylum Pseudomonadota; class Gammaproteobacteria; order Burkholderiales; family Burkholderiaceae; genus Paraburkholderia; species Paraburkholderia phenoliruptrix. Next base: position 2,820 of record NZ_CADIKB010000083.1, on the reverse strand, counting down.
TCTGAAGATGGGGGGACCATCCTCCAAGGCTAAATACTCGTGATCGACCGATAGTGAACCAGTACCGTGAGGGAAAGGCGAAAAGAACCCCGGGAGGGGAGTGAAACAGATCCTGAAACCGCATGCATACAAACAGTCGGAGCCTCGTAAGGGGTGACGGCGTACCTTTTGTATAATGGGTCAGCGACTTACATTCAGTGGCAAGCTTAACCGATTAGGGCAGGCGTAGCGAAAGCGAGTCCGAACAGGGCGTTCAGTCGCTGGGTGTAGACCCGAAACCAGGTGATCTATCCATGGCCAGGATGAAGGTGCGGTAACACGTACTGGAGGTCCGAACCCACTAACGTTGAAAAGTTAGGGGATGAGCTGTGGATAGGGGTGAAAGGCTAAACAAACCTGGAAATAGCTGGTTCTCTCCGAAAACTATTTAGGTAGTGCCTCGTGTCTCACCTTCGGGGGTAGAGCACTGTCATGGTTGTGGGGTCCATTGCGGATTACTACGCCATAGCAAACTCCGAATACCGAAGAGTGCAATCACGGGAGACAGACATCGGGTGCTAACGTCCGGTGTCAAGAGGGAAACAACCCAGACCGCCAGCTAAGGTCCCCAAATATGGCTAAGTGGGAAACGAAGTGGGAAGGCTAAAACAGTCAGGAGGTTGGCTTAGAAGCAGCCATCCTTTAAAGAAAGCGTAATAGCTCACTGATCGAGTCGTCCTGCGCGGAAGATGTAACGGGGCTAAGCCATATACCGAAGCTGCGGATGCATATTTATATGCATGGTAGGAGAGCGTTCCGTAAGCCTGCGAAGGTGCACTGGAAAGTGTGCTGGAGGTATCGGAAGTGCGAATGCTGACATGAGTAGCGATAAAGGGGGTGAAAGGCCCCCTCGCCGTAAGCCCAAGGTTTCCTACGCAACGTTCATCGGCGTAGGGTGAGTCGGCCCCTAAGGCGAGGCAGAAATGCGTAGCTGATGGGAAGCAGGTTAATATTCCTGCACCATTGTTGAATGCGATGGGGGGACGGATCGCGGAAGGTTGTCCGGGTGTTGGAAGTCCCGGTCCTTGCATTGGAGAAGGCGCTTTGGCAAATCCGGGCGCGGAATTCAAGGGTGCGAGGCCAGTCTCTTCGGAGACGAAGCAATCGGAAGTGGTTCCAGGAAAAGCCTCTAAGCTTCAGTTCAACAAGACCGTACCGCAAACCGACACAGGTGGGCGAGATGAGTATTCTAAGGCGCTTGAGAGAACTCGGGAGAAGGAACTCGGCAAATTGGTACCGTAACTTCGGGATAAGGTACGCCCCTGTAGCTTGACTCGCCTGCGCGAGGAGGGTGAAGGGGTTGCAATAAACTGGTGGCTGCGACTGTTTAATAAAAACACAGCACTCTGCAAACACGAAAGTGGACGTATAGGGTGTGACGCCTGCCCGGTGCCGGAAGATTAAATGATGGGGTGCAAGCTCCTGATTGAAGTCCCGGTAAACGGCGGCCGTAACTATAACGGTCCTAAGGTAGCGAAATTCCTTGTCGGGTAAGTTCCGACCTGCACGAATGGCGTAACGATGGCCACACTGTCTCCTCCCGAGACTCAGCGAAGTTGAAGTGTTTGTGATGATGCAATCTCCCCGCGGCTAGACGGAAAGACCCCATGAACCTTTACTGTAGCTTTGCATTGGACTTTGAACCGGTCTGTGTAGGATAGGTGGGAGGCTGTGAAGCGTGGACGCCAGTCTGCGTGGAGCCATCCTTGAAATACCACCCTGATCTGTTTGAGGTTCTAACCTTGGTCCGTCATCCGGATCGGGGACAGTGCATGGTAGGCAGTTTGACTGGGGCGGTCTCCTCCCAAAGTGTAACGGAGGAGTACGAAGGTACGCTAGGTACGGTCGGAAATCGTGCTGATAGTGCAATGGCATAAGCGTGCTTAACTGCGAGACCGACAAGTCGAGCAGGTGCGAAAGCAGGTCATAGTGATCCGGTGGTTCTGTATGGAAGGGCCATCGCTCAACGGATAAAAGGTACTCTGGGGATAACAGGCTGATACCGCCCAAGAGTTCATATCGACGGCGGTGTTTGGCACCTCGATGTCGGCTCATCTCATCCTGGGGCTGTAGCCGGTCCCAAGGGTATGGCTGTTCGCCATTTAAAGAGGTACGTGAGCTGGGTTTAAAACGTCGTGAGACAGTTTGGTCCCTATCTGCCGTGGGCGCTGGATATTTGAAGGGGGCTGCTCCTAGTACGAGAGGACCGGAGTGGACGAACCTCTGGTGTACCGGTTGTCACGCCAGTGGCATCGCCGGGTAGCTATGTTCGGAAGAGATAACCGCTGAAAGCATCTAAGCGGGAAACTCGCCTTAAGATGAGATATCCCCGGGGCTTCGAGCCCCTTGAAGGGTCGTTCAAGACCAGGACGTTGATAGGTCAGGTGTGTAAGCGCAGTAATGCGTTCAGCTAACTGATACTAATTGCCCGTAAGGCTTGATCCTATAACAGGTGTGTCTTGTTCCCATGAGCGGGAAAAAAGACGCACAGGTTGAGATCCATGTTGTGCCCGATACAGCACAACCCCGCATCGCCTGGTGAGCATCACCAGAAACTGCTTCTTCCAGATTGGCTGTATTGCCCCACCGGCAGTACGGCAACCCGTCAAAGCCTGATGACCATAGCGAGTCGGTCCCACCCCTTCCCATCCCGAACAGGACCGTGAAACGACTCCACGCCGATGATAGTGCGGATTACCCGTGTGAAAGTAGGTAATCGTCAGGCTCCCCACCACCGTCAGATACCCCACCCCGCAAAGGTGGGGTTTCTGCGTTTACGGC
>NZ_CADIKB010000082.1 GCF_902859825.1 Paraburkholderia phenoliruptrix | reverse complement strand
TTATGCGCAAGAGAAAAACGATGGACATCAGCCGGAGCCTTGAAAATACTGGGATGAGCTGTCTGCGAGGTGTCCATTAGATTAGAAGAAAAAGTGGACAGAACGACCGTCGGAGTGTCCATCTCGATCTAGTGCGGCTGCAAGGGCAGGACGCTACCGCCGCGCAGCGCGGCCAGTTCTTTACGCAGGCCGAACACCTGACGCAGCAGTGCGAGTTCACGAGCCAGCGACCCGTCAAGCTGTGCCTGCAGATCCTTCGCGTCGCCCTTCGCGCGGCTCAGACGGTCGGTCAGTTCGAGCTTCGGGCGCCCGGCTACGGCGTTGGCCGCTTCGATCGCTTCGATCAGCCCGGCGAACTGCGGGCGCGACTTCTTGATGCTGCCCTTCTTGCGGCCAGCCTCGATCGCCACGGTGTCGTTGTTGATACGTGCACCCTTGCGCTTCTTCAGCCGCTCAAGGGCGGCGTAGTAGTCGGTCATGGCGTCGCTCATGCTGCCTCCGGTTTGATGAGTTTCTCCTGCGCGTCAAGCAGTCGTTGCAGCGTCCGCGCCTCGATACGGTATTCGACGCTCGCCTCATCGGCAGCGCGAAGCTTCTCGACTGTAGCCTGCTGCGCCTTGATCACGCGCTGAAGCTTCGACGGCACGATCACGAGGTTGCGGCAGTTCGATTCAAGGCAATCCAGACGCATCCAGTCGAGCGGCGTCGACTTGCACTGTTCGACGCTGGCGCAGCCGCCCAGTACTGTCTCGCGGTACGCCAGCTCGCCCTTCCCGAACATCCTGACCGCCTGCTCGCGCGAGTAGACCGATACAGGCGAAGCCTGCACCGCACGGCTCTGCGTCCACGCTGCATGCCCGCCGAAGAGCCGCTCATCGGAGAACAGCACCTGCCCGGCGTACGCAAGGTACTCAGACAGGCCCTGCGTTTCGGCCCATTCCTTCGCGAAGTGGGTCTTGTCGGTGTCGATGAAGCCCTTCGCGAACGCCGAGCCACGCGCGTAGTACATGCTCATCTCCTGCGTGATGTGCTGCAACTGACGCTTGAGCGTGGGCAGCGTCACGAGACCGCTGCGGTGCGCGTACAGCGCGAGCGAGCGGCGAAGTTGATGACGTGTGAACGGCCACTGCTGCCCGACCGCGAACTTCGGCTCGTCTTCCCACGCGCGGTGCACGTCGATACGTTTCAGTTCGGCGATGTCCTCGACCGTGACCGTCGGGAAGACCCGCTCACGAAAGGCCTCGACATCGCGATGTACGGTACTCGGCGCCCGGTTTGCCACGTACGCATCCCAACGCAGACCCATCCGACAGAACAGCAGGTGCGAACCGTCCATCGATTCGGCGTAACCTTGCGCGCCGTGCGCACGGTGCGCCTCGCCCGACAGCCGTTGCGCGAGCCTGACGGCGCGAGCAGCGCGCGGGCTGGTCACCCAGCACGCGCGCCTGGGACGCCCACCCGACAGCTTGGTCGTAACGCCCTCGATGGAGTGGTGCGTCACGCCATCCAGACGGGTCTCGCTCAGGCAGTCGTACGGCAGGTTCTCCGCTTCCATCGCCCGCATGCCGGTGAACGAAAGAATGACAAGCTGACATAGCGCGCTGATGGATGCCACAAGCCTCGACACGACGTAAGGGGAATCCCTGTATCCAAAGTGCGCAGCAGCCGTTACCAGCGCCGCGGAGACGCCCGGACGCTCGTCGGCGTATACGCGTGCGAGGTAGTCCGACAGAATGTCAGCGACGCCCTCAGCGATGCCGAGGTCATGCTCACAGGTCGACAGGAAGTGCTGGTAGATCCGCGTCGGCATGACAGGGTATTGTGCGTATCCAGCATGTTGCGCAAAGCGTTCGAGCAGAGGCTTATGCAGCTGGGCCAGCGGCACGCACAGCCCAGTGACCTCGACGCCCAGACGGTGAAGCTTCACCAGAATCGAATGAAGTCGTTGTGCCTTCGCCTCCATCCCAGCTTGCGCCACATAGACCAGAACAATGGCGACGTTGGACAGTCCCTCGTAGAGCGTAAGCTGACGTTCGGCGGCAAAAGACGCAAATTCCTTCAGGTGACCTGAACGAGATTTAAGCGTACCAGACGCCGGTACCATATCGGTCGCTTCGTGCATCAGAAAATACATGACCTGCTTCCACTGACGCGTAGTCGCATCTGAAAGAACGCGGCTCACGCCGTCAGGCGAGTGTCCCCTGAAATGGATATGGGTGCGGCGCGGTCCGATCGTATATGCATGGATGTCCCAGGCGTTGTCACCAAACAGCGAAACAGCGTTCCCGGCCTTGTCGCGCGTGACAACCGTATCGTCCTCGACCCGATACCAGTCGGGCTGCACAGCGACCGGCGCGATCAACGAGTTGTTCATGCCACTCCCAGTTCGTAAAGCTGGTCGAGCCTGGCCGACCAGAAACTGTCCAGATTCCCTGCAATATCGACGTCCTGCTCGATCTGTTCGACCAGCGCACCGTCGCGCTTGCGCAGTTCGTCCAGCAGGAAGTCAACACGTCGCAGCACGGCGCCGAACGATCTGTCGTACTGCTCGATCGAGTCAGCACGCCCGCCCACGAGCCTGACGCAGTGACGGCAACTCAGCAGCTTGCGGATGTCAGCGGCGTCGGCGTGCACGCGGTACTGGTCACAAAAGAGACACCCTTCGGTCGAGCGGCAGTCAGGCTGTACGCTGACCGAGTCCGCGATCGGCGTCGGCTTGTGGAACTCGATGCAAACGCCCACCGCGCTCCTGATGCTGCCCGCCGGGTCGTCACCGGGCTTCAGCACGGTCTTCTCGACCGAAGCGAGGAACGCGCCCATCTCAGCCTTGTGCGCGGCGTCCGTGCCGTTCGAGTACGAGCGCAGCGCCGTGACCAGGGAGTGGCCCATCAGCGTGGCTGCGACGACCGGGCCGTGATTGCTCACGGCCCAATCCTGCTTCGCGGCACGCCACTGACGTGCGGTAATGCGCGGCAGCACGATCCCGAGCTTGTTGAGTCTGCTGTAAAGCTGATCCAGAAATTGCGTCGGGAGACCGATTGGCCGTCGTAGCTGTGCATAATTCCCGACTACGATGAATAACGCGTCGCAGTCTGTGTCCTGCACCAGATACTCGCGCAACGCCAGATACGCCTCAAGCTTCGGCATGAAGCCCAGAGAGACGGTGAACGTAACGTCCCTCCCGTCTGCACGATACTTGATCTCGCGAAACTTCTGACGGACAACTGACGCATCCTGCACGCTCGCGGCTAGCCCCGGGCTCCACTTCATTGCCAGCAGCTGCGCGAGGTTGATACCTGTTTCAGCCAGAAATAGCGCGGCGAAGCAAGAGGCCGCCATCGAAGCGTGCGAACGGCGGATCGGTGACTGCGCGTCCTCGTTCGCCGCCGTTAGATGGTGAGCTGTTAGCCTGGCGATGGCCCACGAACGCTGATAAGGTTTTTTAGCTCCCGCCTCAGCCATGCGCGTCCTGAGTTCTTCCCGGGTGCACGGCACTCCCGTCTCCAGATTCCAGCCAAGCAGGCCGCGCGAGTCGTCGCCTTCACTACGGCCATATGAGTGCGGAACAAGGCAAAGATTCTCACCTCCCGCCGTGGTCACCCGCACCGGGTACGGCTTGAAGTCGAGCACCAGCGTGCTGATGCTGCTGAAGAGCGCGTCACCCCACGCGAGCAGGGCGGCTTGTGCCTCGGCGTCAGGCACAGCCGTCGGCACAGAAGCCTCCTGTTGGCCGCGCAGCTCCCTCGCATCGGCGCAGAAATCGTCGTTTCTGAAGAACTCACGTAGCATTGACAACAGATTACGCTGATAGTGGGCGACGGAGTTGCGGTTCAGATTGCCCAGCGAGACCTGTTCACGCTCCTCACGGAAGTAGCGATGAACCGCCTCCGCGGTAGCCTTCTCGTCACAGAGCACCTGATGCAACCCCTGCCTGTCGGCCCAGTTGACGAAGTCAAGCACGACGCGCAGAGCAGCGTAGACCGTCGTTGGGCGCATCGCGCCAAGGGTTATCCGCTCGGAGACTTGCGTCACCAGGAGGCGTGCGACCTTGGTGCGTTCGCTGCTGAAGCTCGTATGGTCGAAAGTGCTTTGCTTGCGCTTCCGGCTCGACGTGTCACGCCTCAGGTAGCAGATCTGTCCGATATCGGAACGGCTCTTAAGGCCTTCCCACTTGAGTACGGCGCGCTCGGGGTGCAACAGCATTGTGTCCTCCGCGAGCGGCATGCGTACTTCCTCGTACTGGCGGTTCATACTGTCACCGCCGTGTCGAGGGCGCGCGTGACCAGCGTCGACAGGTGCGCGCCCCAGCCATCCTGCACAGCGTCGAACAGCTTGCGATTCTCGCGGTAGCTGAGGTAGCCCTCGGTCGTGGATAGCTGCGCGTGCCACATCAACTGCCGCAACTGATCGAGCGCCCGCGTGTACTTCGTCTCATTCGCCGTCATCGCGTCGACCATGTTCAGCCCGAAGGTTGCGCGCAGATCGTGGAAGCTGAACTCGTACCTGTGGTTGCCGAGCTGCACGCACATCATGGGCAACAGTTCGTCCCTGATGAACTGGCGCACGGCCTGCCCGGTCTTGACGTGACGACGCACGCGCGGGCCAGTGCTGACCGGGCCGCGCGACTCGCGATCCTCGTAGAGCGGCGCACCGCGCTGGCTCAGAAAGAGCGGCTGGTCGAAGTGATCGCCGCCGTCTGCCAGTCGGCGCCGCTTGCGCGCACGATCGCTGTGCACGTAGATGTATAGCCGCTCGTAGAAACCGCGTGGCAGGTGCAATACGCCTTTGACACCGCCCTTCGTGTCGATGCCCGTACCCGGCCCGCAGGCGAGACGGATGTCGTCGCCGTGAAACTCGCCGGGCTTGCGCATCACGTGTTTCGCGCGCACGGTCAGTACCGTCTGGATGCGCGCGCCCGTCAACAGCGCGAACAGATGAACGAGCGTCATCTCGGTGTTGCCCAGAGCGGCTAACGATTCAAGCAGTACCGACTGCTCGGAAGAGGCGAGCGGGCGCAGGCGACCGCCGTCCTGAATACGTTCGTCCCACGGGTCTTCCGCGCGCCGACCGCTGATCGCCAGGTCGGTGGTCTTGACCTCGATCACGCTGCCGAAGCCCTTCTGGTCCCTGAGCTCGATGAAACGGCCAGATTCGACCCACGGCGCGTTCGCGGGCCTGAAGCCTGCTTCGCTCATGAGCCAGCGATAGAAGCGCACCACGGTGCCCATACGACGCCTGGCGACGCCCGGAGACAGTTCGCCAGCCTGCACGGCCAGCCTGATCGAGGCGCTGTAGCGGTAGGTCGGCCGTTGCCGCTTGTTCGCGGGGAACGTCAGCCAGTCGACGCCCTCGTCATCCAGATAACGACGGAACGCGACCAGGTCGTCTGCGATGCTGGCGAACGTCAGCATGTTGGGCGACGACTTCGACTCCATCATATCGATGAGCCAGAGGTTCGCCTCAGCCCACGGCGCGCCGTCAGCGAGCCGGACAACGGGAAAGAGAGTGAAGGTGCCTGCGATCCACTGCGGGCGGGCGTCGCGCCGCCTGCCGGTGCCGGGGTCTGCGAGCGGGACCGTGTGATAGATGGTGCCGCCCTCGGGCGTGGTGATGCTGACCGGCATCGCACCGGGAGTGTCGCGGTCAACAACCTCGGTCAGAGCCAGTTGCCGGATGGTGGTTCGTCTTGCCGTCATTGCCCGGATCCTCTGCTGTGTTCGTGTTAATGTCCGCTTTAACACAGCTTGCGAGTATCACGAAATCGTTCTTGGCTTGCGCATAC
>NZ_CADIKB010000081.1 GCF_902859825.1 Paraburkholderia phenoliruptrix | reverse complement strand
GTTTCAGACCAGTGAGCTCAATCTTGGACATATGGTCGATGAGAACCGGAAGGAGCGTGGGCAGGGTGCAGAGTTGCGGACTGACGGCCATGTCGCAGTGCGAGGTGCGAAAGGCGTACTCATATCAGCGGAGCCCCAAGCCGCAGCCACGGGCGAGCAATGCGCGATGCAGAATGCTGACGACACATTCCGGCAATCCGAAGAGATCCTCAAGACGCTCAACCACAGCGCCGGCGTCGCGAAGGCTCTGCTCGCGGAAGTCGAAAGACAACGGGCCCTTGTCGACCAAAACCTGTCCCAACTGCAGAAGTGCGTGGTCGTTGCAAGTGCACCTGACGGCATGGGGCTGTCGAGCGGTAGTCACTTTCAGCTTGCTGCGCGCAAACAACTTTTCATGACCGCAGGCGGTGGTCTTGACGTCGGCGTCATGAAACGCATAGCGATAGCTGCTGGCGAAGCGATTTCGCTCTTTGCTGCAAAGCTCGGTATCCGCATTTTCGCCGCACAGGGCAAGGTGCAAGTGCAGGCTCAGAGCGATGAACTGGAGTTGATCGCGCTCAAGAAGGTCACCATGAGTTCATCGACTGATGAGGTAACCGTCACGGCTTCAAAGGGCATCATCTTGGGTGACGGTGCCGGAGCCTACATCAAGATTGCCAGTGGACGGATCGAGTTGGCCAGCCCCAGTGGCCAGATCGACGTAAAGGGTAACCTGCAAGTGGACGATTCAGCCAGAGGGAATTTCACATTCCCAAGCTGGGTAACGTCCGCGCCGAAGGACGTGAAGAGCCATCTGGGCTTCGGTTTTTCTGAATAGGACACCATGGCAAACAGTTCAGCGCCGAACGCGGCACTCACTCCGCTCAAGCAGATAGCATTCGCTTTCCCGTTTCGCAAGAAGGGGCAGGGCAATGGCGCTTTAGCGACGGATATCACCGATGAGCACGACATGTATCTGCTACTGAAGCAGGAGCCGACGGGGAGCTTCCCGGTTAGCGCCAGTGGCATGTGGCACGGTGGTATCCATATCAGTGAGGCCGGAGCGGGGCAGGGGTTAGATCTGAAGGGAGGCGTGCGTTGCATCGCTGATGGCGAGGTAATAGCGTGGCGCGTGAACCGTAAGTATCTCGCAAGTACGCTGCCACCTCAGAATGGTGGACCTGAAATCAACGCTCAGTACAGCACGGGTTTTGCGCTCGTGCAGCACTCAATGGAATTTCCGCGCGGCAAGAAGTGGCCCTTCTTTAGCCTGTACATGCATCTCCAAGACTATGCTAGCTACGAAGCTGATCCGGCGCTTCCCTGGCCGGGCTATTGGTCCGCGAAATATCAAGTAACCGAGGACACGGTAGATAAGCCGACGGCTTTAGCAAGTGGTCAGGATCCTTCAGTCGATCAGACAGGATTGCGCGTCAGGGTGAATAGAACGCATGGCGCCACCGTGGGTATTCTCCCCCGAGGGACTCTGGTGTCACTCTCCAAGCGTGAAGGGGAGTGGGGGCAGATAGCGGAAGACCCAGGCGCTCTAATCGCTCCTGCAGTTGGAGGTTACGTGGCTTCGGGTGCCGCAATAGGCAAGTGGATTTTCCTCGGAAAGGAACACGGGCACCTAGGCCCCGTTGTAAAAAAAGTCATGCCGGATTCGGTCTTTGACTGCGTCAACGTTATACCGCAGCCTGAACAGCGGTTAAAAGTCAAAGCTGGAGACGTACTCGGATATCTGGGGCGTTATGATTCATTGCGCGACCAGACCTCAAATCGCGTGGTGCATATCGAGGTCTTCAGCGACGACAGCATCAAGCAGTTCATTATTGACGGACGGGCTGCGGTCAATGCCAACATAACAACGCCGGCGAACTGGAGCCAGCTCGGCTTGTCGGCGGCCCCGACGATCTTGCGCATTGCCGCTGGCACTACGCTCTACGACAAGGACCCGGTTGCAGGAACACCTCCGCAAGCGAGCGCGCAGGCAAAGAAAACCGATGTAACACAAGTCGAGACATTTTCTGTGCTGCAGAACCATACTGGGAACTCGTTCCTGGAGACGAGTCCAGGTAACGACGGCCAGAAACGACACTGGTGGAAAGTGGATAGCGCGGATATACAGCGTAATGCCATTTCAGGCTGGGTGCGCGAGCAGAGCTTCGCTGGTGGCACCGTTACGCAGGAACACTCACAAAGCTGGATTGATTTCGAGTGTCACGACGAGGATCACGATCCGACTCACACAATTTTCGCGAGCGCTGCAGATTACGTCGCCTATACAAAGGGGAGTGATGATCCGACCGCGGGTGCTATTGGCAAGCTCAGTCCGCTGATGACCGCAATCTACCGTGCATTGTATCCTTCCGGTGATGGCGCCCATGCGGCAGAAGAACTTCGCAATACTGGACAAAACCCAGAAGGCAGCTCATTTCCGTGGGTTGCCTTTCGGGCATCACGTCTAATTCCTAGGCACGAAAGCGAGTGGGCGAACCCAGCGAAGTGGCAGGAACTGGTCAGTGCAATCGAGCAGAGCAACGAGCCGGAGCCTGAGCACGAAGAGGAGAAAAAGCGCATCGCAAAGCTTGTGTGGTGGGATGAAGTACAGGCAGGCGTACCTGGCTTCCCGGGACCAGATGTATTCCATATCCACCCGGCTGCGCTGGTGGGAAATTTCGCCAGCAAAAATCTTGTGTGCAAAAAGTGCGGAACAGTAATCACATTGACCAAGAGCTTCATGAGTAAAATTGCTCCGGGTGCCAACGTCGGCGTCGCCGATGAATTAATTCGCGCATCAAAGGATGTTTTCAAAAAGTACGGTGTTAACAGCTGCCGCCAAATAAAGCATTTGCTGGCCCAAGCCAAGGTCGAGACGACACGCTTTACCTCATTTAGAGAGTCGCTCAATTATGTGAGCTACACCGGACAGAGCTTATATAACATGGCACCCACCGCTATTAATAACGGATTTGCTCGTAAACATATGATATTTCCAACCCCTGCGGCCAAAATAGCATGGATTCAAAATCATTTGATCGCGAATGATCCGGCATACGGAGAACATTGCTTTGGTGTAAATGCGCAACCCGGAAAAGATTTTCGCGGTCGCGGTTTATTACAGTTGACATTTTACGAAACCTACAAAAGGTGCGGCGATGCGATCGGATATGCTATTGACAGTCAGCCAGAGCTTGTCGAGAGCAACCCTAGAGTAATCATAGAAACCGGGCTATGGTTTTGGGCGAACAATGGAATTGGTTCGATTGCTGACAATCCGAACACTATCGGTGACGATGGAGTGAAGAAGGTTACATACCCAATAAATTCGGGGTATAAAGCCCTATCCGAACGACAACGATTTCATAGGGAAATTTCAGTCATATTCAATCAAGAATTCTCGTCGGGGTGCACAGATGATTAAGGCCATGTTTCCTATGACAATCGCCCTTGTGACTGGTTCGGTGTGCGCGAAGAGTACATGTTCCGACATCCCCGGCCAGCAGAGTTATCCGCCCTTGAGGATCGAGAGAGGAACGATCTGCTTTATTCAAGAGTCGGTACATGACCCTAAGACGGGGGCTCCAATCGAGGCCAGTGCATTTTCTTTGTATTACATATCCGATGGGGGTTCACCTGTGAAAGCGGAAGGGCGAGGTCTTCTCTATGATGATACTCCCGGCGAGATTGTCGATGCATTCTCATCGAGAACCGATCGCAATCACGGAGAAAGAATTTTCGTGACCCATTTCGTGAAAGTACGAGAATCTCTCGTAGAGCCAAATTCATCCGGTAAGTTTTACTCGGTTTCTGTATTTGAACGGATGGGGAGCACTCTGCGTCGTGATGAGCGCAGTTCCGAATGGTACGGGGCTGACTACAGTTGGCTATCAGATGGGAGAAAGGTAATTTATAAATTCCCATACCAATCACGAACAGATGTACGTCGGGCGATTTACTCTCCTTTTGCCCTACTGATGAATAGAGAGGAACCGATTCCCGTCACGTTGAAAGAGAAGAGTTATTTGTATAACGGTCCGAATATTAAAAATAAGACAAAGAAATATCTAATTGCGGGCGATCGAGTGAACGTCGATAAAGTTACGGCAGGATGGTGCGAAGTAAACTACTCCGGCGGAGCAAAAAAGCCCTTACAGATGTGGTTGATGTGCGATGCGCTTGATACCGACATGAACGAAAAAAACCAAATCGGTGGTCGGTGCGGCAACCATGAAAACGGATGTCGCTTTCGAGAGTGAGCGAAATTTATTGCATGTCACATTCTCGCTGTATCTATTACATTTAACTCATAAGCGACAAAATTGGATTTGTATAAATAGAATTATTAAATAGTGAAGAAATTCGCGTACGAAGGCGACGGACCGAGTCACAGGAGGGAGCTTTGCTCGGACCGCATCAAGGTGAAAGCGCGATCAGCAGTATTTTCTGGGTTGCAAACGACCTCCCCGAACTGCAGATCAGCGCTCAACGCCCCACAGGTCAACGCAATTACGGCTGTTGTGACTCGCATACTGACAGTATGTAGTCCGGGGTGAAAAATTTTCAAGCGCTTGGAATAAAGGAAATTTCAAATGATAATAAGATTAATTCGATTTTTCGTGATCACGTGGACGAGTATTGCGTATGGTCCGGTGTTCTCTCAAGAAGCCACGCTATGCAATCCACACGAGGAGATATATTTTAGTTGCCATTTTGGTAAAAAATTGCTTCAGTTTGCGCATCTGGAAATATATCGCCTAGCAATGGCTATGTTCAGTATCGGTTCGGCAGGGTGGGCCGTATTGAACTGATATATCCAAAACTTCCGTATTCGCCGATGAATTTTTTCTCGATTAGTGACATTGACAAAGGAAGTGTTAAAGTCAAGCACTTGAAATTCAGACCTGGTCGATATGATTATGTTATTTACAGTGGCTTCCCGTCTGGGTTGTATATAAAAGAAGATGGAAAAATTACTTCAAATTTGATCTGTGACTCCGGAGGCTATGAATCGATAAGCCCTCGCGCTTTTCGAGGCATTCCCACAAAACCACCCCAGGGCGACATTGATGATTAGAGGGCAGGATGGTGTGGAGTGGACTACTTCGGCGGAGCAAGAAAATAAAGATGCGGTTAATGTGTAAAACGCTCAATAGTGACGTGAAATGGAAAGAATGAAAGTAGTGGCCGGTCCGGTAGCCGTGAAGTGGGACGCCGCTTTGGTAAGTGAGTCGATCCTATTGCATTGCTTAATTCCTTTGCGTCGCTTAAATTCAACTCATAAACTGACAAGTAGAATTTATATAAAAGGTTATCGTGTAATGAAGAAATTGGTGTGCGAAGGCGACAGCACGAGCCACGGCGGAAAAGTTCTTTCTGGCTCGGACCGTATCAAGGTGAAAGGACGAAGGGTCGCAAAAATGGGGGTTCTGGTGTCCTGCCCGATTCACGGGGATAACGAAATCGTTGAAGGAAGCGACCGCATGAAGGACGCGGGCACTCCGTTGTCAAGGGACGGCGATGCGACGCAGTGCGGTAGCGTTCTGATCGCATCCACAGGCGGCGCTACCGTCGGCTAAGAACGATGCCCGTTGATTTTTTGCGCGTCCCGCCGAGGGTGGACGTACCGCACGTTTCTCGGCCTTCGATTCTTGTTTGGACATTGCTCCTATGTCTTGTGATTACAGGTTGTGTGGCGCTGGCCGCGTTCGTGTGGCCAGCCGGTAATGCTGATAGCGTAGTGTTCTGGTTATGTGCAATTGGGCTTCCTATCCTTGCATGGAGCTTCTTGCTGTGTTGTCGACTTGCCTATCTCTATGGATGCCTAAGCGCTGCGCTGGCCACAAATAAAATCAGTGATGCGATAGAAGCGCAGTGTCACGAATCGTCAAGTCAGCCGCTTGCCGTGCTGGGGAATGTCTGGAAATTCAGTTCCGACGAAGAGGAGAATTCGCTCGATGCCCTCGTCGACGGAATGACGAAGTTACGGCCTGTTGCCAGTCAGGCTGTGCCGAACACCGACGTCATTGCCAGATGGCTGGACGTCCCGGGGCGCCAATTTTACTCAGGCAACGCGCGAACTGAACACGCTCGCCAATCGGAGCTTTGCGAATGGTTACTCAACCAGATGGTCGATGACATAAAGTCTAAGCTTATTAGAATTCCTCATCAGGTTTCGCGGCAATGTCCCAGGCGTAGTTGAAGGTTGAAGGCGGCGGTTCGCCAGTGGAATCCGAGAGAATCGGGTTTCCAGGACCAACCTCCCGAACAGGGAACCAAGGAGAAC
>NZ_CADIKB010000080.1 GCF_902859825.1 Paraburkholderia phenoliruptrix | reverse complement strand
TTTTTCATTTCACCATGACTCCAGCACCGAACTTTGCTGGACTACGCCGAAGCCCGATACAGCAGGTTTATCAATAACTTAGGCGAGTCCAACATATGCCGGTGCTTTCCGAAACCTGACCCGGCTTCCCCTCTGATGGCCCCTACATGGCTCTTGGGAATCGGGTCTTTCCGAGGAGTCATCGTGGCAAAACTCAAGCTCACCAAGTCCGCAGTCGATGCGGCACAACCCCAGGCGCAGGCCGTCGAACTCCGGGACACGCTGGTGCCCGGCTTCCTGTGCAAGGTTACACCAGCGGGCCGCAAGGTGTTCATGCTCCAGTACCGCACGAACGCTGGCGAGCGGCGCAAGCCCGCCCTGGGCCTGTACGGGGAACTGACCGTCGAGCAGGCCCGCTCGCTGGCCCAGGAATGGCTGGCCGAGGTGCGCCGGGGCGGCGACCCCAGCGCGGCCAAGGCCGCCGCCCGTTCAGCCCCCACGGTCAAGGAGCTGTGTACCAAGTTCATGGAGGATTACTCCAAGCAGCGCAACAAGCCCAGCACCCAGCGCGGGTATCAGGCCGTCATCGACCGCTGCATCGTTCCGATGCTGGGCCGTTTGAAGGTCCAGGACGTGAAGCGCCCGGACGTGGCCACGGCGATGAAGAAGATGGCGCACAAGCCGGCCGAGGCCAACCGTGCTTTCAGCGTGATGCGCAAGATGTTCAACCTGGCCGAGGTGTGGGGCCACCGGCCTGACGGCACCAACCCCTGCCGCCACGTCCCGATGTACCCCAACGGCAAGGCCACCCACCTCATCAGCGACGAGGACATGGGCAAGCTGTTTCGGCGACTGGAGCACATCGAAGCCGAGGGTCTGGAGAACTACGTCATCCCGCTGGCGATCCGCCTTCAATTCGAGTTCGCCGGCCGCCGCTCCGAAATCGTGACGCTCCGATGGGATTGGGTGGACCTGGACAACCGCCGCGTGGTCTGGCCGGACAGCAAGACGGGCGGCATGTCCAAGCCCATGAGCGAGGAAGCCTATCGACTGCTCTCGACGGCGCCACGGCAGGAAGGCACTCCCTATGTGCTGCCGTCTCCAAGCCATCCCGGCAAGCACCTGACCACGGGCGAGTATTACGGCGGCTGGAGCCGCGCCCTCAAGGCGGCGGGCGCCACGCACGTCGGCACGCATGGCATCCGCCACCGCTCCGCGACCGACATTGCCAACTCGGGCATCCCGGTCAAGGTCGGCATGGCGCTGACGGCGCACAAGACCGTGGCGATGTTCATGCGCTACGTCCACACCGAGGACGATCCGGTGCGCAAGGCGGCCGAGCTGGTGGCGAACCGGCGCAAGACGATCACCGAGGCGCAGCGGCCTGCGGAGGTGGCTGCATGACCAAGAAGGCGCCTGCGATGGCGGGAGTCGCACCCGCCGCCGTGCCTGCCGGCTACGCCGGCATCCACGGCGGCATCGTGGATCTGCTCGATGCCGCGCGCCAGACGGCAGCGCGCAGCGTCAATGCGCTGATGACGGCCAGCTACTGGGAGATTGGCCGCCGCATCGTGGAGGCCGAGCAACAGGGCAAGCGGCGCGCGGGTTATGGCGAGCAGTTGATCGAGCGGCTGGCAAGCGACCTCACCCAGCAGTTCGGCCGTGGCTTCAGCCGTCAGAACCTGCAGCAGATGCGGTCGTTTTTTCTGACCCGGCCAATTCGCCAGACAGTGTCTGGCGAATCTTCCCCGGAGCCAGTGCGGCCTTGGCGGCTGGACGAGCTGGCGCAGGTCTTCACGCTGCCGTGGTCGGCCTATGTGCGGCTGTTGTCGGTCAAGGACGAGCATGCGCGCCAGTTCTATGAAGCCGAGGCCTTGCGCGGCGGCTGGAGCGTGCGCCAGTTGGATCGGCAGATCGGCAGCCAGTTCTACGAGCGCACGGCGCTGTCGAAAAACAAGGCGGCGATGCTGGCCAAGGGCGCGGTGGCCAAGCCCGAAGATGCCGTCGCGCCCGGCGATGCCATCAAAGACCCCTATGTGCTGGAGTTCCTCGACCTCAAGGACGAGTATTCGGAGTCCGATCTGGAGGCCGCCTTGATCCGGCGGCTGGAAGACTTCCTGCTCGAATTGGGTGAAGGGTTCACCTTCATTGGACGGCAGCGGCGCTTGCGCATCGACCAGACCTGGTATCGGGTGGACTTGCTGCTGTTCCATCGCAAGTTACGCTGCCTGGTCATCATCGACCTGAAGCTGGGTGTTGATTCATCAGCACAACTGAGCCAGTGATCAAGTCGAATATTGAGCCACTGGGTTGATGGATTTTTTGGCTACTCGGTTGTGGATAAGTCTATCGGGTCTGCTGTTTTTCGATCTCCTTTCTGAGCTTTGCTGCGTGGCTTTGGTGGTGCCGCGCCAGCGGCACTGGAGTGCTTGAATCGCCAGCTCTCATTGCCCGTCTCCACGATGTGGCAGTGGTGCGTGAGACGGTCGAGCAATGCGGTGGTCATCTTGGCGTCGCCGAAGACGCTGCTCCACTCCGAGAAGGTGAGGTTGGTGGTGATCACCACGCTCGTTCGCTCGTAGAGTTTGGAGAGCAGGTGGAACAGCATCGCGCCGCCCGACTGCGTGAATGGCAAGTAGCCCAGTTCATCGAGGATCACCAGATCGACGTACATCAACCGGTGCGCCATTTGCCCGGACTTGTTTTGCGCTTTCTCCAGCTCCAGGGCGTTGACCAGCTCCACCGTGGAGAAGAAGCGCACCCGCTTGCCATGCATACGGATCGCCTCGATCCCCAGGCTCGTGGCCAGGTGGGTCTTTCCCGTGCCGGGGCCACCAACCAGCACCACGTTGTGTGCCGACTCCAGGAAGCGAAGGGTGTGCAGCTGGCGCACCAGCGCCTCATCGAGTTGCGCGTGGGCGAAGTCAAAGCCGGCGAGATCGCGGTGCGATGGGAAGCGCGCCACGCGCATCTGGTAGGCCATGGAGCGCACCTCGCGCTGAGCGGTCTCGGCCTTGATAAGCTGGTGCAACACGGCCTCATGATCGAGCGACTTCATGCGGGCAGTGCCCAGTACCTCCGGCCAGGCGCTGGCCATGCCGTGCAGGCCCAGCGCCTTGAGGGCATCAATGACGTCATGCATGGTCGGACTCCGGTGATGCCTCATGAGGCTGGACGTTGCGCAGTGCGTCATAGCGCTGCAGGTTGGCCAGTGGCGGAGTGTTGAGCGTGAGCATCGTGGTCACCGGCGACTCGGGCACGCGCTGTTCCTTCAGGCGAGAGAGCACGTTGAGCACATGCTCCGCGCTCACCCGACCGCTCTGCAGGGCCAGCTCCACCGCTACCAGCACGGCCTCCAGCCCGTGCAGGCTCACCCCCATGAGCACCTGCGCCATCACCCTGTCGCCACCGCTGTGGCGCAGCAACTGGCGCTGCAGCTCCTGCAGGGGCTCGGGCATGGTCTTGAAGGGTGCGCCGTTGCGCAGCGCGCCGGGCTTGCGCTCGATGAGCGCGATGTAGTGCATCCAGTCGTAGAGCGTCTGATCACGCTCAAAGCTGCGCGCCAGGCGCACCTGTCGCCCATCGGGCCCGACCACCAGCAGGCCATCCGCGTAGGCTCGCAGACTGACCACCGCATGAATCCATTCACACGGCACGCTGTAGCGGTTGCGCTGGAAGTGAATCAGCGAGGTGGCAGAGACCCGCAACGGCTGCTCCACATAGCCATCAAACGCACGGGGGTTGGGCATGAGGCGAACACGTTCGTCCTGCCAGACATCGGCCACCGTGAGCTGCGTCCATTCGGGGTGACTCATCTCAGCCCAGGCCTTCACGCAGGCCTGCTGCAACCAGTCGTTGAGCTCACCAAGCGTCCCCCAGCGCCGCTCGCTGGCCTCGCGCCAGATGTCCTTGCGCCGGTCCTGAACGTTCTTCTCGACGACCCCCTTCTCCCAGCCGGCGGCCCGGTTGCAGAACTCCGGCTCGAACAGGTAGTGCCCGGTCATGGCCTCGAAGCGCGCATTGACGCTGCGCTGCTTGCCCTGGCCGACCTTGTCCACAGCGGTCTTCATGTTGTCGTAGATGCCCCGCCGGGGCACGCCACCGAAGAGGGCGAACGCCCGCGCGTGCGCATCGAACAGCATCTCGTGCGCTTGGGTGTAGTACGCCACCAGGCAGAAGGCGCGACTGGACGCCAGCTTGGTGTGTGCCACCTCCAGGCGGCGGCGCAGCCCGCCGATGAACAGGTACTCACAGCTCCAGTCGAACTGGAACGCTTCACCCAACTCGAAACTCAGTGGGACAAACCCTGCGCCGCGCGCTGCGTTGCCTTGCTCTTGCTGCCAGCGCTGGGCAAATGCGTAGACCGGCCCTCGGCTGCCGCTGTAGCCCTGCGCCCGTAGCGCTTCAAACATCGCCTTGATCCCGCGCCGATCGCGTTTGCTGCGGTGGCTATCGGCCTTGAGCCACTGGCTCAACTGCTCCTTGTACGGATCCAGGATGCTGGGGCCCGACACGCGCTGCGGATATCGGGGCTCGGCCATCTGACCGTCCTTGAGCCACTTAGTGGCTGTGTTGCGCGAGATCCCCAGCCGCCGGCTGGCCTCGCGCACCGACACGTCCTGCCTCAGCACGAGGCGGCGTAACTTGCTCAATGTGCTCACGTTGATCACTCCTGCTCCCCCGTGCTGAAAAATTCAGCAGGATAGAGCGGCAACGTGGCTCAGATTTCAACGTGAATGCGTCCCGAAATGGCCCAGCTTTGGAAATGAATCAACAGACCTGATCGTGGACTCCGCGAAGACACCGGAAGCTGTCGAAGAAAGTGCTTTTGATAGCGCGCTGAGCAGCATATTCCGGGCAGTGAAGGCCGCGACCGCCTACATCAAGTCCCTGTGGGGCGAGGAATATTTCCCGCCTGAGCCGACCAGTCGTGAGAATGAAATGAGTGTGGTGCAGTCGGCTGTCTTGAACGGTCATCGCGTCATGCTTACTGGCGATGCCGGGCGTGAAGCACTGCAGGAGGTGATCGACTACGCACCTTTCGTGGGACTCGCGCTGCCAGGTATTCGGTATTTCCAAGTGCCCCATCACGGCGGGCGACACAACGTTTCGACCGAAGTCTTGGATCAACTGCTCGGCCCACGGTTGAACAGTATGCCGGACAAGCACCATTGGAATGCCATATGCAGTTCTGCCAAGGCGGATGAGGATCATCCGCGGAAGTCGGTGATTCGCGCCGTATTGCACCGGGGTGGGCACTGGGCGGCAACTGAAAGCCAGAACATACGCATCGGGGCAGGCATCACCCGCGATGGCTGGGTGCCGATTCCCCAGGCGGCGTATCCGGAAGATCAAGAAAATTGACAGCGCCTGAAGGCCAGCACCACTTTTCAACTGCCTGCTGACAACTTGGCCTGCATCCCGACGTTCCTTCGTCGGGCTCATGGGCTGCGCCCCGAGCTTCGTGCCGAATCGCAGTCATCCGGCTTCAAGCCCGGACGCTCTGATCTGGACTGACGCTTCGGACCTGCGCGCTACGCTTGTCAATACCGGGGTGGCTGCGTGGTGAGGTGTGGCGGCTTGCTGTTCCCTTCATCGTGCCACGGCGTGCTCGCCGTCAATGACTGCGCACCTTCGGCGCTTGCGGCCTGGCGGCCGTCTTCGATCTTTGACTGCTTGCGCTGCGCCGTGCCCTGCAAGGGCTGGGCAATTCCGCCCGGTAACCTTACAGGAGTTCACCATGAACCACGCATTCATCACGGACGAGCAGCGCATCGTGCTGCTGGCCAACGGCCGCGAATCCTTGGAGAACCCGGACTTCGATCCGGCCCCAGTGGTCAAGCTGTTCACGCCGGATGCCGGCGCGACCTGGCTGCTGACCGAGATTGATCCCGATGACCACGATCACGCCTTCGGTCTTTGCGACCTGGGCCTAGGGATGCCGGAAATCGGCTGGGTCAGTTTTTCCGAACTGGCGACCGTGCGCGGGCGGCTGGGCTTGCCGGTAGAGCGGGATCTGCACTTTCGTGCCGAGAAGCGGCTGAGCGCCTATGCGCGCGATGCGCGGCTGGCGGGGCGTGTCGTTGTCTGACCTGGTTCTGGGGCGCCGCAAGGCGCTCCTGAGCGTTCTCAATCATTTCAGGAGGTCAAGGCCATGAGCAGCCACCACGACTACATCCTCGAAATCACGGCAGAGCATGATGCGTTCAAGCCGTTCCCACCGGAGAACGGCCAGCCCTTGCGCTTTGCGCTCGGCGACGCGGTGATCTATACCAACGGGTTTGGCGCACAGTTCCGGTGCCGCGTCACCGGGTTTTATCGTCCCAGCGGACTTTCGGGCCTGTACGCGCGCGGTGCGCGCTACCTGCTGGACTCGTCATCGCCGTGGATGCCGGTGTCGGAAGCCAGCCTGCGCCCCGACGACCCGGCCTGATGCCTTCGCGCCCCTGGCGGG
>NZ_CADIKB010000079.1 GCF_902859825.1 Paraburkholderia phenoliruptrix | reverse complement strand
CCTTCAAGGACGGCGAACCGGTGCAAGACGATCGACCGGTTCAGCAGATACTCGCCGCTTGAAATCGATCGCCGTCAAATTGCTCATACACCACTCTTGACGTTAGCTCCATCGTTGTCGCCAGCACCCGCTATCGTCAGTGCCGCAGTTAGTGAAATGCGACCGGCTTCCACCGCGATCACCAATCTCTCCTCGCCCTGATGAAGCAGCCTTAAGATTCCGGCAACGTAGTCTGGTTTCAGGCCGGTCTTCTCTGCAATTGCTCTTGCACTGTAGCCGAGCTCCTCCAACCGCCGGATCCCCGCAAGTAGCTCCAGCGGACGGTAGCAGCGCCGGGCGATATTCTCAGCGAGGCTCATGATGAACGCATCTTCGTCGCTGACATCAACGACCAGCGCGGGGATAGTCGCCTCACCGAGTGACTTGTACGCCTTGAGCCGGCCCTCGCCGCACACGAGGAGGTACTTTTCTGCGTCCCCGGTGCCGTTGCGCGGTGTTACCTTGATCGGCTTTTTGAGGCCAATGGCCTGGATATTTTTAACGATTTCGCCAAACGTATGACTATCGCGCGCCCGTGGATTGATAACTTCAATCTTGTCTATTGGGATCATCCGGACTTCGTCGATCTGATGCGATTGGTTCACGCTACTCTCCTCAACCTTGAGCGTTCTGCCATGCCGTATAGATACTCAAGCGTATCGAACCTGTAGCTTTCGAACTCGATGGGGTTTCGGTCGGCCAGGCGAATTCGAGCTTGACCGAAATCGAGACGCGGCAACAGGTAGTAGTCAAGTGCGGCGGAATTGTCGTGATTTAGCCTCACGGCGACCGTGATATCGGGCAGTAGGCTCGTGTCGAACCTGATCTTCCAGTGATTGTGAGTCGCTGCCTGGGTCTGGCACCGGGCCAGTACAAGACATGCTGTGAATTCATCATTAACGTTAAGGAGATCAGTAGCAGCATCGCGTCTGACGGCGCCGCCGAGATCGGCAATCTTCCTTTCAGTTTGCGCGACGATCTCTGGATGCAACTGACGCAGAAATCGGTTGGTTTCGATATAGCGGTAATCGCGCCCAGGTGTGAAGCCGACGGTTTGATAGGCGCGAATAAGGCTGCCGAAGCGGTACATGTAGACGGAAGTCGACGGCATGCCTTCCGTCTCGTCGATGACGACGCCCGAAAGATAGCCACGATTGCGATAGAGATTGCGGAGCCGATCAATCAACTCCTCATTTGAATAGCGCCGAGCGCGTGCCCGCATGATCCCTTGGGCCGTGTAAAAAGTCTCGCTCGGGACGATTGACTGAAACGCGCCGTCTTTTCGAATCCACATGTTCGGCGTGTTCGCTACGCGCATCTGCTTAAGTTTGAAAGAAACGCGGTTATAGACGTTGTTTCCAATATACTTTTCGTTAGTGAGCACCTCCCGTACGGTGGCCCGCGTCCATTCGCGGTCAAGGTCTGTGCGTACGCGCATGCCATTGAGGCGAGCCGCAATCTCATACTCGTTGAGCGACTCTTCAATGAACCATGCGTAGATAAGGTTGACGATGCGGATCTCGCTATCAGGGCCAGGCATTAGGATGACCCGATCGGTCTGCAGACTTTTGTGTTCACCTCGGGTGAGCTCGCCTTTCATTAAACCATGTTGGTCGATTAACACGCGGCGCAGTCCATAACCCGCTGGCCCTCCTTGCCGAAACCCTAATTCGATAAGACGGCATTGGCCTGCAAAAACCTTCGCCGAAAGCTCGCGACTGTATTCGCCAGCCATCGCTCTTTTTACTCCCTTGACGATGGTTGAGACCGGCGAGCCGTCGTTCTCGAACTGCTCGGCGCAGTAAGCAACCTGAATGCCCGCGCGTCGGCAAATGTATTCGTAATAGGCGCTTTCATCTGCGTCCTGGAATCGTCCCCAGCGGCTCACGTCATAAACGAGAATCGCCTGAAAGTTGGCGTTACCGCCTTCTACGTCACGGATCAGTTGCTGAAGCGCTTGCCGGCCGTCGATCCTGAGACCGCTTTTTCCCTCGTCAGCATACGTGCGTATGATCTCGATGCCATGTTGGATCGCATACTCCCGGATTCTGTCACGCTGGTTTTCCGTCGAGTACTGCTGATGTTCGGTCGACATCCTGACATACTCGACGGCCCGGACTGTCGGAGCCTGCATGACCGGTACATCGCCTGTGTTATCGGGTGACATGGTCCGGCTCCAGGCAGAATCACTCCCCCCTCTCGGAAGCTGCCGGCTCGGTCGCATCGACCACGGCAGATTTCGACTTTAAAAAACAACATCGCGGATCGCGTCCGACGATCGGTTGAGAGCGGGTACAGATAGAAAAGTAGCAGGCGGAACAGGGTTGTCGATCACATCATCTCTTTGCAATCAGGAGCCGATGGCCCTCCGGGCGGTGACAGTACGGTGATATGGACGATGCACGCGTTCATCTTTGCAATCTGTATCTCCGATGCACGGCGCAGCACGTAGAAGCCGGACGCCGAGGGTGGCGCGATGTGGGACGCGTTCATGTTTGCAACCGCGCCCGAGCGTAGCCGCGCGTTACGCTTGCGTTGCAAGGCCGAATTTCGTTCGCGATAGGCGGGATGGGTCGCTCGGTACTGCCGCCAGTAATCTGGATTGCGAGCACGCCAGCTCGCCTGCGCACGACGCTGGTTTTCGCGATAGTCTGCGTCGGCGCGCATGTGCTGCTGTTGCCAGCGCCTGCGTCGCTCTCGCTGGCAGCTCGGGGCCGAACAATAACGTTGATTGGGGACGTGAGGCAGTGGGCGGAAGAGGCTGCCACACGCGACACAGTGGCGGACGTTATTCATCACGCGCTCCATACGTGGGATAGTGATCTGGAGCACGTTGGCAGCCGGGCATCCAACCCGTCTGAGAAACGCTGGTGTGCGGCTGCGCGCGCGCAATCAGCGCGTTTTTGTGGCAGGTGACTCAGTCTAACGAATTCGCGACACAAATCCGCGTAGTCCAACTAATTCGGTGCGGCTAGCAGGAACGATCGGATCGAAAAAGTTAGCAAGTTATTGATTAATAAAGGCGGCCAGTCTAACGAATTCTGTCTCCCTTCAGTAGCCGGAACCATAAGCTGAGATTTTGGGAAGCATCCGTTGAGACTTCTATTGAATGATGGGTTCCGATAGCTCAAGCTGATGACACCCCGCCAAGCGCTATTCCGAAAGGAAAAACGGCCACCTTTGTGAGGTGGCCGTTGTTTTTAAAGTGGGAAATCCCAGACTGCGGTTAGCTTAGTCGCCGGCAATCTTGATGATGCCTTTCAATCCGATGTCGACAAAGCGTGGAATCTGGCGAAGTCGGTGATGGCACCAGCCCACCTGGAAAAAGGATGCGTCGCAAATTTCAAGGTACGTGTCGTTCATGCCAAAGACCGCGTAGGCGTCTGCCGCTTCATCCGCTACCGGCCTGCGAACGTCTACGCGTCTCGACGCTTCCTTCTCGGTGACAGGGCGGTTAAGGACAACCCGCGTCATGTAGTCGTATGTCATGCATTCCCAACCGAAGCGCCGCAGCGCCGAAGCAAGGCGTAATCGACGAAGCTTCGCGCCCATGCTGCACCAGCGCTGGACGGCGAAGGCCGCAAACTGAAGGCAGCATATTTCGAAAGCGAACTTTATGCGCCCACGAGCGTAGCAGGTTCGATATTTCCGCAGGCGGTCTCGACATCCGTGGGCCAGACGGGCTCACGACTGGTCAACTGCGCGACGTAATGCAGCACCGACAGCAAGAAAACCGGACCGCTAATCATGAACGTGAAGATGCGCAGACCCATACTGACTCGGCCAATAGCTCCCAATCCATAGAATCGCACTCGAATAGAGTTGCGTAACGACGGTTCGCGCGGCAGATACTCGCTCACCGGCGGGAGTGCGGTCGGACCGTCTTCCATGTAACGTCGGATAAACTCGAAGTTCGCCTTCACTTGATGCAGCACCTGTCGTCCATATTCGGACGATTCACTTGCACCGTTTACCGTGCGCAGCCCAAAACTGAAGGTGTCCACGACCTTACCTGCATCGTTGAGAACGAGGCAACGCATCAACGTCGGCGCCCCTCCAAACGCCGAGTTTGAGGCCTGCCTTTGCACATAAAAGAAGGCTTTGTCCCAAGCTACCTGAATGACACCGTTACGACCGTTGTGCTTGAAGGCATAAACCATTCGCGTACGTCGGTTGAACCTCACCGACCTGTGGCGATAGTTGAAGCAGTCTCTGCGCAAGAGAACGACACTGAATGCGCATCCCGCGAGCATCAATGCGCTCATGAACCACATCGACGCGCTAAACCAGCCTTGGTCACCGTTCTGAACCATTATTGGATTGACTTCCGTTGCAGCCTGAGTCGCGGCGATGGTTAGCAAAAGAAATCCTGGGAAACCTACTAGAAATGCGAGCAAGCACCAGCCAAGCTGGAAATATGACGCGTCGCAAATCTCAAGATATGTATCGTTCATGCCGAACACCGTGTAAGCATCTGCAGCCTCGTCTGCGACTGGCTTGTGCACGTCGACACGTCGCGACCGTTCGATGTCAGTTACAGCATGATTCAGTGGAACTCGGGTCATGTAGTCATATGCCATAGCATCTCGCTTATGAGGTCAGAGCCTCAAACTGCTTCTGTTCATCCTGCGGAGAGAACTTCTCTCCGGCCGTGCCAAAGATACACTTGCTCAGCCATTCGTTGATTTCACGGTGTTTTTGCCATGCTATCAATATTCCGATGACTATCAGAATAAGTAGCAGCGGAAAGACAAGCGATGTTGCGCCCACGATGGTCGCTATGCATAGCAGTAAGCTTGCGCCTGCTGAAAACAGATACAGCCACGCTAGTACCGCATGCCCTTCCTTTTTCTCGCTCTGGAATTGTTTAAAGTCATACCAGGCACCGACCAGTCCTGCAACCGCTCCAATTGTCCTGCCCGCGATTTCGACGAACGTTCCATAACGTGCCATAACCGCCGAGTAGCGCAGTCGCAACTCGCCCAACGCCTTCAATCCATTACCCACGGTCTGGCCACCCGCGGCCCACGTTGACACGATTGCGGCCCAAAATTTGTTCTTGTTCTCGGCCCTGTTCAAGGCGCTTGATTTTTCAAGTTCCTCGCTTGCGAGCATCCAGTTCACGCCATTGAAGATGACACCAATCACACCGTAGCCGACCTCGCCCTGCGTCACGGCACGAAACTTTGGCAGGAAGCTCGACGTCACGTTCTCCTCCGTCAGCACCGCCCGCATACCAGGTCCGAATATCGCGTTCCCAATGGCTCGACCGGACTTCGCCTCTGTCGAGGCTGTCAACCTTCCTTTTTCGACCTCTACGCGAATTCGCGCACTTATTGCGAACCCCGCTTGCTCTAACCACCTTCCCGAAGCCGAATCCAAGGCGCCGGCGGCAAATCGTCTAAAACTCGTGGTTCTCAGGTCCTAAAACCTTCATCGGCCGCGGACGTCTTTGTGCCGAAATAGTCAAGATGCGTTGGGATACCGGCGCAACTGCTTTATGATTGGCATCAGCCATGATCAACTCCTATTCAGCTAGGGTTGTTTGTGGTCAGCGGGTCGTTTGGGGGCAGCACATGCGTCCCGCGCTTCGTCTCCTTGCTCGCTTTCCTCGATACTTAAGTCGGTTACACCTGCAAGCTCTGCAGCGGTGCGATCACTCCGTTACGCGATCTCCTGCCAAGGGAGCTACTGCATTACAGCAGCCACCTAGTTAGGTATCCGATGTACTTAGTCGCATTGTCGAGTCTTGTGCAACAGCATCAGCTGTCAACGCCGACTGAAACCGCACCCCTCCGGAGTCATTTTTACATCGGCGCTAACAGATTCCGACAAAGTGGATCCGCTCACCTTAAAAATCCACTCTGACGCAATACCAAATGATCGCAGGAGTCTCGCGGATAGCCGAGTAAATATCGCGAATTTCAAAAAACTGCGGATAGCTACCGGCTACATGGTTGATTCCAAATCTCCTTAGAGCAAGGGCAGCGCGTGGAACATGAAAATACTGCGTGACAACAAGAGCACTTTTTAAATGGTGCGTTTGCATATAGGCGCTAGCGTTTCTGACAGTGTCCCATGTGTCAAGACCCATGTTGTCCATGACAATCCGCTCCTTGGGAATGCCGCGTTTGACGAGGTAATCTTCCATTGCACGCGCTTCGTCGGTACCCTGTTTGTCAATGCCACCGCTCACAAATATCTGATGGCACAGCCCGTTGTCGTAGCATTGTCGCGCCCGGTCCAGTCTTGCCGATAGCCTGCTCGATGGGCTACCATCCGCGTGAACTTGATTACCAAAAACGATAGCAATGTCAGATTTTTGAGGCTTAAAGAGCAATCCTATTGAGGCTACAATCAGGGAAGTCATTAACCAGGCTGCGGCTACCCACTTCAATATCGAAATTAGCATGCAAACATGAAAAAAATCATTGGTGTGATTGCGCTTTTAGCCGTTGCCTGGATTGCCATAAACACAAACATCCCGACGCCGCCCAAGTCAAAAGTGTGCAGCGTCGAATGGTTTAGCTACGTGGGCCAGCACTACTTCGACATCTCCGATGGACAGGGGCATGGGCCCGACCCAGGAAGTAGCGAGTGGCTGGGTTCGGTGGAATGGAAGGCAAAGCTTCCCATTCGCGCAAATCTTCCTGACGTCGAGCGGTGTGAGCGGATCCAGCAACAGCTCGAGCGCCATACCTTCATTATAAATAATGCGCTTGGGTTGGAGATTTCACTTTGATGGCGCAGCCAGGCCGAATGCGCTCCTCATCTGCGTTACCACTTGCATGCCGTATTTTCCAGGGCATGCCCGCCCTTCGTGCCCTGGAGCAAGTAGCTGATATTCACGATGGCCACCTAGGGCCTTGAGATTGAAAAACTCTTTCAGCGTTCTAATAAGCGTGGTCAGGGCATCCATCTGCGCCTTAGTCGGCATTTCATGATCGAATGCTACCGCATCGCGCCCGATGTCCAACGTCCCCTTAAGTTTCTCCCACAGCGACTTTCGGCTGTATTCCTGTTGCCACGCTTCGCCGGCTTCGGCAAGATTCTCAAGAAGGACGATACCAAGTTTTCCCGTGTTATCTCCCAACACATGCGACCCCACGAAGCGCACATCTCTGGCTTCGAAAATTTCACCGTTGCACGAGACCGCATAGTGGTACCCGATGTCATAAAAGCCACGCATGTCGTACTCCTGAGCCTTTTTCATCTGCTCGATGGCCCCTTGCTCATTGACGGCGCATGAATAACTGTGGCCGGCATGATGGATGACCACATCGCTGTAATCCCAATTGGACGGAGTTAGGGCGTCCCTTGGAGGCTTTGGAGATAAGGTCAAGTCTGGTGTATGGGCAGTTGATAGCGGGCGACGTCAAGCGGCGAGTTTCTGCTGACCCGGTTGATCGTCTTGCACCGGCTCGCCGTCCTGGAAGGCAA
>NZ_CADIKB010000078.1 GCF_902859825.1 Paraburkholderia phenoliruptrix | reverse complement strand
TAGAGGCGAACCTGTTGGTCGGTAATGCGGGTTCCAGACATGTAGCTGATCGCTTTTTTATTCGATCAGCCATCGTAGAGCCCGGCCGACTCGGCGCCGCCGGTGATGCGTTGCCTTCGGCGGCTACGCCGCCTTCGACTCCACATCACCGGCCAAAACCTTCGCCGCTACACCGGCCAACATGATTGTCGCCGTCCAGACAATGCAGGCGCAGATGGACCAGATTCGCAAAACTCAGGACCCTCAGGAACGCCAGAAGCTACTCGAGCAGCACTGGGCCACAATGCAAAGTGCGATGACAATCATGCACGGAATGTGGGGCCCGGGGATGATGGGTCATGGAATGGGCCCGGGAATGATGGGAGGCGCTGGGCCCGGAATGATGGGGGGCTGGGGGCATATAGGCGGCTACTACTCGCGCCTGACACCCGAGCAACTGCGGCAGCGTCAATACATGACTGACCAATACCTGCAGATGCAGCAGGAGATGATGAACAACATGATGTGGCAGCAGCAATACCGGGACGGGCCACCGCCTGCCAGTACAAAGTAGGCATGCTGAAAAATCGGTTACTGACGACCTCCCAGCCTGAAAAGCTCGCCAACTACAGGAGCGGACATGAGCAGTATTTCCAGCTACAAAGACCTGACAGGCGAGGTATCGGTTCAGATGCGAGCGATGCGCGCGTCACAGCCTGACTTGATGACCGCGTTCGGCCAACTCGCTGCGGCCGGGACAAAAGACGGGGCACTGAACCGAAAGACGCGGGAGCTGGTCGCGTTAGGGGTTGCGATTGCCTGTCGTTGTGACGACTGCATCGGCTTTCACGTCCAGACGCTGGTGAAGCTGGGCACGACAAGGGCCGAGCTGGAAGACGTGCTCGGCACTGCGGTCTATATGGGAGGCGGTCCATCAATGATGTATGCCACCCATGCGTTGAGAGCCTTTGAGGAATTCTCGCTCTGACTATCAAGGTGCCCGGATTTCTATCAGTGTCTGCGATGCAAGGCAGCCCCCGAAGAGGACCACGGCGTGGGACTCATGGCTGCGTCATTCCTTGGCGATGGTGCATATGTCCATCCATCGCGTCAGCACCGTGGTCCGAAAGTTGTGCGTCGAACCATGTGTGAAGTGACGACACTAATTTCGGGTCGTCGCTGCGATAGGTAAGTTCGCCGCCACCTTTAATGTCCTTGTAGGTAATCGATATCTGGCCGGGCTTTGCCGCCCTGAGCTGCGCCAATCCGGGCATGTCAGCGCCGTGAGTTCGGGCAGGCGCCGAAAAGTCACCACGTTGAAACTGGGTCTGGATTTCACGCAGATGCTCACGAATCAGCTGGGTCTGGTGGCTATCAGAGGGGCTTTTCGCAACTACCCGCTGGCTCCCCCCATCGTCCGATTTGGTGAAGATGTGAGTTGTGGCCTTGAGGCTGAACGGCATGACCTCCGCACCTCGCTGCGCGACCTCGGCCTGACGCTCAGCGTCCGCCGCGAACGATTCAGCCGCCGCGCCCAGGCCTGCCATCACGATAAGCGTAGTAAATAATGTGCCGGGTTTCATTGGATGAGACTCCTGCGTGGTCGACAGTGATAGATGATTACACCCGATGCCCTTGCGCCGGTTGCGTTGATGGCCTTTGATTGCGCGTCACGCTAGCGAATCAGGGAGCCGGGTTAAAACGTGTATGGGTTTCTTCCCCCCAGTGGTAGAGAACGAGACCGGACATGCCCATCGCAAGAGCGACAAACCAGAAGGCGTACTCCACACTGCCGCCCAGAGCGGCAGCAGCGCCAAGACCGAGCGCACCGACGCCATACCCCAGGTCACGCCAGAAGCGGTATATGCCGATGGCTGAAGCCCGCCAAGCTGGCTGTGCCAGGTCGGCAACGGCGGCGCTCAGGTTGGGGTATAGCATCGCCATTCCGATACCCGCTACCGCCGCCGCGAAACTCCACCATGCCGAACCTTTGCCAAGGGGCAACAGCAGCACACCGACGCCGCAAACCCACATACCCAACACGTTGAGGTGATGACGACCGACCCGGTCGGACAATCTGCCCGTGAAAAGCTGCGCGCCACCCCATGTGAAGCCGTAGACACCCACTATCCAGCCTATGCCGGGCAGGCTCACCCCCCGTTGATGAAGGTAAACCGGCCAGAACACCCATACCAAGGCGTCGACAAACTTCTCGACCAATCCGGCCTGGCAGAGGGCTGCCATCCGACGGTCGCGCCAGCTCATCAGGGCAAACACTTCACTGCCCGTCGGTTGTTCGCCGGCAGCAAATCGATTGGGCTGGGGGTGCCCTTTTTCCGGATACGCAATCGCTTCCTGACTGCTCTGGAAGCGTGCCCATGGCAGCGTCTCTGCCACTGCCAGCCAGGCGAGCAGAGTCGCAAGGAGAACTACCGTCGTGCCGAACCAGAGCAATCCTGCGCGGGGGCCGAGGACGGATGCTGCGTATCCCGTTACCACTCCCGCCACTGCCACCCCGACGTAACCGGAGAATTCATTCAACCCGATAACGAGGCCGCGCTGGTCAGGACGCGTGATATCAAGCTTTGCCGTCTGGGTCATCGACCACGTCAAACCCTGATTTACGCCAAGCAGCATGGTGGCAACCACGACCCAACTCCAGGATTGGGCGAAGTAGATAAGCGGCGCAATCGGGAATGCAACCAGCCAGCCGGCGAGCAAGACTTTCTTGCGGCCGATTCGCTCAGCGAGCCGCCCGGCCACGAAATTCATCGCGCCCTTGACGACGCCAAAGGCAACCACAAACGCCACCAGCAGCATGAACGACCCGCGTGGTACGCCGAACTCGGTCTCGGCCAGTGCGGGCACCACGTTGCGCGTCATCCCAACGGTCATCCCTACGAGCAGCACCTGCAAAAGCTGCAGCACGACCTGCCAGTAATTGACGCGGATGCCGAATGCGACAGGACGATTGCGTTCAGACATGCGGAACCGCCTGAGCCCTACGATGCAGGCTGGTCGGGACACAGCATGCTACGCCCTCACGATTCGGGGTGTTGCCGGAATTCACGCCGACCTCCTCCATTGATGATGCAGTGACCTCTTGCAAAAAGAGTCTGACGAGCCGTTCTGCTACCGACCGTTGCGACAGGCATCGTGGTGTAGCGCCCCCTGGCCGTTGGTGCCAAAGGTCGACCGGGACCTACGCCGCAAGCACGACTTTCGCAACCATGCCCACCGCGATGACTCCCGCGAACACGGCGAAGCCCTGCTGCAACCGGGGTCCGCTCAGATGCCGGGCGATGAGTCGACCACCAAGCATCCCAAATAGCGCCCCCGCCGCGAACGGCACACCGACGCGCCAGTTCATTCGCCCGTCAAGCGCAGTCGACACGACGCCTGATACCGATATGAGCGTAATGATGGTCAGCGAAGTCGCCACGACGCCATGCATCGGTGCGTTCGTCGCGCGCCTTAGCGCGGGCACAATGACGAAGCCCCCACCCACGCCCAGCAGACCCGAGAGAAATCCCGCTCCGATGCCGGACAGTGCCAACGCCCGGGCGCACGGACCGGTCCAGAGGAATCGGCCGGAGTCGACGTCGAGCTGGCATGGGGGCACGTGCCGGGAGCCTGCTGATGCCTTCGCGTCCGACCCGCGCGCCTGCATGAACATGCGAGCCGCCACGAAGGCGAGCACCGCCGCAAACAGAAGAGCCAGGGGGCCGTTCGGCAACCGGTGTGCGAGCCACAGTCCTACCGGCGAACTAAGGATACCGGTCAAGGCAATAAAAACCGCAGCCCGATAACGGACGATACCTGCACGCAGCCCGATGATTGCCCCCATTCCCGCCGACAGGCCGACCGCAAGTAAGGCTAGCGGCGCAGCCTCGGCCACATCCAGGTGAAGTACGAAGAGCAGCAAAGGCACTGCCACGATAGCACCGCCAGCACCCGTCAGCGCCAGAATCAGGCCGACAACACCTCCCAGGAACATACTGACTGCAGTCATGCTGTCCATCCCTCTACCCTATAAAAACGGCCGGATTTGCGCGCACGGCCCACCACCCAGTGCGCAGCGGGTCAGGCCTGCTGCCGGCTCAATTTCGCGCGCTCGATGAACTCGAACACCATCATGCCGCCGAGCATTGCGGCTACAAAACCCCACGCCTTCGGAAAACCAGCGCCCAGTGCGACCAGCGCGGGCCCCGGGCAAAATCCTGCAAGCCCCCAGCCGACCCCGAACACCGCGCTTCCCAGTACAAGTCTCATCGTCACGTTGGTGCTGGCCGGAATCTGCATGGGCAGGCCCAGCAGGGATTTTTTGCGGCGTTTTGCAAACAGGAACGCGATAGAGCCAACGGCTATCGCCCCGGCCATTACGAATGCCAGTGACGGGTCCCACCGTCCCGCCAAGTCGAGAAATCCCAGCACCTTTGCTGGATTGGCCATGCCGGAGACCATCAGGCCGACGCCAAACAGAAGCCCGGAAATTAAAGCAGCGAGCAAACCCATTTCAACCTCCCAGCAGATGTCTGGACACGAACACGGTCAGAAAGCCGCTTGCCATAAACGTTGCCGTTGCGACGAGTGAGCGGATGGACCCCCGCGAGATGCCGCAAACACCATGACCGCTTGTGCAACCGCTCGCGTAACGCGTGCCGATGCCAACCAGAAAGCCCGCGACAAGTATTTCGCCCCACCCCGCCTGGATATCAGGCGCTACCGGATTCCCGAGCAGGCTTGCCAGCACAGGCGCCCCAATCAACCCTACGAGAAAAGCGACACGCCACCCCGCATCTTTCTGAGGCGTGCCCAGCAGGCCACCGAGGATGCCGCTGATCCCAGCGATACGTCCGTTGAATAAAACAAGCACAGCAGCTGCGGCGCCAATCACCAGACCGCCAGTCAATGACAGGCCGGGTGTGAAGCTCGCGATATCAATCAACATGACCTCTCCTCACCTTCATTGAGCGCAAAACTGGTCGTACAGCACGTTCATGACGGCAATCGCTTCCTTGCTCGCGATGGAATAAAAGATGCTCTTTCCCTCGCGCCGTGTCGCCACGAGTTCGTTATCGCGAAGCACGCCGAGCTGTTGGGAAAGCGTCGGCTGACGTATGCCCAACTGTTCCTCGAGGTCGCTCACACATAACTCGCCCTGCGACAACTGGCACATCAGAAGCAACCTGTCGGGATTGGCCAGCACCTTCAGTAGCGCACAGGCTTTCTCTGCCGATGCCTGCATCACCGACAGGTCGATTGGGACGGACTTCTTCCTCATCTCACCATCCTTTAATTTACACACACACATTATATTGCATTGTAAATTATTTGTGAATAGAATGAGTAACATCTGAGGAGGTCAGGATGCAGCCCATCGTTCAGCCGTTCTTCGACCCGGTCACCGGCACGGTGACTTACGTGGTGTCTCAGTCCGGGCATCAGGAATGTGCAGTCATTGACCCGGTCCTTGACTACGACCCCAAGGCAGGACGCACGTCAACGGCGAATGCCGACAAGGTCATCGAGTTCATTCGCCAGCGCGGCCTGCGGGTGCAGTGGATTCTGGAAACGCACGCGCATGCGGACCACCTGTCAGCAGCGCATTATTTGCGCGGCGAGCTTGGCGGCAGGATTGCGATTGGAGAGCACATTCGGACCGTTCAGGGCGTCTTCAAGAAGCTTTTCAATCTCGAGCCGGAATTCCGGCTTGACGGCTCCCAGTTCGACCACCTGTTTGGCGAAGACGAGACATTCTCGATTGGGAGCCTGACGGCGAGAGCGTTGTATGTTCCCGGACATACACCGGCGGACACGGCCTATCAGATTGGCGATGCGGTCTTCGTGGGTGACACGCTTTTCATGCCGGATGTTGGCACCGCGCGTTGCGACTTCCCCGGCGGCAATGCGCACACGCTGTTCGGGTCGATTCGAAAGCTGCTGGACCTGCCGGACAACACCCGGCTCTTCATGTGCCACGACTATCCCCCCGAGGGCCGGAACCCCGAATGGGAAACCACGGTGCTCGCTCAGCGTACGCATAACATCCATGTGCACGACGGCGTAACGGAAGAACAGTTCGTCAGTATGCGCGAAGCTCGCGACTCAACACTTGCGATGCCCGTTCTTATTCTTCCGTCTGTGCAGGTGAACATACGGGCCGGGGAATTTCCACCCGCCGAGGAAAACGGCATCCGCTATTTGAAGATTCCGTTAAACGCGCTGTGACATGAAGACTATCCAGTTCCGGCTCGCTAACGGCCCGAGCGCTCTGTTCGAGTTGTTCAGGTCCCTGCAGGGCGAGGCGTCGCCGTCCTGAAGCGGACTCAACAGTACTGGGTTTGGCGGACTGCGCCGGACAATGCAGCAAATACAAACTCGCCGAAGCGGGTTACATAAAACAATGATGGAGGAGACATGAAATCCATTGGCCCGGATCAACGCAAGCGATTGCGCTGGCGCCCTGCCCCTACATTCATCACATGCGCGCTAACGGTATCCTGTATCGTGCAGGCGCAGGAGTCGCCGCTCGGCGCCACAATCGCGACCAAGGGTACCGCCAAAGGTATCCCGGCGTGTATAAGCTGTCATGGCGCGCAAGGCGAAGGAAATGCTGCTGCGGGATTTCCAAGGCTTGCCGGAGCAGGCGCCCCCTATCTCGAGGCTCAACTGGACGCGTTCGCGAACGGACAGCGGAAAAGCACGGTTATGCAACCGTTCGCGAAAATCATGTCATCCGAGGGCCGCATGGCTGTCGCTGAATACTTTAGTCGCATGCCCCCACCGGCAGATGCTCGCCCGGAAAACAGTAGTTCCGCAGTACCTTCGGATACGGGAGCTTGGCTGGCCACGCGTGGACGGTGGGAACAAGGCCTGCCTGCCTGTACGCAGTGCCATGGGCCCGGTGGCTCAGGAGTAGGAGCAGCATTCCCGCCACTGGCGGGTCAGCCTGCATCGTACATTTCTGCCCAGTTGCATGCATGGCAGAAGGGCATGCGTCCACCAGGTCCACTGGCGCTTATGCCAGTCATTGCGAGCAAACTCTCGGAAGCGGACATCAAAGCTGTGTCGAATTACTACGCCGCTGAACCCACCACCGGAAACGTGAAGAGCGTCGGGGAGACCAGGCGATGAGCGTCCGTGAACATAAACATCTCCTCAGGGATATTGGCATACTCGCGCCCGGGATCGTTGGGGCGCTCATGATTTGCCTGGCGTCGGCCGCTGAACCAGGCGCAAACCAGAGTGCCGCACCTGACGCGCCGAAAGCCTTCTCCCCGCCGAACGAAGCGTCCATGCCAACTGATGATTTCGGCAAAGCAGTCAGGATGGGCGAGCAAATCTTCAATCACACTGGGGAAAATGCAGGCAAATACGTTGGGAATTCGCTTAACTGCGCGAGTTGCCATCTTGACGCGGGACGACGTCCGAACTCGAGTCCGCTCTGGGCCGCGTATGTGTCTTATCCCGCTTACAGAAGCAAGAATGGCCACGTCAACAGTAAGCGATCCATTTTCGACGTCTACCAACTGACGCTCTGAGCGAGGAGCATAGGTGTCCACCTATTTTGAACTGCCCCCCAAAAGTTGGACGGCTTTTTGGGGGAATTTTTGTGAAATACAGCGA
>NZ_CADIKB010000077.1 GCF_902859825.1 Paraburkholderia phenoliruptrix | reverse complement strand
CGGTTCTCCTTGGTTCCCTGTTCGGGAGGTTGGTCCTGGAAACCCGATTCTCTCGGATTCCACTGGCGAACCGCCGCCTTCAACCTTCAACTACGCCTGGGACATTGCCGTTTCCAGTGATTGACTATCCGGAACGGGAGTGGGTCGTGTTTGACGCAGATCCTGACCGGAAGCAGTACAGGATGGTGATCGCTCCGGCGCGACCAAGACCGCTTGCATCCTTGGAAGAACTACAGGCGGGAGCGGAACACTACAGACATCACGTCGCGAACCTTCATAAAGCTCAGGCACCGGAAAACTGGCCGACGCGTGTCGCGAAAGGTGACGCGCGACCGGACATTTCCGTACGACCAGTTAGTTCGCCGCTGCCGAATTATCGGGGCCGCGTCGGTGTTACGGCAATGGTCCTGGCGGTGTTGGCGGCTTCGGATGCAGAGTGAGACGATCATCCGGCGCTCTTCGTGGTTTCGATGAATGCAGTCAGAAGTATGGGAATCGGCGCCTTCCGGAGGAAGGACTGCGTGGTGCTTCCTGGAAAGACCCCTAAGGCGGTGCTAGATGGCGAGCTTGCGGCGGGCGAGAGCGAATGAACTGTCGCTCCGCAACCTGAACCGGGGATATGGCAGGTACCGGTGGTCGTTTCCCGGTTAAGTCACCACGGATTCGGACTATATTTACAGGTGGTTGCGCTCACCGGCATCCAGTTGGGCTGTCGATGCGGGGTCTCGGGTAATCCCGATAGGAGAGGCGAAATGAGGCGCATATATTTCCTGATACCGGATGTACAGAGTGCAAGGCAAATCATCGACGAACTACTGCTCAAGCGGATCGAGTGGCGCCACGTTCACGTGCTCGCCCGAGCAGGCGTACCGCTTGAGGATTTGCCGGAGGCGACGCTGGCGCAGCGCAGCGATCTGATCCCGGCGCTCGCGCGCGGCGTTGCGGCGGGTGGCGTTACCGGCGTGCTGGCGGGCCTTGTCGCTATGGCCTTTCCGCCAACTGGCCTAACGATCGCCGGCGGAGTCGTTGTGCTGATGACGCTGGCGAGTGCCGGATTCGGGGCTTGGACCGCGACGATGATCGGCGTCGACGTTCCCAATACCCGGCTCAAGCAGTTTGAATACGCGATCGAAAACGGCGAGTTGCTGATGATGGTCGACGTGAAGAAAGATCGTGTCGAAGAAATCGAGCAACTGGTGAAGAGCCACCATCCCGAAGCGGATGTAGAGGGTACCGATCCAACGATTCCCGCGTTTCCATAGTCGGTTGTGGCAGCGTTGATGTGAACCAACCGGGCTTGGACGATTGGAGCGCGTCGGAGTACCTGATCTGGATGCGTAGCTGGCGAAGCACACTTCGGCGGATAATGAAGGAGACCACAATGGACGACAAATATGGTGCAGGGCGCCGCGAGTTGCTGCGTATCCTGGCGGCCGGAGGGCTGCTGGGCTTCGGTGGAAGCTGGGCCCAGCGCTCGTGGGCAACCAACGTGGTCACGCAGCCATTCGAAAACGGTGTGCGGGAGTTAACCGGTGCATTTCCCCAGAAAGGTGAGATGCTTCTCGTGCGTAGCCGGCCCCCCTTGCTCGAGACCCCGTTCACCGTGTTCGACGATGGTGTGTTCACACCGAACGATCGCTTCTTCGTGCGCTGGCATTTGTCCAGTATCCCGACCCACGTCGATGGCGCGAGCTTCCATCTGATGGTCCGTGGGATGGTCGAACGCGAACTCTCTCTGAGCCTCCGTGAGATCATGAGCGACTTTCCACGCGTAGAGGTGGCTGCAGTGAACCAGTGCGCGGGAAATTCGCGCGGCTTCTTCAATCCACGTGTGGCAGGCGGAGAATGGGGCAACGGCGCGATGGGCAATGCACTGTGGACCGGTGTTCGACTCAAGGACATACTTGATCGGGCAGGGGTCAAGGCGGGTGCGGTTCAGGTCCGGTTCAACGGTCTTGAATCCGGGGTGATCTCCGCGACGCCGGACTTCGTCAAAACACTGAGTGTCGATCATGCCCGCGACGGCGAAGTGATCATCGCCTACGGAATGAACGGCCAGGCGCTGCCGCTGCTCAATGGCTTCCCGCTAAGACTCGTTGTGCCGGGCTGGTATTCGACGTACTGGATGAAGATGCTCAATGACATAGAGGTTATCGCGCGCCCGGACGAGAACTTCTGGATGGCTACGGCTTACCAGATTCCGGATACTCCTCATGCGAACGTCCGGCCGGGGCAGTCCGGAGTCAAGACAATACCCATCAACCGGATGGTGCCACGGTCATTCTTCACCAACGTCGACAACGGTTCGGTGTTGCAGGTGGCGCAGCAGAAGATGATCAGGGGCATCGCATTCGGTGGCGACACTGGTGTGCGTAAGGTTCTCTTTTCGTCTGACGGCGGATCATCCTGGGTGCCGGCGCGCCTCGAAAGGGACTTTGGCAAGTACAGTTTTCGCCGTTGGGACGCCCCCTTTACGCCTAGGCGATCGGGGCAGTATGCGCTTAAGGTGAAGGCCGTGAACAGCGACGGTATCGAACAGCCGGAAACGCCCAATTGGAACAGCGGCGGTTACATGCGCAATGTCGTCGAATCCGCGACCGTCGTCGCGGGGTGAGGAACGGATCATGAAAGCGTTTGCGGTGTTTGTGATGGTATCCGCGAGTTATGCCTGCCCATGGGCGGTTGCCGGGCCGGACAAGCCCGGTGCCACAGCTGTGATCCGTACCGTCGACGTTGCGTTGCCGAATGGCAGGGAGGCATTCCCCCTTGGCACGGGGGCAGATCTTGCTAACGCGCATTGCGTGATTTGTCATTCCGTGGGGATGGTCACCCGGCAACCACCACTGTCGTTTCAGGAGTGGAAGGCGGAGGTGACCAAGATGCGCGCGGCCTACGGCGCGCCGTTCGATGCTGATCAAATTGAACCGATTGCACGGTATCTAACGGTGATAGACGGAAAACCGTAGGTCCAATGCCGGGCAGTTGGTCGCGGTGACACGAAGCGTCGGAATCCCGCCGGGTTGAGTTCTTTCTGCATTCTCGTCGATCCGAGGCGGTGCTGGGCTGGATGCAGTGCCTAAGAGCTGATCAAGGGGGAATCCAGCGTCGACGTTTTGCTGTGCGTGAGGACTCAAGCTCGCAGCACCTTCTTTATTTTCCAGGATAGTCTGACTTGTCGTGCGAGCCCCGCAAGGCAGTTGTGGATGCTTCGAGGAGTCGTGCGGGTGGGCCGGGTTCAACCAGTCGACGTGCACGCGTCACTGCGTACGGCATGCCCGGCAACGCAAGAGGGCATTGAGTCGCCCATCGACAATCTCTCGAAATCCTCCATGAAATCTCCGATCAGCGTAGCAATGTAAGCCAGCACCACGTTGCTGAACTGGATTGCGGACCACCGCGACAACGAGTACACCAAACATGCCTTGTCCGCCTACCGCAACGAACGTGCCGACACCCGGTGAGTCCAATCCCACGACAGCGAGTTTGGCCGATGGCCTCACTGGCGATGAAGCTCGTCGCCGGCTGGCAACGTCGGGTCCTAACTCGATCCCCGATACTTCTGGGCACCCTTTACGCATGGCACTAGACAAATTCTGGGCGCCCGTTCCGTGGATGCTTGAATCTGCTATCGTGCTCCAGTGGGCGCTGGGTAAATTCGTTGAGGCTGGAGTCATTGCCGGTCTGCTCGTGTTTAACGCGGCACTCGGTTTATTTCAGGAAAGCCGCGCCCAAGCGACACTGGCTGCATTGAAATCACGGTTGGCGCTGACCGCGTCGGTCCTGCGCGACGGTACCTGGCTGACTGTACCCGCCGCTGACCTGGTGCCAGGCGACGTGGTCAAGCTGTCGCTCGGTGCCGTGGTCGCCGCTGACATGCGTCTCCTCGCTGGAGGCGTCTTGATCGACCAGTCGATGCTCACTGGCGAATCAGTACCTATTGAAGCGGGTGCAGGCGCCCAAACTTTTGCTGGCGCGCTTGTAAGGCGCGGCGAGGCGGTGGCGGAGGTCACCGCGACCGGCGTGCACACCAAGTTCGGCCGTACCGCCGAACTTGTCCGTACCGCCCGCGTCGTGAGCTCACAGCAAAAGGCGGTCCTCCAGGTGGTGCGCAATCTCGGGGTATTCAATGGTCTCGTCATTGTGATGCTGGTGGGCTGTGCCTACTTCCTCAAAGTGCCGCTTGGCGAGATCGTGCCCCTAGTCCTTACGGCGGTGCTGGCATCGATTCCGGTGGCGCTGCCGGCAACCTTCACTCTTGCGGCCGCGTTTGGCGCCCGGGCGCTAGCAAAGCACGGTGTGTTGCCGACACGCCTCTCGGCGGTGGATGAAGCCGCAACCATGGATGTGCTGTGCGCCGACAAGACGGGCACACTCACACTCAATGCGATCACGGTCAGCACCGTTCGGGCAATGCCCGACTTCGATCAGCAACACGTCCTGGCGCTGGCGGCGCTGGCTAGCGCGGACGGTGGGCAGGATCCGGTCGACGCGGCCATTCGGGTCGCGGCCTCGAAGGAAGCTGGGCGCGACGCGCCGAGTTTGATCAAGTTCACACCCTTCGATCCGACGAAGAAGATGTCCGAGGCGACAGCAAAAGATTCAGCCGGGTGTACGCAACGGGTAATAAAGGGCGCCTTTTCGACGGTCGCCGGTCTTGCAGCATCTTCGCCGACAGCAAACGCGGTGGCGAGCGAACTCGAGCAGCAGGGTTATCGGGTCCTCGCCGTCGCGGCGGGACCGCAAGCGGAAATGAAGCTGGCAGGACTGATCGCGCTCAGCGATCCGCCGCGTTCAGACTCAGCAGCGCTCGTTACGGAGTTGGGTGGGTTGGGTGTGCGAGTGGTGATGGTGACGGGCGACGCGCCGGCGACCGCAGCCATAGTGGCGCAAGCGGTGGGACTCGATGGTGCCACGTGTCCACCCGGTCCAATCCCCGAAAATTTGCAACCGGAAGCGTTTGCGGTTTACGCAGGCGTGTTGCCAGAGGACAAGTTCAAACTCGTCAAGGAGTTCCAGGCGAGCGGTCACACCGTAGGCATGTGTGGCGATGGGGCCAACGACGCGCCGGCGCTACGCCAGGCGCAAATCGGAATCGCGGTGTCGACAGCAACTGACGTTGCCAAATCGGCTGCCGGGATGGTACTGACCGAACCTGGGCTTGCGGGCATCGTTGCAGCGGTAAAGGAGGGTCGTGTGACGTTCCAGCGCATCCTGACCTACACGTTGAACTCCATTATCAAGAAGGTCGTGGCGGTACTTTTCCTTGTACTCGGCTTGATCATGACCGGGCATGCGATCCTGAACCCGCTGTTGATGGTCATTGTGATGATCACGGGCGACTTTCTCGCCATGTCGTTGACTACGGACCATGTGCAGCCTTCGCCGTGGCCAAATGCCTGGCGTATTGGCAACCTGACGATCGTGGGTGTTGCAATGGGCGTTTGCCTGTTAGCCTTCTGCATGGGAGTGCTGGCCATCGGAAAATTTGAGATGGCCCTCGCAACTGATGCACTGCGAACCGTTGCCTTTATTGCTCTGGTCTTCGGTAGCCAGGCGATGCTCTACGCGATTCGTGAGCGGCATCACATATGGGGTGCCCGGCCAAGCCTCTGGCTCGTCGTATCGTCAGTTGCCGATCTCGTGATCGCGGCGACATTGGCGATTGGCGGGGTGGCAATGACGCCTCTACCGGTCTCAATGGTGGCTGGCGTACTTGCCGCAGCGGTCCTCTTCGCTTTGCTCATGGGATTGGTGAAGATTCCCGTGTTCGCTCGTCTCAGGGTTGCATAGGACGTTATTCCAGCCACCCTGACGGCTCAACTTCGCATGTATTAGCGCGGCTCACAAGAAATCAGTGGATGAGATGTTGCAGCCAAGCGAGTTCGGTCTTGCGTACTCAAAACGAGGGACGCGACCTGCGTGATCCGCGCAGACGGGAGATACGAATGCAAATCAGTTCAAGCGAATTTCGGGTGCTGGAAGGGAATGAGGTCAATTTCCGGAAGTGGCCGACGAAGATAAAGCCCTTCTACACGTCAAAGGAGCACTATCAAATGCTGCTCGGGGAGCACGTCGCGCGGCTTAGTGCGCTGCAACAGCTCCTCTACGCATCCAACCGCTTTGCAATCCTGCTAATCTTCCAGGCGATGGACGCGGCGGGAAAAGATGGTGCTATCCGGCACGTGATGTCTGGGGTCAACCCCCAAGGCTGCCAGGTATTCAGCTTCAAACATCCCAGCGCCGCCGAGCTGGAACACGATTTTCTCTGGCGTACCACGCGTGATCTACCAGAACGCGGGCGGATCGGCATCTTCAACCGGTCCTACTACGAGGAGGTGCTGATCGTCCGTGTCCACCCGGAGATCCTCCGCGGTGAAGGGTTGTTCGATGCACGGCGCGATGAGAAGACAGTCTGGCACGACCGTTATCGCTCGATCGCTGATCTGGAAAAGCACCTACACGTCAACGGTACCCGCATCGTAAAGTTCTACCTCCACCTCTCGAAGGAGGAGCAGCGAAAGCGCTTCCTCGAACGTATCGACAATCCGGAAAAGAACTGGAAATTCAGCTTTGCGGACATTGAGGAACGGAAATTCTGGAAACAATACATGATGGCGTATGAGGAGTGCCTTAGTGCAACTAGCACCCAGAACGCACCCTGGTACGTCGTTCCTGCCGATGACAAGGAGAACGCGCGGCTGATCGTTTCCACAATTGTGCTGGAGACGCTTGAGGGACTGGAAATGAGTTATCCAAAAACGACCGCAAAGCGACGGCAGGAATTGCAGGCGATCCGCGCGTGGCTTGCGAAGTGACGGCAATGTTGCGCGCCCTCATATCGCTTGCGCCAACGCGTGCGACGGTGAAACTACCTGAAAGGGTGCTGCGGACTCAAAACGTGGTCGAATCAATGTGAACAGGCACGCCTATGTCTCGCCGATACCCCACCCGACACGGGCCCATATCCGCTCGTGCGCTAGATAGCCGATCGAAGTATAGACATTACTGACAATCATGAAAGCAATCGCCACGTGAGTTGTGCCTGTGAACAGATAAATCGTCACGAAGTCCAGACACATAATCAGCACACGGTACGTGATCGCTTTGACCACGGATCGACGACTGCTGACGGTTCGTGTCATGCTGGTTCCTCCTGGGTACAAATGTCCCGACTCAGCTTCCGTCCTGCATTGTGACCGTGGGCCGCGTGGTCCAAACGCTGGGCGGTAAACCACGGATGGATTGCTTCGAGCGTTTCGTGCGGCGCGCTCGATATCGCAAGCTTGCTCCCGCAGGGACTGTTTCGTACGAAACGCTCAGGGTCATTGCGGTGCCCTTCAGTGTAGCGAAGCGCGGCATGTCTTCACCTGGAGGCTGATGGGAGGGCCCCGAGATTACCTTCTCGGAACGGGGCTGTGTCGCGAGATGTTTGCGCATCAACTGGGGCTGCCGCGAATCATGGGGATCATTCGCTGTCACTGCCTTGATGTGGCTATCTCGGGCGTCGTCGAAGGCGTGCGTGGTCCGGTCCAGATCGACAGGCATCGCCGTCGCGCCGCGCTGGCAGACCTGCGTCTGGCGCAATGCCCGAGCTTAGGCCACGCTGGAAAGATAAGGGACGCCGGCCCTTAAGGTGCGCTATCGAAGCCAGTGCTGCGGATCCCCAAACAGGTGGGGGATCCGCATATCGGACACGGCTCGCTCGCTTGTTATCTGACCGGTTCATGGCACGCGATCTTCGTTGTGCTTTGGATGCGGAATCAGCAATACAGGAATAGTCGACATGCGCAGGAACGATTCGGCGGTACTGCCGAGCAGGACGCGCTCAATTCCGTGGCGAGCATGCGT
This sequence comes from Paraburkholderia phenoliruptrix, assembly GCF_902859825.1. GTDB lineage: Bacteria > Pseudomonadota > Gammaproteobacteria > Burkholderiales > Burkholderiaceae > Paraburkholderia > Paraburkholderia phenoliruptrix. The sequence continues at coordinate 2,194 of NZ_CADIKB010000077.1, read as the reverse complement.
GCCCAGAACCATGAGTTCGGCGCCCCACGTTTGCGACTCGCGAAGCAGCACTGAGGCGACATCGCTTTCGCCTGCATTGACCAGTGCCGTTTCGCCAACGAGGCCGGTCAATATGAAAAGATTGTGCGCCCGCTCGAGCGCCGCCTGGGCAATGTCGCGAAGCGATTGTGCGAGCGCTGACGAGTCGACGAAGCCAGGGCCCGGACCGACGATGTCAGGTACGCGCTCGACGACGCTGACAGCTCTAATGGCGGCCTTCTCAGCAGTGGCGAGCTGGATCGCCTCGGTCAGTGCCGCAACTGCCGTCAGACTGCCGTCAATACCCACCATAACGCGTGTGAACATTTCGTTCCCTGAGTCACTGTTACCGACGGACAGCAGCACTGGTATCGTATTCGCCTATCGCCTACTTGACCTGTAGCGCATCCGGATTTGCTTGCCAGCAAATTCATGTAATCAGAATAGAATGCTCGGGCGCTCAGAAGTTGCTCAAGATCAAGCCTCAGTGGGACGACCCAGCTCTATCTGTACGCGATGTACGACGCTCCGCAGGTGGATCGGTTCACGGCAATGTTTCCGGAAGCGTATGGAATTGAGACACGGCTGCGGACCCGCAGCATCGGTCAAGCATGCTGCTCCGAGCGTCAATGAAATGACCTCGGGCAACCTGTCCAAATATTGTCACTACGCGGGTTGAAGTGTGTTAGCTACTGAAAGTTGACAGCACGCGGGGGGCGGGCGATTAGCGCGTACAAACCACGGAGGAAGCAGGCGAATCGAGCGGTCGGTCGGGTAAATTTGCCTTATAGGTTGGAACATTATCCGTCTTGGCGGACTCGTCCTGTTAAGCTCCTTTGAGCATCACAGGACGAACCGTTGCGCATCATCAGTGGTGCCGGAACAGCGCGTTGGAGCTCGTAGTGGCCGAAATGCGCTGACCCGACTGTGCGGCACCGCTCGTCACTCCGCCCACGCCTTCGGTCGCGGAGTTCTGTGCCGCGACGCGGGCTTCGGCGGCCTGGATGTCGGCTGGATAGGTGGCGTTGTCACGTTTCGCTGGAGTGTATCCCGCTCTCTCCAACTGCACGAGTTCGGCGCGCACCTCTGCTCGGGTGACCGGTGCATTCGACTGCTGAGCAAAAGAAGCAAGCGGTGTCGCCAGCACGGCGACTATGACGACGGCTTGAAGTGATTTCATGATTCGTACCTCCACAGTTTTTCCCGTCGCGAACAAGCCTGCTCGCAACTGGTGAAGACAGGGTAAGGTAGGAATGCTTAAGCCAAGATGATGCGATTGAAGGAAGCCTTTGACTGCGCCACTGTCACCAAGTCGCGCAATATCGTGCTTTTACCGGCGCAGCGGCGGTTCCAGTCTGCCAACTACGCGTCGGACTAAAAAACTGCCGTCCCACTTACCCGACGGTGACCCTGGCCGGGATGTTTTGGGAGTAGGACGCGTCCGCCCGTCGCACGCGTGGCTACCCCACAGTAAGTTATGGGCTTCCGAGGACATGCCCATTCACCACTTGTCCGTACAACGAGTTGGGGGAGTTGTGATATCTGGCGCGCGTACTTTCGACCGAGCCGGTGAAGCGTGGGTCCTGCGGTCGCTCATGGCTATCCATGAAAAGCGCGACGTCCCATGCTTCCTGGTTACTCAATGTACCGCCGAGACCGAGGGGCATGTTTGCCTTGATAAACCCTGCTGCGTTTTGCAACTCATGCATCCCTGCGCCCCAATTGAACGATTGGGGTCCCCAAAGCGGTGGGAAGACAGATTTCCCGTTCGACGACTGGCCTTGGCCATCGGTGCCGTGACATAAGGCGCAATGTTGTGCGTAAACCTGACTGCCCCTGGTGTAGTCAGCTTTCAACGTCGGAGGAGGGAGCTTTGGGTAGCCCCTTCCGGGAATCGGCACGCCGACTGGCGCACCCTTCGCTAGCCAGTAAGCGTAGGCCTCCAGCGACACCAGAACGGGGTCGCCGAGCGGCGGCGCTTTGCCGTTCATGCTGTATCGGAAACAGCCCTGCAGACGTTCGGCGAGCGTGTTGACGGTATGCGGTCCATCAGCGACGCCCCTCCATTCAGGTGACGGAGCGTGTGACATGTGGTGGGAACGCGGATCAGCGTAGGTTGGCCGGCAGCTTCCAGGGAAGCAGCGCGTCGTAGTCGTCGACCGTCTTTGCCAGAGGC
>NZ_CADIKB010000076.1 GCF_902859825.1 Paraburkholderia phenoliruptrix | reverse complement strand
CCGCCCTGAAGCGTTCGCCCTCGAAATCCAACATTGACCATGATCGCAAGGTCGCATAATCTATGCCGCACCCGCCGTCCCAACCTTCAACTGTCTGTGGGACATTGCCGCAGCGCTCGCGACATTGCGTGCGAATGGCGTGCCCGTCGTCAGCGTCATGCTCCGCCACATTGCCGGTGATTGGGGCGTTGTGTCGGAAGACGACAAGCGACAGAACGACGTGTCGATTGCAACCGGCCTGCGGCTAATCTCGATCTATCGCCTGCCGGACCAGACGCGAGTTCTGGTCATCACGGAGTGGAATCGCGCGCATACCACGATCGAACGGCTCGATGACGTCGTGCCTGGTAGCGACTCACGCCCGACTCAGCCGGCGAACCGTCACTATCCCGCCTGGCCGAAGGCCGACTACGTACAGGAGGGCCGTGCATGAGTTACCCGAACGGCCCGCGTTTTCCGATGGGGCGGCCCGTCATCACTCCCGCCGCTCAGGCCGCGCTCGATGCAGTTGGTATCGAAGGTGTGCTGCTACTCGCGCGGCACATTCACGGTGACTGGGGTGATCTGAGCGCAGAGGATCTTGCCTCGAACGAACTCGCCTTGCTGACAGGAAAGCGGCTGCTGTCGAGCTACAACCTGCCGGACGGGAGCGGGAAGGTGTGGATCATCACAGAGGCTGACCGCGCAGTTACGACGATCCTGCTTCCCGACGAGTATTGATAGCCAACCCGAGTCTATGGGCGAACTTAGCACTCCGTATTCGGCTGGGTTCGCCCCTTCTCGGCCGCGCGGCAGTCGACACGGCAATGTCGCATACGAAAGTACACCGTTCACTCGTCCGTCTGCTCCTGCCCAGGACCTCGGCCTTCGCAGCCGCTCGTCGATCGATGCTATAAACGGCCGCTTAACGTTTTCGAGGATCAAGGACGGCAGAGACGGGACGTAGGGTAAAAGACGTTGCGTCAATCGCCGAATTGACGAGTTGCAGTTCGCCGGCAACACCCGATGGCCGGCCCGCTCTCCTTCGGCCCATGCCGCCAAGACGCAGTCGGCTGATTGAGCGAGACAACAGCGCGATGGACAAGCACCAGGCTTCCTTGAACCACCCGCACGTCAGGCGGGGAGCCAGACCGCGCGCCAATTGCCTCGCTCCCGTCCATTGGTTTATGCTGACGTACCATTTTTCATAAGATTGCGAAGAACGGAGGAAACCTAGTGCCACTCCCGTTTTCAATTACGGTCTTTGCGACGACCGGCGATCCGCAAGGTATTCGTCACGTTGACAAGTCGAACTGGTCAGGTTCGGGTGTTGTGTTTCCGAAAGAACTATTTGGGCAATTGAAGCACGAACCGGGCTTTAATCAGGCTGGGCTTTACATCCTCGTCGGCAACGCCTCCGAAGAGACGATTTACATTGGCGAGGCGGACCCCGTGGGCGAGCGCCTCAAGAATCACGTCACCAACAAAGAGGGTTGGGTTTGGGGCGTCTATTTTTTTGACCGGCTCCACAAAATCGGCAAAACTGAAGTTCAATACCTCGAATATGCGCTCATTGCATGCGCCAAGCAATTCGACCGGGCGATACTGTTGAACAAGAACGTGCCCACTTCCCCGACGATGTCGCTTGTTGCGAGAGCAACAGCACAGGCATTTCTCGAGGATATGTATCTGATCCTGCCGATGCTTGGTATCAACGCATTTTCGCCGCCGAAGCTTGGGGATGCGCCGGAGGAACAGGTTCAGGCAGTTGCGAGTGGCTCAATCGCCGCCGAAATCTTCGACACGATCGTTGTGCCCGCTAGAGAGGAGGGATTTCAGCAGGAATTCATTGGGCATAACTGCTGGTTCGCAATTCGGATTAACGCGAAACATATTCCCAAGCTCAAGTACATTGCTGCTTACCGAGTCGCACCCGTCGGAGCGATAACGCATATTGCGGAGATTGCGTCAATCGAGCCTTATGGCGACACGGGTAAATACAAACTTAATTTTAAAGGGCAAGCAGCGACGATTGGACCAATCCCTCGACTTGACGATAGCGAAGTGAACATGCAATCCGCTCGTTACGCTCTGCGGGATAAGCTCGCAAATGCTGGCAGTCTTGATGAAATATGGTCGTGAAACACGGCATCGCACGCCCCGGTAACGGATCGTCAGTCCTCGACTGCTAGGCAGCCAGCGACGAATACGTCAAGACTTGGTAGTACGGCAATCCTTAACACAGGCCAGCAGGCACCGAGGAACCCACGGACAACAAGGGTTCCTCTTTTTTTCATCGCGTCCAGTGTCAATGACCGGCCCCTTCAACCGGAAAACCCTTGCGGCATTACCACGGCATCAAAGCGACGTTGGACAAGCGAAGCCAGCGTCAGCAAGACCGATTCACGCCTATCAGGGGTTACTGCATGCTGCCTCCAGTCAGCCTGGATTCCACACGTTACATTGATCCAGACTCGTGTATCTTCTGGAATTGCTGATACCTTCGTTCAAGCGCATCGGGATTGGGCATCTCTGAAGGATAAACGGGATGCCTGATTTCCCTTCCTTCGTATTCTTTGTATTCGGATCGAAGCAGCACCGGGGCAATCCTGACACGAAACCTGCTGTCGACTGCAAGCAGCCCCAAGTCGAACAGCGTATGAATGTCCGCCCGGAGCAAGAGTCCATTGGTTACACTGTAATTCGGCTCGTCCGCGTGAGGCCGTATGTGAGCGGCCTCCAGCAAATCCACCACCCTGCACCCTGTCACTGCACAAGTACGGCCGTAGGCGGATAACAGCTTTTGCCGAAACTCCCCCTGCCCCTTTCGAATGGCTATTGCCCGCAACTGAATCTTGTCCGGCTCGCCACTGCGCTCATCGTCGGGGTCAATAGCCGGAGCGTTCGACGTCAATGGCCTTTGCCCTCGTACGAGGAGCGCCACGCCCGTGGTGTCATCGTATTCGTGGACGAACCATTTAACGGGATCAAGCGCACGAAACTGGACATGCGACGAGCCGTCGCCCATTGCCTCGCGTGCCAGCCGATCACCTTCAGTCAATATCACCGACACGGGCAGCATGCGTTCGTATGAAATGCTCAGGGCATCATCAAATGCCTGCGCTCTCGCCGCTTGAGTAAGCGTCCTGCTTCGTCGCTCACTATCTCTAACCGCATCGTTCGCCTGTTGTCGCAGATTCGCAGCGTGCGCCCGGAGATTTTCTGTAAAGACAATCTGGCCGCTGCGAACGTCAAGTGTCTCGTGCCATATGCACAAAGCATAGCCTTCTCGCGGCGATCCAAACGACCAGTCATAGCAGTAACTCGGATTCGCCTTGACCCGGTCGATCTCGCGCCCGGTATTCGTCGTATGCCATTCGTCCGTCGAGATGTGGGCGAGTTGCAGGAGATCGTAGATCGCCTCCTTGGTACGTGGACGAAGTTGACTGAGCAGACCATCTACATGTTCGTCCGAGCGCCGGAACATCACCACCTGCGCTCGCAGATTAACGGTGTCTCGAAGCCACCCCGCAGCCCGCCAGAGGTGTGCCCATGTGTGACTACCACTCTTCTCGTTTTCCCACCACGCATCGAACTTCCTCGCGGATTTGGGCAGCGGAGCGTCGAGGATGCGCTCGATTTCGTCGAAAGTCAGGCTAACGGAACTGCCTTCCAACCGAGCCAGATGCTCGCTTAACGCGCTATATTTTGACATTCGATGCTCTGGTAACGGGAAAAGTTTCAGCCACCATTGTGCCATTAGAAACAGTTAAAAGCGCCGAGCGTCTGGCACACAAAACACGAACACTCTCGTTCGTCACGATATTCTATAAGCCACGCTTGATACATGGCTCTGTATGAATATGTTCTGTACTCTTCTGTTTTTCATGCTGCTCCATCTTGTATATTTTTTATTGCTCTCTCTATGCTATGAGATGAGTAATCGATCCTCTTCTACTTGTAATAGTCGTCGTCCTGCTTGAGGCAGTCCTCCTCCATGTCGTAGTAGTAGTAGAGGGGAATGAGGGAGCGCACTTAACCTTTCTCGAAAGACAAAGAGAAATCAAGCCTACCTAACCTGTTGATCGCCCATCTCACCAGACGCCAGCACTTCTGTGCTGGTCTTTTTATTTTTTGCACGAGAAAGGGTAGTCGATATGGCCAGTTTCCACCACTGCGTCAAGAGCGGTAAGAAGGGTTCCGCAGCAGGACACGGCAGGTACATCATGCGAGAGGGCAAAAAGTACGAAGATCGGGAGGATCTGATCGGTGCCGACTACGGCAACATGCCCCCGTGGGCGCAGAACGATCCTTGCGATTTCTGGAAGGCAAGTGACCAATACGAACGCGCCAACGGCGCTGTCTATCGTGAACATGAGATCGCGTTGCCATCCGAGCTGACACGCGAACAGCAGATTGAATTGGTCGAGCAGCTTGTCTCCGAGCTAGCCGGGAGCAAGCCATTCCAGTATGCGATCCACGGACCTCACGCTTCCCTCGGAAACGGCACGAACACCCATCTCCACCTGATGTACTCCGATCGCGTGGACGACGGCATCGACCGATCTCCCGAACAAACCTTCCGGCGCTACAACCCGCAACACCCGGAGCGCGGTGGCCGCAAGAAAGACAGCGGCGGCAAGAACAGCATTCAGATCCGCGATGAGCTAATCGCAACGCGGAAGAAGTGTGCCGATCTACAAAACGCCGCGCTCGCGAAATACGGGCATGAAACGCGCGTCGATCATCGGACGCTCAAAGCACAAGGCATCGACCGACAGCCGGAGCGGCACCTCGGCCAAGCCCGGATTCGCACCATGTCGCCCGAGGAACGGGAGCAGTACGTCGCGCAGCGGCAATAGCCGGCTCGTCAGCACCTTATCCGCGCAAGCCGCGCGGACAGGATAAAGAAATCGCGGCAGGCTAATGGCCTGCCGCGATTGAAAGGGTGCAGCGGCAGCCGACACACGAGGTCGGATACCCTGGAGAACGTCCTACGAATTGTGCAATTCGAAAAATCGCACAATTCGTAAGAGGCTCGAGAGGGGGCGAGACATGCTCGCCCGCGTTGATCTGCACAGACCCGCCCTGGCTTCAAGAGCAGGCCCACGCATTTGCCGTGCGATTACGAGGCGTTCAGCATCTGCGCGCCGGCATCGCTTTCCGGCTTCGACGCCACCTTGCGGCGGCGATTCTCACGCGTATTCGCCGGCACCCACGTACCCCACGAACGGACACCCGCCGTCTCCTTCGGCTGAATGAAGCTGCCCTTCTGCGCGATATAGTCCAGTTCTTCGTCGAGCGCTTGCATTTTCACTGGATCGTCAACGGCGATCAGCCCCGCGATGGGCGACGGGTGGTCGCTGATACCCGGAACACGGACGAACCCCGTACCGTCCTGCACCACGTCCAGCCAGATACTCGTGACGAGTTCTGCCCATTCGGTCGCATCCTGCGCCAGCTCTGCGTCCAGCAGGAAAATCCAGCGGAAATAATGTCCCTTGCGCTCGCCCCACGACAGAGACCAGACGCCACCGATCGCGACGGCTGAGAACTTCGCGTTGGCGCGCAGGCGGTTGACGAACTTCGCATGGTGCTTCTTCGCCTGTTCGAGCGATACCGGTTCGGGGAGTTCCGAGCGATACGCGGTTTCGAGTGGCATCACGTACAAGCGCGGGTGCTTCGCGAAACACTCGTGCTTGAACTTCACCATCCGGTCACGCGCACGTTTACAGTCCGCCTTCCAGGCGGTAACGATCTGATTGATTTGCCGAGCCTTCGCTTCACGACGAATTGCGTCGAACAGTTCGTTGGCGAGATCGCCGCAGTACCGGCGAGTATTGGTGTCGAAGAAGGTCGGCAGTTTGTCGAAGCATTCGTCGAGGAAGGGGTGCCACTTCATGTAGCGAGTGACGACATCCCGGAAAAGCTCGGCATAGGGCATGAGAATGAAGCGGTCGAGCCCCACCTCCTCGTGGAAGACGCCACGGATCAGGTGGCGCAGAAGGCCGTAGTACTGGCCCAGCTCGTGCTCTTCGACCTGAACCAGCTTGCCATCTGAGCGCAGTTCGAAATCGAAGGCATTGCCGCCAGTATTGACAACAATGCACGTCAACCAGTCGATCAGGCGCACGAAATGCGCAAGGCGGCCCCACGTTTTAGCCAGCACATCGTAAAACTTGCCGTCGTGCTCTTCGTACGAGCGCGTCATGTCATGATCTATGCGCTCGAGCGTGCGGCGGTTGACCAGGCTGTATTTGAGGATGGCCTGATGAGTTTTGTTGTCCGGGGTCTTGTACACGTAGCGCGCACCTTCGGCGATCCACGGGTTTTCACGGTGATTCAGTTTTTTGATCGGCATGATTGGTCTCCTTTTAACCTTGTGCCACAAGCTGAAGGGCCTCGCGCAGCGCGTGGAACTGGCGGCGAAGCTGGATCGCTTCCTTCTGGGAACAGCGAAAATGTGCGCGGATGCCTTCGACGGTGGGTCGCAACTTGCCGGCTGCGACGTCGTGCACGAGTTGCGCCTGCCTGTCATCAGTCGTCTCGGTAACGACGCCGCAGGTATCGACGACCGGCTCAGGTGGCGAACTCGCGGGCTCGTCACGACTCGAGTCATATAGCGACACGACCGAGTCAGCCTCCACGACTGCGCTGGCGCGACTCGGCTCGAATGCGAGATACCACCCGAAACTCCCCGTGAGGTCGAGAACGGCAGCGCACACAAGGGCGAGCAGCAGGTTCAGCTTCGCCGCATCAAGGCCAGTCACGGCGGACAGTCGTGCCGTCACGGGGTCGTCGCGCAGCGAGTCGCGTATCTGTGCGGCGCGGTCGGCGAGCATCACCTGGCGGTCGTGTTCGTCTTGCTGACGCTTCATTTCGCCTGCTTCAGTCATGAGCGTGTTGAGCTTCGCGCTGAGCAGGTCATAACGCATGTGTAGCCACGAACAGCCGTGGTCGCAGCGATGAGCCCCGATGCTGGCCATCGCATCGCGGACCTGTTCCTCCTCCCGTGCGATCGTCGTCAGGCTATTCGTCGACGGTGCCGCCGGAATCTGGGGGAGCGTTGGTTGTACTGCCGTATCCACGCGCCGGCTACCAGCGTGCTGCTGGGCAAACAGGAAGAATTCCGCCTGCCCGTACAGGACGACCACGAAGCTCGACATGCACAGAGCAGTAGCGCCCACGCGCACAACGGTCGACTGGCCGCGCGCGAAAGCCGGCAGCAAATGGGCACCGAAGACCACCACCACGCCGAGTGCTATGCAGACGATTTTTTCAGCGAAATCACCGCCGCGTTGCCAGCCTGACATCACAGCAATGCCGACAGACGTCAGGGTTGCGAGAAATGCCAGTGCCAGACAAGCGTGGGCACCCACGTGCAGATGACGTTGCACCGAGACTGGTATATCGGTCGAGCTGACGGTCAGGCTCGAACCACGGCTTGCGCCGGAAAGCAGAAGTTCCATGTTGAAGTCCTTTCGGTTGGCCCGATGCTGCCGCGTACATGGCTTGCCGCCTCGCCTCACGCCAAACACCGGGCATAAGCCGCCCGTCAGCGCCGTGAAGCGCGACCGGGCAGGCTTTGCATCGGAATTTAATAAAGCGGGAATGCCTGCGAAGAGAGGCGCACCATCGTTGAATTGCCGCGGGTCTCGAACCAAGCCACGCCCGCGCCGCACAGGTGGTGAAGCGCGCGCTTGCAACGGGCCTCGTCCAGACCAAAGGACGGCACCATGTCGTAAAGCTCGCGCTTCGTCAGGAACTGGCGGCGGCGCAGACGCACGAACGTCGACAGCGCGTCTACCAGAAGCTGCACGTCATTCCGCTCGGCAGCAGACGGCTCAGGCGGACGCGACACGACTTCGCGGTACTCGTCAGCGAGCCAGAGTCCGATTTCGACAGCGAGCAGCGCAGTCGCTTTGGAAATCTCACCGTCGAAACCCTCGAAGCGGTGAATCGTGCCGGCAATACGCACCACGTGCTCGACTAGACGTGCGAGGTACGGGCCCATGTCACGCGAATACTTCCCGGCGGCAGCGCGTTCCTTAATCAGGTTATCGGCCAGCTTGAACACGGCGTCAGCCTTCTTGGAAACATGCACGGTGACCGTCTCGAATGTGCCGTTCGAACGCATACGCTTGCGGGCGTCGCGCAGCAGCGATTTCACGAGATCGTCCCAATCATCCAACGCTTGGTCCCAAACCGGACGGCCGTCGTATTCGCGCTTCGGGAGCGGTGGCAGGATTTCGACCATGTGAACCCGGCCGACGTACCCCGTGTCGTACGCGAGCTGGCCATACAAGTTGAGGTAGGCGTGAAGAGGTGCGTTCTGTACAGCGATCACCTTCGAGAAGTAGGCGTGATCGACAGATTGATGACCAGTCGATACGCGCGAATTCTTCGCGAGGCGTGCCCCCGTGAGCGTGCAGAAATCGTCGAACGCGCGAGAAATTGCGTTCGTGAAAAAGCCAATCCCTTCGTCGAGCACCAGCATCGCCGACGGCCAGATCCGGGTCAGATGATGACGCAGCGCCGGCATCGTGGCATCCTGGATCAGCCACGACGCGGCACGCGAGCGCTTCGGTTCATCGGCCATCAGCGCCTTGAGCTGATCCAGCGAGTCGTCGACGTTCTTGCCCTGTGCCGTCTCGAGCCGGATTTTGGTCCGCAGCGCATTGACCTTGTCTTGCCAGACGAGGCGATCCGCTCGCCAGTTGCCGGACTCGGCCGTGCTGGCATTGAGCGCCTCGTCCTCTGCCTCGAGAAAAGGGCGCAGCAGGCGGTAGATGAGCGTGGATTTGCCACTGCCGGAAGGAGCGGCGACGAACCAGTAGCCGGTCATCGGAATCAACGTACCGTCACGCATGCACACAAATGCGCCATCCTGGCACGCGCAGGTCATCATGCCGAGGAGAACGGAGAGCGTCAGCTTTTCAGCGAACTGGTAGTTACGCACGAGTGCGTCGAAGATGCAGCCGAGCCGCATCGACGAGAGCAGTTGCAGAATGATGAAGAAATTGCTGCCGTCGCGCGGAACGGGGCTGTTGTAGCGAGTCGTCAACATTACGCAACCTCCAGCATCGAACGCACGTCGACCGCGCTAAAGTACCAGCGGCGACCGAAGCGACGCGGCTTGAGGCCGTGGTATTCGCCCTTCTGCGAGATCGCTTTGCGGATCGTCTGCGCTTGGCAACGCAGATAGTCGGCGGTTTCGTCAACCGTCCAGTTCGGCATGGACAGGAACGCCGGCGGGTTAGCCTGCTGCGGCGGGATAGCTTCGGCCGTGTGTTCGACGGCGATGGTGTACGGGTAATCAGATCCGATCACCGGGTTGTTACGTTTCACGTTTGCTTCTCCAAGTCGCGAACGGAAGGGCGGTTCGCTGAACGCCGGGTCATCCGTGTCGATCCATCTGGAGCGGCGTCGATGACTTGGAGTGGATTAGAAAAATCCGGCATCGCAGAACTTGGCAAGGCACATTTATGCCGGATTTTATTCCATTATGAATCAGTCACTTACAATAAAAACCTCCGCAAGTGCGGTGGACATTCACGGGTTTAGACGCCGGGTTTGCTGGCCTTGCTTCCAGCTTTCGACTGCCTATCCCCGCTCTTCTTTCCGGTAAGCTGCTGCCCATTCCCCCCATTCACGCCCGTAAAGTGATGAAAGCTGGGCGTCCTTGCGGAATCGCTCGTCCATCGCCAGGAAAAATTGATATCGCGTTAACCTCAAATTTCCCACACGTTTGAAATTTCGCACGGCCCTCACCGCAAACTCCAAGGGGTCCCACCATGCCTCGTCCCCGGGTTTTCTAGATCCCGGACGCGTTCGAACTACTTTCTCTTTAGCCCAGCCGGGCAACTTCCCACCCCCAAGGTAGTTCAGCCACGCTCGTTCGTCTCGCCCTGTCCGATATGCATAGGTATCATCGTCCGCCAAGGCTGCTGCTAATTTCTTCGTCCCAAGCGCAGTACGAGCAGAGCCATGTAACTCCTTTCGCGCTCGCGTAGGGGCGAGACGATCAAGGTCATGTGGAATTCCAACCCGACGGAGGAACGCCGTTACTTCGGTCCGATTGAACCCAAGGCACTCGACCCAGCGGCGCTCATCAATATCGTGAAAAACTTCGAATTCGAGCTAAAGTCGGAACTGGTGTACGGGGGAGTTGAGGCGGGCGATTGAAGGCGGTGGAGGTTTCAGCTGAGAATCTGATTGTCGAAGTCGGAAACCAGCAAACAACAAACC
>NZ_CADIKB010000075.1 GCF_902859825.1 Paraburkholderia phenoliruptrix | reverse complement strand
GCCGCCCTGAAGCGTTCGCCCTCGAAATCCAACATTGACCATGATCGCAAGGTCGCATAATCTATGCCGCACCCGCCGTCCCAACCTTCAACTGTCTGTGGGACATTGCCACTGGAATCAGCGCGAATACGAGGACGATGAGCAAGACCCACTGCATTACCTCCTCCCGCTTTTTGGGGTCCTTACTCATATCGATGCCGACGGCCAAGAGGTCGCGCACGGCCGTCACGTCTCCAACGAGCGGAATCATGCCCACAACTGCATCGACGATGACCTGGCTGATAGTCTGCTTCTCGTTGAATGCCCCTTCGAGGGTGCCCCAGCACCATTGGCCGACCTCCATGGAGGTGGCGTTGAAATCGTCAATCGACCAACCCACAGTCAGGCTCCCCCATGTTTGTTAATGAGCGAATCAATGTCCGCTTCTGAGAGTTGTTCACCCTTGTAATCGGGATTGCTCGTCTTGTCCTTGCGTGCGTAGGTTCGCGCGTCCGGCCCAAGCGCCACCTGGACGGGACCAACTGGAACGTCCGTCAGGCTCATTCGACCCTGGCTATCCAACGCACCTTCGCGAGTGCTGCCGTCCGCGAGCGTGGCGACATATTTGGCACCTTGAACGGGCTCATTGTCGTGATAGAGATACTGCATGGCGGCGTCGTATTTCGACGTCGGTAATGGCGGAAGGGGATAGTCGCGTTGAGCCGGGCCATCGAATGAATGTTGCGAGCCCTTAACGTCAATTGACCCGGGAGCGTGAATCTCGATGTTGCCATTCGCGATGCGGATATAGGCACCGCCTGAAGTCAGTAGGATTTCGTTCGGAGCGGCGACTTCGATTTTCTCGGTGGTCGACAGTACCTTGACGGTCTTTTGCGCCGTGAGTTCGATGTTGTCCGAATGTGCCTGAACCTCTACTTTGCCCTTGGCGGCGAAGAGCTTCATGCCCGCGTTCTGCACAAACAGGCTGATACGTTGCCCCACGCTGGCAATCAAGGATTTGCCCGTCGCGAGATGCGTGCTTTGCCCACTGACGATATTTACCTGCTCGTCGGCCGCGACATGCGTAGAGCGTGGGGTCGACAGGGCAATGCCTGCCGGGCTCCCAAAGAGCATCACAGGCTCCTTGAAGGCATTGGCGTTGCCAGTGCCTCCGCCAGCGGTGTTTCCTCCTGACGACGTTCCGGAAACGCTGTTTTGTGTCGCATCGGTGAGCGCTTTCAGCGACTCGCGCCCATCCTTCAGGCTTTCAGCCTGATGCGTCTCGCTGGCGCCTGACAATGCCTCTATGACGCTTTCGGAATTGATGAGTTGCTGCTGGGTGTCTCGAACGTCGAGTGGCTGGCTCGACGAACCGTTCGCCGGATGAGTCGAAACGTACAAACCCTGGCCCGCCCGAACGGCGCCGTAAGCGTCGGACTTCAGGTCGAATCCGCTCCCCAGGTAGCTCCCGCGGGTGTTGCCTGCCTGGTCTACGAGGTACCCGAGATGCAGGTGCGCATTTGTGCTGGTCGAATACAACTGAACCCGATTCTGGCCGCTCGCATCGTCCATCACCAGCTGGTTGTAGCCAGCGCCGCCATACTCCTTGGATTTGTACCCCGATAGCAATCCGTTCGAATGCCAGTGCGGTGACCTGTCGGTGTTGAATACCCGGCCGGTGACGATGGGACGGTCGCAATCGCCATCGAGGAAAGAGACGATGACCTCTTCGCCGACTCGTGGAACATGAACACCACCGTAGGCGCCGCCCGTATCGGAGTAGGCCACGCGGAGCCAGCAGGACGCATTTTCATCACCGCTGTTCAGGCGGTCCCAGTGAAAACGGACCTTGATTCGGTTTAACTCATCGGTGAAGACCTCAGCGTTCGCCGGTCCGGCGACCGTGGCGGTCTGGAGATTCATGACCGGCTTGACGTGCTCGAGCGGACTGCGGAATGGAACGGTCCGGCGCTGGGCTTCGACTTCAACGAGATAGAATCCCTCGCTCCCGTCGTCGTGAGCCACATGAAATGCCGAGGCGGTTTCTGCATGGGCTGTGCGAGCCCGCGAGAGTTCTGTCTTCAGGCTGTACTGCAAATTGACCGTGGTCGAGACCGGCAGATTGTTTTCGATGTACCAGCGCGCCTCAATAACCGCGAACTGTCGCTGCTGTTCAGCGTCCCGGTCATGCTCGGGATGACCCTGAAGTTCAAACCACTTCCCGGTATCGATGTTTCGTACGCCACCGACGGCCGTGAAGCGCTTCGCCCGTGACTCCCATTCCTCCATCCGAACCTTGGACAGATGGTCGCCGCGGTCCTGAGTCGGATGCGTGTACGCACCGGTGTATTCGTATATCTCAGTCTGGGCGGGCAGGTTCCCATGTGTCGACAAGGTGGGCACAATGGTTGATTTGTCGTCGCCAGGGGACTTGTAATCGAACGTCCTCGTCGACAACGACGAGCTATGGAGCGTGCGCGAACCAGACCACTGGACCCAGGCGTCAGATGAAGTATTGGTACCGACGCGAGAAAATTGCAGGATTTCAGGTTCGATTGACTTCAGCGAATACACGTCGTCGGTTACAACCAGCGTGTGCGACTTGCCGTCTTCGGCGTGCTCGAAATAGCCAAACAGGCCCTCCGATTCCATCAACCGGTGACAGAAATTCCAGTCGTCGTCGTATTGAACACAAAACGACCGTTGCGGCAGCGGCTTTTGTAATTCAAAGCGGAACGCACCTTGGGCCTGCGGATGGCCGTTGAAGACCGCGGTCAGAATTTCGTCGACAGTCTGGTCCTGAAAAACGCGAGCGTCCTTCCGGAATTTAAGGAAGTGCATCCAGGACGAAAAGCCAATCTGATAGGCGGTCAGTCCGCCATCGGAGCCGAGCCGGCGGGCGGTATGGATATATCCATGGTGTGGCAGATAAGTCTTGTCGGTCTGTTGAATCCACAGCGTGACCGGGCCGGCAATGAGCGTTTTCAGTTCAAGCGAATAGAGCAAGGAGACCGCATCAACCGTAAATTCAAAGTTCCGGCCGATACGCGACTTTCCGATTGCCCGTTGAGGCACCAGAGCGTCGGCGCCAAGCGGCGTGTCCAACTTGACCAGCCTTTCAGTTTGATTTATGCCTGCGCCAATTGCCGCAGCAAGCTCCTGCACGCCCATCTTTTTATTCCCCGAAAAGTTCAAATCTCGAAGCGTCCGAAATCATAGGACGAACGCAAATATCGCACAATACCGAATACGCGCCGCGCTCCGTCTGACACACCATTTACATATTTCCGGCCGACATGTATTGCCCCATCCCAGCATTTTCTGAAAAAAATGTTTTCCCGGGGCGGCTACCGACGAATGACACATAGCGCTCCCGTAATTAGCACCTTCAGATTGTTAAATATTGCAATCCACGGCGGCGCTTTTCGTCATCGATTCAAACTGCCGCCATTTCCGGTGGGTCATTGACGACCATACTCCACGAGATTGAAAACGGAATATTGAACACGGATTTCACGGGCCAGCATCACAATCAATCGATTTACGGGTTTTATGCCAAATGAATAGAAAGAGAAACGGGGGGCGCTATGCGTCCGGTAAGGCATCTGCAAAGGCCACGCTTCTGCCACCGACGTTAGAATCTGTCCGTTCACTCTCGCTACGCAATCACCTTGCGCTCGCGGCATTGCGGGCGGGCAGTGGAAACGGGCACCTGCTGAGCGACCTCATCCGTGTGCTGTACCTGGCCTGGTATCTTCGGGAAGCAGGCTTCGGAGCGGTCGACCATCGACTGTTTACTGAAGCCGCCGAGGCGCTCGAGCGCAGCGCTGCGCGGGCGACAGCGGACGATGTCTGGCAGGTCAGCCCGGATGACGCGGGGATTCTGGAACGGCTGCTGGCACTTCATGACGAGCAACTGGGGAGTACGCCTGTCGGTGTCATGCTCGGGGCACAAAGGCGGCTATTGCGATTCGCAGGGAGTGACCGGAAAACGCCATGGCAGGACGCGGGCCCGTGACCAGGGAAGACGGGCACGAGGCACCCACACGCGCATTTCCGGCCTGGCCGCGACAGCCGGTAAAATCGGCGCATCGAGAATAACAGGGAGAGTCATCATGCCTGCAACTGGCGCCTCTGGCGCGATGACGCTGATAACCGAATACGACACGGCTGGTAGCCCCGTGCGCGTGCTGCGCCTGGAATCGTCAGCAGATGGGAAAGCCGTGCTGCTGACAGACGTTGACGAACGCAAGCCGGGCATACACCGCGAGGTGAGGTACGAGATAACGCCGTCGGAACTCATTGCCGCGATTCGGGCAAATGGCGCAGCGCTGCCAGGCAAGCCGCACAACGACCGTCTCGTCTCCGACCCGATGTGAGCGCCCAACCTATGGACAATGAATGCGTCTTGGCGAAGCCGGTCGCACGACCGCGAAGTCGGCCGTCGTGCCGTTCTTCTCGCGGTGGGCGCACACATTGGTCACCAACGACTTCACCAAACTTGTGTGATGCCTTCGGCGACGAATGCGTCGAAGATGCGGCCCGGCGCGGCAAAGCGGGTGAACCGACCTTGTACGCCTGCGAAAATGGGCGCACCGTTGGCACCGCAAGTCCGACGTTGGAGAATGTGTGGTGCGTCAACGCTGACATACGGGACCGGCATAATTGTCCCGGTTGTGATGGCGGATGCGTCGGACAGGGGATTGGCTGCAAACAGTCGCTGCAACGGCAGTTAGCCAAGGAGAACATGTGAAGCGAATCGGACTCGCCGTTTTGATGGCGGCACTTGCGCCATCTGCATTTGCGGCTGGCACCTACTCGGAAGTCTGGAATCCGCCGGAAGCCCGTGCGACTATCCCGCGCAAGGGCAGTGTTGCGCACACGCTTCCTGCGCATAGGCACATCGTTCCCCATGCGATGAAAGTGCACGCGCGACGTGCCACGACTTTGGCGCCCAAACTTATGGCGAAGCAGAGCCACGTGCAAAAATCCATTCCGGCAGACAAGCCCGATATGTCAGATATTCCGCGGCAGATAACGCCCGAGGGTAACGTGCTGCGCGTCACCACTCGCGGAGCCGCTGTGGAGGTCACCCGCTAATGGAATCGGAGCGCTATAGCGGATACAGCGTGTGGGGCCACGCTATCCTGCAGCAGGAAGATATTCTGCAGCCGGAGCGTTATGCAGCAAGCGGGACCATAACCGCACGCGGCAAGCTCGTTGAAGCCTCAGGCATTCTCGCGTACTTTGATACAGAAGAGGAAGCGCAACATGCCGGCCTCGACTGGGCGCGAGCCTGGATTGATAGCCACCGTTGACCACGACCGAACCGGACAACGCCCGAACTTCCTCACATTTGTGTTGGACGAGCTTCTCTTGACGCATCACACTTCGTTTCCTTTCTGAAAAGTGCTTATGGAAAGCTCCGTGCACGCCGAGGCCCCGTAAAAAAGAGTCCCATCCAATTTATGGCTTGATATGTCAAAGAAGCCTCTTGCTTGAAGAAGAAGGTAAAGACATATGTAGAGAATGGGGTTTAGGCACGCGGAATCTAAAATTTAGATGCGGTTCGTCGCGATGCTTGCGCTCTGCATTGAGCCTACCATTGCTCGCCTAGGCGGAAGGACTCAGGTGTAGGAGCCTTCACTCGGCAAAGGCCGCTGACGCGAGGGTTGGCGCAAGGCGCTAACGAGTTCGCTGAGGGACCCTTCGCCATTGCGGATTGAGTCCGCCCAGCGGTGGCCATATCCGGAGCTTGGGGCCTTCTGACTGAAGCCGACCGTAAATATGCTACCGCCAGGTAGCAGCGCCTGGTCCCTCGCATACTCAAAGAATTCCTGGGTATGCTTGCTTCAGCGCACCGATTGAGAGGTTCAGGAAATGGTCAGTGATTCTGTAGTCAAGGCTCTTCTGTTCGATGTCTTCGGCACCGTCGTTGACTGGCGAAGTGGTGTGGCTCGAGATGTCGGTCCGTTCCTCGACCGTCACAACGTTGCAGTTGACGCGTTCGAATTTGCGGACGCATGGCGACGCGAATATACGCCTTCAATGGAAGAGGTTCGCAGTGGCCGGCGACCGTATGTCAGGCTTGACGTGTTGCATAGGGAAAACCTGGCCAAAGTCATCGCCTCTTTCGGCATCAACATCGGCTCAATCCCTCCCGACGAGCTCGACGAGCTTAACCACGCCTGGCATCGTCTTGACCCGTGGCCCGATTCCGTAGAAGGCCTGTTACGACTCAAGCGTCACTTCATGATTGCCCCGCTATCAAACGGAAACATCAGGCTGATGGTGGACATGGCGAAACGTGCTGCATTGCCGTGGGACGCCATTCTTGGAGCGGAAGTCGTAAGAACCTATAAACCGTCGCCACAAGTCTATCTCGACACAGTCGAAATCCTTGGACTCAAACCCGAAGAAGTCTGCATGGTCGCGGCACACAACGGAGATTTGGCGGCAGCACGACAGTGCGGTCTGAAGACCGCATTTGTCGCCAGGCCGTTCGAACATGGTCCAAACCAAACGAGCGACCTGCGAGCTGAGCGGAACTGGGACTTTGCTGCCGGCGACCTAAATGACCTGGCAACACAGTTTGGCTGTCCGACTTAGGGGGTGCCCGAATCGGGCACCCCATTGGACTTCGCTCGCTCAAGCCGCAATCGAACCTGAACCTCAGCTGCGTCCGAAGAGGTAGCGCCTATGCTCGCGAATGCTCCGATTTCTTGACCGTCTCTCGACAGAAAGTAAGAAAGATAGTGATACGTCCCGCCTTGACCCTCGACGTCACGGTCCGCAATAACTCGCAGTTGCAGACCGGGGCGTTGCGTGCCAGTCAATATCCGTTTGAAATGCTGGATTGAAGTAGCAGCGTCGGCTCTCCTCGCCCATACGGAGCACGAATTGTCCGATTGCCAGATGACGATGAATTTTCCAAGGGGGCTCGGCGCTGACCACACCTTTCCGGTCTTCCCTCCGAGCACTTTCTCAGAGAACGACGGGTCAACGTCGCGCAGGTTGTACTGAGTTGCCAACACGCTCAACTTTTCACGATTGCCCATCGATGGAATGCACAAACCCACGAATAGTCGCGTCGCTACGTTTGATTGCGCAACTGCGGCAGACGATGGAGCCTCTTGTGCCGCGGCACTCACTGGAACGGCCCCCTGAAAGTCCGGACACAGTCTCCCACTTACAATAGCGGGTAGGCATACGACTGTGTTTTTGACTAACACCAATCAAGAAGTGATGGATGTATTGACGGGGCCCGAGCGCCGGCGGCGGTGGTCGGTTGAAGAGAAAGTGGCGATGGTCCGGGAGAGCCTCGAGGCGGGCAAGACGGTCTCGATGGTGGCTCGCGTCCACGGCGTGAATCCTAATCAGTTGTTCCATTGGCGCAAGCTCTATCAGGATGGCAGCCTCTCGGCGGTGAGTGCCGGCGAAGAGGTGGTGCCGGCCTCGGAGTTGGCCGACGCCCTGAAGCAAATCAAGGAACTGCAACGATTGCTGGGCAAAAAAACGATGGAGGCGGAAATCCTTCGCGAAGCCGTCGAATACGGTCGAGCAAAAAAATGGATTCCGCGCTCGCCATCGTTGCCGGGGGACGACCAGTGAAGCAGGTCTGCGAAGTTCTCGGTGTAGCGCGCTCGAATATAACGGCAAAGCTGGCGCGGCCGACTGATTGGCGTGATGGGCGCACAGCCAGGCGAACCAACGACGCTGGGTTGGTCGAAGAAATCCAACGCATCATCGCGCACTTGCCGAGCTGGGGTTATCGACGAGTTTGGGGCAAGCTTCGAAACGAGCGAGAAAGCCAAGGCGCAGCTGCAGTGAACGTTAAGCGGGTCTATCGGGTGATGCGCGTGCGTGGCCTGTTGCTGGAGCGCAGGCCGATGCCACCCCGCCCGCAGCGCCGGCATGAAGGCAAGGTCGCAGTGCCCAAGAGCAATCAGCGCTGGTGTTCTGACGGCTTCGAATTTCGCTGCGACAACGGTGAGCCGCTGCGCGTGACGTTCGCATTGGACTGCTGCGACCGCGAGGCGATGAGCTGGGCGGCGACGACCGGCGGCCACAGCGGTGACATCGTGCGCGACGTCATGCTTGCGGCTGTGGAGCATCGCTTTGGTGGCAACCTGAAGGCCCCCGAGCAAATTGAATGGCTGACGGATAACGGCTCGGGCTACATCGCCGAGAAGACTCGCGCCTTCGCTGCCGAAATCGGCCTGAAGCCGTTGACGACGACTGTATGCAGCCCGCAAAGTAACGGCATGGCTGAGAGCTTCGTGAAAACGATGAAGCGAGATTACGTGAGTTTCATGCCGAAGCCCGACGCTGCAACGGCGGCACGCAACCTTGCAGTCGCCTTCGAGCATTACAACGAGCAGCATCCACATAGCGCGCTGAAATACCGTTCACCACGTGAATTCCGGCGCAGGACCGAATCATCAACTCAAGTGTGAGGCGGTGTCCGGAAGTACGGGGGCAAATCCACTCACCGAAACTATTAAAACCGCAAAGCAGGTTAGTAGTCTCATTGCATCCCCCGCCGATTGTTTCAAAACACTTGTTGCGCGCGGCGCAAACCACTTCGTGAGAGAGACCATGCCACGATGGAATGGCCCAAAGTCAGTCGCGGAGGCGTAGAAGACGTGTGCGCTGCAAAAACCACTTCGTGCTATGTATTAAGAGACGTGTATAGGGCTAATGCACGAGATAGGGACCAACACAAGCAACATTACTTTACTGTCCCGTGTTTCCTCGGTCCAGCGCGTCTTTGAGGCCTAGCCCACAAACGACCGACAAACAAACGATTACCCTCGGCCGAAGGATTTGGTTCGAGTAGCGGCGCACGGCTCCATCACAAATAAATGGAATTGCCGCGGTCTGGTTAGAGGATGTCAACTAATTGCTGGCTCAACTAATCGACGGCCGTCGGTCAGTTTTGTAGTCTTGGGATTGTATTGACTGCATGAAAAACGCCCGAACCTTGACAAGGTGGCGCCATGAGCACAAAAAAAGAATTGGTGCGTCGCTGGGTTGTTTGGCTATCTCCCGTTCTGCGAATCGTCGTTGCAGCGGCCATCATCGCAAATCTCACTGGATGCGGCAAAGACGTCCCTTTACCTCCCATCAACGGTGGTGAAGTCAGCGTTCGGGGAGCTGACCAACAGTGGCACCGAGAGCCGCTCACCGAGCAGCAGGTTCGGTCAATATCAGTTTGGTTCGAGGACCATCGAACCGGATGGAGTGGTCTGTGGGAAACGCCACCTCTATTCCAGTTTGAGTTCAGCATCAAGACTACTGACGGACAAACGCACTCCATCGGAGTAAACGTTCGGCCCACCGGCGACGGGACAACTTATGTCTTCGGGGCGCGCCCGGATTTTCCGCTCAGGAAGGGCCTGTCGAAGGATGACATCGAGGTGTTGCGGAAAGCTGCGAGCAAAGACACGCCGTAGAATCGGCCCAATCAAGACAGAGTTGGATGCCCGAAGCGAATATTGCTGATGGCTAGTGAAACGACGCGAGCGTTCCGTCGCAGCGCTTGCTGCGCTGGCCGCAGATGCCGGTTTGCAGCGAGGACGGCTCGATTTGGTGGCGTGTACTAGTGCGACGACGGGGCAAACTCGTCAAAGTACATACGCTCAAGTGTGAGAGTTATTCCGAACGCCGAGGATGGCTGCAGTCCGTTCGCGCTGTGGAAATGCCGTTCCCCGCGCTGGCCAACAACAATGACCTCTCGTGCGCCGCCTTCCAGGTAGGCCTTGACTCTTGGACCGATGTCATGCGGGTACTTGCGGTCAAGGAGCACCTCGACGCACAAATCCGGCACGAAGGGGACTGGAGCGTCCCTGTCAAACGCTTCCCACTTTTCAGGCGGCATCCAAACGACGTCAGGCACGCGGATGCCGAATGACGCTGTCGTCACAGCGACTGACATTGCCGCCACGTGACCAATCTGCTCGGCGATTTGGCAAAAGACGTCAGTTTGAACAATCTGGCGCCTCGCGGACGGTTTGGGATGTGGCACCGCTTCACCACGACCATCCAGTTCACAGCATTCCCACGACTCAGAATCAGAGTTGGAGCGAATCTGACGCCAAGTCGCAACGAGTCCGTCTCGCTCGAGAAGAGTAGACACAACCGCAAGCCTCCAATGGGGGAACGACCTAAGGGTATTCCCTTTGTCAGCAACTGAAAAGCCATTATTTGTGTGCAGCGCACAATCAAGTTAGGCAATGCGCATGGATTCACGTCTTTCGCTGTTATCGGGCCATATCAGGAGGTCCGGTGACCCGCACAAGATAGCGGCTCAGCGGCGAAATCGTTACTACGCCCACATTTATTGTGCGTCGCAGTAAAATTGGGGAACCGGGCGCCGCCACACGAAGTCAGATTCTGCGGGCGCTTTGAGGAAGTGCTAGCGTGTGACTTTGGCCAGATAGCTTGCGTGCTTCCTTCCCCGCGCTGGACACAGACGTCGACTTGCAGCAAAACAACCTCGAGTGACGAATTCCGGACGTCGCGAGCCTCGTGTGACTTTCATCCGCTCGTGCTGACGACACAAATCTGGGATTGGATGCAGTTCAGCCGCGGAGCCGGCCGGCCCAAGGGCGCCCTATTGCTCGAACACGGGAACTGAAATGGAACTAGATGCAGAGACATTCCGGCGACTTCGCCGCCTCGCCCCGGTCCTCGACGACATACTCAACGCTGGAGAAGTCGAACATGCGGAGCAGGCTGTGAATCTCGAGGAACTCGCGCACCTGTGCTCACAGATGTTCGAGGCGTATGACCGCGAGCACCTGTTACGTCCCGGTCTATTTGAGGATCGGCATCCCGCGCTATTCGAGATGAAACGAAACGGGTTGTCTCGCGCTGCGATAGAAGTGCACATGATGAAGCAAGGCGCGGGA
>NZ_CADIKB010000074.1 GCF_902859825.1 Paraburkholderia phenoliruptrix | reverse complement strand
CCGCCCTGAAGCGTTCGCCCTCGAAATCCAACATTGACCATGATCGCAAGGTCGCATAATCTATGCCGCACCCGCCGTCCCAACCTTCAACTGTCTGTGGGACATTGCCCGAATCCGAGCATGTGTCCTACAGCGCGAGCTATACGAATGTACATGAGATGATTCCCTGGCGCACCCTGTCCGGACGCCAGCAGCTATATCAGGACCACAAGTGGATGCGCGATTTTGGCGAGTCGCTGTGTGTCTACAAGCCGCCGATCGATACGCGCAGCACCACCGGCATGGCCGGCAGCCGCTCAAACGGAAACGCGGAAATCGCGCTGAATTTCCTGACCCCTCATCAGAAGTGGGGCATTCACAGCACCTACACCGACAACCTGTTGATGCTGACGCTGTCGCGCGGCGGCCCGATCGTCTGGATCTCCGAGATCGATGCCAGAAAGATTGGCGTGGTCGATAACGACTGGATCGAGGCGTTCAATCTGAACGGTGCACTGACCGCTCGCGCCGTGGTCAGCCAGCGCATTCCGGTGGGTGCCGTGATGATGTATCACGCGCAGGAAAAGATCATCAATACGCCGGGCTCCGAAGTCTCCGGGGTCCGTGGAATTCACAATTCGGTCACGCGCGTCATGCCGAAACCGACGCACATGATCGGTGGCTATGCGCAGCTCTCTTACGGTTTCAACTATTACGGCACCGTCGGCTCCAATCGCGACGAATTTGTGATCGTCCGCAAGATGCAAATAATCGACTGGAAGGATGAGTCGACGCCCGCGTCGGTGCTGTCGGCGGCCGAAGCCGCGCGTCATCAGCACACACTCGCCCACGGCGCGCCGACACTTGCGATGGCCGATGATGAGACTGGAGAGAAGCCATGAAAATCCGCGCGCAGATCGGTATGGTGATGAATCTGGATAAATGCATCGGCTGCCATACCTGCTCCGTCACCTGCAAGAACGTCTGGACTTCGCGCGAGGGCATGGAGTACGCGTGGTTCAACAATGTCGAAACGAAACCCGGCGTCGGCTATCCGAAGGACTGGGAAAACCAGGATCGCTGGAACGGCGGCTGGAAGCGCAAGACGAATGGCAAGATCGAGCTTCGTGCGGGTAGCAAGTGGCGTGTGCTCGCCAATATTTTCGGCAACCCGAACCTGCCCGAGATCGACGACTACTACGAGCCGTTCACCTTTGATTATGCGCATCTGCACGATGCACCCGACGTCAAGGTCGGGCCGGTCGCCCGACCGCGTTCGCTGATTACTGGCGAACGTCTGGAGAAAATCCAGTGGGGCCCGAACTGGGAAGAAATTCTCGGCGGCGAGTTCGAAAAGCGTAAGCAGGACTACAACTTCGATCAGGTGCAGACCGACATCTATGGGGAGTTCGAGAACACCTTCATGATGTACCTGCCGCGACTTTGCGAGCACTGCCTGAATCCCGCATGCGTGGCCTCATGCCCCTCCGGCGCGATCTACAAGCGGGAGGAAGACGGGATCGTTCTGATCGACCAGGACAAGTGCCGCGGTTGGCGGATGTGCGTGTCCGGGTGTCCTTACAAGAAGATCTATTACAACTGGCAAAGCGGCAAGTCGGAGAAGTGCATTTTCTGCTATCCGCGTATTGAGGCGGGCCAGCCGACCGTGTGCTCGGAAACCTGCGTGGGCCGGATCCGCTATCTCGGCGTTCTGCTGTACGACGCAGACCGGATCGAGGAAGCCGCATCGGTCGAGGACCCACAGGACCTGTACGAAGCGCAACTGTCGATCTTCCTGGATCCGAACGACCCGGTCGTGCGTGAACAGGCGGCTCGCGACGGCGTACCGGAGAACTGGCTCGAAGCGGCCCGCCATTCACCGGTGTACAAGATGGCGATGGAATGGAAGATCGCTTTTCCGCTTCACCCCGAATACCGCACCTTG
Source organism: Paraburkholderia phenoliruptrix (assembly GCF_902859825.1). GTDB lineage: Bacteria > Pseudomonadota > Gammaproteobacteria > Burkholderiales > Burkholderiaceae > Paraburkholderia > Paraburkholderia phenoliruptrix. Next base: position 8,987 of record NZ_CADIKB010000074.1, on the reverse strand, counting down.
CCGATGGTCTGGTACGTCCCGCCGCTGTCGCCGATCAACTCGGCCACCAACGACGGCCGGCTTGGCATGAAGGGCTTGCTGCCCGACGTCGATTCGCTGCGCATCCCGCTGCGCTATCTGGCCAATCTGCTCACAGCCGGTCGCGAAGCGCCGGTTCGGCTTGCCCTCAAGCGAATGCTGGCGATGCGGGCGTTCATGCGCGAGCGTCATGTCGAACGTCGCGAGAGCCCGGAATTGCTCAGCGAAGTCGATCTGAGCAGCGCGCAAGTCGACGAGATGTATCGGTATCTGGCGATTGCCAATTACGAAGATCGATTCGTGATCCCGACCGCTCACCGCGAATATGCCGAAGATGCCTTCGACCTGCGCGCATCATGTGGCTTCTCGTTCGGCAACGGCTGTTCCGACGGCACCACGGAAACCAGCCTGTTCGGCGGACGCAAGGGCATCAACAAGACACGCAAGACAATCCCAATTCGCGCGGCGGGTGAATAAATGGAAGACAACCTTCTGATTTTCAGCATGTTGGGCGCGCTGCTGGACTATCCCGATCAAACACTGATCGTAGCGCTCGACGAGATTCGCGCCGCGCTGGCCGGGCATGCCGGCTTGCCGTCGGACACGCGCGCGGCCTTGATCGATCTGGTCGACCGATTGTCGGCGCGGCCGCTGCTGGATCTGCAGGAAGACTACGTCGAAATCTTCGACCGTGGCCGGGCCACTTCGCTCTATCTGTTTGAACACGTTCACGGCGAGTCGCGCGAACGTGGGCAGGCAATGGTGGATCTGCTCGCCATGTACGAAGCGAAGGATCTGTATCTCGGCGCCGGTGAATTACCCGACTACCTGCCGGTTTTCCTCGAGTTTCTGTCTCATGAAACGCCCGCGCAAGCGCACGCGCTGCTTGGCGAAATTGCCGATATCAACCGGCAGATTGCGACCAGTCTGGCTGAGCGCGGAACACCGTATTTCGCAGCCGTTGCGGCATTGTTGCCACTCGCCGGCGAGCCGCCGCTGGCGAACGCGAATACGACCGTGTGCGACACCACCATGACGCGCGAGGTCGACGGCGAAGCGCTCGATCGCGAGTGGCAGGAGGAGCCGGTGAGCTTCCTGGGTGCGCAAGCGCCTTTATCCAGGGAGCCCCAGCCAATCCAGTTTTATGACAAAAGACCGTCACGTTAACCAGAAACGGCGGACTTCCATGCTCACATTCCGCGCATTAGAGAACAGGATCCCGGCTGGAGAAACCTCATGAGTCAGCACTTCGTCAACGCACTGCTGTTTGGCATCTATCCGTACGTGTGTCTCGCGATCTGGTTGCTCGGCAGCCTGATCCGTTTCGATCGCGAGCAGTACACCTGGAAGAGCGATTCGTCGCAACTGCTCAGACGCCGTCAACTGCGCCTTGGAAGCAATCTGTTCCACGTCGGCGTATTGATTGTGATCGGCGGCCACTTCGCAGGATTCCTTGCGCCTCACTGGATGGTGTCGCCATTCCTGAACGCCTCCCAGCATCAATGGCTTGCGGTGATGGCGGGCGGCATCGCGGGTATCGTCGCGATCGTCGGACTGTCGATCCTGCTGTACCGACGCCTGTCCGATCCGCGCATTCGCATCAATAGCGCCCATGCGGACATCCTGGTGCTGGCGATACTGTGGTTACAACTGGCACTCGGGCTGGCCACCATTCCACTGTCTTTGGCTCATATGGACGGCGCGATGTTCGAAATTCTGAGCGACTACGTGAAAGGCGTCGTCACGTTTCAACCAGGTGCCGCCGATCTCATCATCCAGGCACCGCTCGTCTACAAAGTCCATATCGCGCTCGGCTTTACGATTTTCCTCATTTCCCCGTTCACCCGCCTCGTCCATATCTGGAGTGGCATGGCCACGCTGGGTTTCCTGGTTCGGCCTCACCAGATCGTCCGTAAGCGCTAACTCGAGGAATTTCCCATGTCGGCAAACCGCGATATTTCACCCGTGCCTAACACCCTTGACGTACTTAGCGTCAACGATGCCGTGATCGAAGTCGCCGCCATTGCAGCGGAATCCGCGTTGCACGCGGACGAGCCCGATCCCGACCACGCTGCGCGACGGGCGCTGGTCGTACGTGAACTGCTGGCCCAGCGCGCCGTTGCAACAGGTCTGTTGGCGAACGGCGCCGATCTCGACGATGAGACCATTGACCATCTGCTGGAACTGGAATGCACGACGCCAGTCCCGTCCACCGAAGAATGCCAGCGCTACTACGCAGCGAACATGCAGAAGTTCCGCAGTCCGGACCTGGCCTTTGCGCGCCACATCCTCTTTGCGTTGACCGAAAAGGCAGCGATGACACGGGTCCGCGCACGCGCCGAAGAAGCGCACCGTGAGCTCGCGCAGCACCACGACCGGTTCGACGCGCTCGCCCGGACGTTATCCAATTGTCCGTCCGGGCAGGTCGGCGGAAATCTGGGGCAGTTGACCCGCGGCGAGAGCGTGCCGGAATTCGAGGCGGCAATTTTCGGCAGCCAGCACATCGGCCTGTTACCGGGGCTCGTCAATACGCGTTATGGCTTCCATATTGTCTGGATAGAGCGTCGCATCGCGGGTGAATCCCTTCCGTTTGAAGCGGTGAAAGCGACCATCGAACGCTATCTCTCCGAGCATGTCCGGCACAAGTCGATCCAGCAATATTTGAACCTGCTGGCATCCAGCGCCGAACTGGGCGGCATCGCTCTGGATGTGCGCCCGGGCCTGTTGCTGCAATAGTGATTTGCCGTGCCGATTGCAGCGTATCTACGCTGGGCATCTGCATTCGGCACGCGCCCATCGCCCCCACATTGATCGATGACGTCCGCGTGCAACCGTCAGCCTTGTCCTGCCATGGAGCCGTTATGAGTTCACAAAGAAGTCCCATATTGGTTCTATGTGTCACGACTTTGGCATTTCTGGTCTGCTTTGTCGTCTGGATGATGTTCGGCGTACTCGGCATCGGGCTTCGAACCGAACTTGGACTGAACAGTACCGAATTCGGCATGCTGACGGCCACGCCGGTTCTGACTGGCGCGCTCCTGCGCGTGCCGTTGGGCGTCTGGACGGACCGCTTTGGCGGTCGCGTCGTGATGACGCTACTGCTCGTCCTCTGTGCCATCCCGGTCTTTCTGATCGCATACGCGACGGCGTTCTGGCAATTTCTTGCGATTGGCCTGTGCCTCGGCGCCGTCGGCGCATCGTTCGCGGTGGGAACACCGTATGTCGCGCGGTTCTTTCCGCCCGAAAAACGTGGTTTTGCGATGGGTTTCTTTGGGGCCGGCACCGTCGGCGCCGCGGTGAATCTTTTCGTCACGCCTTCGTTGGAGGCAGCATGGGGCTGGCGGGCCGTCCCGAAGATCTATGCGCTGGCGCTCCTCGTCACTGCGCTGATATTCTGGCTGGGCTCCGCGACCGACCCGGGCGCAGGTAAATCGGCGGGGCCATGGTACAGGCAGTTCCAGGTTCTGAAGAACCCCAAGATATGGAAGTACTGCCAGTACTATTCGATCTGCTTCGGCGGGTTCACCGCGTTATCACTGTGGATTCCACAATATCTGAAGGGCGAATTCGGCTTTTCGGTCGTCACTGCCGCGGCGTTAGCCGCCGGCTTTTCGCTGCCCGGATCGGTATTGCGCGCGCTGGGTGGCACCCTGTCCGACCGCTTCGGTGCGCATAAGGTAACGTGGTGGGGATTGTGGGTCGCGTGGATATGTTTATTCCTGTTGTCGTACCCGGACACCTCTTTCCTGGTGAGCACGGTCAACGGCCCGCGCAGCTTTCACATCCATCTGGGCGTCCCGGTTTTCATCGGACTTCTGTTCATTCTTGGCGTGGTGTTCGCGTTCGGTATGGCGTCGACGTTCAAGTACGTTGCCGACGATTTTCCGGAGCAGATGGGCGTCGTCACCGGCATCGTTGGACTGGCTGGCGGACTGGGTGGCTTCCTGCTACCGATCTTTTTCGGTGTGGTTCTCGACTGGCTTGGCGTTCGCTCGAGTTGCTTCATGTTTCTGTATGGCATCGTCTGGGTGTCGCTGATTCTGCTGTATCAATCCAGCGTGCGACAGGTCCGCATCGACGGAACAGCTCCGCAGTGACTGGATGAACAACCGACGTACTGTGTCCTACCGACACGGCATCACATGGATGATTGATGATGGGTATTTCAAGTTTTGATGAGCTGATTCGCGTCGCGCGGCAACAACCCGAACCTCAGCGATTGTTATTCGTCTTTACCACGGTTGAGTTGCCCGACGACTGCACACCCGAACAGCAGGCCCGCTTTCACGCAGGTCAGGGTGGCGCGTTGACGCCTCTGATGTGCGTGGACAAAACGCCCGAAGAAATCGGCACGTTTAGCGATCTGCTCGAAGAATCGCGACAGGTTCTTCAGGAATGGGAAATCGTCTTCGTCGCAGCGCTGTCGGGAAAAAACGGGTGTGTGCCCCGGACTGAAGACGCCGAGGCGCCGTTGAACTCGATGGTGGAATCGATCAAGGCTGGGTCCATCGGTATGTTCATTCCATTTGATTCGCACGGTCAGCCCGTGCTATTTGGGCCGTCCTGAACAGATTTCTCATTGACTGTGAGGGCCTCGCCAATGACGTGTCTCACATTAAGCGGTTCAGAGCACCACGAAACGATTGGTTCAGCTGCGCGGTTGCGGAATCGAGGGACACCCCGCAGCTGACCGGGTTCAAGCCACGCCCCGGGAAGCCACAAAGCTGCCCGCGTCTGATGCCGGGAGCAGGGAAGAAACGAGCAGGGAAGAAACGAGCATGGACGAAAAGCCACCCAACGATTGGGATCCGAGGTCCGAGGATGTCATGCACGATCAGAGTGCGGCGTATGATGATATGCGACACCGCTGTCCCGTTGCGCATAGTGACTACCTGAACCTGTCCCTGTTCCGCCATGACGATGTCATGCGCGTGCTCAACGATCCTGAAACTTTCAGTAATGCAGTCTCGAGCTATCTCTCTGTGCCCAATGGCATTGATCCTCCCGAGCACAGCCAGTACAGAAGCATTATCGAGCCTTATTTCAGCCCGCAGCGGATGGCGGTCTTTGAACCGGTGTGCCGGGAGATAGCTGCCAGTCTGGTAAATGGACTTTCGAGAGGCGACGAAGTCGAATTTATCGCCCGGTTCGCGCAGGACTTTGCGATGAACATCCAGTGCGCATTTCTGGGCTGGCCAGAGGAATTACGCACGCCGCTTCTTCGCTGGATCCGCAAAAACCGGGAAGCTACACTGACGGGCAACAGAAGGGCTCTCGACCGGGTGGCCGTCGAATTTGATACCTACATCAAGGGTTTGCTGGTGCAACGACGGGAATCGGGCGTGGACGCACCAGACGACATCACGACCAGCCTGTTGCGTGAGCGGATCGGGGACCGCCTGCTGCACGACGAGGAAATTGTCAGCATCCTGCGCAACTGGACCGTCGGCGAACTCGGCACGATTGCGGCGTGCGTGGGAATTCTCGCTCATTACCTCGCCGAGCATCCTGATGTCCAGCAACGGTTGCGGGCGCAGCCGTCATTGTTGCCAAAGGCCATCGACGAAATACTCCGGATCCGCGCACCGCTCATCGCCAACCGCCGCATCAGTACCAGGCCGGCGGGAATCGGCGGTCGCGAGGTACCCGCCGGCCAGCGTATCACGCTCATCTGGGCATCCGCGAACCGGGACGAGACGGTTTTCGGAGACCCTGATGAATTCCGGCTCGACCGCGATCCGGCCAGCAACCTGCTATACGGCTCCGGCATTCATGAGTGTCCGGGTGCGCCGCTCGCCCGGCTCGAACTGCGTATTGGCATGGAAGAACTGCTCGCGCGAACTGCCTGGATTGCGCTCGTCCCGGGAAACCTCCCCAGGAACGCCGTGTATCCAGCGGCTGGCTTTTCTGCGTTGCCATTGCGCATCGAGTGAATGCCCTATTGCTCGACCAGGTCCCCGCTCAAAGTTCCACCGCCCTTGAAGCGCCCAGGAGTGACATCATGGAAGAAACGTCCGCGCTCGCTGAATGGATAATCGAACAGACGGCTGACGCCGTCATCTATGCCGACCGTTCCGGTGCCATCGCGCGCTGGAACCACACTGCAGCAGCGCTGTTCGGCTACAGTGCCGCTGAGGCGCTAGGTCAGAACCTCGATCTGATCATCCCGGAACATCTGCGAGCCGCACACTGGCGCGGCTTCGAAGCGTCGATGACAAGTGGTCGTACAAGACTGCATGGCCGCGCGACGTTGACTCGTGCGATCAGCAAGACAGGTCAGAAGCTTTACGTCGAAATGACGTTCGCGATGGTGAAGAATCACGAGGGTGAGGTGCTTGGCTCGGTCGCAATAGCCCGGGACTTCACCGCGCGTGTCGAGGAGGAAAAATCCGCCGCTCGCCACGGTGGCGAGAGATAGTGCTGCATGACGTCATCCGCGTCAGTCGCTTCGAATGAGGTAGATGTCTCAAGCGGCAACTGATTGTGTGTGGGCATCGTCGAGAGATTGCAACAATTGCCGATGGGGCGGCCACAGTCACATGCCACGTTACCGCGGATGTCCTTCTGACAGGTTCAGATGCGTTCGAGTCCGCCGCGGTCGACAATGTGTATCTGCTTGCCCTTCACCTCGATGAATCCAGCCTTCTGGAACTTCGAGAGAGCGCGGCTAACCGTCTCAAGTTGCAGACCCAGGTAGTTGCCCATTTCCTCGCGCGTCATACGGAGATGGAACTCCGCGGGTGAATAGCCAACCCGCTGCAGCCGCGCGGAGATGTTCAGCAGAAATGCCGCGAGGCGCTCATCGGCATTCATCGAGGCAAGCAACATCAACAGGCCCGACTCCCGAACGATCTCCGCACTCATGATTTTATGTACATGGCGTTGTACGGATGAGACTTCCCTGCACAGGAGCTCGATCAAGTCGAAAGGCATGATGCAGGCAAGACTGTCTTCGAGCGCGATTACGTCACATGCATGTCGGTTCGTGCATATTCCGTCGACACCGAGCGTCTCGCCGACGAGGTGGAATGCGGTGACGTGCTCCCGTCCATCGCGGTGCATGACCATAGACTTGAACGAGCCCGCGCGAACGGAATAGAGGCTCCTGAATGTGTCGCCCATACGATACAAAGGCTGGCCACGCCTGACTGAGCGGACGCCCCGGATCGCAGCGCCGAGCTTGTCAACATCGGCCCGGTCGATACCAGCCGGTATGCAAAGATGATGCAGTGCGCACCCTGAACACGGAGATGTTTCGGTGCGTCGCAGGCTCTCCTCGGTGAATGTGCCGGAATTCTCACGGGCCCGCCATATATTCGTCCTGGCATCGTGTTCGTCGAGTTCCAACATCACACATCCCTCGCCAGATTGCGACGGCAAAATTGCATTTGACCGGAGACGGGCATAGGAACACTCTCTGCGGATAGCTTTTAATAACGATGCAACTTTCGATTCACGAAAACCTCATGCGAAGGAACCTCGGCCCGCCGCTTGTAGTTCAGTTGAATGCATGACGACCACGGCGGAGGTAGATTCAGCTCTGCCGGGCCGCCGCTCTTAGGATCATATATCCCTGATCTGTGAGATTGAGGTACCTCCTACACCCCGACGTCAGCTTCTCGAACGCAATGAGCTGATACTCGAGCAGCGCATCCAGATCGGCAGGGTTCAGATCCTCTCGATCCGGTGTCTCCTTTACAAGCATTAAGGTTGCAAACTCATGCGGACTGAGCATTTTCAGTCTCCTCAGCGATTGAGCGTTCCCGCCTATGCGGCAAGTAGTCAACAGCCCAACCGTCGCAATTGGGTTCGGCGCGATCGGGCACCCTGTGACGGGGGACCGCTAAAGCGTGTTCCTTTTGCGTCACTGTTCTATACAGGATAGAGGATTCCAAAACGCCGTCGACGCGCATTTTGTCGCAGGTGCTGGATTCCGTGTATCAACGGGCAGGCCGTGGGCGAGGCGCTCGTCATGTCATCAAACGACGTAACGAAAAAGTTCACCCCGCCCCTTCGACTGGTCACACAGATAAGGAGGAGGTGACAGTTTCGTTACGCCCCCTGGGCGACGGGGTCTCACAAACCTTCGGCAGCAATCACTTGCGCTCTTAAGATAACTTTTCTTATCTTTATGGCAACGTTTCTGGACTAAACTCCAGGTCATGAAAACGCGCCTGACCTCGACACCTTCGCCTGAACCGCACCGCCTCGATTTTCCTGATGCCGACGAACTCGCCATGCTGCACGCCTGGTACGCCGGCATGCCGGTTCGCAAAGCCGCGGAGCGCTATGTGCCGGATCGACTCGCGGCAGGACAGTCGGCGCGCGGCCTGCTCGGCGAGCTTCGGCGACGGCTGGCAAAGTTAGCGCGGCAAGCCTGCCGGCCGGATCTCGCCGCTGTTTTTGAACACGCCGACGGTGAGCGTTTCCGGGAAGCGAAGGCGGTCGCGGACGCGATCGAAGTCCTGCGATATGCAGGCTCACCGACACCGCAAATCAGTGACGACATCGGCTTGTGGCTGCCGGCTCGCGCCGTTTCTGTGCTGCGTGCATATGACATTGCGACGCTGGCGGACCTCACAGTGCGGATTCCGCGGCGGCGTCAGTGGTGGAAAGCGGTCCCCGGGCTCGGCCCGGCGAGTGCATGGCGGATCGAAGCGTTCTTCGCCGCGCATCCGGCACTGTCCGAGCGGGCGCGCGCCCTGATCGCAGTCCGCGGTCCTGGCGCAGTCGTCCCGTGGGAGTCGCTGCGGCTGCCACACGAGGTCGATGGCTCGACGGGAGCCTTTCGCGCGCCGCGGCACACCTGCGCGCTCGACGCCAACAACGATTACGCAGCCGTGCAATCCTTACGCGCAAGAGAAAAACAATGGACATCAGCCGGAGCCTTGAAAATGCTGGAATCAGCAGTCTGCGGAGTGTCCATCAGATCAACCGAAAAAGTGGACAGGTCGACCGTCTGTGTGTCC
>NZ_CADIKB010000073.1 GCF_902859825.1 Paraburkholderia phenoliruptrix | reverse complement strand
GACGGTCGTTCTGTCCACTTTTTCTTCTAATCTAATGGACACCTCGCAGACAGCTCATCCCAGTATTTTCAAGGCTCCGGCTGATGTCCATCGTTTTTCTCTTGCGCATAATGCTGGAAACCATGCGAGATCGTCAATGTCGCTGGCGCCGTCGAACGACGTATCGAAGTTGCGCCGCAACGTATTGACGCACGCGTCGCCAAGCCGGCTCAAAAGCTGGTCAAACCGGGATGGAGAAAGCCAACCAAGCTCCACCAGCAATGGCCAGGCCGCGTCCAGGCCATCGAGCCGGTAACGTGCCCTCTGTCATCCAGCAAAGCGGCGCTGGAATCCGTCGCCAGGACGCGATGCGCGATGTCGCATCGGAGGCCTCGGCCCACCGCGCAGCAAGCAGGAAGAGCGGCGCCGCGTGCGCATCCGCGTGGTCCGCACGGAAAGGCAGCGCAGCGGCGCGCCCGGCCAGTTCTGCCCAGAGCGGTGCGAGCCAGGTCGCCCCGCTCTGCCTCGGGAACACATGCGTGACTGCGGGCTGGACCTCGTGAGATAGCGCTTGGCGAGCCTGCAGGGCGGCTTCGTGACGGTCAAACGGTACCGTCGATCGACCCTCGAGAGCATTGACGATCGAACCGAAATACACCTGGGGGACATCGTCCGGATACTCGTTCGCAAGGGCCTGCAGCGCGCGCCGCGCGCCCGCGGCATCGTACCGCTGCAACGCTGACAGGACGTCATTGCGGAGCATCACATCGCCGCTGTCGTTGAAAATGTCGAGCTGCATCCGTCGGATTCAGAACAGTTGGCTGGTCGGACTGACGAGGTTATTCCATTTGACCGTGCTTCTCAATTTCCTGTCGTACTCGTCGACTGACTCGACGATTGCGCACCGACCGCTCGCGTCGGTGACCGCGGTGCGGGCGCGTCATCAGTGGTCGTGTTCCGTCGGATCTACGAAAGACGGTTCCCAGGCCTGCCCGCCGTAGAACACACCAACGATTGACACCACCTCGGGATCCAGAAGGTAAGCAATGACCGCGCGCTGCCGGTAGTGGGTCACGCGCAGGCCAGGTAACAGATCATCGCGCGGGACGCCGCGCTTAGGGAACGTCTGCAGGCGCAGGCAGAAATTCACGATGGCGTCCACGTAGCGAGCCGCCGTGACGGGCGAACCCGCTTCACTGATGAACCGTTCGATGTCCTCAAGCTGGTCCCGCGCTTCCGGGGCAAACTGCACCCGGTAGGTCATGCGGCGCCCGAGCGCTTCTTCGCCAGATGAGTGCGCACCTGCTCGGGCGTGAGCGCGCGCGCGGGATCCGCGCGCAGCGCTTCGGCCGCAGGCACCACCTCATCACGCAGCCAGGCCTCGATCGCCCTGTCGCGGGCCGCGAGGGTGCGTAGCCCGTCGCGGATCACCTCGCTTTCAGAAGCATATTCGCCGCTGGCGACCTTGGTGCGGATGAGCTCGGCCATCTCGTTGGGCAGGGTAATGCTGAACTGCTGTGTGGTACGCATGGCGCTCTCCGGGCTGACAGGATTTAATCCTACTCCCTCGACGGGGTGCTGGCAAGGCGCGCCGGCCTTGCACAGATGACGATAGCAGCTGCGCGCGACGGGACGGGACGGCGCACAACTTGACGGATCTTCCTGCGGCGAACCATTTCGAAGGAAAAGCTGGATGCGTCAGTCAGGGGCGCGCTTGATATCTGTTCGCAAACGCCAGCATCGAACCAGTACATCGCTTCGCCCCACAGCGACAGGCATAGTCAGCGATCAGTTCGGGAGTAATCGCGTCATCGATAGTGAGTCCATAGGCGATACAAAGCTCGTCGCCCGGCATCACGTCTTTGAGCGTCTCGATGAAAACCCGCCCCCGCTCGTCCTCGATCGCCTCGCAGTTCGGCTGGCAGGAGTGATTCAGCCAGCGGGCGCTGTTGCCGCCGACGCTGCCGTCGATCACGCGCCCGTCAGCCAGTCCGAAAATGAACGTGTGGCCGCGCAGTCCGCACCGCCGGTGCCGGGCAGAGGCCCGCCGCCACGACGTGACCTCGCCGCGATACTCGAGGATCCGCTGGCCGGCTGGAATCGTCTGGAGCGCGAAGACGCCTCGCCCATGAACCGATGATTGCCTGACCGTCACGCGCCGCACTTCTGACTCCTGATCCGTTGAAGGTTGCGAGCATAGCGAGCCGCGCCCTGCGCGGCAACCGGGACGGTCGCGTCAGAACAACCGGGTCTGCCTGGGATCGCGTGGCGGGGGCCGGGATACGTCAGTGCGGCTGGCCGGTCGGCGCTTACCGCTCCTGGCTCCGACCCGCTGTAGCCGTGCAAGCAGCAGGCATTCCACTGCCCGATCGTTGAAGCGCAACTCGAATACGCCGGTTCCGCCGGACGGACATGGCGCCGTTGCCCGGAACGACAGGCGCAGACCCCGCCGTTTCGCGCGGGCCATCATCTGCGTGCGGCTCATGCCTGGCCAGCAGTCCGCCATGAAGCGCGTGACGGTCCCGGGCAGGGACTCATGCGCGACGCCCGGTGGAAGCGTCAGTCCGGCGAGCAGGTAGATATCAGCCATGCAGCCCATTCCCCTGGTGGCAAGTACCTTTGCGGTTATACCGCTTTTTTGCGACGCGTTGCGGGTTTGGCGGTCGGCACGGCGCGAACGGAACGGGCCGGGCGTGGCGTCTTCCGGACGCCCGTCGAAGCGGCCGATGGCCGGGCTTCCCGCGCACGCGTTTCCGCTTCCCGCAGCGTCATCATCTCCGCCTGCAGCCGCAGATTCTCCGTCTGAACAGCATCCAGCCGCCCCTGCAGCACGCCCGCCTGATGACGTGCATCGCCCAGCTGTGCCTGCACGGCTTCAGATGCACGGCGATGGTCGGCGTCCTTCCGGTCCGCCCGGCGTGTGGCGTCGTCGAGCTCCTTCTGCAGCTTCGTTGCGGTATTTCGCTCGCGGTCAATCTCCAGCAGGGCGCGCTTCTCGGACGCACGGAGCCGATCTTCCGCGCGTTCCGCCGCTTCCCGCTGCTTCGCCAGATCGCGCGAAAACCCTTCCCTGACCTCCACCAGCTCGCGGTCGCGCGCAGCCAGCGCCGCCTTGATCCGTGCCAGCTCCGCCTCCAGCGCCTGCCGCTGCGCGTGGCCTTCCGCCTGCGCCTTGTCCAGCTCGCGGATCTCAACCTGCGCGGCCAGCAGCGCAGCGGTGCGCTGCTCGAGCGCGCTTTCGGTGCGACCCAGCTCATCGCGGGCGGCAACGACCGACTGCTGCGCCTCGACCCGCTGCGCCTCGAGTTCGGCGCGCAGCGCGTCGAGCGCAGCTTCGGCTGACGCGGTGGCGCGCGACCAGAGGGTGGCAACCAGTTCCCCGGCGGCCGCACCGAGATCGGCCGGCAGATCGGGATGTTCGATGCGTACCCGACTCTTCTCGCGCAGTTCCGTCCAGAACTCGCCGAGCACGGCGGTCGGCGTCCCCATGCTACCCCGCTTCACGAGCTGGTACAGCCGGTTGGCGGTCGGCGTGATGCCGTGGCGGAAGAACAGCAGCGCGCAGACCTCGCGATAGAGCTCGCGTGTTTTCGGGAACGCCGCTTTCAGGCGCTCGATCTCGGCCGCCAGCGCCGCGTCGGGGGACAGGACGTCACTCATGAGGTTTTCGCTGATGGATTTTGTGCAATATTACTACGTAAACTGCCTATTTTATAACGCCACCCTGCTATAATTTTGACATTAATCCTATAATGTTGAAATTCAATAGCGGGAGTGCGACAATCGCCACGCGACACCCCGAACATCGCCCGCACCGGTCCCGATGCCCATGAAAACCGCCCTGATCGCACCGCGCCCGCTCGATGTGCTCGAACTGCCGGCCGATCTCGACGGTCGCGACGGCACCAACCGCGCGCGCGGCCACTCGCAGATCGCCGCATGCGACGACCTGGCTGCAGTGCGCGCGTGGCTCGCGCGGGTCGCCGACAAGAAAACAACCTTCGAGAACTACCGCAAGGAAGCCGAACGGCTGCTGCTCTGGGCGATCGTCCAGCTGGGCAAACCGCTGTCGTCGCTCACCCACGAAGACCTGCAACAGTTTCGCCAATTCCTGCAGGATCCCCAGCCGCACGCACGCTGGGTCGCCGACGGTGGCCGCAAATACCCGCGCCATGATCCACGCTGGCGACCGTTCTACAGCACCCTCCGGCCGAGCAGCCAGTATCAGGCGATGGTGATCATTAACGCGCTGTTCGCATGGCTCGTCGAAGCCGGCTACCTGGCCGGCAACCCGCTGTCGCTGTCGCGCCAGCGCGCCCGCCGCTCAAAGCCACGCATCACGCGGTACCTCGACCGCGAGCTGTGGAACGAAGTGAAGCTCCATATCGACAGCCTGCCGAAGGACACCCCGCGCGAGCGGGAGCGCTACCTGCGCGCCCGATGGCTGTTCACCCTTTTCTACCTTGGCGGCCTGCGCATCTCGGAGGTCGTGGGCAACACGATGGGATGCTTCTTCTGCCGCCGCGATGCCGACGGTCACGAGCGCTGGTGGCTCGAAGTGCTGGGCAAGGGCGACAAGGAGGGGCTGGTACCCGCCTCCGCGGAAATGATGGCGGAGCTTGCGCGTTACCGGCGCGAGCGCGGCCTGTCCGCCCTGCCCGCCCGGCATGAGGACACTCCACTAGTGCTACCGCTCGGTAAATCCATGAAGCCGCTCACGCGCGCGGCGCTGCACACAATCGTCAAGGATATCTTTGCGGGTGCAGCCGGTCGACTCCGACTGCGCGGCGATAGTTGGGCGGGACAGGCGGATCTGCTCGAGCAGGCCTCCGCCCACTGGCTACGCCACACAGCCGGATCGCATATGGCCGACGGCGGCGCTGATCTGCGGACAGTTCGCGACAACCTGCGACACACGTCGCTGACGAGTACCAACCCCTACCTTCACACGCCGGACAACGAGCGTCACCGGGAGACTGAGGAAAAGCACCGCATCGACTGGTAAGTTCTCGTCCAGACCGTCAATGACGGGCCGCGCGATGCGGAATGGCCGACCAGGCCGTTACTCACGCTGGCCGGCATGATCCCGATACCGGTCGCGGAGATATCTGACATCCAACCTTGGCTTGATGGCGACTTTTGGGGCTTTGCTTTGCCTGTCGTGCTGTTGCGGATGTTGAGCGGTGCTGCACTATGGATTCGGGAAGGATTCGAAAAACCGTCCTGGCTCTCCCAAGGCGAGCGGCGCACACAGGCCGTGGGCAAAAAATAGCCCATCCCCAACAACGGGACAGGCCTGGGAAACACATGCCGGGAAAGGAAATCAGGTATTCCCCGAGAGCCGACCTTAACCTTTCAAAACGACAGAATCAAGTATCCGCCTAACACTGGTTATCTGTGTACGACCCCGACGATAGCCCATCGATCACGTCGCGCGGATGCCCAGCCGGTTTACCTGCTGTCAGTCTTGCTGCATAGTGAGTAAAAACTAAGCTGACGGGGAAGTCGTGGTCTTTCTGATTCTGGACGTACCAAAAGCCGAACTTCCCGACTTGCAGCGTGATCTCCTGGCGTTTGGTGGTGCAACGTTGGTACAGGATGCGTGCTATATCACGCTCGGAATTAAAGCCCGCTACATGCTGACCGTGGGCGAAGGATTTCTAGAAAGCTTTCCTCGATGGAAACCCCACACGATCAACCAATAGCCAGGGGCGTCAGCGCATGCTTGACGGTTACATCTTAACGAAGCGGCCTGCGGTAGCTGCTCAACGCCGCACTCCAGGCGACGGTCCACCGTTGACGTCAGCGCCTGTTGGTACTGCCCGCCAGCGGTAGAAAAGCCGACATGAAGACTTCCGCGATTGCTGTTTCAGTTCTTGCGATGCTCGCCGCTGTATCAGGTGTGCGTGCCGCCGTGTTATTGCGCAAATCCACCAGACTCGATCTTCACCCCCGCTGGAATGACTTTCAAAGCATCGAACAGCAGGACGCCTTCGAACAGGCCTCTCAAGGCTGGCCATTGGCAAATTGCAAACTGAACGAACAAGCGGCAATCCTGAATCGGAAAGCCGCATGGTGGGCGATTGCCGCCGTTGTGCTCGGTGCGCTGGCGACTATCCTCGAACTGCTGCCCTTGCCGTAGTAACCAGCCGTATGAGGGCTAACCCACGCATTCACAGGGGGCGCTTGAGCAACTGATTGCGCAGGGGCAGGTGCGGGGATAGCATCAACCTGCGTCTTCTCGCCTCGGAAACGGGTTGACGCGTCGTTTTTATGCGCCTCCTCCTGGGGGAGGAACAAGGTAAGCGCTTATCCTCTGCAGCGCATTAGCGCTTTTAGGCACAGTTCCGGGTTGTATACAGTTCAGCAATCTTCGGAAGTGGCTACGGCCGACCGATGCCGGTTTGCTAGGAACAGCACCTAATGAAGGTTCGCATAATAAGAGCAGACTTTTCCGATCGGACATGGTGGCCGAAAGGAGAAGCTGATGCCCACGCCATCGACGCCGACCTGGCAACAAAGGAGCGAGCCCTTGAGAAACTCGCGCCCACGGACGCAACTTCATTTAGGTTCAAGCCCACCGACAGCGTGCTTGCCTTCCTGCAACAGCTCTGATTATCTACAGTTGGTCCGCCGGCAATCCAGAAACATCGGATCGTCAGCGGACAAACTGTGTACAACCCGGAACTGTGCTTAAAAGCGTCTATGCCCTGCAGCGCATAAACGCTTATCTTGGCTCAACCTCAAATGGAGCAACGTCCCGCGCAACAGCAGGGATTTTACGGGTAAGCGCGAACGTCAAGCAAAAGCAGTCTCCCGGATTCCCAGGGCGCTGCACTCTAGCAAGCTGATGCTCACGTTCACAAGCATTTTATTCAACGTGCCAAACAGCCGCGCTAGCGCTCACCCAGGGCGCCGAATCTGCAACGGCGAACCTTGATGAAAACCTTCCGGAGGATACCGACGACACCGGCGAATCACGATAGGAAAATGTATTTCTAGGAATGCCGTCGTGACTGAGCCTTAGGAAATGCTTAAGGATCTCGAAAAACTCAAAAGATATACTTCTCAAGCGCGCTAGATCCAGGCCGTTAGATAGAACGCAGTACACACGTTTTTCTATCGGGAGATTTAGATGTCCATTCAGGCAATCGGTCAAGGCACCGCACAAACAGCTCCTTCGTCCACCGCATCGACTTCGAGTTCAGCGTCGACGGCGCGGGCATCGAGCACGACCGCTTCGTCGGCTACGGGGTCAGCCACCAGCACGTCGACGTCGTCGTACACGGTCAACATCAGCAGCGCCGCGCGCGCATTGATGGCTGAAGCAAGCGAGACGTCGGTTCAAACCGCGCAGGAAGCAGGAAAAGGCGATCAGCAGGCGCAACGCCTGCTCGCCAAGGAGGTGGCTGCCAAAGCGGGCTAACGCGCCCGAGGAGGGCACTTCGACGAATTCGATCGAACTCGAAAATCCGCTTCGACGTCTCGACATCCGATCACCGCGGCGTAGCCGATCTCTGCTTTCGCTCACTGCAATATTCAAGGCGAAAAAAAAGATCTCGAGGAAACCGATTTCCGGTCTGGTGGACACAATGCTCGCGCGAAACGTACCACCAGGAAACCGATCGAGAATTCGAACGAGTGGGTCCCGGCCGCAAGCAGAGGTTGCCGCGGCCGCCAGGGGCACATCGCCACTATAAGTTTGAACTCATCGACGGTTCGCTCAGCCCGAGATTCGTAGATTACGCATGTCTTGCATCGGTAACTGACGATCAGTGACTACTTCAACCAGGCATCGTTGATGCCAGTGTGGATATCTGTAAGGAGCAGCCCGGTTCTCCCTTGTTTACTCTCACGCGACGACAGCGAATCGACAGGTCCGACGACCGGTTGAAGCATAGCAACGGTTTCCTGAGAAGTGCGGGGGTAACCCGCCAGGCTACGCGAGAGGTTCATAGAGATCGTAGAAAAGCTGATTGCTGATGCGGTGAACTGAGCCGTCGGATGAAGTGATCACCCAGTCGCCAGGATGCACGTCGCTCCATCCTTCGGCCGTAGCGATGGACCATGCGCCGTTGCGTTGTTCTACGGCCGCGTGATCTCCCGGTGAAAACCACTGCGTGGCCTCAACAAGCCAGTCACGTTTCCGGAATTTCAAATCGACCTCCGATAGTCGCGTGGAGCCGACCCGCATAGGGAAGTGCTGGCGGCGGAGAACTGAAACGCAAGAGAGCATGGCGCTGACTGCTCTCTTGTTGTGGTTCCGCTGCCTCAACAACGAGGCGAGCGACGAGGTAGCTGAATCGAAGTCGCTGTTTGTCATGTCTGCGGATATCGCATCGGCGAGTCTTAAGGAGATCTCACCGGTGCCAGGAACCCGCTTTCACGCACCCGTTGGCTAGCCATGCTGAGGGCTCCATTGGCCACTATCAACCGGGATCGCCTGGCGCACCTTCTGAGTTGCAAATCGAAACGGTTCGTCCGGTCGATCCGACCCGGACGGATTGACGCCGCCGTCACAGGAAACAAAGTCCCGGCGTTCCTGTAAGAGGATCTGGGAACTCACGTCGACACTCCCTCAGGATCAGCGTCCAACTCAGCTACAACATGCGTCGGAGCAGATTGTCTCTAAATCCGACCTGATGTACAAACACCGCAAAAACGTGCAGACCAATTAGGATCGAAAGAACGATGGCGCTTGTGCTGTGCCATTCCCCGAGGGCGGCTGCCGTTGAATTAGCCGTCGCGAAGCGAGTCTGACGATCCAGCCACGACCGTCTGCATTTAGCCAGCGGATCGGTTTCTGTCAGCAGACGACTGCGCCCGCTCGGCACATGCGCTGACGCGCCCAACAAAGCGGCAGGCTAGGCGGAAAGGGATAGCCGGCTCCGAAGCCGTGACCGCACGGCCAGGCTAATTGACCACCGGGTCCCAGCGGCAGGGCTGCCAGCGCCGAATCACGGTTAAGCAATCGTTAAGCTGCCGTCCTGATAATAATCGCCCAGCCAGTGCTTGCGGCACCGTCCGTGCTTCACCAGAGAAGTGAACTTTCGCGACTCGCGTGGCATATGCGATGTATTCATCAGATAACGCGAGCCGCGGCACTAATTCGAGTTCTACGGACGCGGTAATGGACCATCTGACTTCAATGCGCACCTTCATGAAGGTGGCGGAGTGTCTTAATTTTGCCGCGGCGGCGAGGCACCTCGACGTTTCGAATGCGGTCGTCACCCGGCAGGTGGCCATGCTCGAATCGCACCTTAATGCAAAGCTGCTAAACAGGACGACGCGCAGCGTGTCGCTCACCGCTGCCGGTCGCGCCTATCTGCAAGGATGCGTCGAATGGCTCAACGAACTGGAGTCGATGGAAAAGGGCATCCTGTCTGCCGCCGATGAATGTGCCGATGCGTTGAAAATTGCGTGTGCAGCGTCGTTTGCCGAAGGCGACCTGGCGGACTTGCTGACTGAGTTTCACCTCGCCGAACCGCAGATCCGGTTCGATCTCAGCGTCTTTGAATCTATGCAACGCGTTACCCTCGTCGATTTCGATGTTTGCTTCAGCGTCGAAAGCCAACTCCGCGATTCCGCGATGATATGCCGAAGCCTCGCAGTAACAAGGGACGTCATTGTCGCATCACCGCGCTATGTGAAACAATGTGGTATCCCTGAGCGTCCCGACGATCTTACACATCACAGTGTCCTGGTCGCAGGTGAGATACCGGCTCGTTTCTGGGAGTTTGACGATGCCCACGGCGTCAACCGTGCGTTATTCAGCCCCGTCCTTCGGGCCGGAAGCGTTCTGGCCGTCAAGCGCGCCGCACTTGCCGGGCTCGGGATCGCGCGCCTGGCGGAGTCGCTGGTGCGGACAGAACTGAATGACCGGACTCTTGTTCCGGTGCTAGGCCAGTTTCCGCTGAAAGGAAATGAACGGGCAATATGGATGC
Source organism: Paraburkholderia phenoliruptrix (assembly GCF_902859825.1). GTDB lineage: Bacteria > Pseudomonadota > Gammaproteobacteria > Burkholderiales > Burkholderiaceae > Paraburkholderia > Paraburkholderia phenoliruptrix. Next base: position 1,256 of record NZ_CADIKB010000073.1, on the reverse strand, counting down.
TTTATCCGGCGCATCGCCATATACCGAGAACCTTGCAGAGCTTCACCGATTTTGTGGTGTCACGCTCGCGTCGCTACTGAGGCACGAACATTTCCCCGGCCATCTACCGGAAGAATGCTCGTGGCAAGCGTGACCACCCGCCAGCTCTAGCGTGCTTTGGCAACTACAGCCATGACGGGCGCCCCGGGTGAGGGGGTTGCGCGTCTTCATGCGTGGCGCTGTCTTGTGCCGTCGTGGTACAGGCAGGCAGGAAAGCGACCAAGGTGGTTAACACTAAAGCCGCCATAATATTTTTCATGATCGCCGCCCGTCGTTCCGTTACCACAATTCTCGCTGCGCGACCTTAAGCGATCCTTAACCAATGTCGTCGTATCACTGGTCTTCTGGCGAAACCCCTCCTCGACCAGGCTGCATCCCGATCTCCAGATTTTATATCGTTCGGCGCATCGCCAGGTCCAGCGTGGATCCTCAGTCCTGAGCGGCATCAGCTGTCCCCAAGCGACACGCATCGGGTCGAGCATTTGCGCTGCAAACGGTCGTGATGATTTAGCAACGCCCAGGGGAAACAGTCTGGCGCGAACATAGACGTCGCAGTATCGGCGTGTAAGGATCACACCCGCTGTATTGGTAACAATTCAGTCAATAGTACTAACGCAGAAACAAACACAAGCTGTCTGAAAAAAAGTTGTCTACTCGAACAACATTTCTGGAGATCTCTTATGAAGAAAAGTCTGATCGCGCTGGCTACGTCAGCCACATTTGCAGTGCCTGTGTTCGCCCAGAGCAGCGTCACGCTGTATGGGGTGGTCGACGAAGGTTTCAACTACACCAACAATGTCGGCGGCAAGCACGACTATGAACTGCAAAGCGGCTATGCTCAGGGAAGTCGCTGGGGACTCAAAGGAGCCGAAGATCTCGGCGGCGGCACGAAGGCGATATTCCAGCTTGAGAATGGTTTTAACCTGAACAACGGTCGTCTGGGTCAGGGTGGCCTGTTATTCGGACGTCAGGCATATGTGGGCGTCTCGAATGCCACGTTCGGTACAGTCACGCTCGGTCGTCAATACGACTCCGTCGTCGACTACCTTGCGCAGACAACAGCCAACGGAAACTGGGCCGGCTATCTGTTTTCGCACCCGTTCGACAAGGCAATGTCCCAGGCGTAGTTGAAGGTTGAAGGCGGCGGTTCGCCAGTGGAATCCGAGAGAATCGGGTTTCCAGGACCAACCTCCCGAACAGGGAACCAAGGAGAACCG
>NZ_CADIKB010000072.1 GCF_902859825.1 Paraburkholderia phenoliruptrix | reverse complement strand
TTCTCCGAATTGGCTGGGGGAGCCTCCATCATCTTCCACTTCGGACCGGCGCATTGTTCTGAGCCGCCTTCCTTGGTGTCGACGCTGGGTGGGAGGCGCTCATTCCATTGGCTGCGGCGCTGTACGCCCCGTCCGACGGGCTCCGCAGCCGCATCTGAAGGTTGCGCGCAGGGCACGCACGAGCGCAGGCACATGCCTTGCTGCCGCATGGTCAACGAGTTACTGATAACGAGGAACTGCCGCGTTTGTGGCGGGCAGCCTCGCATTCGAACGAAGGAGAGAACGCATGGCAAACAGCCTCGACGGTCTGAAAGTAGCGGTACTGGCAGTGGATGGTTTCGAACAGGCAGAACTGGTCGAGCCGAAACGCGCGCTCGCCGAAGCCGGCGCGACGGTGCATGTGATTTCGGAGAAGCCCGGCAAGATCCAGGGCTTCAAACATGTGGACAAAGGCGACACGGTCGACGTGGATGCAACGTTCGACAAGGCCACCGCCGACGACTACGACGCGGTCGTCTTGCCGGGCGGCGTGGTCAATGGCGACGCGATCCGTCTGCTGCCGCAGGCGCAGGCGTTCGTCAAGGCAGCCGACGGCGCGAAAAAGCCGATCGCGGTGATCTGCCACGGCGGGTGGCTGCCCGTGTCCGCGGGGATCATCAAGGGACGCACGCTGACGAGCTGGCCGAGTCTGCAGGACGACATCCGCAATGCGGGCGGCACGTGGGTCGACCGGGAGGTGGTCGAAGACAACAACCTGATTTCGAGCCGCAAGCCCGACGACATTCCCGCATTCAACAAGGCGCTGATCGGGCAACTGTCGAAACGCAAGGCGGCATGACGAGCGCCGCGCGTTTGGACGCAAGCGCGAAGGCAGCCGCACGAGAAGCGCCGGTGGCTCCGTAAGCAAGGGAGAAAACGCATGAAACTACGGTATTCCCTACAAGTGATGACTGTCGCGCTAGGTCTTGGCGTGGCGTCGGCCGGCGCGGTCCATGCGCAGGCAAGCGACGCCCCGGCGAGCGATGCGCCCGCAGGGGGCACGCAACTCTCGCCCGCGGACCAACAGTTCATTCAGGACGCCTCGCAATCCGACGCCACCGAAATCGCAGCGAGCAAGATCGCGCTGAAGAACTCGCGCGATCCGCGTGTGAAAAAGTTCGCACAGCAAATGATCGCCGACCACACGAAGCTCTCGCGCAGCATGGCCGCGCTCACGGCGAAGAAGCGTCTGCCGGCGGCGCCGGCTGCCGATTCGGCGCTCGTCGGCAAGCTGCAAACGCTGAAGGGCCAGCAGTTCGACGAGGCGTACGTCGAGCAGGTCGGCGTCGAGGCGCATCAGCGGGCGGTGGATCTGTTCCAGCAGCAGAGCCAGAGCGGCACCGATCCGCAACTGAAGGCCGCTGCGGCGCGTGCGCTGCCGATCATCCGGCATCATCTCGAGATGGCGAAGCAGCTTGCCGGCACCATGAAGGGCTCTTCATCATGAACGCAATCCTGCCGCGGCCTGCCTATGAGGACTCTCTTATGCAGATCACTTTTCCCGACGACAAGCCGACCTTCGACGGCGCGAACCTGACGGTTCGCTTCCTGGCGCGCGTGGACGGCGAACCGGTTGTCTGCGCGATTACCGTCGAGGCGCTCGAAGATCACTTCGGCGCCGAATCGCCGCTCGAAAGCGCGTTGATGGAGGCCTTCGACAAAGGCCGCAACCGGATCCGTTCGGTATGCGCCGAGGCGCTCGACCAGAACAACGGCGAGGGCGTAATCTTGCATAGTGGACTGTTCAGAGTGGAGGGCATGGAACCCGATCGCGGCACCGCTGCCTAGCGCCGCCGCTCCTCGCCACGAGGCGCACCGCAGTTCGCGAGCGTCGTCTGTAAAAACGCTATCACGATGCAAGGAGGCCTTATGTCACTCATCGTCGCAGCACGCTTTACGACTTTCCCCGCCGCCGAGGAAGCGGCACAAAAGCTCTTTAACGCAGGCTTCGTCGAAGAAGACGTTACGCTTTTCTTCGTCAATCCGCGCGGCCAGCATGCACGGTTTCCGATCGGCGGCGACACCAGCACCGACGCCGGCTCGAAAGGCGCCCCGAAAGGCGCGGGCCTCGGCGTGACGATCGGCGCGGTGGTGGGCGCGATCGTCGGCGTCGGCATCTTCGCGGCGTTCTCGGCGCCGCTGCTCGTCTCGGTGATTGCGGCGGGCGTCGGCGCGTATATCGGCTCGCTCGCGGGCGCAATGTGGCGTACGCGAGAGAGCCCAGAGGCGGGCCATCGCACGCCGTTTCACGAAGAGACGCGCGATTCCGGCGTGCTGGTCGCGGTGCACGTCTCTCCGGACAATCAACTGGAGGCGGCGCGTGTGCTGCGGGAGGCGGGCGGCGTGTCCATTGAACGGGCGACTGGCCGCTGGCAGCAGGGCCGCTGGGCGGACTTCGATCCGCTGAAACAGCCCGTGCCGCTGAACGAATACAGCGAAAAGCGCGCCTGATTCGCGAGCCGACGTGTCTGAAAGCAACAAGGGCCCGACGTTTGTCGGGCCCTTCTTTTGTGCACGCGGGAAACGTGGAAACGGCCGTGCGGCTCGCTGTCTGGATACCCTTGCGCTTACACCCAGACTTGTGTGGTGACTCGTTTGGGCAACGGCAGCGGCACATGCTCTGCAGGACGCTGGTCGCGCGCTGCTTCGCATGCGGCCGGAACGATGCCGTTGCGAGACGGCTCGCATGACGAAGGCGCCGCGTCGATGCTGTGCGGCGTGCTTGTCGCGACGCCGTGATCGGGCTGCACGTGCTCGCGAATCTGTACAACGGCCGCCGACGTAACTATCGCGACGGCGACCAGAAACTCTGCGCCGGTGGTGTTCATGATGGTGTTCTCCCTGTCGTTGTTGCTGCCCGTTCTTTTCAATTCGTCGGTACGTCGTGCGGTTTTCGCGTAATGCGCTGCATGACGTCGCGCGGGGCAAGCGGAAGGAGCAACGGTTATGCCACCCTCCGTCGCCTTGTCCGGCGGGCGGGCGCGCGGCTTCCGGCGCGTCGCGCCGCGCAACATTTACGTTGACTCGCAACAATGCGCAGGCCCGGTCAGCGGCCCGCAGGCGCGCCCCCGACGCCACGCTCCAGGCACGCGCCATGCGTGAGTGGGGCGAACCCCGTTGCTCATGCAGTTCATGACACAGCAGACGGCACGCGCATCGCACGATGCGCGCAGGCCGGCGACGGATTCCGCGATTAACGAAACTCTGGAGGTATTGAATGGCTACGAACGTTGTTTCCGTGCTGAACGATCTCGTCGAAACGTCGAAGGATGGAGAGAAGGGCTTTCGCAAGGCAGCCGAAGACGCGCACGACGCCCAGTTGAAAACGCTCTTCCTCACTCGCGCCGATGACTGCGCGCGCGGCGCACGCGAACTGCAGGACATCGTTCAGCGACTCGGCGGCAAGCCGGAATCGGGCGGCAGCGTGAGCGGTGCGCTGCATCGCGGCTGGGTCGATGTGAAGTCGGCGGTGACGGACCGCTCCGACCATCAGATCCTCGTCGAGGTGGAGAAGGGCGAGGACGTCGCAAAGAAGAACTATCGCGATGCGCTGGATAAGGAACTGCCTGCCGACGTGCGCGCGATCGTCGAGCGCCAGTATCAGGGCGTGCTGCAAAACCACGACCGTGTGCGCGATCTGCGCGACCAGTATGCTGCGAAGAGCTGACGCCCGGCTCGCGGCGGTGTGAATGCAAAAAAGCCGTCCGCGAGGACGGCTTTTTTGCTGGCAGCGAGCTGACTTATTCCGCCGCGATTTTCAGGCGGTTCTTCACGCTCGCTACGCCCTTCACGCCGCGCACGACTTCCTGGGCGGCGGCTTTGTCGTCGGCGGAAGGCACCGTGCCCGTGAGCCACACGACGCCCTTGCGGGTCTTCACGTGGATATGCGTGGACTTCACGTTCTTCGCGCCGAGCAGTTCTGCCTTGACCTTCGTGGTGATGGTGCCGTCGTCGAGGTGCTGGCCGAGGCTTTCCGACGCAGCCGGCGGCGCCGAGGCGGCGGTTTGCGCAGTCGCGTTCAGTGCGAATGCAAGACAGGCGATGCTGCCTGCGGTCTTCAACAACTGGATGGTCTTCATGGTTTCTCCTTCGGGTGTTGATGAAAGTTGCGGTCTTGTTGCCTGCGGTCGATCGCGGTGAAAGCCGCCGATGACTCGCGTGGGATCGTTGCCGCTACGGTTCCGTCAGGGCCCGTTATCGACACCGGCCGGGTCTTCGCAGTCTTTGCGCGGTTTGCGCGGGATGCGAAGGACACGCGTCCGTCCACAAACTCGCGAGTCGCAAAGTGCGTGCCTGCCCCGCTGCCTGATTGAATGCGGCTGCGCGTCGGGCCGCGCGGCAACGCTTCTTTCGACTGATGAATGAGCGAGCCGCGCGTCACGCGTGAGGCCCAAGCGGGGGCAAGCGGCGCAAAGCCCGGCAGAGCGAGCCCGGAATTTGCCGCCTCCCTTGTAAAAAGGGCGCCGCGAAAGGCCCGAAAAGGCCAGAAAAGGCCGCAAATTGCCCGCAATTCGCGAGCCCAAAAAAACAAAGACTAGAAAAAACAGCGTGTTGCGAGAGCTGGTACGGCAGTTGCTCCGTTGAGTGTGCTCTCTACCTCAGCTTTTAATGGACCTCAACACGATGCCTTCAATTGAACTTCGCACAAGGCAGTCTCTTGCACTTACGCCGCGTCTGCAGCAGTCGGTGCGTCTGTTGCAGCTATCGTCTCTCGAGTTCCAGCAGGAATTGCGGACCGCGCTCGACACCAATCCGTTCCTCGAATACGACTCGTCGGACACGGAAGACGTCGCGCTCGCCACCCCCACGCCGGGCGACGAGGCCGGCGCGCTGCCGGCCACCGATGCAGTCGCCGCAGCCGAACCCGATGCGCTGCCCGCCGAGGCAGTGACGAGCGAAACGCTCGACAGCGGCGGCCCGGACGATATGCCGGGCGACTTTTCCGGCGACTACAGCAGCCGCAGTTCCGCGCGGCAGAACGGCGACTCCGACGGCAGCGATCCCGCCGAATGGGCGCGTTCGCAGCCCACTTTGCGAGAGCAGTTGCATGACGCACTGCGTCTCTACCGGCTTGACGACCGCGATCGCGCCGTGGCGCGCTTCATCATCGAGGCGCTCGACGACGACGGTTATCTGCGCCAGAACCTCGCCGATCTTGCGGATAGCGTCGATCTCGAACCCGAGTTGACGGAAGAAGAACTGCTCGTCGCGCTGCGTCTCGTGCAGTCGCTCGACCGTCCCGGTCTCGGCGCGCGTTCGCTGTCGGAATGCCTGCTGCTGCAGGTCAATGCGTTGCCCGCCGAGACGCCCGGGCGCGACGTCGCGCGGCAGATCGTCGAGCACCATCTGGAGCGGCTCGCGCGTCGCGAGCAGGCCGAATTGCAGAAGCAGATCGGCTGCAGCGCGGAAGAGTTGCGCGTGGCCTGTGCGCTCGTGCGCAAGCTCGATCCGAAGCCGGGCAACTGCTATGGACGCACGGAAGACAACTATGTGGTGCCGGACGTGATCGTGCGTCAGGTGCGCAACAAGTGGGTGGTCACGATCAACCCGGCGGTGCAGCCGCGCGCGCGCATTCACCGCATGTATGCCGAGCTGTTTGCGCAGTCCGCGGGCGCGAGCCGTTCGCCGCTCGCCCAGCAGCTTCAGGAAGCACGCTGGTTGATCAGGAATGCACAGCAACGCTTCGATACGATCCAACGTGTGGCTGAGTGCATCGTCGCGCATCAGAAGGCGTTCTTCCAGTATGGGGAAATCGCGCTGAAGCCAATGGTGCTGCGCGATGTCGCCGATGAACTCGGCCTGCACGAATCGACGATTTCGCGCGCCACGGGCAACAAGTACATGGCGACGCCGCGCGGCATTTTCGAGTTCAAGCATTTCTTCCCGCGCGAACTCGGCACGGAAAGCGGCGGCACCTGTTCCGCCGCGGCCGTCCGCGCGCTGCTCAAGGAAATGATCGCCGCGGAAAATACGCGCGATCCGCTTTCCGACGTGACGCTCGCGAAAATGCTTGCCGATCAGGGCGTGCTCGTCGCGCGCCGCACGGTCGCGAAGTACCGTCATCTGATGAAGGTGCCGCCGGCCGAGTTGCGCCGCCAGGTGTGAACCTGCCGGGCCCCGCGATGCAGGGGCTCGCCTGAAGCTCACGCGCCACGCGAGGCTGTCCGCCCGCGTGGCGCTTTTTCGTATCTGGACGTTTCGCGCACGCCCCATTACATTGGCGGGTTCCATTGCAATGAGCGAGCGGGGTGAGCGCGATGAAGTATTCGAGTCGGGTCGAGGGCCTGCAGGGCAGGCGCACGTCGGCGTGGGAGATCCATCGCGTTGCGCAGCAGGCTGCCGCCAGGGGCGAGGACGTGATCGTGCTGAGCGTGGGCGATCCCGACTTCGCAACGCCTGCGCCGATTGTCGAGCGCGCCATCGAGGCGCTGCGCGGCGGCGACACACACTACAGCGCGGTGTCCGGCCGCGACCCGTTGCGCGCGGCGATTGCCGCCGAACACGCGCGCATGAGCGGTTGCGCGGTCACGGCGGCAAACGTGATCCTCACGGCGGGCGCGCAAAACGGCGTGTTTGCCACCTCGCTGTGTCTGCTCGAAGCAGGCGATGAAGTCATCGTTCCCGAGCCGATGTACCTGACCTACGAAGCCTGCGTGCGCGCGGCAGGCGCGACGCTCGTGCCGGTGCCGGTCGACCCCGCGCGCGCCTTCCACTTGGATTGCGATGCGCTGGAACAAGCCATCACGCCGCGCACGAAGGCCATTTTCTTCGCCACGCCGTGCAACCCGACAGGGGCGGTGATGCCGCGCGCGGACCTGGAGCGGATCGCGCGGCTCGCGTGCCAGCACGATCTGTGGGTGCTCTCCGACGAAGTCTATGCCGACCTCACGTTCGAGCGCGAACATGTGAGCATCATGTCGCTGCCCGGCATGGCCGAGCGTACGGTCACGCTCGGCAGTCTGTCGAAATCGCACGCCATGGCCGGGTGGCGCGTGGGCTGGGCAATCGGCCCGACGCAACTGATCGAGCACATGGGCCGCCTCGCGCTCGCCATGCTCTACGGCTTGCCGGGTTTCATCCAGCAGGCCGCGCTGACGGCGCTCGCGGACAAGGCGCGCATCGTCGCTGACATGCGCGAAATTTACCGGCGCCGCCGCGACGTCGTGTTCGAACATCTGAGCCGTATTCCGCGCTTGCGCTGTCTGCTTCCCGAGGCCGGCATGTTCATGATGGTCGACGTGAGCGGCACCGGCCTCGATACCATGGACTTCACATGGCGGCTGTTTCGCGCGCAAGGCGTGTCGGTGCTCGATGCGAGCGCTTTTGGCGAGACCGCGAACGGCTTCGTGCGCCTCGGCTTCGTGGTCGACGAAGCGCGTCTTGCCGACGCTTGCAAGCGGATCGCCGCGTTTGTCGCGACGGTATAATTCATGCGCGATGCGCAAGCGCTCCGCGCTCGCCGATCCACCGCGCCACCGCCCTGAACCATCCGGCTTTGTCAGCCGCAGCCTATGCACTTTCGCCCGATCCAGTCCTTCACGCGCAAACGGCTCTCCGACGTCGTCGCCGATCAGATCAAGCAGTTGATCTCGGACGGCACGCTTATGCCCGGCGACCGCCTGCCGGCTGAACGCGATCTGGCTACGCAGCTTGCGGTGTCGCGGCCTTCGTTGCGCGAGGCGCTGATCCGGCTCGAGTCGGATGGTTATATCGCCACGTCGGGGCGCGGCGGCTTTACGGTGGTCGACCTCACGGCGCCGATCATTTCGCGGCCGCTCGCCGAACTGCTTTTGCAGAATCCGCGTACCAGTGCGGATATTCTGGAGCTGCGCCAGGGCCTTGAAGCGATTTCCACCGTGTATGCCGCCGAGCGCGCCACCGCCGCCGATCTTCGCAAGATCAAGGCGGCGTTCGAGGCGTTGAAGGCGGCCTCGCAGGCGCAGGACCGCATGAATCTCGCGGAGCTGGATGCGGCGTTTCACCTTGCTATTGCCGACTCCACGCATAACATCGCGCTCGCGCATGTGATGCACGGCATTCACACGCTGATTCGCGAAGGTATGCGGCAATACCATCGACTCATCGATTACGACGAAGCGATGGAAAAGCAGCTGATGAGCCAGCACCAGGCGATCTACGACGCCGTCATGGCGCGCGACGCGCAAAAGGCGCGCAAGTCGGCAGAGCGGCACCTCGCCTTCGTGCGAGAGATCTATCAGGAAGACGCGGCGAAGCTATAGGCTTCTCGCGGGCGGCTTCCGCTCCGGCTTGACTCCTCGTTGGGGACGCGATGGGCGGCGTAGGTCGCCCGGCCGCTGCACGCCGGTTTCCAGTGCCGATTGACATGCAACGGCGACTTCTTTATATTTTTGGTCAGACCAAGCTGACCAGCATGGCCAAATCGCATGGCGGACATTCCTTGTCGCCATGCTCTTCCAGTGAACTCATGAAAGTCGCCCTCTTTGTTCCGTGTTTTATCGACGCGTTCTATCCCGAGGTCGGCATCGCGACCCTCGAATTGCTCGAACGCTTCGGCATCGAGGTCGACTACCCGCAGGAGCAGACCTGTTGCGGCCAGCCGATGGCCAACAGCGGCGAGCATGCGGAGGCGGCCGGCGCCGAGCGCGTCTTTGCGCGCAACTTCGCCGGCTACGACTACATCGTCGGGCCATCGGCAAGCTGCATTCACCACGTGCGTGAACATCTCACCGCCATCGAGCAGACGGACGAAGTCCGGAAGGTGCGCGCAAGCGCGTATGAACTGGTTGAATTTCTGCACGACGTGGTGGGCGCGCGCGAGTTTCCGTGGGCCGAGTTTCCCTATCGCGTCGGCCTGCACAACAGTTGCAGCGCGTTGCGGCACCTGAAGGAAGCGTCGATATCGGAAGTCGCGGGGCAGCCGTTTTCCAAACCGCGCACCTTGCTCGCGGGCGTGAAGGGCATCGAGTTTGTCACGCCCTTGCGGCCGGACGAATGCTGCGGCTTCGGCGGGACTTTCTCGGTGACGGAAGAGCCGGTCTCCGTGCGCATGGGGCAGGACAAGGTGCGCGATCATCTGAATGCAGGTGCGCAATACATCATTTCGGGCGACATGTCGTGCCTGATGCATCAGCAGGGCTGCGCGGAACGCATGAAGGCGGACGCGCGCTTCATCCACATTACGCAAGTGCTGAACGGAGCGCGCGCATGAGCCGCATCGACCACGCGAGAGCAGCCGGCGAATTCATCAGGAAGACGGAGCACGTCGCGTTTCACGACAGACGCCTGTGGGATTTGCGTGAGAAGCGCGATGCGCAGACGCACGGCATTGCTGAATGGGAGACGCTGCGCGAACTGGCCTCCGGTATCAAGGAACATACGCTGTCGCACTTGTCCGCCTACCTCGAACAGTTCGCCGCGGCGGCGGAGGCGAACGGCGTGGTGGTGCATTGGGCGTCGACAGCGGAAGAACACAACGCGCTCGTGCACCAGATCATGTCCGAGCGCGGCATGACTACCCTCGTCAAAAGCAAGTCGATGCTGACCGACGAATGCCGGATGCGCGAATACCTCGAACCGCGCGGCATCACGGTAATGGAGACGGATCTCGGCGAACGCATCCAGCAGCTCGATCATCAGGACCCGAGTCATATGGTCGTGCCCGCGGTGCACAAGCTGCGCGCCGATGTCGCGCAGCTGTTCGGCCGGACCATCGGCACGGATCCGCAAAACAGCGATATTCACTACCTCGCCGAAAGCCAGCGCATGAATACGCGGCCTTATTTCGTGCGCGAGAAAACGGCGGGGATGACGGGCTGCAATTTCGCGGTGGCTGAAACGGGCACGGTCGTCGTGTGCACGAACGAAGGCAACGCCGATCTATCGGCGAACGTGCCGCCGTTGCATATCGCGTCGATCGGTATCGAGAAGATCATTCCGAAGGTCGCGGATCTCGGCGTGTTCATCCGCATGTTGTCGCGCAGCGCGCTCGGCTCGCCGATCACGCAATACACGTCGCACTTTCGCGCGCCGCGTCCGGGCGCGGAGATGCATTTCATCCTTGTCGATCACGGTCGCTCCGAACGGCTCGCGATGGAGGACTTCTGGTACTCGCTCAAATGCATCCGCTGCGGCGCGTGCATGAATACGTGCCCGGTTTATCGGCGCAGCGGCGGCTTGTCGTATGGCGGTACGTACTCCGGGCCGATCGGTGCGATCATCAACCCGACGTTCGATCTCAAGCGCTACAGCGCGTTGCCGTTTGCGTCGACGCTCAACGGCAGTTGCACGAATGTGTGTCCGGTGAAGATCAACATTCACGAGCAGATCTACAAATGGCGCACGGTGATCGCCGAGCGGCATGAGGTGCCGTTCGTGAAGCAGGAAGTGTTGAAGATGGCGGGGCGCCTGCTGGCGAGCCCGACGCTTTACCGCGCGACCGTCGCGTCGATGGGCGGCGCATTGCGGCGCTTGCCGAATTTCGTGCTGTATAACCCGCTGAATATCTGGGGCAGGCAGCGTGAGTTGCCCGAGGCGCCGAAGCAGACCTTCCACGCCTGGTACAAGAAAAATCGCGGAGGTGGCAATGGCAACGCGTGAGGCCTTTCTCGCGAAGGTGCGGCAGGCGCAACCGGCCGCCCGGCCGCGGCCCGACGTGCCGCTCTTTGCCGCGACGGGCGGCGCGGGCGGTGATTTGCGCGCGCGCTTCACGGCTGCATTGCAAGTCATGGGCGGCACGTGCGTCGAAGTGCAGGCGGCGTCCGAGGTCGCGAGCCTGATCCGCGAACGCTTTGGCGCAGCGGTGTCCGTTGCATCGGCGACGGCCGAAGTGCCCGGCACTCGCGAGCTGACGGCGAGCACCGAACCCGCGTCGCTGCAGGACGTCGACGTCGGCGTGGTGCGCGCGCGTTTCGGGGTCGCGGAGACCGGTTCGGTGTGGTTCAGCGAACGCGAATACGTGGTCAACGCGCTCGGCTATATCGTGCAGCATCTGGTGGTGCTGCTCGATCCGGCCCAACTGCTGGACGGCTTGCAGGACGTCTACCGGCGCGATGACTTCCGCGACGCGCGTTACGCGGCGCTCGTCACCGGGCCTTCCGCGACCGCGGACATAGAAGGCGTGCTGATTCGCGGCGCGCAAGGTGTGCGTTCGCTGACGGTGGTGTGGCTGCCGGACAACCTGTAGCGCTCGCGGAGTTTGCTATCATCACTGTATAAACATATGGGCTATCCATTTAGCTCCACTTGCGCCATGATCGGGTAGTGAGCGAACTCAAGCATACCCCGACTGCCGGTGAAGATTTCCCTCGAACATGGAGCCAGTTTCTGG
>NZ_CADIKB010000071.1 GCF_902859825.1 Paraburkholderia phenoliruptrix | reverse complement strand
CAGAAACTGGCTCCATGTTCGAGGGAAATCTTCACCGGCAGTCGGGGTATGCTTGAGTTCGCTCACTACCCGATCATGGCGCAAGTGGAGCTAAATGGATAGCCCATATATACGTACAGTATATCGCGAGTTTTTACGGTAAGGCGTAGCGTGTCCGCAAAGGCGAACGCGGCACCCGGCCGCCGCCATTCAGTTCAGCGCAAGCATGACCGCGGCCGCCATCACGATGGCTGCAAGACACACGGCGACAAACAGATCGTACGGATAACGCATCGTGCTTCTACCATGGGTTTTTGAGTTGAGTGACGCAAAGACTCTCATGATAGGCAAGCTTTTTCCGTTTGACTGTCAGACATTGCAAGAGAGAAGAGATGAGCCCCACGACCGTTTCCACCACCCCGCCGGCGCGCGACATCGAGTTCTGGTTCGACTTCGGCAGCAACTACAGCTACCTGAGCGTGATGCGTATCGAGGCCGAAGCTGCGGCGCGCGGCGTGCGCATTGTGTGGCGGCCGTTTCTGCTCGGGCCGATTTTTCGCGCGCTCGGTTTTGACAATTCGCCGTTCGTGCTGCAGAAGGAGAAGGGCGCCTACGTCTGGAAAGACATGGAGCGGCAGTGCCGCAAGTACGGCATTGCGTTGACACGTCCGAGCGTTTTTCCGCGTGCCGCATTGCTTGCGATGCGCGTGGCGTTGCTCGGCGCCGAGCGGGAATGGATCGCTGCATTTTGCCGCGAAATCATGCAGCAGAACTTCGTGCATGACCGCGATATCGGCTCGGTGGAAGTGGTGAGCGAAGCGCTCGTGACACTCGGCTTGCCCGCGCAGCAGATCGTCGAAGAGGCGCAAAGCGACGCGAACAAGCTGCGTTTGCGAGAACAGACCGAAGCCGCCGCGGCCAAAGGCATTTTCGGCGCGCCGACGTTCTTTGCCGGCGACGAAATGTTCTGGGGTAACGACCGCCTCGAAGACGCGCTCGACTTCTGCTATTCGTCGCCGTGCTGACAGAAGCGCCGGCCCGGCACATGCGACACGACGGCCTGCGCGATCTCCAGCGGTGTGCTCTCGGCGGGCACGACACGGCGGCTTGCTTCCGGCGTGTGCTTCATGGTCCATTCGACGAGCCGGTATGAACGTCCCCAAGGCGGTTGCAACGGGTCCGAGACCTTGCATGAGTGAATCTGCCGGACCCATTCGTTGTCAGGCATGGCGCGCAGATGCTCGAATACCGCGTCCTCAACCATGGTTTGACCTCCTTCTTTTCGCAGGCATGCAGCCTGTCTTCTGGCGCGTCGGCGAACATCGCTGAAAAAAACGCCGCCGATGATCTGGCGGCTCAACAGGGGATGTTGAGCAGCATGGTTACAGCAAAGAATTAAGCGAGACTTAAGAGCGCGTAAATGGCTGTTCGGCGCCCTCGTGCACCCTTGCCCTCAAGGCGCCGGAAAAAGGGCCGTTATAAAAGTAATCGACCCCGGTAGTCGACCGCGATAGTCGACTCCGCTGGGGGCCTTCGGCCTGGCACCGCTGATAACTGCTGATAACGTGACCTATCCTGCCCAAACGCCGCTTTCCGAGCGTCTTCGCTCGCTCGTCGATACCGTGCAGCACAACGAACGCACGTTGCGCCGCTTTCAGGACGTGGAGCTGCGTTTGATCGGCGCCCAGGACTTCGCGTCGTTTCTCGATACCTTGTTCGGCCACTTGCCGCGCGAATTCTCGCTGTCGGCGGTCACGCTGTGGCTCGACGAACGCGCGCCGATGTTGCTCGAACTGCTCGAGCCCGCCGCGCTGCGCGCAGTAGATCACGCGAATCTGAAGACCTCGCGCGAAGCTCGCCTGGTGGCGCAGCGTCTTTGCGAAGACGGCGAGCCGTGGCTCGGCCAGCCGGCCACGCTGGACCCCGCGTCGCGCTGCGCATTTTTCGGCGAGGCGCCCGCGCCCGCGAGCGCGATTCTCCTGCCGCTTGCCGCCGGCAATAGCGTGAGCGGCTATCTGTGCCTTGGCAGCGACGACGCGAGCCGCTTCGTGCCCGGCATGGCGACCGACATTCTCGAGCGCTTCGCGAGCATCGTGACGGCGAGTCTCGACAACGTCGCGCATCGCGAGCGGCTCAAGCAACTGGGCATGACGGATCCGCTGACGGGCCTGTCCAATCGACGCTATTTCGACGAGCGTCTGCGCGAGGAATTGATGCGCGCCGCGCGCTATAGCGTGCCGCTTGCATGTCTTTTCATCGATGTCGACAGTTTCAAGCGGATCAACGACACCTACGGCCATCAGACCGGCGACCGCGCGCTTGCCGCGGTGGCGGCTTGCGTGCGGCAGCAGGTGCGTCTTGGCGACACGGTCGCGCGCTATGGCGGCGAGGAGTTCGCCGCGCTGCTGCAAGGCGATCGCGCCGACGCGCAAACGGTTGCCGAGCGCGTGCGCGCGGCGGTCGAAAAACTGGCCCTGCTCGACGACGATGGCGAACGCATCGCGTTGACCGTGTCGATCGGCGTGGCCGCGCGCACGGTGAGCGGCTCGCCGGCCGACGCCCTGGCGCTGGGCCGCGCGATGATGGACGAGGCCGACCGCGCGATGTATCAGGCAAAGCACAACGGGCGCAACCGCGTGGAAGCCCTGCGCAAAGCGTCGACGGACTGCGCGCTGCGCTAGCGGCGGGGTCACGACGGCTCGCGAGGACGCGCACCTCACGCATCCGGCGGCACGCCCAGCAACTGCAGCGAGCCGCCCGTCACCGCGCTGAACACCGGTCCGGCCACGGTGCCGCCGTAAAACGCCTTGCCGGCCGGGTCGTCGATCATCACGGCGACGATCAGGCGCGGATCGCTCATCGGCGCCATGCCGACAAAGAGCGCGCGGTAGCGGTTCTTCGCGTAGGTCGCGCCGACCTGCTTGCGCGCGGTGCCGGTCTTGCCGCCGACACGATAGCCCTCCACCGTCGCGGCGCGTCCGGTGCCGCCGTCGCCCGTGGCCATTTCAAGCATCGAGCGGATCGCGCGCGCGGTGGCCGGCGTGGTGACGGCGCGCTGTCCCTGCGCGGCCGACGCCGCGTCGGCGCTCTCGCGCACGAGGCGCACCGGGTGCAGGGTGCCGTCGCCGGCATAGGCGGTGTAGATCTGCGCCATCTGCAGCAGCGACGCCGAGAGCCCATAGCCGTACGCCATGGTCGCCTGCTCGATGGGACGCCAGCGCTTGTACGGCCGCACCTTGCCGGACGCCACGCCCGGAAAGGTCAGCTCCGGCCGTACGCCGAGCCCGTATTCCTGGTACTTCGCCCAGATTTTTTCAGCCGGCAGATTCAGCGCCAGTTTCGCGAGCGCAATATTGCTCGACTTCTGCACGGCCTCGGCGACGGTCATCGCGCCATGATTGGACGTGTCGTGGATCACCGCCGGGCCGATCTTGTACCAGCCCGGCGCGGTGTCGACGACGCTTTGCGGCCGCACCTTGCCTTCGTCGATGGAAAGGGCGACGACCAGCGGCTTGATGGTCGAGCCCGGCTCGAAGGTGTCGACCACCGCGCGGTTGCGCAACTGCCGGCCGGTCAGGCGCGCGCGGTCGTTCGGGTCGAAGCTCGGGTAGTTGGCGAGCGCGAGGATCTCGCCGTTGCGCGCGTCGAGCACCACCACGCTGCCCGCCTCCGCGCGATGTTTCGCGATGGCTTCCTTCAGTTGCGCATAGGCGAGCTGCTGGATGCGCCGGTCGATTGTCAAATGAATCGTCTCGCCGTTCTGCGCGGGCACGAGCGGCCGCGTTTCGGACACCACGCGGCCCAGCCGGTCGCGGATCACTTCGCGATGGCCCGGCACGCCCAGCAACTGGTCGTTGGCGGCAAGCTCGACGCCTTCCTGGCCGTTGTCCTCGATGTCCGTAAAGCCGACCACGTGAGCCGCCGACTCGCCTTCCGGATAAAAGCGCTTCGAATCGGCAATTTGCGTGGTGCCCGCGAGACCGAGCTTGGACAGATGCTCGGCCGTGTCCGCGTCCACCTGGCGTTTGAGCAGCACGAAGGTCTTGTCGCCGTTCAGACGGCGCTGCAATTCCGCGAGCGGCAGATCGAGCAGTTTCGAAAGCGGCGGCAGCGCGGCTTCGTCGAGCAGTTTGGGCGATGCCCAGATCTCGTAGGTCGCAAGACTGACGGCGAGCATCGAGCCATTGCGGTCGACAATGCGCCCGCGCGTTGCATCGAGCTCGATGGTGCGTTGATAGCGCTTTTGCCCCTGGTCGACGTAAAAGTCGCGATTCACCACCTGAACCCAGAACGCGCGCCCGGCGAGCGCGGCGAAGGCGGCGAACACCAGCACGACGATGAGTTTCGAGCGCCACATCGGTAGGCGCGCAACGAGTAACTGGTTTTTCGCGACCGGCGCGTAGGGCTCGGGCGGCGGGGATTTTTTCTTCTGGATCATGGGCGGATAAACAGCGGATAACAGCGGACAAGCAGCGAATTAACTGGCGGCACGGCTCATTGTAATGAGAACGTAATCTGTGTGCGAGATTACCGCAAGCAACGCTGTGAGCAACGAAGCAGAAAAGCAGGCCGGCAACCGCCCGCGCCAGGCGCAAAAAAGCCGCGCGGACTTTTAAATCCGCGCGGCTGGTTTCGTTCGATTGATGCGTCGATGTCGACGCGGCGTGTTAAAGAGGCGCCCGCCGCCTGTCGGGCGCCTTCTTTTTCATGAATGCGCCTTCACGCGTGCACCCTCATGCGGGCAAAGCGAAGCTCGAAATCGCCTCGCGCAGCACGCCCACCTGGTCCTTCAGCGAATGGGCGGCCGCGGCGGCCTGCTCGACGAGCGCCGCATTCTGCTGCGTGACCTGATCCATTTCGCCGACCGCGCGATTCACCTGCTCGATGCCCGCGCTTTGCTCGCGTGACGCGTTGCTGATCTCCTCCAGAATCTCGTTCACGCGGCGCACGGACTGCACGATTTCGCCCATCGTCGAACCGGCGTTGGAGACCAGCGACGCCCCGGCTTCCACCGTGCTGGTGGACGTTTCGATCAGCGCCTTGATCTCCTTGGCAGCCGTGGCCGAGCGTTGCGCGAGACTGCGCACTTCGGCCGCGACCACCGCGAAGCCGCGGCCCTGCTCGCCCGCGCGGGCCGCCTCGACGGCCGCGTTCAACGCGAGAATGTTGGTCTGGAAGGCAATGCCGTCGATGACGCCGATGATGTCGCCGATCTGCCGCGAACTCGTCGTGATCTCGCCCATCGTGCGGACCACATCGTCCACCACGCGGCTGCCGCGCGTGGCGACGTCGGCGGCCTGACCGGCGAGCTGCGCCGCCTGCTGCGCGCTGTCCGCGTTCTGCTTCACGTTGACCGTCATCTGATCCATGCTCGACGCGGTCTGCACCAGCGCGGCCGCCTGTTCTTCCGTGCGCTGCGACAGATCGGTGTTGCCGGCGGCGATTTCGCTGGCGCCGACGTTGATGTTTTCGGTACCGGCGCGCACCCGCGAAACCGTGTCGACGAGACCCGCCTGCATGGTCTGCAGCGCATGCAGCAGGCTGCCGGCATCGTCGCCCTTGACCGGCACGCGCACCGCGAGATTGCCGCGCGCCATCAGCTGCGCATGTTCGACGGCCACTTCGAGGTCGCCGCCGAGCGAGCGGCGGATGCTGCGCAGCACGAGCAGCATGATGCCCGTGGCGATGCCGCCGAGCGCGACCGTGATGGCGAGCCAGCGCAGGAGGCTCGCGTAGAACGCGTGCTGCACGTCGTCCATGTACATGCCGGTGACGAGATACCAGTCCCACGGCTGGAAGTGCAGCGAGTAGCTGGTCTTGGCCACCGGTTTGTCGCTGCCCGGCTTCGCCCACAGATAGTCGACAAAGCCGCCGCCTTCGCGATTGCCCGCGTTGACGATATCCACGAACAGATGGTTGCCGGCCGGATCCGCGAATTGCGCGAGATTCTTGCCGACCATCTCTTTCTTGAACGGATGCATCAGCATGACGGGCTGCGAGTCGTTGACTGAGATGTAGCCGTCCTTGCCGTAGCGCATCGACTCGATTGTCGCCAGCGCCTGCTTTTTCGCTTCGTCTTCGGTGATGGTGTGCTGTTGCGCCAGCGCGTAGTAGCGGCCGACCACGTGGTTCGCCTGGTCGATCAGCGACGTGAGCTGATCGCGCCGGTCGGCGATCATCGACGCACGGGTTTGCCATGCGCCGAAACCGCCGATCAGAATCAGGCCGAACCAGAGGACAGCGATCATTGAGGCCAGTTTTTTGTTCAGAGTCATAGCAAGGTCGTGCTCGGCAAAGGGTCGATCGGATTCGCTGGGTGTGTCCCGCTGAGTGGGTTTACGGCAGCTTTCAGTTTCTTCCTGAGGCAGGGGAAACCCCTGCCGGCCAGCGCGTTTCGTCTGATTAAAGAGGGGCTCCCCGGACGGTGGGAGGGGAAGGAGGTTATCGAGCCAGTTTGGCTGCGGGTATTAATGCATTAATGCAGGCCAATATAGTCAATTGCGTTAATGGTTATTATCTGGTTAATCTCGCTGCAGGCACGTAAAATAAGGCGCGTAAATAATCCGACTCATAGGGTCCAGAATTAATTTTTAACGCCTGCAGTCAGCCGGCTCGGGGCAGCCTGCCCGCGGGCAAGGGCGCCGCGTCACAAATCCACAAATTGCCACTGAACTCCAAAACGTCTGACGCGCCAATTTCAGCAAAAAACGACACATTTTTCCACTTAAAGGCAAGCCCCGAAAAGCGTAGCCGTTCAAATGACGAATAAATGAAAATTCCGCTATAGTCGCCATTTTCCAGTCGCCAGCCGGGCAATTAGAGCGCCGATAAGCCACTCAATAAGCACCCAATCAGCCCGCCAGTAGGCCGTCACCAGGAGTACAGAAAATGAACGCCCGCGAACCCGCCTTTGTCTCCGCTTCACGCAGCGCACGCCTGCGCCAGATGCTCGTCAGCAACGAACTCGAATTCATGATGGAGGCGCATAACGGCTTGTCCGCGCGCATCGTCCGCGAAGCCGGTTTCAAGGCGATCTGGGGCTCGGGCCTTGCGATCTCCGCGCAGTTCGGCGTGCGCGACAATAACGAAGCCAGCTGGACGCAGGTGGTCGACAACCTCGAATTCATGGCCGACGCGAGCGACCTGCCGATTCTGCTCGACGGCGACACCGGTTACGGCAACTTCAACAATGTGCGCCGCCTCGTGCGCAAGCTGGAACAGCGCGGCATTGCCGGCGTGTGCATCGAAGACAAGCAGTTTCCGAAGACCAACAGCTTTATCAACGGTGAGGCGCAGCCGCTTGCCGATATCGACGAATTCTGCGGCAAGATCAAGGCGGGCAAAGACTCGCAGTCGGATGAGCACTTTTCGATCGTCGCGCGCGTGGAAGCGCTGATCGCCGGCTGGGGCATGGACGAGGCGCTGCGCCGAGCGGAAGCCTACCGCCGCGCCGGCGCGGACGCGATCCTGATTCACAGCAAGCTCTCGCGCCCAGACGAGATTCTGGAATTCGCGCGCGAGTGGGCGGGCCGCGCGCCGCTCGTCATCGTGCCGACCAAGTACTACAGCACGCCGACGGAAGTGTTCCGCGAAGCCGGCATCAGCACGGTGATCTGGGCGAACCATCTGATTCGCGCGGCGACTTCGGCCATGCAGGCTGTCGCGCGCGAAATCCACACGAGCGAAACGCTCGTCAACGTGGAAGACCGGATCGCCGCCGTCAACGAAATTTTCCGTTTGCAGGACGCGGACGAATACTCGGAAGCAGAAGACCGCTATCTGTCGAGCGGCCGCGCGGCAGGCTCCGCGGTCGTGCTGGCGGCGAGCCGCGGCAAGGGGCTCGAAGCCGTCACGCAGGACCGCCCCAAAGTCATGCTGCCGATTGCCGGCAAGCCGCTGTTGCGCTGGCTCGTCGACGCGTTCAAGAAGCAGGGCGTCAACGACATCACGGTGGTCGGCGGCTATCGCGCCGACGCCATCGATACAGCGGGCATCAAGCTCGTCGTCAATGAAAAGCATGCCGAGACGGGCGAACTCGCGTCGCTCGCGTGCGCGCTGGACAAGCTCTCGGGCGATGCCGTGATTTCCTACGGCGACCTGCTGTTCCGCAGCTATATCCTGCGCGATCTGGTGGAAAGCGAGGCGGCGTTCAGCGTAGTGGTCGATTCCTCGCTGACCGACGCGGAAAATGCGAGCGTGCGCGACTTCGCGTGGTGCTCGGCCGCCGACGACCGGGGGCTCTTCGGCAACAAGGTTCTGCTGCGCCATGTGTCGAGCGGACAGGAGGCGTCGTCGGCGATCGCCTCGCAAACGCCGCATGGCCGCTGGGTCGGCCTCCTGAAC
This sequence comes from Paraburkholderia phenoliruptrix, assembly GCF_902859825.1. GTDB lineage: Bacteria > Pseudomonadota > Gammaproteobacteria > Burkholderiales > Burkholderiaceae > Paraburkholderia > Paraburkholderia phenoliruptrix. The sequence goes on along the minus strand of NZ_CADIKB010000071.1, from coordinate 5,885 downwards.
GTGCGCGGCGAAGGCCGCGAGCGTCTGCAGGCGGTCATGCGCCAGTTGCAGGCGTGCGCCGATTTCGCGTCGCTCGATATGCCCGCGTTGCTGAACGCGCTGATCGAAGCAGGCGAATCCATCGAGGTGCAGTATGTGCACGGCCACTGGCGCGGCGTCAACGACCTCGAAGACTTCCGCCGCGCGGGCGACTTCGCGCACGGCCAGACGCCGCTCGCAGCGTCTGTCGGCGGTGCGGGCTCCGACATGGCGAATGGAGCGGCGCAATGATCGAGGCTGCGCAGTTCGTCGAGGCGGCGCGCGAACGCGGCTTCGACTGGTATGCAGGCGTGCCGTGCTCGTATCTCACGCCCTTCATCAACTATGTGCTGCAGGACGAGTCGCTGCACTACGTGTCGGCGGCGAACGAAGGCGACGCGGTCGCGTTGATCGCGGGCGTCGCTCTCGGTGCCCAAGGTGGACGCCGCGGCATCACGATGATGCAGAACTCCGGGCTCGGCAACGCGGTGAGCCCGCTGACCTCGCTCACGTGGACCTTCCATCTGCCGCAACTGCTGATCGTTACATGGCGCGGCCAGCCGGGCGTGGCCGACGAACCGCAGCATGCGCTGATGGGCCCCGTGACGCCGGCCATGCTCGACACCATGCAAATTCCCTGGGAGACCTTCCCGACAGAAGTCGATGCAATCGGCCCGGCGCTCGACCGCGCCATCGCCCATATGGACGAGACGGGCCGCCCGTACGCGCTCGTCATGCAAAAGGGCAGCGTCGCGCCGTACGAACTGAAGGCGGGCGACGCCGGCGCACGCCGCGCGCCCGTCGCGGCGCGCGCGGAATTCGTCGGCGCGGCGGAGAGCGAACGCGCGTCGCGTCACGACGCGTTGCAGAAGGTGATCGCGCACACGCCGCCCGACTCGACGGTGGTGCTGGCATCGACCGGTTTTTGCGGGCGCGAGCTGTATGCAATCGACGATCGTCCGAACCAGCTGTACATGGTCGGCTCGATGGGCTGCGTGACGCCGTTCGCGCTCGGTCTCGCGCTGGCGCGTCCGGACCTGCGCGTGGTCGCGCTCGACGGCGACGGCGCCGCGCTCATGCGCATGGGCGCGTTTGCGACGCTCGGTGTCTACGGTCCGGGCAATCTCACCCACGTGCTGCTGGATAACGGCGCGCACGACTCGACGGGCGGCCAGGCGACGGTCTCGCCGCAGGTGTCGTTCGCGGGCGTCGCGGCGGCGTGCGGCTATGCGTCGGCGGTGGAGAGCGACGATCCGGCCGTGCTGGACCGGCTGTTCGAATCCGCACCGCTCGACGGCCCGCGCTTCGTGCGCCTCGTCATTCGCCGCGGCACACCGGACGGCTTGCCGCGTCCCACCATCACTCCGCCCGATGTGAAAGCGCGTTTGATGCGCCACATCGGCGCCGCCTGAAGTCAAAGGAATAAGCGCCCATGCTGCTGCTCAATCCCGGCCCAGTGACGCTCACCGAACGTGTCCGCCACAGCCTGTTGCAGACGGACCTGTGTCACCGCGAAAGCGAGTTTTTCGATTTGCAGGAAGAGGCGCGCACGCGTCTCGTCGAGCTCTACGGCCTCGACGCGACCGAATGGCAGGCCGTGCTGATGACGGGCTCCGGCACAGCCGCCGTCGAAAGCATGACGGCCGCGCTGGTGCCGCAACACGGCAAACTGCTGGTGGTGGAAAACGGCGTGTACGGCGAGCGCATTGCGCAGATCGCCGCGCAGTACGGCATCGCGCATGAGGCGTTGAAGCACGACTGGTTAGAGGCGCCGGATCTCGCGAAAATCGCCGAACGTCTCGACGCGGACAAGGCGTTCACGCATGTCGCCGTGATCCATCACGAAACCACGACCGGGCGACTGAACGACCTGGCGGCGCTCGGTGCGTTGTGCCGCGCCCGCGGGCTGCGTTTGCTGGTGGACGGTGTGAGCAGTTTCGGCGCCGAAGCGATCGATTTCGCCGACACGTGTCTCGACGCAGTGGCCGCGACCGCCAACAAGTGCCTGCACGGCGTGCCGGGCGCGTCGTTCGTGCTGGTGCGCCGCGCGGCCCTCGCGCAGGCCGCGAGCCGTACTTACTACCTCGACCTCGGACGGCTCGCGCGTCTGCAGGATCAGCGCAACACGCCGTTCACGCCGTCGGTTCATGCGTACTACGCGCTCGTCGAGGCACTGCGCGAAATCGCCGATGAAGGCGGCTGGCGCGCGCGTCATGCGCGTTATGCGGCGCTCGCGGAACAGGTGCGCGCGGGGCTGGCCGAACGCGGCATCGGCAGTGTGCTGGCGCCGCAGGAATCGTCGGTGGTGTTGCGCGCGTACCGGCTGCCGGACGGCGTCGCGTATGCGCAATTGCATGACGCGCTGAAGGCGCGCGGCTTCGTCATCTATGCGGGGCAGGGCGGGCTGTCGGCGGAACTATTCCGCATTTCGACGATGGGGAACATTCATGCGGCCGATATCGACCGGCTGTTGCAGGGGTTTGACGAGCTGGTGAGGTGAGGGGCTGAGGGACTGCTGCGGGGCTGGCGGCTTGCAGCGGTTGTGGCGGTTGCAATGGTTGTGGTGCTTCAGGCTTTGCAGCGACTCAAGCAGGTCAGCGCCTCGACAGCGCCTGACGCGGCTCAGCGGCGGCTCAGCGGCGGCTAAGTGGCTCAGGCAGCCGGGCGGCTTCGGCGGCTCATACGGCTCGGCGGCTCATCGGGTCCCACGGCGCAGCGCGCCGGTCTGCAAGTGACACGCAGCGGCTCAGCGACTTACGCCGGCCCCCGGCCACGCGGCGGGCGTCCGCCGAGGCCCCACTTCACATCCCTTCAAACCGGATCCTTGTCGGGCGGTCCTTCCGGGCGCTGCGGCTCCTCATTGTGATGGCCGGGCGACGGCGGCGTCAGCGGGTCGCCTTCCGGATCGCGGGTCGGGTCGGCGTTGGGATCGGGAATCGGGCTCGTGTGCATGTCGTAGCTCATTGCATCACCTGTGGTTGAAAACTGTGTGATGGCGCGACGGCGGCTGCCGTGTTCTTCAAGGGTAGGCGCTTTTGGGCTGGGTGTCCCGGCGGCTGTTTTTGTCTCTGCTTGCCTCGGCTTGCCTTTGCCCGCCTTTGCCTGCCTCTGCTTGCCTCTTCTGCCGGCCGCGTTGGTCGCGCTCCTGCTCCTACTTTTTCACGCGACGGCCCACGCTGAGTTGCCAATAGCGCTCGGTCGCGAAGACGTCGTCGTAATTGCCTGGGCCGAAGGCGCGCAACTGGCTCTGGTACGCATGCACGGCTTCGCGCTTGATCTGGGCGCGGCGCTGCATGTCGATGGTATGACCGGCGCTCGGGTTGGCCGGAGTCGCGACGATGCCGCGTTGCGCGAGATCGGCGAGCCGCGCCTGCACGACGCCCGGCGTGCACCGGTGAATGGCTTCCTCGTAGCCGAACCACGCGAGGTGCGACAGGCGCGGCAGGATTTCGCAGCAGGCTTCGAATACGCGCACATGATCGTCGTGATGGAGGCCTAGCGGCATCAGCAATGTGTTGGCCGTAGTTCGATAAATGGTTTCCTCCAGTTCGGCCGCCATTTTGCTGATTGACGGCGAATCGGAATACTGGCTTTCGCGAAACGGCATGCGCAGCGGAATGGCGTCGAGCAGGTCCAGCGCGCGGTTGTCTTCGAACGTGCGCTCGTGGATCGCTTCATACGCGCTGCCGAACCCCGACTTCTCATCCCATTCCGTATGCATCGTATGCTCGGGCGGCGCGGCGAACACGGTGCAGACCGCCGCGTCCGGATGGGCCGCGAGCAATGCGCCGCAACTGAAGACGGCATCGTCGAAATGCGGTGACACGATGAAGAGGCGCGGGCTGGTTTCGCTCATGGGCAATCGGTGGGTTCGAAACGCATGCGCCGCAATTAACGGCGTACGTTGCGTCACAATCGCGGCGTCACATCAGCTTAGGCGGAATTGGAGCGAGTTGCGCGGCTGATTCGCAGTCGAGTGCTGTTTGGTGGCGGTGGCGAGCAGTGCGAGTCTTTGCGCAAGCCATGTGCCTGTCCCTGCGTGCGAGGCTTTTTGCATGCCTGATGGGTCAAACGGGTCAAGCGGGCGGGGCCCGCGCGTCATGCGCGTCATGTGGGCTCGCCGCCGTCGCTGGCCAGCTTCGCCGCGTGCCTGAACGCTGCCACGATCCTTGCAACGATATCTTCGCGCAAACGGGCGTTGCCGGTTCGCAGCGCGAAGGCGGGATGCCAGGTCGGCACGATGATGCGCCCGCCATGATGGATGGCGCGTCCTACATATTCCGGCAGATTGACGTGCGCGCCCGTCAGCGCTTTCAATGCGGTCGCCCCTAACGCGACGACCACGCGCGGCGCAAGCTCTCCGAGTTCCTTTTCGAGCCAATACTGACAAGCCTCGACCTCGCGTTGCGCGGGCGTGCGATGAATGCGCTCGTGCCCGACGATCTCCCATTTGTAATGCTTGACGGCATACGTCAGGTACAGCGACGCGCGATCGAGTCCAGCACGCGCGAGCACGCTGTCAAGCAACCGGCCGGCCGGACCGGTGAAGGGCACACCGTGCTCGTTTTCGTGTTCGCCGGGTTGTTCGCCGACGATCATGATGCCAACGCCAACGCCAACGCCAACGCCAACGCCAACGCCAACGCCAACGCCAACGCCAACGCCAACGCCCGCATCAAAGCGAAGGCCCGCGCCGCAACTCGCGCCCATCCCTGCGCCGACGCCCGGCACAGCCCGCTTCGCGTTGCGCCACAACGCGCAACGCCTGCAGGTATCGAGCGCACCGGCGGGCTTGCGCAGCGGTGGCGTTACCGCCGAATAGTCGACCGGCGGCGCGGCCGGCACAGTCACGGCGGCGTCTTGTCCCAGCGGAAACAGGCGCTCGCGTGCGAGATGTCCGGGCAACGGCGGCCCTTCGGGCGGGGTTCGCCAATGCCGCAACGGCACCGGCGGCCCCCCGCCGCTGACGACCTCGGCATGGTAGGCCAGCCACAGCGCCTCAGTGGGTTCGCTGGTGACGGCCTCGCCCGCCATTGCGGTGTCGGTCAGAAGCTGCGCGGCGTCCTCCGGTTCCACCTGCGACGTGTGCAGCAACATGCCGTTCCACAGCGCGGCGCCTTGCGGCGTGGCCAGCATCCACGTGGAGTAGCCCATGCGTCCGGCGAAGCGGTCAGCGGCGTATTCGAGCAGGTCGTGATGCGGCTCATACCAGCCGACGAACTCCGGCGCGCCAAACGACGGATCGCGCCTTCTGAACAGCGTGAGGTTCAGCATGTCCTCGGTTTCGCGCTCGACGGCCCGCACGCGATGATCGAGCAGGGCGCCGTCGCTGTCGTTCGTGTCGAGAACTTCGCGTTCGCCGCGCGTCCAGCGCCACAGGATCCTATAGAGCAGCGCCCAGCGGTCGCGCGCGCGGAAGCACGCGGCCGCTTTCAGCCAGCCGAGCAGTTCGCGGGGGATGGCAGGCGTGGCGGCGCCAGTCGCGGCGCTCGAGGGCCCGGCTTGCGACGCCTCACCGGGCGGTAGAGTCCCTGCCGCGGGCTGAGCGCGGCCGACAGGACCAGCGAGTTCCTGCGCGCCTTGCAGGCATTCCACCCATTCGATCTGATCTGGCCGGGCGCCCTGCCGCAACAGCGAGCGGGCCGCGTCGCGCCAGGCACGGAAAGACGGAGCGATGACAATGCGGTTCATGCGAAAGCGCCCTAGCCGGGCGAAACCCGGCAAGCGCGAGTTCACGGCTAGCTAAAATACTGTACGGATATAAGGGCTATCCATTTAGCTCCACAATTTCACATTATGGTGAAGCTTTGACCTTTGGCGGACGTTGCGCGATCTGGCGATACGTGACGGGTTCGGCCACTACGGCC
>NZ_CADIKB010000070.1 GCF_902859825.1 Paraburkholderia phenoliruptrix | reverse complement strand
GTCCCGCGCCTTGCTTCATCATGTGCACTTCTATCGCAGCGCGAGACAACCCGTTTCGTTTCATCTCGAATAGCGCGGGATGCCGATCCTCAAATAGACCGGGACGTAACAATAGTAAGCGTCAACTCGATGCCGTCTCGACGAAGTTCTCGATCTGAGAGGCGACATTTGGTGGCTCATCGAGGCCGAGGCGGACGTGCCATTCGTCTGCGAGGTTGTCCTCTCTACAAATGGAGGATCGAACTCCCGACCGCAACACAGCTAACCACCCGTGCGTTGAGCAGTCGGAAATGCCCCCAAAGCTGCCCCCAACTTTGCCTCCTTGTAATGACCCAGCTGAGGCTGCTCCGGAATCAGAGCCGTTGTGAACTGAATTCTCCGGCGGAATCTGCTCAACTTAAGCAACTCGCCAAGGCCAAGGTCCGAACCTCGAGAAGGGCTCGGCCTGACCCGCAAGGAGATCTTTGGGGTAATGTCGGTCACGCCTGAAATCGAAAAGGCGCTCCCGAAAAGAAATCCTGCAGCGAATAACTATTGGCGGGTGGCAAAAATGTGGCGTCGGCGTCCACGCCCAATATTCGCCCGGACGCTACCGGCGCCTTCACAAAGAAGGCAGATCTGAAGATGGTGCCGTAGCGGCCGGCTATGACATGCCGATTTGAATAATGATGCGCAATTACAGCCCGATCGAAGCAGGCAATGTTTCCCAAGGCGATACGGACTTGCATATCCTCCGTCGAACAACTTTTATCAAAATAAGGAAGAACCGACGGGCCGAACAACTTGGCGAGAACGTCCCGTTGACACTCCAAATGTTGTCGACTTTCTCGATCAAAGAGTTGAAACGCAGTGACAAGAAAGTCCCGACCGTCGATATAAATGTCATCCAAAGACGCGCGAAATGAGATGACCAACGGGCATGTCATGCCGGTCGAAGTTGAATAGTTATGCTTCGCAGCATAGTAAGCAGCCCCATCTACCTCTCCACACGCGCAAAACCCATGCGACGAATCCGTGTAAATTTCCTTGTAGATTAGCGGATCGGCATAGTAGTCCGATACTTGGAGTTGCACGTTTTTGACGTCTCGTGGAATCGAGAACTGCCACTTCCCCTCAGTTCCGCAAAGGCCATTCGAAAAAATCCGATCTATTGTGAACTGCACCTCGGAAGGTTCGACGGAAATTCCGCGATATAAGTCCAAGAGCATGCATCCCCCGATTGCTTGTACGTAATGGACTGGAACGGCAAATAGAGTCGAGTCGCCTACAATTCCTGCTCGAGTAAGGCCCCGTTCTGCTGAAGCCATGCCTTGGCCTTCTCCATAGTCGGCGCTTGGGCTCTGACGATGTTCCAGAATCTCGGCGTGTGGTTCGGCTCGATCAGATGTGCCAGCTCATGAACCAAGACATAATCGATGACGAACATGGGTGCCTTGATCAGACGCCAGTTGAAAATTACGTTGTCGTTCGGCGTACATGAACCCCAGCGATATTTTCCATGACCAATCCTGGCTTCCTTGTAGGTCACTCCCAGATTTCGGGCATGAACGGCGACCCGGGGAAGGATCTTTTCGGCGGCTCGCGTCACATACCAATCCCGAATCGCCTCCGACTGGCCTGCCAAAGTCCGCGGTACCAGAAACTTCGCATCGAATTCGACTTGATGCCCACCATCGACCAACTCGATCCGATAGTGCCGTCCCAGATAGAGCAGCGACTCGCCCGCAACCAGCTCCTTGCCCGGCGGATGAGGCAGCGGGTCGTACTTCCGCGCGTGCCGGGTTTTCTCGTACAGCCACAGCTTGCGAGATTCGACGATCTCGTGAATTTTGTCGCGGGGCGTCCCTTCGGGCGCTATCACAACAACGGAGCGATCCCGCTCTACCGTAATGGTGAGCGTTTTACGCCTGGAAAATACGACTTTGTATTCCAGTTCCATATCAGCTCGAGTATAAGATCCGGTCGTTGTTCTTCTCCGCGATCTCCATCACGCGCGAAATGATCTGGCTGCGATTGGCCACCACTTTCGGCAACGACCGGAACGCCTCCGACACCAAAATCTGCTGAATTTCGGCCCTCAACTTGTTGCGGGCCGGAATGCTTTCCCAGAAGCTCGCAAGCTTCAACTCCCGTTCGACCACAAGGAACACCTGCTGGGTTAACTCGACGAGCATGCCCACCTGGTCATCATCGAGCTCAACCTTATCGAAAATCTCGGCTTTGAATATCCGGAAAAATGGCATCTGCTTTTTCTTGTGCAGTCCATAGGTCGGCTCGTTCGCTGCCTCGATGATTCGGCTACGCAACTTTTCCAGTTCATCGTAGATCTTCTGCCAGTTGTCCTTGAACTCCTGCAGGATCGCGGTGAGGGCTGCGGAGAATGAAGCTTGCAGCTCCGGGTCGTCGTCCAGCTCAACGTCGAGATGATGGCGGATGGCGTGCTCTACTTCCGCGGCCTTTGTCTTCGTGCGCTTACGCTTGGCGACCTTGCTCTCGAAATCCTCATCCAAGATCGAGATGGGCTTGACTTTCTGCTCAATACCTTTGGACGCCAGATACTGGTCCGTCAATGCCCGCAGTTTGGGTGGAATGCCCAACATGCTTAGGCGTTGGTCGTTCAGGTGACGCCCCGCGAGCACGTTGACCTCCGTGAGCGCGTTGTAGGTTTTCAGGTACCCCAATGCCTCCTTCGCCGGGAATACGAGATCGAGGCTGCGCGTCAACCGCTTATATGCCAGCATGAACTCGAAGCGAATGTCCTCGTCATAGAACAAGTCGAAGAACGCGTCATGGTCATCCAGATCGGTCAGGCCATATTTCCCCAGCAGTTCCATGACGGCGTTGTAATCAGCCTGCAGTTGACGCAGTTCGTCCTCAGGAAAGCTGAGCGTATCCAACACCTCCTTCTGCTCGCGTTCGTCGTAGTTATCGATCGCCCGCTTGAGGTGATGGCCGATGCCCACGTAATCGACGATAAAGCCCTTTTCCTTGGCTGCACCACCCACCCGGTTCACCCGTGCAATAGCCTGAAGCAGATTGTGGGCGACGATCACCTTATCCAGATACATGACCTGCTCGATCGGTGCGTCAAAGCCGGTCAGGAGCATGTTATTGACAATGACGATACCGATTTCTCCGGTCACGCCCTCGTCCTCTATGTCAAAGGGGAGTTTGAAGCTTTTGATGGTACGAGTATGCCGACCGCTATCTGCATACTCCTTGATATGCGGAAGATCGTTATGACCACCAGAAATCACGACATCCGTTTCGAGCTTCTTCAACCGCGCAAGATCAAGGTTGAGCGGATTGGCCCGCTCCAGTGATTTGATCGCGCTCTTCAGCGCTGCATCCAACGCCACCTTATGCCGCACAGCGGCCTCGCGCGAGGTGGCGACGACCTGGGCCTTGAAGCCATTGGGAAAGACGTGCTCCAAATAGTGGGAGACCATATCCTGGGCTTTAGCCAGGATTGTGGCCTCGGCTTCCAGATAGGCGTCACGCGACCCATAGCCGAGAATCTGAAGACGCTGCTCCAGGTTGTACTCGCTGAACACGTCGGCAAAGGCCTTATCCATATCAGCCTGATTCGGCACTTCGGCATTGTGCGTACGCCCTTCGTAGACGATCTCCAGCGTCACACCATCCTCGATGGCTTGCCGCATCGTGTACCGGTCAATGTAATCGCCAAATACCTTTTCAGTTTTGTCGATCGGTGTACCGGTATAACCAATTCGTGCCGCGTTGGGAATGGCTTTGTCGAGATTTGCTCCCAGCAACGCATACTGCGACCGGTGTGCCTCGTCGGTCATCACCAGAATGTTGGAACCCTTGTTCAATTCCGGGAATGTCTCGGCCAGGTCGGTTTCGCGGAACTTGTGAATCATCGCCATCACGAGATCCGACGAGTCGCTGCTCAGCAACTCCTTGAGCTTGGCGATACTGTCTGCGACCTTGACGGTAAAGCCAATGCCGCGACCAGTCTCACTGAGTTGCTGCTCCAACTGCGTGCGATCAGTAACGAATACGACCTTCCATGTCGCAAGCTGGGTGTCACGATACATCTCGCGTACCATGAACATCATGGTCAGCGATTTCCCTGAGCCTTGTGTATGCCAGACAATACCGCTGCGCGCACGAGGCGTCGTGCCCTCGCGCAGGCGCTTTACTGCGAGCTTTACGGCGCGGAACTGCTGATAGCGGCCCACGATCTTGATCAGTTCGCCCTTGTCCGACTCCGAGAAAATCGTGAACGTGCGGATGATATCCAGCAGGTTCTGCCGATCCAGCATGCCGGCCACTAGTCGTTGCTGGTCGTTAGGGCCACTGTCACCATGAGTCAGATCCTCCACTGTACGTGGCCATGGGTCGGACCAGCGGTAGAAGTGCTTTTCGATATGTGTCGTGATGGTGCCGAATTTGGCCTGATTGCGGCAGGTGGCCACAACAAACTGATTGAAGTAGAACAGCGGCACGCTGCCCTCACCCTTGACCCCGCGCTGCTCACTGTAACGCAGCATCTGGTTGATGGCCTCGGGAATCGGCTCCTTCACCTTTGGCGACTTACACTCGATCACCACGACGGGCAGGCCGTTCAGGAACAGTACGATATCCGGGATTACGTGGTGCTCGGTACCGAGGATGCGTACCTTGAACTGGCAGATGGCGATAAAACTGTTGTTGGTGAGCTCCCTGAAGTCGATGTAGCGTACCGTGGGACTCTTCTCGCCTGTTTTCCTGTTCTCCGGAACACTCGTGTTTTCCAGCAGCAACGTCAGCACATGGCGGTTGTTCTCGAGCAGATTGCTGCCAGAAAAACTGGCCGTGAGGCGCTTTATCACCTCCTCCACCTGGTCGTCTTCCAACCAGGGGTTAATGATCTTCAGCCGCTCGCGCAGCACCGGCTCGAGTACCACCTCGTCGAAGCTCTTGCGGAAGCTCTGCTTGGGCGCCTGCTTGATCTCCAGATCGATGACCTCCCAGTCAAGCCCCTGCAATTGATCCAGCAGCGGCTTCTCGACGTGGTTACGTTCGTCGAGGCGGATGTGAGCAGGGGTTTTGTCCTGGTAGTCCATGTGACTGTCCTTATTATTTTGTGGCGGCGTCGGCAAGGAGCGTCGTGACGCGTCGTTCAGCAGTCAGCAGGTCATTCATTAGTCCGCGTTTCAATGCCCTGAATTTTTTCAAACTGCCCAGACACTTCTTAACGAAGAATTCCATGGAATCAACTCGCTTTGCGATTTCCGCCATCTCCCTCTCATCTTTCGGGAAAGGCACGAGTGGCGCCAGAATTTCATTCTTCGATAAGTGCGGGATGTCCATACCCTTTTGTTGCAAAACAAGCTCTCTTTGATAACGAGGCGATAGAATCAAAAGTCTCATAAACTGCTTAGGAACTTCAATCGGAATGAAACAGCCGACTCGCTGCACAAGCAAGCACGGAAGGTCGCTCTCCGAAACAACGCTGACCTTAAAACCCTGCTTTGTAAATGTGCGATCCATCCCTATTACCAAATCACCAGAAACGAGGTGATAATCTTCGAAATCCTTTGCAATTTCTAGCGGCAGACACGCGGTATCTTTCCAATCTAGGACACCAGTTCCAACATTTTCCCCGCGAAGTAGTCTCACGCCGTCCTCGGAAAACCAAGAACTCTTGAATGCATACCCAACTCTAAGGTCTGCAGCTTCCGCCAATGGCACAGCATTCCATTCCACCGGAATTCTCCCCAGGGGTGAATCCTTGAATGCATGGGTCGCTTCGGAGCGAATGCTGCCGTGCTCGTCGATGCCCTTGGTGAGCAAGTCGTGCATAAGACCGGTCTTGATGCGCTGCTGCTTGGCAATGAGGGCTTCGGTTTGCTCGATGGCACGGTCAAGCAACGAAAGTACCTCGGCGATCTTTGCCTGTTCGACCGGGGACCGCGGATACTCAAACGCAATCTTCTTCAGTTTGTCCTTGTTGAGTGTCGCACCTTTAATCGCCTGATCGACGTTCTGAAGTAAGTCCCATTGTTGCAGACCATAGAAGAGAAATTCAGGTGCGAGCTTTTCGGAACGCAGCCCGGCGATTGCCTCATTCGTGTAAAGATCGCACCCTGCGAACGCCACCCGCCCAATAGAAAGCTTGAAGCTCAGAAGGACAGTTCCTTTTGGCTGTAGTTTCACGTTCGAATGACGTACCCCAAGGTCTGTGATTTGCTCTGCGGTCTCACAAACTGTCCGCCTACTCAAGTCCTTGATCGCTACCCATCGATTGTTTGCATCCTTTGCGGAATCCCAGAATTCCGGATTGCTTCGTGATGGCGTACCACCTATTTCGATACTACAAAGTCCGCCGAGCGCGCCTTTTGTCCAGCTATCCATTGCCGTCACCCCAAGTAACCCAAGCCAGCCAAGAAGCCATCTAGCGCAGACAGCGTCTCTTCCCGCTCGATTTCAAGCACATGCCTCGACACCGCGTATTTGTCCCACAGGTTCTCAACGATCGCGAACAACGCGCGCTTTTCGGCGTTGAGGTATCGCAGCAGTTCCTTGTTAGCGAGGTCATGCAGTTTCTTCAGGATCAAGCGCTTAGCGTCCGCTTCGGTGAGCGGACCGCCAATGGCTTTGAGCAGATCGTCGATGCGGGCCAGGCGTTTCTCCAAAGCGGCCTTATCTTTTTCAAGCGCTGTGAGCTTTTTCTTCTCTTCCTTCACAGCGAGGCTCAATCCCTTGATGTCGGCGGTGGCCTGTGCAATGAGTCCATTGGTCTCGGCCTTGGCTTCTTCACCGCCGATGCGCTTGAGCCGCAGTTTCAGATCCAGCTCATCCTGCTTCTGTTTGAGAGCAGTTTTGTGGGTCTTGATGCGGGCCTCGATGGCACTGATGCCATCGCGCAGGTCTTCGTACCGCTTGCGCTCCTTATGAGCGGAGTCAGTCCTGGCATCCGCGAGGTCGTCAATCAGCGCCTTGATGTATTTCTTGATGGCGGCGGCAGTGAGCTTTGCCTCGCCCTCCTCGTTCTCGCTTTCTTCCGGTTCATAGCTCGCTGTTTCGGCAGCAGCCTCGACCGCCTCGGCGAGTTCGCTCTGGGCTTCGTTGATCTCCCCCTCCAGCGCCTCGATCTCGTCGGACTCTACCTGGAAGTACTCCGCGATAAGGTAGTTGTCCGGAATCAGTGTGTGGTGCCAGCCGGTCGAGATGACGGTTTTCAGGTCGTAGCGGATGGTCTGCCACCAGTTGACGAACACACCCGCGCTCTTGAACTCGTCGAGCACACCTAGGGGCTGAAGTTTGGATTTCAGCGTCACGAGCAGTTCGCTACGCACCTCTGGCAGCTTGCGCCCTTCGCGCAGCTGTGCGAAGTCATGCTGCGCCACCTGCCACCATTGTTCCAGGGTGGTGTGGTGGTCGACGAGCTTGGCTTGCAAGTTTGCGTCTGCCTCCAAGGTAGTCTTGATCGCGCCCCTAGCTTCGATCCGGGCCTGGAAAGCGAAGTAGTTGGTACGCAGCGGTTCGAAGAAGATATCCGGCGCGACACCAAACTTGTCAAACTCGCCCTGTTTGACCACGACCTCGGCCTCTGGGATGCCTCCGATTAAGTGGGCCTGCACGTCCTCAGGTTCAGGATCCGGTGTATTGTCCACGTAACGGCGAATGTTAAGGTTGTAGTCGTGCTCGTTGACGATCACATCCTTGTCCACCAGGCGGCTGTATCTGTTGATGCTGAGCTTGTGACTGAAAACGTGATCGATCTTCTCAATGTCTTCAGGGCGCAACTTGTTCTGGTTCTTGCCTTCTGCATACTCGCGGTCAGCATTGATGAAGAGTATCTTGTCACGAAGTGCATCCGACTTGCTCTTGTTAACCACCAGGACACAAGCCGGGATACCCGTGCCGTAGAAGAGTCCAGGAGGGAGGCTGATGATGGCCTCGATAACGTCATCCTCGACCAGAAGCTCCCGGATGAGCTTTTCTTTGCCGCCCCGAAAGAGCACACCGTGCGGCATGATGGTGGCCATGTGACCGTCAGGTTTCAGGCTAGCGATCATGTGCTGCACGAACATGAGGTCGGCTTTCTTGCCTGTTTCCGGACAGAACTCGCGAAAACGGCTCGGAAAGCTCATGCCGGCACGGCTGTAGTTCTGCGAGAACGGTGGGTTCGCGAGCACACGGTCAAACTTGCGCGGCTGATTGTTTTCAAGGATTAAAGGGTCCTCCAGCGTATCCCCGTTTTCAATGGTGAATCGGGTGATGTTGTGGAGAATCATGTTCATGTTGCAGATGGACCAGACCGTGCCATTGGAATCTTGGCCATACAGGCCAAGGTCGTTCGGATCCTGGCCCTGCTCCTCAACATACTGATGCGCTTGGATTAAAAATCCGCCCGATCCGGCCGTCGGATCGTAAACGGTATTACCCGCCTGAGGTTTCGTGAGCTGCACCAGTAGCCGCACCACCTCGGCGGGCGTGTAGAACTCGCCGCCCTTCTTGCCAGCACTGTCGGCAAAATACTTGATCAGATATTCATAGGCCGCGCCCAACAGGTCCGGGAATTCAAAGTTCTCATTGATTAGAATGAACTGAGACTGGTTGAAGTGGTCCAGCAAGTCCTTCCACTTCTGATCGGGGATTTTCGTCTTGCCCTTGATAGCATTGAAATCGATGTTGTTCTTCAATACACCGGACAGCGCATCGTTCTCGTCTTCAATCGCAGCAATCGCCTTGTTGAGCATGTTGCCGATGTCATGCTTGAGATGCTTGAGCGGCGGCACCTCATTGCCGTCATCGTCTGTCCACGATTCATTCCAGCGCGCACGCAGTGGCACATAGAAGGTTTCACCGTAGGATGTCTTGTCGTTCAGCAACTCGTTCAGCAGTTCAGGCTGCCCCTTCAGATGCGCGTAGGTGGTTTCGCGAAGCACCTTCCGCTTGCGATCGAATTCGTCGGACAGGCGCTTGATGAACAGCATGCCAAAGATGAATTCTTTGAACTCACTGGCGTCCATCTTGCCACGCAGAATATCCGCCGCCTTGAAGAGAAAACTTTCGAGTTGGGAAAGGGTGATTTTTTCCTGCTGCACGCTGATCTCTATGCTCTCGTTTGATGTCTAGAGATTTTACCGGATGGCCAGTGGAGCCTGAGGTCAGCGGCCGAAATTTCTGCCACAGGCTGCTGCGCTAACATTCCGCTTGCCGGTGGATGCGGATTGAAAGCATTATCAGCCATATATCACTGCCCCGAGCACAGCAGCAACCTGCCCGCTCCGCCCGCGCAATTCCGCGCTGGCAAACTTCCCCGGGAGCCGTGATGCCTACCTATCCTTCCCCTTTTGAATATCTGCTCGTGTTCGGCCTAGTCTTCGCAGCCGGCGTGCTGACGTCGGTCGGCCTACGCCAGTACACCGACAAGATCCGGCGGGAGGCTACGACCGCCCATGCCTGAGCCGCGCATCTACCCCCAACCTCACGATCCGTATGACCCGGACGACACGTACCTAAACGAGCACGACGGTGACGAACCGTTCGAGCAAGGCTTCGCCCCGGCGCACGTAAGGCCGAACCACACCCGAGTCAACTTGCAATCAGGCCCGATCCCCCCGTGCCCGAAATGCCAGTCCGATCGTGTCGATGCCCGCCATCGCGCACGCAAGACTGGCGGAGCCGTTGGTGCCGTCGCCGGCACGGCCAGCGGTATCGCATTCGCCTTGTCTGGAGCGGAGACCGGCGCGGCGGTCGGCGTGCTCGCCGGACCTGCCGGTGCCGTGTGCGGTGCCATCGCGGGTGCCGTGATTGCTGGCCTCATCGGCGGCACGGCAGGCTGCGCAACCGGCTCGGTGTTCGGTGAGGTGATCGACGATAAGGTGCTCAATGACTTCCGTTGTCACGCTTGCGGGCACACGTTCAGCCGCCACAAAGCATCTGCCTGATCTGTAGCTTTTCCCCTTCAGCAGTATCCCCTTCATTTTTCTCGCATTTGCTCGGCCGCAAGCCGGGCTTTATGCCGTTTGCAAGGAGCTTTTCATGCATCTCGTGAACACGATGGCCTATCGAGGCGAAACCCCTTGGCATGGCTTGGGCAATCAACTTTCTCCGCGCCAGCCGATCGAGGTCTGGGCAAAACAGGCCGGGATGGACTGGCAGATCGAGTCCGCCGACGTCCGCTTCGTCGCCGGCAGCGGCAATCTCGGCTCGATCCATGCATTTCCCGAGCAGCGCGTGCTGTACCGCTCGGACACTAAGGCTCCGCTCTCGGTCGTGTCATCGCGCTATCAAGTCGTGCAGCCGATGGACATCCTGAACTTCTATCGCGACCTCACCGAAGTCGGCGGCTTCGAACTAGAGACTGCGGGCGTACTCAAGGACGGCAAGAAGCTCTGGGCACTCGCTCGCACCGGCCAGTCTGTCGCTCTCAAGGGCAAGGACACTGTGAACGGCTACCTGCTTCTCGCTACGGCCTGCGACGGCACGCTCGCGACCACCGCACAGTTCACGAGTATTCGGGTGGTTTGCAACAACACGCTCCAGATCGCGCTGGGCGACTCAGCAGGAGCCGTCAAGGTCGGCCATCGCTCGCAGTTTGACGCTGCCGCCGTAAAACGCCAGCTCGGCATCGCAATTTCGAGCTGGGACAGCTTCATGGCACGGATGAAGGCACTCGCCGAACGCAAGGTCAGCGATGCCGTCGCCGAGAAGTTTCTCCAGCGCGTGCTCACGTACCCGACTGGCGGCTCGAACATGCCGATGCCGGTGACGAACGACCGCGCAATCAAGGCGGTGCAGTCGCTGTACGCCGGCAAGGGCATGGGCGCGACGCTCGCTTCAGCATCCGGCACGGCATGGGGCCTGGTGAATTCGGTTACGGAGTTCGTCGACCATCAGCGCCGCGCGCGCAGTGAGGGCCATCGACTCGATGCCGCATGGTTCGGTGCAGGCGCCACACTGAAACAGCGCGCCTTCGACGAGGCAATGAAGCTGATCGCCTGACCCATGTTCTCAACGTCATAGCAGCCCGGCCGGGATGGTTCCCGCCGGGCTTTTTCACATCTGGAGGTATGCATGTCTCAACCCGAAAAGGCTGGACGTGGCAGGAACCGTCCGGCGCTGCGTCTCGTGGAAACAAAAGACCTCTCTCGCGAGGACTGGCTGGAGGTAAGAAAAAACGGGATTGGTGGCTCCGATGCGGCCGCGGCCGTGGGGCTGAGTCCGTACATGAGCCAGCTCGAACTGTGGCTTATCAAGACCGGACGCGATGCGAATCTGCCCAAGCCGAATGCTGACGATACGACGGAGCCCGTGTATTGGGGGGCGCTGCTCGAAGCCATAGTGGCCGCATCGTACACGAAGCAGACAGGCAACAAGGTCAGGCGCGTCAATGCAGTGCTCCAGCATCCAGATGTGCCCTTCATGCTCGCCAATCTCGACCGCGAGGTGGTCGGCAATCGAGACGTGCAGTTGCTCGAATGCAAGACCGCAGGAGAGCATGGCGCGCGGCTCTGGCGTGACGGCGTACCCGAATACGTGCAGCTTCAGGTCGCGCACCAACTCGCCGTCACCGGCAAGCAGGCCGCCGACGTCGCCGTACTGATCTGCGGCCAGAAACTCGAAGTGCATCGCGTGGTACGTGATGACGCATTGATCGCAAGACTGATCGAACTGGAAGCGGCGTTCTGGCAATACGTCGAAACCGATACGCCACCACCGGCCGATGGTTCCGATTCAGCCGATCGCGCACTGCGCTGCCTATATCCGGGCGCAGGCGGCAGGGTCGATTTTACGGATGACCGGCGCCTATCGTCGGCCTTCGCCGATCTGGTCGCTGTAAGAGCTGAGATCGACACTCGCAAGCAGATCGAAGCGCAACTCAAGCAAAGCATCGTCCAGGCGATGGGCGAAGCCGACCACGCCGAGTTCGAGACGGGTTCCATTTCGTACAAACGCAGCAAGGACAGCACGGGCATCGATCTCAAACGCCTGCTCACTGATCACCCGCATCTCGCCACGCAGTACGTCACCACGAAAGCCGGCGCACGCCGGTTTCTCGTGAACGCCTGAATCCCCTCGCCGTTCCGCTTCCGCAGCCTCTTTCCCGCTGCATTCCCCCCTTACGTACACAGGAGAAGTCCATGTTGAAAGGCCTGAGCATCACCCCACCCGTCATTGGCCGCATCAGTATCGGCCGTGTGGTCGAGCGCAGCGGCAAACGCGTCCCGGAAAAGGACGACGCTTTTACGATCACCACCCAGGTACAGCAGAAAGGAGAGTGGATGCTGCATCCACTCAACGAGGAATTGCGCAAGGCCACCACTGGCAAGCTACGTGCGATCCCCGTTCGCTTCCTGTTCAACAACCCCGATCTGAACCTGCGTGCCACGTACTCATGCTTCGACCGCGAGACGGGACGGCCGGTCTGCGTCGGCAACGGCGACACCTGCCGTCGCGCAGGAGACGCCGGCATCGAGGAGCTGCCGTGCCCGTCGCCAGATGGCTGCACCTTCGGTCAGGGCGGAGCCTGCAAGCCCTATGGCCGGATGAACGTACTGATAGGTGACGAGGACGAGATGGGGTCGTTCATGTTCCGCACGACGAGCTTTAACAGTATCAGAACGCTCGCCGCGCGACTCCATTACTTCGCTGCAGTGTCGGGCAACCTGCTCGCCTGCCTGCCACTCGAACTCAAATTAAGGGGCAAGAGCACGGCACAAAGCTATCGCTCGGCGATCTACTACGTGGATCTTGGAGTGCGAACCGGCAGCACGCTCGAAGCGGCGATCACGGCAGCGCGTGAGTTGGATGCGCGTCGCCGTGCGGCGGGCTTCGATCAGGTGGCACTCGATGCCGCGGCCCGTGCTGGCTTCAGTAACGGTGCGTTCGAGGACAATATCGAGGAGAGCCCGGCGGTCGCCGAAGAGTTCTACTCGTCCGAATCCGGTCGCGGCGACAGTCAGGGCGATGGTACTGCGGAATCGGATGTGCTGCCCGCGCCCGGCCTGCGCGGCAAACTCGAACAACGCGCCACGTTACTCGGCGGGAAGGCCGCATGATCCGCGTCCGTCCGGTCCTGCTTCTAGCGGTCGTGACAACGGGGACGGCGATCAGCATGTCGGTGCTCGCCGGCTGGCAACGCGGCGGGTGGCTCGCCGAACGGCTGGTGTGGGTGGCGATCGGCATCGTGCTCGTCGCTGGCGCGCACCTGCTTCCCGCGCTGTGCGGCTCGGCTCCGCCCTCCGGGCGCGCGGTCGGCGCTGTGCTGTGGCTCGGGTGCATGGCGGCGGCGTCGTATGGGCATGCGACCTTTTTCCTGCTATCGCAGCTTCATGCGGGGGAGTTTCGCGTCTCGGCTGTTCCGGTCGCCAGTATCCCGGCTCACCGGGAACTGACAGCCGTAATGGCTGAGCGGGCATCGGTCACGGCAGAACTGGCGCGGGCGGATGCGCGGCGCTGTACTCGTGACTGTCCGACATGGCAGGCGCGTCGAGTGGCACTTGCGGCCCGACTCGATGCGCTCGACGCCGAAGCTGCTGATGTCCGTCGGTATCAAGCCATTAAGGACGGTAACGCACAGAACCGCACGACTGCCCGTGACGATCCGGTCACGGCACGACTCGCGACGCTTTGCGGAATCGTCGATACCAAGCTCGACCTGTTCGCAGGCCTCGCGTTCGCGGCTGTTCTCGAAGGCGTGGCCTGTCTGCTCTGGTGGCTGGCACTGACCCCTCCGGCCTCGGAGTCATCCGATGCGAATCGTCACGGTGTAGCGCACAACGTTACTGCCGAAACGGCTCCGGTAACGACGCTTGCCCAGTCGCCCTCGCCGACTACCGTCCAGTCAATCGTTCCGCCAGTCGTTCAGCCAACCGTCACGCCCCCCGAATCCGACATCGCAAGGCTGCGTCGCGATATCGAATCAGGCGCTGTCAAACCCACCGTCGCTGGTATCCGTCAGCACCTCGGCTGCTCTCAGGCCAAGGCTTCTACCTTGCGCCGCCAGCTCGCCGACATCACGGCATAAGCCGGGCGCGTCCTGCGCCCGATCTCTTTTCCATCACGACACGATCACGTTATCCGGTTCTTCGGAGGCCCGTGCTCGCCCTTTATCTGGAGCAATCCATGCAGGAAACGACATTCGTTCATCTGCCGCCGCGCCTCTGTCCCGTGACAAAAGGGCTCGGTGTCGTGGCCGGTATCACGGCTCTCAGCTTCGCCGCAGCCTGGGTTTTCGAGCGGCACCGCCAGCGCGAGCTGGTGCGCGTCCTCGCCTCGATGCCCGATGTCATTTGCCTCTTCCCAACGCTCCGAGCGCACATGGGGATAGTGCCCAGGCAATTCGGTGTGGGCGTTCCGCTGAAACCGAGCAACCGTAGGCCGTAACTCCCAGACCTGTTCGACCCGGCGCACTCCGCCGGGCTTCCCTTCATTTCCCGCACGCATCCGGCTTGACTGGAGGGGCGTGCTCGTCCATTTTCAGGAGAATTCGATGTTCCAACCTACCCGCCTTAAACCCCTGTTCCATCCTGGCAAGCTGCTCGTCTCGCACGCAGCGCTGGCAATGTCCCAGGCGTAGTTGAAGGTTGAAGGCGGCGGTTCGCCAGTGGAATCCGAGAGAATCGGGTTTCCAGGACCAACCTCCCGAACAGGGAACCAAGGAGAACCGC
>NZ_CADIKB010000069.1 GCF_902859825.1 Paraburkholderia phenoliruptrix | reverse complement strand
GGTTCTCCTTGGTTCCCTGTTCGGGAGGTTGGTCCTGGAAACCCGATTCTCTCGGATTCCACTGGCGAACCGCCGCCTTCAACCTTCAACTACGCCTGGGACATTGCCCGAAAGTATGGGGCGATACCATTAAGCGCTATTGCTCCACTGGTCATCGACATCACGTCGAAGAGAAAGAGCATTCCGGGATGACGGTGATCCAGCATCCGACGCTCGCAGCTCGGGACGCATACGCCGCTCGCGGTGGGTGGTTGTCGGAGCGCAGTGCGACCGCGATCACCTATCACAGCCAGTTTGGGCAAGTAGCGCGGAATACGGTCGTGCCAGAAATGTTTGAGGCCGCCTAATGTCTTTCCTCCTGTTCGGAATAGCCATCATAGCCATGCTATGCGAGTACCCATATCTCGCACTGGTGGCGATTCTGGCGTCGTGTGCGGCGGCTTAAATGACATACCCATCAAATCAGAACACTGCGGCTGGCGCAATCCCGGTATATCTGGTGTCGCAACCGACCAGCGGGCCATGGCCCAGCGTCCAAAGCAGCGCTAACGGCGCAATCCCGGTTGTGTTCGTGGCTCAGCCCGGTTCTGGCCCGTGGCCCAGTGACCAATCGAAATCGGCCGGAGCGATTCCTGTTCGTGTCGTGAGTGCGCCGACAGGCAATGGACCGTTCCCAAGCGATCAAGGGCAAGACGGCGGCGCAATCCCCGTGTGGGACGCTACAGCACTGCCTACGCATGCGGCCACGTATCCGAATGCGCAGAATAAGGTCGGTGCGGCCATTCCCGTGTGGCGCATTAACTGAGTATTTTCCTCTCGGGGCTCGCGCCTATATAAGAAAGAAATGCGAACGAAAAAGACGGCGACTGAGTTAAAACCTTTCGCGCAACGTCCAAGGCCGCCCGTATCCCTGTTCGATGCTGGGAACTGGTTTAGGCGATTCACGCCCGCAGATGGTGTCGCCGAGTGGGTACATCAGACGCTTCTAAGCGAGCATTCGCCGCTCTACAACGCCGATCACTTTCATCTGAAAGACGCCGACGTCGAATTCCTGTGGGCGGCACAGGAGAACACGAAGCAGATGCGCCGCGTCGTCGGTCAATGCGAAGAGGTGACGTTCCGCGCTGGAGCGTGGCAGAAAGGGCGTCAAGAGCAACAGATGCACGAGTGGTTCGGCCGCGTACCCACCTACCTCATCACACTGGACGCCATGTACGCGAATGAGTGCTCGGACGTCGAGTGGTGCGCGCTGATAGAGCATGAGTTAATGCATATCGCGCAGAAAACCGATGAATTTGGAGTCCCCGCATTTACTAAGGATGGGAAACCAAAATTGGGCCTTCGGGCGCATGATATTGAAGAATTCGTCGGTATAATTGAGCGATACGGAGTGGGCGCGTCAGACGGCGCGATAGCCCGCTTAGTTCGGGCCGCCAATAAAGGCCCCTCCATAGCGAACGTCTCAATAGCTCAAGCGTGCGGAACATGTCTCCTGAAAGTGGCGTGACGATTGAAAATTGGCGGGTCATCACCGAATGGCCGAATTATGCGGTCAGTGATCATGGACGAGTAAAGCGCCTGACTACTCGCAATAACGCCGTCGCAGGAAAGGTGCTAGCCGGAGACCCCAGAAACCATCTCTGTCCTGATGGACAAGGCCGGCGCCTAGCTTTTACCCTTCTTTTACTGAATTTCACATTATGGCAACGCTGAAAGATGACGTTAAGGCGTTCATCGTGCGCGCGCTTGCCTGCTTTGACTCGCCAACCGATGTTTGCCGCCAGGTGAAAGAGGAATTTGGCCTCGATGTCACCAAGCAGCAAGTGTCGGCATATCACCCGGAACGCCGGGTCGCCAAGGATCTTAGCGAGAAGTGGCGGACGATTTTTGACGAGACCCGCAAGAAGTTTCTCGAAGACGTTTCGACCATTCCTATCGCCAGTCAAGCCTTTCGCCTGCGCGCATTAAACCGCATGTATGAGCGCGTCCACGGTCAGGGGAACATGGCGCTAGCCGCACAGTTGATCGAACAGGCAGCCAAGGAATCGGGCGGCTCCTTCACCAACCGCCGTGAGATGACGGGCAAGGATGGCGCGCCACTGATTCCAGCCAAGAGCGCGCAGGAAATGACGGATGACGAACTCGCCGCCTACATTGGAGCAAGCGGCGCAAGAGCTGTGGATTCGCCGCAGGGCTAGAGAAGACGTACTTTCCTACGCTCAGGCGATCGAGATTCCCGGCAAGCCCGCGGGCGAAGACCCTGACACGGAATTCTTCGAGCCCATCGAATCGACGATGGCGCAGCATCATCGGCTCATTCTCGAGACGATGGAGCGTGTGAGCAATACGCCTCACGGTCGGGCCATGTTCTTCATGCCCCCGGGTAGCGCGAAGAGCACCTACGCATCGGTCGTTTTCCCCTCGCGCTATCTCGGCGCGGAGAAGAATCGCAAGGTCATTCTCGCCAGCTACGGCGATGACCTTGCTCGGAAGATGGGGCGCCGCACACGCTCGATCATCAAGCAGAAGCGATTCAAGGGCATCTATGGCTGCGAACTGACGACCGAATCGTCCGCGGCTCAAGAGTTCTCGCTGACGAACGGTAGCGAATACATCGCGACCGGCATTCTTGGCGGTGTGACGGGTAACCGCGCGAACGGCATCATCATTGATGACCCGGTGAAAGGCCGCGAGCAGGCTGACTCGCCGACGATCCGCGACAAGACGTGGGATGCGTATAACGACGATCTGAAGACCCGCCTGATTCCTGGCGGCTGGGTTGTCATCATCCAGACTCGCTGGCACGAAGACGATCTCGCCGGCCGCATCCTTCCCGAAGACTGGAAGGGGGAAAGCGGCCCGATCATGTGCCGCGACGGAAACGTCTGGGAAGTCGTCTGTCTGCAGGCGCGATGTGAAGTCCAGAACGACCCACTCGGTCGGAAGATTGGCGAATATCTGTGGCCGCAATGGTTCAGTGAGAAGCACTGGGCGCAGTTCGAGAGCAACGTTCGCACGTGGGCATCTCTGTATCAGCAGCTACCTCGTCCGCTGGAAGGCACGCTGTTCAAGGTCGAGAACATGCTGGTCGATGGTGCTCCGGTGCCGTGGCCGCAACGTTGCGATTACGTGTTCGCTGTTATGGACTCCGCGCTGAAAGCGGGAGACAAAAACGACGGCACGGGCGTGACTTACTTCGCCCGAAACAGGCATATCGGGCACAAACTGATCATTCTTGATTGGGACATCACGCAGATTGAATCTGATTTGATCGCCGAGTGGTTTCCTAACGTCATGTCGCGCGTCGAAGAGTTGGCGCGACTGTGCGGGGCCCGCATGGGTAGCGCGGGTAGCTTCGTCGAAGACAAGGGCAGCGGCATTACTCTCCTGCAGCGCGCGGCTCGCAGCGGTTGGCCTGCGCAGGCTATCGACAGCAAATTGACCTCAATGAGCAAGGATGCGCGCGGCACTGGCGTGTCCGACTTTGTCCATCACGGCGACGTGAAGATCAGCGAGCACGCCTACAACAAGATCGTTGAATACAAAGGTCGCTCGCAGAACCACTTCCTGAGCCAATTTTTTGGCTATCGACTCGGCATCCCTAACCAGGCCGACGACCTGTATGACACGGGCGTCTACGGCATCGCAATCGGCCTCGGTGACAGCGATGGTCTGTAATTAATCCACGGTATCCAAATGGCTGAAATCACAATCGAAGGCTCCAAGCTGTCCTCGAGCCTGGTCGATCTGCTGATGGCTGACGATCTGGTGCCGGGTGCCGAGCCTGGCTACCAGCTCTGCAAACAGATCTACTCGTTCCATCCGCTGGGCGGGAAAATCGTCGATCAGCCGATTCAACTGGCGATGAGCCAACCGCGGAAGATCTCAATCCCCAACAGTCCAGAAGAACCCGTGCGCGATGCGTTCGAGCGCAAGTGGCGCGAGATCAATGCGGATAACTACATCGCTAATACAGCCCGCCTCGGGAAAATCTACGGGGCAGCAGCGATTGTCTGCGGGGCAAAGGGCGTCGATACCAAAACGCCGATTGACCTCGGCAAGATCGCCGCGCAACAGTTCTATTTCAATGCACTGGACCCGCTCAATACCGCAGGTTCTTTGGTGCTGAACCAGGACCCCAACGCACCTGACTTTCAGAAGCCAACGATGGTCACGGCCGCCGGGCAGGAGTATCACCCTTCCCGCGCCTGCGTCTGGTTTAACGAAGCGCCCCTGTACATCGAGTACACGAATTCAGCGTTCGGCTACACGGGGCGCTCCGTCTATCAGCGTGCTCTCTTTCCGCTGAAGTCGTTCGTGCAGACGATGATCGCGGACGATATGGTCAGCCGTAAGGTTGGCGTGATCGTCGCAAAAATGAAGCAGCCGGGCTCGATCGCCGACCGGGCCATGGCGGTCCTGCAGGGCATCAAGCGCAACGTCGTCAAAGAGGCGCAGACCAACAACGTCATCAACATCACGCCAGACGAGGGAATTGAAACCCTCAATCTGCTGAATGCTGACGGCGCCCTGACCACGGCTCGCAAGAACATTCTCGAGAACATCGCCGCGGCCGTGCCCCAGCCAGCCAAGATGCTCAATTCCGAATCGTATGCAGAAGGGTTTGGCGAAGGAACGGAAGACGCAAAGGAAATCGTTAGGTACATCGACAATGAGCGGCTGAAAATGCAGCCTCTCTACGATTTCTTCGATAACATCGTCATGCATCTGGCGTGGACGCCTGAGTTCTTCGCGACCATCCAGAAGACGATCCCGGAGTACAAGAAGCTCACCTACGAGCAGGCTTTCTATCAGTGGAAGAACGCTTTCACTGCAGAGTGGCCGTCTTTGCTTGTGGAGCCGGAATCGAAGCTGGTTGAGGTCGAGGATGTCAAGCTCAAAAGCATCATTGCTGCGCTTGAAGTTCTAAAGCCGGATCTTGACCCCGACAACAGGGCGCGTCTGATCGAGTGGGCAGCCAACAATATCAACGAATCCAAGCACCTGTTCTCGAATCCTCTTGTGCTGGATTACGATGATTTGAAGAACTATGTGCCACCCGAGCCAGACCAGGACCCCGACGCTCCCCCACCGTTTTCTGGCCGATCCTGATGGCAACATTCTTCGAAACCGTCACTGCTGCGATCCGCGATTTCGAGGAAAACGGCTTCGATAGCGTTGAGCGGTTGCAGTATTGGACTGATCGGATTCGCCGCGCGGCTATCGAAAGCCTGACGCCAGAAAGCGTGCTGAACGCTGAATTGACGCGGGCACTCGGCGGCATCTACAAGCAGATGATCGACGATGGTCAGATCATCAAGAAGCATCCTGGGGTGCCACGTTTCACCATAGACCGCCTGAAACCTAAACTTCGCAGCGAACTTGATCGACGCTTGATGGTATCGCGCAGTCTCATCAAGTTGAACCGTGAGTCAATGGTCGAAAAGACGACTCAACGGTTCGCTGGGTGGGCCTCTTCGATCCCTGCTGGCGGCAGCCGTGCGGTCGAGAAAAAAGAGGTTAAGGAAAACATCCGCAAGGCGCTCACGTCCTTGCCCTTTGAAGAGCGGCGGTGTGTCATTGACCAGTCGGCGAAGTTCGTCAGTTCGTTGAACGACATCATCGCGACGGACGGAGGCGCCATTGCTGCGCGATGGCATTCGCAATGGCGAAGGGCTGGCTATCACTTCCGTCCTGACCATAAAGACCGGGACAGCAAGGTCTACGCGATCCGCGGCAACTGGGCCCTTGAGAAGGGGCTGATGAAGGCCGGCCCTGCTGGCTACACCGACCAGATCACGCAGCCTGCCGAGGAAGTCTACTGCTCGTGCACCTACGAGTATCTGTACAACATCCGAGATCTTCCCGATGACATGGTGACCGCCGCAGGTCGAGAGGCACTGAAAGAGGCGCGCGCGAAGATCGCCGCAATGAGAGCATGAGATGCCATTAGAAAAAGGCTCGAGCAACGAGGCTGTCAGTCACAACATAGAGGAGTTGCGCGCGGCCGGCCATCCTGAAGATCAGTCAATCGCCATAGCCATGAAAGAGGCGGGGCGAAGTAAAGCCGATTCCGAAAAGATTCTTGCAGCAGGCGCGCTGATTGTTGCGGACGGCAATGTGCTGTTCCTGCGCCGCGGCAACGGTGGCGATCATCCGGGTGAGTGGGCCTTCCCTGGAGGGCACATTGAAGCCGGCGAAACGCCCGAGGAAGCCGCCCGTCGTGAAACCCAGGAAGAGACGGGGTACGAGCCGCACAAGCTGATCGAACTCGGCAAGTCAGATGATGGCAACGTTGAATTCACCACGTTCTACAACGAGTCCCGACCATTCGACGTCGCGCTGAGCGACGAAAGTACGGAATTCATCTGGTCACCTCTCGGATCGTGGCCCGAACCATTGCACCCCGGCTGTCGCTTCGTGCTGGAGTCGGACGCATTCAAGGCGGTCCGCAAAGCTCACATGACGGAGACAGACCTCGCTAGAGCGATGGTCGCGGGCGAATATTCATCGCCCCAGTTCTTCATCAACATGTGGATGTTCGACATCCGCATCACGGGTACAGGCACATCGTACCGATCCAAAGATAAGGAATACGTCTACCGGCCGCCTGAGGAATATCTCAATGAAGATTTCCTTGCGCGGTGCAATGGCCTGCCGGTCATCATCGACCACCCAGACAACGCAAATCTGAATTCGGAAGAATTCAAAAAACGTTCTGTTGGCTCGGTCATGTTGCCCTACATCAAGGGTGACGAGGTGTGGGCGATCGTCCGCATCTACAACGAAGCTGCCGCGACGATGATGTCCAAGGAGCAGCTGTCGACGTCGCCCAACGTCGTATTCCGCAATCCGAAGTTGGAAAACACCGTTGTAACCCTCGACAACGGGGAGAAGGGTCTTATTGAGGGAAACCCAAAACTGCTCGACCACATCGCGATCTGCGAGGTTGGCGTGTGGGACAAGGGCGGTCCGCCTGCTGGCGTATCTACCACTAACGTTCAGGAACCTGAGATGACTGAAGAAGAGCGTAAGGCCAAGGCGGACGCCGAGGCGAAGGAAGCACTCGAAGCAAAGGCCAAGGCTGACGCTGAGGAAAAGGCGAAAGCTGATGCCGAGGAAGAAAAGGCCAAGGCTGATTCGGAGAAATGGGACAAGCTGATGTCGGCTGTCGATTCTCTGTGCAAGCGCATGGACTCGTATGAAAACGAGAAGAACGACAAGAAAGCCGATGCCATGCCGGCCGAAGAAATGTCGGTCGGTGACAAGAAGGCTGATTCGGACGAAAAGAAAGCGGATGACGACGCCAAGGACAAGGAAGCGGAGGCTGCGAAATTGAAGGCTGAAGCGAAAGAAGAAGAGGCAAAGGCTGACGCCGCCAAGCGTGAAAGCGCCCTGCTCGACCGTATCTCCAACCTTGAGAAGATGCTGGTGCAGACCGCATCGCTCACGCCGAAGCCTCTCACCGATGCAGATCAGGCCGCATTCGCCGACGCCCAGTCGAAAGCCGATAGCGTATATGGCGCATTCGGCAAGCAGGCTCCGCGGGCGCTGAATGGCGAAGACGTTCTCGCTTACAAGAAGCGTCTCGCTGCTCCGATGAAACAGCACAGCGCCGCATGGAAGGATGTTGATCTCGCCGGCCTGGAAGCATCGGTTTTCGCGATCGCGGAAGCAGCGATTTACGCGGACTCGATGGAAGCCGCGATTCATCCGAGCGTGGCCCCGGAAGCTGGCCTGCGCGCTGTAACCCGTGACACCGGCACCGGCCACAAGGTCACCACCTTCTATGGCCGTCCCGGCGCATGGATGGATGACTTCCGCGCTCCCCGCATGCACGGCAATATCGTGCGTGATACCAAGCACTAAAGCACTCGTCGCCAACACGAAGCCCGCCACTGAGCGGGCTTTTTCTTTTCTGGAAAGAAAATCATGGGATTGAATACCCCTTTTTATCCGTACGCGACGACGAATGCTCAAGGCTCGTTTTCCGTACAAAGCGCAGGCTATGTGCAGGGCGTCTACATGGACGATCCTGCCGTGCGCTACGCGCTCGCAACTGGTTCGCTTTCGGCGAGCGCCACCGGCCCGATCTGGGGCGGCATGGCAATCTCGGAGAGCGTCGCCCCGGCTTCTGGCTATGACCGCACGCTCGGCGGCACGATCGTCGCCGCAACCGCTCAATCGAACCTGACCGGCTTCTCGGTTTTCAACAACGCGTATGCGTGGGTTGGTTCGCCGCAAAGCCCGGTTCCGACCGCAGGCGCCGCTGGCATGACCGTCCCGTTCTTCCGCATGGGCTCGGGCGCGCGCATCGCTGTTGCGATGGACCCGTCGCTCGTCTCGCTGGATGGCGGTCTGATCACGCAACAGGTTTCCTGGGACTTCAACAACCAGGTTCTGCAACCGTATGATGCGTCGACGGCTACCTATTCGGTGACGTCGGCGACCTCTTCGTATTCGAATGGCGTCTACACGATCGCCATCGTCATGGCTGCTGCCTCGCCGGTTGCTGGCGTTGGCGACCTGATCAACATCAGCGGCGTGACCGGCACCGGCGCATCGCTCGTGAACGGCAACCAGACCGTTTCCGCCTTCACCGACAACCAGCACTTCTCGATCCAGATCACGGCTGCTTCGGGCGCGATAGCCACCGGCTCCCTGACGGGCACGATCGTCCTGAACTACGGCACGGGCGCACTGCCGGTGAAGATCCTCGACATCAATGCTGGCAACAGCATGACCGTCTCGTACAACGCAACCACTGGTGCAGCTACCTGGAATCGCTCGGGTTACGCGGCCCTCATCCAGATCTAAGGACAGAACATGGCCAATATCGTACCGGCACAAATCCGGGTCAACCCGCACTATATGGTTCCCGAAATCCTGCTGCAGTATCAGCAGGCTTCGGGCGCGTTTGACACCATCGCAACGGGTGATCCGCTCGTGCGTCTTGGCGACGGCGACCTCGAGGTCTACATCAAGCGCCTCGACGTCCGCACGCAAGTGCAGACGGGGCAGTTTGTCGCCAACCAGCTTCCCTCCTGCTCGGTGGTTTACAGCGAAATCAGCACGCCGACGTACATGATTCGCTCGCGTGCGGAATACGACCATCACGACACGGCAGCGCTCGGCCGCGTGGGCGCTTCGACCGTCGAAGCTCACCGCCTCGCAATGCGTCAGGGCACGTTCCAGCAACAGCGCAACCTGCTGCTGTACGGTGCGAACCCGGCGAACGGCGAAGGTCTGATGAACACCAACGGCGCAACGGCATTGAACCTGCCGGCTGACCCGAACGGCAACACGACCATTTCGACGTATGACAACGGCGCACTGGCGTTCTTCCTCGCACAGCAAATTGCAGCGATCAAGACGCGCACGATGACCGTTGGCGTGCCTGCCCGTTTCACGGTGCTGACGACTCAACGCATCATGCAGGCGATCAGCTACTACGGCATCGTGCAACTCACGCAATTCCAGCGTGAAGGCGCCGGTTCGAAGTCGGTCCGCGGGCTCGTGGATGACGTGGCAGGCTGGAACAGCGACGAAATCGTCTGGACCTGCGATGACACGCTCATCGGCAAGGGCGCTGGCGGCACGGACGTCATCATCATCTCAATGCCGGAAGTGAAGAAGAACCGCGTGAACAAGGTCAACACGAACGTGTTTGCCGAACTCACTCCGGGTCTGGATGCAACGTCACTTCAGCTCGTTGACCGTGCCGCTCCGACCGAAATCATCGCTCCGCTGCCGGCTGGTGCTGTCGACGTCGTTTCGGAGCTGCGCTCGACGTCGGGTTGGGCGCCGCGCCCGGAAGCACTGACGATCGTTTCGGCAGGCTTCTAACGGTCAGTTCTGCGGATAGGTTGCGCAACCGACAAGCGTGCCCCCTGTCACGTTTCCGCAGACTCCAATACAGGGATAACCAACAGGGAATGTCATGGCTCTATTCGTCGCAAATCTCACAAAACAGCTTTTCCAGCTTCACTTCTGGGTGGAGCGCGTATCCCGACCCGTCGTCGTTGAAATTCCTCCGGGTCAGCAAAAGAGCATCTATCAGGAAGGATCTCGCGCCGACCACGAAAGCATCGTGAACCAGCATCGCATGTACGGGCTGATTCCTGTGGCGGAAATTGATTCCACGGGTGGCTTCATCGGACAATGCTATCAGTTCGACAAGCCGATTCCGCTTGATCGTCTCGTGGATGGAATGGCGAACAACGAGGATGCGCTCGTTGACCAGGCCCTGCAGGTGCGAAAGGAATCTGCTGCTGCGGCTGACGATCTGCTTCGTCGGGCGGCTCAGGAGACCGACTCGAAGATCGCTGAGTTTGCCGTGGAACTCGAGGAAGTCGAGCAGAAAGGCGTGGAGCAGCAGATCAACGAAGTCATCACCGTGGGCGATGAAAAGCCCGTTCAATCTGAACGTCGGCGCGGACGTCCCCGCCGCAGTTAAGAGGAAATATGTGCACGCCCTGCTTTCCGCCGCTGCCTGGTATGGGCGTGCTCGCCCCGTGGCAAACTCAGGCGGCTCCCAATGCCGCCGATCTGTACACCTTCCTGACGACAGTCGCGGGCATTCCGACAGCAGACTTGCCGTCGAATAGCCCGTACATCACGTGGGCTCTCAGCTACGCTGAAGAAAAAACTCTGATGGTGCTGTATGCCATCGGTCAAGACTATTACTGCTTTGCAGTCTACTGTCTCGCCACATCGTTTCTGTTGAACTGGTGCCCCGATCAGCCGGGACAAACGTTCTTTGCGCAGACCCGCGCGGACATGAAGCTAACCAGCTTTACGCCGGGAGTCATCAACTCCGCTGCGGATCAGGGGACGTCCGATTCTCTGCTGTCGCCAGACTTTCTGAAGGGATTGACACTCGGTCAGTTGCAGGCTCTGCGCGATCCTTATGGGCGTCAATGGCTGTCCATGCAACAGGACGCCGGCAACGTGTGGGGCTTGTCTTAGGATAAATCATGGCGGCAAAAGACTTCGACATGCCGATGGCGGAAGGCGGCGGAAGTTATTCGCCTGTGCACGTTGGCACCACGACTGCGCCTCCCAACCGAATCACGTTGCACTTGGGTGTCATCGACCTGCCATATGTGGAGCGCGCTGAGACGGGCAAAGGCAAGAAGAAGCCCAAGAAAAGCGCCGCCACGAAGACCACTGGCGAAGTAGCGGAAATCCTCGAAGAGAAGTATGGCGTGCTTGACACGTTCGCTTTTGCCCGTCTTCCGGACATTGCCAAGGCACTTGAGGATTCCATCGCCGGTCAACTAGAAACGATGATGATGGGTGGGAATCCGTCAGGAAATCCATTTGGCGGAGCTGAATCCTCCATCACGACGATGATGAAAAACTTCGTCTCGTTGCAGGAAATTGAACACATGGGGATTGAGGGCGTTCCGACAAAGGCCGCATTGAACGGCGTGAATCACCGCCTGAAACATCCCTATGCGAAGGCCAATCCTCGCCGCCCCTCCTTCATTGACACGTCGCTCTACTGGTCGACTCTTATAGCGTGGTTTGACTAATGCCATCTATCGCTGAATCGCTAGGCTCGCAAAGCCAGTTGGCGAGCACACTGGCGGCCGGCGTAGACCAACTGTCGCAAAGCCAGGCAGTCACTTTCACGCAATACAGTCAGTCGGTCATGCCGACTGATGGGTATGTGTTCTGGGTCAACACTGGCGTCACCCAGACGGTCCAAGGTTCTTTGCACCAGGTGACCGATCAGCAGCAGAACGAGGACGAAACGATTGACGTCAATCGCATCGTTTTTACGGCTCTGAGCCAGATCGACGTGTTTAACGCCGCGTCGCCGACCGATCTGTTTATCGGCGTGATAGACGGGATCAGGTTCTCGTTCAATGCCCGCGGCGCGCTTTATAGACAGGCCAACCTCTACCACTACGTTGGGAATGCGGTCTATCCGGCTCTGGCATCGCAACTGATTGACAGTGAGGCCGACCTTCCAGCCGGGCCGATTGTCTCCAATAGCCTGCCGATCTGGCTGGCGCAAAGCACGCCGCAGTTGCCTGTTTATCCGTCGTATCTGGTGCCGGCTAATGTCGTGCCGCCTTACGTCGTGGCGCACGTCGAGCCAGATGCAACAGAGGCGCCCTCGTTCCCAATCTATGTCTGGCCGGGAACGGTTGTACCGAATTCCGGCGCCTCACCCTTGCATGATCTGCCCAGTTCCCAACTCGCCAAGGACAGGGTCCGGTTGACCATGTACGGCCTGACCAATCAGCAGGCCACGCAGTTCTACGCGAGCCTGATCGACTACTCGCTGAACACTGACAACTTCGGATTCGGCAATTCGCCGGCAATCAAGGACGCCAAGCGCACGCAATCCGAACTCAACGTGATCGCGATGAAAAAGACGCTCGACATCGAGGCCTGGTATTTCCAGACAACGTCCGATGCGATCGCTCGACGACTGATCCTGTCGGCCGGCTTCTCATCTATCAACACCTGACAGACGTTAGGTGATCCACACAGACCCCGCCTCGGCGGGGTTTTTCTTTTTCAGGAGCGTGACATGCCCCAATCCCAGTTGAATGCAGCAACCGCCGTCAATCCGTCCGGCAAATTCGTGATGAACCAGGTCGATGCTCAAGGCAATGAGTTCATCGCCTCGGGCAAGACTGGCGTCTACAACATCACCGCCGCGACTGCTGTTAAAGCCAGCGCTGGCCGTCTTGTGCGGATCGTCGTCACCAGCACGATCACCGGGAATCTGACTGCGAACGATGCCGCCACAACCGGTGCGGCCGCAGCAGCAAACCTCATCTTTTCGGCAGCCACTCCAGCGGCCGGCACCGTCTACACGCTCGACTGGCCTTGCGCGAACGGCATCGTCGTGACTCCTGGTTCCGCTGGTTCCGTCGCTGTCTCGTACATCTAATAGCTGGAGACCGCCCACATGGCGACCACAATCACTCCGACGATCGTAACGGTCAACACGACCGTCACGCGCGCGCCGACCGTCTCGCAGCTTCAGCAAAGCGGCGCGATTGTGTCTGCGGGCGGTACGACGCTTACTGCTGGTACTTACCAGTATTGCGGGACACTCTCCGCAGTTCAGGCGCTTCTCGCAACGCCTCTGGCTCTGACCGGCATGGTCTGGTCGAGCGGCACGGTCACGGCGACAACCGCCGCTACCATCGGCCTCGCTACGGGCCAGACGTTCACGACGATCATTGCTGGTGCGACGCCTGCCGCCTATAACGGCACGTACTCCGCAACGGTCACTGGTGCAAACACCTTCACGTTCGCGCTTGCGACGAATCCTGGCACTGAAACGGTTCCGGGCACGTATTTGCCATCCAATGCTGGATTCATCAGCAATTCGGCAACCACGTTCTTTGCGCAAGGCAATGCAGTCGGCGTCTACGTGCTCGAGCTGGGCGCTCAGACCACAGCGGCATCTGCAATCACTGCGTTGCAAACGTGGATCACGGCAAATAGCAATCCGCAGGTGTTCTATGCATACCTGTTACCGGCCGCGTGGGATGCTGCATCGTCTGCAGCCCTGAACACGATGACGGCGAACTACGACAGCCCGAGTGGGCAGACGTATTTCTTCGTCACGACGACCGTCTCCAATCTGCCTAACTACGCCAACAACAAAGCGGTGTACGCACAGGTGCCGAGCCCGACGAAGGCGTCGACAGAGCATCAGCTGTCGGTTGACTTCTATAACTGGCTCGCGAATAAACCGGGCTCGTCGAATCCTCTCGCCCCGATGTCGTATCGATACGCTTATGGCGTGACGCCTTGGGCCCAGGTCGGCAACCAGACGAACATCAACACGGTTCTGACCAACTATGGAAATCTGATTCTGACGGGCGCCGAAGGCGGCATCTCCACTGCGTGCATTTTCAAGGGCACGACGATGGACGGCGAACAGGCCGCGTGGTGGTATGGGATTGACTGGTTCCGCATTCAGGTCAAGCAGGCGCTGGCCGCGGCAATCATCAACGGATCGAACAGCAATCCGCCTCTGCTCTACGACCAGAACGGTATCAACACGCTGTTGGCCGTCGCTCAGAACGTGGCGAACTCGGCTGTGAAGTTCGGCTGTGCATTGAGCGCTGTCGTGACCGCCGTGCCGTTCTCGACGTACACGACGGAAAACCCGAACGACTACAACGCAGGCATCTACAACGGCTTTTCGGCGACGGTGGTTGGTCAGAACGCATTCCTCACGCTGACCCTCAACCTCGACGCGACGCAGTTTGTCGCTTAAGGACGCAACATGGCAAATCCCTATCTCAATGCGGGTCCGCTAAACCGCGTCCGATGCTCCGTTGTTATCGCCGCTTTCCCGACGCTGAACATCACGAGTCAATACATGGGCAAGTCATTTGCTCATATTGAATTCGAGGGTGACTTCAATCAGCAGATCGAGACGGCAACTGGCGTGGTGAATTCGCCCGAGCCGTATGTCATGGCGACGATCACTGTTGGTCTGTTGCGTTCGCAGGCGCTTGCTGCCAACTGGCTGGCGCAGGCTCAGGACACCAGCGTCCTTGGCGACGTGACGATCCACAGCGATACCTCGGCGTTTCCCGCCATTACGCTGAACGACACCGGCATTCGCATGATCTCGCCGGGTGCGTATGACGGCACTGACCCGGTTGTGCGAGTCACACTGCGCGGCTCGTTCAACATCAACAGTTCGCTCTGGTCATTCACGTAACACCTCACGCCACGGCTAGGGACGCGACCCGAACGCCGGCACCTTACCGGTTGCCGTGGCACCTCATAAGGCTCAGTTAAAGGGATTGAGATGAAAGTCGACGAACGGCGCAATCTGGTGTTGCCAGTAGTAACAGAAAGAGTTGTCCGCAAGGTCACGCAGGAAGTTGAAGGCAAACCCGTGACGAAGGATGTCGCGGAAGAAGTGGTGCGTATCCACGCATTCCACGTGCCGATTTCCCGCGCGATCTTCGAGCAGCACTACCGTGTTCTAGCCTCGACG
Source organism: Paraburkholderia phenoliruptrix (assembly GCF_902859825.1). GTDB lineage: Bacteria > Pseudomonadota > Gammaproteobacteria > Burkholderiales > Burkholderiaceae > Paraburkholderia > Paraburkholderia phenoliruptrix. The sequence goes on along the minus strand of NZ_CADIKB010000069.1, from coordinate 1,903 downwards.
AAAGCTGCGCTTCAAGGCAAAGGCACCGCCTATCTGGTGAGTGCGGGCCCTCGCATTGCCGCCCTCACGCTCAAGGACGAATGCCGCAAAGAAGCTGCCGCGCTTGGCATGGTCGACGAACAAGGCAACGTTCAGGACGAGATTTCGGAAGCTCTGTTTGCTGAATTCAAGCGCCTTACCACAATCCTCTGCCCGGGCCCGCATGGATGGGATCAGATCCCGGTAGGAACGGCGATCTCGAGCGGAAAGATCGACGCTGAAGACTGGGAGGAGGCGCTGGCGGGCATAGTTTTTTTTACATCTCACTATGCCCTGGCGAGAAAGGCGGACCGGGCATCAGCAGCGAAGGGAACGGCAGAATTTCTGGGGGCGTCGATCACGTCATCCACGCCTACGGAATTCCTCGCCTCTTTGCCGACATTGACGCAGGCCGCGCCTACGACAAAGACACCATCGTCGATTCCATCCTGAACTACATCGCCAATGAGGGATTCGGCGAAGTATTCGAGCGATACGACAGCCCGTATCGGACGGCGCAGCAGTTCCGTCACAGATACCTCATTGAGGCGCTTAAGCGACCGGCATGACGCAAAAAGCAATCGTCGATATTGAGATCAACGACTCGCAGTTCCGCGAGTTCCATGCTCTCTTTCAGGACTATCAGAAGAAGCTCGCCGATATGCCCGAGGACTGGGCTAAGGTTACGGGCGCCATCGACGATGCCGGCGTTGGCATGGAAGACTTCTCCAAGTCGTCGAAGCTGTCTAAAGAGTTCCTGATGATCGCGGCAATTCAAGCTAACGCGATCACCCAAGGCCTGCAAAAGGCAACCGGCGCACAGGACAAGTTCAACACCAAAACAAAAGACGGCGCCATTCAGATGGGCCGCATGGCGAAGTTTTCGAAGGCTGTCCACACAGACTTTGCCAAGATGAGCGGGATGCTCCTGAAATTGGGAGCCATCGGCGGGTCGCTGCTATCGTTTCCAGCAGCCGTTTTTGCGTCAACGAACGCATTGGCCGGTCAGAATCTTCAGGCCCGCGGATTGGGTCTCCGGATCGGTCAGACGCAGGCCTTCGGCGCCAACTTCGAGAAGTTCGGCCTTGGAGCATCCGATCTTGGCAACGTCGCCAATGCCCAGGGCGACGTGACCAAGTGGCGCGCTTTCATGGCGGCCGGTCTGACGCCCGAACAGATCCAGAGCGAAGATGCCGAGCAGTTGACGTATGACTTCGCTAGAGCTGCGAGCGGCAAATACCGCGAGTGGCAGAAGTCCGGCATGCCGGCGGCCACTCTGGCGCAGGCTTATGGCTTTACCGACATGCTGTCGCTCCAGCAACTCCGTACTGGAGCCAGCTACGGCGACGCAGATTGGGTCAAGGCGCAGCAGAAAGAGATTTCGGACGCCAAGCGCAACGAAATCGACCAAGGTACAGCCGACCAGGCATCCGACGTCAAGGCTGCCCTGAAGTCCGATTGGGCTCAGGTGATGAATGAGTTCAACGGACAGTTGGCTCAAATGTCACCCGAACTGAAGGCTATGGGTGATGCGGCGGCGGCAGCAGCAGTGAATCTTCTGAAGGTCGCTGGGCCCGAGGCTAAAGCGGTTATTGCAGCACTCGAAGGACCGCCGGTCTCAAGAGAGCAAGCGGCATCACAAGGCGGCGTTGTCGGTGGACTGGCCCGATTCGGCTATGGTCTTCGCGACTTCTTCTCTGGGAAGGGCGGCACGCTCAGCGCGCCAAACCTGGAAGGAATCATTGACTCTCAGTACACCGTCGAATCGGCCCGAGGGCAATGTCCCAGGCGTAGTTGAAGGTTGAAGGCGGCGGTTCGCCAGTGGAATCCGAGAGAATCGGGTTTCCAGGACCAACCTCCCGAACAGGGAACCAAGGAGAACCGC
>NZ_CADIKB010000068.1 GCF_902859825.1 Paraburkholderia phenoliruptrix | reverse complement strand
GCCGCCCTGAAGCGTTCGCCCTCGAAATCCAACATTGACCATGATCGCAAGGTCGCATAATCTATGCCGCACCCGCCGTCCCAACCTTCAACTGTCTGTGGGACATTGCCGGATAGCCGCCGCTCGCGCAATACCAGGCCAAAGACCGTTTGTACCGCTTCCAAAGTCCCGCTCCCAGTGAAATGGGAGCACTCTCAGTTTCCCGCTATAATTTGTCTTCCCAGTACACTGGGAATTAGATATCTTGCTAAAGCCCGAAAGACTTGCTGGGTGGGGAGTTTCGGGTTTTTGTAGGATGCAGAATTGCGGTGACCGATTTGTTCGAAGACGTCATCCCCAAATAATGCTTTCATTTCACGGCGACCATGCCTTCCGTGCGCTAGTGTGCGGATGAGTTTGTTGCTTTATAGAGAATCGTATGTTTTTGACCTCTGACGAGAATTGTCTACCGGCATGGCCCGGAGTGACATTGTCGGCCGTTACCGAGATGGCGGGTTCTAGTGATGTGCTTATCCTGCAATTTGCCGAAGGAAGGCGCGACCTGCCCCGGGTTGCCATGGTGGAATTTGCCTCGGGCGCTGCGAAGACGCTGCTACAACTGACGGCAGATGGCCAGATCGTACGGGGCGCAGCCGTGCTGAGCGCGAAGCCGCACAAGGACTCAGCACAGTGGAGTCTGCAGCCGCTGAGCGAAATTCACATCGGCGCAACGGCCGCCTATGACGAGGACCATCCGCTGGTGTCGTTTGCGCGATTCACGACAGCCGCTGGTGAGGAATTCTCGATGCCGATCGGTATCGCGGAGAAACACTCACCCGGAAAGCGCATCTACCCGTCCACGCCGGCGCGTTCGTCAAAGGCTGGCCGGCGTAAACCGACGGTTGATGATGCAGGGATAAGCTGACGGCATGCGTATCCAGATCGCTTCGGATCTACATCTGGAGATCGTGCATCAGAGCTTTCCAGGCTTTAACCCGATCGCAGCAACGGACGCGGATCTGCTGGTGCTGGCGGGCGATATTGCGAAGGGTGCTGATGCGATCGAGCCGTTTGCGCACTGGCGGGTGCCCGTGATCTATGTGCACGGCAATCACGAAGCGTATGGCAGCGAGTACGACCCGCTCGCCGACACCATCCGCACGCGCGCGGCTGGCACGGCGGTGCATTACCTCGAGTGCGACGCGCTGGTCGTGGGTGACGTGCGCTTTCTCGGCTGCTGCCTGTGGACCGACTATGCGCTCAATGGCACGCGCGACCGGAGCATGGCGCTAGCCGGGCGGATGTTGCATGACCATCGTGTGATCCGCACTGGCGGTGGGGATCGGTTTCGGCCGGCGCACGCGCTTGCCGAGCACGAAAGATCAATGGAGTGGCTGCAAAACGAACTGGCAAAGCCATTCGACGGGCGCACGGTCGTGGTGACCCATCACGGTGTTGCGCCGCCGTCGGTACATCCGCGCTATGCGAGCGACCCGGTCAACGCGGCTTTCGTGAGTGACCTGCGACATGTGCTCGAGCGGGCCGATGTGTGGATTCACGGTCACGTGCACGACTCGTTCGACTATCGCGTTGGCCAGTCGCGGGTGATAGCCAACCCGCGCGGCTATGCGACGAACCGTCTGATGGCGGGAGCGCCCGTCGACCTGAAATGGGAGAACCCGGCGTTTGATCCAGCGCTGGTGATTGAAATCTGATCGCGCGCCGCAACACGCTGCATTGAACAGGTCAACCGTCGGGTGCGGCCCGGCGGCGGCAACGGATTCAGGACACGGTTCGCTCCGTGACGCATCGATAACGGCATACGGGCTCAACCGAAAATTGCATGAGGTAAGGCATGACACAGATCGACACACTGGTGGAAGATGTATCCCAGCTGTACACGGCCCTTGGGCGCACGGGTATCCAGGCGTTTGACGCGCTCGGCGTGACCGACCCGGAACCGGTCGCCGACCTTCTGGCAACGCATGAATCCCGCGATATCGCCGGCAAATGGCTCGTGCGCCGCATGGCTGCGTTTGGTGGGTTCAGCGCGCTGGAAATGCTGTCGCAGGGCGAGCGAGATGCGGTGATGTCCGTCCTGCATATCATTCGGGAAAGCATGCGTGAATGAGCATGCGAGTGGCATTCAACAGCGGTTTCACGGAAAGACAGCGTGACCGAGATTCCCGTTCTCTTTCTCGACTTCGATGGTGTGCTGCATCCCGTTGGCGAACCGGCACTTGACGAGCATTGCCGTCTGATCGAGAACCCGGGCCTTTTTATCTGGCGCCCAATCCCAGAGGCGCTGCTGACCCCGTATCCCGCAGTGCGGATCATCGTCAGCTCGAACTGGCGGCGACTTTTCGATGACGCAACGCTGATTCGATTGCTGGGTCGGTTGGGCAACCGTTTTGTTGGAGTCGTGGAGAGCTACGGAGCTTGCCGGTCTGAGGAAATCCTGATGGACGTCCGGCGCAGGAAGATCATTCACTGGCTGGCCATCGACGATCACCCGAGCGTCGTCAGGGCCCAAGCGGAGGAACACCGCTTCATAGCCTGGGATTCTGCGCGAGATCTGAATGATGAGGTCGTACGGCGGACGCTGCGCGTAACGCTGTCCGCGTTTCCTGGCACGCTGGCCACGTAGGTCCGCCGCGCCTTGGAGGTCTCCGCGGATCCGGTGCCCGGCGGCCGTCCACGATACGTGTCTAAAAGACCACGTTTATGGGATGAGCCGTCAAACAGACCACCAGCAATGGTTCTGCCTGAGCCAGAAGACTACGGATATAGGGATGCCACTTCGATAAGGAGGTCGCATGACCAAGGCGAACCGGCGCAAGAGACGGCGACAATCCATGCCGCCCTATGAGAGTAGCGAGCAATTGCGGGCGCGCCTCAAGGCTTTCGCACTCGCTACCCGTCAGAAAGGAACAGCGATGTCAGTTGCCCTCCACGAGCTTCAGACGCAGCGAGAAGCGACGATCCAGAAACTGTTGGAAGAGGGAGAGTCGATCGCCGCAGACGCCGCTCCCGTCGAGGCAGGTGAATGGCTGCAGCGCGGCCGGATATTTGGCGTAGAAGCCGGAGGTCAGCGGTACTTTGCCCGATACCAGTTCGATGACCACGATGAACCGCGACCGGTCATCAGGGACATTCTGGCGGAATATGGACCTGCCCACGACCCGTGGGCGATTGCCACGTGGTTTCACTTTCCCAACGGCTGGATCGTGACGGAAGGGGTTCCGAACCGATCGCGCCGAAAGATGCGCTTGACCGTCCCGTCGCTGTCCTCGATGCCGCGCGCCGGTTTCGTGGAACGTATGCGGCATAACGCTTCGCTGACGGATTCACCTTTTCACCGCGCATAGTGTGTCGAATCACGTCGACCGATTTTCACAAAGGAAAACCATGGGCACCAAAGACACTATCCGGTTTCAGGAGAAAGCAGATGACCTGCCGGGCTGGCAGCTTTACAGCGAACTGTTTGACACGGAGGACGTCGTCTATCTCGAACTCGAAGGCGTACAGGTGGATGTGACCATGATCGACAGCGCGTGGGGAAACCGCCCGGGTACTGTCGTGCTGCGTCTGCCGGCAGCGACGGCGCGGCAGTTAGGCTTGGTTCCGCGGGAATGGGCAAGGGATGCGTGGCGATCCGGGGAGTAAGGCATGCTTGAATTCCGGGAGAAATTGGTCCACGAGGTCTCGGCGTGCATTTGCGATCGCTGCGGACGGCGCATGACGCCGGATGGTCCGGACTCGGATTGGCATGAACGGATGTCGATTGCGTCTCGCGGCGGATTTCATTCGATTTTCGGAGACGGCCACGCGATCAGTATCGATCTGTGCCAGCACTGTGTCCGGGACACCTTGGGCGCGTGGCTGCGAATTGCATCAACGGGCATCGACGACATCGAACGGTCTCCAGACTCACCTTCGTTGAGGGCCTTGCGGGGCATCATTCGGCATGATGCCGACGACGCAGTCTCAGTTGGCGAGATGAATGCCGCGATTGCTGCTGGCGCAACCGCTGAAATGAATCGTGACGCTTCTCCGGATTCAGACCGCCCTGCCGGCGAACGTCGATCGCATTGGGAATATCGCGTGATCGAGTATGAGGAAGGCGGGGAGATCTGGAGAGAACTGCGGGAGGTGCACTATGTCACCGATCATGGGATTGGCTGTTCCGACACCGGCGCCTGCGTACGGTGGACGCCCGAAGAAGGCGAGCAGGCTGGTGCATCAATCCTGGATCGCATGCGCGTGGCGTTGACCCGGCCGGTTTTGCGAATGAGTGGTTCACGGCGTGAAGGCAATCTTCGGCGGCACGGGGCCGATCGGCTTGCCGATCCCATCCGGCACTCACCCTCTCTCCGTGCCGAAATGGAAGCAAGATCGGTTGCAGCCTTGCTTGACGGAACGACCTGGTTGACGGCCCTCGCGGTTGGCGAGCAAGACAATCCTGACGATCCACTTCCCTCGGGAGGGGTGATCGATTGGGGGCGAGAGGGCAAGATTTTTTCCGTTGATCTGGCGGGACGAACCCTATTCCCTGGATACATTTTTGACGAACTCGGCAATCCCATCCCCGAAGTGGCGGAGATTCTGAAGATTTTTTACGACTACACGCCGATCAGGATCGCCTCATGGTTTGAATCGACAAACAGCATGCTTCATGGCAAGCGGCCTCGTGAACTTCTGGCAACCGATCCCGCAGCTGTCGTCGAGGCTGCGCGGGCTCATGCAGAAGGGTCGATCCATGGCTAGGGGTATCCACGCTGATTTCATCCGTGGCTATCGACCCAGGCACGTGCCCATGCAAGTCCTGCTGCGACCGCATCATCTTCGGAATCAAAGACCCCAAGAACGCCCGAGGCTTCCGTGAATTTCGTTTCTCGGGTGATTGTGCCGCTCGCAGCAAAACGCTCGGCCTGAAGGAGATCTTCCTGATGTGCGATTGCATGTCCCCAAAGGACGTAGCCTCGATATCTCTCGCTTTGCATTAGAACCCGAACTCGTTGTACGCGTGCGTCTCGCGCACGCGAAGATTATTGCCCGTAGAAGTCATCCGCCTCCGGTTGCATTCGCGAACTAGTTCCCACCAGATGGACGTGCACCCGTACCGTTCGACAAACGGGCCAAGGATTCAAAAAAATGAAAAATCGATTCGTCGTGCTCTGCCTGATGGCCGCAGGCATCACGACCGCCCATGCGCAGGCGCAGGGAGATGAGTTCGTGGGCACATGGAAAAGCCCGCAGACGGTCGATACCACGGTTGAAATACGGCGGACAGAGTCGGGCTCTTTCGTCCAGGAGATGCAACAGAATCCCTTCGGAGGCGCCCAGGTGATGAGCCGTACTGCCGATCTGGTCAAGCCGGGCCGGCTTCGGCGATACCAGCGTCTACGTGTATGACGCGCCCAGCGGCACGATGGTGCTCACCTTCGGACCGACCACTCAGGCAGCGTTTGTGCCTCAGCGATTCGCTAAGGTCGCATGGCTCATTCCTCGCTCGAACCGCGCTTGCTGTCCAGCAGGCGCTTGAGCGCGCCACTGTGCAGGTTCCGGTCGCTGTTGACCATTGGCGCAAGGCCGCGCGGCAAGACGTTCAGATCCATCTCCAGTGCCTGGCACACCGCCAGCAGCGTGCTGAGCCGGGGATTGCCTGTTCCAGTCTCCAGTTCACGCAGCGTCAGGCGGCTGACGGACGCTTTCTCCGCAAGGTCGCGGGCGCTGAGGTTGAGAATTTCCCGAGCCCGCCGGATGTCGGCTCCAAGTGTGGCGGAGGTGGGCATCATAATTACCAAACGAGCTAGATGGTAAGTATGGTAACACCATAGCATGGTAAGTATGGTGACCAAATCATTAAAGTGACCATTATAGTTACCACATTAACCCGTCGCCGTTCGCCGGCTCAACGGTCTCCGGGCGCCCACCACAACTACGACAACTATGAACGCAACAATGAGCAAAGACGCGAGATCACGCCCCCGTCTTATTGCAAAACTTCTTCGGCGGTCGTGGGTGAAGCAACGCTAACTTGCATTCAATGTCCGCCGCGACGTTGCGGCTATTTTCAACCAGGCGGTGTCAGCACGAGCATCAGGTTCGACGAGGTGCCCTGTTCATGCATAGTTCGCGCCTGTTCGACGCGTGAGCCTTGTGGGCTAAGGCTTTCACGTGGCGGCTTTTTGATGTATGGCTACATCGAAATACATCGATTGAACGTCCGAGCCGAGAAAGCCGCCGAGGTATGCACTTGGAGCTGTCCTGGCGAATCGCCGGCGCTTCAAATGCCGACTTCAGCAAACGGCCAGGAACAGTCATTCGACTCCCCGGCCTGAATCGTCGACAATCGGCCGATCAGACCATCCAATATTCATTAATGCCGATCGACGTTCCGGGGACCAAAGGTTATGCCGAGTATGCTGAAGCCTTGGCTTACGATTGGCAAGATTTCGTTCCGAGACCACCACCAAGCAGTTCTGCATCTAATACCGACGGCACCTTCGCGCGTTCTCGACGTGGGCGCCGGCATGGGTCGCGACACCGCGGCATTGGCAGCGTTGGGGCACTCGGTGGTAGCGGTTGAGCCCGTCGACGAACTGCGGGCTGCTGTAATCAATTTCTATCCGGTACCAGCGTCATCTGGCTCGACGACAGTCTTCCAGAACTCCGCCTCGTCCGGGAGAGAGCGAACACGTTCAACCTTGTCATAGTTACCGCAGTATGGATCCATCTCGACGAAGCCCAGCGTCGCCGAGGGATGTGCACCATCTATGATCTGTAGACGACGGCGGTCTCGTCACCATGTCGTTGGGCCACGGACCGATCCCGACGGGGCGGCGCATGTTTGACGTCTCCGCCGCGTCACGATGACGCTTGCCGAAGCCCATCGTCTGCAACTTCTGCTCAATGTTTGCAGCGACTCAGCCCAGCGAGCAAACAGGAACATGGGAGTCACCTGGACGCGGCTTGCTTTCTGGAAGTGAGATCCGGTGTTGCAACAACGGCGCGCGGCGACTGCGGGCCAACGGCAGAGTGCATGATAATCCACAACGACTCGCAGCTCGATAGGAACGCGACCGCCAATGAATATACATCGCATGCATTGCTTTGGACGTACCGACCAAACCGGCAACACTGCAATTGTCGTCGAAAACTCAGTGTTGGCCGAATTGGGGAGACAGGAGTTCGCTCGACAACAGGACGCGAATGCTACGGTGTTCGTGGACGCGAAAGCTGGTGGTGACCTGCAACTCGACTATTACTACCCACACGCCCGAAGCCCCCTTTGCCTGCATGCAACGCTTGCGGCGAGCGCGGTTGTCTTTGAGCGATATCCTGATAGCCGACACCTCCAGTTCATCACGAGCATGCATGGCCAGGCTCTTGTGATCGAGCGCGTAGACCAAGAGATCTACGTCGGCTTGGAGGCCCAGCGTTGCCCGGGATTGATATTTGATGTTTCGGAAATTGCTACCTTGTTGCTTGCTAAACCAACGGATCTGATAGGCATAAAAGGACCCGCATCGGTTGGCAGCGCAAAACTGCTCGTAGAAGTGGCAGACGAATCTGCATTGGACGCACTGCGTCCCGATCTGGCGGCCATTATTGAGTGGAGTCGCAAGCACGCCGTTTCTGGCATTTTCGCGTATTGCCGCCTTCGTGGGGATGTCTATGTGGGGCGGAATTTCAATCATTTGGAGCCGCGTTTTGAAGACGCTGCGACAGGTGTTGCGGCAGGCGCACTGGCGTTGGCGCTTGAGCGAAGTATCACACTTTTGCAAGGTGACGCGCTCGGTCAGCCGTGTACTCTCTTCGCTCGACACATGGGCGGGGCGGTGCAGATCGGCGGACGAGCTGTGCGCAGCGCGGTTTGATTTATCGCCATCATCGCGGTGGCTCGCTAGCTATTTCGACGGTGCCTACGCGGACAAAGGACTGTTTCCGGGACACGCGTATCTCCCTTGTGGGTCGGTCCATGCCTTTTGCATATCTGCAGCGATCAGCGATCCTGCGACGTTTGCATCGGCCCGAGTTCGGCCAATTTCGGACAGTCGACACCACCGCACAGATCGCTGACAATCCGTCCGCAGCGGGCGCTGGTGCCATCCCGTGACGCTTACAAATCTTGGGGAAAATGGAAAATCCGTTCGGTGACTGGGCATTGTTTTTAAGGTCATTCATGGGTTAGGGCAGTGCCCGCCACAGTTTGATGGCCGGAGACCGGCCACCGGACAGGACGAACGCAACCGGAAAAATTGAAATCAGGGCAGCGGTCGGCCACTTTCGGTCGTTCGACAGTTCCGTCTAAATTGGCGACAATCATCCTATTTGTCGTCAGACTGGACAAGGCCCATATGAAAAGCATTGAGAGACAGATGCGGCCAGCGTTGAACCGTATACTTCTATACGCCAAAGATATCCAAAAGACCTGTGAGTTCTACGCGCGACATTTTGGGTTCGCATGCAAATTGGATACCGACGGGAGGATAGCCGAGTTGGTCTCGCCGCACGGCGGAGCCATCATCATGGTTCACCAAGCGGGGAAAGGAGTGAAGGCCGGGCAGGTGCTAGTAAAGCTAGTTTTTGACGTTGAAGACGTCGAGAGTTTTAAGAATCAGTGTGCGCAAGGCGGACTTGAATTCGGTCCCTCCCATCAGGCAGATGGCTACAGTTTTGCTAATGCGAAGGACCCTGACGGCAATTCCATATCCATCTCCAGCCGAGGCTTCACCGCTAATCGGTACCGGCGAGCGAACGGTTTTTGCCCACCAGACTAAGCTCGCTCCAACGCATACTTTCGATCGCCATCAAAAAGCGACCGACCATGAGCGATCCGTCGACTGCTCCATCAAAATCGACGACGATCCCGAAGAGTTGCCAATCTCAGCATGTTCGGAGAGTCCAATGCCGGTTTCCATGTCCAGGTTGATACTTTACGTCCGTGATGTTGAGCTGCTGAAGTCCTTCTATCAGACCCATTTCGGCTTTCCGGTCGCCGAAGAAATCGACAGCGAATGGGCGGTGGTGAAGGCCGGTGAGATTGAGATTGCTTTCCACAGAGTTGGTGAACCCTATCGCGAGCGCCCAAATCACCCCAACACTTCGAACGCAAAAATCGTCTTTTCGGTGGAGTCAGGGCTATCGGAGTTGCGCGAAAAACTGTTGAGCGCGGGTGTCCGGATGCGTGACTTGAAACGCTACGATGGCTTCGCCCAATTGATGTGCGACGGAGAGGACCCCGAGGGAAACGTCTTCCAGCTTTCCCAAGCTGATTAGATGACGAACGGGTATCAGGCGACTCGACCGCCCCACGCGGGTCGCGCGCTGCCGATCGTCAACAGGCAGGGACCGGCCAACTTCGGTCACTCGACTAGCGCTCGTACATCGCTGACAATCAAGTACCTACTGCAATTTAAGGGCGCTTCATGACTCGATCCGCAGAGAGCTTCTACGATGACATGGCATCCTCTTATCACCTGATTTTCGACGATTGGGATAAGGCGATCGAGCGTCAACGTGCGGTATTGGCGCCGCTCATAAGCGAATCCGGTGCGCTCGGCGCCATCCTCGACTGCGCATGCGGAATCGGTACACAAGCGTTGAGTCTCGCACGCGCGGGGTATGAGGTTGAGGGTACAGATATATCGAAGATGGAAGTTGAGCGAGCGGCGCGGGAGGCTGCTCTTCGAAATCTGAGCGTCAAATTTCGCGTGGACGACATGAGGCTGCTCGCCACGTGCAAGGCGCAATATTACGGCGCGATTGTGGCTTTTGACAACGCCATTCCACACCTGGATAGCGACGAGGAGATCGCCCAAGCGCTGACGGCAATGCTCACATTCGCCGAGCGTCTTGCCAGTCCCAGACCTGATGCACAATGCGGCGAAGACCGTTGTCCATGAACAGTGATGGTGGCAGCACCATCGGTCGCTGAGTCAACAACGTGCCGTAGTCCCTCAAGCTGACAAAAATCTTACCCTGCGCTCTTAGACAGGCCAGTTTCGGACGTTCGACATTGCTGGATGAATCGTCGACAATCTGCAGTGCTTTTGCCATCGGGCCACTAACGCGCACAGTCCGTATCGAGTCTTCACATGCCACAAATCGAATTGAAGCAGGCTGAGAAAGCGGATCATCAGCTAATCGTGAACCTGATGCAGTTTTATAACTATGATTTCAGCGAGTGGGTTCCGCTTTCGTTTGCGGACGACGGGTTCTTCGCTATCCGTCCGAAGCTTGAGTATCTTTCCAGTCCAACGACGATTCCACTTCTCATTCTCATTGACGCCCAAATTGCCGGTTTCGTGATCGTCGACGACGAGGTTCATGCCGCAGGGGCGCAGCACAATATCGGCTACTTTTTCGTAGCGCGGCGTTATCGCGGTCTAGGTGTGGGAACGCGTGTCGTGTCCGATTTACTGTGCAAATTCCCCGGCCGTTGGCAGATATGGCACGTCAGGGAAAATTTGGGGGCAGCGGCGTTCTGGGCAAAGATTGTCCCCGTTGTATCCGACGGCAAATATGTCGTCCATTCTCTGCCCATCGACGACTGCAATGCGACCTTGTACCGGTTCGACCGATGAAAGGTCGTCGGCTGGGTGTGACCAGTTGCGGGCGGCCTCCAAGGCGGTCCGAATTGGCGGCAATTTTTTCTGAAACACTCTTGCAGCGTGCTTCTCCATTACTCTGGGCTGCCCCTATGTCGCACGTTGTCGATGAACTTCTCGCGCTTGACGTACTTACGTTGCGTGAGCACACAGAACGAGCTGGCGACTCCTTTGACGGTAAGCGGCCGGTCATCCCATCTTGAGATGCTTTAAGAGTCTTGGGAGCATCGTGTTCACTTAAATAGGTGGACACGTGAACACTATTGAAGAAGCAGTGGTACCAGGCCGTCGACGGCGCCGACGCTATAGTGTCGAGTTCAAGGCTCAGGTTGTGGCAGCCTGCCAAGGGCCCGGGGTGTCGCTCGCGGCTATCGCGTTGCACCACAAGCTGAACGCCAATCTGCTTCGCCGTTGGGTCGAGCAGGCCGAAAAGAATGATTGTGTACTTGTGGCCCGTAGCGGCCTTGCAGCGCGACCACCCGCGGCACCGACACCGGCACCGGCACCAGAATTTGTACCGCTTTCACTTGAGACACGAAACACGCGTGCAGCCGAGATTCGTGTCGAGGTGCGTCGCGCCGACCTGTCGATAACAGTTAGCTGGCCGACCTCAGAGGCAGCGCAATGCGCCGCGTGGCTACGCGAGTGGCTCGCATGATCCGCATTGACCAGGTGTGGCTGGCAGTGGATCCGCTTGACATGCGCGCCGGCTTCGATACGGCACTGGGTCGGGTGATCAACGTGTTCGGCGCCGCGCATCCGCACCATGCGTATCTGTTCGCCAACCGGCGGGCCAACCGCCTGAAGGTGCTGGTCCACGATGGAATTGGCATCTGGCTGGCCGCGCGACGGCTCAATCAGGGGCAGTTCGCCTGGCCGATCGCGGGTAGCGAGCCAAAGCAACACGTGCTCACGCACGAGCAGCTCGAAGGCCTCGTGGTGGGCTTGCCGTGGCAGCGCATTGGTGCGGACGGGGTGATCCGTGTCGTTTGAGACAGCCGGGGACGTAAACTGTCGCGCTTCCGTGCTCCCTGAGGTTCTGGCAGACTCGTCTGCATGGACCCGCCAGCCGATCTCAACGCTCTTAGCCCGGAACAGTTGCGTGCGCTTGCCACACAACTGATTGCGCGCGTCGAGGACCGGGACAGGGAGATTGAAGAGAAGACCCGCGAGGTCGGTGAGAAGGAGCGCGAGTTACGCTACCGACAGACCCGCATCGACCAGCTGACGCATGAGATATCGATTCTCAAACGGTATCAGTTCGGCAAGCGCAGCGAGCAGGTCAGCAGCGATCAGATGAACCTGCTGGATGAGGCGATTGACGCGGATCTCGCCGCCATTGAAGTTGAGCTCGAGCAACTTCAGCCACAGGCCACAGTTGGACCGCTACCGCAACAGCCGAAGCGTGCCGCGCTGCCGGCGCAATTGCCGCGCACAGAAATTCACCACGAGCCGCAGAGCACCGTATGCCAGTGTGGTTGTGAGCGGGTGCGCATGGGCGAAGACATCAGCGAGAAGCTGGACTACACGCCAGGCGTGTTCACCGTGGAGCGGCATGTGCGTGGCAAGTGGGTGTGCAGACACTGCGAAACACTAGTTCAGGCTGCGGTGCCTGCGCACGTCATTGACAAGGGCATCCCGACCACGGGACTGCTGGCATCAGTGCTGGTTGCCAAATACGCTGACCACCTTCCCCTGTATCGTCAGGAACAGATCTTTGCGCGGGCGGGCGTCGCGATACCCCGCTCGACATTGGGTGCGTGGGTCGGTACGTGCGGCGTCCAACTACAACCACTGGTCGATGCGCTGCGTGAGGAAATCCTGCAGCAGGGTGTGCTGCATGCGGATGAGACGCCAGTACAGATGCTTAGTCCCGGCAAAGGCAAGACACATCGCGCGTATCTGTGGGCGTATACGCCGACGCACTACAGTGAGCTGCGCGCCGTGGTCTACGACTTCGCTGACAGCCGGGCAGGTGAACATGCCCGCGCGTTCCTCGCCGGCTGGCGGGGCAAACTGGTATGCGACGACTACAGTGGCTACAAGGCCCGATTCCAGCAGGGCATCACTGAAATCGGATGCGCGGCGCACGCGAGACGCAAGTTCTTCGACCTGCACACCAACCACAGCAGTCAGATCGCCGCGCAGGCGCTGCCGTTCTTCGCTGCGCTTTATGACATCGAGCGCGAAGCTGCACTGTTGCAAGCCGATGAACGCCAGAAGCTTCGACAGAGTCGGGCCAAGCCGGTCTGCGACGCACTTCACGAATGGATGACGGCGCAGCGCAAGCTGGTGTCGGAAGGGTCAGCGATTGCCAAAGCGCTGGATTACAGTCTTAAACGATGGGAGGCGCTGACCCGCTATCTCGATGACGGTCATGTGCCGATAGATAACAACTGGGTCGAAAACCAGATACGCCCGTGGGCCATCGGCAGGTCGAACTGGTTGTTCGCCGGCTCTCTTCGAGCCGGTCAGCGAGCCGCGGCCATCATGAGTCTGCTACGTTCAGCGCAACTGAATGGGCACGAACCACACGCGTACCTCAAGGACGTTCTCACCCGATTGCCGACCCAGAAGGCCAGTGATATCGCCGCACTGCTGCCTCATCGCTGGCAACCGACGGCTGAGAGCCACTAGCTCCATTCGTCAAGACGGGTTCGCCGGCCGCTTACCTTTGACGTAGATGAGCACCGGGAAAAATTGTGCAAGTCACTCGAGATTAATGAGGTGTATACCGTGCGACGGGACGGAAGACTCGTGGCCTATGCAATGCTTCGCCGGGAAGCCGGGGCGTGCTGGTTCGTTGGTGCTTTTGGTACGCACCCCTTGCATCGAACGTACACCGTCATAAGTGAACTATTCGCGAACATCGCGACTCTGGCGACCGAACGGGGAATCGGTGAGCTACGAAGCCATGTCTACAAGACCAACCGATTGTCTATCGCTTTCCATCGCAAACTTGGATTTATGGTGACGCGTGAAAACGACAAAGGCTTGGAGTTCTTTACAACTCTGGAGGAACTAGCAACGAAGCCAGCAGTACGGCGTGTCACTGCCCGAGCGACATCCCGCCCGGAGTAAGGCGCAAGGCCGGCTGTGCTCGATCGTACTGAGAGGCGCATATTCTCCCTGCGCGTCCATTCAAATGGAGGTCGCCACGGGCTCCCGCTACCGCCTCTGAGGGTCCGCTTCCGGGAAGTGTGACTTATCAGGACGGACCGACTACGGAAGTTCGGCCACGACGTGCGAGCGACGATCGCCTGCGTTGGCCAGAGGGCCGGGTTCGGCCAATATGGGACATTCGACATCGCGCCCAAGATCGATAACAATCTGACGCTGTTCCTAACTCCGGCCATGGAAAATGCACACGCCTCCATGTGTCCTCACCTTCCTTTTTCAGAATGCCGATCTCACTCGCTTTGTTCGACATGGACGACGTCCTAGTTCACTACGACCGATCCGCACGTGTCGCATACTTGGCGTCGCTGTCGAATCGCTCATCGGACGAAGTCGCAGACGCTATATGGGGTTCCGGACTGGAAGCGAAAGCCGACGCGGGACTGATTGACAGCCTCGCGTATCTGCGCGAAACCAGCGACCTACTCGGGTGTAAGGTGTCTCTCGACGACTGGCTGCGGGCCCGCCGCGAATCTATGTCTCCGAACCTTGAGGTGCTGGCGCTGGCAGCAGAGGTATCCACGACTTGCACGATCGCCGTGCTGACCAACAACCCTCGACTGGTGGCCGACAACATTGACTACTTATGCCCACCTATCGCGGACCTCTTTGGCAAGAATGTGTTCGCATCGGCGTCCTTCAACGCCGCGAAGCCTTCGCCCGAAACTTTCCTCGAGTGCATCGATTCATTGGGCGTCGTTCCCTCAGAATCGCTGTTTATCGATGATCTGGAAGCGAATGTGGCGGGCGCGCGAAGCGCAGGGCTACTCGGACATGTGTTTATCAATCACGCCGCGCTTTCCGAAGAACTCCGCAAACACCGGCTGCTGAGTTACTGAGGCTGGGACGACTCCGGGGTGATGCGCACCGTGACATTTTCTCAGAGGCTTACCATATCGAATGACCGCTTCGGAGATTGCCGACTGTCCCTTGAGGGTCGGGCATCGCCCATCGGATTTGGCGCAGACTGACTCTCCCTTCATCTGAAAGGAGTTTGTCATGGAAGCGATCATCAGCACGAGCTTGCCTCATGTCCCGTGGAACAAGGGCAAGCTGACCGGGCAAAAATCACCGCTGAAGCTCAAGGAGATTTGGGCCATTCGAATCCGTCTTCAGCTGGGTGGGAAGACCCGTGATCTGGCGATGTTCAATCTGGCAATAGACAGCAAGCTGCGAGCGTGCGACCTGACGAAGCTGCGGGTACGCGATGTCTGCATGGGCACTCGTGTTGCGCCCCGCGCGACTGTCATGCAGCAGAAGACGCAGCGACCGGTGCAATTCGAGATCACCGAGCAAACGCGGGAAAGCGTGGAAAACTGGATCAGGGTAGCTGGGATGTCTCCCTCAGATTTTCTGTTCCCTGGCCGGATTCAGGCGTCACCTCATCTTTCAACTCGTCAGTACGCGAGGATAGTGCATCGTTGGATAAAATCGATCGGGCTCGATGACACGGCCTACGGCACGCATACGATGCGCCGAACGAAAGCATCGCTGATCTACCGCCGCACAAAGAACCTTCGGGCGGTACAGCTTCTGCTCGGCCATACGAAGCTGGAAAGTACAGTCCGATATCTCGGCATCGAGGTCGACGATGCGCTTGAGATGGCTGAACAAACTGAAGTGTGAGCATCCCGGCCGGACGGCAGTCGGACGCTGTTCGGCCCACCAAGAGACACTCGACCATGCAGCCTACATAGTCGACAATCGATCTCGGTTTTGCGAACAATGCGGCTTCCATGTTGACGAGAAGAACACGCTATGCCGAATGAGACATATGAGCGTAACGCCCCGACTCTGGAAACGGACGTTGTTGGCCAATTCTGGCGCGGGCGTGAGAGCTGCCAATCTTCGCAGCGTAACGCGGGAAGACGTACCCGCGCTAGGCGCGCCTCTTTTTGGAGCGTTTCTCGGAACAATCGACGATGCTGGTTTGGCCATGACCCAATACGAATCAAAGGCAACCGCGATTGTCGCTGGTCGGTACGGGGAATGGATTGCAGCAGCATCGCGGGCGATTGAAAAAACTGACGGTCTTCGATCCGCATGCCTCGTTTGCGACTACAAACCGTATGGTTGTCCGGTAATTGCCGTGGTGGCGACTACACCTTCGCACAAACGAACGGGTGACGGTGGAAGGTTGTTTGACGCAGCACTGTTGTCGCTCGGGGCGCTCGGTTATGTGGAATGCTGCGCGATGATTACCGTTGGGAACGACGCATCAGAGCAGCTATTCGAAAGTCGCGGCTTCTCGCCTGAAACTGCAGCCCCAACCGGGACAGCCTGAATGGTGTATCCGTCTTAGCGCGGCCAGAAACGGGCAATCGACACCGCCGCATGAATCGCCGACAATCGACCAAATCTCGCAGCCGAGATCGCGTCTAAGAATGCATCCTCTGATCTACAAACGTCGCCATCATCGAAGCGTCATGTCCATCGCTCACGCTACCTCAGTTGCAGCCTTTGCGTTTGTAGTGTTTTGTCTCTCTGCGGGGCCGGGGTTCGCATCCGAAACCACCCACCGCGAACCGGGTCGCGATCCGTTCAATCAAGTTTCCGGGCAGGTAACTCGCCTTGCAGCGATCATCAAGGATGAATATGCCGAAGAATATCCGCGAGCACGCGAAATCAAGTTCGTGGACGCTCCGACATTTGGACGCATTGCTGTAGCAGCGTTCTCGATTGAATCGTTTGGTCTCGGAAATAACAGCCATCAATTCCTCGCTGTCTTTGAAGCACGCAGCATCCCTCGCGCTCACAACGCCCCGCCTTACTATTCGCTAGCTGCCGTCGTGGAGGTTGGCGAGGGCTGTTGGGTCGACCTTCGAGGCATTCAAGTTAGCAAATCTCGCAACCACGCTCGCCCGAGTGCGCTGTCACTCAGCTTTCCGACGTTTGTTTCGTCGACGATCGGATCGTGCAACGGCTCGACAAGGGCTACGTATCTATTTGATCAAGGCGTAGGGGTCGGCCAATTGACACGTGAAAAATGAAGTCCGCCGTGAGAATCTTGTGCCGGGAGGTGCAGCGATCCGTTTTGCATCGGACAGGCATCGGCCAACATCGGACCTTCGGCGCAAAGATTCAGATCGTTGATACCGACGACTGAAACTGCCGAAATATGCCCTTCGAAACCACGTAGAGTGGCGACAATCAGAGGTCAGTAACGGATTCGCGCCAATTCCGCAAAGCAACGGAGTGTCGACCTAGGTTCGACGGTCGCCTTGAAGCAGTCCGTATAGCGCACTATCCGAAATCTCATCGCCAACGATCCAGCGTTCGCGCAACAGCCCTTCGCGGATAAATCCGAGTCGTTCAAGAAGACGCGCTGAGGCTACATTGCGGGGGTCGATATCGGCCTCAATCCGGCGCAAATTTAGCGCACTGAAGGCGTGCTCAATCAGCGCAGAAGCGGCCTCATTCATATATCCATTTCCCCAGTGCGTGCGTTGCAGACTAAAGCCGATCTCCGCGCGTCGGCACTGCTCATCCGCATGAAAAAGAATGCAAGTGCCGAGCACTTCGCCGGTTGTCTGCGATTCCACCACGCAAATGCAGTCCTTGCCGTCGGTGGATGTATTTAATAGACGCGAAACGCGGTCCACAGCCTGATCTAAGCGCGTCATCGCTGGGAACGAGAAGCGCATAGCATCTGCATCCGACCACATCGCGAATAGTGCTTGCGCGTCTTCCTCACGGAGCGGCCGAAGAGTGAGGCGCGCGGTACTCAGCGTTACAGGTTTAAAAAGTGGCATGAACTGACGGGAGGAGTCGAAAGTAGATGACCCCATTAAAGCAGATGGGCGACGAACTAACAACCGCACGCGTCGAACATGTGACGGATCTGCGTTTGTGCGGCCGCTTTCGCGGAAGTCGAATGGCGGCTCAGGGTCCAGCTTGTGTGAAAACGCATTGATCGCCTAAACTGAATTAACGCGCTGAGACTGGGTGACCCATGAAGCGATTCGTTGAAGGCGATGACCGCAAGCAGGTCGCACTACTTCCCGAATGTGTCGATGACTACGTCGGGCAGGACAATCCGGTGAGAGTAATCGATGCCTTCGTTGACGAACTTGATCTCGCAGAGCTCGGTTTCGGCAATGTCCCACAGACAGTTGAAGGTTGGGACGGCGGGTGCGGCATAGATTATGCGACCTTGCGATCATGGTCAATGTTGGATTTCGAGGGCGAACGCTTCAGGG
>NZ_CADIKB010000067.1 GCF_902859825.1 Paraburkholderia phenoliruptrix | reverse complement strand
CCGGCGCCGGCGGCTCGGGCGGTGGTAACGGAGTGGGCGCCGGCGGCGGCACCACGGGCGGCGCGGGCGGCACGGCAACACCGGGAGTCGGCCCCGGCACGCTGAAGCATCCCGGCGATTCCGGCTATGGCTCACCCGGCGTGACCGGCACCGGCGGCGGCATGGGAACGGGCACCGGCGCATCGCCGAACAGCGCCACGACGAAACGTTCGAATAGCGGCAGCATGAACAACGGTATGCGCGGCGGCACGAACGGCACCAATGGCACGAATGGCACCAACGGCACGATGCAGAACGGCCAGTAAGCGAAGGACGGCGTTCGCGCCTCGAGCATCTGCTTGAAATCGAGGCTCCACAGCGCCTGAAACACGGACGGCGGCGCCGCATGACGGCGTCGCCGTCCTTTTGTTCTCCATCTTTGCCGACCGCGCTGCACGGTACTGCATGCGGGCTTGGCGTCGATGGTGGATTTTGCAACCGTTCCCAGGTAAAGCAGACGTGCCTGCCCGCAACGCAGAATCAGACCTGATCGCTACGGCTCGCCGTCACGGCTCCGCACAAACAAAGCTGCTCGCCAGATTCACATTGCCCTTGCCCACATAGCGCGGAAACAGCGGATAGCGGCACAACGGGCGCGAGCGTCCATTGGTCGCTGCGGCGATGTCGGTGGCGATCAGCGTTTCCGGCGACGCGCCGCGCGTCACCCAGCGATCCAGCGCGCCAAGCAGATCGACGGACGGCACGAACGCGCCGCTGCCGTGCTGAAATCCCGGCACCATGTACAAGCGCATGAAACGATCGACCTCGTCGACACCATAACGGTCGACGAGCGCCTCCCGATACGCAATGGTCTGATTCGGGCTGATGACTTCGTCGGCGAGACCTTGCAGCGTAATCAGCTTGCCGCCGCGCGCCATGTAGCGCGCGAGGTCCGTGTTCATCGCGCCGATGGTCTGTGAAAGCGCCACCAGTTGCGCGCGATATTTGCCGGGATGCTGCGGGTCGAACCGGAGCGAGTCGAAGTACGCGTCGCGCGCCACGAAGTAGCGCACATAGCCGTCGCCTTGCGCGAACAGATAACCGTTGGCGAAAAACTTCGGCACCGCAAGCCGTTGCGCCTGATGCCCGAGGCCGAGCGAGCCATTCAGATGCGTGCCCTGAAAAACGTTGTAGCCGCGATAACCGCTCACATCCCAGGCGAGCCTGTAAGGCAGCGACAAGCCGTCGCGCAGCACCATCAGCGTGGCGAGTTGCGCTTCGGTGAGGCACTCGTCGCGTGACAGCGCGTTGCCCGCGCAACGCAACGAGTCGACGATCTCCGTTTCATGCGCGCGGCATGCGGCCACGTCGCTCACAATGCCGTCCGCTGCCCCGTCGAGCCGGTCGCAGACAGCCAGCGTTCGCTGATACACGCGCTCGAGCAGAAGCGGCGGGATGAAGCCGCCCGGCGTCGCATACTCGGCCTGCCCCACCTTCACGCCGATCAGCCGCACGCCCGAAAAATTGAGCGCCGGCGAATTGGCGATCACCCCGTCGTAGTCGTCGGGAAAGCGCTGTATGACCGTGTAGCCTTCGCGGCCGCCCGTCGAGCCGCCCGCGAAATACATGCGCTGCGGCGGCCGGCCATAGGCGCGCGCGATCAGCGCAAGCGCCGCGTCGTGCGTCTTCTTCAGATGCGCATAGCCGAAGTTCGTCACGGCTTCGTCGACGAGGCCGAACACCGCGAGCGACGAATCGCCGACATGTCCCGAATCGTCGCCGAAAGTCACATAGCCCTGTGCGAGCGGCGCGCGATCCGGTGAAAACGGCATGACGCCGGTGCCGCTCACGACCACGCCGTTGTATCCGCCGCCGCCGACCTGCAGCGCGCGGCCGTTCCAGTGGCGCGGCAAATTCAGGTCGAAGCGGATGTCGGGCGTGGTCGGCTTGAGCGCCTTGATGCGCCCCGTGATGCGGCAGTATTCGCCGCCCTGCTGATTGCCCGGCGCGGTGGCCCCGACCATCGACGCGCTTTCGATCTGCGCGCCCGCTGTGGGCAGTGCGATCAGTTCCGGCGGCAGGACGGCGCCGGCGAACTCGGCACAACGCATGGAAAGCGGCGCTTCCTTCTGCGCAGCGAGCGCGCTCTGCGTGGTCAGAACGAGCCACGCGCCGGTCAGCACGGTGAGATGTGCCATGGCGCGCATCCGCAAAGCTCGCGCGAGAAACAGGCGACGCGAACCCGCCGTCATCCGCAACGCGCCCCGCTCGCAGCCGCGCGCGGCTGCTGTGCTTTCCATCCGTGCCAGCCGCGCGCCAGAATCAGCAGCGCGCCGATTGCCACGAAGTCGCCGGCGAGTCCCAGCAGCACGCCACGAAAGCCATGAAACGTGTGCGGCGTCGCGGTATCGACGATCAACGACACGAGCGTGCCGCCGACAAAACACACGAGCCCGGTGCGGCCCACGGTGACGACGGCGGGCAGGCGCTGCGCGAGCCGGGCGATGCTGCCCACGCGCACGAGCCGCGCGGCGAGCCAGGCAATGACGATAAAGTTGATCACGCGGTCGACGGAAAGATTCTGTTTAAGGGCGCCGGGCAAAGGCTGCGTCAGCACGAAGAGTTTAACGGCGGCAAAGGCGAGCACGGCGACGATGGCGGCCCACGTGAACCAGCGAGCCGTCTCGCCTGCCTGAAAACGCTCGCTGATGGGCGCAAGCCGGCACACGATACCAAGGACGAACATCAATTGCCATGCAAACGGATTAAAAGCCCAGTTGGCCATGTCGTCAATGCTGAGCAGCACGGCGAGCGGCCGGGCGAGCCACCAGACCGCCGCGCTCAGCGCCAGCGCCGCCACCCGCGAGCGCAATGCGAGCGGCACCACGGCGGGCACGAGAAGCGCGTAAAACATGTACATCGGCAACACGCTCGACAGGTACGGTTGCCGGCGCAACACCGCAATGTCCAACGTCTGCTGCAGCGGCTGCGCCGCGAACGGCCACCAGCCGGTCAGATCGACCATCGCGTGATTCAGGTGCAGCAAGGCGAGCACTGCGCCGGAGAGCAGCGTGAGCAACGCGGTCAACAGATACGCGCGGTAGATTTCCCAACAGCGCCGCACGAAGCGCAGATTAGCGGCCTTTTCGCCGCGAGCCGTCAGCACTGCCGTGTACGCCGCCGCCGACGCATAACCGCCGAGAAACACGAACACTTCCGCGGAATCGCACAGCGCGTACGCGTGCAGCATGAGGTGGGAAAGCGTGCTGCCGGGCATGTGATCCAGCACGATCACGATCAACACGACCCCGCGAAAGAAGTCCACTTCGACGGAGCGTCCGCGGCGAATGTCCATTCGTGTTCTCGCAGGAAAGTTATCCAGCAACACGCCACGATATAACTTTTCAAGGGGCGCCGTACGATGAATCGATAAGCGCTGACAAGCAGCCTGTCATCACCGGCAATTCGCTGGCAATCTGAAATCCCGCTGTCGGCATGCGGTAATCGTCGGGCGCACGCATCGCCATCACGGAAAGTTTTGCGGCTTTCGCGCGCATTCGCGAAGGCATCCGGTAATTGCCGCCGAAAAAATTCTTTGCGCTCCGGTCCGCGATTTTTTTCGCTTTTTTTCATCGTACGATGAATTCAGGCATGACCGTCGGCGTTTCATCTGAAGGGCCGCGCCGCGCGCATCGCCTTCGCATTGGAAGACGCTCACATGAACAACAGAATTGCCGGCTTCGACGGACTGCGCGCCATTGCAGTCCTCATGGTGTTTCTGCAACACCGGCTATTCGGCGACATCGGCGAAATAGGTCATCTCGGCGTATGGATCTTCTTTGCGCTCAGCGGCTTTCTGATTATCGGCATTCTGTCGGCACAACGGCAGCGTATCGAGCAAAGCGGCAGTGGCTTTGTCGCCGAGCTCAAGCGTTTTCTGTTTCGCCGCACGCTGCGCATTTTCCCGATCTATTACCTGATGCTGACCGTAATGGGCGTGCTCATGCTTTTCGGCATGGCGAGTCAGGAGCTTGCGAGCGGCATGCCGTTTCACTTCGCTTACCTGTCGAACTTCTGGATCGGCTGCGTGCTCCATGAGTGGCCCGGGCGCTACTCGCATTTGTGGAGTCTCGCTATCGAGGAGCAGTTTTATCTCGTGTTTGCGCCGCTGCTATTGCTGCTTGCCGCGCGGCGGCACCTCGTCGTGTGCGCGCTGACGGTCGTCGGTGGACTGATTTCGTTATGGGCGATGCGCGCCGCGCATTGGCAGGAAATCACCGTTTATACGCATCCGTTGAGCAACTTCTGGCTATTGGCGTTCGGCGGAATGGGCGGTCTGTTGATCGCGCGCAACGCAGGCGATGTACGGGGGTGGCTCGGCCACGGCGCGACACTGTTTGGCTTGAGCCTTTGCCTCGTGGGCTTGTGTGCAAGCGAACCGGCGTGGAGCGAACTCCAGAGTCCGCTGCTCTTTACTGGTGTGAACGCGGTGTATGGGCTGTGCATCGCGGCGCTCGTGGGTTCTATCGCGTGCTGCCGCAATGCGGTCGTCATGGCTCTGCTCGAAACGCGCTGGCTGGCGGGCCTTGGCCGCATCAGCTACGGCTTTTATCTGTATCACAACCTGATCCCCGACCTGACCCGCAACCGTCATGCACAGGCGCTGTTCGGCGGAGCAGTGCCGCTATGGGCACACGTGATGGGCATTGCGGCGTCGTTCGCGATCTCGCTCGGACTTGCGCTGCTGTCGTGGCGGATGATCGAGGCGCCCATTCTCCGCCTGAAGACGCGGCGCGTGCCGGCGGCGAACGCGGATTGCGCATCGGTGCACGCGGCCACGTTCGCTGCCGCGGAGCCGCACAAGGCGCGCGACACACCTGCGCTGACAGACGAAGGCGCCGCATCGGATGCCGCCTGAAGCGGCGCAATTCGTCTAACCTTGGGGTGGCACAGGCATTGCTGAATTGCATGCATGACTATCACCACCGGAGATGCGCCGTGGCCACCCAGCCAGCTAGCCCGAACCAACACGACCAGCAACCCGGCAACGAGCCGGATGAAACGGCAGACCCCGGCGGTCCGCCCACCGATATTTCGAAGCCCGTCGGCGATGCCATTCCGACACCGGTCGAACCCGGCCTCGATCAGCCGCTGCCGGAAAAAGGCGAAAACCCGCCATCCGAGGAGAGTGACAAAGAAGCGAAGCGCGAGCCCTTGGGCGAGACTGACACGCCGCCTGGCGTTCCACCGCCCGGCCCTTCTGATTTTGCGTAGCGCAGAGGCCGCTATTGCAACGTCACGCCGTCACGCCGTCACGTCATTACATTAAGCGGCTTCCGGCTCGGGCTCCTGTTCGTGCACGATCTTAAGCGTGCTCTTGTGCTCCTTGATCAGCCGGTACACCGTCTCGCCCGGCACGGTCTCGTGTTCGAGCAGTTCGTCGGCAATCTCACGCAGCACCGGCTCATACGCATGCAGCAGGTCGTAGCATTGCTCGTTCAGCTCCTTCAGCAGCACGTTCGCCTGCTCGATCGCGCCCTTCATCTGAAGACCCGCGTATTGCGAGGGCAGCGCGGCGAGGCTGAACAGATTGCCGTCGCTGTTAAAGCCGAACTTCGACACCATGTCGAGGCTGATGCGCGATGCCTCCTGCAAGTCGGAAGCCGCGCCGCTCGATGCTTCGGAGAACGCAAGAATCTCAGCGTTGCGGCCGCCGAGCAGCACCTTCACCTCGTTGCGGATCTCGGTCTCGCGATACAGATGCTTGTCCTGCGCCTTGGTGATGAGCGCGACGCCGAGCGCGCCGCCGCGCGGCAGAATCGTGACCTCTTCGAGCACGCCGGTGCCGAGCAGCGCGGCCACGAGACCATGCCCTGCTTCGTGCACGGCGATGCGCGTGCGCTCGTCCTCGGTCAGGGCGCGCTCCGCGCCGCTCACGTCGCCGATACGGGCGATCTTGATCGCCTCGATAAAATGCTTGGCCGCGATTTCCTTGTCGCCGGCCTTGCGCGCCACGAGCCCCGCCTGGTTCACGACCATCGCGACGGTCGCCGGAGACAGACCCGTGGTGAGGCGTGCGAGCTGGTCATAGTCGATGTCGGCTGCCTTCGCCTTCAGCTTCTGTGCGTAGAAGCGGAAAATCTTCGCGCGATCCTCGCGGTCCGGCAGACGAACCTGTACCGTGCGATCGAAACGCCCCGGACGGCGCAATGCCTCGTCGAGATTGTCCGGATGATTCGTGGCCGCGACGATGATCACGCCTTCGTTCGAAGCGAAGCCGTCCATTTCCGCGAGCAGCTGATTGATGATGCGGTTGCTCTCGGCTTCGACAGGACCGCCGCCGGTATCCGTCCGTTTCGCGAGTCCGTCCGCTTCGTCGATAAAGATCACCGTCGGCGCATTCTTGCGCGCCATTTCAAACAGATGCTTCACCTTCTGGATGCCCACGCCGTAGTACTTCGCGCTGAAATAACTGCCGGTGATCGAGATGAAGTTCGCCCCGCATTCGCCCGCGAGCGCCTGCGCAAGCCGCGTCTTGCCGACGCCGGGGCCGCCCACCATCAGGATGCCGCATGGCGCCCGCACGCCCATCGACGTGAATTGCTTCGGGTTCGACAGGTAGCCGCGGATGTCCGCGAGCGCCGCCTTCGCTTCGCCGGCGCCGATTACGTCGTCGAAACGCAGCGTGGGCGCCTTGCTGAGCAGCGTCGCGCCGCCGCGCATTTCCCGGCGCATGAACCACACCATGCCGCCGATCAGCACCAGCGGCAGCAGCAGACTGATGATGTCGCGCGTCTGGTCGAACAGCTGAAGCCAGCGCGAGCCGCCCGTGCGAATGTCCGCGTCGGGCAGCCAGACAAGTTGATACGAAGCCGCCTCGCCGCTTTTCGGTTCGCCGAGCAGAAGCGCGTGCGAAAACGTCGCATCATGGTCGGTCACGAAGTATTTGGAGCCGTCGCGCTTCGACACGAGAATCGCGTTGGGACTCACGCCGATTGCCGCGACCTGGGCGTCGTGAATGTCGCGCAGCATCTGCGACGCGTCTTTCTCCTCGCGCGTCCACGCGGACGTATCGTGACGCATTTGATTCGCGACGCCGGTCAAAGCCGGAGCGGACTGCGCGGTGCGCTGCTGGTGATGCCAGAAACTGAATGCGAGTACCAAGGCAATGAGTGCCGACACGGCTGCAATGGCGATTTTGCGCGCCCGTGTTTTCCCAAGCGAATTCTTTCCCGGCTTCATGAGTCACTTCCAAAAACGGGCTCAAGCGAGCCCCTAATACATATCGAATCAGCGGATGAGCGGTTGGGAGAGGAATCGGCCATTGCGACGCCATGCCTGCAAGGAAGAGAGGACACCCAACCATGCGTCCCTTTTAACCAGCCGCATATGAGCCAGTATGCCCCGCGGCTGCTTCTTCCAAATCGCAGAAAAGGCCTGTTTCTACCGCTTATCCCGTCGTTTGAAGAGGCGGAATATAGGGCGCGAGCGGCGCATGAGATGCGGTAGAAAACTGCTCCGCCGCACAGTTTAGCAGCGTAAAAAAGGCCGCGTATTCTGTAGACCTATCATTTTCACCCTGCCCTATTTGTTGCAGCGACGATGACGCACCGTTGCCTTCGTCGGCCAGCGCGTGCGCAGGCGCATTCGGGCCGGGCCGCGAGGCTGTATTGGAACGCCCGCGCGGATTTTTGTTACGCTTCGCCATCCCGTTGCTGCGGCGCTGCGCGGCGCTGCGGGAAAGCGCTTGGCTTATGCTGCTGTGGCGCGCGACGAACCATATCCCACTTCTCACGACTTATGCTTCGATTCGAAAACCTCAGCAAGCGTTATGGCGAGCGCATCGTTTTCAAGGGACTGAGCCACGACTCGGCAACCGGATGCGTCGCGCTTAACGACGAGTCGGGCAGCGGTAAATCTACCCTGCTCGCCATGCTGGCCGGCGCCCTCGCGGCGGATTCCGGCGAGGTGTGGATTGGCGGCCGCTCGCTGAGCACCGCGCCCGCCGCCGCGAAGGCGCTGCTGACTTATGTGCCGGAGGATTGCGTGCCGTCGCCCGATCCGACCGGCCGGGAATACCTCGAGCGCGTGGCGGCGGCGCGCAACACCACGGTGAGCGAGGAGACGCTCGCGCTCGCCGATCGCTTCGGGCTCACGCCGCATCTGGAAAAGCGCTTCGAGCAGATGTCGTTCGGCACGCGCAAGAAGTTTTTCCTGACCTCGGCTGTGATCGGCGAAACCAGCGTGCTGATTGCCGACGAGCCTGTCGGCGGACTGGATGCCGCCGCGCGCGCCGTGCTGGTTGATCTCTTCAAAACGCTCGTGCACACGCGCACGGTGTTTTTCTCCAGCTACGACGAAGCGTTCACCGACGCATGCGCGGCGCGGCGCATCGCATTCGCGGACCTCGCATAGCGCGGCTGAACGCAGGCATGTGAAGCGCGCGCCGCCAGACTGGAGACGCGAAACGAGAGACGCGACGCACGGAGCGAGCATTGCGCCCCGCCGCGCCACGCCCACTCAGACCGCCACGCAAATCTTCCCGAAGTGAGCGCCTGACGCCTCGTGCCTGAAGGCGTCCGCCAGCTGAGCGAGTTCGAACGTGCTGTCGATCACTGGCTTGATGCCGGTCGTTTCGAGCGCGCGGATCATCTCGCGCTGCTCCTGCCGGCTACCGACAATCAAACCTTGCAGCCGCTGCTGCCGCGCCATTAGCGCGGCGGTCGGCACCGGACCGGCGCGCCCGGTGAGCACGCCGATTAGCGCAATATGCCCGCCGATGCGGCAGGCCGTGATCGATTGCGGCAAAGTGCCGGGACCGCCCACTTCGATCACATGATCGACGCCTCGGCCGTCGGTCAGCGCGCGCACCGCCTTGCCCCATTCCGGATTGGCGCGGTAGTTGATCGTATGGTCGGCGCCCAGCGCGCGCAGCTTCTCCAGCTTCGCGTCCGATGAAGACGTCGCGATCACCGACGCGCCCATGGCCTTGGCCATCTGCAAACCGAAGATCGACACCCCGCCGGTGCCGAGCACCAGCACCGTGGCGCCCGGTTTCATCTGGCCGTCGACCACGAGCGCGCGCCAGGCGGTAAGTCCTGCCGTGGTCAACGTCGCGGACTCCGCGTGGCTATAGCCTTTCGGCGCCTGCGTGAAGTAGTGGCTCGGCAGCACGACGACCTCGCGCGCATAGCCGTCGACGCCGTCACCGGGCGTGGTCCTGAAGTCGCCGATAGTGGGCGGCCCGTTTTCCCAGAACGGGAAAAAACACGACACCACATGATCCCCGGCCTTGAATCCGTCGACACCCGCGCCGACCGCCTCGACCACGCCCGCGCCGTCCGCCATCGGAATGCGCCCCGGCTCGGCGGGCAGCACGCCGCTCACCACGCCATAGTCATGGAAATTCAGCGAGCTGGCGTGAATGCGAACCCGAAGCTGGCCTGGTCCGGGCTCGCCTGGATCGTCCATGTCGACCAGTTGGAGCGTGTCGACGCTGGCGGGCGAACCGATCTTGACGGCATTCATGTCGCGACTCCTTGTGATGTGCGCCGGCGCTCCACGCGCGCCGCGTGGCCCAAGAATATCGCAAGCAGCTTGCGCCTGTCGGCGAGCGCGGCAGTCATGCGCCGCGCCTTGGTGCCGGTCAGGCGGCTTTCTCCTGCATCTCCTGCTCTTCGGGTGCTTCCCGCGCCTGCTGTTCCAGCCACAGGCGGCTGTCCGGAAACCAGAACGCGTCCGGCCGCGGCGGCGCCACGAGTTTGACGGCAAGCGCCGGATTGAAGATGCGCGACCAGGCCGACAGGTAAGACGGCGTCTTCACCAGATGGCCGCAGCGCGACAACAGCAGGCTAGAGATCAACGCCTCGCGACCCATGTCGAGCCCCGGAAAGCCGCTGAAATGAATCGGCGTCGCGCCGCACGCCAGCAGCCTTGCTGGTGCGACGCTCACCGGCTTGCCGAACGGCCACGCGGCGAAGTAATCGAGAAAGCCTGCTTCGTCGCTGGACACGAAGACGTGGGTCAGGTGCGGATTGTCCGCGAGCGTGGCTTCCACATGCCGGCAGAAGTCTTTCCACGAAACCGGCATGGCTTCAAGCGACTTGTCGGTACCGCGGAAGTGCGCGCCGAGTGTGGACGCGCCGATATGAAGATCGTCGCAGATCGCGTCGACCTCGCGCATGACGTGACCGGCCGGCCGATAGTACGCGAAGAACAGTTCGCTCGCGCTATCCAGTTCTAGCAGATGCTCATAACGCTGACGAAAACCGAGTTGCACAAGATCGCAAACCGTGGAGGTTCTCAGCTTGCGTGTGTGCGGCAACGCGGCCGCGGCGTGCACGGGTTCGAAAAACGCGGCGAACCAGTCGACCCGGCCTTCCGCGTCGCCATACAGGCCGCCGCGCGCGCTGATTCGAGGCGTCAGGCATTTCTCTTCGCAAAACATCAAGATGAACAAAACCATCTGCATGACGGAGAAAAAGCCGGAGTTCTCCTTGATTTCGATGGCGAATACGCCCCGATTGAGGCGCTGTTTCGCATGAAGCGAAATGCGCCGAGGGGTGGCGACCGAATGCTTGAATCTCTCGCTTCGACGGATCTGCTTCGCCCTGTCGACAACTTTTCCGAACATGTCCGGGCCCTCTCTTCGTTGGTTGGTTTTTTAACGGCAAGCGACTGCAAATCGACAAAAAGAAGACAACGCAAACGACGCCCGACAATAGCACTGTCAAATCCTCCCTCAGTAAGTTCGACGCGGCGTTGAGTTCGCTAGCGCACAAACGACCGGTAGCTTGTGCCGAGTGGATAACGCTGCTTCAGTTCCTCCTCGACGCGCTCGAGCACCTCGGCCCAGTTGCCGCGCTGCGACTGCGTGAACAGGCGCACCGCCGGATACCACGGGCTGTCATCGCGATCGCGCAGCCAGCGCCAGCAACCGGCAAAGCGATTGAGCAGCCACACCGGCTTGCCCATGGCTGCCGCCAGATGCGCGACTGACGTATCCACCGAGATCACGAGATCGAGATTGTCAATCATCGCCGCCGTGTCCGCGAAGTCCTCGACGTCGTCCATCCAGTCGACGAGGTAAGGTTTCGCCGCGGCGCCGGGGCGCTTCGCGAGGTCGTCGGCTTTTTGCAAGCTGATCCACCGGACCGGCACGGACGCGAACAATGGCGCGAGTTGCGCCGAGTTCAGACTGCGCGCACGGTCTTCGGTCAGGCCCGAGTGACCGCCGGCCCACACCACGCCGACGCGCGGCAAGTCCGGCTGGGGCAGCGCTTCCAGCTTCGCGCGCCAGTTGGCCGAGCGCTGCGGATCCGCCCAGAGATACGGCGTGGCGGGAATGGTGTCGAGGCGCGTGCCGAAGGCGAGCGGCAGCGACATCAACGGGCATTGCCAGTCCCATTTGCTGAGGTTCGGCATGACGTCGTCGAGCATCACGAGACCGGGCCAGCGCGCGCATAACGACTCTTCATACAGACGCCGCAACGGCGGCGGGCAGATATAGCCCACCTGGGCAAACCGTTCGAGCGCGAGCGGCAGATAACGCACGAATTGCACACTGTCGCCGTGACCCTGCTCGGGCAGAACGAGCAAGCGCGCGCCGCCCGCCGCCGGACCGTGCGCGCTGCCGGGGAACGCCGGACGCTCGCCCCGCCATTGCGGCAACGGCAGCTGCGGCGCCTCCTCTGCACGCTGCCCGTTGGCATCGACGAAATTGACCCAGCGGTCCTCGAAGTAGGGCCACGCCTCCTCGTAGCGGCCGGCCGCGAGCAGCACCTGGCTCAGGCTCGCGCGCGCGCCGCGATTTGCCGGGTCGAGCGCCATGGCTTGCCTGATGTGCCGCTCCGCTTCGCTCAACGAGCCGAGGTCTTTCACTACCACGCCGAGGTTCGCGTGCGCCTGTGCATAATCCGGCGCCAGTTCGATCAACCGCCGATAGACCGGTGCGGCTTCGTCGGCACGCCCTTGCAACTGCAGCGCCGCGCCCAGGAAGTAGTGAAGCGCGAGCGAATCCGGCTGATGCGCGAGCCCCGCCCTCGCCGTTTGCACGAGGCTCGCGAACATGCGCAGCTTGATCTGGATCTGGCACAGCATGTCGAAGAACGGTGGCTGCGGCTCCACCTCGATTGCCCGCTCGATCCAGCGCTGCGCGAGGGGCAACTGATCCAACGCGAGCGCCACCAGTCCGCGTGCATAGAGCGCGCCCGCGTGAGCCGAGTCATGCACGATGATTCGATCGAGAAGCGCCTGCGCGGTGTCGAGCCGGCCTGCGACACGCGCCTCCTCGGCCTCGTGGAACCAGAGCGAGATAGTTTCAGATGACACCGGAGATGGGCTTGGCATGATCGCAACAAGAGTCTGCGTTGATGAACGGTGGTGGTCCTGAAGGCGCAATGCGCGAACGCCGCCTTGCGCTGAGCGGCGTCGATTATCGATGTCGCGCACGGCCGCTTGTGTAGGACCGTTCCCAATCGCGAGCGCAGATTGGCGTCAGCAATAAAAGTAAAAACGCTCCGATACAGACTTGACCTTACCCCCATGGGAAGGTCCAAGATCGACATGAGATTTGTCTCAGGAGATGGGCAATGAAAACGGAATTAGCGGTGGAGGACATGTCCTGCGGCGGCTGCGCCAGGTCGATTGCACGCGCGGTGGCCGGCCTCGATCCGGCTGCGGCGGTCGATGTCGACGTGTCGACGAAAATCGTCACGATCACATCGACGCTGCCGGCCGCGCAATTCGTCGAGGCTATCGCGGCGGCGGGATTTCATCCGTCGGTGAGACACTGATGTCGTTGCGTAATGCTTAAGAAAAATTTTTAACGGGAGTCGACTATGAAGAAGCTTCGTGCTTTTCGCGCTTTTCGTGCGTTTTGCATATTCGGCGGCGTGGCATGCGCCGTCGTGGCCGCGCCTGTGTATGCGCAGCACACGGCGTCCATGCCCGGCATGGACATGGCCTCGTCAGCCGATGCCGGCGCGGGCGACTCGACGCCCGCCTTCAAGGCCGCCGACGACAAGATGATGAAAGACATGAGCGCGCCGGCCTACACGGGCAACGCCGACAAGGACTTCGTCGCCCACATGATCCCGCACCACCAGGGCGCGATCGACATGGCACAGGTCGAGCTGAAGTACGGCAAGGACCCTGAACTCAAGCGCCTCGCGAAGAACATCATCAAGGCGCAGCACGACGAAATCGGCTTCATGCAACGCTGGCAGGCGAAGCACGGCGCGAAGTAGCGCTCACGCGGATCAGTGTTGCGTGCTGTGCGAGCCCGAGCCGCCTTGCAGCGGGTCGTCGCTTGACGGAGTGTCCGCCGGCGCCGCGGCGTGACGGCTGGCCGGCGCGCCGGACAACTGCGTTGCGATCGAGATGTCCGCGGCCGCGTGCAGCAGGCGCGCCGCGCGGCTTGCCGTGATGCGCTTCCTCGCGACGCCCTTCGAATCAAGCGCTATCACCTGGAACAGTTCGCGGTCGCACGCGAGTTCCCGCCGGTACTGCTCTGCGGTACTGACGAGCAAGTCGAGCATGGTTTGCTGCCGGCAACGCTCTTCGGTTGTGACGGCAGGATTCCTACCTATCGTGGATGCAAGCGCGATCAACGTATCGAGCTTGCTCGTCTGCCGGTCACAGAGATGGAAAGCCGACAGGGCGAGCTTTTCGTACTGGAGAGCATCGACAGGCGGGCGAGAATCGGCTTGCGACTGCTTTTTGTTCTTACTCATTGTGCGATCTCTCTAGGACTTGGTGGGTCGCCCGGCGTTCCGTTGATGGAGGGTGCGCGCTTGCTATCGCAGGCTGTCGGCCTCGTCATGCATTTCTTCGAAGGGCTAACGATTATAACGACGGAGAGTCGCAGTCCGTACAACCAGGCGGGCTAAATGGACAAGGCGCTGGCATCGCCAGATTAATCCGTTGACCTTACCAATAGCGAATGCCCAACGCCACAGGGCACATGAGAGAGATTCCTGTCGCGTCTTACACCGCCCCCGCCCTCACCCACCCCTCCATCAGCACCCGCGCACTGCGGCTCATCACTGCCTTCTTCACCGCCCATTCGCCCCCCACGAGCGCCGCCTCCGCTCCCACACGCAGCGTGCCCGACGGATGCCCGAACCGCACCGCCTCGCGCTCGCCGCCGCCGGCCGCCAGGTTCACCAGAGTGCCGGGAATCGCCGCGGCCGTGCCGATGGCCACCGCCGCCGTGCCCATCATCGCGTGATGCAGCTTGCCCATGGACATCGCGCGCACCAGCAAATCCACGTCGCCCGCCTTGATCGGCTTGCCGCTCGACGACACGTAATCGGCCGGCTTTGCGACGAACGCGATCTTCGGCGTGTGCTGGCGCGTCGCGATCTCGTCGAGATGCCTGATCAACCCCATGCGCAGCGCGCCGTGTGCACGAATCGTCTCGAACATCGCGAGCGCTTTTTCGTCGCCGTTGATGGCGTCCTGCAACTCGGTGCCCGTGTAGCCGATCGCTTCCGCATTCACAAAAATGGTCGGAATGCCCGCGTTGATCATGGTCGCCTTGAGCGTGCCGACGCCCGGCACTTCCAGATCGTCGACGAGATTGCCCGTCGGGAACATCGAGCCGCCCGCGCCCTCTTCTTCCGCGGCCGGATCCATGAATTCCAGTTGCACTTCCGCTGCCGGAAACGTCACGCCGTCCAGTTCGAAGTCGCCGGTTTCCTGCACCGCGCCGTCAGTCATCGGCACGTGCGCGATGATCGTCTTGCCGATATTCGCCTGCCAGATGCGCACAATCGCCACACCGTCGCGCGGAATGCGGCTCGCGTCAACCAGACCCGCGCTGATCGCGAACGGTCCGACCGCCGCGGACAGATTGCCGCAATTGCCGCTCCAGTCGACGAACGGCTTGTCGATCGACACCTGTCCGAACAGGTAATCCACGTCATGGTCCGGCTTGCTGCTTTTGTCGATGATTACGGTCTTGCTCGTGCTCGAGGTTGCGCCGCCCATGCCGTCGATCTGCTTGCCATACGGATCCGGGCTGCCGATTACGCGCAACAGCAGCGCGTCGCGCGCGGCGCCGGGCATTTGCGCCGCGTCGGGCAAATCCTGCAGGCGGAAGAACACGCCCTTGCTCGTGCCGCCACGCATGTAGGTGGCGGGAATCCTGATTTGCGGTTTATGCGTCATGAAAAGTGTCCTGAAACAAAATCGTGCTCAAGCCGCCGCCTGCGACGACTCCAGAAAGTCCTGCGCAAAGCGCTGCAACACGCCGCCGGCTTCGTAGATGGAAACCTCTTCAGCCGTATCGAGCCGGCACGTCACCGGCACTTCGACGCGCTCGCCGTTCCTGCGCTGAATCACGAGCGTCAGATCCGCGCGGGGCTTGCGTTCGCCGATCACGTCGAAGGTCTCCGTGCCGTCAATCGCCAACGTAATGCGGTTCACGCCCGGCTTGAATTCCAGCGGCAACACGCCCATGCCGACCAGGTTCGTGCGGTGAATGCGCTCGAATCCTTCGGCGACGATCGCTTCCGCGCCCGCGAGGCGCACGCCCTTTGCGGCCCAGTCGCGCGACGAGCCCTGACCGTAGTCGGCACCCGCAATCACGATCAGCGGCTGCTTGCGCTCCATGTAGGTTTCGATGGCTTCCCACATGCGTGTGATCTTGCCCTCGGGCTCGATACGCGCGAACGAACCGACCTTCACCTTGCCGTCTTCGACCACCATCTCGTTCTTCAGGGTCGGGTTCGCAAACGTCGCGCGCTGCGCAGTGAGGTGATCGCCGCGATGGGTTGCATACGAATTGAAGTCCTCTTCCGGCAGGCCCATTTTTGCGAGATATTCGCCCGCTGCGCTGTCCGGCAGGATGGCGTTCGACGGCGACAAATGGTCCGTCGTGATGTTGTCGCCGAGCACCGCGAGCGCGCGCATGCCCTTTAACGTGCGCTCGCCGGCGAGCGCGCCTTCCCAATAGGGCGGGCGGCGAATGTACGTGCTCATCGGGCGCCAGTCGTAGAGCGGGTCGGCCTTGTCTTCGGTGTCGACGGAAACCGCGAACATCGGCTCATACACCTTGCGGAACTGCTCGGGCTTCACGCTCGAAGCGACAATCGCGTCGATCTCTTCGTCCGACGGCCAGATGTCCTTCAGCGTCACCGGCTTGCCTTCGGCGTCCACGCCGAGCACGTCCTTTTCAATGTCGAAGCGAATCGTGCCCGCAATCGCATACGCGACCACCAGCGGCGGCGACGCCAGAAACGCCTGCTTCGCAAAAGGATGAATGCGGCCGTCGAAGTTGCGGTTGCCCGACAGCACGGCCGTCGCATATAGATCGCGCTCCACGATCTCTTTCTGGATGGCCGGATCGAGCGCGCCCGACATGCCGTTGCACGACGTGCACGCATACGCGACGACGCCGAAGCCGAGCTGCTGGAGCTCCGGCAGCAAGCCGGCTTCCTGCAGATACAGCGTGACGGCTTTCGAACCCGGCGCGAGCGACGTCTTCGCCCACGGCTTGCGCGTGAGTCCGCGGCGGTTCGCGTTGCGCGCAAGCAGCCCGGCGGCAATCATGTTGCGCGGATTGTTGGTGTTCGTGCAGCTCGTGATCGCCGCGATGATCACGGCGCCGTCCGGCATCAAACCCGGCTCGTTCTCGACCTTGCCGCTGATGCCGCGCGACGCCAGCTCGGACACCGGCAAGCGCCGATGTGGATTCGACGGCCCGGCAAGCGTGCGCACCACCGTCGACAGATCGAACCTGAGCACGCGCTCATAGTCCGCTTGCTGAAGGCTGTCGGCCCACAAGCCGGTTTGCTTCGCATAGGTTTCGACGAGCTTCACGAGTTCGTCGTCACGACCCGTGAGCTTCAGATATTTGATGGTTTGCTCGTCGATATAGAACATGGCGGCCGTGGCGCCGAATTCCGGCGCCATGTTGGCGATGGTCGCGCGGTCGCCGAGCGTGAGCTTCGCCGTGCCCTCGCCGAAAAACTCCAGGTAGGCGCCCACCACCTTTTCCTTGCGGAGAAATTCGGTCAGCGACAGCACGACGTCGGTTGCGGTGATGCCTTCGCCGGGTTTGCCGGTCAACTCCACGCCGACGATATCCGGAAGCCGCATATACGACGCGCGGCCGAGCATCACGCTTTCCGCTTCCAGCCCGCCCACGCCGATCGCGATCACGCCGAGCGCGTCGACCATCGGCGTATGCGAGTCGGTGCCGACGAGCGTATCGGGAAACGCGACGCCGTCCTTCACCTGCACGACCGGGCTCATGCGTTCGAGGTTGATCTGATGCAGGATGCCGTTGCCCGGCGGAATCACGTCGACGTTCCTGAACGCGCGCTTCGTCCAGTTGATGAAATCGAAACGGTCTTCGTTGCGGCGATCTTCGATTGCGCGATTCTTCGCGAACGCGTCCGGATCGAAACCGCCGCATTCCACCGCCAGCGAGTGATCGACAACGAGCTGCGTCGGCACGACCGGATTCACGAGTGCCGGGTCGCCGCCTTGCGCCGCGATGGCGTCGCGCAGGCCGGCCAGATCGACGAGCGCGGTCTGGCCGAGAATGTCGTGACACACGACGCGCGCGGGAAACCACGGAAAGTCCAGTTCGCGTTTGCGCTCGATAATCTGTTTCAGCGACGCGACGAGCGTCACCGGATCGCAGCGTCGCACGAGATTTTCAGCGAGCACGCGCGACGTGTACGGCAGTTTGTCGTAGGCGCCGGGCTGGATCGCGTCGACGGCGGCGCGCGTGTCGAAGAAATCGAGTTCGGTGCCGGGAAGGCGTTTGCGATAGGCAGTATTCATGGCTTGGCGACGATCGGTAATGAAGCGCAAACAGAGGCGGCGAGGCGTATCCGGCGCGCCGTAGAGGCGGCGTGAGCCGGCATTCAAACGAGGCGTTTTAGTAGTCTAGCGTAGCGGGCGGCTGCAAAAGCGCGCCCCTGGTTTGGTCAATTTGCGAACCAGGAGCCGGATTCATCGCGCCGCGGTCTCGTGACGCGATCCGCGGCGCGGCGAGCAACCTCACACGCGTTTGGCGAGCGGCACGAACGGCAGATCGTCGGGTCCGGTGTAATTTGCGCTCGGGCGGATGATCTTGTTGTCGATACGCTGCTCGATGATGTGCGCGCTCCACCCCGCCGTGCGCGCGATCACGAAGAGCGGCGTAAACATGGCCGTTGGCACGCCCATCATG
>NZ_CADIKB010000066.1 GCF_902859825.1 Paraburkholderia phenoliruptrix | reverse complement strand
CGGTTCTCCTTGGTTCCCTGTTCGGGAGGTTGGTCCTGGAAACCCGATTCTCTCGGATTCCACTGGCGAACCGCCGCCTTCAACCTTCAACTACGCCTGGGACATTGCCGGTGATCGCGCTGCTTTCGGCAGACCCGCTTATCACCCCTCCTCCTGTCCTGTAGTGCTGGACTTTATGGACATGAAGCTTAAAAAATGAAATGCTTGAGGAAAATTCATTTCTTCTTTCTCCTCACTTCAGGTTTTCTTAATGAAGGGCGTCACGCTTCGCCAGCTTCGTGTCTTTGTCGCCGTCGCGCGCCATTTAAGTTTCGCCAGGGCCGCCGAGATGTTGAGCCTCACGCCGCCGGCGGTCTCGATGCAGATCCGCGAGCTCGAGGAGCAGATCGGCTTGCCGTTGTTCGACCGCGATGGCAGGAAGGTCTCGCTGACCATCACCGGCGAATACTTTCTCGTTCACGCGCGCAAGATTCTCGGCGTGCTCAAGGATGCGGAAGATATGGTGGCCCGTTTCAAGAAAGTCGAGTCGGGCCGCCTTGTCATCGGCATGGTCAGCACGGCACAGTATTTCCTGCCGCCCCTGCTCGCCCGTTTCTGCGATGACCATCCGGGTGTCGAGGTGAGCCTTTCGGTGGCGAACCGGCAGTCGCTCGTCGAACAGCTGCGGCGCAACGAGGTGGACCTGGCCGTCATGGGGCGCCCCCCTAAGGAAATGGCCACGCGGGCCGAGCCTTTCGCAGCCCACCCGCACGTGGTCGTGGCCGCGCCGGAACACCCGCTGATCAAGCTGGGCCATGTTCCCCCGCTGGCAATAGCGGCATACGGCTTCATCGTGCGTGAGCCGGGCTCCGGCACGCGCGCGGTACTGGAGGAATACTTCCGGCGCCACGGGATCACCCCGAGGATCGCGATGGAAATGCCGAGCAACGAAGCAATCAAGCAGGCAGTGATGGCAAACATGGGAATCAGCCTGCTGTCCTTGCACACCATCGGGCTCGAGCTGGCCAGCCGCCGCATCGCAGTCGTGGATGTCGAAGAAACGCCGGTATTTCGCCGCTGGCATATCGTCAACATGCTGTCGAAGGTTCTTTCTCCCCCCGCCGAGGCGTTCCGCTACTTCATGCTCGAACATGGGGAACAGCATCTGGCGGACCAGTTTGGCGAGGTCTGAACCACGAATGGTTTGCGTCCGGCCGGGATGAAGCCCGCAACCGGAAAACGCCCCGAGGTCCGACGAGCGGCGAACCGGCATGCGGCGCGCCCTGAAACGCATCCGGGCTGCGTCGCGTCGGAAAGATCGCCCTATGCCGTCGTCAGCACGTCGATCGACCTGGCGCGCTCGATGAGTTGCGGGACGGGAATCGATCGCCGTTGCAAAACCGGCACCCGATACTTCGCGGCGGTGATTTCCGCCAGGATGGAAATCGCCATTTCCGCCGGCGTACGGGAACCGATGAAAAGGCCGACGGGCCCCTGCAACCGATCGATCTGCTCGCTCGTCAGATCGAACTCCAAAAGCCTCTCCTTGCGCTTTGCCGTATTCACGCGGCTGCCCAATGCGCCTATGTAGAAGGCCGGCGACTTCAATGCCTCGAGCAAGGCCATGTCGTCCAGCTTAGGGTCATGGGTGAGGCCGACGATCGCCGTATGGATGTCGATGCCCAATTCCGCGATGACATCGTCCGGCATGCCGCGCGAAAACGTCACGCCCGGCACACCAAATCCCGCGGCGAATTCCTCCCGTGGATCGATCACGACGACCTCGTAATCCGCACCCAACGCCATCTGTGCGACATATTGCGACAGTTGACCCGCCCCGACCACCACCAGCCGCCAGCGTGGGCCATGGATTGCCCGCATCGTGCGTCCATCGAACGTGAGCGTGTCGGAACGATCCGCGTCGTGCAACGTCGACTTGCCGGTGCTCATGTCCAGCACGCGCGCGGTAAGCTTCTTCTCCGTCGTGCGTTCGAGCAGCCTGCGCAGAACGTCGGCCTCGGGATGCGGCTCGACAACCAGACGCAGCGTCCCGCCGCAGGGCAAACCGAACCGTGCCGCTTCGTCGCGGGAGACACCGTAGAGGACGCTCTGTGGCAACGCCTGGGTCAGGATGTCTCTTTTCACGCGATCGATCAGATCGTCCTCCACGCATCCGCCCGACACCGAGCCGACCAGTTGACCATCGTCGCGAATCGCCACCCATGCGCCCAGGGGCCTTGGCGCGGAGCCCCACGTCTGCACGACGGTGGCAAGCGCAACCCTGTGGCCGGCGGCCAGCCAGTCGATGCAGGTTTTCAGGACGGAGTGATCGGTACTATCCATGTAGGCATCCCGTCGACTAAATTAAATCGCTACCCGTGCCAAGCGCGAGCAGGCACGATTGAAAACCGCACTTGCGACCATCCCCCAGACCATTCCCGCGAACATGCCGCCAAGCATCGATGCCGGGCCGGTGCCTGGGGCCGCGCCTGCGGGAAACCACGCCGCCGCGCGCTGGCAGGCCAGCACGCCAAAGGTCATGCCGGCGAGCATCCAGCCGGAGCAGGCGGCGTGCCGCAGAATATCCGTTTGCCATGACGAGTGCGCGCGCCGTCGCGTTATCCGCGCAAGCGGCAACGCAGCGCTCCCGCCGGCCAGCATTCCGGCGTGCATCGCGGGCAACCACGACCAGTGCAGGTACGAAGCAAAGAGGAAATCGTCTAGCCCGCCTGCACCGCATAGCGAGGTCATCAGATCCAGACCGGGGCCGCGCGCGTCCAGCGTCAGCCCGGATAGCATCCCCAGCATGCCCAGCAGCAGCGTGGCCTGCGACGCTTCGGCTGCCCGCCCGGCAGGCTGTAGCCGTTCCAGTGCAGCGAGGCCCGCGAGGATCAGACACGCGGCGAGTGCCAGCCAGGACAGCTCGGACACACTGCGCAAGAGCGCCACCTGCGCCGCCCAAGGGCCGGCCACCATCGCCGCGGCAGCAAGATGCGGATGCGGCCGGCCGTCCCCGACCATGGCCGGTTTCGCGAGTGAAAGGTGCTTCATACCAGCCCCGTTTCAGCAACGGCATCGGGCGAAATGCCCAATCGCGCCAGGATGCGCGCGTAATCCTCCGGCGTGTCCATGTCGACCGTGAAACGATCGTGCGCGGCCTCATGGACGAAGACTTCATCGGGATGCTCGGCAATCAGTTTCCTGCACCCTGGATTCAGGCGTCCGGTCACGACCTCCGGCACATAACTCGCGGAAAACGCCACCGGATTGCCGCGTTGCCCGTTGAATGCCGGAATCAGGATCGACCCGTATGGCATCGCGCCGAACGCGTCGACCAGTTCCCGGTAGTCGCCGGCATCCAGCAGGACCTG
Source organism: Paraburkholderia phenoliruptrix (assembly GCF_902859825.1). Taxonomy (GTDB): domain Bacteria; phylum Pseudomonadota; class Gammaproteobacteria; order Burkholderiales; family Burkholderiaceae; genus Paraburkholderia; species Paraburkholderia phenoliruptrix. The sequence continues at coordinate 14,924 of NZ_CADIKB010000066.1, read as the reverse complement.
GTCGGCCAGGCAGACCAGCACGACGCTGCACGGCATGCGGAGCGCGGCCACGCCGGCGGCAACCGACGTCATCTGCCCTTCTTCGTAGCGCGGGTTGCCCTGAAACCTGACAGGCAACCCGTCGAGCGCATCGATGACGTCACGGCCATTGAAGCCCGTGACGACCACGAGTTCTTCCGGGCCGGCGGCGGCCAGCGCGCTGACGGTGCGCCTGACTGCCGGCTGTCCGCCGATCGGCAGCAGCAACTTATGCTTGCCCGCCATCCTGGACGACATGCCCGCGGCCAGCACGACCGCCGAGAACCGCACAGGACTCCGCGGCGCCGCAGCGTCCCTCCCCCCATTCATGTCACCTCCCGTTGCCGCGCGCCCTGCGCGATCGCAAGATATTTATCGGGCGAACGCTCGAACTCGAGCTTGCAACCGTCGCAGCAGAAATAGTGGCGCTGTCCGCCGAATGCGACGACGTGCCGAGCCGATGCAATATCGATCTCCATTCCGCACACCGGATTGACGTAGCGGGCGGCCGCCGGCTCGGCCGATGCCGTAGATTCGCGCGAAGGCGCGACGGGCAGCGCGTCGGCACCGACGGCGTGCGGGTCCGGCGCAGCGGCCGACGTTTGCTCCAGCAGACGGCGCAGCGTCACCAGACCCGCGACTGCCCCAAGCGCGATCTCCTGCGGCGTGCGCGCGTTGATATCGGGTCCGGCCGGCGCATGCAGCGCGGCGAGCCGCTCAGGAGCGATGCCGCGCGCGCGCATCGCCGCGCGCAGCTTTTCTGCTTTGCGCTTGCTGGCGACCATCAACACTGCCGCCGCCGAACTGCGCAAAGCAGCTTCGAGCGCGTCCTCGTCGCCGTCGCCCTGCGTGGCGACCAGAACGAACTGCGGCTTGAGCCGGTCGAGCGCGCCGGTGTCGAAACCCTCGATGACCCGTTGCAGGCCGAGCTCCGCGAGCGGCGCCGTTACGCTGGCTGCGGCGCAGACTCTCAACCCGATCCGGCGAGCCAGCACGCATGCTTCGAGCGCTGTCGGCGTCGATCCGAGCACGAGCACCGATGGCGCGGGTACCGTGGGCTGAATGAAGAGCTGGATCGTGCCGTTGCTCGCGCACGGCATCGCGTGATCCTCCACGTCGGCCTCCGGCGTCGCATGTTCATTGCTGATGCGAACCATTTTCGGCTGTCCCGACTTCATCGCTTCCTGCGCGGCCTGAACCACGATCGCCCGCGAGCAGCCGCCGCCAATCCAGCCGTGCAGCGTCCCGTCGCCTTCAACCAGCGCTTGCGCACCGACCCACGTGGAGGTCGGCGGCACTGCGCGAATCACCGTGGCCACGGCGAACGGGCGCGCCTGTTCAATCAGCCGTTGTTCCAGTTGCACGAGGGTATCGTCGTTCATTGCAGTACGGACAACACTTGCGGCAGCACCCGCTCGAGACTCGCGAGATCGGCTGCGCCAGCCAGCAGATCGATATAAGGCAGCGCCGCCGACATCCCGACGCTGGTCAGCGTGAAACCGGCCCGGCTCGCTAGCGGGTTGAGCCAGACCAGACTCCGGCAGCGGCGCCGGATCGCGCGCAGCGCTTGCCGCAAGAGTTCCGGCTCGCCGGCATCGTAGCCGTCGCTGACGATCACGACCGCGGTACGCGAGTGAAGCAGCGTCGCCGCATGCTGCCGGTTGAATTCGCCAAGACTCTCGCCGATGCGCGTGCCGCCCGCCCATCCGAGCGACAGCAACTGCAGCCGTTCCTGCGAGCGCCACGGATCCGGGTCGCGCAATGCCTGCGTAACACCCACGAGCCGCGTGTGAAAGATGAAGCAATGCACGTCGGAAACCCGCGCGCTCAACACACGTGCGAGCCGCAGATAGAAATAGCTGTACAGGTTCATCGAGCGGCTGACGTCCAGCAGCAGCACGATGCGCGGCCGCAGGCGCCGCTTGCGGCGCCATACCAGTTCCAGCGGCAGCCCGCCGCGCGACACGCTGCGCCGGATCGTACCCGCCATGTCGATCACGCGGCCGGACTCCGCGCGATGTTCGCGGCGTACCTGGATACCTCGCAGCCGCTGCGCGAAGCGCCGTATCGCATCATCGATGGCGAACAATTCGTCCGGCTGGTTCAGGTGACGAAAGTCCGCGTGCGCGAGCGACGATTCGCCGGTGACGCCGCGCTCGGCTGCGCCGCCGTCCGGGTGCGCCGCATCGGCGCCGCGCCCGGCCAGCGACAGCGGCATGCCTTCGCTATCGTCACGCCGGGTGCCGTCGCATTCCCGCACGATCCGCAGGGCACCGCCCGCACGCGTTTCGACCAGCGCCCGGCGATTCGGCACCTTGAAATACGCATCGAATAGTTCATCGAAGCGCCGCCACTCCTCGGCGCGCGAACAGACCAATGCGCGCAGGGTCCAGCGCAACAACAGGCCATCGAACTGGCCCACGCGCTGCGCGACCTCCATCGCCGCGGCCACATCGGCACTGGTGACGTGAAAGCCGTATGCGCGCAGCCATCTCGCGAACCCGACGTATCGGGAAACGAGTGCCTCTTCGAGGCTCGGCGGCGGCGCCCGGTGATCGGCGCAACGGATGTCGGTCAACATGCGGCTGCCAATTTCTCGACGACCGGACGGGTAAGGCCGGCCCGGTCCTCGCGCGTCTTGACGAGAGCGGACAGCGAATCCACGATCCGCTCGGCACCGTTCGGCTCGATCGCGCTCACGCCCAAACGGAGCAAAGCAGACGCCCAGTCGAGCGTCTCGGCAATGCCCGGCTTTTTCTGAATGTCCATTTGCCGGACCGCCTGGACAAACTCGACGACCTGAAGCGCCAGTTTCGCCGGCACATCCGGAGCCCGCGTGCGGACAATCAACAGTTCCTTGTCGAAGCTCGGATAATCGACGTACTGATACAGGCACCGGCGACGCAGCGCATCGGAGATCTCGCGCGTGCCGTTCGAGGTCAGGATCACGAGAGGCCGCTCGGACGCGCGTATGACCCCGAGTTCCGGAATCGACATCTGGAAGTCGGACAGCAGCTCGAGCAGATACGCTTCAAACGCCTCGTCGGTGCGGTCGACTTCGTCGATCAGCAGGACCGGCGCGGGCATCGTCGTTATCGCTTCGAGCAGCGGACGCTTGAGCAGATATCGTTCGGAAAAAATATCCTGCTCCTTGTCCGAAACCGGCCGCGCGTCCTGTTCGAGCAATTTGATCGCAAGCAACTGCCGCTGGTAGTTCCATTCATACAACGCCGAGTGCGTATCGAGACCTTCGTAGCACTGGAGTCTGATCAGGCGCGTATTCGACAGCCGAGCGAGCGCTTTCGCGACCTCCGTCTTCCCGACACCCGCCTCTCCTTCCAGCAGCAACGGCCGCCGCATTTCCATCGTCAACAGCAGGGTCGCCGCGAGGCTGCGCTCGGCAATGAATCCATGGCGCTCGAGGCTCTCCTGGAGGCTCACCACGTCGGTCATGCGGTCCGTAAACATGGCCCCTCCGGAAATCAGGCCGTCTTGCGAGAGAAAATCCCGCGCAGCCAACTGCGCAGGACCGCCCACGCCAGCGCCAAACCGTTCAGTTCGGTATGCGGCATGGCAGCGGCAGCCGCCGGCGCCGCCGGGGAGCCGTCCGGCGCGCCGGACGGCGCCGCATTGCGCTGCGCTTCCGATGCCTGGACTCGCGCGGCAAAGTTGGCCGCGAACTGTTTGAGTATCTGGTCGGCAACCGTGTCCATCATCCGGCCGCCGAACGCGGCGGCCTTTCCGCTCATCGCCACCTCGCTCTTGCCGACCAGCTCGCAAGTCTCGCCGGTGGCCCGCACGGTCGCGACCAGGTCCATCGATGCACCAGACGTGCCGGTCGAATCCGAGCCCTTGCCAATCAGATGCAACGTGCGACCCGCCGCGTCGATCGTCGGCACCTCGATATCGCCCTTAAACGACATCGAGGCCGGACCGAGCCGCACGCCGATCGTGCCTTTGTAATGCGTGGCGTCCACGCGCTCGGTTATCTTCGCGCCCGGCATGCACCCGGCCACCGCCTCGATATCTTGCAGGAACTGCCATGCGGCATCCGCGCTCGCCGCCACGGGAAACACTTTTTCAAGTACGACTTTCATCAGCCCACCTTAGAAGGAATGCTTGGGTTGCCGCGAGTTGCGGTTCGATCGCAATGCGTTACTGCCTCGTCAGCCCGAGCGAACGGCTTTGCTGCCACACGCGGTACGCGTTGTGGGGCATGTTCATGTGGGTGATGCCAAGGTGCGCGAACGCATCGACCACCGCCGCGGTAAAGCACGGGATCGATCCGACGTGCGGCGATTCGGCGACGCCCTTTGCGCCAATCGGATGATGGGGAGACGGCGTCACGGTGAAATCGGTCTCCCAATGGGGCGTTTCGACAGCGGTCGGCACGAAGTAGTCCATCAGCGTGCCGCCCAGCAGATTGCCGGCCTCGTCATACGGAAGCTCCTGCCCCATCGCGACCGCGAAGCCCTCCGTCAGGCCGCCGTGGATCTGCCCTTCGATGATCATCGGATTGATGCGCGTGCCGCAGTCGTCGAGCGCATAGAACCGGCGAATCCGCGTCTCGCCCGAATAGCGGTTGACATCGACCACGCACACATAGGCGCCGAACGGAAAGGTGAAGTTCGGCGGATCGTAATAATCGACCGCCTCCAGCCCCATCTCCATGCCTTCGGGGACATTGTTGTACGCGGCCCAGGCCACTTCCTTCAGGGTCTTGAACTGATCGGCCGACCCCTTGAGCACGAACCGGTCGACATCGAATTCGACATCGTCCGGGCTGACTTCGAGCAGGTGCGCGGCGATTTTCCGGGCCTTTTCGCGAATCTTCCGCGACGCCCGCGCGACCGCCGCACCCGCAACCGGCGTGGAGCGCGACCCGTAGGTACCGAGACCGTACGGAGCGCTTGCGGTATCGCCCTCCTCGACCTGGATCATCGATGCGGGAATCCCGGCCTCGGACGCGATGATCTGGGCATAGGTGGTCTGGTGGCCCTGTCCCTGCGTGATCGTGCCCATGCGGGCGATCGCCGAACCATCCGGGTGAACCCGGATCTCGCACGAATCGAACATGCCAACGCCGAGGATGTCGCACATCTTCGACGGTCCCGCCCCGACGATTTCGGTGAAGGTCACGATGCCGATGCCCATTAACCACTCGGCGTTGGGGTCCGCGCGCCGCGCGGCCTGCTCGGCGCGCAGCGCCGGATAGTCGACGGCGTCGAGTACCTTCCTGAGCGCGGTTTCGTAATCGCCCGAATCGTATTCGAGCCCGAGCGGCGTCGCATACGGGAACTTGTCCTTGCGGATGAAATTCCTGAAACGTATTTCGGCCTTGTCCATGCCGAGCTTTTGCGCGAGCACGTCGATCATCCGCTCGATCAGATAGACCGCCTCCGTCACCCTGAACGAGCATCGGTAAGCGACACCGCCCGGACACTTGTTGGTGTAGACGCCGTCGACCGACACGAACGCGTTCGGTATGTCGTAGGAGCCGGTACAGACGTGGAACATGCCTGCCGGCCACTTGCTCGGATCCGCACATGCGTCGAACGCGCCGTGATCCGCGGTGACGTGCACGCGCAGTGCCTTGATCCGGCCGTCGCGATCCGCGGCCAGCTCTCCGGTCATGTGATAGTCGCGCGCGAACGCGGTGGTGCTCAGGTTCTCGGCACGCGACTCGATCCACTTGACGGGCCGCCCCAGCACGATCGACGCGACGATGGCCACGACATACCCGGGATACACGCCAACCTTGTTACCGAAGCCGCCGCCGATATCCGGCGAGATGATGCGGATCTTCGACTCCGGAATGGTCGACAGCATGCCGACCACGGTTCGCACGACGTGCGGAGCCTGCGACGTGATGTAGACCGTCAGGTCCCCGCGCGCCTTGTCGAAGGACGCGACGCAGCCGCAAGTTTCCAGCGGACATGGGTGCACGCGCGGATACAGCATGTCCTGCACGACCGTGACATCCGCGTTTTCGAATGCGCGCGCGGTCTTGTCCTTGTCGCCGACGTTCCACGTAAAAATGTGATTCGGGTGCTTGCGCGCGCCGTGCGCGCCGACCAGCTTCTCGCGAATGTCCTCGCGAATCACCGGCGCATCCGGGGCAAGCGCCTGCAGCGGGTCGACCACCGCGGGCAGCTCCTCGTATTCGACTTCGACCAGCTCCGCCGCATCGGCCGCGACATAGCGGTCGTCGGCGACGACGAATGCCACCTCCTGGTTCTGGAAGCAGACCTTCTCATCCGCCAGCACCGCCTGCACGTCGCCCGCGAGCGTCGGCATCCAGTGCAGCTTGAGCGGCTTCAGGTCCTCGGCGGTCAGCACCGCATGCACACCAGGGTGCGCGAGCGCGCGCGTCTTGTCGATCTTCTTGATGCGCGCATGCGCATAAGGACTGCGCACCATCACGCCGAACAGCATGCCCGGCATCTTGACGTCGTCGACATAATTTCCCTTTCCCTGGATGAAGCGCGGGTCCTCGCGCCGCTTGCGGGAGCAGCCCATTCCCTCCAGTGCCGCAAGCCGCTCGAGATTCGCGTCGATATTTCCCATTGCGTGTCTCCCGTCGGTCAGTGCGCGCTGGCTTCCAGCAGCGGATGCGATGTCTCGACCGCCTCGCCGCGCAGCTTGCGGGCGGCGTACTGCACCGCCTTCACGATGTTCTGATAGCCCGTGCAGCGGCAGAGATTGCCCGCCATCCAGTAGCGGATCTCTTCTTCGGTCGGAGACGGATTCTCCTTTAGAAGCCGGTAAGCACGGGTGATCATGCCCGGGGTGCAGAAGCCGCATTGCAAACCGTGCTCTTGCATGAAGCCTTCCTGCAGTGCGTGCAACTGCCCGTCTTGCGCGAATCCTTCGACCGTCAACAGCTCGGCGCCGTCGGCCTGCACCGTCAACATCGTGCAGGACTTGACCGACATACCGTTCACATCGACGGTGCAGGCGCCGCAATGGGACGTCTCGCAGCCGATATGCGGCCCTGTGTGCAGGCACTTTTCCCTCAGCGTGTGGATCAGCAGCTCGCGCGGCTCAACCACCACATCCGTTTGCTTGCCGTTCAGCTTGAACGACACCATGACCTTGTTGCTCATCACATGTCTCCGGGTAGATCCGTCTTTCAACGCTTTGCTCGCTGATAGGCCGTGAGCAGCGCTCGCCGCGTCATCTCGCCCGCCATCGCCGTCTTGTACTCGATATCGCCGCGCAGATCGGCAACCGGCTCGCAGATGCTCATCGCCAGGCGCACCGCCTCGGCAATGCGTTCGTCGTCGAGCGGCTTGCCGCGCAGGCATTGCTCCGCGTCGGTCGCCCTGATGGCCGCCGGCGCGACGTTGGTGAGGGCGATGCGCACGTCGCTCACGGTCTCCCCGCTCATGCGCAGCGTCACCGCCGCGGCGGCAGTCGCGAAGTCACCGGTCTTGCGCTTCAGTTTTGCGTAGCAATAGCCGGTGCCCTCCGCGGAAATCGGAATGCGGATCTCGGTCATGATCTCGCCCGGCTCGAGCAGCGTCAGGTAAGTGCCGAGAAAATATCCGTCGGCCGGAACGACGCGTTCGCCCTGCGGGCCGGCGAGCACGAACGAAGCATCCAGCGCCATCATCAACGCCGGGTGGTCGTTACCCGGATCGCCATGCGAGATGTCGCCGCCGATCGTGCCTCTATAGCGCACTTGCGGATCCGAAATCAGGCGCGCGCCTTCGACGATCAACGGGCATTTCCTTTGCAGCAGCTCGGACCAGATCAGTTCGTTCTCGGTCGTCATCGCCCCGATGCGGATTTCATTGCCGATTTCTCGGATACCCTTGAGCTCGGCGAGCTTTCCCAGATCGATCAGATGACCTGGATCGGCAAAGCGAAGCTTCATCATCGGCAACAGACTGTGTCCGCCGGCAAGGAGCTTCGCGTCGTCGCCATGCTCGTTCAACAGCGAGATTGCCTCTGGCAAGGTCCGGGGAACGTGGTATTCGAATGGCCGGGGTATCACACATGTCTCCTTGTTATCATCCGCCTGTGAAGGGGAGCGTCATCGGTCTATTGTTGTCGAGTATTTCATTACGTAGCGCAGCAATTCAACTCGATTTCTCGAACGGTCGAATACGTGCACGAATCGTCGGCAACCGTACGTTAAGCGGACGCGGTGCAAACACGAGCATGGCTGAGAAATCAGAATTTGACGCCGAAACCGATCCCGACCACCCACGGATTAATCTTCAGGGTTCCGATTGGGGCACCGTCGAGCGTGGCATCCGTCTTGATGAACAGCTTTTTGACGTCCGCGTTGACGAAAATCTTCTTGGTCACTTGCACGTCGATGCCGGCCTGCAACGCCGGGCCGAAGCTATGGTTGTGCACGCCAACGCTCGTACCGCCCGCCTGCAAAGAACTGTTGTAGAACAACGTATAGTTGAATCCGGCGCCGAGATAGGGGCGTATCTTCCCTTGCGGATTGAAATGCCAGGCCAGCGTGAGGGTTGGCGGCAGAAGGCTGACCCGGCCCAGCCCACCCAGGCTTGACGTAACCGTATGGCGCGTCATACCGAGAATCAATTCGACCCCGAGATTTCCCGTTACCATGTACGTGAAATCGACTTCCGGAACGATGGAATTGTTGACCCCCATATTGAGCGTCGATAACGTTCCCGACGTCGACACGTCAGGCTCGATGCTCAATACTCTGAAGCGCGCTAGCACATCACCTTGGTCAGCTTGCGCGCAAGTCGCGCCTGCCGCTGCCACAGCAGCAACAATCCATTTCCCGAGTGACCAGCGCTTCATTTCCTCCCCCCCATTGGCTAACTTCAGTTTTTTTTACAGCGCCCGACGCTACACACGACGGCAGCGCGAACGATGTATCCGTGGCCGTGCTAGGGCCATACCAACACATTGCACACCCGGAGGCATCGCCGATCTTCGACTCACCGTCCGGCCATTGGACGAGCAGTAGGTGCCACTTGTCAGCGCTACGCAGCCTTGGGACAATGTGCACGTTGTGCGGGCCAGTCAGGCCACGTAGTGGACCGAGGATTTCACAACGCAGCGCAGCAATTCAAAGCAATTTCCTGAATGTCGGCTTTATCTGCATCAATTCCAGGAAAACTTGCGCGAATGTCGGAAAAGACATACAACGAAAATAGACCGCCTGGAGCGTGGAAGGCCCCCACGTGGGCATGGAGACATTGAATGGACCCGCTTGCGCAACCTGCAATGCTGACGACGGATCCGCGTCGCAACGAGACGTTCCACCATAAGCTTGAGCAGTTCAATCCAGGGGTGGTTTGGCTCAGTGCAGAGGGACATGTGACGGCGTTTAATGATGTCGCGTTGCAGATCCTGGGACCGGCTGCCCAACAATCGCTAGGTGTAATGCAGGACAAGCTATTCGGCATAGACGTGGTGCAGTTGCACCCTGAGAAGAGCCGCGACAAGCTCCGCTTTCTCCTGCAGTCGAGAGATGCTGGGGGTTGTCCGGCGAAGTCGCCGCCACCGCTCGCGATGATGATCAACATTCCTGACAGAATATTGATGATCAAGGTTTCCCGGATGGCAGGTTTACAAGGGATGTGCGGTACATGTATGATTTTTTATGACGTGACCGATATCACAACCGAACCTCCTAGGCAAAGTCCAAGCGGCAACGCCCCGTCGCCGAGACGCCTATTCAAACTTCCCGTCTATCGAAAGAATCGGATGATTCTGATCGACCTCAAGGATATCGTGCGTTTCCAAGGCGACGGCCACTACACGACAATTGTCACAAAAGACGATCGCTACCTCTCTAATTTTTCGCTGTCAGATCTTGAACTACGACTGGACGACAGCATCTACTTGCGAGTACACCGTAGCCACATCGTTAGCCTTAGTTATGCAGTAGAGCTTATTAAATTTGATGAAAGCGTCAATCTTGTCATGGCTGATGCAGAGCGCACCGTAGTTCCGGTAAGTCGATCGAAAGCAGTGAAATTGAAGGAACTGCTGGGTGTGATCTAACTGATAGGTGCGGGATATCTGGAGAGATTCATCCACCATGCAACCGTGAGGAAGACAACATGCAACTGACCGACATGGATCCGGCCTTGGGGCTGATGGCCGAGTTCGGCAAGCTGACAAAGAACACCGCCCACCACATCAACCAGATGCGGCAGGAAGCCATCTTCAGCGACGGCGCGTTACCGGCCCCTCTGAAGGCGCTGGCCGCGATGCTGTGGGCGATCTCGGCCCGCTGCGAGCCGTGTTTCAAGTTCTACGTGCAGCAGGCGGTGAAGTTGGGTGCGACCGAGCAGGAGTTGGGCGAAGTGCTTGCGGTCGCCTCGACGATGGGCGGCTGCGTCGGCGAGATGTGGGCGCTCAAGGCGTTCAAAGCCTACAAGGACCTCAGCAATGGCGAGGCCGCGCCGGTGTTGGAGCCGAGCTGCTGCCAGTAGCCGGTGGTCCTGCTCACGAAACGGAAAAATCGTAGGCGTGTGACGTAAGGTCGCATTGGCAGCACCTGCGCACGACCAACGCGATCGAATCGACGTTCGCGACGGTGCACCACCGTACGACACGCACGCGTAACTGCGTGTCGCGACCAACCTTCCCCGGCTTGGCATTCAAGCTGATCGAGGAAGCTGAAAAAACTTGGCGCCATATCAACGGCCCGGAAAAAATCAAGCTGTTGCTTGAGGGCATTGCCTTCAAAGACGGCGAACCGGTGCAAGACGATCGGCCGGTTCAGCAGAAACTCGCCGCCTGAAATCGACCGTCACGATGCTGCCCATACACCATGCATGGACGCCCCCGGCTTGCCAAGCTCTCATTTGTAACGGAGCGAAGGTATTGATTGCAGCCATGCATCCGGACTTCGCTGTCCGGCGCACGGCCGGCGGTCCCTGATGGAATGCGCTGGCCGGGCTCTCATCACTCTTGCGTACTCTTACACACATTGGTGTACCCAGAGTTTCCCGGCCACGGTCTGACCTGTCTCGCCATCACGTCATGATCGCCTGAGCAATCGGCTGTAGTCTCCTGCTGGTAGCTACGCGACAAGCATGCGGGTGACGGTTACGCGGTCGCTGCAGGCGCGTGGTAATCAGGTTGAAACTCGCAGCAGTGGACCAATTGCGCCCAGACGATCCGCGCGTTCTTGTTCGCGTCCATTCCATTACTCTGACGTTAGCTCCGCACGTGTGGCATGGGCGATCAGGAGGGATCGCCGGCAACCGGTGCGCCCCTAAGGCTTTTGCCTGAGATGCCGTTATACCGGCCAGGACCCGTATCGCTTCCCCACCGGTTCCGGTTGCCCACCTGCGTGAGCCGGCGGCGCCGGGTCGCCGGGGTTCGCGGTCGGCCTGCCGACGCCGCACAGGAGGAGACGCCCTGAATCGCGGCCCGCGCGTCGAATCGAGGAACCTACCATGTCGACACCCTTCATCGGATCGGGCACCGCCGCGGCGCGCCAGCATTCGGCGCGCGAGCAGCGACTTCGCGACCTTGCCTGCCAGGCGGATCGGATTATGTACCAGACGCTCGGCTTTTCCGGTGTTGCCGCTCTGGTCGTCGGTCTGCATTACTACGCGTTGACGTTGGCCCTGTACGTTTGCGTCCCGCTCGTCGTCGCGGGAAGCGCCGCTTTTTTTGCGCTTCGCGGCACGACGATTTCATGGGCCGTTCTGACCGTCTGCAACGTCGCGATGGTCGCGCTGCATATCGAGCTCTCGGGTGGGACGACCGAGTTTCATTTCGGCGTATTCGTGCTGCTCGGTCTTCTGCTCGTCTATCGCGACTGGCGGCCCGTGGTGCTGGCCGCTGTGCTGTTCGCCGTGCATCATCTGTCGTTCGACCGGCTGCAGGCGCTCGGTTTCCCCGTGCTCTGCACGCCCCACGCGAACCTGCCGGTCGTGCTGTTGCACGCTTCCTATGTGGTGCTGCAAACCGCGATCGAGATCTTTCTTGCGCTGCAGCTTCGGCAGGCCGCGGTCGAGGCCGCGGAGCTCTCCGCGATGGTCGCGGAGATCGACCGGGACGGCACGGTGAACTTGTCGGTCGACCGGGTGTTCGTCAGTGCACCGACCGCGGTCGCGCTCAAAGCGTCGATCGACCGCGTGCGGACTGCGATGATCGAGGTCAGCGAAAATACCGCCGCGGTGAGGCAGGCCGCGAAGGAAATCGCGGACGGCAATGCCGACCTCAGTCATCGCACCGACGCGCAGGCCAGCAGCCTTCAGGAAACGGCGGCGGCGATGGAGCAGTTTGCCGGTACGGTCAAGCAGAACGCCGCCCTCGCGCGCGAGGCGAGCCGGCTGGCCGAGGCCGCCGCGACGGTGGCGCGCGAGGGCGGCGCCGTGGTCGACCGCGTGGTCGAAACCATGGCGACGATCGACGGCGCCGCGAAGAAGATCGCCGCCATCATCGAGGTCATCGAGGGTATCGCGTTCCAGACCAACATTCTCGCGCTCAATGCGAGCGTCGAGGCCGCGCGCGCCGGCGGACAGGGACGCGGATTCGCCGTGGTCGCCGACGAAGTGCGCACGCTTGCGCATCGCTCGGCCACGGCCGCGAAGGAGATCCGCGCGCTGATCGAGGACTCGGTCGACAAGGTCGGCACCGGCACGCGGCTGGTCGGCGAGGCGGGCGGGACCATGCACGACGTCGTGGACGGGATTCACCGCGTCGCGGACATCGTTGCCAGCATCGACGCGGCCAGCAGCGAGCAGGCGCGGAGCATCGAACAGGTCCACCGCGCGATCGCGCAGATCGACGGTGCCACGCAACAGAACGCCGCGCTGGTCGGCCAGGCCGCGGCCGCGTCGGGCTCGCTGCACGCGTCGGCGGACCGGCTGCGACAGGTCGTCGGGGTCTTCGCGTTGTCGGCCGACGCCGCGGCCTATTGAGAATTACCAATTCCATGACAACCGATTTGCCGCTCATGCGTTATCCAACGCAGAGCGTTGATTGGAGGGGAGGTTCATGGCGAAGATGGACGAAGCCACGCGCAAGCGGGTACGTGCTGGGCGCCTGATGCTGGCGGGCAAGACGCCGGCCGAAGCGGCCAAGGCGGTGGGCGTGGCACGGCAGACCGCATACACCTGGAAGGCTCGGCTCGACGAAGGCGGCATCGAAGCGCTACGCGCCATGGCCACGGGCCGGCCAGCGCAATTGGAGGCGAGCCAGCTCGAGGGCTTGCGCGCGGCGCTGCTGCAAGGGCCGCTCGTGCATGGTTTCGGCACCGAGCTGTGGACGCTCAAGCGCGTGCGCACGCTGATTGCGCGGCTGTACGGCGTCACCTTCAGCGAAGTGCATGTCTGGCGGCTGCTGGGTGCGTTGGGGTTCAGTTCGCAAAAGCCCGAGCGCCGGGCCATCGAGCGCAACGAGGAGGCGGTGCGGACTTGGAAGCGCAAGACGTGGCCTGCGCTCAAAAAAAGTGTGCCAGCGAGCGACGGCTGATCGTCTTCATCGACGAGTCGGGCCTGTCGGAGCGGCATCGCGCACTCGCCACAACCACCTGTCCTAGCGAAATACCACCGTCATTGGTCGGCACCTCGCGATGGCAGTGAACGTCGAACCCGGTCCGCCGCAATTCGAGCAGCGAATTCACCAGCAGAAACTCGTTCACGAACACGCCGCCGCTCAACACCACGGTATCCAGCGAATACGTATCGCGCAGACGCCCGCACAGTGCAGCAATCGCATGCACTAACGTGGAATGAAAGCGCCGGCTGATCGTTGCCGGTGCAACCCCGGCCGAGACATCGGCAACGATCTGCCGGACGAGCGGCCGATAGTCGAGTTCGAAATCCACGTCAGCGGACTCATCTGTCCCATACTCATACGGCTCGCTCATCGCGAGATCGCGCCCGAGTAATCCCTCGAGTTCGATCGGCCCTTGCGCCTCATATTCCGCCTTCGTGCAGATTCCAGTCAGTGCGGCTACCCCATCGAACAGGCGTCCCATACTGGTCGCACGCGTGACGTTGATATGGTTCTGCCACATCTTCGTATAGACCTGCCGCGCCTGCTTCTCCAGTGCAGCGAGCACCGGCACCTGACTCAGCACAGCCACATCGCCATCAAACGATTCGAGCGCAAGCGCAAGCGCAGTACGCACCGGCTCACGCACGGCCTTGTCGCCACCGAGCAGCGACAGCGGGCGCAAATGGCCGGTGCGCCTGACCTCGAGCGCATCGCCCACAAAGAACTCGCCGCCCCAGATCGTTCCGTCCGGACCGTAACCCGTACCATCGAAGATCACGCCGATCGCCGGCCCGGCGAGTCCGTTTTCGGCCATGCAGGCCGCCATGTGCGCATGATGATGCTGCACCTGCTCACAGCGCGCGTACGCAAGCGCCGCCAACCGCGTGGAATGAAACGAGGGATGAAGGTCACATGCTGCCAACTCGGGCGCAAGCGCATACAGATCAGCAAGGTGTGCTGCGATCCCTTGATGCGAACGCAAGGCCTCGTCATTGCTCAGATCGCCGACATGCTGGCTGACATAAACGCGGCCCGGTCCCGCCAGTGCAACCGTCGTCTTCAATTCGGCACCATATGCCAGTACCGGCGCGAGCGGCTGAGCGGTCTCGATCGAATATGGCGCGAATCCGCGTGCCCGCCGCAGAAAGCTGATCTGCGGCTCCGGCAGGTCCGGATGACTCGAGCAGCGGACCACGGAATCGTCGATACGGACCGAGATGTCGCGGTTGTGCAGTAACACCCGATCACACACCTCGAACAACCGCGCCAGAGCCTCCTCGTTGCGATAGGCAATCGGATGGCCCGATACGTTGCCGCTCGTCATCACCAGTACCGGCAATGTCCCACAGACAGTTGAAGGTTGGGACGGCGGGTGCGGCATAGATTATGCGACCTTGCGATCATGGTCAATGTTGGATTTCGAGGGCGAACGCTTCAGGGCG
>NZ_CADIKB010000065.1 GCF_902859825.1 Paraburkholderia phenoliruptrix | reverse complement strand
CCGCGCCGCCGCGCCGCCGCCGCGCCGCCGCCGCGCTGCAGAGGGCGTTGCAGAGGGCGCGGCAAGGGGCGCCCCGCCGCATGACCCTCTGCCCGCAGGCACGCCGCTCGCCACCGGGCACTTCAGTGCACGCGGCATCGGGTCTATCATGTTCGTTTCGAGTGAACGGAACCGTTACGGACTGCCATCATGATCTCCGACGATACGACCCGAGAGGCGCAGCGCCTCAACCCCGACACGCTCCGCGAGTTCGTGGACCGCAAATGGAACGACGAGATCGTGCCTGCGCTGACGGACTACATCGCGGTGCCCGCCAAAAGCCCCGCGTTCGATCCCGAATGGGTAAAGCACGGCTACCTGGAACGCGTGATTACCGACGCTGCGCAATGGGTCGAGCAGCAGCCCGTGCGCGGCCTGAAGCTCGAGATCGTGCGCCTGCCGGGCCGCACGCCGGTAATTTTCTTCGAGACGCCGGCCACGCGCTCGGGCAGCGACGAAACCATCGTGCTGTACGGCCACCTCGACAAGCAGCCTGAATTCGACGGTTGGCGCAGCGACCTCGGCCCGTGGACGCCGAAGCTGGAGAACGACAAGCTGTATGGCCGCGGCGGCGCCGACGACGGCTACGCAATCTACGCCAGCATCACCGCGCTTGCCGCGCTGGACGCCCAGGGCGTCGAACGGCCGCGCTGCGTCGGCCTGATCGAAACCTGCGAGGAGTCGGGCAGCTACGATCTGCTGCCCTATGTCGACGCGCTGCGCGAACGGCTCGGCAATGTCGGCCTCGTCGTCTGCCTCGACTCGGGCGCGGGCAATTACGATCAACTGTGGCTCACCACGTCGCTGCGCGGACTCGTCGCCGGCGATCTGGAAGTGCAGGTGCTCGACGAAGGCATTCATTCGGGCGGCTACGGCGGCATTGCGCCGTCGAGCTTTCGCATCATGCGGCAACTGTTCGACCGGCTCGAAGACGCCGCCAACGGCACGCTGCTGCCGAAGGGCTTTCACTGCCCGATTCCGGCCGAGCGTCTGCGGGAAGCAGAGGCCACGGCGCACATTCTCGGCGACGACGTGTGGAAAAAGCTGCCGTGGGCTTGCGGTCAGGACGGCCGTCAGGTGCTGCCCACCACGACCGATCCGAAAGAGGCCTTGCTCAATTCGACATGGCGTCCGTCGCTCTCGGTGACGGGCGCGGCGGGCTTGCCCGCGCTCGCAGATGCCGGCAACGTGCTGCGCCCGCGCACGGCGTTCAAGCTGTCGCTGCGTCTGCCGCCGCTCATCGAGGCGGACAAGGCCGTCGCGGAACTGAAGGCGCTGCTTGAATTCGATCCGCCATACAACGCGAAGGTGACCTTCAAGCCGGACGCCGGCGCGGCGAGCGGCTGGAGCGCGCCGGAACTCGCGCCGTGGCTTGCCACTGCGCTCAACGACGCGTCGCGCGCGCATTACGGCGCCGACGTCGCCTACATCGGGCAGGGCGGCACGATCCCGCTGATGAACGTGCTGAAGGCGGGTTTCCCGAAGTCGCAGTTCATGGTGTGCGGCGTGCTGGGGCCGAAGTCGAATGCGCACGGGCCCAATGAGTTCCTGCACGTGCCGTACGGCAAGAAGCTGACGGCAGCGGTCGCCCAGGTGATCGCTGCGGCGCCGTGAATGTGCGGCGTTCAAGGTGCTGCTTTCGAGGCGGGCACCGTTGAAGTGCTGCCGATAAGGTGTTGCCGTGAAGGTGCTGCCCTTAAGGTCGTCCTCACGGATTCCCCGTGCCCTTAACTCGTGCCCGACTTTGCATGACCGATAACGACCTCGCGCCGTCCAGCACGCCCCGCATCGCGGCCGGGCAACTTCATGCCTATGTGAGGGCGATCTGGGAGTGCGCGGGCAGCACGCCGCGCGAGGCCGAACTCGTCGCCGATCATCTGGTGGCGGCGAACCTGACCGGGCACGATTCGCACGGCGTCGGCATGATTCCGCGCTATGCGGCTTCGCTTGCCGATGGGCAACTGCGTCTGAACCTGCACGCCGAGGTCGTGAAGGACGCGGGCGCCGTACTGACCGTGGAAGGCCACAAGGGCTTCGGCCAGGTCGTCGCCTTCGAGGCGATGGACGCGGGCATCGCGCGGGCGCAGCGGCTCGGCCTGTGCGCGGTGGGCTTGCGCGGCGCGCATCACATCGGCCGCATCGGTCATTGGGCGGAACAATGCGCGCGGGCCGGCCTTGTGTCGTTTCACTTCGTCAATGTGGCCGGCGATCCGCTCGTCGCGCCGTTCGGCGGGGCGGACCGCCGCATCGGCACGAATCCGTTTTGCGCGGCCTACCCGCGGCCGGGCAAACCGCCGCTCGTGCTGGACTTCGCAACGAGCACCGTGGCGTACGGCAAGACGCGCGTGGCGTACAACCAGGGCAAAGCGGTGCCCGCGGGCGCGCTGATCGACCATGAGGGCGTGCCGACCGTCGATCCGAAGGTGATGCACGAGCCGCCGTTCGGTTCGCTGACGCCGTTCGGCGGCCACAAGGGCTTCGGGCTCGCGGCCATGTGCGAGATTTTCAGCGGCGCGCTCGCGGGCGGCTTCACCACGCATGCGGACACGCTTGGCACGACGAACGCGATCATCAACTGCATGCTGTCGGTCATCATCGACCCAGCTGCATTCGACGCCCCGAATGCCGAGGAGCAAGCCGACGCCTTCATCGCATGGGTGAAGGCCTCGCCGCTCGCGGTGGGCGCTGAGCGCATCTATGAACCGGGCGAGCCGGAGCGCGTCACGCGCACCGAGCGCGAAGCCCATGGCATTCCCGTCGATCCCGCCACGTGGACGCAGATCTGTGCGGCGGCGCTCGCCGTCGGCATGAGCGCGGATGAGATCGCGCGCTGGTCGGCATCGCTCCAATAGCCTGCCCGTCCGCATGAGCCGGTTTGCCATTCATGCGCAATAGATATTCTGTCTGTTCGCCCACGAATAACGGCTTATTCGCAAGCAGCAATTTCGACTGGCTCGTCTAATCGGGCGTAATGGCCTTTTTCTTTCCAATTCGCAAGGCGTATTGCGCCTCTTGGGCGCGGCCGGACTTTTCGCCCGCTGCGCGCAATGTCCCCCTACCTCGCGCAACTCCGGCGCGCAAGCGTTTGCGCGGCAGCGCACGCGTTCGCGACGGAAAGCATCGCCGCGACGTCCGCTCGACAAGGCTTTGACATTTCCTTGCATTGATCTGTTAGTTATCCCGCTCCCATCGGATTCCGGTCTGTTTTAGGCTCGCATTGCACTATCAGTGTTTAACCTTAAAGGACCGTTCAAATGAATCTACAAAACCACCACGCCTGCCGCCCGTTCCTCGAAGCCGGCAATCTGTCGCAAATCTCCGCTTACTACGAAGAAGGGCGCAATGTCATGTGGATGATGCTGCGCGCGCAGCCGCGTCCCTGCTTCAATCTCGATCTGGTCCACGACATTCTCGGCCTCGCCCAGGCGGCGCGCGAATCGGGTTTGCCGATCGACTTCTGGGTCACCGGTTCGCTGATCCCGAACATCTATAACGTGGGCGGCGACCTCGACTTCTTCGCCGAGGCGATCCGCTCGGGCAAGCGCCAGGCGCTGATGGCCTACGCACGCGCTTGCGTGGATTGCGTGCACGCGGCGGCGCGCGGTTTCGACACCGGCGCGATCTCGATTGCGATGGTGGAGGGCACGGCGCTCGGCGGAGGCTTCGAGGCGGCGCTTGCGCATCATTTTCTACTGGCGCAGTCCGACGCGCGCATGGGCTTTCCCGAGATCGCGTTCAATCTGTTTCCGGGCATGGGCGGCTATTCGCTCGTCGCGCGCAAAGCCGGCATGCGGCTCGCCGAGGAACTGATCGGCGGGGGCGAGCCGCATACCGCGGAGTGGCACCGCGACAAGGGCCTCGTCGATCAGTTGTTCGAGCCGGGCGACGCCTATATGGCGACCCGCACGTTCATCGACACGCTCAAGCCGAAAATGAACGGCATTCGCGCGATGCTGCGGGCGCGCCAGCGCGTGCTGCAACTGTCGCGCGCCGAGCTGATGGAAATCACCGAGGATTGGGTCGACGCCGCGTTCATGATCGAAGAGAAGGACCTTGCGTTCATGGAGCGGCTCGTGATGCTGCAAAACCGCCGTACGTCCAATCTGCGGCAGACGGCGGCGAGCGCGGCCAACTTCGGCTGACTCAATCCCGGCGCGGCGCGAGGGGGCGCGCCGCGGCTCGGAGGCTCAGGCGATGAGCCTGAGCTTTTGCCGGTCTTTCAACCAGCGCTCGAACTCCGCGGCGGGCATGGGCTGCGCGTACAGGTAGCCCTGCACGTATTCGACGCCCAGGCCCTTCATGAATGCCTCTTCCGACTCGGTCTCGATTCCTTCGGCAACAACCTTGAAACCGAGCTCCTGCGCGACCACCACCATCGAGCGCACGAGCGCTTGCGCCTTGGTATCGGCGTTGATCGAGCGCACGAAGCTGCGGTCGAGCTTGATCACGTCGAGCGGAATACGCCCCAGTTGCGACAGCGACGAATAGCCGGTGCCGAAGTCGTCCAGATGCACCTGAGCGCCGAGCTGCCGGAACGACTTGATGAGGTCGATAGCTGCGGCTTCGTCTTCGATCAGACAGCTCTCGGTGAGCTCGACGTCGACAAGGCAGGGGTCCAGATGCGCTTCCGCGAGCGCCTCGGTGAAATGCCGGACCGCGGCCGTGTCCACCAGTTGTCGCGCCGACACGTTGATGGCAACCCGCAGGTTGTGGCCGTCCGCTTTCCACTTCGCGGCCTGTTTGGCGGCCGTTTGCATCACCCAGCGGCCGAGCACGCCGATCAGCCCCGATTCCTCTGCATAACGAATGAACTCGGCCGGCATGATTTGGCCGCGTTCCGGCGAATTCCAGCGCACGAGCGCTTCCACGCCCTGCACGACACCGGTTGAGAGGACCAGCTTCGGCTGGTAGTGCAACGTCAGTTGGCCTTCTTCGAGCCCGCGCCGCAGGTTCGTGTCGAGCCACATGTATTCGGCGACCTTGCGGTTCATCTCCGGCGAAAACACACGGTGCGTGCGCTTGCCTTCGTCTTTGGCCACGTACATTGCGGTGTCGGCCGAGCGGATCAGCGACTCCAGGTTGTCGCCGTGTTCCGGATAGCGCGCGATGCCGATCGAGCAGCCCGTATAGACTTCGACGAGACCGAGGCTGAATGGCGTGCGCATGCGCTCGAGGATGCGCTGCGCGGTCGCTTCGAGTTCGTGCGCGGTGCCTTTTGCCGCGAGCACGATGAACTCGTCGCCGCCAAGGCGCGCGAGCGTGTCGCCTTCGTTCAGACAGGTGCCGATGGCCGCCGATACATCGCGGATCAGGCGGTCGCCGAATACATGGCCGTAGTGATCGTTGACCTTCTTGAAGTTGTCGAGATCGAGAAACAGCACGCCCACCGATTCGCCGGGCCCAGCCTCTTCGATGGCGGTGCGGATCTTGTCCTGGATCGCGTTGCGATTGGCGAGCCCGGTGAGCGAATCCGTGTTCGCGAGCTGCGTGAGCCGCTCCTGCGCGAGGCGTTCCTCGGTGATGTCGGTGCCGGAGCAGATCAGATACTGTTCGTCGATGCCGCTGCCGCTTTGCACGAACTTGTTGCGAAACAGGAAGAGCCGCTCGCCGTTGAGCGTTTTCACGCGCCGCTCGACCTCATACGACACGCCGCGATTGAAGAAGCCTGCAATGTTCTGACTCGACGCGGCGCCGTCTTCCGAGGACATGAAAAGCGCCCACACATTGCGCCCGATAATGTTCTCTTCCTTCACGCCCGTCAGTTCTTCGGCAAGGCGGTTAAAGCGCTGGATGCGCCCGTGCCGGTCGACGATCACGACAACCGAATTGACTTCCGACACGACCTGCTCGGCGAACGACAGGCCATGCATCAGATCGCGCGCGACCGATTCGGTGTCGTCATAAGCAGAGGCGGTGCCTGCCCAGTTGCTGCTGTTGATTTTTCTGCCGACGAGGTGCAGGCGCAGCGGCTCGCCGAACAGGCGCACGTCGAGAACCACATGAGAAGTAATGCCCGTGAGGCAGCGGATTTGCGCAGCCTGCTGGGGATTCAGCGGAATGGCCACGTTGGCCGGCACGTCGCCGGTGACTGGCGTCAGCTCGAGCGCGTTGCTGTCGCTCGACAGACGCCAGCAAGGGCTGCTTGTGCCGAATTGCGCATAAAGCACCTGCTCGTGTTGGTCGTCATTCATGGGATCCCCGGGCGGTGTGCCGTTTCGGCCTGATGGCGGATAGCGGCAGACATCTTCATCATACTTAAAGACGAGCCCATTGTAGCGAAGCCACTGGAATTCGGGCCATAAAACATGTATCGCGCGAGTTCGTCTGTCGCGCGTGTGAATCGGTAAAAGCGGCGCTCCGAAAAAATCCGGGGCGGGGATTTTTACGCGCGACGCATGGGGCGGGGCGCCGGAAGCGGCGCTTCGAACCGGCGCCTGGAACCGACGTTTAGAACCGCCGCGTGAGCCAGCTGCGCGCCTGCTCGCGTTCAGCGGGGTTCGCCTCCACCGACGCCTCGAACCAGAAAGCGCCTGCCACGAGCGTGGCTACCACAATGCCGTCGCGAAACAGAATGCGGTTGCCTGCCACAGCCGGCACGCGTTCGCCGACCAGCAGCGTGCCCGCGAGATTCAACGGATCGGTGCCGCCCACGCAGACAAAAGCACCATCGTTCGCATGCCTGCGTACTTCGCGCAGCAACGGAATCGCTTCCGGCAACGCGAATTGCTCGCCGGCGAGTCCATTGACGAAACGTCCGCCGCGGATCACGCCGCGCGCCTCCAGCCGCTGATACACGCGCAGCAGGTCGCGCCACGGCGGCAGCCAGTCGGCTTCGCGCGCGAGAAGACGCCAGAAAACGACGCCGTAGCGCCGCAGCAACGTCATCGCAACATGTTCGAGAATTTCCGGCGGCAATGAACGCCGTTGTAGCGATGATTGCGGCGGGGCGTCCGCTTTGGCATCGACAGCCGACGCGCCGGCGGCCAGCGAAGTGCGCCGGTTGACGAGCGCCCAGCGTCCCGCGTCATCCATTCCTCCGATCAAAGCCGTCGAGCGCGCGCGCCGGCTGCCTGCATACGCATTGCGTTTCGCGGCCGGTTTCAGCAGCGCGCGCAGACCCGCGAAACTGTCCGAATTGACGAGACCGGCCGCCACCAGCTCGCCGAGTGCGCTTTCCAGCTCGATACGCAAGACGCGAAGCTCGTGCAGCAGTTCGTCGAAGAACATCGCGCCGTGTGCTGAGAGCAGGTCGTGAACCGCTTGCGCCCGCGCCGACAGTTCCGGTTGGCGCGCCGGATCGATCAGCGCGCTCCAGGCGCGCACCTGCGCGCGCGGCAGCAGCACGATAGGCGTGCTGCGCACCGGGCCGGCGGCGCTCCGTGAACGCTCGGTGAGCCGCGTCCAGACGATCTTGCCCGCGCGACATAGTTCGTCGAGCGAAGTATTGGCGTACGCCCTCACGCGCGCGGGCAGGATGTCTTCCTCCCAGGCGCCGGCGGCGGCCTCGAAGCCTTCCAGCTGATCCAGCACGGCCGCCAGCGCGTCGCGGCCCTCGCTGCGCGTATCCGGCGTCAGATGCTGCCATTCGAACAGAAAGCGCATGAAATCGTGCCGCTCCACCGGCTCGATCTCGCGGCGCAAACGCTTGACGGTATAGCGGTGAATGCGCGCGAGCAGGTGCCGCTCGCACCATTCGTCGGTGGCCGCCTGGCGGGTGAAGCGGCCGCGCATCACATAGCCTTCGGCTTCGAGGCGTCCGAGCGCCTGTTCGACCGAGGTCTCGGGCAGCCGCAGCGCGTCTGCAATCGCGCTCGCGGGCAGCGGGCCGAAACCGGTGAGCCGCGCGCGCAGCACGTCGAGCAGGGCGTCATCGGCGCTCCACGCGTCGGTGAAACCCTTCGGTGCGCTAAGCGGGGGCGCGAAGCGCGGGCCGTTCGTGTCGGGATAAAGTGCGGCGAAACAGGTCAGCCGTTCGGCGGGCAGCCACAGGGCGGCGTCGGCGGCGATGGGCAGACGTGTCGCGCGCCCCGCTTGCGCGAGCGCTGCGAGCCATTCCGGCCAGCCTTCGTTGCCGCGCGCCTCGGCTTCGGTGATGCACGCGAGGCCCGTGAGCGCCTCGTGCATTTCATCGACGCTCTGTGCTTGCGGCCACGCCTCTTCGCGCACGCTTGCAATGGCGTCGGCGTCAAGGGCGCCCAGGTCGTCGGCGCTCGACGGATCGGTCCAGCGGCGATTCAGCACGGCCTGCGTGCGGCGTTCCTCGATCGGCGCGTCGTCGAGATACGCGTAGGGCTTCGCATTGAGGATTTCGGCGGCGAGCGGCGAGGGCGCCGGCAGATCGCGCGCGACGAGCCGCACGTCGCCGCTTTCTATGCGCTGTAGCAACGCGATCCAGCGCTCGCTGTCCATCGCGTCGTGCAGGCAGTCGTCGACGGTCTGGTCGACGAGCGGATGACGCGGCAGTTCGCGCTCGCCCACCACGTTCTCCAGACACGCGGCCTGCTCGGGGAAGACGCTCGTCAGCAGGTCTTCGCTGCGCATGCGCTGCAATTGCGGCGCGGTTTTGCGTCCGCCGGTGTAGCGCGGCAGGCCGAGCGCGGTGGTCGCGTTCCAGCGCCAGCGCACGCCGAAAAGCGGCGCGTCGAGCAGCGCCTGAATCAGCAGATGCTCGGCGCTGTTCGAATGCAGATAGCGCCACACTTCGTCGAGCACGAACGAGTGGCTGCCGGTCAGCGACAGCACGATCGCGTCCTCGGTCGCCGCGGCTTGCAGTTCGAAGTTGAACTGGCGGCAAAAGCGTTTGCGCAGCGCAAGGCCCCACGCGCGGTTCACGCGGCTGCCGAACGGCGCGTGAATCACGAGCTGCGTGCCGCCGGATTCGTCGAAGAAACGCTCCATCACGAGCGTGTCCTGCGTCGGCAAGACGCCTAGCGCGGCGCGGGCTCGGGCAAGGTAGTCGACGATCTGGCGCGCGGCGGCTTCATCCAGGCGGAGTTCGGCGACGAGCCAGTCGATCGCGCGTTCGAGACGCGCGGGCATGGGGTTGGACGCGTCGGCGGATTCGCCGGCCGCTTTGGCGGTGGCGGCCACGGCGTGGCGTGCGTCGGCGGGTTCCGCTGCCAGCAGGCGCCCGATCTGCTCGCGCAGCCGCGCGACGCCGAACGACAGCTCATCGCTGCGGCCCGGCGCCTCGCCGAGCCAGAACGGGATGTTGGGCGGCTGGCCTTGCGCATCCTCGACGCGCACCCGGCCGCTTTCGATCCGCAGAATCCGGTACGACGCGTTGCCGAGCTGGAACACGTCGCCCGCGAGGCTTTCGACCGCGAAGTCTTCATTGACCGTGCCGATATGGATCGCCTGCGGCTCCAGCACGACCGCATAGTCCGCGTTTTCGGGAATCGTGCCGCCCGACGTGACCGCGACGAGTTTGCCGCCGCGCCGGCCGCGCACGGTGCCGCTCACCACGTCGCGGTGAATATAGGCGGCGCGCGGCCCATGGCGGCTCGTGTAGCCTTCGGCGAGCATGCGCAGCACCGCGTCGTACTGCTCGCGCGTGAGGTCCGCATAGGGCGCGGCGCGCCGCATCAGTTCGAACAGGGCGTCTTCGCTCCATTCGGCGCTCGCGACCTCCGCGACGATCTGCTGCGCAAGCACGTCGAGCGGCGCGCGCGGAATGCGCAGCGCGTCGAGCTCGCCGCGCCGCACGCAATCCAGCAACGCCGCGCATTCGATCAGGTCGTCGCGCGAAGTCGGGAAGAGCCGTCCTTTCGGCATGCCGCCCACATGATGGCCCGAGCGCCCCACGCGTTGCAGGAACGGCGCAATCGCGCGCGGCGAACCCATTTGACAGACCAGGTCGACGTCGCCGATATCGATGCCGAGTTCCAGCGAAGCCGTGGCGATCAGCACGCGCAAGTCGCCGCGCTTGAGCCGCTGTTCGGCGTCGAAACGATGCTCTTTGGCGAGGCTGCCGTGGTGCGCGGCGACGGCGTCCTTGCCGAGCCGCTCGGTGAGGTGACGCGCCGCGCGCTCGGCCATGCGGCGCGTGTTGACGAAGATCAGCGTCGTACGATGCAGCGCGACGAGTTCCGCGAGGCGGTCGTAGACCCGCTCCCACACCTCGTTCGGCATGACGGCTTCGAGCGGCACGGGCGGAATCTCCAGCGCCAGATCGCGCTCGCGGATATGGCCGACATCGACGATCGCGCAATCGGCCGGCATCTCGCTGTCGAGACTCGCGCCTCCTACGAGAAATCGTGCAACCGCGCTCACCGGCTTTTGCGTCGCGGAGAGGCCGATGCGCGGCAGACGCCGTCCGCACAGCGCATCGAGCCGTTCGAGGCTAAGCGCGAGATGGCTGCCGCGCTTGCTGCCGGCCAGCGCATGAATTTCGTCGACGATCACCGTGCGCACCGTCGACAGCATGCGGCGGCCCGAATCCGAGCCGAGCAGCACATAGAGCGATTCTGGCGTGGTGACGAGAATGTGCGGCGCGCGCTTTTTGAGCGCGTTGCGCTCCTGCTGCGTCGTGTCGCCGGTGCGCACGGCGGTGCGGATGTCGAGCGGCGGCAGCCCGCGCGCGTGGTGTTCCGCGGCGATGCCTTGCAGCGGCATCTGCAGATTGAGACGAATGTCGTTGGAGAGCGCCTTGAGCGGCGACACGTAGACCACGAGCGTTTCGTCAGGCAGCGCGCCATTGCCCGCGAGGCCTTGCTGGACCAGATCGTCGAGGGCGGACAGGAACGCGGTGAGCGTTTTGCCGGAACCCGTCGGCGCGGCGACGAGCGTGGAGCGGCCTTGGCGGATGGGCGGCCACGCGGCGGCCTGTGCGTCGGTCGGCGCGGGGAAAGTCTTCAGGAACCAGCCGGCCACGGCGGGATGAAAGCCGGCCAGGGCGTCATGCGCTGGGCTGCGATCAGGGGAGGGCGCGGCCGCGAGCTCGCGCGGCGGGTCGGCGGTGGCGGCCGTCGCGGCCGTCGTGGTCGTCGTGTTGGTGGCTGAATTCATACGCGATCAGATGGGGGCGCGAGGCCCGATATCCAGACCACACCGGGTCCGTGTTTGCGTGAGGGCCGCAGGATCGGAAGTCAGTCTCGCAGGTTTTCGCGGGGTCTGCCAAACGCCGGGGAGGCGCCGCCGCGCCGCGTGCGCTTTTCGGCGCGCGGGCCGCTCGGCTGCTGAAGCCGGCAGATTGCAGTACTCTTTACGGCTCACCTGTCCACTCATCCACGATGGAGTTTCGACAATGCGATACAACCAGCTTGGGCGTACCGGGATTTTTGTTTCAGAGCTGTGTCTGGGCACGATGACCTTCGGCGGCGGCGAAGGCATGTGGAAGCAGATAGGCGACTTGCAGCAGGCGGACGCCGAGCGGCTCGTCGGCCGGGCGCTCGACGCGGGCATCAATTTCATCGATACCGCCGACGTCTACGCCGAGGGCCTTTCCGAGCAGATCACCGGCCAGGCGCTGAAAAACCTGAAGGTGCCGCGCGACAAGGTGGTGGTCGCCACCAAGGTGTTCGGTCCGACCGGCGAGTTTGCGAATGCGCGCGGCGCGTCTCGGTATCACATCATCGACGGAATAAAGGCGAGCCTGAAGCGCCTGCAGCTCGACCATGTGGACCTGTATCAGATTCACGGTTTCGACCCGGCCACGCCGATCGAGGAAACCGTGCGCGCGCTCGATACGCTCGTGCAGCACGGCCACGTGCGTTATGTCGGCGTCTCGAACTGGGCGGCGTGGCAGATCGTGAAGGCGCTCGGCATTGCCGAGCGACTGGGGCTCGCGCGTTTCGAGACGCTGCAGGCTTATTACACGGTCGCGGGCCGCGACCTGGAGCGCGAACTCGTGCCGATGCTGCAAAGCGAAGGGCTCGGGCTGATGGTGTGGAGTCCGCTCGCGGGCGGGCTGTTGAGCGGCAAGTACGGACGCGAGCAGCAGGGCGAGGCGGGCAGCCGGCGCACGACGTTCGACTTCCCGCCGGTCGACCGGGAACGCGCGTACGGCTGTATCGACGCGATGCGCGAGATCGCCGAGGCCAAAGGCGCGTCGGTCGCGCAGATCGCGCTCGCCTGGCTGCTGCATCAGCGGGTGGTGAGCTCGGTGATCGTCGGCGCAAAGAAGGTCGAGCAACTGGACGACAACATCGCGGCCACGGGGGTCGCGCTCACCGCCGAGGAGCTTGCGAAGCTCGATGGAGTCGGCGCCTTGCCTCCGGAGTATCCGGGCTGGATGCTGGCGCGCCAGGGCGAGGCGCGCCGCAAGCAGCTGGAGGAGGCGCGGCGGGTCGGGTGAGGGGAAGGCTTAACCCGCCACCCCCGCTGAATGCGCCGCCACCGCATCCATTGTCCGCGCCGAGTAAACCATCGCCGCGCCGGCATTGATCGCGACCGCCACGCCGAGCGCTTCCGCGATTTCCTCGCGGGTGGCGCCGTGCTTCAGCGCTTCAGCCGTGTGCACGGTGATACAGCCGTCGCAGCGCAAACTGACCGCTACCCCGAGCGCGATCAGTTCGCGCGTCTTCGCGCCCAGCAGATCGTTTTTCTGGCCCGCGCCCGACAGCGCCTGATAACCCTTCACCGTGTCCGGCGACAGCTTGCCGATTTCGCCGATGCGCCCAAACAGTTCCTTCCGGTATTCGATCCAGTTCAGCATGGCACTGCTCCTTCGTCTGTTGCGCGCCGGCGGTTGCCGGCGTCGTGGCACACAGTATTGCGCCGTGCGGCGATCTCCTGAATACTCGGTGAGCTCAACTTTTAGCGCGAACGTCTCATGGACACGCTCAGCCGATTGCTCGACCTCGCCCGGCCGCAGGCCAGCCTCGATCTGCGCTGCGTGCTCGCCGGCGCATTCGACGTCGACCATGCGCCGATGGAGCCGGGCATCGCACCGTTTCATCTGGTGCTCGGCGGGCAATGTGTCGTGGAGACGGCGGACGGCGCCCAGGTGCCGCTCCAGACCGGCGATTTCATGATGTTTCCACGCGGCGCGGCGCATCGCGTGAGAGATACGCAGCGCCGCGCGGCCGCCGCGCCGCTCGCGATCACTCACGACGGGCTGCTGCCCATCAAACATAACCAGCCAGGCGTGAGCGGCGAACTCGCGAGCAGCACGACGACCGAAGCCGACCTCGACCTGCTGTGCGGCCGCTTCGTCTACACGCCGGGTTCGTCGGCCTTGTTGCTGAACGCGCTGCCCGATCCGTTCCATGTGCCGCTCGGCGGCACGCATGCGCTCGGCTCCTTGCAGGCGCTCATCGGGCTCATGCGCGACGAAGCCGGTCAACGCCGGCCCGGCGCGCTCGCCATCGTCACCGCATTGAGCCATGCGCTCTTCGCGATGGCGCTACGCGTGCACGGCGAGGCGGCCGGGGCGGCGCCCGGCATGCTGGCGTTGCTCGCGGACCCGCGTCTGGCGTCGTCGGTGCAGGGCATGCTCGGCGCGCCGGAACGGGCGTGGACCATCGCCGAACTCGGCGAGCTGGCCGCGATGTCGCGCGCCACGTACGCGCGGCGTTTCAACGAACGCGCCGGCATGACGGTGATGGATTTCCTCACGCAGATTCGCATGACGATCGCTTGTGATCTGCTGCGCCGGACCCAGCGCAGCGCGGCGGAAATCGGCGAGGCGGTGGGCTATCAATCCGAAGCGGCGTTCGGCAAGGCGTTCCAGCAAAACGTCGGCGTGACGCCGGGGCGCTACCGGCGGCTGCCGCACGACGGCGAGCTGGCCGACGCGCACGCTCAATAACGCAGCGGCGGCCGCTCGGCGCACGGCGCCGCTCTCGGCGTCCAGCTATGCGCCGCTCACCGCCCATCCCCTCGCGCGCCCAACCAACGCTTCTCCACCACCGACATGAGCCACGCGATCAGCAGGGCGCACACCGTGCCGAGCGTGACTTCGCCGAGGCGCAGCAACGCTTTGTCCCACGCGGGCCCGATGCCCGGCACCAGCAGCATGATGGTCGCGGTAATGCCGCCGAGTCTCGCGGCGCTGCCCACGTTGACGAGCCAGCAGATCACGATGGCCGCCGCCACCGTCGCGCCGTAAGCCGCGAAATACCCGTGGCCGAGCGTCGCGCCCGCGAGCCCGCACAGACCGCCGACCATCGCGCCGATGAACTGGTCGCGCGACAGCTTGCGCGTGTCGATATAGCTGTGCTGGCTGACTGCGATGGCGGTAATCGCGGCCCAGAACGCCTGCTCCGTATGCAGCGCCTCGCCGATGCCAAACGCGAGGCTCGCGCCCGCCACCGCCTGGAACGCCATCAGCCCCCCTTCGGCGAGGCGCTCGGCGAACGGCAGCGATTTCAAAAAGGCGAACAGCGACTCGCCGGCGCTCGCGCGTCGGGTTCGGGCTGGAGGGTCGGAGGGCGTCATCGGGGGGACAGTGGAAGGCAGGCGGAAGCTGCGAAGGCGTCCGTATTCTAGCTTTCCCGACGACGCAGCCGGCGGTAGCGGTTCATCAGCGGCGTTGCCGAGACGCCGTGGATCACCACGGAAGCCGTCACCACCGCGAGCGCGAGCGGCATCAACGGTTGAATGTCGGCGGCGGGCCCGTGTTCGAGCGCATACGCGAGGTAGTAGAACGAGCCCACGCCGCGAATGCCGAACCAGCTCATCAGGCGCCGTTGCGTCGGCGAAGCGGCCGAGCCCAGCAGCGACAACTCCACCGAAGCAGGCCGCACGAAAAAGAACAGCGCCACGATGAGCGCAAACGCGTGCCAGGTGAAGAGCGGCGCGCTCAACGTGGCGAGCACATTGCCGACCATCGCCATAATGATGACTTCGGCGATGCGTTCAAGCTCGATCGTAAAGCCGAGCACCGATTCGGTCATGAACGCGTGCGCCTTGTCGGGATCGGACGCGGTCGCCTCGACATCGGCGGAATCGACCGTGCCGATCGCCTCGCGCGGCGAGCTGCCGCCACTCGCGCGATGTTCGA
Source organism: Paraburkholderia phenoliruptrix (assembly GCF_902859825.1). Lineage (GTDB taxonomy): Bacteria > Pseudomonadota > Gammaproteobacteria > Burkholderiales > Burkholderiaceae > Paraburkholderia > Paraburkholderia phenoliruptrix. Next base: position 4,705 of record NZ_CADIKB010000065.1, on the reverse strand, counting down.
CGCGGCGCATGGACACGCCCGCCGCGAACACCGCGAGAAAGCCGTAGGTCTGCGCGAGTTGCGCCGCGCCGAACGACAGGCCGATCAGCCCGAGCGCGAAGAAGCCCTCGAGGCCGAGTGCATGCGCATAGCGCATGCGCAGCCAGGCGACCGCGTGCGTGGTGGCCCAGCCGAGCAGACCGCCGATGGCAATCGCCCCCAGCATGCCCCACGCGGCGGCGCCGGCGAGCTTCAGGTTGAGCACGTCGCCCGCGCTGGCCCCGTGCATCGCGCAAAAGGCAAGGCCGACCATCGCGAAAGGCAACGCGATGCCGTCGTTCAGGCCGCCTTCGCCGGAGAGCGCGAAGCGCAGCAGATCGTGGTCCCCCGGGTTATGCACCTGGACGTCGTGAGCGAGCACCGGGTCCGTCGGCGCGAGGATCGCGGCGAGCAGAATGGCGGGCCCCCAGCCGAGATGCAGCACGTACACGCAGAAGAGAGCGAGAAGCGGCACGGTTGCGAGCATCGCGAGAAAGCCGAGGCGCAGCGGCACGGTCCACAGCTTGTCGAGCACGCCCACGCGCAGGCGCAGTCCGATCGCGAACAGCGACACCAGCAGCGCGATTTCGGTGAGCGTGCGCAGCAGGTGCGCGTCGGCGCTCATGTCGAGGTGCAGCAGGCCGAGGCCCGGCGGCCCGAGCGCGTAACCGATCGCGAGATAGACCATCGCCGCGCTGACGGGCAGCCGGCGCAGGGTCGTCGCGGCGAGGCCCATGAAAACGAGCACCGCGCCGACAATGAGGAACCACAGAGTTTCGTGCATGGGCATCCGATTAAGGCGACACGCGAACGGCGCATTGCGGGCCGGGTAGATGGACGCGGGCCCTGACGCATCGCGTGAACGCACGCGCGCGCATGCGATGCGTCAGGGCGCGTACGAACGCGGACAACGGCGAATGGATGCGGACGAAGGCGGCTTCAGGGCGCGCGTCCAAACGCTTCGCGCAGTTTGCGCTTGGCTTGCTCCAGCGTGGCGCGGCGAGTTTTCGGCAGGTTGCGGCCCGCGCGGTTAATGTAGAAATTGAGCATCGACATCGCCGATTGGAACGGTGTGCCTTTGCGGCGTCGGCTTCGGGTCGACGACTGCTTCAGCGATTGCGCAATCTCTTCTGCATTGCCGGTCTTGAAGATGTCCGGCTGGAGATCCATCGCATCGCTCGTTTCCATCACGTGATGGGACCACTTGCGCCCGCTCTTGCCGCTGCTTTTGCCGCTGTTTTTGCCGACGCTCGCGCGCGACGCCTTCCTGCGTTGCGCGGCATGCGCTTGAGCATGGCGTTGGCGCGACGGCCGTCCCGCCTTGCCGCGCGCCTGCGGGCGCGCCGCTTTGCTGGCGCCGCTGCGGGTCGCCTTGCCGGTGGCTTTGCGGGCAGCCATGAAACGGGCCTCCTTGTCAGGTTCTGTCTGCGCTCGCCTCATGCGATTCGCGAGAGGGTCCGTGCAGGTCCGTGCGCCGGACGCCGCAGCGCTCGCCGCGAGCACGGCATGCCGGCAGTCGCCGGCATGCGGCGTGAAGCGTGCACCGCTTCACGACCTCGCCGCAGACTCGAAGGTTAGAGCTTGACGCCGCCCGCTTCAGGCGCGTCCGACGATCCGGCCGGAATGTCGCCAATGCTGGCGTCGTCGCGCATCTCGAAGCGGTCGCGGCTCCAGTACGGCTCGCTGCCGTAGTACTGATGGACCGAGGTGGCCCAGGTCGTGTCGGCCATCGACGGCCAATGGTCCTTGTCGAATCCCGGCGCGTTTTTCACGCGCTCGGCCGTCATGTTCAGCACGAAGCACTTCTGCTCGGTGTCGAGGGTGAGCGCCTGCCACGGAATGGCGAGCAGTTTGTCGCCGATGCCGAGAAAACCGCCGCTCGACAGCACGGCGTAGGCAACGCGCCCGGAGCGCACGTCCAGCATGATGTCCTTGATCTTGCCGATATCCTCGCCGTCGCTGCTGAGGACCCGGTTGTCGTCGAGCGTGTCTGCCGCCATGACGTCCGGGCCGGGGCCTTCCGCCGTGGCGCTGCCTTTACCGACGATGCGCGCGCCTTCCATGCCTTGCGTCCGACTTTGCATGATCATGATCTGCCTCCTTCGCAGGTTAAGGGTGACGAACGGTGCAGCAACGCGCGTTCCTCGCCGGGTCGGGCGAGTCTTCGCGGGGCGCGATGGCGGTAGCCGGCGGCGGCTTCGTCCGCCGTGGGCTACCCACGCGTCGACCCCTACGTAAATGATGCGTGCGCGATTGAAAATCCTGCGCCGCTGCTCACGCGTGCGGGTGTCGCGGCGCACGTCCTCGGCATGTCGAATGCTCAATCAAGGGTGAGCACCATGATTTGACGCACTGCGGGAGAGATCATCATGAGCAACAGAATTCACTATCAGTCGAACATCTGCGGCGGCGATTTCGCGCACGTGCTCGAATGCTTTCGCGACTGGAAATCGCAGACGCTCGTGTATCGCAGGGGTCAGCGGATGTTCGAGGGCAAACAGGAAGTGAGGCCGTTGACGGAAGACGTGTTCGCGAACGGCGAGATCGCGCACGAAGCGCTCGCGAGCGTTTGCGAGCCGGGCGACCCGTATGCGCTCGCCGCCGAAATCCGCGACGGCGAGCGCGACGTATGGCTCGTCATGGCCTCGTTCGAGGAAGAAGCTTGATTCGCAGGCCGAACTATTGCGGCAGCGCTGTAAAAACGGTCAATTGACCGCTGGCTTTTCCACGCGCGGCGTAGCGCCGGCGGCGCGCCGCACTGTCCGCGCGCGGGTTTTTCCAGCGACTTTCGCACGGGCTCCGCGGCCGGTTTTCTCGCCTGCGGCTTCCACAGCTGCCTTGTTCGCCTGCTTGCGAATGGCACGCGACTTCTGCAGCAGCGTCGAAATCGAGCCGTTGATGCTGTCCGCAGCCTGCGCCTCCCGCAGCTTGCGGCCCTTTGCGCCCGCCTGACGCGCAAGCTTCGCCGCGCGCTTTTCCGCATGCGCGAGCAGTGCGGCAAACGCCACTTCGTCGACCTTGAGCCCGCGTCTGGATTGCCCCGGGGGCAGGCTCTGCAATTCGTCGGCTTCGAACGCGCTGATGACGGCGGGGTGGATATAGCAGCGCCGGCACACGGCGGGCGTATTGCGCAACAGGCTCGCCACTTCCTTGACGGTCGCGACGATATGGCGGCGCGCCTCCGCGGCGCTTTCGCACACGAGGCGCCGCAGCGTCGCGAGCGCATAGACGCTGCCGGCCCACGTGCGGTAGTCCTTTGCGGTGAAATCGGCGCCGCTCGCGCGGCGCAGATAGTCGTTGATGTCGGCGGATCCGACGGTTCGGCGCGTGCCGTCGTCGTCGAGATACTGGAACAGGTCGTGCCCCGGCAGTTCCGCGCAGCGCCGCACGATGCGCTTCACGCGGGCATCGTCGACAGTGACGTCGTGCTCGATGCCGCTCTTGCCGCGAAACTTGAAGCGCAACTGCCCGGCTTCCACCTTCACGTGTTTCTTGCGCAGCGTCGTCAGGCCGTATGACTGGTTTTCGCGCGCGTACTCGACACTGCCGATGCGCACGAGCGTCGTGTCGAGCAGCCGCACGACGGCGGCGATCACCTTGTCGCACGGCATGCCGGGCAATTCGAGGTCGCGCGCCACGCGAGCGCGAATCCGCGGCAACGCGCGGCCGAATTCGGCCATGCGTTCGTACTTGTCGGCGTCGCGCGTTTCGCGCCAGCGCGGGTGATAACGGTACTGCTTGCGCCCGCGCGTGTCGCGGCCGGTGGCCTGGATATGGCCGCGCGGGTCAGCGCAGATCCAGACGTCTTCGTAGGCGGGCGGAATCGCGAGCGAGTTGATGCGCTGGATTTCCGCCTCGTCTTCAATGCGTTTGCCTTCGACATCGAAATAGGCGAAGCCGTCTTTCTCGCGCTTGCGCGTGTAGCCGGGCTTGCTGTCGTCGGCATGGCGCAAACCGGGCGGCATCGCGGCGGGCGCGGCCTGCTTCGCGCTGTCGTCGGGCGATGCGGGGCCGTTCTGAGTGGTGCTTTTCGTTGTAGCCATCTTTCCAGGTAGAACTTTCAAGCGTGAAGCGCATGGCGCCAGTGATGGGGCGGAGCAAGCCCGGTGCCTGGCCGCGGGGTCGGCATGCCGCGGGCGGAACGGTCCTTGCGACGAACGTCATACGTATCAACCCGACATATAGGAGAACGCCATGAGCAGTACGCTGAATCCCGATGAAGAGCCACAACAGGTGGTGAAGCAAACCTCCGGCACGACGGGCACGTTGGGACCGAGCGATTCGTCCGATAGCGGCAGCGATGTCGCCGGCGAAAAGCGGCATGAGTTCGACGTGGACACCGAGCTCGACAATCACGCGCTCGAAACGGGTGAGCTGGAACTCGGCAGCGACACCGATCGCGCGGGGACCGGCGAGCGTGCGTCGGCCGACGGCGATTCGACGCTCGACCCGGATCGCGACATCGAGCCGGATCGCATCGTGACGCCGCCGGGCGCGAACGATGCCGAGGGCCTCGACGAGGACCCGAGCGGCCTGTGATGCGGCGGCGTCACGCACGGGTGACACACGCATGACAGACGTATATGAGCGCCTCCCGTTTGCACAAGCTCCGCGTGCTTAAACTTTGACAGAACGGTTGCAGATGTATATTCGGGCTTGTTGCAGTCAGTACTACCGCTGCGGCCCC
>NZ_CADIKB010000064.1 GCF_902859825.1 Paraburkholderia phenoliruptrix | reverse complement strand
GCGGTTCTCCTTGGTTCCCTGTTCGGGAGGTTGGTCCTGGAAACCCGATTCTCTCGGATTCCACTGGCGAACCGCCGCCTTCAACCTTCAACTACGCCTGGGACATTGCCGATATTTTCCGCTGTAAGTTGACTGCCGCTCAGGGGCTTCTGGTTTGAATCTCGTACACAACCAAGGCTAGGCCGACAATGCTGATAAGAAGCCCCACATTCTTCACGTTCTTAACAACCTTCGGAATCGGAGCATCCGACGCAATCACTACCGGTTGAAGAAATTCCCAACCGCTGCACGCCATCATCACCGCTAGTCCGAGCATAAAAACTACAATTCCAATCGTCATGATTTTCCTATGCGGCCGCGATCGGCTGATGTTTCCGCACTAGGCGGTCATAACGGGCTGCAGCAAATGCGATATAGACCCGGCCGACGGTGCGACCGATAAATGTGTTCGAGCGCGAAGCCGTGAAGGAATAGTGATCTTGCTCTTGACCATCCGCTTCCAAGACCTTCCTGCACTCGACCGCCGCAGCAAAATGCTTCCCGTACCAACGATCGAGCAGTCCAATGGTCAGCGCGGCGAGTAACGTAAGCAACGTTGCAATCGAGATAATCATCGTAGTCATAGTCATCGCATTATTTTCCGTGCTGTTCATCGAGTGGCCTGCTGTACTACAGCAACAACCACCGTTACCACCGTCGCGCTGACGGCTACCGTCGCCGCCAACTCCCATGTATTGCGCTTGGCGATTGCTTTCTTCACTGCTTCCGCGTTGCGGCAATGTGGCGCGATGAAGTAAGCAACTTCGCCGCTCTCTGATTTCGCGATGCGCACCGTGCCTGCCCGTAGTGCGGCGGCTAGTACGGCAGGCATCGGCAAGTGTCTGTCGATCAGACCGTGGAGCAGCTTCATCACCATGTTCGCAATTTTCTTATTGGTTCCAGTCGTGCGTAATGACGGCCAGCCAGCCGCCAAGTAACGCCAGCGGCAAGAACGCGGTAAGCGCCGGATAAAACACCACCAACGGCCACGGCATAGCCGCCCACGCGCCGATCCCCAGCAGCTTCAATGCGACGCTGATTACCGCCAACGCCGGCGCGAGCTTCACCCACAGACCCAGCGACACAGCCAGCCAGCGACGTGCGAAAGATGGTTTGATAGCGATATTCATTAACGTAATTTTCCTAGCCGCGCGTGGCGATACGAACGGCCGCGACCGCCGCGCTCGGGTTCAACATGCCAGCACGGCGCACGGCAACCTTCACTTTGCGCGATCCGTGGCGGCGCATCCGATCTAGCTTTTGCTGCGCGTGGTTCTCGGATACCAGGTTCATCGACTCGCCCCGATCGAAAGCAAATACCTTTCCGCCTCGCGCTTCGATTTGTCGTTTCGTTTCTTGCTGCGTGAACATTTACGTTGCCCTCGTTATTCGTAATTTTCCTGTTTCGCGCACGCGAAAATCGCTGCGCAATTTTCAGTTGTCTAAACTTCCGAACTACCAACCCACAGGCCACCGAGATAGGCATCTGCGCCGAAGTGCTCACTCGCGAATGCCTTAGCTGCTTCACTTTCCACCGCAGCTACCAAACTCTCGTGCGTCCATGGGGTCGTCGGGTCGATGCGCAGCGTTACTTGACCGGCCAAACTGCGCAGGAAAAGCGGCTCGCGCTCATTCCCAGGGAGTAAATCAGTTTCGCCGTCTCGCACCGGTCGAGCTATCAACATGACCATTGGCGATCCCTCTTTCCGAAATCAGGCGCACTTAATCGAATCTACCAACCAACCATACGGCTTCTGCTTCCCGGGTGTGAGTTCCATCGAGACAACGCAGGTATGCTGGCCCGCCGTTACCTTGGCGGTCGAGTGACGACTATCATCCAACCAAAGTGCAGATGTGCGCGCGTGAGGCTCGTTTCGTACTACAGCGATAGCGTCCCTAGCCATCGCCGCCGCTGCTTGGTGACTTCCAGCGTCGAATAGGCTGGGTTGAGCACCCAAACTCCCCAATTCGATAGTCGCCGGAGCCTCATCATCAGACCTGCTGGCAGTCGCACGGTCCATTTGACCGGCATTAGCCAAACCCGACGACAGCACGATTACGCTTACGAAGATCGCAGCTTTCTTGTTGAACACGGTCATTTCCTTGATGCCGGCGCGGCCGGCCTTTTCCTGTGCCGCGCGTGGCGGCGAAGTTTCCGATCTTCCTACACGGTGATGACGAGTTCGGTGTACTTCGACAGATGCCCGTCCGAAGTTACCAATCGCAACGGCTCCGACATTGCCTGCGCTACCAGGAGTCGGTCAAATGGATCGCGGTGAAATTCAGGCAGGCTGCGAACCAACGCTGCGTGAACCGCCCGGACCGGCAGTTCCAAGAACCCGCTGGCTGCAATCTCCGAGACAAGTAGATCGACGTCGGCCTCAAGTTTGCCTAGCCCGACCTTTATCGAGGCCTCCCAGATGCTGGCGCTGCTTACATATACTTCGTCGGCCTCCAAAATCAACGTGCGCGCCGCTCTCGTCAGCTTGGGGTCGTCCATGACCGACCAGAGATAGACGTGTGTATCAAGAAGCAGACGCATCAACGACCCTCGAATGCTGCGAGAAGAGCATCGGGGAGCGGAGCATCGAAGTCGTCCGCAATACGGACCTTGCCTTTGAGGCCCCCGAAGCGCCGCGTGCCCCTGGTCTTTTCAATCGGCACCAGTCGGGCGGCCGGCTTGCCGGCCTTGGCGATGATGATTTCCTCACCGCCCGCGGCGGCATCGACCAGCCGTGAAAACTGCGTTTTCGCTTCATGAATGTTGACAGTCTGCATAACTACTCCTAGTGGACTTAGCCCATGTTAGTCCACCCCCTCACAGCGGTCAACCGGCATCGCCTCTCAGTGAATTAACGGCACAAGCAGACGAGCCTTTAACTGCAAACGCGCCTCGGAATACGCGCGCTCGTCGGCTTGTTCAGGTGCAATCAGGGACGATCAGACCCGGATGCGCTTGTGTGGGCCGTGCTTGCTCATGTCCTCGGGAAAGCCGGCTCAACGGACGACGTGTGTCGGCAGGCCGGTACGTTCACCATGGGCATGCGCCGCAAGAGCGTCGTTGTCAGGGACAGGTAACCGCCTTCAAGGCGCTGCGCGAAGTCTCGCGCCCACTCGGCCGCGATTGGGGACGCCAGCGCCTCCTCTACCTGATCGAGCGTGACCGCGCCGCCGGCGACGATGCTGAGATTGTGATTGATCGGCAGAATGCCCGGCGGCACGCGCACGGCCTTGGGCGTCTTCGCGATCCGCGGCACGATCAGCGACTCGCGCGACAGATCGAGCGCGTGAAAAGACTCTGGCGGCATCCACGCCTTCCCCTGTCTGCCGCGCTTGGCCATCAGGTGCATCCGGCTCGCCAGGTGCGCCATGACTTCCGGCGCGGGCTCCTCGCCGGGGAACGTGCGGACCGCCCAGCGCGTCGGCGTGCCGAGCTTTCCGTTCCGGATATCGTCCGTGTCGATGGCCGGCACCAGGCACTCGGGCGGCAGGCCACGAGCCGTCGCGGCGTCGACCACGAACACCCCGTCAGTGCCGAGCCACGGCGCGATGCGCACGTCCGCGAAGTCACCGAGCAACTGCATGCCCTCGTAGCGGGACGCGTCCACGCCCGGGTGGATCGGCTCGCTGCTCAGGTTCTGGCTGGCGCCGTCGTCGGATACAAGCACCACGGCCACCGGATGCACGCGCGGCGGCGAGCCCGCGCGGCGCTGCTTTGGCCGGTAGAACGCCGTCTCGGCACTCAACCGCTCCACGTGTGCGAGCGACAGGCGCTGGCCAAGCCGCTCGCGCAGACGACTCGCACCCGCGTTGACCATCCACCTGTCGGCCGTCACTAGCCCGATACGGCCTGCCGGGCGCACCGTGCGGCTGCAGCGCTCGAGGAAGCTGTGCAGCATGTCGCCTCGCGCGTAGTCCGGCACGTGACGACTGTATTCGCTCCGAAGCAGTTCAGGGACGTTGGCGGCGCGCAGATACGGAGGGTTGCCCGCCACGATGTCAAATTGGGGTGTCGTCGGCCCGTGCGTCAGGAAATCGCGGTTGTGGACCATGTCGTTGGCCAGCACCGCCGAGCGGGCGGGTGACCAGCCGTAGGAGGCAAGAACGAGCGCGACACGCGATCGCGCATCGACGCATGCTGCCGGGTGAATCTCCCATCCCTCGATCTGCCCGCGCGGATCAAACCCGGCCGGCCTCGCGGCCAGCAGCGCCTCCAGCGCCCGCGCGAGGAACATGCCGTCGCCACAGCTCGGATCCACGAGGCGCCTGTTGCCGTCCGGCCAGCCTAGACGCCCCAGAAGGTCATCGACGACGGGGCTCGCCGTATAGATTGCGGTGCGGGCGTGAAGCTCTTCGATCGCGGCTTGCCGCGCGGTATGTGTTTGATCGCACATGGTTGGGTCGTGAATGGTTCTTGTCTGGAATCAGTCGGTGCGTCGAGTCAGGCAATCGCCGCCGCCTTGCGGGTCTTGCCCGCTCGCGACGGCGGCGCGCAAAGCCCACAAACGAAGTCGTGTTGTGGATCGTGTGCGTGCATAACGAACTTCCCGCCGCAACGCGTGCACGGCGCCATCGTGAGCAGCCCCGAGTCGAAGAAGCGCACCAGCGTCCAGGCGCGCGTGAGCGTCAGCACGGCCTCTTCGCCGTCGCGCCCGACGTTTTCCAGGTAGAGTCGGTAACCCTTCACCATCGCGCGAATTGAATCGCACTGTGCCTCGCGCCGCATGAAGAGGTAGATGTTGTAGAACAGCGAGGAATGGATGTTAGGCTGCCACGTCATGAACCAGTCGGCTGAGAACGGCAGCATGCCCTTCGGCGGCGACTCTCCCTTGAGTTCCTTGTAGAGCTTGATCAGGCGGTCACGCGACAGGTTCGTCTCGCACTCCAGCAGTTGCAGCCGCGCCCCGAGTTCGATCAGTTCGATCGCCAGGGTCACCTCCCTGACCTCTCCGACCACGCTCTTTCTGACCGCGCCTGCGTCCGGTCGGGATTTCACCTGATTCACTGCGCCGCCTCGCCCGTTTGATCCGCAATCACGAGCTCGCCGTCCGCGTCGCCATCGCTGGAAAACGCATTCCTGCCCGTCGTCACGAATTCCCGGATCAGATCGACACGGCGCTCGACCAGGCCCGGCGCCATCGACACGCCGTCGCGCACGTCCAGCTTGATGCGCCGGATCTCATGGCGATCGCGATGCCACATGATGTCGACTTCCCACGCAAAGCTGAGTAGCTTGCGCAGGAGGCTCTTTTCAGCCTCGTCGATGGTTACCGTTCGTACCGCGCCGGCGGCGACCGTATGAGCAGCACCATCCCAGTTATCCGCCTGGCCACTCGTCTGGATGCGGGCCACGCCAACGGTCGGCACATCCGCCGGTCGCCAAACCGCTGCGCACGCGTGGCACTTGTGAGACCGATGCGGCGGGTTATCCCATGCCTTCTCGCCCTCGCGGGCAGGCTCGGGGGCGTCGATGTGTTGCAGTCCACATGCCGGGCAGAACAGCAGCATCGGAACCGGATCTGCCGCATCTGCGGCGACGGTAGTCGTAAGAGCGGTGCCCGCTGCCTCGTAAAGCGCTTTCAAGAAGCGATGCGCGACACCGTTGCAACCGCTGATGTCGTAATAAATCGCTTGATCCCGATCAGGTCCGCGCAGGGTGTAAGTCGTGTCTTCGTGTTGATCCGCCTCCGGATCTTTCTCATAGTGCGTGCGCTCAATCGACCAACACTGAGGCAAACGAACGGCGTCGCTTGACGCTACCCCAGCAGGGGCGCCGGGAGCGGCGTCGAGCAGCTTGCGGGCTGTTTCCCGTGCGGCGGCACGACGGATCGCCGCACGCGCTCGCTCAACTTGGTCAACAGCCTCGTCGCCTTCAAACTGCGCCATCCAGCTCCACGCTTCTTCTGCGGCCAGACATTCCCGCAGAGCAGCCGTTGCTCCCGCGATTTCGAGCGCCGCCCGCCCTTCGTTCCGCGCAACCGCTTCGTCGGCTACAGGTTGCTTCTGCGCGCCGCCATCGAGCGCCTCAATTGCCTGCCCGATCGCTTCCCGGTTTCGCACCGGCACGCTCTTCCAGTCGAGTTCCCGGAGAGCTTGCGCGATCGCGTTCTTGTCCATGTCAGCCATTTGTGTTGACCATCCCATTCGGGTTGAAAAGCCAGTTCCTTCCGGGTTCAGGTGGAAAGACAGGGCGCTCGCCGCGGCCAGCGGTGCGCGTGGCTGGCGGCTAGGTGCCTGATCCGGCGTGCCACTCATCGTGCCGGACGAAGCGCGGAATTCAAGGTGCCGGGCGTCAATGCAGTACTGCGTCCCGCTCCGCGTCGAGCGCCATATCCGCAAGGAACCCCTCGATACCGGCCAGGGAGAGATCCCGGACGGCGCACATGACGCGCTCGACACCGTACGGGCTCACACTGCAGATGGAATCCTCTTCGGAATAGAGACCGTAGCCGTCGACGTGAACGGGCTTCCCCGCATGAAGCGTTTCGAGAATCTTTTCAGGAAACGGGAGATCGAGGGCGGGCCAGTCGTTCGCCGCGATCAGCTTCCTGATGTGATCGCGGTGGCTGTTGACGACGCCGTGAGCCCACGCCAGTCTGAGTTCGTCATCGTCCCGAAGGAGATGCGGTATCGGCTCGTGCTCGTAGTGATATCCGGCACGGCGGGCGCAGTCGTACGCCGCTTCACGATGCCGGTCGAATGCCTGCGTGCCCGTGTCGCCCGAACTCACGTACAGCCACATCATCGCGAACTCGCACCGCGCGTCGAGCGCCAGCGAGAACAGGCCTTCCGCCTCCCCGCCAGCCGCATTGTTCCGTTCAGGATTTACGGCCGTGCCCCGCATACCCGTGCCCTCGTCTCGTATGTCACAAGGCGCATTCTATGCCGATACTTCCTGTCAGGAAGTATCTTTGCTCCGACGCCGCATTTCTGCGGTACCGGCGCTGGTTCATCGGTGCGGGAGAGTTACTGCAGGGTCTGGCCAGTGTCGAGGTTCAGGTGTTCGAGCGCATGCCCCTTGAGCAGGATGCACGCGCCGCCGGACTCTTCCATGAGCTCGGCCATGTCGCGCAACTGAAGCCACTCGAACGCTTCCTGAATGGCAGGATCGGCCTCCTCGAGCGTTTGCACTTCGGTCCCGTTTTCCGACGACAGGCCAAATGCAGGGGTAAGCGCATCGAAGCGTACCGCGTGAGCAAGCAGCAGCTCGACCATGCTCTGGTCGGCGATCTCGACTGCCCGGAGCTTCAACGTATGGTCGGACTCGGCGGATGCCTTCCTGGAATCGGGCTCGCGCAGGCAGTCCAGTTTGTCCTGATGGGAAAGCTCGCTGTAGAGCGTCTTCCAAAGGTGTTCCAGTTCGTCGCGGTTCGTGATGCCGTCGGCAGAGAAGAATTCGTCCAGCAGTCGGGCGGCCTGACGTGTGCGAACGTCCTTCCGGTCGAATTCCGTGGTGATATTCAGCAGCCAGCGCAGCGCATCGATGCCACGGTAGACGTTCTTCGCCATCGTGTTGCGCGCCCGCGCCGCGGCTTGATCGGCCGGCTCGGCGTAGGACTCCGGCCAACCGTTGACCTTCCGGTTTTCGCGAACACGCGCCATCGCCTCGGCTTCGGTCGGAAAGAACTCCGGCGCCTTGGGATAGACCCGCCAGCCGGCCGGCGGCGCGCTGGCGGTATTGCCACCCGCAGGATGCTGCGCATCGACGAGCAGCTTGTGCACGCCTCGTTCGACGCGTTGGATCGTCTCGGAGCGCAGCCTCGGCCCGTCGCCAGCGTCGCGGATCGCGCCAGCGCCACCCGCCAGCTTCAATACCGTGATCTCGCGCAGGACGCGGTCGATACCGGGATGATCGTCGAAACCGAGCAGCGCATTGATGGCACCCATGTCCGCACACACGCGCCGGAAAGCGCCCTCGTAGTCGGGTTGGTCTTCTGCCGCGGCCTTGCGATCTCCGGGACAGGCCCCGTTTGCCTCGAGCGAATCATTCCAGAGTTTCATCATCCTGGCCGCGTCTGCACGAGCTTCAGCGCTGTCCGGCCCCATCAACGCGAGAGTCAGGCCACTGCCGTCTTCCGCCTCCAGCATTACCCAAGGCTTTGCAGGGTCGGCCACAGCAAACTTCGGCGGTCTCGTAGTTATCATCACCCGCTTGCGAGTGAACAGGGCTTCGTCAATCTGCATCAGCTTCTCCATCGAATTCGCAACTCAACCTTTGCCTAACCATGATGCAGGAATGAGCGCGCCATTCCAGCCGTCGCCGCCGCGGCCCGCCCGGGTCAAAGCGGCACCAGCCCCCACTCCTCGCCCTTCGCCATATCCGTGAGGAAATGCTCAACGTCGGCTACGGTCAGCTCGCGAAGGTCACCGAAAATGCCGGGTACGTTGTACGCATTCTCGAAGAACACACACTGCCCGTCCGGATAGAGTTCATGGCCGGCGACGCACACGTGCTCCCCGGATTGCAGATCGGCGAGAATCGCCTCGGGCCGCCGATACCCAAGCGCGTCCCAGTCCTTTGCGGCCGCGAGCGCTATGCGCCGTTCAAGCTCGAGCTGCTTCTGTTCCTCGCGCCGCTCCTGCTCGCGCTGGCCAACGCCGTAATGCCACGCATCGTTCACCTCGCAGTTGTCCTGCAGCAGCGCCGGTTGCGGCTCATCCGCATAGAGATAGCCGGCGCGGCTGGCGGCGCCGAAGGCATTGCTCCGGTGGCGGTCGAACGCCTCCGTTCCCACGTCATCGGACGTCACGAGCAGCCACATGAGCGCGGACTCGCACCGCGCATACAGCGCGAGCGAAAACAGGTCGTCGTTCCCGGCAGGATCTTCTGAAGGCGTTGGCATGGGCTCTCCGTGGTTTCGGTTCCGGAATCCTGTGAGAAGCGAGAGCCGACGTATGCCCCACCAGCAGACACATCGGTTATCCTCCGCTTCACGCTTCCTGTCAGGAAGTATATATGCCATTTGGCCAATCTCCTTCCCGATTCACTTCACCATGCTCCGCGACCTGCACCCTGCGCAACACACCCAGTACGTGTCCGTGAACGACCTGCTCGGCGGCGAGCAGCCGCTGCCGGAACATCTCGACGCCGTCAACTTCACATACCTGGGCGTCCAGTGCCACGTGTACGGCGTGCTGCATGGCCTGAAGGGCGGAACAAACCTGCAATACCGGGCGTTCGTCAATCGGACGATCAGGGCCGCCGCCGGTCTGCGATTCGGCGAGACGCAGTTCAAGCGGCTGTTCGACGGTATCGATGTGGAAATGGACGACTGGCTCGAAATTCCGCCGCGCGATGCATTCATGACTCAGATCGCGGCATCGCTGATGCCGTGGCGTTTCGTCCGCATCGTACGACAGTCGAGGCGCGAAGGCCGCACGCCAACCGATCGCTTCGGCGCCGGCGGTGTGCGCCGCCTGCAGGACATCGGCGGCTCCCCGGCGTTTCACCTGCTGTCGCCGGACGAGCGCCGTCGCATCGCCGGGTTCCTGCCGCCACACGCATACCTGGTCGAGAACTGCCGTCGGCGTCGGCGCAGGGGCCAGTTCGCGGGGCCGGTCTTTCCGGACAGGGACTGGTTCTGGCTGGCGCGCATCGAGCCGTACATCAACATACCGCTGCGGAGCATCCACATGCTCGAATACGCCGTCGAGCGCGCACGGCTTGCCAACGTGGACGAGGTTTCACTGTTCGTGGGCGAGATCCACAATTCGGACCTGACGTGGTATTCCGGTTGGAATTTGCAGACGGACCCGGACGAGTTGGTGCGAGACACCGTCAGTGCAACCATCGACCGGGCGCGGGAGTATGCCGCGTCCTCGCAACGGGCCTCACGTGTGCCCTTCCTTGCGGCAACGCTTCTCGGCGCATTCGCGCCGCTCATGATCTGGCTAACCGTAGGCGTCGCGGCCGTCCGACTCCACCACTACCTCTGACGCTTCCACTCAGGAATCACACGAGGGGGAATGCAGCCGCCTGCCCCTGCCCAACGTTCTCGCGGCGCTCAAGCTCCGCAGTCAACCGATGTATTCGACTCGCCAGCAGTAGCCGTTGCTCGGCAGACCGGGCGCGATCGCGTTGGCGGCCGGCGGCGCCACGTCCTCCCAGCCTGGACGGATCGAACCGCGCTATATCCGCGGACACGGAAGCGGATCGGCGTCGATCGAGGCTCGCGATGCGGCTGAGTATCCGGGAAGCCGGTATGGCCCTCAGGTTCGCGTCCGCGACCGCTTCGATCACACAGCAGGCGGTCGCGGCATCCGGACCATAGAACGCCAGCTCGACCGGCCGGCCAGCATCGCGCAGGCGCGCGAGCAAGGCGTTGTAGTCGCGATGGTCTGTTTCGATGCGTTTCCCGAGAATGGCACCAGCGAGCTCGAACGCGAACGGATCGGGTTCGAGCGGGCGTGATGCCACTCCTGGACTTTGCTGCTGGGTCATTACCTGATCTCGCAAGCACTGCCCTATCAGATGCCGGTCGCCAGACGGTACACCGGCGCTCCGCCGGAGCCGACGGCCACGGCGAACGAATACGTTCCGGAATCCGTGGTGACGGTCAGGCGGCCGGATTCCTTGATCCCGGTGTGATCGACCGGCAGGTACTTCAGCGCGATATACCGATGATCGACGACGCCCTTGATATGCAGCCTGAGCGACTTCGAGGCTTCGACCTTGGTAATCTCGCCCGGCAGTTCAAGAATGGAAACCCGCACCGGCGCGAGTTCCAGCGTACCGCCGTCCTGCACGATCCGACGATCGTTGTTAGGCGTGGCGGCGCCGTTCTTCGCGATGTCGTACACCGCCGGGCCGCCGGGTGTCAGGAAAATCATGTCCGTTGCGCTCGCGCTCGAGCCGCGTGGACTGAAAACGACATCCCGGGGATCCTTGCCGAATTTCACGTTCCAGTCGATCGAATCGCCGATGAACGCGTCGCTGGGCGAGTCCGTCAGGTGGATGGACGACTGAACGGCTCCCGCTGCGTGGGCCGTGGTTGCAATCGCGGCACACGCCGCGAAGATCAGGGAGACGAGTTTCTTCATTGGAATCGTTGCGTCCGGTTCGAAGGGTTGATAATTCGCGGCGCCCTGGAGCAAGCAGACAGCAGGTTGTCGAAGGCGTCGGGAAGACGGTCGTTCACTACTGCTGTCAGTGTACGGAGCGGGCCGCGACGCAGAAATCCCGAATGGGCAGCTATCCCGGGACTTTTCCCGACACTTACGGCGTGTGGTCGCCGTTGCGCCTCACGCCGCCAGCGCGTCGCCCTCGACGTTGCGATCTCGCGTCGGGAGTGGCGGGCCTGCAGACCTCGCGCAGATCCATCGCGCCCCTCTCCGCGCCGCCCAATGGTGACCAGATCTACAGGGCCGGGAACGGTATTCGACGGGCGCAGTCTCGAAAATCCCGGGGAAATACCGGAAAAGACCCAAAAGCGATGACCGGGAGAGGTGTTTTCCTGCCTAAACTTCGCGAATCCGTCCAGAAACCGCGGTCCCACGACAGAAGATTGCGCAAACCGTGGCAGTTGTTAGAGAGTTCTTACGCGGCGCTCGGGACCTATACGCAACAATCCACCACTGATCTCCCCTATGGCGGCGCGTCGCCGTAAGGCCGGTAACCTACAGCCCGAACCGTTCCTGCTCGCCCGGGCGTCCCGGATAGCGACACTCACGAACGGAACGCACCGGCGCAGGAGAGGCGAGCACGTCAGCCACATGAGATGGCCAGTCGCCTTCGGTCAGTGGATCAAGAAAAGCAACCTCGCGCAGTGTGACGAGGCCAAGCAGCCACGCGAGCATTTCACCCGGGCGGCGCGTAGCGATCCACACGCTCCGGTCGGTATCCATGATGCCCACGGTCAGGCCGCACTCCAGATCGATGCCGAACGAGACGCCAACCATCGCGCCGAGCCAGAGCACCCGGGCGGAAACAGAAGACCGCAGCGAGCGATTCGCAGCCACGATCCCGCGCGGCGCATCGGGTGAGACACTGCCCGTCCGGCCGGCTGCGGTGCCGAACACTTCGATGCGTCCGATCTGGAAGCCGTCACACCAAGCCATCAGCCCACCCCACGCAGCAGGAAGATCCACACCGAATTCGTCCCGGAATTCACGAGCAGTTGTGCCTATCAGTGAGCCGCTCACTGGAACCGGCATGGCCACAGTTCCATAAGCGTCACTGGCAGTTCCAGTCAGGACTTCGGCCATGAAGCCGAGCAGTGAGCCATCGCGCACCAGCCGATATTCGACGCCATCCGCGACGAGCTTCGCCTTGACCTCTCGCGCTTCCTGACCGAGCATCCAGCGAACCGAGTCCTCCGCCGCACGACAAATCCAGTTCCGGCCGTCCCGAGTCCATTCGGAGGCAACGTCCCGCGCGTTCTCCCCGACACCATCACGACTCAAGAGCAGCATCACTGCCTCCATCGTCCAGTCCGAAATCTTCGGCGCTAAGGTCCGTTCCTCCGGTCGTGCCGTCGATCACCTGAAGCATGTTGTTCAGGTAGGCCGCGCTCGCCTCATCCCCTTCCTCGGACATGATCCGGACGTAGACAGGCGTCGAAAGCAGCGCCTCGAGCTCGGCCCGCAGCGCATACGTGGGCTGGCCGGCCTCCCCGAATGTCATGAACTCGTACGGAACAGCCACGTCCTGCGGACGACGCTTACCCATCGCACGCGCACCGACCATGTAGAGGCTGACGAAGCCGTGACCCTCCAGTGCCGCGCGGATCGCATCAAGGTGCGGCTGCAGCGCATCCAGCTCCGCGATCGCGCGGTTCTTCTGGATTTCTCCCATGTTGACCACGCTGCCGCAGTAGGCGCTGATGATCGACACACGGGAGTGGCCGAGAAGCTGCGCCACCAGTTGAGCCGCCACACGCGTTTCGCCGCGAAGCGGACTATTACCACCACGGATCGCGCTCTGCACACCCGACAGGTGTTCGAACTCGTTGTTCGCCACCTCGTGGCGTAGGCCGTGTAGCGTGACGCCGAGATCGGCCTTGGTCAGCCCGAACTTCTTCGCGATGTACGACAGGCGGCGGGCGTTGGTCTTGAGCGATTCACCCGGCCAGCCAAGAAAGCCGTCACGGTCCTGCACTACCGACTGAAGCTGACGGAGGACATCGATCTTTTCCGGTGTGTCCAGAGGAAGCACACGATACCGCCCGCCCTTCGTGCCTTTCTTGATAGGAAGCCCCGAACCGCTCGCGGCGATCGCGGTCTTCAGTTCCTCACGGGACACCTTCACGTCGCTGAACGCGACGATGTTCGTGGTGCCGCCTACTACTACGGTCGCATATGGCCGGATACAGACCATCTCCAGCCGGCGCAGCCCCCACGTCCGGCCCGCGAGCAGCATCAGCCCGGCGCGCTCGTCTGCCTGTCGAATCTGTGCCAGCTTTTCGTCAATGTTCACGCCGTTTCCCGACCAACTCTTGTCGACCTGCGCAGAGAGCGTGCGCGTAGCTCGC
Organism: Paraburkholderia phenoliruptrix; assembly: GCF_902859825.1. Classification (GTDB taxonomy): domain Bacteria; phylum Pseudomonadota; class Gammaproteobacteria; order Burkholderiales; family Burkholderiaceae; genus Paraburkholderia; species Paraburkholderia phenoliruptrix. The sequence goes on along the minus strand of NZ_CADIKB010000064.1, from coordinate 6,505 downwards.
TTCGGGTCCCTTACATATTGCGCGGTCGGGCCTATCAGGTCTGGCTTGCCGATCCAGTTGCAGAAAATACGGAATGTCGTGATCCGGTTCTGGATAGTCGACGCGGCCTTGCGCTCATCGAGCCACTTATCCACGAGAGCTTGCATGTGCTTCTGACGGAAGCTGGTAATCGTGTCGAACCGGTAACCGAGGATGCGCAGTTCATGAAAGCCCTGATAGAGAATGTGGCCACGGGCTTCGAGAGTCTTGTCCGACGCACGTCGGTCACCGCGAACTGTCCGTAGGTTCTCCTGCTGCTTTAGAAGGTCGGCAAGTTGCTTCCTCCAGTTCCCATGAGGAACAGAAGCCGCCGCACCATGCTTGACCGTATCGGTCTTACCGTCCGTTTCGAAGAAGTCCGTCATCCCTGTACTCCTGATTCCTGCTTGCCCTGGTGTGCTCTGTCGGTAGGCGCGCGAGCACGTCGATTCTTCACCCGGTCTCATTCCCGCAGGAATCGGCACATGAGCGCTCCAATTCCTCCGGGCTTGAGGCCGGATGTCTACTTCTGTCCCTACAGGGTCGTTCTTGTCGCCTTCCGGAGCGACGGGGGGTGGCAGAGCCATCACGTTAGAAACTTTTGGAACTGCACAACCGATCCCTCGGCTGAACAGATGCGCTTTCGCGCCATCCCCGCTTGTGTCCTAAGCGGGGAGCCTTTGTCGCGTTTTTAAGAGGTGCGACTTCCTCCTGACTCTCGGTTAGCGCCCTAAGCGCGTCCCGAACGAATCTGTTTCCTCCCATCCCTTCCCTTGCAGCCTCCGAACCCGTGACGGGGCCCGAGCAAGTTGCCAGATACCAGGCCCGCCCCCGACACGCCTCAACGGGCGCTCGAAAACGGGTAGGTCGGCTTCCATGCGTTTCGCACGAAGCCGCGTCCAGCGGAATGAGAGTCATCGGAATGACTAGAAGCGCACGCGCTTCGCGCCAGTGGATACCGCCCGTGTAGGTCAGGCGGCTGGCGGGCTGCTCCAGTCGGAGCGATTCACACATTTTGGGTCGGTGGTGTGTACCGATTCCGTATTGCGAGAAAGTCGCACCGTACGCTTCCTGACGGAATGTAAGCGGCGCGAGCTTTTGTTGTGCCAAAGGCTTCCAGTGCTGACGTTGACGCCGATCGCACGCTCGATGCGCGATGCTTGCCGGACCAACCCGGCGCTATTCGCGCAGGAGGTCATCGTGCGATCAGGGGTCGTTGTCGAGATGAAAGGTTTTAGCGGGGCGATGCCCGGCGTCGCTGATTCGCGAGCCGTGTGAATCCGCGAGGGATCCACGAGTTGCGTTTTGCCCGAGCGATCCTCATCGGATTTCGGGCGAGGCGAATGCCTCGACTTTCCTGCTTTTGGACGCATTGCGCGTCCGGTCCCGACGGAGCCTACGTGCCAGCGTCGGTGGCTAGATGCGGCCCAGCTGCCGATCAACGCACCGTGCGGTGCTATCGATGGTTGGCAGATTAGATAGGTAAACGGTTCTTGTCAAGAATCTAAATCGCCTCTCTACCTCTTTACCTTTTACACAAATTCCCGAACACCCTCGTGCTCATGTGTCTCACGCCACATGGCAGGACACTCTCTTTACAATACCTTTTGCAGCTCACAGAAAAACGGTAGGGCGATTCACGAAGGTGATCTATCATCCAGCCAATCGCACCGATAACTCTCAGAAAGTGCGGCCACGTCTGGCCCATAAGTGGCCAATCTGTGGCCCAGACTCCTGTCTTTTCACGCTTCGTTCCATCGTCAAATCCCCACAACAGGCCAGCTATTGGCCGGATATGGGCCGCAGCTCGCCAGCGCGTGGCCGATAACTGGCCAATTTCTGGCCTTACTTCTTGCCAAGAAGTAAATTAGCCCATATGCTTTGCGTACTTCTTGTGGAGAACCTATATGAGCAAGGCAACCCCGCCCATCGTTCGTGCCATCGACGTCGGCTACGGCAACACCAAGTACACCACCTCGCAGCGTGACATCGACAAAGACGCCCAAGTCGGCCTGTTTCCTTCGCTCGCACCGCGAGCCACCCAATCGGATTTCACCGGCGGTCTCATGAGCAAGGCCGATCGCATCGTCGTCACGGTCGACGGCGAAAGCTATGCCGTCGGCGCCGATGCTCTCGCGGAATCAAAGGGCATATACAAGCGCGAAGTCGCCGCAGCCTACTCGACTACTCGCATCTATCGAGCACTCTTCCTCGGAGCTCTTCAGAAGATGCGCCTGCAGGCTGTCGATTACATGGTGGTGGGTCTGCCGCTGACCACTTACGATCGCTACGCCGACGAACTCAAGGGCCTCCTGACCGGCGTTCACGAAGTTCCGAATCCCGTGCAGCCGGACCAGATTCTCAAAGTCGATGTGCGTCGAGTGAAGGTCTTCCCGCAGCCGAGCGGCGCTTTCTACAACTACGCGGTCCCGCGCAAACTTCTGGAATCGATGCAGTACCAAACGAACCTGGTCATCGACGCTGGATACGGCACCCTCGACTGGTTCGTCACCGAGGGCGCCCGCCCCCTTACCGGCCGGTGCAGCGCCACGCCAAAGTCCGTATGGGCCGTCATCAGCGCAGTGGCCGAGCACATTGCTCCGGATCTCACGCTCAATCCGCGAACGATGCAACGGATCGACAACGCGCTTCGCGTCAAGACACCGCTAAATATCAATGGCCGGCAAGTCGACATCACGCCGATGCGCCCGATCGTGACGCAGATCGTCGAAGACGCGATCAACGAAATGCTGCTGTCGATCGGAAACATTTCCGACATCGACAACATCCTGATCACCGGTGGCGGAGCGCATCTGTTCGCGGACTACGTGAAGAAGGAACTGGGCAAATCGCACAGCCAGATCCATACCGACGCGGATCCCGTCTACAGCAACGTCCGCGGATTTCAATACGCCGGCGAATTCTGGGCGACGCGAGACGCGAGCACCCGTGCCGCAGCCTGAGGGACCCGACCATGGCACGCCCACCTTCCGCAATGCGGATGCGGATCACGGTTCCCACGCACCACGCCGTTCTCCGCCATATGGAGCGCCTCGAAGAAGGCTCCGACGCAAACGCCGAGCTTCTTCGTCTCGCCGAGCTCGGCGCCCACCTCGAGGAACTGCATGGGCCGATCAAATCGGTCGCAGATATCGTCAAGCTGATTCACTCGAGAGACGCTGCCGCTGTGGTGCCGATGCCGGTAACTCAACCAGCCACCGCGGCGCGAGTCGAGCCACGACGCGAGGTTCAAAGCGTTGATCCCGCTGAAACCGCAGCGCCGATCGCTGCGGTTTCACAGCCCGTTCCGCCGGCTGCGGCCCACTCCCCCGCTGAACCGACTGGCGGCCTTGTGGTGGACGCATCCCAGGCCGCGCTCGCGTGGCTGCCGGACTAAGCCGACAGGGCTAGAAACAGAGACGCACTTCGGTAGATTGACTCCTGTAAGACAAATCAAGGAGAAACCATGAGCGTGACCAATCAATACATGTGTGAATACGCGCAGTTCGACCGCCGGAGCGTTCCGGCCCAATTGCGCGGCAACGGCGATGGCCGCGCGGATCTGTACGATCTGTTCCTTCGTATGGAGGGGGTGAAGAACGGTCTGATCGAGCGAAACGGTGAGGTGGTCGACACCTACTCCGCTGCGATGTCGGGCACGAAGCTGACGCCGGCGCTCGCGTGGCTGGTGGTTCGCCTGAACCGTCTGCTGGGCAGGATCGACAACCTCAACGCGATGCTGTCGACGGTTGCGTCGAAGTGCGACATCGATTCGTCGGACTCCGACAACTCGCGCGGCCGCGGCATCCGATCAAATTTCCACCCGGGGGGCTCGCTTTGCACGCCAGCATTCGCGTCAGTCGTCGGCTTGCGGGGCTGATGTCGGGGACGGCGTTTGCACTGCTGACCGCAGCGCAATCCGTCCAGGCAGACTGCTTCGACAACGCCGCCGCCTATCAGTCGGTGAACCCGAACGTCCTTCGGGCGATCGCGTGGTATGAATCCAAGGGCGACCCCACGGCCGTTCATCGCAACTCCAATGGTTCGATCGACGTGGGCGAATTGCAGATCAACTCTATTCACTTCCCAGAGCTCGCGGCTTATGGGGTGAGCCCATCGTCACTGCAGGACCAGTGCGTCAACATCTACGTTGCCGCCTGGCAGCTCAAGCAGAAGATGGTCAAGTACGGGAACACGTGGGCAGCCATCGGTTCGTACCATTCTGAAACGCCGCGTTACCGCGACCAGTACGCGACGGCGATTCAGCGAATCCTGATGGCGTGGGGACTCATGCCCCCCGGCTGACGCCCAAGCGCGGCGCGGCCAGACTGCCCATCGCTTTACAACGGATCAATCAAGAGGACGTGGGTATCTTCTGCGTATTCGAGCGGAGGCGTGGGTGCCGGCGCCTTCTTCGACTCCTTCATCATGTTGACCAGCTCGCGCAACAGCATGTCCTTCGCGCGAGCAGTCACGTCATCCACTGAGCCACCCTCCACGCGTAGGTGCGGAAAGTCGATGAACTCCAGCGTTGTCGCGTCTGGCTCGCTCCCAACAATTGCGGGGTAAGGGATCACCGTCTGTGTGATCATCTTCTTCCCTTTGTTCAGCATTCGCTTGCCGTCCAGCTTGGCAACCAGATTGGTGGCCTTCAGGTGGGTATACCGCTTGAGCATCTGCATGCTCTTGTGACCGGAAATCGTCGCTACTTCCATTACGTCAAGCGTCCCGAGCTCAAAGAGTCTCGATACAGCCTCGTGTCGAAGATCGTGAAAGTGCAAGTCCTGCACGCGCGCTCGACCGAGGATCGCTCGCCACGCACTCTTGAACCCGTCTGATGTGTAGTCGAACACCGGGCCTTCGGTTTTCACGCCCCTCCGGCTGAGTGCGTCGACCGCTCGCAGGGACAGCGGAACGTCGCGCTTCGTGCCGTTCTTGGTTATCGGGAGATGGGCAATGCGAGCTCGCAGGTCAATGTTTTCCCATGTCAAGCCGAGAATCTCCCCTTGCCGCATGGCCGTTTCGATAGCGAGAACGACGATTGAATACACCTGATCGTTTTTATAGGCCGTGGCGGCACGCAGAATCCGTCGCTCTTCCCCCCACGTCACGCGTCGATCTCTTCCCGGGGGCAACTTTGGTTTGCGGACGCGCGTGACTGGATTGTCCTGGCATTCACCCCACTCGATGATGCCCACGTTGAACATGTCGCTGAGCAACGCGAGTTCAAGGCGAACTGTATTCGCGGATACCGGCTTCTTGGTATTCTTTGAAATGCTACTGAGACGCATATCGCGATAGTTCGCGATATCGACAGATGTCACCGCGGGCAAGTCGAGCTTACCCAGGAACGAGCGGCCTATCATCTTCGCTCGATACCGCTCTTGTTGGTAGCCCCGCTTGCTAATCGAGATCCGCTCGGTGTATTTCTTAAGTGCTTCCTTGACGAGCACCTTCTTGCCGACCGGCTCGGCAACCAGAACTTCCGCCACGTGCAGCCCCTCACTCATCCAAGTGAGGCGGCAATGCAGCCTCAATCGCGGCCGCCATCTCGGAGAGGGAAATGTTGAGCGCCCGACACAAGGCGAACATCGTCTCTAGCGTGGGAGACCGTTGCCCCAGCTCGAGGAGAGAAATGTACGTTCGGTCAAGTCCGGCGTCGTTTGCCAGAGCATCCTGAGTGCTCTTCGTCGCCTTCCGGAACCCGCGGAGTGCCTTACCAAAGGCTCGGTTATAACTTGTCATTCTGGCCGAAAAATAACTGCCAGAATTCTGCATCTCTCCGACTATCGTCGTCATCCTACAGTTGTCGGAATTTCTGACCCGTTTTGATACAAATGGGGTATGACGTGTGCCTATTACAACCGATGACACGATGCTGCGGCTCACCAGCGACCGGGCCCCGGTCTGACACGGAATCACGTGTGGGGGTCTCGCCCCGCGGCCCCTTTCCTCGCCTGCTTATTGGCTTGCCAATCCGGTGTGTGGCAGACGCCTGGTGCAAGCCTAACGATCAGCGGCACCTACGACGTTGCACAAAGCTCGAGCCCCGATCTGGGATGGCACAAGTTCTGTTTCGCGACCGGGTCGTCTGGCTACCCTGAAGGCGGAATAAACCATGTTTGGCCGGCGGCTGGTCCGAATGCTAGCGGTCAATACGATTGGCAAGCTACAAGCCAAATATGGAACGGCAACGCCGACGTGGATTTCTGGGTCACCTGCATGAGTTGATCGCCTTGCCAATCCGGTGTGTGGAAGGCCGCGGGCGGAAACTTCCACGGCACCTATCAGATCTCGGGTAACCCTGCGGGCATGTGCCAGATTGGCAACCCTTTCGCCGGTGGCGGGTGCGGTTGTCCAGGGGGCAGTTCGCCCTACCTCTCGGGCGAGTATTACTTGAATGGCTTCTGGCAGATCGCCCCTGATGTGCAATACACCTGCGTTTCGTCGTGACCAGAAACCGCGCGGAACCGCCTTGCCAATCCGG
>NZ_CADIKB010000063.1 GCF_902859825.1 Paraburkholderia phenoliruptrix | reverse complement strand
CGGTTCTCCTTGGTTCCCTGTTCGGGAGGTTGGTCCTGGAAACCCGATTCTCTCGGATTCCACTGGCGAACCGCCGCCTTCAACCTTCAACTACGCCTGGGACATTGCCGCTCGCTTGCCGCTCATCCTGAATTCTTCACTGCCGTCGAGGCGATTCTTGGTGCTTCAAAAAATCTCGACCTGGTCGATGTCCCTGTCGACGAAGACAACAGCTGAGTCACGATCCATAGACGCCATCATGAATGAGCTTTTGAAAATGCGGACCAACCGTGGCGGGTACGTATACGTCGTGCGTCGCGATCTGGAAAACACGGGCCGAACGTTGCTGCGGCTATACAACGCCCGCGGGGAACCGGTCCGCAGTGAACATACCCACATCCACCGCGAAAATCTTGACCCGACCGGAAGCGCAACCGCAGCGATGCATGCCGGACTCAACGTACTTGGGCCGGATTTGAACGGCTATGCGCGTGCGAGTGATGTCAAACGCGAAATCTCCCGTCTGAAGCAGGATCCTGCTAACTACCAGATCCGGCAGGTCGGAACACGCTGGATTGGTGTGTGCAACAGCACACCGCCGCAATGTCCGCCAGAGATTCCTGCACCCGATCGGTAACAGACCGGCAACCCACGACCCGCTCATCTCCGGATGCAGCGGGTTTTTTTCGCCCGGACATTTTCTCTGCTCAGTCAATCGCCCGGTAGCGCGGGTTTCCTTCGTTCGGAGAGGTTTACACCATGAAAGCAGAGATCCAGATATTCGGTTTTGGGGAGGCGCCGCGTGCAGCTGCGCTCGGATATGTGATGCGCGAAGTCATCGTGGGTACGGAAGATCAGATTAGCCAGCGCTTCGAGGGTGATCTGATCGCCGTGAAGGGCGCGGCCATCCACGGTCAGCCTGGAGCATTTGAATTCGCGATATTCACGAAGGGGGACTTCAAGCGCGGAAGATCATTCGGTGAGCGACACGAGCTGCTGCGCGCCGCTGTACTCGCGCAAATCGCTTATTGGGATGCGTTAAAGCGCCTGGAAAATGCACTGACAGATCGAAAGGGCTTCAGTGACCGTGCGAATGACGATGTCATTGATGCTGTCAGCGATCTCGCGGCGGCCGGCCCGGCGGACCCGTACGGCACGATCACCGAAGAACATCTCCGCCGCGTGATCGACATTGTCGAGCAATATCCCCTCGAAGATTAACCAGGCAACAGGTTGCATGCCGACCCAACCCACACAACCCGCGCGTCTTCGGATGCCGCGGGTTTTTTTCGCCCAGCCATCTCCTGTGCTCAGACAATCGCCCGCTCGTCCGGGCTTACTCAGGAGTATTACCATGGACATCACCATCAACGAAGCACAGCGTCTTTTTGTCATCCCGTGCTCCGGCGGCTACACATGTGCCGGTTTCGACTATGTGCTCAAGCAACTGCGCGTCCTGGCGGAAAAGCTGGGCGAGTATGGCATTGATATTGGCCCGCTTGATCCGGCCGCGATCGGTACCACCCAGCAGTATCACCAATATCAGGCCGCTGTCGCGCTCATCGGCAACCGTGACCTCGGAACGTGGTTCGACCCTGACACACCGCGCAAGGTCGAGACGGTTCTGGAGACCTGTCGCAAGAGTGGTGATCGCATACGGATCTTCTATGGTGACGCAAAGACGGGCCGCGACTGGATGGAAGAGAACGACGTCGTCGGACGGGTAGGGCGATCGACCGGAAAAATGAAGATCCCACTCCTCATCCCGGACGCAGACTGCGGCGGTCCCGGTATTCTGGACCACTGCATCGTTCGCATCGTCGACGCGAGAAGCCGTCGCGACCTCTACCGACATCCCGAGTACCACTTGCCGGCGCTGGTAATCAGTGAGTCAAAGGGCGCGAAGGGCTACACCCACAGCGTTCACGCTGATGGCAAGCTCCAGGCGAACTTCAAGTCGCACGCGAAGGCGGCACACTATGTCGCCTTCATCGCCGGCGAAACGATGGACCAGCCCCGCTGATCCCAAACGACGTCGCGCTACGTCAACCAGCGCCCGGCCATCCATCACGGATTGCTGGGCGTTTTCCTTTTCAGGCTATCCCTTGTCAGGACCACGCTGGCCAGCCCTGCAACTAATTTTCTGCCTTACATCTTTCCCGCATTGATTCCGCCTGGAAAGGCTTACTACGGAGAGATCCATGAAATCCACACAAGACCTGCCGCTCGCCAACACGCCTTCGCATACGGCAAACAAAGACGCCAATCAGTTCACCGTCTCGAAACTGCCGATCGACCGTGAGACCATCGCCTCGCGTCGTCTGCTCGAGATGATCGAACAGGTGGAACTGCTCCCGGCACCCGGCAAGCGGACCATCTGGGAAATGCTGCTCGATGCCGGCGCCGATGCCGGTTACTTGCGGTACCGGGATCCGAAGGACGACTGCTTTACTGTTTTTCCGGCGGCCCTGCAGTTCCGCATCACGACCGCAAAGCTCGACGGCTTCCTCATCATCGAGGATGACCCCGAAAACCGCTGTTTCCGACTTCACCTGCAGCACGAAGAAGGGATCGGCATGCACACCATTCCGAAGCAGCTCTACCTCAGGAACCTCGCCAGCGAGATCTATCGACTGGTTGATGACGGCGTTGCCCGCTCACACAGCAGCGCCTGCAAACTCATCGCCGACGACGCGGGCCTCCATATCGCGCCCATCGCCGTGATGTAACCCAACCAGCCCCTGTCCGGATTCCAGTCCGGGTCAGGGGTCTGTTTTTTTGGGCGCACCGACTGCGTGAGCCAGCTGTCGGCAAATAAAGCGTCGTCTCTATCACCACGCACCCGACGTTTTTTTCGCCCTGGCATCTCTACCCGCAACGACGTTCTGAAGGCCTCTCTCCGGCCTTCTCATCCCATCAACCCGATTCCGGAGCAATGACCATGACTCAAAACACATTTTCTACAACCCGTTTGATCGGCGGTGGTGGCAAAGGTATCCGTCTTGTCGACGGGACCCACATGCTGCAGCGCCAGGGCTGTTCGTCCACCATCAACGGGAAGATCGGCGCGGCGTTCCTCGAGGTCCGGCTCGCAGTGCCTTACTGCGTCTCCGAACTCTTCTATGAGGACGGCGACCATGGTCCGCAACATAATGCACGAGGACGGTACTCAGCGGGTGATTTCATGAACCCTCATGACATCATCCCTGGGAGCCTTGTCGAGGACGCGCTCAACTGGATCGAAGCCACGACCCGGCGGCGCCCGGGCGCGATCCGGCAGCAGATTCATGCCTATATGTTTGGCTTCGGGAGCCCACCGCCTCAACATGCGAAAGCGCTCGCCGGCATCGGAGCGCCCGGCTGGGTCGATTCTCCAGCCAGGGATCTGCTCCTCCTGCGCTTCCGATACGACAGCGGCACCCAGTCTGTCATCGACGCGCAGAGCAACTCGGTCGTTGCGAAACTCCCTGAAACGAGCTCGTCCGCGCTCCCTGGTACGTTTGACCCCTCAACCGTGGAAGTTACCTCCGACGATGCCGAGGCGTCGGCGACACTCCTCAAGGCTCTTCGTATCGGCTTCCACCAATGCGACACGCGCCGCGGTAGCGACTATTGCATGCGTCGTTTGACGTGGCTTGCCGCTGCACTCTTCCAGGAGGCGTATCCGGGACGTGAGATCGAAGTGTTTGTGCTGGCGGACGACGCGGAAACGCCCGCGTCACTCGTCGAGCCGGCCAGTGTGCGCCGTATTCCGCAGGCCAATAGCGCGCTCGTTTGACCGCTGGTTACGGTCAGCAACTGCATGACATGCACCGTCTCATGCCAACCCACCGACCCTGTCTGGACGAATGTGTCCTGGCAGGGTTTTTTTCTGCCGCGCATTCCCTTGGCAAGGTCAACTGCCTCGAACGAGGCTTACACAGGAGAAACACCATGTCATCGCATCAATGCTGTCTGCGCGGCACCCTCGAGCTGCGCCCGAACGTGGACGACCAGGCTGTCGCCCACGCGCTTGGCCCCTTGCTCGACTGTCGCGGAAAGACCTATGAGAAGGAGGTTCTGGAAGGCGCAATCGATCGCACTGACGCGCAAACCCTTCACCTGTCGATCGACTTCTGGTGCACCGGTGGCGGATATCGCATCGATGAGATCGACGCAGCTGTTGAGTCCCTCGGCGCGCTCGTTGCCGATGGCGGGTACCTCGAACTCGTTGACTACGACACCGGCGACACCGATGCCGCCATCACACCGTATTTCGTCGGTGAGACTTTACGGGATCGGAACCTCGCTTGTGTTCAGTACGGCCTGTTTCAGGCAGAACAGTGGCTTACTCATAGGTCAGAAATATAGGAGACAGATGGATGCTTGAAGAACGAGCGCACGAGCTTCGGGTTTCGTCCAATGTGTGCGAGCTGTTCGTGAATCCGTGGTCCCAGCTTTTCGCCCTTTTGCAGAGGGCGTCGTGCGACGCCGGTGCGCTTGACGTGGCTCCACACCAACTCATCCGGATTGAGGTCCGGCGCGTAACCGGGCAGAAAGTGCAAAGTCAATTTTCCCTGGGTGTTGGCGACGTATTCCTTGACCATGGCTTTCTTATGCGCAGGCAATCCGTCGACGACCAGATGAACCGCCTTGCGGCGATTGAACATCAACTTCTTGAGCAGTGTCACGAACAACTCACCGCTGAGCCCACCTTCGTACGTGGCAAACCAGAAGGCGCCCTTCGAGTTGACGGCAGACGCCGCGCTCATACTTTGCCGCTGGCCCGGACGCTCGACAACGGGCGTTTCACCTCACGGCGCCCAGGTCCTGCCATGCACCGAATCAGCCCGGAAGCCCGATTCGTCCCAGAAGAAGATGTCGGCGTTTTCCTTGCGGGCCTGCCTGGCAATGGCTGGATATGTGTCGTGCTGCCAGCGCTCGATTGCTTCCGGGTTGCGCTGGTAAGCGCGCTGCAACGGCTTTTGCGGTGTCAGGTTCAAGCGCGCCAGCATCGTACCTATCGACGCCAGGCTCAGCGTGACATCGAACTCCCGTTGCACCAGCTCCCGAACCAGGTTGCGCGTCCACAGCCCGAAGTCAAATCCATACTGCATTGGATTCTTGCCATTAATCCAGCGCAGCACCTGCTGTTCCTGCGCACGCGTGAGCTTGCGGGGGCGGCCCGTGCCTTTGCTGGAGCGCAGTGCCCGAACGCCACATCCGCGACCGCGCGCCTGAGCCCGGACCTTGTACGCCCACGAGCGATGCATCCCAAACGATGCCGCAACATCATTAGGATGCGCTCCCTCGGCCATGCGTTGAACCGCCAGGATGCGCATCTCTTCAAGCGTGTTGTGAGCCAGGCTCCGACCGTCCCGTTTCATGAGCGCCCCTGTCATTCACACTCGCTCAAGCATAGACCATTTGTCCGCAAAATTTCTGACTTATGAGTAAATCTGCACTCGGTGCCGACGCCATGAAGCGGATTGAGTCCTTCGTGACGGCGTTTCCTTTACTCGAGACCGCGCAGGCCGGTCCAGCTTGAGTTGACATCATCGGTCGGCTCCAACCATCCAGACCCCACAGCCACCACTGTGGGGTTTTTCACTTTTCGAGCATGTCAGCCGCCGTGTTGTTTTTGACAGCACATCTCTGGAACCACGTTTTTTCACACTCAGGCGCGTTGCGACACCGCGAACCCAGCGCCTTTTCCCGGAGATTGCAAATGGCTCATCCAGTTCTCACCATCACCGCCGCCAACGTTCGTGAAGGCGATACTCTCTGCTTCAGCAGCCCCCGTTTCAACGTCGTCATCGAGCGAATCACGTCGGACGCTGACGACCGCCTTCGCTTTCATGCGAATGACGAGACCTGGTCGGAATGCCGTTCTCCCGGCGAACTGATCATGGTGCAACGTACCAGTGATGGTAGCTATCATCCTTGCCGTCACTGGCAGCCTGACTGGTCAAAGTTCTCCCTCCTCGTGGTTGCCGCATCGGTTGCTGAGGCCATGGACGGTTATTACAAGCACGACCGCCTTAATCGTCCCGGTGGCCATCGCGAGGTGCTCATCGCCAGCAGTGAAGCCTCGCTTGCAAAGGACGGCTTCACCTGCCTTGCAAGCCACTACGACAGCAAAACCGGTGACGGTATCTGGGCTCGCAATGCCATGGCAGGTATCGAGTTGTTCTCTGATGATCCCCACGCGTCTGGTGCGGGAGGTACTTCAGGCGCAGCACCGGGCACCAACACTCCGCCTGCCACGGCACTCGATCCCATGCGTTTCAACCAGACCTATGGGGTCGTGACCGATGAAAGTGCGGAACAAGGCGATTTCGCTGAGCGTGGATACGATTGGGAGAATGAACCCATGACGTTCCGCGATCTCGTTCAGCTTCTGACTCGGGACTATCGAGGTGCAGAGCCGAGCGAGTCACACGGTGTGCCTCGCTGGATCACGGCGCACGGCGAACAGGATGTCGTCGACGGCAGCTATCGCGAGATCAGCCTCCACCCAGCCAACTCGCGGGCAGAACGCTGGTGGAGCAGGGCACTTCGGTACGCAGGCGTCGTAAGGAGCATTGACCTGAATACCTCCATGAAGGGATGACCGGCACCACTGGTCTTTCGTATCAATCTCTTCTGTGATCAAGGAGCTTCACATGTCCAGTACTGATTCCCTCGTCTTCGACCCGTTGCCGGATACCAACGAACTACGTGGGCCGACCGCCGAACAGGTCGATTTCGGAAAAGCACGCTTTTACCGAACGGCCGTTATGCGTCCGGAGATCGCGGACGTCTTTCCCGAACACCGTGAAATCTCAGGAAAGTGTGTTCGCGTGGTGGCGGACAGCGTTGTATTCAACGCTCGCTTTGGCGAGTGGGAAGTCCTTTTCCGTGTGTATCGGAACATGGGCGACGACAGCTTCGTCTCTCACTTCTTCGCTCGTGCATTGACCAGCCTCTGCTTCTGAGTGGTCGAGGGTCGAACCATCCAGGACCCTGCGTCCTTTTCTCACTATGCCCCTGCCACTCCGAACAGAGTGCAGGGGCGTTTTCCGTTCTGCGCACAAGAATAATTCGATGCTCCAGTTACCGGCGACAATCGATTCATGATGAAGACCTACGTGTACGGGCTCCTGCCGCCCGACAAACCCGATCTCGTTGCAACCCATCTGGCAGAGCGCGCACGGGTCTGGAACCGTCTCGTCGAGCTCCATGAGGCGAGCCATAGCGCCTTCATGGTGACACTCGGTATCCAGCACCCAGACGTCGGCGCCGCCCAGCGGCAGTATGAGGAAGCGAGACAGGCGCTTGCCGACCACCGCCGCAATCCCGGCGCCGGCGGAGTGCCTGCACCGGATATCGAGTTTGTGCTAAAGCGCGCTGTCCAGCAACGGTACGCGGCCATCACGCAGGTTCTCAAACCCCTGAAGGACGAAGTTCGTGATCTGACCCACGCGGCCAATGCCCAATTTCTGAGGGAGGCTAACCAGATCACAGGCGCGAGCTTTCTCTGGTGGCCCAATCGGAACGTCCTTATGCAGGAGACCATCCGCGCCCGGCAGCAAGCTCTGCGCCGCGGCGGCAAGCTGCGGCGGCGCATGGACCTCGAAACTGGCGTACTGGCGATTCCCTTTCCGTCGCCGGTCCCCGTTAGGCACCTGACGGGGCGGTGCCCAAATCTCGCTATCGAAGGGGATGGGCGCAAGCGCACCCTGCGCTTCACGATCGCCACACTGGGTAAAAAGCGTGAGGACAAGGTCCTGGCAAGTTTCCCGATGGTCATGCACCGCCAGTTGCCACCCGACGCGATGATCAAGCTCGCGCGTCTGGTCACCACGCGAGTGGGTGCCTCTCTCAAATACGAGATACACCTGGTCGTCGACATGGCAGTTCCGCTACACCCGAAACAGGGCGAGCTCACGGCGGCGATTAACATGGGGTGGCGCATCACGGAAACAGGCCTGCGGGTGGCCGCCGTTCGATTTTCCGATGGCAGCGAGGAAGTCCTCGAGCTGCCAGCGGAATGGATGCTCAGGTTCGACTACATGGAAGACCTCGAGGCGAGCGTGCGCCGAGCCGCCGCGGTGGACATGCCTCTGATACTTCCCGAACTCGAACAGGCCCCCGCGAAGTTGCGCCACAGCGTCGAGCGGATCGCCGCCCGCCCCGGCACCGCGCTCGGCCTGCGTGCGCTCGGGGAACAGTGGGCCCGCGAAGCGCCGCTTCCGCCGCACCTCCATGCCTGGTACCACGGCCACCGGCGAAAATTTGACGAGGCCGTTAACCTCAGGAAGCACCTGCTCGCACGCCGGACGGCCATCTATCGCAACTTCGTGGCCAGCCTCGGCCGACGCGTGCACGACATCACCATCGAGCAGCTCGATCTGGCGATCCTGGCCAACCGCCAGAAGAACGACGACAGCTGGATTGTCGAGCAAAGGAGGGGACACCGACAGCGTGCCGCATTGTCCACGCTTCGCGCGTTTCTTTCCGAAAGCGAGCGTGCTGGTCGTTTCACCGTCCACCGGCTGTCAATTCCCTACCTGAGCCAGGAGTGCCACATCTGTGGCACCCGCAATGCGGTGGGCAGCCCGTTGATCGTCACATGCTCAGGCTGTGCCGCACAGTGGGACCAGGATTTCAATAACGCCGCCAACCTGCTTCGTGCGATACAGAATCAGAATAGAACCGCAGAGAAGTAAAAATAATCCTTTGCAGATTATGACTGGATATGTAAGATTGTCACGAATTTTTGACAGTCGTGCTGCGCGTGTATTCGCGGCAATGCCAAGCCAATGTCGGGGGCACGGCAAGCCAGCACAAGCCACAACGGGACCATGCCAGGAATCCACTCACCATCGCGCTGCCCAAACAGCCTTCTGGCACCCTGGACCGAGTCCAGGTCCAACCTGACCGAGCGGGACGCAGATGCTGCCCGCAGGCGCGCGGCGCGCGCTCCTGCGCGACTGGCAAACGGGTGACCCAGCCATGGCTGACGACCACCTTTTCGACGAATCAGCGTACCGGTCAGAACTGGTCAGCCTTGGGATACCGCCGGCGGACGCCGCGCAGACCGCAGCCAACATGGCGCGTGTCCGTGCGACACGTCCCGCATTGAAGTCATCACCTGCCGGGAGCATCGCTCTTCCGCCAAAGGGCACCGAACTTTTCGACGATCCGGCGCCTGCTCCCGAGCGAGCGCCCGCCGACAAGGTTCGGCGCACGGCGAGTCTCCAGAAGTCAGATCCTGGTGCGCTGACCAAGCGCCAGCGGATGCTGATCGAGGAAGCGTTGATGATCGAGGAGGAAGAAGCGGGCGTCGCCGGCGCCACAGGCTATCTGGCCCGAACACTGGCACAGGCTACGCTACCGCACTCGGATCCAAAACTACCGCTCGGACACATCTATAGTCGCGACACAGGGAAACTGACCCTCACTGTGAGTCCCACGAGCAAACGCTACGGCATCCCGTACGGCTCTGTGCCGCGCATGATACTGGCCTGGATCTGCACCGAAGCGGTCTACACGAAGGAGCGGACCTTATCGCTCGGGCACAGCCAGGCGGAGTTTCTCGAAAAGGTTGGGCTTCACAGCAACGGTCGCGACATCAAGCGATTCCGCGACCAGAGCATGCGTCTCTTCAAAGCCGTCATTTCCATCGAATACGTCGACGACCATGTCGACTCGTCGAAACGCCTCATGATCTCGGATCAGTCCAACGTCTTCTGGCATCCGAAGTCCGTGGACCAGAAAACCATCTGGGAAAGCACACTCGAACTCTCACAACGCTTTTTCGACGAGATCCTGAGCGCCCCGGTCCCCATCAAGATGGAGGTGTGCCACGCGCTCACGAAGTCTCCGTTCGCCATGGATATCTACGCATGGGTCACCTACCGCATGTATATCCTCCGCGTCTCCGGGCGCAGCGAAGCCCTGATTCCTTGGATTGCCCTGAAGCAGCAGTTTGGCGCCGGCTACCCGGACACGCAGCGAGGCGTGTATGACTTCAAGGCCAATTTCAAAAAACGCTTGAGAGAGGTTCTCACGTTCTACCGCGAAGCTGACGGTCACGTTACGGTTACCACCGAACATTTGCGGCTTACCCCCTGTCCGCTCCACATCGCTCCCCGCTAGACACCTGGTCCGTGTCGGCACCCTGACCGGCCTCTGGCCGGTTTTTTTTCGCCAGGCTTTCGCGTACCGCACGCCGCGGCGTTACCCGCCCTGTCAAGCCTGCATAACCTTGTGGATAACCAGACTTGTCCACGTGTATCCGCTCAAATAGCTCCAACGCCTTGCCAGGCAAGCGAATGCGGCTGATTGGTCTGGGTTGTCCACGTGTATCCACTCAAATCACCGCGTGTATCCGCTCAAATCCGTGCGTGTATCCGCTCAAATTTTCGCCACGTGTAATCGCTCAAATCCCTTGCTGGACAAGGAGTCTGGAGGGGGGCGGTGTCCCTGCAAGTAGTTGCAGGTAGCTTTTGCAGGTAGCTTTTGCAGGTAGTTCTTTTTACAGGTAGATGGCGACCCTCGACCGTGGACAACGCGACGCGTTGCCCACCGCCTCCAGCCGCTCTACGACGACATAGAGATATTTTTTCAGACAACCCACGCGGCCATCGCGCAACGAAACCTGTGCTTACCCACCAGACGAAGTCAAGCGGCCGCGAACGCCCCGGCGCTCCTGGTGTGCCGTTGCAGCACGTCCGCCAGCTTGCATTCTTTTCACGACGACATCTCGTGGCACTACGCCATCGAGCGGAATTTCATCGGAGAAATCGTCATGCAGAACCTGATCGACCTTGTTGAATCTTTCATCGGCAACTCTGCCGCTCATACGGCCGCGAGGCAGACGCCGGCTGGAGCTACCTTCGAATCGGCGGCGGCGCAGATGGAAGCGGCACTGTTGCGTGTGCGCGAAGCGGGGCACGCGCTCTTCATCGGTCAGCAGGCTGCGGAAGCCTACGGGACCTTCCTTGCCACGGTGCGCGAGGAGGGTAAAGTGGGCAAGGCCTACGT
Organism: Paraburkholderia phenoliruptrix; assembly: GCF_902859825.1. Taxonomy (GTDB): domain Bacteria; phylum Pseudomonadota; class Gammaproteobacteria; order Burkholderiales; family Burkholderiaceae; genus Paraburkholderia; species Paraburkholderia phenoliruptrix. The sequence goes on along the minus strand of NZ_CADIKB010000063.1, from coordinate 10,750 downwards.
CGCCATCATGTACCGCGGAGAGCTGGAGTTGCAGGTGCGCGCTGACAGCAGGCTCGACGATCTGCTGCCCGAGCGTCTCGACAGCAATATCCAGTTCGTGCTGATCGATCGCAGCAATCGGCAGGGCGATGCTTGGAAAGCCACGTTTTACCCGCGCGAAGCCGTTACGACCTTCGTCAAGGGGACGTAAGCGGGCTCTGGACCGCCACCCCGACCGCCCACCAGAGGAGTTATCGTCTGGTGGGCGATTTTTTCATTCACCACCCTTCAGTCGAGATTGACGTCTCAACCGTTTCAAACGCGCAAAAAAGCCCGCAATGCCATTCCGGCAATTTGCGGGCTTTTGCATTCTTGACCCTACCCAGGAGCGGGCCTTGATATCCAGAGGGCTGAGGTCCAGCTATTCCCTCATGACCGGTTTCACTCGGACTGCGGCCGCGGCGATCCACCCGCGCGGACCTTGTCAATTGCCGCCTCTGCCGCCTTCTCATAGCTTCGAAACAGATCCGGAAAAAGAGCCAGTTGCTGCTCAAGTATGTCATACAAGGACAGGCCGCCAGCGCGTTTGACCCGATGGTCGCCAGAGCCTGTTAAGGACCGTTTGTACGTCATGTTTAGCTGTTCCCGTTATGCGTGTTTATCGTGTTGCATCCCGTCTATCCCAGTACCACCAGAACACGTGACCTTCGATGGGCGCATCGCGCGGTAACACAAAACAGATCAACGCTTTCGGCTTCACTTCCAGAATCTGGTAACGACGGCCCGTGCGCGTAACCAGCTCGTCGCCCGCGACCGGCATGTCACCGTCCCAGCTGCTAACGCGCAATTTAACCAGGCTCCAGGGTGGTTTCATCGGTCGCCTTTGCCGTCACCAATTTTCCGTGGCGCCGCTGGCTTAACGGGCCTTGGCCATAGCTTGCCGAAGATACCTCTGCGTTTCTTCGGGAACCCGCTGCTTCGCGACGAAAGCCACTTTGCGCGCGATCATGTCGCCATAGACGTCAGCCAGACGGCTAACCGTCTGGCTGAGCGAAAAGCCATCCGTGCACGGTTCAAGTTCCATCCAGTACGCTATCGCTGCGCACACTTCATCAACACCGAATCCATCTTCATCGACGACTGCCGTGTCTTGCGTATGCATGTCGGACCTCGAAGGAGTGACAGCACGTGGTTTTTCATATCGGTCTTGCCGTACGGCCACATATGACGCACGGGCGCCGAGATTAAAAAATGTTGGCGATTAAACCCTCGCCACCGGTTCGAACTTCATTTCCTGCTACCGAACGGATGCCCGTCGGTTGTTGATTCAACGGACGCGCTCCCCGACAAGGTCTATCGGGACTGCGCCGACTGGCCCTTCCTTCGCGCTACGGGCTCGAGCAGGAGCGGCCCGCAGGTCGCGCCGACCACGATTCCGAGGGCAAGCCCCACCAGGAATACCGTTGCCCAGGTGCCATCTGTTCCGTGCGCTGCGATCCATCCCTGTGTCGCCTCGCTGCGCAGATCCTCGTACCAGAGAAACAGCACATACGCGATCACCGCGACCATCGTCCACTGCCCGGCGCGCGATCGACGCCAGCGCGTTACCACAGCTTTCATCTAGACTCCCATAAAGGGGTTTCACATTGAACTGGCGACCCGCCTCGCAAACCGGTGTCGCGAGCCTGTCGCCGCCCCGCGCCAGCCGCACATGCACGCTGCACAAGCCGTGAGTTGCGCGGTGGAATAGGGCGTGCACAACTTCGACGCAACACTTCGTCGTCTGCCACCACCAGCAGCCGCTTTCGAGCCCGCGAAAACGCCGTATACACGATCCCGCGATGCATGAAGTCCGCGTGACCGTCCGTGCAGATGAAGATGACCTCGCGGTACTCCGAGCCCTGCGCCGCATGCACCGTCAGGGCGTAAGCGAGAACTAGCGCATCAAGGTTTGTGCCGGGATAGCGGATCTCGCGCCCGTCATCGAGCGTAACCACCAGGTACGACACCGAATGGCCCGCAGCGTCCAGATGACACCCGGCCAGCGTGCCTGTGTCGCCATTCACCACCTGCTCATAGCGCATCTGGCCATTCGCTTCTTCTCCCTGCTCAAGACGCAGGTTCTGCCTGATCATCAGGCGATCGCCTAGCCTCAGGCCGGTACCGGGGACGCGCCGGCCCTGCGCATTCAGTTGCTCGCGCAGCGCCTCGTTCAGATAGGTCACGTTCCACCCCGGCACCATCACGTCGCCGCGCCGCGCGCCCATCAACAAGCCTACGTTCTCGATGCCGCTGCGCCTGACCGCGCGCAGATACGCGCCTATCACCTTGCCCACGCCGGCGATGTCGGTCGCCGGCAGTTGATGCGAAAACCTTACATCCGGGCGGTCCACGCAATCGCATTTGCCAGCCCGCGCCTGGCGCACGACTTCGAGAATTCCGCCATCGTTGCGATGGGTCGTCGAAAGTTGCTGGTGATCCGCATCCAGCTCGAGCAGGTCTACAAGCATTTGTCCCGGACCAACCGATGCCAACTGGTCCGTGTCGCCCAACAGGACTATGTGCGACCCGGCGGGCAGCGCATCGAAGAGCGCACGCGTCAGAGCGAGGTCATTCATGGACGTCTCGTCCGCGATCACGACATCCGCAGGCAGCGGGTTCTTCTCATTGTGAGAGAAGCCGTCGGCGTCCACCCCGAGCGTCGCATGTACCGTGGCCGACGACATTCCCAGACGCTGCACCCGGGCGCCTAATACTTTTGCTGCCTTGCCCGTCGGGGCACAGAACACAATCCGCCGCCCCCCGGCGAGGGAACACACGACCTGGACCAACACTTCGATCATCGCCGTCTTTCCGCACCCGGGACCGCCTGTAAGTGTGTGCACGGTGCACGTCGACGTCAGCATGCCGATCATTGCCTCGCGCTGGCTGTCGTCGAGTCTGAACGATTCACCCATGCTCCACTCGGCCATGCGCACTTCAAGCTCCAGTTTCTCCCGTGGGGTCTCGATGATGGGCGCCGACGCTACCGCGAGGCGCCGGCCAAGATGCTCCGCGAGCGCCAGTTCACAGTTGTAAAGCCAGAGCGGGTAATAGCGGCCTTCAGTCACCGCGATCGGCTCGCCCAGCTCGACTGCGGCGCGTAGCGCAACATCAAACGCCACCGTCGCATCGTGTTTCGCGATGCGGCGGACGACTTCGTCAGCCGTCAGGAAGGTGTGGCCGGCGCGTTCACAGCCTTCACGCACCGCGTGAGTTGCGAGGGCCGCCAGACGGAAGACGTGGTCGGACGGAAATGACAGATGGTGGCCGATCGCGTCTGCCGAGGTAAACCCATAACCGTCAAGTGTGCGGACGGCCTCGTACGGATTTCTGGAAATGCGTTCCCAGGCAGCTACCACCGGGTCCGCCTGCGTGCCGACTCGCTCGAATACCCAGCCCGCAAGACGTCGCAGGAGATGATCGCGCACGCCGCTGGTACCGAGGCGCAACGAGAGGTTCCGGTAAATCGCAACTTCCGGACCCTCGTCGTGCGACATGCGCACCGGACGCTTTGTCACGACGCTGAAGTCGATCGCATGAGGATTCGATACCAGCTGCTCGCGCAGCGCATCCAGCCCGCCGGGCAGCGCGCATGCCCACGCAACCAGCTTCGCCGCAGTCCTCTCGCCACAGCCGGCAAAGTTTCTTCGCAGATGCCGGCGCAATGCTCCTTCGTCCTGAGGCACCTCCAGGACCGCCGCGCGAACCTCGAGCTGCCGCCCGTACCGGGCATGCTCGCGCACCCATCCGGCCAGCCGGTAATCGTTGCCCTCACGCAGACCCAGCAGGGTCTCGCCGACACAAATCAGGAACGAGCCATCGGCGATACGGACACTCGCGCGTGCCCACTTGCCGTTGTAGACGGTGAGGGTGGAGAGCCGACCGACGATTTCATCCATGGCTGAGCTTGCGGCGCGGGAAAGAACGGGGCGAACAACAGAATAAATTTAAAACCAGCTTGTGGTTAATAATACCTTCAGGAGAGATCGAGATTTATTTTTTGCCCACACATTTCCGTCGCCAGGTCAACCCATTGGGGAAGCCTTACTTTTTACTGACGAAATGGGGAGGAAAGATGAATCCAGCCTGTACTTCCGCGGAGCAGGGCAGTGGCGGGGCACAGGAAACGAACCTTTCCATGTGGACCCGCGCGAGCAAGGCAACAGTTCCACACGCGGATGCCGCCTCGCAAGCAGATTCAGGCGGTATTGCGGCAGCCTTGCGGCAGTTGGCGTACCTCGCGAGCGCGGTATTCGGCCCGATCGGTATCGGTTGGGGATATGACCTCGAGGAGGATGTGTTGCGCGAAGGTGCGCCCATTGTGGCTGCAGGGCAAGTGGTTGGTCGTGAGCTCATGCATACGGCCCGGATCCGCTTCTGGCATCGACGTAGCGACCACCCGCAAGAGAAGGTGGAATTCACTGCGCGCGCTCATGCCATGTTCGTCTCCTCGACGAACGCGGGTCCGATGACAGATCCTGATGCCCCCGCCCGGACGGAGCTGCAGGCGTTCGCGGTCTGCTTGTCGAAGATCGGATTCAATGTCGGGGGCATTACTGCTTTTGCGCAGCAAACAGCCATTTCAGTTCAGGCGAAGGTCACGCCGTCAGCGGAAGCCGGGTGCACTACCGGTGGCAGCTCGGCGGTCGGACCCATTCCCGCCAATGAACGCGCCATCCTGGACAACAAGGTAAAGGGACTCGCAGTCGTTGACGACCCGGAAAACATCCGCCGTGCCAGGGAGATGGTTTCCTCAATTCTCCAGCACCCATTGGCTATCGCGGAGTTTCAGGAAAAAGCTAACCAACGCATCGAAGAGATCGAACGCAGCAGCACGCGTTCGGCCCACTTCTGACCCCCAGCCCGTGTGACTTCGTCGCACGGGCTTTTTTATCCTGGAACGAAATGCACTTCAGGCCAGTCACCACCCGCACCACCCGACAGGTCAAGAAACGCTCCTCTCATGAGGTAGAGCCTTTCGACATCCGCCTTATCTACCGGAAGGCCTTCGACCTCGGGCTAGGCGGGCCTGTCGACACCGCGAGTGCACTGTCGCTGGGCCTGGGCGCCACGCTGTCGTCACCGTTTTTTGCTGGCAACGTTCCCGCCCTCGTGCCGTTCGGTGCGGCGCTGGCCGGCTCCACGCACCTCGCGCGCCGCATCCTGAACCCATGGAAGCGACACTTCCACCTGAACAGCTCGATCGACGTTCGCTCGTCGCCCGCTCCCGTGCACGGCACAAGCGGGCTGATGGTTGGCTACGCCACCGACACTGGCGAACCCATCATCATCGACGACGACAACCTCTTTCGCCACGTCTGGATCGTTGGCCAGTCTGGCGTCGGCAAAACCGTCGCCGGCTCGCTGATGATGTTCCAGCAGATCCAGCGCGGAGGAGGGGTGCTCTTCGTCGACGGCAAGCTCGACGAGGACAACATCCTCACGTTGTACCAGTTTTGCAAGTGGGCCGGGCGCGCACACGAATTCTTCGTTCTTAACCCGGGCAACCCTGCACTTTCGAACACCTACAACCCGATCCTCGAGGGGGATCCGGATGAAGTCGCCGCGCGCCTGCTATCGCTGATCCCGTCCACCGAATCCAGCGCCGGCGCTGACTACTACAAGCAGTCGTCCAACCAGGCCCTTGTCACCATCATCAGTGCCTGTCAGAAGACGGGCCTTGCGTACAACTTCTACGACCTGGCTGTTCTGCTGAACAACGCACGTGCGCTCGAAGAGCTGCAGGCGACTCTCGTCAACCGGTTCCCGCGCTCGGATGAGGCCCGTAACCTGCGCCTCTTCCTCGACAACTACCGGCACCCGTCGAACGATCCGAAGAACCCGCTTCGCGGCCAGATCGACGTGAAGAAGATGAAGGATGTGCTGGGTGGCATGGTCGGGCGCCTGTTCACATTCGGCACCAACCAGTTCGGCGAGGTGATGAACACCTACAAGCCGGACGTGCGCCTCTACGAAGCCATCAAGGGCAACAAGATTGTCTACGTTGCACTGCCTACGATGGGCAAGGACGTCGCCGCATCGAACTTCGGCAAGATGGTGCTGGGCGATTTTCGTACCGCAGTGTCGTGGCTGCAGGCGAACCGCGCAGACAGGCCGAAAATCCCGTACATGTGCTTCTTCGATGAAGCGGGCTCGTACGTTAACGAATCGTGGGCCCGGATTTTTGAGCAGGCACGATCCGCAGGAATCTTTCTTTGCCCGGCAGTACAAACAGAGTCGAATTTTAAGGCCATCAGCGAAGATTTCGCTGAAATGGTCACCGGCAACACTACTACCAAACTGTTCTTCCGTATCGGCTCGCAGGCGACTGCCGAGTCGGCAGCGGACCTCATCGGCAAGCACCTCACTGTCAGGCGATCGATGACCGCGTCGGACAGCGCCTCGAAGTCGCAGGACGCGTTGCGCGCTGCGCCTGGCGCGACCACGGGCGATTCCAGCGGCGAGAGCTACGCCGAGCGCGAAGAGGAAGTGCATCGCGTGACGCCTGACCAGCTCAAGGCACTCGACAAGGGCGAGGGCGTGATGCTGTACGAGGGCAAGCACGTCTACAACTTGCGCATTCCGCTCGTGAGCATCACACCCGAAATGAAGCAGAAGATTGGTCCGATCCGGATCAACAAACCACGTTTCTATAAACGGGAAGGTTTCAACTACAGCGATCCGGACAAGCTGGATCGCTTCCTCTCGACCACACATAGCAATAGCGGAGACGGCAATGGCCACGCCACAGCCTGAGGGAGTATTCGATGCACATGGGGAAAGTCTGGACGATAGCGGTGATCGTTGGGATATTGATGGTTTTGATACCACCGATACGGCACGTCGTCTCGCATTTCTTGACCGCCTTCGTCAGTCCCGCGATTCGGGTGATCTTGAAGGGGATGATCCTCTGGATCTGGGCATTCTTGAAAGGGATCATGCGCCACCACCTCGTCTTGATCCGAAATTTGCTGATGCCCCGCCAGGCACTCTTCAAGACGCTGGACACATCGGAAAGCGACGACGAGTAGCCGAGCGGCTCGACTACATCACGCCCGAGGACTTCGAGGAAGGTGCCGAGCGAGACGCTTTCAAGCTCATCTACGGCTTTGCCGTCGCGCTCTTTGGCACTAACGCGACGGCCGAGTCGCGCGCGCAGGCGATCGAATTTTTCTTTTGCGAATCACCCGATCACTTCAGCTTCCCGGAAGCGGCGATGGCGATTTCACCGACAATTCGCACAGACGTTGTGCTGCTGCGTTTCCAGTACGAGTTCTGGCGCCGGTACGATATATTTGCTGAGCCCTTTCCGTTCATCAGCTCATTGCCGGTGCCGCCGCGCGTGGTCAACGCCGCGGCCTTCGCGGGCAGCGATATTGGTATGCTCGCGGCACGTAACATGTGGCTGCAGCCGGGGATCCACATCAAAACCCTGATCGCCGATATTGGCGAAGAGCTCGACATGCGGACTGAAGCGGAGCACGAGAGGATCCTCAATGTCATCAATGAGATGACCGACGCGTATCTCTTTTCCCGCAAGGGCGACAGCCTTTATGTGACGCTGCGCAATCCGGAGCTCGAGCAGGAAGAGTGGGCCGCGAAACACCGCGTCGACAGCTCCCGCTCGAAAATCTGGTGGACGAGGCTTTTCTGAGCCTGCAGCGCGCCTACAGAGGCCGCGCTGCCACTTATTTTTCGCCACGCATCTCCATCACTTTGACTACGCCCGGCATGGGAAATGGAGATCGTGATGCAGCAGCTTTTAAGTTTTGCCGCTGGGTTGAACCAGCTGCTAAAACAGGTGTACGATTGGATCATGAAGAAATTCATCGCCCCCAATGGACGTGAAGTGCTCAAGGCAGTGACTCCCTCGGGCGTCACAGTCAGCATGGACACGTCTGTGCCGCTCGAGGCGCTCGAGGCCATGCAGAAGAAGCTCCAGGCAGATCTCTCTGTCGACGAGCATGCTGTGACTGGCCATCGCCGTCCCGTCAAAAAGCCCCACCAGAAATAGCATCCCGGAGAACCTCATGCCTACCTCGCAATTTGTGCGAGGCCAGGTGCTGAAGTGTCTTTTCCCGTACGATAACGCCTCTGATCGACCCGGTCCCCATCCTCACTACTGCCTTTATGTGCAGGACGTCGAGGTGCAGGACAAACGATTCGTAATGGTCTGTTACGGAACATCCCGTCTTGATCCCGCGTTGCTGCGTGCACACTCCGGAATGATCCTGAGCGTGCGTTCGCCCATGATCAAAGGCGAGATGCCTGGCGATGTAACCCATTTCGTGGCGGATCACGTTGCATTGCTTCCGTGCAACGATGACTGGATCTATGGCAGTTTCGATGCTCGACTTGATTTTGTGAAGGAGAGCAGCAGGACGAAGACACCGGAGCACCGGCGCCTCTATGATGCGTTTGTAGCTTTCGAGCGCGTAATGAAACGTGCAGCATCCGACGGCATGAGCCTCCTCATTGCCAACGGCACCGTGGGCTTACCCCCACATATAACGCTTCGCTAACCCAATACGCCCTGTGCAGCATTGCTGCCGGGGCGTTCTTCTTGCGCGTCGGCCCGAAAAAAACGAGCCGGAAGTTCGCAAGCTGATGTTCCACCGCGGCACGTTAAATATCTGGTGCACAGTGATCATGCTCCGCGACCATGTGATTAGGAATCCTGATGCAATTTGTCATAATAAAAGTTATCGAAGTCAGTGGGTGTAGAGGCTAAGTTCAAATGTCCGTTTTCCCGCAGCGTATACTTTCCGGCCGCCACCTTGGCGGCGCCGGAGGCATGGATGGCTGCGACCGAACGGATAACGATGACGATGCGTGGGGTTGACCGCCTCCAGACGATCCAGTCAGCGAAACGTAACGGAATACATCTTGGCGCGCCGAAGAAACGCTTCCTTGGCTCCTTCGAGAATGGCGCACGCCGCATCCCGCGTCTTAGGATGGTCGATTGATCCGCGGGCGACTATCTCACCTTTGTCGTTGGCAGCCTTCATCACGACAATCTGTTCGGCGTCGCCCAGGACCGCCACGTTGGCGTTGTGGGTGACGATGATCACTTGGCGCCTCTCCTTCGCCCTACGCAGTACCGGAACGAGCGTCGAGTAGATGAATTCTCCATCCAGGTTGTCCTCCGGTTGATCGATGATGAGAGGGCGGTCACTGTCGGCGGAGAGCATTAACGCCAGTAGCACCGATTGCTGCTGTCCCAACGACAGCTTCGAGAAGTCCTTTTTCAGGTACCGCGCGTTGCCCTCGCCGTCGACAATCCGTTTCGTGACCTGCAAACGCGGCAGATCGTGAAGTGCTACGCGCTCCAATGCGTACTGGACCACCGGAACCGCCAGGCGCTCGATGATCATCTTCGCTTCATCGCGCTTGAAGACGTCTACTCCCTCCGGTGTCTTGATGCCGAGGATAGGTTTGACGTCCTGCTTTGCGACGGCCGCGAGAAGCACCGGTACGGTGAGCTCCTTCACTAGCCATGTTGCACGCTGTTGTTGGTTCGTTCGCCATCCCATCGCTTCAACGATGAGGTCCACCGCCTCTGGCGAATATGCGCTCTCGGCGTACTTTAGGCTCACATTGAGGTCCGAAAGCGCTTCGCGCAACGTGCTTGATGCCACCCGGCCGAAGGCAGTCCGCAGTGTGGCAACTCTCTCTCGAGCGCGCCAGCGCTCCAACAGCGCGTCAGCACGTTGCTTGCGCAGGTTTGCAAGATGAGGCACCCAGGCGTTGAGGTTTTTCACATTCTGCTGATGGGTTGCTTCGTCCTTGGCTAATTTGGCGATGTAGGACATGTCGAAGGAGACTTTCAGTGCCTCGAGTTCTCGCCTCTTCGCGTCAATTTTCTTCTGCGCCTCCGTCTCCTTTATCTTCCATTCGGCCATCTGAGCCGTCACCACCGCTTCGAAGGTCGAGAGGCCGGCCTTGATATTCGATTCAGCTGTGGACACTGTGGCTTCGAGCATTGCCGCCCCGGACACGATTGTCTTGAACTCGACCCCACCGACTGCGAGCTGTTTGGGATCGGCGAGATCCCGAATCTCCTTGGCCGCTTCACGCGAAGGTAGGGAGGCCGACTCTCGCTTGGCCTGCGCCAAAATGTCGACAATCTGGGTGCGCACCTCCTTCTCGGTCGCCAGCTGACGCTGCAACGCGATCAGTTCCTTCACATCGGGTTTCTGTAGCGCAGCAAGTTGCTGCTTGGTCGTCGCGAGCAGCCGTTGATGCTGCGGGATAAGCTGGACTTTCTGCTCTGCAGCTTCGATTTCGCTCTGTAACTTGAGTAGTTCGTCCCGGGCGGCCTGCTCTTCCGCCAGCGCTTGCGCGCCGTCGACGAAGCGATCCAGGTAGTGCAGCAATGCCAATGGATTGTTCTGCGCCTGCACGCTGATCTTGGCTGCTTCACCCTGGCCGAAGCAATCAATGTCGAAGCTGACCGGTCCGGTCTCGGCATCGTCCAAGTTCTGGATCTCGCCGTTTTTGAGCCGGAACAAGTTGTGGTCTTGCCCCGCCTTGTCGCGCCACACAAGGGTAAGCGATCCATTATCGACGTCTACCAACTGACGCTCTGAGCGAGGAGCATAGGTGTCCACCTATTTGGTGAACCGACCCCGGAATGTTGGACACGTTGACGTTAGTGCTGCTTATATTTCATTCTGTATTGGACTGGTGTGAGTCCTCGTAATCTTAGCTTGATTCGATCGTGGTTGTA
>NZ_CADIKB010000062.1 GCF_902859825.1 Paraburkholderia phenoliruptrix | reverse complement strand
CCACAGGCGCAGCACGCTTGCACGCAGTGCCCGATACTCGGCGGCGAGCTGGTTGATGTTGAAGCCAGCCCGCGCCCTGAGCAGCGCATGGGTTTGCGCCGCCGTCTCGGTAGCCTCGATGACGACGGGCGCGCGCCCCATCGACTTCTCGCGTTGAGCCTGTCGGGTTTGCGACGTCTGCAAGTCTTTTACGACCGCCTGCAGAATCTGTTGCGCATGATCCCGTAATCCAGTCGGTTGCAGGTTGCCGGCAGAAGCGTGCCTGCGAACGCCTCCCACTGTGCCAGGATCAGCTCCATGTCTTGCGAAATAAAGTCTGCAAGTCTCATCGGCGGTCTCCACTTTTTGCGCTTAATGTTACCCGCAAAACGGCGACAGACCTTTCCTGAAAAAAACAAGGTGTAAATCGGGGCCGGGGTGCAAATTGACGGGCTGTACGACACAGAGTGCGGACGGGCCTCTGCGGTCACGGGGGCGGTGACGGCGCCCACTGGCACGACAAAATTCTTCACAGCCTCGGCCTAAGCCCGGCAACGGACCTGATTTAGGGCCGGGCGCTATCCGCTGCTCCTGCCGCTGCGCACGTCGAGCATGATGTCGGAGATCTTGCCGACGCCCTCACCGTCCGACGAAATCACCTGGGTGTCGTCAAGCGACGCCGCCGCCATGAGGTCCGGCCCCGGGCCTGCCCCGGTGCCCGTGCCGGGGATGTCGGCACCGCCGGTGCCCCACGCACTGCCTTGCGGGTCGAATCTGTCATGATGTTCTCCCACGTAAGGACGATACGTGGCAGACGTGCAATGCACATGCCAGCCCTCATCCCGCGCGTCGGGGGCTGCAGGACATGCTGCGGCTCTGGCAGGAGCAAAACGACGGGCGCATGCACGAACGCTGTCACGCGCGCGCACCGGTGGAACCGATAGCGCGGGCTCCAGGTATGGGGCTTGCGAAAATCGTTGCAGGACCTTTCCCGATGTCGCGCCATGTCTACCGTACTTCTCGTCGACGACGATCCTGAGAACCGATGGGCGCTCCAACTTGCGCTGGAAAGTCGCGGGCATCGCGTCGTGCTCGCCGGGAACGGGTGCGACGCACTGCAGAAGGCCCACGCGCATTTTCCGGAACTGGTTATCACCGATTTCGAAATGCCGGAAATGGACGGGAGGGAGCTTTGCCGACGCCTGAAATGGGGGGGGCCATTTCCCGACGTTCCGGTGGTGCTGCTCTCGGCTATTCCGGAACCGGAGGAAGGCACTCGCTGCTGGACAGTGTTCCTCCGGAAGCCAGCCCCGATCGAGATATTGCTTGATACCGTCGACAAATTCATTGCGGCGCGCCTGACTTGTGCGCCGGCGCGACGCGACCTGGAGTACCCGACCGCGGCGCGCTGGCAAGCCATCGACTCCCGATGCTGGCCGTGAGGCGTTTTCCCGGGAGCAACTTCAGGGCGTAGCAGAAGCGATGCAGTGCTCTGGAGCCCCTGCGCTAGCAGGGGCTGCGGCTCGTGACATCGGCTACGGCGCCACGGACGGTGTGGACCATCCGATAACTGCAGAGACACGGGCGCCGGTTGACGGGCTAACGGAAGGCACAGCTTTTGCTCACTGCAAAAAGACGGCCTTGCCCGTCCACGTGAGCCCCAACCCCATACGTCGGCCGTGCGACGGCGCAAAGGAGCACGAAGTGGAGCCATCGGCGCTTTCGCCCGCTGCGATACCACCGCTTCCCGTTGTCCTGGTGCATTTGGAGGAATGCAGTACAGCGCGGGCTGGTCACGAGGTAGGCACGCTCCGGGAACTCGCCCGGCAGATCGCGGAAGTGAAAGGCACGCGGGTTACGGGCGAGTTCGACCCGACGCTTACTGATGCTGCCCATCGTTGCCTGGTTCCGGACCACACGCTAACGCTCACTGAAGCGCATAGGCTCGGCTTGCGTTCGGTTTGCGATCTGTTCGGCGGGGTGGTGCCGTTCCCGTTCGTCGCGACAAAGCTGATTGCACACCCGTTGACCGAAGACGCGCGGCTGGCACCGCCAGGCTGGTCGAGGGCGTTCGGCGAGCACACTGCCTCGCTGGTTCTGCCGGGCTACTCAGCCTTTTCGCACGATGACGCCTGCAACGCGGCTCGCCGGCTCTGGCGGGATGGGCCCGCACGAATCAAGCGGCCATCGGGAATTGGCGGAGCGGGCCAGTTGCTGGTCGGGAATAGGGATGAACTGGAAACGGAGCTTGCCGCGCTCGGCGAGCAGGCGTTGCGAACGGAAGGCATCGTCGTGGAGCGCAATCTCGATCCGATTGAAACGCTGAGCGTCGGCCAGGTCACGCTTGACGAACAGATTGGCAGGGACAGAGAAAAACACAGTCTCCGTTTCGTCCCAGCGCGTGTCGATGCCTCTGCGATGCACCCACGCAATCTGCCGTGCAATGTAGGGCCCGAGACGTTCTACCACATCCCATCGCGAATGGCCGCGAGCCGGCGGGTTACTTTCGCATGGCAGCTTGATAGCGGTGTCTGCTACGGCTGACGACCTGCCGGAAGAGCCAGGCGAGCCAACGGCCGCTCGTCCTGCAAGCAGCCATCGCAAGCGCTCAGCAATGACCGGCAGTTGTGGGTCGGATTTTGCCTGCGAGCGTCCCATGCCTGCGAACAAACGACGGCTGGGTCGAATCTCACGAGTCCTTCGCCATTATCCGGTTAGACTGGGGACTTCCACCCCTAATCTATTGCGCGCGTTCGGCGCATCAGGAAAAAACCCGCCCCACGGCGGGTTTCTCCTCAACACCCAAGCAGACTGCAGCGAATCACGCCAGCAGCTTCCGCTCCGTCTTCCCGTACTTCACCGACTTTTCATCCGGAATCATCAGCCCGGTGTGCTCGTCCCGCCCCTGCAGAATGAAGCGCGCGTTCGGGTTGCCAAGTTGTTCGGCCGCGAGCTTGCTATCTGCGCCGATCTCGCCCTTCTTCATGCGGTTCACGATCACGCCAGCCGCCGTGTCCTTGAAGTCGCGCAGCATCCACGCGTCGCCGTCGCTGTCGCCGAACACGAGCAGCGGGCCGTAGCCCTTTTTCGACTCCAGTTCGCCGCGAATGCCCACGGTCTTGCCCGGACCGTAGTTGAAGTGCCAGCCGCTCTTGTAGTCGCTCGTGTATTTGCCGTCCTTCATCTCCAGGCGCATGCCGATGACGTTTTCCGGGGGCACGCCGTAGCCATAGTTCGGATGGCCGGCAAACACGCGCACGACATCGTCGAGCGACGCGGTGCTGACATACACGTCGATGCCGTTCGCACGCAGCGTATGCATCAACGCGCGAATTTCTTCGTGAATGCGGATGCCGTGGAAATGCTTGTCCGACACGACGCCAGCCTTGCCCGGCAGCGTATGCGGGCTTTCATACGCGACCTTGCGCAGCGCATCGCCGATCCCGTGGTCGTTCGACGCCGCCGCCATCGCCTGCATCTCGACGGGCGTCATGTTCCTGTAGAAGTAGATGATCCACTTGTAACCGACTTCGAGCGGATGCGTATCGCAAATCGCGCCGTACATGAAGTACAGCTTCGCGCGGAAATCCTTGAACTGGTCGGTCTCCTGGATCGCTTCGAGGCTCTTGTCTCCGGCGAGGCCCTTGTAGTTCGCATACAGCCAGCGGTAGTCGGATTCGACGTCGGCGGCGAGATCCTCCATCGTCACCGGTTTGCCTTCCACCGTCGTGTAGTCTTTCATGAACGGGCCCATAGGCACGTCCTTCCACATCACCTGAACGAATTCATCCGGCGTCATTTTGTACTGCAGATGATTGATCTGGTACATCAGCAACGCTTCTTCACAGTCGTTCATGATGCACGTGTTGTCCCAATCGAACACCGCGTAAGGACGACGATTCGGGTTGTATTGCCTGCTTTTCACGCCGTGCTGGTCGAGCACCGACTGCAGACGCGCCGCGTTCAGCGGCGACCAGCGGCCAGGGTCGAGCGAGTCGGCCGTCGGCTTCCTGGCTTCGGCCGCACCTGCCTTGGTGACGAGCGAACCGGTCGCAGTGGCGACGGCAAGGGTGTTCAGAAACTGGCGGCGTTGCATGGTCTCTCTCCGTTGATATGGCGGCCCTGATTCCATCTGGGTTGCGGTCGGCCGCTGCGCACAACGGCCGGCTTTCGTTCTCATGCCCCCGCCGCCGGACGGGGCGTTGGAGCCTCGGGGCGAGTGGATGGCCCTCTGAAAAATATGACGGAAATATGACGACGACCCAGCGCCTTGCGACGGTAAGCTGTCCAGGAACGACATGCGCAGGGATGCGCCGCCGCTTAACGCCTCTTTCCCGCAGTGCCCAACACGCGCTTCCGGTGGCTAGGCCCGATGTTCAGGGCATTGACCATTTACCTGGACAGCAGTCGAACTGCCCGCTTAGCTTCCTTCGTTTGAAGCGAGACGTGCGCCGCCCTAGCGATACTGTCAGGGCGGTCGCTGGGATCATCGATAAGTCCCTGTTGCGACTGTTGCCGGGTTCGGCACATAGACGATGCGTTGCCCCCCTCCGGCCCAGGTGGTCGAAACGTCAGAAAGTGGGACCGCGCGGTAGTCCAGCGACAGTCTCGCCTTTGCGGCGGCCTGCAAAACACCATCTATGGCGCCGACAAGGCCGTGCACACTCACGCTGCCGAGGCCGCTTCCCATGATCTGGATAGCGGAGGACCGCAATGCAGAAGCGGGCAACGCGACCTCGCTTCCAGCGGCGGAACCGACCTGGACAAACCGGAGCGGTAGTCCCGAAGGACCGGCCTTCGCGGCCGCAACAAGAATTGAGCGCGCGCTGGCTCCCCACAGATAGTCGAGCACCACGTGAACCCCGCTCGAAAAGTGCTGGTGCAGCGCGGCCTCGAATGCTTCCCGGTCTTCGCCAAGAGGAACCTCTGCGTCCGCGCCGACGGTGCGAAGTACCGCTTCATTACGGCCCGTCGCTATCACGCGTGCCGCGCCGAGATGTCGCGCGACCCAGACCGCAAGCTTTCCGGCTACGCCAGTCGCGCCGTTTATCAGGACTGTCTCGCCGTCGATCAGCCTCGCGCGTTGAGTCAGCGCTGCCCAGGACGACATGCCCGGGTTGGCGAGCACCGCAGCAGTGCTGTCTTCCAGGTCCTCTGGCAGCGGGAGCCACTGTCCATTCTTGACGACCGTTCGATCAGCCATCGCGCCAAACGGCGAGCGCGGCAGCAGGAAGTAAACCCGTCTTCCGTCATCGAGCCGCCCAACGCCATCGACCCCCACAACAAACGGATACTGTCCGGTTGCGCTGTAATGATGGCCGGCGGCACGGCCACGGGCGAGCTGACTCAACGCGGATGCTGTTACATGGACAATGACTTCGCCCGGCTCCGCCACCGGCTCAGCAAAATCGTCATAAACCGGCAGGTGGCCGGGTTTCAAAGCAATTGCAGCTTTCATCTTCACCCTTAGAAGTAATACGTCGCTTCGATTGCCCGAGCGATGGCGGGCATCGTCATGCCGCTGTGATGGAATGGACGCGGCGGCGCTCTCAGTCGAGGCTGAACTGTGTAGCGGAAAGACGCGTGTTGATGGACAGCGTCCCCTCGCGCAGCTCCCATAGTTTGAGTTGGTAACGGCGCATGAACTTCAGCCTCAAGCTCTGACATGGTGAATTCCTTCAGTGTTGACTGCATGAGAATAAAACGCGTGTTCTGGCGGGGCGTTTATTCGAGCGATGACGTCGAGTTGTGCCGACTCGCTCGGCGGTCAGCGGCACGGGTCGACAGCGCGAAACCCAGCACAATGGCGAAGCAGACCACCGGCACCCAGTACGCTGTGCCCGTCGTAAAGCGGTCGGCGATTGCGCCCATCACCAACGGCGCGACAGCGCCACCGACCAGCGCCATCACGTGGAATGAGCCGGCGCGCCGCGTACGTGCGCCGAGCCCGCTGATGCCCAGCGCGAAGATGGTCGGAAACATGATGGACTCGAAGAAAAACACGGCGGTCAGTGCGACCACCGCAACTGGGCCCCTGGCCACGCAGGCGGCGATGCAAAGCACGAGCGAGGCAACCGCGTATGCCGCCAGCATCGCGGCGGCATCGAAGCGATGCATCAACGCTGTCGAAAGAAAGCGGCCGCCCGTGAACGCGATCATCGCCCCGGACAGGATGAACGCCGCCTGGCTTACCGGCAACGCTGCCCAGTGTTCCGTGGCGAAATTGATGAAGAATGCCGCGATACCCACCTGAGCCGAGAAGTAGAAAAATTGCGCGACGACGCTGAACACGAAGCGCCGCTCGCGACGCAGCGGCAACGCTTCATTCGCGTCTGCTACCGGGAGCGGCGCATCCTGGCCCGGCTCCGGCAACGCAACGCGCCAGAATGCGAACGCAAGCGGCAGTACGACGGTTGCGATCACGATATACGTCGCTCTCACTGAAGCCACGTTGGATGCCGCGGTAGCTGCCGCATTCGCGACTTCCGCGCCAGGCCGGAAGAAGAACAGACCACCTATCAGGGGGCCCGCGAACGCGCCGAAACCGGTGAACGCCTGGGCAAGGTTAAGTCGGAGCGCGCCGCCATCAGGCGGCCCGAGCAAGGTCACGTAAGAATTGGCCGCGCTCTCCAGGCACGCCGCACCGCATGCGAGCACAAACAGCGCCATCAGGAACGGATAGAAGCGATGCTGTGACGTCGCAGGAGCAAACAGCAGCGCGCCAAGCGCGAAGGTCGCGAGTCCGAGCAGGATGCCGCGCTTGTAGCCGTAGCGATTGACGAACAGTCCGGACGGAATCGCGACGAGGAAGTAGGCGCCGAAATAGCAGGTCTGAAGCAACGCGGACTGCAAGCGCGTGACGTGGAGCGTCTGCTGGAAATGTTTGTTCAGCACATCGAGCAGACCGTAGGTGAGCCCCCACGCGAAGAAGAGACTGACGACCAGCGCGAGGGCAATGCGGTAGCGCACGGCGTCATCGCGTGAAGTTCTGGTCGCTGCGCCATCCATGACGGAGGAAGTGGAAGTGGGCATGTCGCACCTCGCTCATGCATTGCGCGGCGCACGCGCGGAGCGCAACGCGAGCTTGATCGTCGCGGCATAGTCCTCGCTGCCAAGGCCGAACGCCGATGCGTGATCGAGCGCCTGCGAGACCACCGACGTGATCGGCAGTGCCAGATGTGCATCTGCGCCCGCCTGCAGAATCAGGCCAACGTCCTTGCGCATCTGTTCCACCGTGAAGGTCGGAGAGAAGTCGTGCGCGACGAGCTGCTGCGCCTTGGCCTTGATGATGGGGGAGGCCACCGCACTTTCGCACAGCACCTGCCACATGTCGCGCCAGTCGAGGCCGCCCTGCTCGCCGATCGCAAGCGCTTCGCCCAGCATGCCGACGGTATTGGCGACCATCGAATTGATGACCAGCTTCATTGTGCGTGCCTCTTCCGCTCCGCCAACGTAGAACTGTGATGGTCCGAGCAGCCGCAGCAACGGCAAGATACGGCGATACTGCTCGAGCGGACCGGATGCAATCGCAGTCAACTGCGCATGTTCGGCCATCCGTGCATTGCCCGACACGGTCACGCGCAAATAGTCGACCCCCGCTTCCCCGAACACACGCGCAACGCGAGCCGAGGCCTTCGTCGACACGGTGCTGGTATCGACATATAACTGCCCCGGACGCGCACGCGCGGCAAGTTCCCACGCTACCGCTTCAAAAGCGGCGTCATGCGGAAGCGACGTGATCAGGATTGCGGCCGCATCGGCAATCGCATCCAGCGTGTCGAGCACAGACAGGCCGGCAGCCCGGGCCAGCGACGCCCGCTCGCTGCTTGCATCGAATGCGGATACGCGGTGGCCGTGCCGGTGCAGGCGCTGCGCCATCGGCAGGCCCATCTTGCCGACACCCACGAAGCCGATGTCGAAGAGATCGTGATCTGCTGAACGGGTATCGCGTTCGGCGCAGGCGCAAGTTGTGTCGTCCATGAATGTCTCCCGGTTGTAGTCGAGTCCGCTGGCGAGCGGGTCGAGCGCCGACGGTCTGAACCGATCGTAATGGGCGGCCAGCGCGCCCGTCCAACACCGAATGTTTCTGGACTTGATGCCGGTTTGTTATCGAAGCTGTGCTGCCGGCATGTGCTGAACACCTGCCGTCGATGCCGGAAAGTTATTGAGCCTTTAAAAAAATGGTGTTGGATTTCGCGCAGCGGGCTCCTTACGCTTCGTCTGGTGAGCCGCAACACATGCAGGTCACGCCCGATACCTCTATGGAGAACACAGACTATGGATATCACACCGCAGCAGATGGAAGCCACGCGGGTCGCGCGCTGGGGCAAGGTCGAACCGTACGGCGAGACTTTCATCGAAAGCAGGCTGCCTGGATTCACAAAGCGCCTGTACAAGATCATCAACCGCGGTGTGCTCGAGAACAAGGGCGTGCAGCCGGCTATCCAGGGCGCGCATCGCTTCGGCGTCACCTTGATCGAAGTGCCGGTCGGCCAGGGTGCGAACCTGCACTCGCACAAGACCGAAGAAGTATTCTTTCCGCTCAATGGCAAGATGATCGTGATCTGGGGCGATCAGGGCGAACACCAGATCGAACTGAACCAGTGGGACTGCATCTCGATGCCGACCGGCGTCATGCGCGGCTTTCGCAATCCCAACGACCATGCGCTCGTGATCTATTCGGTGGTTGGCGGCACCGATGAGGAAGTGGGTCGGATCGAGTGGCATCCCGACGTGCTGAAGGCGGCCGAGGGCACCGGCCTGCAATATGATGAAACGGGCTATCTGAAGAACGAAGCGCAAGGTGCCGACCGCCAGGTCGCTTCATAAGAGCAGATCCAGCGGCAATTAACTTACGCAGGAGGCGAAGCACCTAATGAACGAATCCGCTCGCGTAGCAGCAGTGCCACCCACGCTGCCCGAAGCCGACACAGGCTTCGAACCGGGAGACGGCCACGAAGCGCTCGCAGCAACGCCCGAGGCTTTGCTTCAGGCCGTGCTCGCTGCGAACCGCCGAACGACGAACCCTCGCCTCAGGCAGATTCTCGATGCGCTGCTTCGTCATCTGCATGCGTTTGCGTTGGAAGTCGGACTTAGCTATCAGGAACTGGAAGTCGGGCTCGACTTCCTCGTGCGTATCGGCAAGGCGACCGGCCCCGAAAAACATGAAGGCATTCTGCTCGCGGACATTCTCGGGTTGGCCACGCTGGTCGGCCTTATCGATGCGAAGCAGGCGCTGGCCGCAGGCGGCACGGAGCCCGCGCTGATCGGTCCGTTCTGGCGCGCGGCTCAGCCGTTGCGCGAGAACGGCGCGCATATCGCCGAAGAGGGTACGCCGGGCGAGCGGCTCTTCGTGAATGGCCGCGTCCTGTCGCTCGACGGCAAACCAATCGCCAATGCGCGCGTGGAAACCTGGCAGGCTTCGCCGGGCGGACTTTACGAGAACCAGGATCCGGACCAGGTAGACATGAATCTGCGCGGCCGCTTCGAGACCGACGCAGACGGCCGCTTCTCGTTTCGCAGTGTGCGGCCCTCGGGCTATGCGGTGCCCGTGGACGGTCCGTGCGGCGAACTGCTCCACGCACAGCGGCGCGCGATCATGCGGCCCGCGCATCTTCACTTCATCGTGATGGCCGACGGCTACAAGACGCTCGCCACGCAGATCTTCGATGCAGAAGATCCGAATGCGTACCGCGACGTCGTATTCGGTGCGGTCGGCTCGCTGCTGCATCGGTTCGAACGGCAGCCCGACGACAGCTTCCGGCTCGACCTCGACCTGAAGCTCGAACCCGGCACGATGCGCGTGCCCATGTGTCCGCTGCCATGACACCATCGTCCGCTGCCAGGGCGCGAGCGGAACGCCCTTCGACGACGGATGCGCCGCTGGTTATTCTCGCGACGTTCGTACCGAAGCCAGGTCATGAAGAGGCCGTCCGGCACGCGCTGCAAGCGGTGCTCGCGGCCACTCGCCGCGAGCCGGGGTGCCTGCGCTTCGACCTGTATGTGAGCTTCGAACCGGTCACGACCTTCCGGCTGTTCGAGATTTTCAAAACTCAGCAAGCAATCGATGCGCATCGCGACACCGATCACTACCGCACGTTTCGCGCGGCCGTCATGCCGCTGTTAGCGGCAGCGCCTGTCGTGATGAAGATGGCACCGCTCGACGCGGTTCAATTTCCGTAGCATTTGACGACGCCGACCCGCGCGTGGCTCGCACATTGCGCTTTACTCATCGCGCGTATCCGCCGCAACCACCGTCGGTTCGTGCGCCCGCGCCATCGGCCAGTCGCCGGCGCTGATCATCATCGCTATAAGCGCGCGGATCGTGCTCATCAGCGCGATCGTCGCGCTCGACGGCGGACGCTGCCGAGCGTGGGCGAGAAAGCGCTCAAGTACCAGGCCGTCGATCGGGACCGCGCGCAGCCGCCCGGTGTGAACCTCGCGGCGCACGGCGGACGCAACGTGCACGGTCCAGCCCGCACCGTCCGAAACGAGCTGCGCGGCGACATCGGCCGACTCGACCTCCATCACGTCGTTGAGCACCAGATTTGCATTGGCAGCGCTACGCTCCAGCGCGAGCCGCACGCCGGACTTCTGCAAGCCGGCGAGGATCAATGGTACGTCGCCTAACGCTTCGATACGCAATGACGGCCCCGCGAGCCGCGCATCGCTCGCAGGGCCAATGGCGCACAGCATTTCTGTCAGCACCCGTTCGGCATGAATTTGCGCGGGCGCGGCGATGGGGCCGGTCAGCAGTGCGACGTCGAGCGTGCCGCGTTCAAGCGCGTCGGATAGCGACGGCGAAAAGCTTTCGTTGACGCGCAGCCGCACCTCCGGATAGCGCTCGCGCAGCAAGCGCGTGAGAGGAAGCACGAAGAAGCTGGCAAACGCCGGCGGCAAGCCGAGCGCAACCGTGCCGCGCGGTGTGCCCTGCAGGTCCCTGATGTCGACGCGGATCTGGTCTGCGTAGCGCAGCAGGAAGGTGGCGCGATCGAGAAGCAGCTCGCCTTCGCGCGTGAGCGATGCGCCGCGCGAATGACGTTCGACGAGCTTCACGCCGAGCTCGGCTTCGAGCAGTTGCACCTGCCGGCTAAGTGCCGGCTGGGCAATATGCAGGACGGCCGCGGCGCGCCCGAAGTGCTGGTGAGCGGCAAGCACGGCGAAGTAGCGCAGCTGACGCAGGTCCATCATTTCCCTCGAATGGATCATCGCATCCATGTCCGAAACCGCGTGCGACGGTACGGCTTATCGGCGTATTGTCAGCCCGCGGCTCCGTTGCGGCTCGACCTTTAATAAGCGCGAAGACGACTTCAATATGGTGGCAGACCCGAAATTGGCGCGCCCTCGCTCGATGATTTCGGTCGCGGGGATAAATCGGCGTTTCAGGGAATGTCTCGTCCAGGTACCCGGTGATTGCCGTTGACCCGGATAGCGCGAAATCGCCGTGTACCAACGTAGGTACGCGCTGAGTCAACGTTTAGATCCTCAGGCTGTTGCGGTCCCGCGGCAAAGTGGGTTTGCGTTTCACACTGCTGAGAAGGAGTAGCGCTACGCCGAGCATGATTCCGATGTCCGCGACATTGAATATGCCCGTTCTCAGGCGTCCGATACCCACGTTCAAGAAATCGAAAACGCGGCCATCATAGACACAGCGATCGACGAGATTGCTAAGTCCACCGCCAAGAATGCATGCTATCGCCATGACGTCGACTCGGCCAAGCCTGGATGAGCGCAACAGCCAACCCACCAGGCCGATCAGAATCGCCAAAACACCAAATACGAGAATGGCAGCGCGCATCGCACCAGACATGTGCGCCCCAAGGCTGAGGAACGCGCCATCGTTATAGGTGGGAAGAACCAGGAGACTTCCAGCAAACAGCGACACGACCTCGCCGGGCGACAATATCTGCTTGAACAATGCTTTCGTGAACTGGTCGATAACGATCCAGGCGAGCGCGCAAACCAGCGCAGTGGCAAATCTCTGTTTCGTTGTCATTCGAGCTTCGACCCGTAAACTGGCGGATTACATTGTAGCCACTCTGGAAGTGTCGGCACTAAACGCGGCGATTGTCTCGAATGCCCCGTTGTGGTCGATTGGTGAACGGAGGCGTCATTTGTTTGAGTTCTGAACTTGCCTTCATAGTGTCAGGCGGCAATCGGCCGGGGAGCGGTCACTTGATTCGTTGAAGAATGAGCCGGCGCTTTACTCATCTTGCGCCGCAAAAATGACGGTACTGCCACGCCGCTTGCGTGATCAACTCGTCGTCCGGCCATGGGCCGGCTCCGAATCGGCGGATCGATAGCGGCGTTAGATCGATCGGCGGGGCACCGTCGACGAGCCACTCGGCGAGCATCTCTCCCAGCACCGGGTCAATGGAGAGCCCCGCAACACGTCGCGCCACTTTGAGGCTGCCTGAGCATACCCAGTCCAATGGCTCGCCGGTGTCTTCAGCGAACTGCCTGATCTTTTGCGCCGCGAGTTTGACCAGGTCGATCATCAAATCGCTCTTGCGCAGGCAACTGACCATGCCGGCCGCTCGCGGCGAGGTCTGTGAGCCGATTTCGAGCCGCTCGACCAACGCGACGCTAAGCGCGCGTTTCTTCGCCAGGTGGAAGGCGGTTGCGGCGCCTAGCCCGCCGGAGCCAATGACGATCACATCTGCCGATTCGATCATCGATGCATCTCGCGTTTATCACGCCGGCTGAATCGCCAGGCGAAAGGGCGCTTGACACATGATAGACCTCGAAATCAAGGCGCAGGCGACCGGAAATTAACGGATAGCTAATCAAGAGGCCGTCCGGTACCGAGTCAGGTCAGAGGAATCGATTGGGGCGTGGCGAGCGCATTGTGAGGCATTGACCGGTCCGTCAGACTTGGACAGAGCCTCACCGGGCATCGTCAATAAGCTAGACGGTTTGTTAGGGGTTTGACAAATCTTCCAGTAATAGCCAAACTGCCCAACATGCCAAAGAAAACCACTGGAGCGGACATGGCGAAGAAGACTCCCGAACAGCAGCTACTGCTGGCGCAGATCAAGCAGGTCGCCGAAGGGCTGGCACAGACTTTTGCCCCCTTTACCGAGGTCGTGGTCCATGACCTCCTCGACCCGGAGCACGCGGTGCTGGCGATCCACAACAATCTGTCCGGCCGGGAAGTTGGGCAGCCCGCGACCGAACTCGGGCTTGCGCGCATCATGGACCCGGCCTACGAGCAGATCATCGCCAACTATCCGAACCAGTTCTCCGATGGCCGCCAGGTGAAGAGCACTTCCATCGGCATCAAGGATTCCAAAGGCGACTATATTGCCGCGCTGTGCATGAACGTCGACCTCACGCTGTTCCGGGGGTTTCAGAGCATGCTGAGCAGGTTCATGGCGGTCGGGGGCACCACGCCTGCCAAAGAATCGCTGGATCCTGCCAGCGCCGACCTCATTCGCGCCCGTATCGACGAGTTCGCCGCGCGCATGGCGTCCACACCGCGCTCGCTCAAGCCGGAGGACCGCCGCTCGCTTCTCAAGGAACTCAAGGCGGCTGGCCTCCTCGAGGTCCGTCGCGCGATGGACACCATTGCCGTCCACCTGGGCGTCTCTCGTGCAACGGTGTACAGCGATGCCAAGTGACGCCACGCTCCTTCTCGTCGACAAGCATGTGGTCGAGCAATTGCTCATGCCGGACGACGTCATCGCGGCCGTGCGCGAGGCTTTCGAACTGCACGGACAGCGCGCGGGCCGCGTGTTCCCGGTCGTGCGCGAAAAGCTGAGCACAGGCGGCATCTTCGGTATCAAGTCCGGGGACGTCGGCAGCCAGGACCTGCTGGGATTCAAGGCGGCCGGCTTCTGGCCCATGAACCGGGCGCTCGGCGGCGAAGCGCATCAGGCCACCGTGCTGCTGTTCGATCCTGCTACCGGCCGGCCCATGTGCGTGATCGACGGCAACGCCATCACCACGGCCCGCACGGCTGCGGCAGGCGCCTTGGGGCTTTCGCTGCTGGCGCGCCGGGACAGCACAGTGGCCACGGTCTTCGGCACCGGCATTCAGGCGAAGGCACAGCTCGCGTTTGCGCTCAGAACGCTACCTTCCTTGACGCATGTGAATTACGTCTCGGTGGATCGGGAACCGCAGGCAGAGTTTGAATCTTTGTTTGCCGACGAATGCAAGTTGAAATGCGCCGCCAATGCGGACGAGGCGGTCGCCGAGAGCGACCTCATCATCACCGCGACGACCGGCAGCGGCCCGCTTTTCGATGAAACAGCCCTGCGCGCCGGGACGCATTTGAACTGCGTCGGCTCGGACACCCGGGGCAAGCGTGAGCTTCCGGTGGGCGTGCTCGATCGGGCCCGGATTGTCGTCGACGATCTGGAGCAGGCCCGCGAGCTCGGAGAATTGCAATGGGCGCCGCACGCGCCGTCCATCGAGATGGGCGATCTGGTCACCGGCCGCGCCCAATGGCGGCGTGAACCGACCGATATCAGCGTGTTCGACATGACCGGCCTCGCGCTGCAGGACTTGACCGTCGCTCGATTGATCCACCGCCGCGCCACTCACCTCGGCCTTGGCGTCACCGTGGCCTGGCCCTGGTGAGCGCTGGCGGCGCCTGAACCTGGAGTCGGGACGCTCTTGCAGCGATCCGGTATGCACCAAAGAGGAGTCCGAAACTTGAAATCGCACTATGTCGAGCCGCTCAGCGGCACCACCTATCCTTTAGATACGCCCCGGTGGTGTTCGGACGACCGCAGACCGCTCCTGATCTCGCCGCTGGCGGGAATTTCCCGTGACGACATCGACCGGCACCTTCGTTCGCAATGGCGCTATCGGGCATCGCTTCCAGTCGAGATCGTGTCGCCCATCTCCATGGGGGAAGGCTGCACGCCGCTTGTGCAGAAGGCATGGGGCGAGCACAGGCCGCATTTCAAGCTGGAGTGGTTCAGCCCCACCAGCAGCTTCAAGGATCGCGGCACCACGGTGATGCTGTCGATGTTACGGCAACAAGGCGTCACGTCTGTGCTGGAAGACAGCTCGGGCAACGGCGGAGCGTCGGTGGCCGCATATGGCGCTGCGGGCACAATGCGCGTGAAGATTCTGGCGCCCGCCTATGCGTCGCCCGTAAAGATCGCCCAGATGCGCGCTTATGGGGCGGAGGTGCAACTGGTCGACGGACCTCGACAGGCGTGTGAAGACGAGGCAGTCCGGCAGTCCGCGAGCATTTTCTACGCGAGCCACAATTGGCAGCCGTTTTTCCTCGAAGGGACCAAGTCGGTCGGCTACGAGATCTGGGAGGACCTCAACTTCCAGGCGCCGGACAACATCGTTATGCCTGCAGGCGCGGGCAGCAATATACTCGGCTGCTATCTGGCGTTCTCGGAACTGATGCGCGCGGGCCAGATCAGCAAGATGCCCAGGCTTTTCGTTTGCCAGCCATTGAACTGCTCGCCCATCGATGCCAGCTTTCAGGCCGGCGTCGCGACGCCCGTTGCGCGCGAGGTTCGGAAGACCGTCTCTGAGGGGACGGCCATCGCCCATCCTTTGCGGCTCGCGCAGGTGGTCAACGCTGTCAGAGAGACGGGCGGCACGACTGTCGCTGTGGAAGAAGAGGCAATCGTCGAAGCGCTCAGGCGGATTGCGCGACAGGGACTTCTGCCGGAGCTGACTTCGGCGACTGCGGTCGCAGGATTTGATCGGCTTACTCGAGTCGGGGCGATTCACGCGCGAGAGGAGACGGTTGTCCTCTTGACAGGCACGGGCATCAAAAACGCCGAAGCTATTGCGGATATGTACTCGGACACTCCCAAGGCACTTGTCTAAAGGCTCAATCTGATGAAAATCGGACTCCTGAATTGCGGCGGCACCATCACGGAAAGCTATCGGGCCGATGGGACGATCAAGCGTCTATTGGCGCGCGATCTGATCGCATTGAGCGGTCAGACAGACTGGATCGGATATGACATCGATCCCGTCGATAGCTGCGATCTGAGCTTCGCTTCGCTTTGCCGCGCTCGTGATGTCATGCGGCAAGACAGGGAGAGCGAAGCTTTCGTGATGTGCTGCGGCACCGATGCAATGGAAGATGTCGCCTATGCCGCCGCGCTGCTTTTCGATCGCGACCGGCCTGTCGTTGTGACGGGTGCTGCGATCCCCGGCGGCAACGCCAATGCCGATGGTCCGCGCAATCTGGCGGATTCTGCCAGTGTGGCACGGGTCATGCCGCAGGGCGCGAGCGTCGTTGTTGCCTTCGCGGGGCGGATTTTCGATCCGCTCTCCATCGTCAAGATATGGCCGCAGGCCATTCAGCCCTTCGGACCCGAAACGGCGATCCGCGGCTCCATCGAGGCCGATATCGTCACGCTCAGAGGATCGGGCGTCGTTGATGACAGCTACGCGGAGCTGGATGAAGCCGATCTCGGCGCCCGCGTGGCGATCGTCATGGAGACCTTCGGGTCACTCGACGGCTTTCCGGATATTTCCGGGCTCGACGGTATCGTCGTGGCAGGCAAGGGCGCGGGGGGCTTCTCCGCGCAGTCGGAGGGAGTTCTGAGCGAAGCCGCAGCGCATATCCCTGTCGTGTTGTCGACACGCTGCGCCCATGGTTTCCGGGTCAATCCCGCCGTTGCCAAATATGCCTATGATCGCGCGCACAAGCTCGGCCTTATCACCGCAGGGTACGACGGTCTGAACGCATCCAAGGCACGGATCCGGCTCATCGCGGAGTTGGGTCGTGCCAGTCGCAGCGCAAAGGCGGGGTGCTGATCAGTTGGGCGAATAGTACGGTGTACTAATAGACCTGCATGGAGTAGGCCAAGCGCTAATCTCGATTGCGAAGACGTCTTCTTGGCGAGCGGGCGAAAGAACGCCGCCGGGGACGGCGGCTATTCAATGATTGCGGCAAAGATCCACCGGGTGCGCTGCGGTTCGGGCGCGAGGGCCTGAAGGCTCCCGCGCCCGAACCGCTTCGATCACATCTTCTCGACCTCCAGCAGCGTTCGCTTGCCCTTGACGTACTTGTAAAGAGAGATGGAGCTGTCCTTCAAATCGCCGTGCTCGTCGAACCGGATATTGCCAATCAGCGTGTCGAGATTGGTCGCGGGCATCGCGGCCAGAATGCCCGCGCGCGTGATCGAGTTCGATCGTTTCATGGCATCGACGATCACATAGACGGCGCTGTACGCAACCGGCGAGTAGACCACCGGATCGTGGCCGTACACGGCCTTCAGTTCCTTGCCAAACGCGGCGCTGCCGGACATCGCGGACAGATCGCCGCCCGCGACAGAGCACACCAGGTTGTCGGCGGCGTCGCCGGCCAGTCTGGCCAGGTCGGTCGTGCAGACGCCGTCGCCCGCGAGGATTCTGGCGCGGATTGCCAGTTGCATGGCCTGCTTGGCGAAGGGACCGCCGGTCGCGTCCTCGCCGCCATACATGATGGCGTCGGGGCGTTCGGCCTTGATCTTCGTCAGAATCGCCTTGAAGTCGGTGGCCTTGTCATTGGTCGCGTCGCGCGACAGCACCTGGATGCCTTGGGCTTTGGCGGTCTTCTCGAACTGGTCGGCAAGGCCCTGGCCGTAAGCCGTGGCGTCGTCGACGATCGCGACCGTCTTGACCTTCTGATTCTGCGCGTACTTGGCGAGGGCGGGGCCCTGCTGGGCGTCGGTGCCGATCACGCGAAAGGCGGTCTTATAGCCTTGCAGCGTGTACTGCGGGTTGGTGGAGCCGGGGGTGATCTGGGTGACGCCGTTGTCGCGATAGATTTTGGAGGCGGGGATGGACACGCCGGAGTTCAGGTGGCCGATCACGGCCACGACGCCGTCGTCGACCAGCTTCTGCGCGACATTCGTGCCGGTGCGGGGATCGGCCTGGTCATCCAGCGAATCGACTTCAAGGACCACCTTCTGGCCGCCGATGACCAGATTGCCGGCCTTGTTGATCTGCTGGACGGCGAGCTTGACGCCGTCGGCGGCATCCTGGCCCATGTGGGCGATGTTGCCGGTCAGCGGAGCAGCGCTGCCGATCTTGACCGTCACGTCGGCGCGAGCGGCTTGACCGTAGGCCATGGCGATACAGGCGACAGTCAGCGCGGCGCTGATGGGTTTGAGTTGAAATTTCATAGCTTGAGCCTCTTGTTGAACTGGGTTGCTGTTGAAAAATGCGTGCTGCGTCTCCTATCGAAGTTGTCGGCACTGACGACATCTCGAACGTGAGTATTCGTCAGAGCAGCCCATCAACCGAGGGTGAGCTGATTAGCACTCCGTAGCGTGATGATCCGCAACCTGGCCGCTCTTAGCGGTCCATCTGTTCCGTGGGCCCCGTCGTTCTAGAAAGATTATCTAGAATTAAATAAAATGTATTGTAGGGGTAAACACCTAGTAATGAACTAGGCTTCAGGCAGGGATTCGCGAGCCGGAGGTGGATCGTCACGAAGCCGGACCCTCGGACTTCCTTCATTGACGCGGCGCTGTCTGGGCAGTCCGAAGGTCTATCATCGGAACTGGGGTTTGCCATGCGTTGCCAGCATCGGAGGATCGAATGAAGCCGCTCCGCAATACCGACTCAGCTCCAGGCGAGTGGTACATCGACACCGCGTGCATCAATTGCGGCGCATCGCGTCACGTCGCGCCCGGGCTAATTGCCGAACGGAACGACAAAAGCGTCTTCATTCGACAGCCGGTCACGCCCGAAGAGCAGCTGTCTGCCTGGCGTGCGGTGTTGATATGTCCTACGGCGTCGGTACGCAGCGAAACGAAACAGCCGCGCCCGAGCGCTGCGATCTTTCCGCAGCAAATCACAGCGGATGTATGGCGTTGCGGATTCAACGCCCGGTCGTCGTTTGGCGCGCATTCCTATTTCGTGGCGCGGCCGGACGGCAATCTGCTGATCGACTCACCGCGGTATGCGGCGGAACTCGTGAAATGGTTTGACGCTTCAGGCGGGATTGCGCACATCCTCCTGTCGCATTGTGATGACGTCGCGGACGCAGACAAATACGCACGCCAGTTTGGAGCGCGCGTCTGGATCCACCGCGAAGACAGGTCGGCTGCCCCGTATGCGACGGATCTGCTCAACGACGAATCAACACGGACGATCGCGCGAGGCGTGCGCGCCATTCCGGTACCGGGACACACGCGGGGTAGCGTCGTGTACCTGCTGGAGGATCGTGTGCTCTTCTCGGGGGATTCACTGGCCTGGAGCCCGCGTGAGCAGGACCTCGTCGCGTTCAGGGACGCGTGCTGGTACTCGTGGACCGAACTCACTGAATCGCTCGGCAAGCTGGCCGCGTATCGTTTTGAATGGCTGCTTCCTGGTCATGGCTGGTTCGCGCACTTGCCGGCACACGAGATGACGGCCCGTTTGCTCGCGTTGGTCGCTCGTATGCGCAGTCGTTGAAGTCGCTGGAATGGTGCCCTCCGGCATGAGATGCCTTCAATCCGCTTCTGCGATCTTCATCACACTGTGATATATATAGATCCCACACGCTGTCGACCACCGGCTGACAAGCAAGGGGAATCATGGGCGAGCACAAGGGCGATTTCGCAACAGATGTCCGGCTTCTACGGATCAGTGCCATTGCGGCGGTCGGCGGCGCGTTGAGCACCGTCGCCGCTTATTTTCTGCTGCACCTGATCCGCTTCTTCGCGAATCTGTTTTTCTATCAGACGCTGTCCACGGCGAACCGCTCGCCGTCGGAGAACACGCTTGGGCTAATCGTCGTTGCCGTTCCCGTCATTGGCGGGCTGCTTGTGGGACTGATTGCGCGCTACGGTTCAGAGGAGGTCCGCGGCCACGGCATACCCGAAGCGATCGAAGCAATTCTCTTCGGCAAGAGCAAGATGTCACCGAAGGTCGCGGTCCTCAAGCCGCTCGCCTCGGCCATTGCCATCGGCAGCGGCGGGCCTTTCGGTGCGGAAGGGCCGATCATCATGACGGGCGGAGCGATCGGTTCGCTCATTGCCCAATACTTCCATTTATCCAGTGCCGAAAGAAAGGCGCTTTTAGTGGCGGGAGCCGTGGCCGGCATGACCGCGGTGTTCGGCACGCCCGTAGCGGCTGTCCTGCTCGCCATCGAGCTCCTGCTATTCGAACTGCGGCCTCGCAGCCTGCTGCCGGTCGCCATCGCGTGTGCGGTGGCGGGTTTCACGCGGCCGCTGTTTCTGGGCAGCGGACCTTTGTTTCCGCTGCATACGTTGCCGCTCGGTCCAATGGGTCTCGTGTCGTCGGCCGTTGCAGGCGTGGTGACCGGTGCGTTGTCCTGGGGATTGTCCACCGGGCTCTACAAAGTCGAGGATCTGTTCGGCAAGTTACCGATCCACTGGATGTGGTGGCCGGCATTGGGTGCAATCGCCGTCGGTGTCGGCGGCTACTTTCAGCCCCGCACACTGGGTGTCGGATATGACGTCATCGGAGACCTGCTGCAAAACCACCTTGCCGTGAAGGTCGTGGTTGCGATCGTCCTGGTCAAAGCCATCATCTGGGTGATTGCGCTCGCGTCCGGCACATCCGGTGGCGTACTGGCGCCCTTGCTGATGATGGGCGCAGGCGTGGGTGCCATCGCCGCCCCGTACATGCCGGGCGGCGAGCCCGCGGTGTGGCCGCTCATCTTCATGGCCGCCGCGCTGGGTGGCATGATGCGCGCGCCCGTGATGGCATCCGTGTTTGCATTCGAATTGACGGGCGATGTGAATGCATTGCTGCCGCTGTTGGCGGCCGCCGCCGTCGCCTATGGTTTCACGGTCCTTCTCATGCGTCGCTCGATTCTGACCGAGAAGATTGCTCGCCGCGGTTATCACATCTATCGCGAGTACAGCATCGATCCACTCGAAAGACACTATGTCGAGGAAGTCATGACCCGCGCCATGGTGACAATCGACGCGAAAATGACGGTCGCCGAAGTACTCCGCGACTATTTCGGGGCGAGGCAGAAGTATCGTGCCTATCCGGTTGTCGACTCCGGGATTCTGGTGGGCATGGCAGACCGGACGCTGCTCGACCAGATTCCCCCTGAGAAAGCCGGTGCTCCGCTTGGCACGTTCTTCGGGGAAACGCCGCCTCGCGTCGCGTTACCGGGTGAGACTTGCAGAAGCGTGGCCGCTCGGCTCGCCATCACCGGACTTGACCGTCTCCCTGTGGCCGAAGACGAGAAAACGTACCGCCTGGTCGGCATCGTATCGCGGCACGACCTGCTCAAGCCATCGATGTCGGTGTTCGCTGAAGAGCATGAGCACGAGCAATTCCGCCAGGTGTGGATCCCGCGGAGCACGCGCCTCGCGCCCACCAATAAGCGCAATGATGTGGCGGACAAGCGCGCCGACGTGGGGCGCTGAAAAACGATCGGCAACGGAGAGACAGGTGTCTCATGAGGGGGGAAATATGCCGGCGGCTCGGATCCGTCCAATCAGCGGTGATCCTGCACCCGGCGCTGCGCAAACCGTCAATAAGCAACCCAAGCTCGTCCGGCTGGTCGTCCACTACAAGAAGATGGGCGCCCGCCAAGACGGAATTGAGACGGTGCATCGTATGTGCGGATACCGCGTGGATGGGTTCCCAGTCGCGAGCAATTAAGGTGCAAGCCAAGTCGGTTGACGTTCCGAGAGAGCAATCAAAGCAGCGGAGAGTAGCGGAATCGAATTTCGGTTGAGAGCTCTCCCGTTAGATCCTGCTCGCCGTCACATTCAGTGGGCAGGCACGACGACCATCAAGGACAGCTGTATTGGATCGAGCTTTGGCGGATCCGTAAAGATTTTCCTCTCCAGCAAAGCATTTCGCCCCTTCAGCAAATGCGTGGCCAAATAGCGCTAACTACAATCGCTCGAATCCTTACACTGTGATTCCAAATTCTTTCCCATCAAGAGGCGGGTAAAGATGGCTTTGAGTGTGGCGATGTGAGGCGCAGACACGGCCTGTGAGCTAAAGTCGGAACTGGTGTACGGGGGAGTTGAGGCGGGCGATTGAAGGCGGTGGAGGTTTCAGCTGAGAATCTGATTGTCGAAGTCGGAAACCAGCAAACAACAAACCATCCACCATGCGCAAGTTTACGGAAAAAGCAGTTGTCGGTCTATCG
>NZ_CADIKB010000061.1 GCF_902859825.1 Paraburkholderia phenoliruptrix | reverse complement strand
TGGTTTGTTGTTTGCTGGCTTCCGACTTCGACAATCAGATTCTCAGCTGAAACCTCCACCGCCTTCAACTTCCCGCCTCAACTCCCCGTACACCACTTCCGACTTTAGCTCGGCGATTTGCTCACGCAACACGAAAATGGTCTTGGGTTCGCTGCCGATACCGGCGACCAGTTCATGAAAATGGTATCTGGAGCCATGGCGTACCGATGTCTCGAAGGCAACTCGCTGCGCAGCGATAATTTCGATGACGCCCGAAGGCTTCTCGAAACAGCAAAAGACATTGCAGAAATCGCGGCGTTCGAAACTGGAGAATATGCGAACAACTCTAACTCATTCGACGAGCCGGCTCCCCGCTTCGAAACGATGGCGCAAGAGCTGTTGGAGGACGCAAACAGTTGTGGTATCAAGCTGATTTTCAGTCGAGAAGTGGAGTTTGTTCAGACGGGGCAACAGGACATCAAGCGACGCGGGCTTTATGCCAATGAACGTCCTGACTATCTGCGCCGAGCGGGCTGATGGCGCGACGTCTGCAATGTGGACGTCTATTGACTAGCACCCGTGCACCCGGGCAGACCATGAGGCTGCTCGGGTGTGCGATTGACACCGGAGTGAACCGCGAAGTGTCAGTGATTCATACACTCCCTAGCCTCATAGGCTGCGAGGCGGTGCTTATAGTAAGGCGAGTCCGGTCGTCCAAGATGCGCTGAACTTCCGCCAGGTTGTCGGGATATACGCTGTGGGGCCACGCCATCTTGCAGCAGGAAGATATTCTGCTGCCTGCCCGGTTCGCCGCGTGCGGGAACCGCGACCTGTTGCATCGTCTTCGTGTTCCTATGAGCATGTGTTGGATTTCGTGGGCCGTACATCGCCGATGTGGAGTGTCCTGCTTCGTAGCCATGCAGTTGGTTGCATGTCGTGACTCGGTCGGCTGCGCTTCCCTGCGCCCCTAGATGCCCATGCGTTCGGAGCGTAGCGCGCGCCGGCGATTGCAATCATATTTCGCAACTTGCTGTATGAATATACAGTAATGCCTCTATACTGACCGGTGTGTCGTCGCATTCGAGCATCGAGAGAACGCGAGCACATGACAGAAGCATGGCTATTTCGTAGTGGCCGCACGATGCCCGATAAAATCGCAACCAAATTGAGAGGTCGAATAATGAGCGGTGGGCAAAGTAAGATTGAGTGGACCGAGCGCACGTGGAACCCTACGGTGGGCTGCACGAAAGTCTCCAAGGGCTGCAAGAACTGCTACGCCGAAGGCATGGCGAAGCGTCTTCACGCCATGGGCACTCCTGGCTATGAGAACGGCTTCAAGCTAACCATGCTGCCTGGTCGCCTAGAAGAGCCCCTGAAGCGCAAGAGCCCGACGGTGTACTTCGTCAACTCGATGTCCGACCTGTTTCATCGCTCAGTTCCGGACGCTTACATCACGCAGGTGTTCGACTCAATTCGAGCATGTCCGCAACACACCTTCCAGATTCTCACGAAGCGTGCTGAGCGCCTGGCAAGCTACTGCAGCCGACGAGACATTCCGGCGAACGCCTGGCTGGGTGTGACTGTTGAGGACCGCAAGTACGGGGTGCCTCGTATTGATGAGCTGCGCGAGGTTGACGGCGGCGTTCGCTTCCTGTCAGTCGAGCCTCTCCTCGAAGACATTGGCACCCTGAATCTTGAGAATATCGACTGGGTCATCGTCGGCGGGGAATCCGGGTCGAAGGCTCGTCCGATGCGCGAAGAATGGGTGCGAAACGTCAAGGTCCAGTGCGAGGAGCAAGGTGTGAAGTTTTTCTTCAAGCAATGGGGCACGTGGGGCCGCGATGGCGTGCGCCGCTCGAAGGGCGCGAATGGCCGGTTGCTCGAAGGTCGGACTTGGGACGACATGCCCGAGCGCGTACTGCTTACCTGAAGAAGCGCCGCTGGGGCGAGTATTCAATGATGTCGGATGCGTTGTAGTGCTTTGCCGGCCGCCGCTTTCTGTCTTCCTTGTTCGACACCACGATATTGCCCTCGGCGTGCAAACCCCGGATAACCATTTGCAGTCGCGTTTCGTCGGCGATAGTGTTCGAGATATGTTCGGTCAACAATTGCCGAACGGTGAGCGGTTCCTGTCGGCCCGACAATACCCGGCCGAGGTCGTCCTTCAATGTCTCGATGCAGAGTTCCGCGCCCCCGGCGTCAAAGAGGATGGACTGACCGGTATATTGCTCATCCCGTTTCGGGTCATAGCCGAGCATGAAGAGCCCGGGCTCGAGCTCGTGTCCGAATTCGCTCGAATGCTCCCAATGCAGCGACTTCATCACGTCGTGAGCTTTGTACTGCCGCGACAGATGCACGAGCCAGTAGCTCCAGGGATTTGCCGAATCTGGACGGACAAAGAACAACGTCATGAACGGCGCGCCTGTTTCCGCTTTGATTCCGTGCGCAACGTAGCGCTGCAGCGCCGCCCGTCCATGCTCCGCCTTGATTTGGCCTAGCTGGGCCCAAGGGATGTACTGCTCGATGCCGATGCCCCGGACAGCCTTGCGATTCGCCTCTCTATCACTGATATACGTAAGAAGCGAGTCGACATTGAAGGTCATGATGACTTCGGCGTTCGGCAGCTCCGTCATGAGCCACCGAAGCTTGTCCATAGGAACGGCGTTGTAGCTGTACTGGTCGAGCAGAAAAATCGCCCGGTTACCGCCTTTGCGCTCCTTGATGCGCCTCACGATTCCCGGCAGTTCGTCGAGAAAGCCACCTTTCAGCACTCTGGACCGCGCGAAGTCCTGTTGCGAGACGGCGCCTTCAGCTCGCCGTTTTTCCAGATGTTGAACCAGATACTCCGCGGATTCCGGCTTCTTCTCCACGAAGAAAAACTCGGCGTCTACCTCGCGCGGCGTACGCCGCCCAACATTCACGCTGGCACGTGCCAAATATGCGCCGCGCATCACAAGTAATGGCGTGCCGTCGACGGACTCGGCTTTTTCGTTAAGGTATTCCCCGCCACCAGCGAACCCGTCCACTAACGTCAAAGTTAGCTTCGGCATG
Source organism: Paraburkholderia phenoliruptrix (assembly GCF_902859825.1). GTDB lineage: Bacteria > Pseudomonadota > Gammaproteobacteria > Burkholderiales > Burkholderiaceae > Paraburkholderia > Paraburkholderia phenoliruptrix. The sequence goes on along the minus strand of NZ_CADIKB010000061.1, from coordinate 19,068 downwards.
GTCGGCATACTCATCAGGGTTTCGATGTACTGTTGAACGTACTGTTCGACAATCGAATGCTTGACGGCACTGTGCTGGTCGAGAATCGGCGGAGGATGCCCAACCTGCCAGAAATACTTGTCTTCTGTCTTCGCCATTCTTGGTGTTATGGGGCCCTTTGGTCTCGCTAAAGATTATCAGGTTTTAGTAAATATTTCGAAATAACGGCATACTATTTGGCCTCTCCACCAAGCCCTCAAAAACGAGAACAGCGCGGCGATGAAACACGACGACGAGATTGTCATCGACCCGGCTGACGGTTTGCCGGTCATGAAGGTCGGCCCCTGGTCGGAAGACAAGCATGTTGCACTGTCACGTTATGTCGACGCGGCTCGGAAGGCTCGTGCGAAGTGGCCTTATGCCTCGTTTATAGACCTTTTTGCTGGTCCCGGGCGGGTTCTGAACCGTGAGTCCGGGGTTATATCTGACGGCGGCGTGCTGTCTGCGTGGCGCATGTCAGAACGCGGTGGCGCGCCATTCAACGAAATATTCATCGCTGACGCCAATGCGGAAAGCGTAGAGGCATGTTCGGCGCGGCTTCGCGGCGCAGGCGCCAAGGTGCAGGCGTATGTGGGTAGCGCGTCCAAGACCGTCGACCTTGTGCTCGGAAAGCTTCCGCGGGGACTGCATTTCGCATTCCTCGACCCATTCAACATCGAGCACCTCGACTTCGAGATTATTCGCAAGCTTGCCGCGCGGCCGAACATCGACCTGCTGATTCACTTCAGCGTGATGGACGTTCAGCGAAACATCGGCGGCGACTTCAATCTGGCCAGCTCGAGGTTGGATGCAGCCGCGCCGGGTTGGCGCAGCAAGCTGCGGTTGAAAGAGGTCCCCAAGCGCGAGCAGGTCGGTGCGTACCTGGAGTATTGGGAGTCGCTCGTTACGGACCTCACCAAGATGCAGGTCGCACAATCCAAGCCGCTGTTCGTCAACATGAACAAGGGGCCGTTGTATCGCCTCATCCATCTTGCCCGTCATCCGCTTGCTACGAAGCTTTGGAATGACGCTGCGTTGCCGACGTCTCGCCAACAATCCCTTCCGGGGTTCTGACGCACACCGCCCCTCTAATCTCAGACCCTCACCGAGTCATATGTTCGACTGAACGCCACGAAGGTTGCGTTGGGAAGTGCACCACGCAAGTGCTGCGCGTTGCCCGCCCGGAATTGGTGATGAAAACAATGGCGGGGTTCTCCCCACAATGTTGCTTTGGTCGGCAAGCACCGGAAACGCATCTTCGTCTTCACCCGGCATGAACTTCTGGATGGTCGCAAGCATAATGCCGCCGGAGGGACTGTTGGCGACCTTTGCGCGCAAATCCTGGCCAGTGCCGGCCTGCACCTGTTGCTCGCGCTACAGGTCCTGCGCGAGCGAGAAGACACCAAACAACTGTCTGGCGAGGTCCATCGCCGCAGCCTGCATCACGCGGGCGGCGAAGCAGGTCATGGTGATGCTCTTGCCGCTGCCCTGCGTGTCCCAGACCACGCCACCCTTGTGGCTCGCGCCAAGACGCGATGCCGTGACCACCTGCTGGAGGGCCGCGCGCACCGCGTCGAACTGATGGTAGCCGGCAATTTTCTTGACCAGCGCGCCATCATCCTCGAACAGGACGAAGAAGCGCAGGTACCAATCACGCTACCAGCCCGCCCCGAGCTAGCTGCGAAGCGGCGTTGGCCGTTCGCGTACTTTGGGCTTCCGGTTTCGGTGGCCAGAGAGCCAGCGACTCAGCTGCGCGCCGTCGCCCTTCCTCGGTGATACGGAAAGACCCGGTCCCCGGATGTTCCTCCAGCAACCCCGCCTGCGTGAGTAATTGCATGGCGCAATAGAGCCGGTCAGTCAGAACCGGCGGCTCCGTCAGCCTCGTTTCGGCATCGAGGTCTCGCTCAAGGCCTTCGTCACCAGGAAGAATGCGATAGCGGTCGCGAGGGTTTGTGGGCTCCGCCTCCGCTCGTTCGCGGACGACGCTGAAATGGAGGTTGATGACAAAATCACGCACGACCATGGCGACAAATTCGGTCACCGGCCTCTGGGCGTACCGACCAGCAAGGCGCGCAAGAAGCTCCGGGGACAACCTGTCTCTTGTCTGCTCGCGCATGTATTTCTCATTCGTCGCCCAGTTTCTCGCTTCGACTGCACAGTAGGTGAGCGCGACCGCGACAAGTCGGGATGCCTTTCTCGCTTTCGAGAGCACGCGGAATTTGGCTGCGTCACGCAGGTCACCGAACAGGCCAGAGAGGTCCTTCATTGGAACCACCTGAGACGCATGCCCGCTGCCTGCCATCCCCGCCTCGTACAGCGTTTGGGCGTCGTCTCCCTGCGCCGTCTGCCAGGCGTCCATCCAGGTCTCGAGCGATAGCTTCATGCCGGGCTCTTCAAGGGCGAGATTCGCGACGCCAGCCGCGACGTCGCCGATACGGTGCTCTTCGCCACTGACCATTAGACTTTGTATCTGGAATTCGGACAGACGCAGCAACGTCTCAAGCGCAAGTTTCAGGTATTGGCGGACCTGCAGACTTGCCCAGAGCCCTCGCGCATCGGCCAGGTTCGTCAGGTCGACCGCCGTGCCGTCGGGACCGTAGCCGCTGCCCATCGCATGCCTGACTGTATCGGCAGGAACAAACCCGTCGTCTGCGGCGTACGCGCCTTCTGATGCGATGAGCGCGCGCAACGCCAGTGTCAGACCTTTGTGGCGCATGTCCCAGACTTCAGAATCCGGGAAATGACCTGGCGATGGCATGTACTGGGAGAGAAACGCTTTTTGCTCACGGGCATTCGCCTGGTCCAGCCTGAGCAGCGGGTAGAAAGTCGGCACGCTTACCGGAAGAATCTGGAGCTCGTGGGGATTCGCAAGCCAATCGACTAGGATTTGTGTTGCGTCGACGTCCTCACTCCCTGCAACGGTCTCGATAAGGTGCTGTTCGAAACCATCGGCAAGCTCCTTCCCAGCCGGTGTCAAGGCAAAGGTCCCATGAACCTCGGTGTCCGGCTGCATGAAACGAAGACCGTTCACAAGACTTGGTCGATACTGCGGGGCCGTCAGCAGGTACGCACCGCGCGCCGTATCGACTTCGCCAACTTCCTTCTTGCGCTTGGCCTGTTCACTGCTGAGGATTTCACTCAATCGCAACGTTGCCATCTGGTTACCTTTTGGCCAAAGCCTGTCGGTCCCAGGCAGTCCGCTCCGATGCTCGCGATTGCACCAGACCAGCAGCAGGTCCATTTTTTCAAGTGCAGCGGCGCACAGTTCCCGAAATCCATCGGGGTCGGCCGCATCTGCCTTTGCTTTCACTCGCGCTTCCCGCAGTACCCAGCAAAGCGCCGAATACACGCGAATGGCGTTCGCGGCGTTGTTGATACCCGGCAGGAGCGTTCGATAGAGCGACATGTTTGCACTCTGCAAACCAAGAGGGTCGATGCTCAACGCACTTTTGGCTGGCGTCGAAAATACAGGGGCTTTGTGCAATTTAGCGGCTCCAGTCGGCGTAGAGGCTTTTCAATACGTCATATCGAGTCAACTCGGCAGCGCGCAGTCCAGCGAATACCGGCTTGTTGCAGTATCCGTGGATTGTGACGCGGCGTGTCTTCAGCGCAGTGACTTCGCCCTTGTTCCGAACAACCGTGTGGCAGTTGGGGCACGACGCCACATTCGTGAGCGGAATATCTTGCGAGATGAGTCCGAACACAGTTTCGCCTTTACCCAGCTTCCGGTCTTTGAGTTTTTGCAGGCACTCAAACACTCTCTGGTATCGCGGGTTGGGGATTCCTGGCGGGGCGTTTCCGAACAACGAACCCAGCATCAACTCGAGCTCTTCCCGAAGTGTCAAGCTGGCAACGATACGCGCGGCATGCGTCAACACACGAGTGGCAGCATTGGCTTCCCGAACCAGTTCGAATGCGTCACTAGCCAGCCCGAGAATCACGGCGTCCTCCCACTCCTTGAGCGAAACATCGCGTTGCGCGAACTCTTCAATCTGCTCCTTGATGGCGCCGAGTGCGAGCGTTGGCGAGGCATCGTATGCGCAACAAGCAAACGTGCACAGCACAGGAAGCAGTCGCTCACGATTGTCGACGTCGTAGGCGTACGAGCTGTATCGGGCAAGCCATGCCCCCATTCCGTAAGGGTCCGCGGGCGCGTAAGCTTGCAATGGCGCTCCCGCCGCTGGTGGCGCCGCGCCGCCAGCCTCTAGCACGACGATTCCTTCTGCGAGCGCATCGGTTGCGGACATCGCCACCGCGCCTGAGACCATCGGACCAGTCGCATCTTTTTTGAGGACCGTCGGAAGCTTTTCAAGCATGGCGTCAACTGCGTTCTGCTCGTCTTCGATGGGCTCTTTGGCCCCACCGTATTCCTGCTTTTCTGACGTCAGAATGTCTAGCTGGCCCAGCGCTCGCCGACCTCGGCCGAAATGGGTTCGACGGATATTGTCATTCAGACTCCGAAAGGCTGCTGCCATCCCCTGCTCGGCAAGCTGTGGCGACGCCTGCAGGGCCGGCTCGTCACTGTTGCGCCAATCGTCATAGGCACGAAGCTCGGCAACTTTTCGCTGAGCCTCAAGTTTTTGCGCAGCCTGCGGGTCGGGCTTACCTTCGCGCCGGGTGTTGTTCATGTCGGCCGGCGCCGACTCCGGCCTGCGATGGAGCACACCCGCCATCCAGTTGAGCACGGGGCGAAGGTCTCGGTCATTACCCGTCCCGTTGCGAATCCGTGCGGCGGCGCGCGCGAGCTCTTTCTCCCACGGCATCGCTGCCAGCTCACTTTCAATATTCAGCCAGCCGGTGATGCTAACGCCATCTGCAAACAGGCGAAGGCGTCGAGCACCCTCGCCCTTGCCACGGCTTACGCGCGACGTCGAAAACGAACCGTCATCCTCAAGCACCACTCCGTCCAGAGCGCTTTCAAGTTCGGATTCACACCAGACCTCGAGGCCCGCCACATCTGCGCTGGGCCGAGGAGATACCTTTCCCGTGATAATGCCGTCTGGCTGCCACTGAGCATCAAGCGCCGGGGCCTTGCGACCACTTTCAGCAGATTTGAATTTGAAGGGTTCGTAGTGGACGTCCGCCAGCTCCTCTTCGGTCAGGGTCTTCCATTTGAATGGCGCCATGTCCAGCTTACGAACGAGGGACATCTCCACGTTCTCCAGACCGAAAAGACTCTGGTTCGTGGCATTGACCGAGCCCGCCATTACCATGCAACCGCTCGGCGACGTGACTTCAAACACTTTGGCGTGGGCAAACCGACGGGTACTGATGCCGTCCGCTACGACGAAGCGCGTATTTGCTGGAAGATTGTTTTTCTCGTCGAGAGGCACGACCCACCCAGACTTGCCGCGGCGCACGCCGAGCGACAATTCGCTTGTTTCACATCCCTGTGCGAGTTTGCATGTCGCGTTTGCCGCGGGGTCCAAATACGGTCCGAACACGGTCAAACTTGCAGCGTCGGGCAGATGCTCGCGTACAAGGGCGCCGAACTGCTCCCCCGCCTTGCCGGCCAACGTATGCACAAGCCACACCTTCGGATTCTCGCGAGCCGATGCTGGCGCCTCGGAAGCTACTTTCAGCGCCCGTTCAGCATAGTGCTTGAGATTCGCCAAGGCCTTATGTGAGAGACCTGGCGTCTGAGCGAATTGACTCGCGAAATCCGCGAAGGCTTCAAAAACCAAGGGATGCTCTCGTGCGCTAACCGAATCGAGAACTTCGAGATTTGCGTTCTGACCGCTGGTCGTTAAATTGCCGCTTCCAACAACCAATACGTCATCACCTGAGCCTCGCTCAAGGTAAGCAATTTTAGGGTGGAAGAATCCCCCGGATTCCTGATGGACGGGGATAACGCGATACGCGTTGCCAGCGTACAGGCTGGTCGTCTCGTCGGTCGACTTGCAAGCTTCGCGAGAATCCACCAACAGGTCAACCTTCCCGCAGCCTGACACTTTAAGAAGTGGCAGGCAAAACGACTCAAACCAATTAACGCTGAGGGTGAAAGTGGTGAACAACGCACGGCGCGGACGCGCGGCGTCGATAATTGCTTGAAGTCTGGTTTGCATATGGCCCCCGAACAGCATCCGCATGAAGCGGTGTCTGGCTTTTTCTTCAGGATATTCTAAACCGCGTTGCCGTGGCGGTCACTGATATGACCTGCGGCTTCTCGCCAACCACCAATTTCGCGAACGCGGTCACGGATGACCTACCGCTGCTTCCCGTCATCATCTGCACATTGCAGCAGTCCGGCCTGGATGGACCAAACCTCCGACGGAGGTTCAATATCGTCACAGACAATATCGGCGAGAGGGAGCAGATATTCATCGCAATGGAGCGATTGCCGGCCGAGACGATTATCGACGGGCTTGACGTACAGATATTCGAGACGCGGCAGAGCCTTCTGCAAAGCGAGATGTTGCTATCTCGTTAGCGCAGTCACTTGCTGGCAATGTTGCGCAGACGGTCATCGCTGTAGAAATGCTGTTGCAACCTCGAACTCGCGAGATGCCGACGCGGTTAGCTCTACTTTCAGGAGGCGCACCGCGAGCAGCTGCAGCCAATCGCCGTGCAACTCGGCAAGAAGTGTTCCGAAGAGAGCGCACGGTTGCAGACCGAACAAGCTCTCTCCTGCTACCGCTATCTCCTTCGGGTCTACACGCGCGTTAATCTGGCCTACTACTGCAGTGGCCTCCAGCCGTGCGACCTCGCTATGGGCCGCTGCATTGCAAGGGTCGGCCGTTACGCTCATGCAGACCACCGAGGCGCTTGAGGTCAACTCTGCGGGCGAAGCCGACGTTGGCGCGCTGTGCGGAGGTTTCGCAGTGGTCGAGTCTGACTCGCCCCTGTACTGCTCGCGCACCGAGTGCTCACGAATCCAGCGCTCAGCCTCTCTTAAAGCCTCGTTCAGAATATGAAGCCCCGCCAGTTCTCGGAGCGTAAGTTCGCCGAGTTCGCGAACGCTTGAGTTCGTCTGTGGCATCTCGTCCAATCTCCATGAATTTATCAACCTGCATGGATGATTGCGGGCCAGCGGGACATTTCCTGTCCCAGCAACCAACGACTATCCGTTGGGATGAATCGACGAAGCTGAAGGTACAACTTCTTTGAAGGGGTATTCATTATCGGGACACCTTTTGTCCCGAGGGAGTTCCACTATCGGCCTTCCAGTTTGAGCACATATCTTTGATGTGACTTACCTGTGCTGGTTATCTGGTACGGCTTAAAGTTTTTTGCGCCTTGTGCCGTTAGCCGATAGGGTCCCTTTACGTCGCAAGTGGCACGCAGAGTGGGCGAAGCAGTCGCAGTACGTGCCCAACGCGATATATCGGCTCGGGGGCGCCGCCGCGTTGGGGAAGACAAGATTAGTAACGGAGAGATACATGCTGAACAGAGAGGCTGCATCAAATGCCCGTAATCAACTCGAAGCGGCAGCCAACGACTATGACAAGCGCCAGAACGAAGTCCAAATGCTGGCCACGGGGCTCTACAAACTGCGTCGCGAGAGCAGTGAGCTGCTGATTGGGGATGTCGAGGCGTACGTCAACGGTCTTGCTTCGACGCCCAAAGAATTCAGTCGCGCTTTTACTGAATACAAGGTCCAGTACCACACGTTCGAAGGCGTCGTTGCTGAGGTCGACCGTCAGTTGCATGACATCAACGTGACGGGCGGCGCCGCCGCGGGTGTGGGCGCGGCAGCCGGTGCGACGACTGCCCTGCTGGCTCCGACCGCTGCCATGGCAGTTGCCACGACATTCGGCACAGCGTCGACGGGTACCGCCATTGCCTCCCTTTCGGGTGCAGCCGCGACGAACGCGGCGCTGGCTTGGCTTGGCGGCGGGGCGCTGGCTGCGGGCGGTGGCGGCATGTCCGCTGGCGGCGCACTGCTTGCGCTAGCAGGCCCGGTCGGCTGGACACTAGCGGGCGCGGCCGTTGTCGGGGGCGGACTCTTCGTATGGCACTCGAATGGGAAGGTCGCCGAGGAAGCTCACGCCAAGCGAGTGCCTATCGAGAAAGGTATTGCGTCGCTCAAGATGGCCGCCTCCGAAATCGAAATCCTCAAGCATCTGACGCTCACGCACACCATCGGCATGAAATCGCTTCTTGGCAAGCTCAAGCGGACCGCTCCCACAGATTACGGTCAGTTTTCCGCGGAAGACAAAGACGCGTTGGGTTCGCTCATCAACCATGTGCGCTCGCTGTCGGCGCTGTTGAATAAGACCATCATGTCGAAAGCTTCCTGAGGCCTGATATGACTATCGACTCCGGGGTATCAAGAGCTGCTGCGTTTCACGGCGGCCCGGCGGTAACCACGTCTTCGCTTGGCGACCAGGCGGCGGGTATTGTGGTCGACGCAGTGAACAACGCGCGTATGGCCGCTGAGGCTGTTCTGCAGTCTGCCCAGGACAAGGCGTTCGAAAACGCTATGGATGCAATGGCGGGGCTGCGCAAGTTCATCGGTGACCCTGGCAAGATTTTGGGCCGAATGGACACCAAACACGGTGAGGTAGCCGAGCATGTTGAGGTTGCCGTGCGTCGCGCTCGCGACCTGCTCGCTCAAGTTATGCCCGGCGCGACGTTCGAGGGGGTAGGGCGCACAGCGCCGATGGATTACCGCATCGACGGAGTCGACGTCCAGTCGAAGTTCATCAACGGTGCCAACAATGGCCTCAAGCATGTGCTTGAGCACATGGATACGTATAAGGACTTCGGGAGGGACGGCTTTTATCATATCCCCAAGGACCAGCACGCCCAGATTCTCGAAGTTCTAAAGGGGAATCCGGGCGAACTTAGCGAAAAGACTGTACGCGCAATTCACGAAAAGGTTGCCCAAATCGAGCTTGCGACTGGCAAGCCGTTCACTGAAGTCGTGCAACCTTCCGTTTCGACATACGGAGAAGTGCAACTCGGCAAGGTGGGTGAAACGGTCGACCACCACGAGCAGGACCTCAAGCAGCAGAATGAAGCGCTCAAGGACCAGATTGCTCTCGAGCACGAACCCTCGCTCGCCGAAGGGTTGAAGGCGGCGGGCGGCGCGGCCGCAGTCGGTGCCGCGCTGGGCCTGACAATGAACGTGTGGAAGAAGTATCGCGATGGGAAAAATGTCTTCGCGGGTGACTTTACTCTGGAGGACTGGAATGAAGTCGGTCTTTCCACTGTCAAGGGTGCCGTCGGTGGCGCGATTTCGGGTGGTGCCATTTACGCGCTGACGAACTGCGCGGAGATGGCTGCTCCGTTCGCCGGTGCATTCGTGAGTGCCGCCAAAGGTATGGCATCACTCGTCGCTGACTACCATGCCGGCAAACTGTCGCTGGATGCGCTTATCGACAATGGAATGTTCGTGTGTAGCGATGCGGCCATTGTGGGCCTTTGTACCGCCGCCGGTCAGACGCTTATCCCCGTGCCCGTCCTTGGCGCGGTTCTGGGTTCCATCGCTGGTAAGTTTTTGTCGTCGTTCATCGGCAAGAAGGCTCGGGAAGTAACAGACCGACTAGCGGAACGGATGAGCCGCATCGTCGCGGGTCTCGACGTTGAAGTGCGTAAGGTCCTCCACTTTCTGGAGAAGGAATTCGACCGCCTAGGTGAACTCACAACGATGGCGTTCGACCTGTCGGCCAATGTGCGCCTGCTCGATGCGAGCCTCGCGCTGGCACGTGCGCATGGGGTGCATGAAGCGCTTCTAATCAAGAACGAATCAGACCTCGACGCTTTCATGAGGGGCGCCTGAGACCGACGAAGCATGATTGGACTATCGGACCTAACGGAGATTCTGTGATGACGATTTTCTGGGCTGCACTCACAGCCGCGCTCTACGGTTGCCTCGAGGTTCTGGGCACCTTGCTCGGTGCTGCACTCGCTGCGGCTTTTGTCTGCTTTCTCGTTGCAGCATTGGTCGCTGCCGTTGTCGAAATATTCAGGCAACAAACGGCGACCGCTTGAACGACGCGCTGTCTTTAACGGCGGTCGCACGGGGCGGCCCACGATTCACGGCGCACACGCTGCGCCTCAAGATATAGGGATTGAAATTGGATACGGCGTTTCTCAAAGATTCAGGGGACCTCGCAGCACTGTTGCAGGTAGCGGACGTTGACGACCTCGATGCACTGGTCGACTACATCACTGACAATGGTAACGGGCGCGTAGCACTCTCCAAGGATGCGCGTGAGCGCTTTGTCGCCTGCAAGAATACACGCAATTATCGGGCGGCTGACCGCGGTGCGATTGCCAGTGAAATACTGCTTTTTGGTGGCAACTCGGTTGCCAACCTGTTCCGGGGCGGCAAGGGCGTGTCCTACAACGAACTTGCAGGCGACGTCGGAGTACACCTGAAGGTGACTTTCGCCAAGGGCGCCGACGCGCGAACGATTGAAGAAGCCATCGTCGCAAAGCTGTACAGCGATGCGGTCGCAAAAATGTCATCCGACGAACTGCGAGAGTTCATGGCGAACATGGGCGCATTTAGAGCCGCGACCGGGATGGCTGCCGGAATGAGTGTTTACGCAATGTCAATGGTCGTCGCGAGCGCCATGGCCTCTACAGTAATTGGCCGCGGGTTGCCGCTTGCCATGAGCGTCATCGCTTCGCGCGGCGCTGGCGTGCTTCTTGGCCCTTTCGGCGTAGCCCTCTCCGGCATATGGACGGTTGCCGAGCTCGCCAGTGCCGCCTATCGTGTCACTGTTCCCTGCGTCGTTCAAATTGCGCACATTCGGCAGAAGGCCCTGCAAAAGGCTCTTGAATGCCGCTGCAGCAAGTGTACGAAAATCAACACACTGGAGGCAAAATTCTGCTCTGAGTGCGGCAATCCCATGCCTCAGAAGACCGTCCCGTCGACAGCACTAGCAACGTCCAGTTTTTGAGGTGTATTAAGACGCTCGCGTGTAATGTGAATGGCACACCCCGATACCGTCGTGGGTGTGCCTTTTTTATGAGAGCAGTCGCTTACGAGCACTATTCACGTGGTTCCATCGAGCGCTTACTGCAATACGGCGCCGCACGCACCTGCATTCAGCGTTTGCAGGATGCGTTCTGCGCCTGTGCTAGCAGCTTGGGCAAACGTGCCATACGCGCTTGCTGCCCGGGAGTCAGCCCAGAGGTCGCACCAATCTGGGCGACTCTTGCTCGCCAATACTGCATTCCGAGTACCGCTGTCACCTCGCTGACGGACAGCACGAACTCCAGATGCGTTAGAGCTTGGTCAATGTTCTTCGCTGTATATGGACTGACCGCAGTCTCAGGTTTCACTACGTCCGGATTGCTTGAAATTTTTTAGCTCCTGTTGAGTCGCAACAGGAGCATTCTTCCTGCCCAGTGGGACAAAAGCTGTCCGTCGAACAGACGCTACAGCGCAACAGTAGGCGGGATTACCTGACCGTAGCGCGTGGCGAGTCTGTGATATTCGGCAGCAAATTCTGCGCGCAGGGCGGCCGGAGCGAGAATTTCCACACTCGCACCGAAAGAGCGTAACCACCAGCGCAACTTCAGACTCGGGATAACCGTGCCAGTCACCATCATCCGCCCGTCAGCAAGTGTCTCGATTTTCTGGTCCTTCGACATGGGCGTTTCGCGGAGATGATTTCCAGCGTGGCCATCAAAGGCAATACTCAGCTGGACCGCCGGCTGGGTCAGAAAGTTAAACGCCTGCTCGCTGTCAATATAGTCGCGCAGACTGAAATCTTCGGGGTAAGCGAACGATTTATGCGACTCAGTCGCCGAAACAATCCGGTCGAGACGGAAGAGGCTCCGCAGCCACTGAATTTTCGGCTTGTCTCTGCGTGGCTCAAACGACGGGTCTTGTGCGACCATGTACATCACGCCCGCAGACTCAACCAGCGCGAGCGGCCAAAGTATCTTCGGTTTCAAGTCCTCAGTCTCCGGCTTACCCGCTGGCCGGTACTTCACCGACACTTCTCTTTCGAAGAAAGTTGCTGTCGCGACGACGTGGAAAATGCCCTCATTCAGATTTGGGCGGCAAAGAGCAAAGGTGCCATCGACTGAGTCGACTTTGTCGGGCCAAGCCCGATAAATCCGACTATCTTGCTTCTCCTGCGAAAGACGAACATCGGCAGCTGTGAAAAGCGGCTCGATGTCCTTGGTAACGGCGGCAGGCAACTTGTTGCGCGCGAAGCGCTGCAATATGTGAAACGCGACAGCTTCAGAAGCACCCATTAGACTCGCGCTGTCGCGGGTGCCTTGCAACCAAGGTTTTCGTTGCCAGAGTAGTTCCCGACCGTTCGACGTCGATAGAGCAAGTTTTTTGTTCTCCAGCTTCACCAGTTCGCGCAAAACCTTTTTAGGATATTTCGTGCGATGCCCGCGTTCTTCAAGCAACTGGCGGACTTCAGATGTGGCCATCCAGGATGTCCCATCGCGCTCTGTCGGCAGTATCCGGAGTATTGCTTCGTCAAGCGTTGTAGTCATTGGTCCTCGCGTAAATTCTTCTTGCTTCCCGCTTTCGCCGTTCGTGGCTGTCGAGACGGTAACCGGCCGAACGGCTTTCGCGGAAAACCTCGCTTCCTTCTACAGGCTGACTGCGGTCTAACGACATATACGGTTCCGAGTTTAGGGCTGCATGAACTGCGCGGACCACCGTCGATGTTTCAGGTAAGCCGCGGCGCACGCGGCATCATGTCGGTCCGCCTCGCGCAGTCTGCTCAACCAAGTAGCGCGTCAACTAGCGTGTTCAGGGCGCGACCGTCTACCTTCCTACCGTTGCTTGCCTGGCCGGCATAGACATCGTCTGCCTTGTCGCCGAACAGATACGGAAGATAAGAACTGTAGTTGTCCGGCGTCTCTGTCAGCCTGAAGGACCAGCGCTGCTCAGCAAATTTGAGCATCGCGATGCCTCGGGCGGCGATGCTTGCGATGTTCCAGTCCCTGCCGCGAAAGACTTGCGCAACCTGGGTCTCTGAGTGACTGCCGACCTCATACGATGTCAATTTGCAGGGACCGCCGGATTTCGCGCGGAACGGCAAGTTGGAGACGCTCGAATTTACTTTATTTGACAGGAGCATCAAGTTGCCGAGCGAATGTACAACGGCCTTCCGCAGGGCTTTGGCTCGTCCGTCAATAGGCACGGCGGAGTCCCAGTAACCCTCATCGTCAGGTGTCTGGGGAAAGATGTGCTCAACTGTCTTGTCAAAGCTGAACTCGTCCCACGGCCATGACAACGCAATGGGTTTATTACCTGCTCGGCGCCGAGCCTCCTCGTATTCGAGCAGGAGAAGTCGAGCAAATGGCCACCTGTAGTAGCCAGTCCCTTCCCTAAGCCGGGCCGCCACCTGACGTTGGACATCGGCGGAGGAATAGACCCCATCCATTCAAAACGCGGGTCGGACCAGGAGTCGCCGACTTCCTCGTTTTCGATGTAGGCCTTCACGTAGCTCTTCACGAACGAAATGGCCTCGGCAGCAGGCATTGCGGGGAAGCCTCTATCCTTCCAAGGGCAGTTGAGCGGGTCAGGTCGCGAGAGCGAATGCGCCATCCTATTCATGTGCGACCGGCCGAGGTGCCCCGCTCGCCCCGACAGATTGAGGACCAGCACAATAAACCGTTCAACCTGCTCAAGAAGGCCTACGACGGGTAGCATGTCCGCATCATGTGCACGCGGCTCTCCAAGCGCCTCGGGGTTGAGAGCAGTAGCCCGCATGTAGGCGGCGAGCAGCAGCGGTTTGAAATAGGCGTGGCCAATGCGTGCAATACGCTCCAAGTGCAGTTGATGTGCCTTGGGCATCAGCTTGGTCTCGTGCATGTGAGACCACCAAACCGCTGCTTGCTCGAGATTGCGGATATATGCCGACACGTCCTCCAGTGATAGCGACCGGTTCGTTGCGGTAAACGTCTCATTCAACAGGACGTTATCGAGCCAATCGGCATCCTTGACCTCGCCGAAATAGGCGACCGCGTGCGCGCGCAGAAATTCGTCGTCGTGATTCTGCGTCGTCGGGCTCCGACCCAAGGAGGTATAAATACCTTTCCAAGCACGATGAATCTGCTCGCGCAGCGCCCAGCCGCTCAGATGCGGGGTGTCGGTCACGATGCCGGCTTTTGCCGCCTGGGAGGGCAGTACGTTGGTCAAGTAAATCAGCCGATTTTTCAGTAGCTCCAGCTTTGAAAGCTTCTTGCCGCGGTTGTTCAGCGTCTCGAATGCAACATGGATGTCGAAATCGGGATGTGCGTCAAGCACAAACAACCGAAATCTGTCGAGTAGGACGTCCAGATACTGACGTGCTTGACCCGCATCATGCAACTCTTCGGCGCGCTTTCGGAAATATTGCGCGGCATTCTTGAGGTTAGCGGCGTAGCTTGAACAGTCGTGGCCGAGACGAGCGGCCTCGCTTTCGTCGTCTAATGTCCAGAAGTTGAAATAGGTCTGCAATTCAGCATTGTCAAGGAAGCTGACTTTGAATTCAGGTTTTGAAAAGGGCTCTCTGCTGGACTCTGGCGCCATCACACGTCGGGCGAGCGCGCTGGCGAGCGTCATCGCGCTGATAACACGTTGCTGGCCGTCAACCAGCTCAACCGACGGCAGCACCGTGGAGTCTTCATTGAGTTGGCGCAGGAGCACAACACCCGTGAAATGTTCGTTCGCCTCGGAGGACACGGTGACGTGAAGGTCGTTCCATAAGGCCTCAAGCTGCGCATCGCCCCAAGCGTAACCCCGCTGATAATCGGGGATGTGAAAGTGATAACCCGATAGCAGGTCGCCCAGTTTTTGTAGTTCGGCCGATGAAAATGCCACAGTGGTACCCCGATATTTGACATGACTTTTTCGGCCCAATCCGTGAGCGAGCCGAAGCCTATTGCACAATGATAGCTTGCTTATTCCCTCATCGCGCGCAAGCGAAAATGCCAGCGTGGCATATCAACGCCCGCGAAGACGTTGTTCCGATGACGGGTATCGTTAATGTTTAGAGGGGGATTCCTTTAAGATGGCCTCTTAAGGGCTTAAGTGCTTACATCCTTTCGACAGGCGCTTTTCATCGGCGACCATCGCGTACAGTTCCATGCCGAATGCATCCTCCGGTTCGCCGACTGTGCGTGGAGACCCCATGTGAGCAGTGCCGTTTGCTGTCATCCCTGTCTTCTATGCTAAAGAAGCACGAGCAGATGCCGTTAACTTGAAGGCGGCAAGTCAAATCTCTGGAGAGATACTCATGAACAAATATCGAGTCTTTTACAGTTTTCGCAAAGGAAGTAGCTCGACGAGCAGTACCATTGACGTCGAAGCGGAGTCAGATTTCATGGCAGCCAAGATTGCCGAAGGGCAAGCTCGAAAACGGAATAGCGGTCGTGATAGCTATGAGTTTCTTGTGACGAAAATTGAGCTCCGGTAAAATGGAAAATAATGGTGATGACGACAAGTATCTAAGCCTGTCTGAGGATTGGTCAGAGCTTGTAGATGGTTACGGTGCCAAGGAGCGGTCTATAGCGGGCCTGAAGCTTCTGGGAAAAGGTATTTTTAATGTTGGTAAATTTACATTGACCGAAGCGCTTCCTAAGATGGCAGAGCAGACCGCCAAAATGGCAGAAGAAGCTGCCAAAAATAAAAAATAAAATACACCTGTAGCCGAGACTGCCGTCAGTTCATCGACGGCTTCATCGTGTGTACTGGCATCGACTCCGACGACCAAGTAAATGACCGTTGTATGCAGTGTGCGCCCTCTCTCAGCCAATCGCTCTTCGCGGGCGCGACAATAGTGCGGCCAAGAACGACAAATCTGCAAACTGATTGCCAATGCACACGCTGGCAATATCGCTAAAACTGCAGCGAGCTCGGACTGAAAGTAACGGCACGGGGTTCGCTCCTTTAGGTCGTCTGTTGAGAAGCGGGCCACCAAAGGTCGGCCAAACCGAAACCCGTATGCCCTGTTGAGCTCGAACATGTGGTCCCACCTCATGTAGCGGCGCCGATATGATGCGGCGCGGCAGCACGCTCTGCCATCCACCCTCGAAAGCATCGTTGGCCTGTCTTGATGTTCGGTGCCGGTCAACTGTGGCGAATGTTCTCTCAACTGTACGAAGACCGAGGTCTTCGAAGGCGACGCTTACAGCTCTACGCGTTCAGTGCGTTTTCGGGGACAACGACTTGTAGTATGTAGGTCGAACGCGCCGCGAATCTCAATCCTGTATACCAGCGGGCTTGCTCCCTAGTCATCGGTCGCAGATAGTAGCAATTGCCGCGTGCGCTTCATGACCCACGCCACCTCACGTTGTGAGAAGTCCCACTCGCCAGCGTCGACCTTCAACCTCACGCCTTTCTCGGCGCGGGTCAACGCCACGTCGGGCGACAGACCAGAGGTAGCAATCTTTCGCGATGCGTATGCGGACAGCTGACTAGCAAGGTCGTCGCACGCATCATAGCGTACCCAGAGTTCCTCCTCCGATACACCGCTTTGATAGCGCCCGTCGACTTCGCGAACGAGAAGTTTTGGTTGAACCCCGGTTACAGAACCTGGGTCCGGCTCTCTCGGAAAATCATCAGGCACACGTCGGTCCGTCATTGCTTCACCCATGGCTGTTGTGGACTACTTCTACCACGCAATCACAATGTGCCGTCGAGTAGCTTAAGGGTCGAGGCCGCACCGTGACCGAATCCTTCGGCGTCTCCGAGCCAAAGGACCGATTTCTCCAGCTTCTCATCTTATGAGTCGGACACCGGTAGACTCCAGTACATTCGGCTCACTCGTTATCACCTGCTGAAGCTTGGTAGGCTTTTGCCGCAGCACGCAGGTGCGCCTGATAGGCCAGCACTGACGTCGTCGTCAGGAATCGGGTGTTCCCAGCTTTGTGGTGAAGCTTGAGTTTTCCTTGCTCGAGCAGCTTCATAACGTGTGGACGGGAAACGAATAGCAGCTTCGCCGCGTCAGCGGTGGACATGAAACCGTCGGCGTCAGGTGGCGGTGGAATCTTCGCGTTCGTCGACATTGTAGCTCTCGGGTTAGATTGCGGCGGCTGGCTACGCACGCAGGTACCACTCACCAAAGCCGTAAATCCTGTTTCGTGTATCAATGTCGCGCTTGTAGCCGAGCTCCTTCGCGAAGCCCAGCGACTGCAGCACTTCGCGGGTGCGCATGAGGTCTTGCCTATCGGTCCAGTCACGCGTGTAGACACAGATGACGTGCCCATTGCGACCCATGCTGCGCAGAGCGGTGGACACTTTGGCACACGTCAGCTGGTTGTTCTCGATAGCGCCGCTGACTTTGCTCCACGCCTCGTCCACGTCGGTGGAGCTAACAAAGATGCACGCCTGTCGCATCGGTTGGGACAAAGTCGTTGTAGCTCGGGGATTTCTTGTAGTGCCAGTTGCAACTCAAGTCCTCAGAAGGCTTGTAGGATTTCGTGAGCAATCGCTCCTCCACACCGACTCTTTCCTTCATGGAAGCCTCCTCGCGTCTGGCGTCGCTTTCGTACCAATCCGCTTTTCTGAGCCTTGAGTAACATTGTTCGAACTCTTCACTAAGCGCGTCGATTTGTGCTTGCATGTCAGCAGCTCGTTTGAGTAGCTGTCCGACTTCATACCGGTAGCCATATCCCAAGTCCCCGTTCTCCAAACCCAACTCGTGAAACTCCTTCCATGGCCTCCGCCGGGGTAAAGGGGTCACGGCCAATCGCCGACGACAAATTCCTCATTGCTTGGCGAATTTCGCAGCGACGCGTAACACTTTCTTCCTATCGCCATAGAAGAGGGCTTGCAACGGTGTCAGGTCATCCAGCGAGCTATTGGGCGTTGTGAAGAAGCCCCACTTGTCCCAGCCTGTCGAATCACCAAGCGTTCGCACAACCTTCGCTATGTCCTTTCGGCGAATTTGCTCAACCAAGAAGAACGCGGGGATATACGGTTCATCGTCGATGTCAACGTTGAAGATGCGCTGAGCAGTGACCTCTTTTTTGACCCGTTGAGGGGTGAACCCGATGACGGCACAGAAATGAGAGAAGTGTATTAACTTTGCGTTCGCAATCAAGCGCGCCGGCGTCGACTCCCCTCGATTCGCACCCAGCTCATTCCGCCGTTGCGCGCTTTCTTCACGAATCGAACGTTGTTCTATGTTCAACACTGTGGCTAGCCCCGCAACTCGCACAAGCGCACGTTTGAACCGCCTCCCGAGTTCGGCGTCTGGAATTTGAAGAAGCGCTCGAGCTCCAATTGGGTCGAACAGGGTCACTGCGACCGCGGCGCTTCGCAGAAGCTCTAATACGTGAGTATCCTCGGGCGGCGAGTCACTTTTCGGGTCGCTTTGACGGGGCGGCATGGTCATCCTCGCTCGAAAAGCTATTCGTCGGCACGCATCGCGAACAACGGAACCACGCGAGCGCGCGCCGTCAGTTCGTCAGTCCCCACGACAGTCGGCTTGGCCCAGATTTCCGGAAATGCGCTCGCTGACGCATCGAGGTCGATGTCAGCTGGATAGTGCCGCAGCAGATTTCTCGCAACTGTTTGAATAAGCCCCGGCACGTCGACTGTGCCGGGCTCGGTGAGCACCTGAAGCAGCTCTCGTGTCGCTCTAACGGCTTTAGTCCGCTCTGCTGGCGTCGTCATTTGTGTCTCCGTCGAACATATCTTTCGTGACGTCCCAGTAGGTAGTCACGTTGTTGACCGTACAGAATCGCTTCCACAGGTATTGAGCGTTGTCCGACCAGCCAGTTGGTCCAACGAGTTGATACACGCGACCTGATTGAGTCGTACCGCGCTTTAACGCCGGGTCAAACTCCAAGATGGGCGTGCTAACACGTCCTGTGAGGTCGCGCTCGTCTTGACCCGCGAAATGGCGGGTCCCTACCTGCGTCTCCAGAACTTTCCAGTGAATCAGCGACAACTGTGGTTCATCATTGACAGATGCGACTCGCCAGACTGGCATCGCTATCTCCTGGCATATCAGTAAGCGATCCATTATCGACGTCTACCAACTGACGCTCTGAGCGAGGAGCATAGGTGTCCACCTATTTTGAACTGCCCCCCAAAAGTTGGACGGCTTTTTGGGGGAATTTTTGTGAAATACAGCGAGAAGACAAAGCTGTCTGCAACGAAGGACTATTGTTCCGGGCATGATGGTTTGA
>NZ_CADIKB010000060.1 GCF_902859825.1 Paraburkholderia phenoliruptrix | reverse complement strand
CCGCCCTGAAGCGTTCGCCCTCGAAATCCAACATTGACCATGATCGCAAGGTCGCATAATCTATGCCGCACCCGCCGTCCCAACCTTCAACTGTCTGTGGGACATTGCCCCGGGTGATGAGCTGGCGCGAGAGCTGGGAGATGTACGTCGAGCAGAACGGCGGCGCGCTGTTCAAGGATCTTGCGCGTTACGGCATCCGTAAGCCCAAGGGCTGGGACCAGGCTTGCGAAGGCAAGGACCACATCAGCCATCAGACCTTCGCCGTGTTCTATAACTATAACGCCGCGGCCCCCATCCACACCTGGGTTCCCACAGAAGAAGAAATGGGGTGGCTGTCGGAGAAGTACCCCGAGACGTTCGACAAGTATTACCGTCCGCGTTGGGACTACTGGCGCGAGCAGGCCGCCAAGGGCAACCGTTTCTACAACAAGACGCTGCCGATGCTCTGCACTACCTGCCAGATTCCGATGATATTCACCGAGCCTGGCGACGCAACCAAGATCTGCTATCGCGAGTCGGACTACCTCGGCGACAAGTATCACTTCTGCAGCGACCACTGCAAGGAGATTTTTGACAACGAACCCGAGAAGTTCGTGCAGTCATGGCTTCCGCCGCAGCAAGTGTATCAAGGAAACTGTTTCAAGCCGGATGCCGATCCGACCAAGGAAGGTTTCGATCCCTTGATGGCCTTGCTCGACTACTACAACCTGAATGTAGGCCGGGACAACTTCGATTTCGAGGGGTCGGAAGACCAAAAGAACTTTGCTGCCTGGCGTGGAGAGGTCTTGCAAGGAGAAGCCAAATGAGCGTTGTTGCCCTCAAACCCTACAAGTTCCCGGCACGAGACGCGCGCGAAAACTTTCCGGCGCCGTTGCTGTTTATCGGCTGGGAAGACCATCTGTTGTTTGCGGCACCAGTTGCCTTGCCCCTGCCGTCGGACACGTTGTTCGGTGCGCTGTGCACCCAGGTGTTGCCCGGCACTTATGGCTATCACCCCGATTTCTCAAAAATCGACTGGAGCCAGGTGCAGTGGTTTAAGTCCGGCCAGCCGTGGCATCCCGACCCGGCGAAGTCGCTGGCTGAAAACGGTCTGACGCACAAAGACGTGATCCGCTTTCGCACGCCTGGCTTGAACGGTCTGAGCGGTTCCTGCAATTGAGATTGCGTCATGGCAGCGCAATCACACCGCAGCCGAAGTTACAGGCCGCGGTGTGATTGGCCTCCGGCGATTTGAACAATGACCTATCAACTCAACATTCAGCCCCTGGGTGCCACCATTGAGGTGGAGGAAGGGCAAACTATACTCGACGCGGCCTTGCGCCAAGGCATTTACATTCCGCACGCGTGTGGTCACGGGCTATGTGGAACCTGCAAGGTGCAGGTGTGTGACGGAGAAGTCGATCTCGGCGATGCGAATCCCTTCGCGCTGATGGACTTCGAGCGCGAGGAGCGCAAGGCGTTGGCCTGCTGTGCCACCTTGCTCGATGACACGACCATCGAGGCCGACATCGAGGAAGACCCGGACGCCGAAGTCATCCCGGTCGAGGATTTCAATGCCGAGGTGACACGCATCGAGCAACTCACACCGACGATCAAAGCCGTCTTCCTGAGACTCGATCAACCGATTCATTTTCAGGCGGGTCAGTACGTGCAACTTGAAATTCCCGAGTTGCGCCAGACACGGGCGTTTTCCATTGCCAATTCACCTGCGGACGTCGCAGCAACGGGGGAGATCGAGCTCAATATTCGCCGGGTTCCGGGAGGACAGGGCACGGGTTACATCCATGAACAACTGGCGGTGGGGAACATACTGCACGTGACGGGTCCCTATGGCCGGTTTTTCGTGCGCAGGTCAGCCGACCAACCCATGGTTTTCATGGCAGGTGGTTCAGGCCTGTCGAGCCCTCGGTCGATGATTATCGACTTGTTGCAAAGCGGATGGAGCAGGCCTATCACTCTGGTCTATGGCCAGCGCAATGAGGCAGAACTGTATTACGACGAGGAGTTCCGCGAGCTCAGCCAGCGGTATTCGAACTTCAGCTACGTGCCGGCACTATCGGAAAAAGCAGAAGGTGCGACGCATCCCTTGGCGCAGGGTTTCGTTCACGAGGTCGCCAAGGCTCATTTCCAGAACAACTTTTCCGGCCACCAAGCCTATTTGTGCGGGCCGCCGGCGATGATCGACGCCTGCGTCACGACCCTGATCCAGGGCCGGTTGTTCGAACGCGACATCTATTTTGAGAAGTTCATTTCCGCAGCCGATGCCCAACAAGTACGCAGTCCGCTTTTCAAGAGGGTGTGATCGTGACTACTCAGGACGGGAAGGTCAACGTGACCGTCAAGCAGACCGGCGAGCGTTTCAGCTGCGCTCTCGGTGAGTCTCTGCTTTCCGGCATGGCACGCCTTGGGCGTCGCGGCATACCAGTTGGTTGCCTTAGCGGCGGGTGCGGGGTGTGTAAGGTCGCGGTGTGCAGAGGCAGCGTGCGCAAAACTGGAGCAATGAGCCGTGCGCACATTTCCGAGGCGGAAGAAGCGCAAGGTGTGGTGCTGGCGTGCCGGGCGGCTCCCACTGATGATGTGGAACTGGAGGTGGTCGGCAAGATGCAAAAGCCCTTTTTCAAAGGGTTGAGCTTTCAGGTAGCCCAAGATTCAACGAAATAAGCCGAAGGAGATAGACCATGGGTGTGATGCGAATCGGCCATGCCAGTCTGAAAGTGATGGACATGGCGTTGGCAATCAAGCACTACGAAAACGTCCTGGGAATGAAAAGGACGATGGAGGACGAACATGGAAACGTGTACCTCAAGTGCTGGGACGAATGGGACAAGTACTCCGTTATTCTGACGCCGTCCGATCAAGCAGGGCTCAACCATGTCGCCTACAAGGTTGAGCACGATGCCGACCTGGACGCGCTGCAAAAGCGTATCGAAGCCTATGGCTTCAAGACACAAATGCTCCCCGAAGGTACCCTTCCTTCGACCGGTCGTATGCTGCAGTTCAACCTGCCGAGCGGACATGAGATGCGTCTGTTTGCGACGAAGGAATATGTGGGCACCGGAGTCGGAACGACCAATCCTGACCCGTGGCCCGATGACGTCAAGGGGGCAGGCGCCCATTGGCTGGATCACTGCCTATTGATGTGTGAACTCAATCCGGAGACGGGCGTGAATCGGGTGGCGGAAAATACCCGGTTCATGAAGGAATGCCTGGGCTTTTATCTGGCTGAGCAAGTTATGGTAGGTCCGGATAGTAGCATTCAGGCTGCAACGTGGATGTTCCGCACGTCCACGCCGCACGACATCGCTTTCGTAGGTGGGCCTCGCAATGGTTTGCACCACATTGCCTTCTTCCTCGACTCGTGGCATGACGTACTGAAATCGGCTGACGTCATGGCCAAGAACAAGGTCAAGATCGACGTGGCGCCGACGCGCCATGGGATTACCCGCGGGGAGACGATCTATTTCTTCGATCCAAGTGGGAATCGCAACGAGACCTTTGCCGGCCTGGGCTACCTCGCTCAACCTGATCGGCCTGTGACGACCTGGACGGAAGAGCATCTCGGCAGCGGCATCTTCTATCACACCGGTGAGTTGGTCCAGTCATTCACCGAGGTTTACACCTGACTGCCACGCAGGAGATAGCACATGACTCAGGCTGACTCACTTCATAGCGTCGAGGCGCGGCTGATCAACTGGCCTGCGGCTAACCGCGTCGTCGAGGCAGCTGCGCTGCACGCGCAGCGCCTCGGCGTATGCGTGAACATCGCGGTGGTCGATGTGGCGGGGAATCTTGCCGCGTTTCTGCGCATGCCTGGAGCGCCGTTGCACTCCATCGAGATCGCCATCGACAAGGCATACACGGCAGCCAGTTTCGGCTTACCGACCAGTCGGTGGAGTGAGGCCTTGCTGAGTCATTCCGAAGCGGTCCGCCAAGGCATCGTGCGAAGGCCCCGCTTCATCGCCTTCGGCGGTGGTTTGCCGATTGTTGAAAGTGGCCATCGCATCGGGGGTATTGGCGTGTCTGGCGGTACCGAAGAGCAGGACGAGCACTGTGCGCAAGCCGGATTGAGCCTGCAAGGTCTAACTCAAACCTGAATCTTTCCGGAAAGTCGACTGCCGCCGCGACCACATTTGCCTAACAAGGAAGTTTACTGAAACATCATGCTGATTACCGATCCCCAAGCGACCGCGAGCACTGGAAACCAGTCCGTCGCTCGTGCTAAAGAAATCCACAACTTCATCAACGGCGAATATGTGCCGGGTCAGCGTTGGTTCGAGAAGCGCTCGCCGTTGAACAACGCGGTCATTGCCAAGGTGGCCGAAGCCGGCCGTGCCGAAGTCGACGCGGCGGTGGCTGCGGCGCAGGCCGCGCTCAAGGGAGCATGGGGGCGCATGAGCTTGGCCCAGCGCGTGGAAGTGCTGTACGCGGTGGCCGACGGCATCAACCGTCGTTTTGACGACTTCCTTGCCGCTGAGGTAGAGGACACGGGCAAGCCTATGAGCCTGGCGCGGCATGTGGACATTCCGCGTGGGGCGGCCAATTTCAAGATCTTCGCCGATGTGGTGAAGAACGTGCCCACTGAGTTTTTTGAAATGCCTACACCGGATGGTGTCGGGGCGATCAACTACGCCATGCGTCGACCGGTCGGGGTGGTCGGGGTGATCTGTCCATGGAACCTGCCGCTGCTGCTGATGACCTGGAAAGTCGGCCCAGCGCTGGCCTGTGGCAACACCGTTGTGGTCAAGCCCTCCGAAGAGACGCCGCAGACCGCTGCATTGCTGGGCGAAGTGATGAACGCGGCGGGCGTGCCGCCAGGGGTCTACAACGTCGTGCACGGCTTCGGCCCCAGCTCCACCGGCGAATTCCTCACCACCCACCGCGGCATCAACGCCATCACCTTCACCGGTGAAACCCGCACGGGTGCGGCCATCATGAAGGCCGCGGCTGACGGTGCGCGCCCCGTGAGTCTGGAGATGGGCGGCAAGAACGCTGCCATCGTGTTTGCCGATTGCGACTTCGACGCCGCCATTGAAGGCACGCTGCGCTCGTGCTTCGCCAACTGTGGCCAGGTCTGCCTGGGTACGGAGCGGGTATATGTCGAGCGCCCTATCTTTGATCGTTTTGTCTCCGCGCTCAAAAAAGGCGCTGAAGGCATGCAGCTCGGCCGCCCGGAAGATCCGGCCACCGGCATGGGCCCGCTGATTTCGCAAGAGCATCGTGACAAGGTGCTGTCGTATTACAAGAAGGCGGTTGAAGCGGGCGCGACGGTGGTGGCGGGCGGCGGTGTACCCGATATGCCGGACGCGCTCAAAGGCGGCGCGTGGGTACAGCCCACCATCTGGACGGGCTTGGGCGACGACTCGGTGATTGCCCGCGAGGAGATCTTCGGCCCTTGCGCGCTGGTCATGCCATTCGACAGCGAAGAAGAGGTGATCCGCCGTGCCAACGATAACGACTACGGCCTGGCCACGGCGATCTGGACCACCAATCTGTCGCGTGCGCACCGCGTGGCGGGGGCCATCGAGGTCGGCATTGCGTGGGTGAACTCCTGGTTCCTGCGCGATTTGCGCACGCCGTTCGGCGGGGCCAAGCAGTCGGGTATCGGGCGCGAGGGCGGAGTCCACTCGCTGGAGTTCTACACGGAACTCAAAAACGTTTGCATCAAATTGTGATCATGGACAAAACTCAAATCACCGAGCTTGGCGACGCCCTGTATCAGGCACTGACCACGCGAACCGTGCTCGATCCGCTGACCGAGCGCCACCCCGATATGACGATCGAGGACGCCTATCACATCCAGCAGCGCATGATCGAGCGTCGTGTGCAGGCTGGTGAAACCATCATCGGCAAGAAGATCGGCGTGACGTCGGCGGCCGTGATGAACATGCTTGGCGTGTATCAGCCGGATTTCGGCTACATGCTCGACGGCATGATCTACAACGAAGGGCAGTCGATCGAGATCGGCACGCTGATTCAGCCCAAGGCCGAAGGCGAGATCGCGTTCATCCTCAAGAAAGACCTGATGGGGCCGGGGGTGACCAACGTGGACGTGCTGGCGGCGACCGAATGCGTGATGCCGTGCTTTGAAATTGTCGATTCGCGCATCCGCGACTGGAAGATCAAGATTCAGGACACCGTGGCGGACAACGCCTCCTGTGGCGTATTCGTGCTGGGTGATCACGCGGTCGATCCACGCAAGCTCGACCTGACGCTGTGCGGCATGGTGATGGAGCGTAATGGCGAGATTATCGCCACGGGCTGCGGCGCGGCGGCACTGGGCTCACCGGTCAACGCCGTGGCCTGGCTGGCCAACACGCTGGGGCGTCTGGGCATTGCACTCAAGGCGGGCGAGGTGATCTTGTCCGGCGCGCTGGCGGCGATGTTCCCGGCCAAGGCGGGCGACAGTTTCCGCGTCAGTATTGGCGGTCTGGGCGGTTGTTCGGTCCGGTTTCACTGAACGCGCCCGGCCAGGCACCACGCCCGGCCGTTGTCGGATGCCGTGCGTAAAAGTCATTTTTATAGGAAGGACAAGGTCATGAAAAAGATCAAATGTGCGCTGATCGGACCAGGCAATATCGGCACCGATCTGCTGGCCAAGCTCAAGCGCAGCTCGGTGCTGGAGCCGGTGTGGATGGTGGGCATCGACCCGGAATCGGAAGGGCTGAATCGAGCCCGTGAGCTCGGCATCAAAACCACGGCGGAAGGTGTCGACGGGCTGCTGCCGCATGTGCTGGCCGATGGTGTGCAGATCGCGTTTGATGCCACCAGTGCATATGTTCACGCGGAAAACGCGCGCAAGCTTAACGCGCTGGGCGTGATGATGATCGATCTGACGCCGGCGGCAATTGGCCCGTACTGCGTACCGCCGGTCAATTTGAAAGGGCACCTGGGCAAACGCGAGATGAATGTAAACATGGTCACCTGTGGCGGGCAGGCCACCATTCCGATGGTCGCTGCGGTCTCGCGCGTGCAGCCGGTGGCATACGCAGAAATCGTCGCGACCGTATCGAGCCGATCGGTGGGGCCCGGCACGCGCAAAAACATTGACGAATTCACGCGGACCACGGCCGGCGCGGTGGAAAAGGTGGGGGGCGCGAGGAAGGGCAAAGCCATCATCATCATCAACCCGGCGGAGCCTCCGCTGATGATGCGCGACACGATTCATTGCCTGACCGAAAGTGAGCCGGATCACGAGAAGATTACCGAGTCGATTCACGCGATGATCAGGGAAGTCCAGAAGTACGTGCCCGGTTACCGGCTGGTCAACGGCCCGGTGTTTGACGGCAAGCGTGTGACGGTCTTCATGGAGGTGGCGGGCCTGGGGGACTATCTGCCCACGTACGCCGGCAACCTGGACATCATGACCGCTGCCGCGGCCCGGACCGCCGAGATGTTTGCCGAAGAGATGATTGCCGGCAATCTCACGCTCGAACCGGTTGTCGCTTGAGCCGTCAAGGAGAACAGAGATGAACCTGCAAGGAAAAAAAATCACCGTCCACGACATGACGTTGCGTGACGGCATGCATCCGAAGCGCCATTTGATGACGCTGGAGCAAATGAAAAGCATCGCCTGCGGCCTGGACGCAGCCGGGATCCCCCTGATTGAAGTCACGCACGGCGATGGCCTGGGCGGCTCGTCGGTCAACTATGGCTTTCCGGCCCACAGCGATGAAGAATATCTGGGGGCCGTGATCCCGCTCATGAAGCAGGCCAAGGTCTCGGCTTTACTGTTGCCGGGCATCGGCACCGTCGATCATCTGAAGATGGCCAGGGAGCTTGGCGTGCACACCATCCGGGTGGCTACGCACTGCACCGAGGCTGACGTGTCAGAGCAGCACATTGCCCTGGCGCGCAAGCTTGAGATGGACACGGTGGGCTTCCTGATGATGGCGCATATGAACAGTCCTGAAGGGCTGGTCGGGCAGGCAAAGCTGATGGAGTCGTACGGCGCCAACTGTGTCTACATTACCGATTCGGCTGGCTACATGCTGCCCGATGATGTCAGGGCCCGCCTTGGCGCGGTGCGTGAGGCGCTCAAGCCGGAGACGGAACTGGGCTTTCACGGCCACCACAATCTGGCGATGGGGATCGCCAACTCCATTGCGGCCGTTGAGTGTGGCGCCACCCGCATCGACGCCGCCGCGGCTGGTCTCGGTGCGGGTGCGGGCAACACGCCGATGGAGGTGCTGGTCGCCGTATGCGACCGAATGGGGATTCAGACCGGAGTGGATGTGTGGGCCATTCAGGACGTGGCCGAAGACCTGGTCGTGCCGATCATGGACTTCCCCATCCGGATCGACCGCGATTCGCTCACCCTGGGTTACGCCGGGGTCTACGGGTCGTTCCTGCTGTTTGCCAAGCGCGCCGAGCAAAAGTATGGCGTACCGGCGCGCGAGATCCTGGTCGAGCTTGGGCGCCGGGGCATGGTCGGTGGCCAGGAAGACATGATTGAAGACACGGCCATCACGCTGGCCAAAGCGCGTGCGTCAAAGGCGCAGAAGGTGGCGGCATGAAACTGGATCGCACCACCATTGCGCGCCTTGCAGAGCACCTCGAGAACTGCGAGCTCCACGCGCAAGACACGCTCAAGATCACCGATGAGCATCCCGAGATGGATTGGGATGACGCTTACGCGATCCAGGACGAGATTCGCCGCCGCAAGCTGGCCCGCGGCGGGAAGATCGTTGGGCTCAAAGCGGGGCTGACCTCGCACGCCAAAATGAAGCAGATGGGGGTTGAGAGCCCTGTCTTCGGCTTCATGGCCGACTATTACGCGATCCCCGATGGCGGCACGTGCAAGACCGAGGCGCTGATCCATCCCAAGGTCGAGCCGGAAATCGCCTTTGTTACCAAAGCGCCGTTGAAAGGCCCGGGCTGTCATATTGGAGCGGTGCTGGCGGCGACTGACTTCGTGATGCCGGGCATCGAAGTCATTGACTCGCGCTACCGCGATTTCAAGTTCGATCTCAAAAGTGTGGTAGCGGACAACACGTCGGCCGCACGCTTTGTGGTGGGTGGGCGCGCACTGCCAGTGTCTGAGGTGGATCTGCGCACCGTCGGCATCGTGCTGGAGAAAAACGGTGAGCCGGTTGCGTTCGGGGCGGGCGCCGCGGTGCTGGGCCACCCGGCCGCGGCGATTGCGATGCTGGCCAATCATCTGGGCGCGCGTGGCGAGGAGATTCCGGCGGGCAGTTTGATTCTGTCAGGGGGGATCACGGAGGCCATTGCCGTGCGAGCGGGGGATGCCATCGCCCTGCGGGTGCAGGGGATGGGCGGCACCGGTTTGCGCTTCGTTTAAAGGAGATAGCCATGCCGATTGCGCAGCTGTACATCATCGAAGGCCGCGATGCGGAAAAGAAGGAGCGGCTGATCGCCGAGGTCACCGAGGCGATCCATCGCGCGATTGATGCGCCGGTGGAGTCCATCCGCGTGCTCATTACCGAAATGCCGAAAGAACACTTTGGAATCGCGGGTCAAAGCGCCAGGAAGCGAGGGCGTTAGGACGTTATGTGTGTGGTGTGTTGAGGGCCAGTTGGCCTTAGAAATTATGGAGACTGAAAATGGCTTTGTTAAATCGGATGGACTGGTACGACCTTGCCAGGACGACTAACTGGTCGCCGAAGTACGTCACGGAGAGCGAGCTTTTTCCGCCCGAGCTCAGTGGAGATCACGGCATTCCCATGGAAAAGTGGGAGACCTACGACGAACCATACAAGCAGACTTACCCGGAGTATGTCAAAGTCCAACGCGAGAAGGACGCTGGCGCGTACTCCGTGAAGGCCGCGCTCGAGCGCAGCCAGATCTATGAAAGATCTGATCCGGGTTGGCTTACGGTGATGAAGCAGCATTATGGTGCCATTGCCCTCGCCGAATATTCCGCCTCGAGCGCCGAAGCGCGGATGATGCGCTTCTCCAAGGCACCGGGCATGCGCAATATGGCGACCCTGGGAAGTATGGACGAAATTCGTCACGGTCAGATCCAGCTCTACTTTCCTCATGAGCACGTCTCGAAAGACCGTCAGTTCGACTGGGCTGCCAAGGCCTTCCATACCAACGAATGGGCAGCGATTGCCGCACGTCATTTCTTCGATGACATCATGATGACGCGCGACGCGATCAGCGTCGCCATCATGCTGACCTTCAGCTTTGAAACCGGCTTCACCAACATGCAGTTTCTTGGGCTGGCGGCAGACGCTGCGGAGGCCGGGGATCACACATTCGCCAGTCTGATCTCGAGTGTGCAGACCGACGAGTCGCGCCATGCACAGATCGGCGGTCCAACGCTCCAGATTCTGATCGAGAACGGCAAGAAAGCCGAGGCCCAGAAAAAGGTTGACATCGCTTTTTGGCGCGCGTGGAGGCTGTTTTCGGTGCTGACTGGGCCGGTGATGGACTACTACACCCCGCTCGAGCATCGCAAGCAGTCGTTCAAGGAGTTTATGCAGGAATGGATTGTTGCGCAGTTTGAACGCGCACTGAGCGATCTGGGGCTCGACAAGCCTTGGTATTGGGACACGTTCCTGCAGCAGCTCGATCAGCAGCATCATGGCATGCATTTGGGCGTCTGGTATTGGCGTCCTACCGTCTGGTGGAACCCGGCAGCCGGCGTCACGCCCGCAGAACGGGATTGGCTGGAAGAAAAATACCCTGGCTGGAACGACACCTGGGGCCAGTGCTGGGATGTGATCATCGACAATCTGGTCGACGGGAACATCGCGCAAACGTACCCGGAGACGTTGCCGATCGTGTGCAACATGTGCAACCTGCCGATCAATTACACGCCGGGCAACGGGTGGGCCGTGCAGGATTATCCGCTCGAATACAACGGCAGGCTGTATCACTTCGGCTCGGAGCCGGATCGGTGGTGCTTTGAGCAGGAGCCGGAGCGTTATGCGGGCCATATGACTTTGGTGGACCGTTTCCTGGCTGGCTTGGTGCAGCCGATGGATCTGGGGGGCGCATTGGCTTACATGGGTCTGGCACCCGGCGAAATCGGTGATGACGCCCACGGCTACTCATGGGTGGACATTTACAAGAAGATGCGCATGAAGAAGGCAAGTTGAGCACTGCTGCCTGAAGAGCCGGTGGTATGACCACCGGCTCAACCACCAACCAAACAGAGGACTCCAAAATGGCTTTGTTTCCCTTGAGCTCCAATTTCGAAGGCGACTTCGTGCTTCAACTGGTGGCGGTCGATACCGAGAACACCATGGACGAAGTGGCGACCGCTGCTGCGCATCACTCCGTTGGACGGCGTGTGAAAGCGCGTCCCGGGCATATCCTGCGGGTGCGCCGGCAAGGTAGCAAGGAATGTTTGCCCCGAACGATGAAAGTGGCTGATTCGGGCCTCAAGCCGACCGAGTGTGTTGAGGTCATCTGGGAACCCGCCCAGCAATAACCAGGCATTCGGCAGTTGATGTGCTGGGGCCCCTTCATCAATAGAAAGGAAGTTCATGACATTTAAGAAAGTGTGCTCTCTGGACGATCTTTGGGAGGGCGAAATGGAGTCGTTCGAGGTCGATGGGCAGGAAATTCTGATGGTTTGGCCGCAGGGCGGCGACCTGAAGGCGTTCCAAGGTATTTGCCCACACCAGGACATTCCGCTCATTGAAGGCAAATTCGACGGCAAGACGGTGATCTGCAGGGCGCATCTTTGGCAGTTCGATGCCTGCTCTGGAAAAGGTATCAACCCGTCGGACTGTGCGCTGGCCGAGTACCCAATCAAGATCGAAGGCGATGCGGTATTTGTGGAAACCGAGGGTGTGAAGCCGCTGTTCGCACATACGTGAGCAGCATTCGGTCCGCCAATTCGAAAGCAAGGAGAAAGCTGTGACTAAAAACGATATTGCATCGGCCCACCTTAACAACAGGGTGGGTCCGGTCATGCGTGCTGGGGAGCTCGCTGAGGCAGTAGTTGAGGCAGCGCGAGAGGACAACCCTGGCAAGGAAATTCGCGTGGACGACAAGCGCGCCTATTTGCGCATCGACACCGACGGGGAGTTAATCCTGCGCCGCGAAACGATCGAGCGGGCGCTGGGCCGACCGTTCAAAATGCCTGACCTCGAGGTTGAATTGAGTTCGTTTGCCGGGCGTATTGAAACTATGCCCGATCAGGTCCGCTTCTACTTTGAGAAGCAAGTCTGAGTAGCGGTACCGGACAACATCCGCCCCACCAAGTAAAGATTCGAGGAGACAAGCATGTCTGAAGTTCAAGTTCTCAAGCCGCTCAAGACCTGGAGTCATCTCGCGACGCGGCGCCGCAAACCGAGCGAATACGAGATCGTTTCCACCAATTTGCACTACAACAAGAGGGATCCGAATGCTCCCTACGAGCTCGATCCGGATATGTGGATGAGCCGCTGGTTCAAGCAGCACACCCTCAATAGTCCGCTCAAGCACGACGATTGGAACGCGTTCCGCGATCCGGACGAAGTCATCTATCGCACGTACAACCTGATGCAGGACGGCCAGGAGACGTATGTCTTCGGGTTGTTCGACCAGTTCAATTCCCGTGAACATGATAAGTCGCTGGATCCCCGCTGGGCTGGTAAGCTGGCCCGGCTATATACCCCGGCCCGCTACCTGTTCCACACGCTGCAAATGGCCTCCGCTTACGTCGGCCAGATGGCTCCAGCGAGCACTATCACCAACTGCAACTATTTTCAGATGGCCGATTCTTTCCGCTGGTTGAGCCATACGGCCTATCGTACGAAAGAGTTGTCGCTAGCATTCCAGGACAAGGGCTTTGGTAGCGACGAGCGTAAATATTGGGAAGACGACGTCGCCTGGCAAGGCTTCCGTGAGCTTATGGAAAAGGTTCTCGTAACATGGGACTGGGCCGAAGCGTTTGTGGCGCTCAACCTGGTCGCCAAGCCGGCGGTGGAGGAATCGGTGCTGCGCAAGCTGGGCGAGTCCGGACGCCATAACGGAGATACTTTGCTAGGCCTGTTGACGGACGCCCAACTCATCGACGCGGCACGTCACAGGCGTTGGGCCACGGCGTTGGTCAAGATGGCGCTCGAAAAGCCAGGTAACGCCGAAGTTATCAAGAATTGGATTGCCAAGTGGGAATCGCTCGGCGATGCGGCTATCGATGCCTATTGCAGCACGCTTGCCGATGTACCAGACGCCTCGGAGTCGGCCAAGTCGGCGACTCGAGAGTTTCGTCGATCCCTGGGTCTGTAAGGAAAGACTTCCAGCCGATGCTGTCTCAGGGGACCATCAAGAGCGCCTGGATCACGCGCTCTTGGTGATCTTGACAGCGTAATCACAGGGATTTCATGTATGTCTGAACATCAAATACTCATAGAGGGTGAGAAAACTGCCTTTGTCCAGGCGGGGGAAGACACTGTCCTGCGGGCAGCTTTGCGCGCCGGAATAGGATTTCCCTATGAGTGCAACTCGGGCGGGTGTGGCAGCTGCAAGTTTGATCTGCTGGACGGAGAGGTCGAGAATCTTTGGCCAGACGCGCCAGGGCTGACCGAACGCGATCGGCGTAAAGGTCGTCTGTTAGCGTGCCAATGCAGAGCCAAGGGGAATATACAGATAAAGGTGCGCGTCGAGGCGGACCATCAATCTCAAGTGAGGCCGAAGCGACTGCTGGCCAAGTTTGTAGAATCGCATGAAGTCACCCACGACATTCGCGAATTTCGCTTTGTGACGGATGGCCCGGCCACCTTCTTGGCGGGACAGTATGCGATGCTTTCGGTCCCTGGTGTGACCGCGCCGCGGGCCTACTCCATGTCTAACACCGGCAATGATCGAGGCGAGTGGCATTTCCAGATCCGGCGCGTGCCGCAAGGTAAAGCGACAGAGCAGTTGTTCCATCACCTTCGTGCGGGCGATCAACTGGAGATCGATGGACCTTACGGCCTTGCTTTCTTGAGAACGGAGGCCCCACGCGACATTGTTTGCGTAGCGGGCGGGTCGGGTCTTGCACCGATGGTGTCCATTGCACGTGGCGCGTCGCAGTCCGGCATGCTAAAAACACGCCATCTCCATTTTTTCTATGGTGGGAGAACGCCGTCAGACATTTGCGGAGAATCATTCCTGCGCATGTTACGTGGCTACGACGAACGCATTCATTTTTACCCGGTCGTGTCTTTGCCGGGTGAGGCCTCCGGATCTCAGTGGAGCGGTGAAACGGGATTTGTTCATGACGTGGTTCGGCGTGTGTTCGGGGATACGCTGTCAAATTTTGAGTTTTATTTCGCCGGTCCTCCACCTATGACTCAGGCTCTTCAGGAGATGTTGATGATCGGCTACTGTGTTCCTTTCGAACAGCTTCATTTCGATCGTTTCTTTTAATGAAGTGTCCACACGACTTGCGATTAATGTCGATGCAAGTCTATTAATCAGAGGAGAGTAATCGATGAAACTGTACTACAGTCCTGGCGCTTGTTCGCTTTCACCGCACATCGTATTGCGTGAAATGGGCTTGACATTCGAGCTCGAAAAAGTCGATCTGCAAAGCAAAAAGACCGAGAGCGGTTCTGACTTTCGCAGCGTCAACCCCAATGGTTATGTGCCGCTGCTGGCTCTCGACGATGGGCAGGTGCTCACGGAAGGTCCGGCGATCGTACAGTACTTGGCCGATCGGGCTCCCGAAGCGCGGCTGGCGCCTGAAGCCGGGACGATGGAGCGCTATCGTTTGGTGGAATGGCTAAACTTTATTTCGACCGAGCTTCACAAGGCTTTTGCGCCGCTTTTCAATCCTAAAACGCCGGAAGAATGGAAAGCCATCGTAAATGATTTGATCGCGGCGCGTCTGGCTTATGTTGAAAAAAAGCTCGATGGTCAGGCCTATCTGATGGGAGATAACTTCACGGTTGCTGATGCTTATCTGTTCACCGTGCTGTCTTGGGGAAAGTGGGTCGGCGTAGATATCGGACGCTGGCCGACTTTGCAGAGCTATACGAATCGAATTTCTTCTCGCCCGACCGTGCAGGCCGCGCTCAGAGCCGAGGGCCTGATCTAACGAAGACCGGTTCTTGTTGCCCCAACTTTTTCGGAGTTGGGGTTCAAGATTTTCCTTTAAGTATGAAGAGGGGTTGAGACATCAGGATACGGGAAGGTGAAAGCACAACTTATGCTAACTAATCTATAAGGACTACAAAATGAAAGCCGCAGTCTATTACGGTCCGCAGGATATTCGCTGTACGGATATTCCAGACCCCGTCATTCGCGCCGACCACGAAATGCTAGTCAAAGTAACGGCCACATCGATATGTGGCTCCGATTTGCACCTTTACCGGGGCGCGCTTGATGGAATCATGGAAAAAGGCAAGTCCCAAACAGGTCATGAGTTGATCGGCGAAGTCGTGGAGGTCGGTAAGAGCGTCGGGCGCTTCAAGCAGGGGGATCGCGTCAGTATGGGGTACTCAGTCTCATGCGGCCACTGCTACATGTGCGAGGTTGGGCAGACCGCACATTGTGAGACTACCAAAAACGCAGTCTATGGATTCGGCATACCTTTCGGCAGCATCAATGGAACTCATGCGGAGGCCCTGATCGTCCCTCACGCGGATGGTCACGCGATGAATGTGCCGAAGGGAATTCCCGATGAAGCGGCGGTTACGCTTTCCTGCAACCTGCCGTCGGCAATCATCGCCAACCGCCTGGCCGATATCCAGGTCGGGGAGAATGTTGCACTGGTGGGCTGCGGGCCGACGGGAATGATGACTCTCGATATCGCGCTGCACAGAGGGCCGGGGCGCGTGGTTGTACTCGATAAGGTTGCCCATCGTCTTGACGTGGTGCGCAAAAAGGGGGGCGTGGCGATTGATGCGAACCAGGAAGACTGGAAAGAAAAAGCACTGGCAGAAACCGGCGGACGTGGCTTTGACAAAGTGATCGAGGTGGTCGGTTATCCCGAAACCCTACAGATGTGCCTCGATCTGGTTCGCCCCGGCGGAACGGTTGCCGCGATCGGCGTTTTCTGCGACTCAACTTTCAATCTGAATTTGGCCGATGTGTTTCTGCGCAATATCAGCTTGCACATGAATGGCTTCGCTAACGCCCAGCCTTACATGTGGGAGGCATTGCGGCTGATGGAGCGTGGTGTGATCAATCCGCAAGAGTACTTTTCACACGCGTTCGAACTTGCTGATGTGGACAAGGCATTCTCGGTCTTTCATCAGAAATCGGACAGCGCAATGAAGGTACTGATCCGGCCATAAACCTGCTTCGACGTAAAGCGAGGGTGAGCGCGCGAACGCTCATACCATTATTAGAAAAAATCTGGTAAGGAGACGAAATTGAAGATCAATCAGAGTTGTGTCGCTGTGCGGGTGATCGTGGGTTTTTCGGTCGCGTTATTTGCGATGGGCACTGCGAAGGCTACTGACGTGTTCAATCTGGAGGGCTATGGCCCCGTGTCCCGCGCCATGGGGGGCACAGGCGTGGCGTACGACATTGGCGCGGCGGCCATGATGGAGAACCCGGCGACGCTGGGCTTGATGGAGCAGGGGGCCTATCTAGATTTCGGGCTGGATGTCATCAACACCGATATCAACATACGAAACGCCGCCACCGGTGAATCAGTTTCTTCTGGCAATCACGGCAACAACAACGGCCCCTACTTCGCGCCCGAAGCCGCATTCGTGTATCGGGCCGGGAAGTATGCATTCGGCGTGGGTGCCTTCGCGGGAGGGGGACTCGGCACGCAGTACGGCGGCAGCAGCTTTCTGTCGCGCACGACCACCAACGGCATCAACACCGGCTTCGACAATTTTTCGCGTCTCCTGGTGTTGCGCATTCCGTTTGCCATGTCTTACGACGTCACGGACAAGCTGACGGTCGGCGGCTCGCTCGACGCAGTCTGGACCTCGCTGAATCTCGGCATGCTGCTGGATGCCTCGCAGATCGGTACGCTCGCGGCCCAGCACCGCGCGTCGGGCACGCTGCTGCCCGCGCTCGCCAGCGTGCCAGGCCTGTCGGGCGGGTATATCAACTTCGCGCATAACGGAATCGTGGGCGGAGGCGCCGATGCCTGGGGGATCGGCGGCAAGCTGGGCCTCACGTATCGCCTCACGCCGGACACCGTGTTTGGCCTGGCCTACAACTTCAAGACGCACGTGGGCGATCTGGGCGGCCATGCAACGTTGTCGGCAGTGAGTTCCGTTGCCGGAAACATCCCGCTCGACGGTCAGATCACGGTCCACAGCTTCGAAATGCCCGCGCAGTTCACGGCAGGTATTAGCCACCGGTTCAACGATCACTGGAGCGTTTCGGCCGACTATCAGCGCGTGTTTCTCGCGAGCGTGTTCAAGGACATCAACGTGAGCTTCGTACAGTCGGGCACGGGGGCGAACCTGAACCTGTCGCTGCCGCAGAACTACCGTGACATCAACGTGTTTGGCGTGGGGGCGGAGTACCGCTACAACGCGAGCCTCGCGTTCCGTGCGGGCTTCCATTATGCGCAGGAAGCCATACCCAACAATATGCTGTTGGCCGTCATTCCCGCCATCCCGACCACGACCCTGACCGGCGGCGTCTCTTATGCGTTCAGCCAAAACAGCAAGATCGACCTTGGCATATCATTCGCATTGCAGAAGACCTTGACGAACACGAGTCAGCCCAACACCTCCGTGCCGATAAAGGTGACCCACTCGCAGATCAACGCGGCGGTGGCCTGGCAAAAACGGTTTTGATGCAGAGGCGGGCGCGGGTGGGGTTGACCCTGTAGGTCAGGACTGTCAGACACCGTTAAGGCAAACATTGTGATTATTGACGTACCACGTTCATCGGCGAAATTTAAGCCCACAAGAGGTCGCGTGAGTCGGGAACAGCAATTTTTGTGTTCACGAAGCCGGACATTGAAGTCATGAATTACCAAAGACGTTTTTAGTGTCCTGAATTTGACGCTCGTAGAAGGGAAACGGAAGTGGACGCTCGTGCAATGAGATCTACGCGAAAATCCGCTAGCCGTTCAGGAAGTGGTACTTCCCCCAAAGGGCGCGGTCTTGCGTAAGCCGCATTGAGCAGATGATTGCTCCGAGTCATCAGAGGTCGACAAACTATGCTTGACGAGTCAAATATACTGACGCTCCGGGATGCAAAGCTCCTGCAGGCGTGGACGAACGCCTGGTTTGAGGCGGCCGTCGAACTAGGTTTTATCCGGTGGCCCTATGTACCCGACAAAGAAGTCGTCAAGCGTTTGCATGGCTACTTCAATGCAGGGTTGATGCCA
This sequence comes from Paraburkholderia phenoliruptrix, assembly GCF_902859825.1. Lineage (GTDB taxonomy): Bacteria > Pseudomonadota > Gammaproteobacteria > Burkholderiales > Burkholderiaceae > Paraburkholderia > Paraburkholderia phenoliruptrix. The sequence continues at coordinate 4,024 of NZ_CADIKB010000060.1, read as the reverse complement.
ATGGAAGCCGCCCAAGCATGCTTTGCGCCGAAGCATTGAGAAAGATCGACGATGGTTCAACCAAGAAAAATCATACGAAGTTGTTAAGGAAAATTAAGTTGTTTCTCGTTGCCAGATACTGGATATATGGAGTTGCAAATGTCGGATTCTTTAGAAATTGCGAATACGGTCACCGCATATGGTATAAAAACCAATTATCACGATCGTGGTCAGGGAGTGCCTGTTCTTTTGATTCATGGATCGGGCCCTGGAGTAACCGCATGGGCGAACTGGCGCCTCACAATCCCTGAACTCGCGAAGCAGTTTCGCGTCATCGCACCGGACATGGTGGGCTTTGGATATACCGAGCGGCCGGAGGGTATCCAGTATGACATGGATACCTGGGTCGGGCATGCGCTCGGGTTGCTGGATGCGCTTGGCATTGACAAGGCTCACGTGGTGGGCAACTCTTTCGGAGGGGCGCTGGCCTTGGCGCTGGCCATCCGGGCGCCCGAAAGAGTGCGCCGATTGGTCCTCATGGGCAGCGTGGGTATCTCCTTCCCGATAACGGAGGGGTTGGACAAGGTTTGGGGCTACGTTCCGTCAATCGACAACATGCGAGAGTTGCTCGATGTTTTTGCGTTCGACCGCAATCTCGTGAATGACGGCCTCGCTCGCCTGCGTTATGAGGCAAGCATCCGGCCGAACTTTCAGGAAGCGTTTTCAAGTATGTTTCCGGCACCGCGCCAGCGTTGGGTGGACGCTATGGCGAGCCGGGAGGAGGACATCGGCTCGCTTCCGCACGAGACACTCATCATCCATGGGCGCGAAGACCAGGTCATCCCGCTGTCCAATTCCTATACACTGCTCAGACTGATTCCACGGGCGCAGCTGCACGTGTTCGGCCGCTGTGGCCATTGGACGCAGATTGAGCATGGAGAGCGATTTAACCGGTTGGTCGGTGACTTCTTCTCGGAAGAGGCGCTTTAAGCCTCCGCGCGGAGGTCTTTGGGGAGCGTTCAAGTGACGCCAACGGCATGTGGCAACGAACGGTCCCCCAATTAGGTTTTCGTTCCAGGCAGGTTTACGCACCCGGTGAGAGCGTGCGAGACGATGAACTTTTAAGAAAGAGCCCTGACTGGCGATCTCTTGAGGAGGGGACATGAAGGAGGAGAAAGGGAAAGCGGGAGAAATAGACAGAGGAATACCGCTTTTCGTGCCGGATGTAGTGGCTGATCTGCATTTCCCGGACATTCGGGATCTGGCGGAACGGCTTCGTTTCAATCCTGCGGACGGTCGCATCTGGCTCGACGATCGTCGAATGGTCTTGATCCATACGGACGCGTTTGCTTCACTGCGACAGGAACTCATCGAAGCTTTAGGTATCGATGCTGCGCGCGGATTGCTGACCCGCATGGGATATCTATCGGGTTCTCGGGATGCCGCGCTCGCACGAAAGGTTCGCGGGCAAGACAGCGCATTTGATGCCTTCGCGGTAGGTCCTCAACTTCACGCCCTGGAAGGCATCGTCCTGGTAGAACCTGTCAGAGTGGATATCGACAGCACCACCGGTCAGTATTACGGGGAATTTCTGTGGAAAGACTCGTCCGAGGATGAGGCTCACATATCCGTGTACGGCATCGGCTCCGAACCAGCCTGCTGGATGCAGATTGGCTACGCGTGCGGCTACACGAGCGCTTTCATGGGCCGGCGTATTCTATACCGGGAAGTCGAATGCCGCGCGATGGGCAATACATTATGCCGAATCATTGGAAAGCCCGTGGAGGAGTGGGACGCCCCCGATGCGGACCTTCGGTATATGCTGCCACAATCTCTGGAGAAACGTCGCTTTGTCGCGTTGAAAAGTTCAGGGCCAGCCCCGACTGACTCTACAGATCATGAGTGTGTGCCTTGCAAGCCTGACGAAGTGCCTGTCAAAGAAGGACCAATAGGCGCGTCTGCTGGATTCAACGCAGTGATGCACAAAATATTCAGAGTGGCTCCCACTAGTGCGACCGTTTTACTGATGGGCGAGAGCGGCGTGGGCAAAAGCCTGTTTGCTCGGGAACTGCACAACAGAAGTTCGCGTGTAGGGAAACCATTCGTTGAATTAAATTGTGCAGCTATTCCCGATTCGCTGATTGAATCGGAGCTTTTTGGTGCGGAGCGAGGGGCATTCACCGGCGCATCCGATGCCCGCGTTGGGCGTTTCGAAAGCGCAAACGAAGGGACCATTTTTTTGGATGAGATTGGTACTCTCAGTCTAACCGCTCAAGCGAAGCTATTGAGAGTTTTGCAAACGGGGGAGATGGAGCGACTCGGGAGTTCAAAGACGGTTAAGGTCAATGTTCGGGTAATTACTGCGACTAATGACAACCTCAAACAGGCGATAAAAAGCGGGCGTTTTCGTGAGGATCTTTTCTACCGGCTGAATGTATTTCCAATTTTTATTCCACCTTTGCGTGAAAGAAAGGATGATATCCCGGTTTTGCTGGAATTTTTCATAAAGAAATTTTCACGAAGGCATGGTCGGCCCCTCAAGGGCTTATCCAATCGTGCGCTTCATCTATTGCTGGATTACTCGTGGCCCGGGAATATCCGCGAGATGGAGAATGTGCTCGAACGTGGCGTTATCCTCGCCGAGGAAGGCGGTACGCTCGATGTATGCCACTTGTTTAGTAGCGATGACACCGTGGAATGTAAGGGTGCTTTTGGTTTAAGCGACCTTGGGTCGCTTGTCCTCGATTCCATATCGACGAGCGCTCCCCCCGAGGCGATCCGCAAGAGCGGAGAAGCCCCGGAGGGGCTCGAGGATTGGGCAGCGCTTGCTGTACAGATGAACAAAGCGACACTTTGCGAGGTCGAAGATGCGCTCGTACGCGCGGCACTCAAAGCCGCGAACGGGAACATATCAGAAGCCGCACGTCTTCTCGGATTGACACGCGCGCAACTCGACTACCGTGTCAAGAAGTTGAACAATTCAATGCCAATCTCGACGGAGAAGTAGAGAGCGCAAAGCACCAGCGCTTGGGACGCGCCGGGATCGAAAGTTTCCTCCTTGGCTAGGTCCTGTTCACATTCTCACGAGCGGTCCAAAGGCACAGGCAAGCGAAGCGAAGGCGAGATAGTTGCCTGCGAGCTTGTCGTAGCGAGTGGCGACACGACGAAAATGTTTGATACTACTGAAAAAGCGTTCCACGATGTTCCGGGTCCGATACAGCACGCGGCTATAGCGACGCTTGGTCTTGCGGTTCGAACGCGGCGGGATTACGGCCTTCGCACGCGTAGCGCGGATGCTCTCCACAAAGGCGTTCGAGTCGTAGCCTTTGTCAGCGATGACCGCCCCGGTGCGCAAATGCTCAACCAGTTCATTCGCGAACGAAATATCGGAAACTTGCCCCTCGGTGGCAATCAACCGCAGGGGACGTCCGGCGTCATCGACGGCCAGGTGCAACTTGATCGTCTGCCCACCTCGCGAGCGACCGAGCGCTTGCAGACCGTTTTTTTGGGGGCTCCGGACGAATGCTGGTGCGCGCGCACGATGGTCGAATCGATCAACACATATGTTACGGACCGGGCTATTTGAGGATCAGCGAGGAGTGTTTTTCCCGCGAACGTCGGGAACGAATTTTTGAACTTCACCGCGAACAGCGCGGGACATGGAGAACGTAAAGAAGGCCGGTACTGCCGTGATATCGTGAGACGGTTTCCAAGCCACACACGAATCAACAACAGTCCGGCCTATGTATCGAATCGTACACGCCTTTCTCACTCTCGAACAACATCATCGCGCCGTCGTCTCCACGCCACAGTCCTATCGCCCCGAACGCTGCCCGCATTGCGGATTCGGCGGATGTCACTGACCGGCATATTCGAGCCATTCCTGACCTGCCCCCTTCAATAGGGCCAATGGGCTTCTAGCAAAGTCCCTTTAAGAGACTGTTTCATAAAGGCTGTTCGGTGCGCTGAAGAGTGTTCCAGCAAATCAGGCAGCAACCGAGTTTGAGGAACGCGCCGTGAATGTCGGCACGACGCTCGAAGCGAA
>NZ_CADIKB010000059.1 GCF_902859825.1 Paraburkholderia phenoliruptrix | reverse complement strand
TTCGCTTCGAGCGTCGTGCCGACATTCACGGCGCGTTCCTCAAACTCGGTTGCTGCCTGATTTGCTGGAACACTCTTCAGCGCACCGAACAGCCTTTATGAAACAGTCTCTAAACGCGGGGAGCAGGTCATCATACAGTTAAGCTGGTCTTACGCTGACGTGGTGCGCTTCGTAACTGCTGTCATGGGCCAGTATCGCCCAAGCCGTTCGCGCGATCTTGTTCGCCAGAGCGACGGCTGCCACATTGGCGGGCCGCCGCTCCTGAATTCCTTTCTGCCACGCTGTTGGTACCTTCGTGTGACACAGGACCGAGCGGGCTCCATGAATCAGCAGTGTGCGCAGGTACGGGTCACCTCGCTTCGAGATGGAGCCCAATCGGATCTTGCCGCCCGTACCGCTTTGTCTCGGGACAAGACCGAGGAACGCAGCGAATTCACGTCCTGACCTGAAGGTCCTCGCGTCTCCGATGGTTGCGACCAGGGCCGTTGCGGTTAGCCTGCCGATGCCGGGCACGTCGGAAATCGCGCGACACGCCATCTCCTGTTTCTGCCACGCACCAATGCGCTTCTCGAGTTGATCGATATCGTCCTGGAACGCGTCAATGCGACGTAACTGGTCTTGCAGATTAAGCATGATCGATGCTGGAAGTGCATCCTCCAATTCCGCCATGCGTTGCCTTACCTCGGCAAGTCCTGCCGCACGTCCTGTCCGAAACGTCACGCCAAACTCGTAGAGAAACCCACGGAGCTGGTTCACCTGCATTGTTCGAAACTTGATGAGTTGCGAGCGCATTCGGTGCAGGCTCAGCATCGCTTGCTGGTCTTCCGTCTTCGCTGCGACGGTGCGCTTTCCAGGTTGCTGAACCGCAGTCCATATCGCCTTAGCATCCGCCGCGTCGGTCTTGTTCGTTTGGACAAAGGGCCGGATAAACTGCGCATGCAACAACACGACCTCGTGTCCCAATGCCTGAATCTTACGTGCCCACCAGTGAGCGCTCCCGCATGCTTCAAGAGCGGCACGCCCGGCGGGACGCTGGGCAAGAAACGCGATCAGATCATCGCGGCCGAACCGCCGATTCGCAATCTCGCCGGTTTGGGCGTCGACCCAATATAACTGGAACACCCGCTTTGCAACATCCAGTCCGTATGTCGTAGCATTCATTTGGGGCCTCCGTTCCTCAAGTGGTTGTGTCGCAACTCCACTTTGGCACATTGATGCCGTTCGGTTCTGGAGGCCCTCAATTACGTCCTCCTCCCCAATATAGGGAGGGCGGTGTCCATTCCATCTCGTCCCGAAGCGGACGCTTTGCGCTCTCCGCAGCCTTCGGCGCATGCGCACCGTTCAGGCGGAACACCGACACGAGTTCGGCCAGATGCCGACCCTGATCCTCGAGCGACTGCGCTGCAGCCGCCGCCTGTTCGACGAGTGCCGCATTCTGCTGGGTCACATGGTCCATCTGCGTCACCGCCTGGTTGACCTGCTCGATGCCGCGGCTTTGCTCTTCCGACGCAGCGGCAATTTCGCCCATGATATCCGTAACCCGCCTCACGGCCTGTGTGACCTCCGACATGGTTTTGCCGGCCTGCTCGACCTCTGCGGTTCCTTCCCGGATCTGCTCGACGGAGGTCGAGATCAGTTCCTTGATTTCCCTGGCGGCGCTCGATGAGCGCTGCGCGAGGCTGCGTACCTCGCTGGCCACGACTGCGAAGCCCCGGCCTTGCTCGCCGGCGCGTGCGGCTTCCACGGCGGCGTTCAACGCGAGAATGTTGGTCTGGAACGCGATCCCTTCAATGATGCTGGTGATCTCGGCGATTTTCGCTGAGCTTTGGTTGATCTGACCCATCGTGCCCACTACGCGACTGACCACAGCGTTACCCTTTTCGGCAACCTCGGACGCATTCGCCGCGAGCGAACTTCGCTGGCGGGCGTTCTCCGCATTGTGCCTGACCGTGGAAGTGAGCTGTTCCATCGACGACGCCGTTTCTTCCAGCGATGCAGCCTGCTCCTCGGTGCGCGATGACAGATCAGTATTGCCCGCGGCGACTTCCTTGGCTGCGGTGCCGATAGAATCCGTCGACGACTTGATGCCAGATACGATCGACACAAGTTTCGCCTGCATATCTCCCAGCGCACGCATCAGTGCGCCCACTTCATCGATCGTGCGTGTGTCGATCGTGCGCGTCAGATCGCCGTGAGCGATCGCCTCGGCGAGGACCACGGCGTCTCGAAGCGGCGGGGCGATGAGCCGCGCAATCCACGTGGCGAGTAGCATGGCGAGAATGGCCGACACGACCACCCCCGCAACGAGCGCGATCTGGGTCCTGACCTGGAGCGAGGCGACCTCCTGTGCGCGCGCGGAGAGCAGCACCGCTTCAGCGTTCGAGACCTCGGCTATGACCGCGCGCATGGAATCCATGCGCTGCTTGCCGGGGTGGGTGCGAAACGAGGCGATGAAGGCGTCCATCTGCACATTGCCCGCGTCCACTGTCCTGCGCTGCTCGATGAGTTTCCCGGCAAAATCCGATACCCACGCCGCTTCCTGCGCCCCGAGCCTGCGAAGTCGCTCCTGCTGCGCGGCATTATCGCTCGTAAGCGCTTGAGCTTTCTCCAGATTCTGCCTGAAGGCATCGCTTCCCTGGTGAAACGGCTCGAGAAATGCGTCGTCTCCGGTAAGTGCATAACCGCGCACGCCGGTTTCCATGTTGATCAGGCTTTCTGCCAGGGCCCGGCTCGCGTCAATCACCTGATAGCTGTGAACGTTCCATGCATTGGCGGCCGTAACGGCTGAAAAAAACGAATAGAACAGCACGCCGAGCACGGCCAGGATGGCGACCACCACGCCAAAGCCCAGATAAAGCTTGTGCGCGACACGAAGATTGGACAGTTTCATGAAGTTCCCACGAATAGTGCATGACAGGCCGGCGGCCGATTCGCGGCAGGCCTTGCGCGAAGCCTGCGCGCCCACTTGACCAGATAACGGCATCTGCCACCAGATCTTGAGGCGCAGGGCGGGGTGATTTCGCCGCTGCTCAGTAACATCTATCTCACCGAGGTAGCCAGACCACTCTCGCCGAGAATCGACTCCGCATCCTTGTTCTGCACGTGCGCCAGCAGTTGATCGATCAGCTCATCGGGGAACAACTTCGGTGCCTTCGGTCTTGCTCTTCTTCGTCAGGGTTGCTTCGGTCACCCGACGACGTTCCACCACTCGACGAGGATCCGCTTGACGATCCGTTCTGACCTTCGGCCCCGGCGTTCATCTCGCCGGGGCCGCTTCTCATTGCCGCCCGTACGCGCGACGGTCCCCGTTTGGCGTCCCGTTCCGTCGCGCGTTGCTCAAGACAGCCTTCTCCTCGTCGGCCGCGCGACGAATTTCATCGTCTCACCTTGAATAGCACGCGACGCCGAACCTATTCCAGCGCGCGACGTAACCGTCTGGCGCGCCTCGGACGTGCTCGGGTCGTACCTTTCGTGACTGAGGTGCTGCCCGACTACGAGGGCTACAAGATGATTTTCGAGCCCTTGAAGGACTTCACGTCTGGCGACGATGCCACTGACGCAACCCGCATGAATGCGTTTCTCGAACAGGAAATCGAACGATTGCCCGACCAGTATTACTGGGTAGATCGCCTTTTCAAGAATCTCCCGGCTGATGTGGCTGCGGTGTACTGATGCCCACTGCGTCGCGCTCGCAACCATCGCGGCATCGCTGACAGTTCCCGCGACGTCAGGGACGATGAATGGCAGCGAGGTTGGCATTCCGTTATCGCTTTGTTCGAGACATCGATAAATCATTTATCGATTATCCCGGGCAGCCCTGCCTGCGGACAGACTTCACGATCACATGCTGGAGCCATTCCCAGCAAGGCCGGCATGCCCATGCCTCGCCATCCAACGGCTGTATGGCGCGATATTTGCTTAAGTGGCGGGTGAGTTTGCGCGACCGGCTGCTGGACCGGAGGCCCGACGCACTCCCCACAATAAGCTACAGTCAGGAGACGTTCAGTGATTGAAACGTTCTATGAGGTGATGCGGCGGCAAGGCATCTCTCGTCGCAGCTTCCTTAAATATTGTTCGTTGACCGCCGCCTCCCTGGGTCTGGGTCCGGCCTTCGTGCCGCGAATCGCACACGCCATGGAAACGAAACCGCGTACCCCGGTGCTGTGGCTCCATGGGCTTGAGTGCACCTGCTGTTCGGAATCGTTCATCCGTTCGGCCCATCCGCTCGCAAAAGACGTTGTGCTGTCGATGATTTCGCTCGACTACGACGACACCCTGATGGCGTCGGCAGGCCACCAGGCCGAGGCGATCCTCGACCGTGTCATGACGAAGTACAAGGGTAACTACATTCTCGCGGTCGAAGGCAATCCGCCTCTGAATCAGGACGGCATGAGCTGCATCATCGGCGGCCGTCCGTTCGTCGAGCAACTCAAGCGCGTGTCCGCAGATGCGAAGGCCATCATCTCGTGGGGCTCGTGCGCATCCTGGGGCTGCGTTCAGGCTGCCAAGCCGAATCCGACCCAGGCCACCCCGGTACACAAGGTCATCACCGACAAGCCGATCATCAAGGTGCCAGGCTGTCCGCCGATCGCGGAAGTGATGACCGGTGTCATTACCTACATGCTGACTTTTGACCGCATTCCGGAACTGGACCGCCAGGGCCGGCCGAAGATGTTCTACAGCCAGCGGATTCACGACAAGTGCTATCGGCGTCCGCACTTCGACGCGGGCCAGTTCGTCGAATCATGGGACGACGAGTCGGCTCGCAAGGGTTACTGCCTGTACAAGGTCGGCTGCAAGGGGCCGACGACCTATAACGCGTGTTCGACCACGCGCTGGAACGACGGCACGAGTTTCCCGATCCAGTCGGGACACGGTTGCATCGGCTGCTCCGAAGACGGCTTCTGGGACAAGGGTTCGTTCTATGACCGCCTGACCAACATCAATCAGTTCGGCATCGAGGCGAATGCCGACAAGGTCGGCGGGACCGCAGCCGGTGTGGTCGGCGCAGCAGTGGCTGCGCATGCCGCGGCATCGGTGATCAAACGCATGTCGACCCGCAAGGACGAACGGACTCCCGATCCGAGGGTCGATCATTGATTCCGCAAGCAATTCAACAAACCCGATACTTCCCCATACACGAGATCAGCAGCATGCCAGCTTACTCGACGCAAGGCTTTAATCTGGACGACAGTGGTAGGCGGATCGTGGTTGATCCGGTCACGCGCATCGAAGGACACATGCGCTGTGAAGTCAACCTCGATTCGAACAATGTGATCCGCAATGCCGTCTCGACCGGCACCATGTGGCGCGGTCTGGAAGTTATTCTGAAGGGGCGAGACCCGCGCGATGCCTGGGCGTTCGTCGAACGTATTTGCGGCGTGTGTACGGGCTGTCATGCGCTCGCTTCGGTGCGGGCCGTCGAAGACGCGCTCGGCATCAGCGTGCCGAAGAATGCCTATCTGATCCGCTCGATCATGGCCAAGACGCTGCAGGTGCACGATCACGCCGTGCATTTCTATCACCTGCACGCCCTCGACTGGGTCGATGTACTGGCCGCGCTCAATGCGGATCCGAAGCGTACCTCGGAGCTGCAGCAACTGGTGTCTCCGGAGCATCCACTGTCATCACCGGGCTACTTCCGCGATATCCAGAACCGGCTCAAGCGCTTTGTCGAGAGCGGTCAGCTCGGCCCGTTCAGCAACGCGTACTGGGGCTCCAAGGCCTATGTCCTGCCGCCCGAGGCGAACCTGATGGCGGTCACGCATTATCTCGAGGCGCTCGATCTGCAAAAGGAGTGGGTCAAGATCCATACGATCTTCGGCGGCAAGAATCCGCACCCGAACTATCTTGTGGGCGGCGTGCCGTGTGCGATCAACCTGGACGGCGATCTGGCCGCGGGTGCGCCGATCAACATGGAGCGGCTCAATTTCGTCAAGGCACGCATCGACGAGATCATCGAGTTCAACAAGAACGTTTATGTACCAGACGTGCTTGCGATCGGCACGCTGTACAAGCAGGCGGGCTGGCTTTACGGCGGTGGCCTGTCGGCGACCAACGTGATGGACTATGGCGACTATGCCAAGGTGGCGGGCGACAAGCGCACCGATCAACTGCCCGGCGGCGCGATCCTGAACGGCAATTGGGACGAGGTGCTGCCGGTCGATCCGCGCGATCCGGAGCAGGTACAGGAATTCGTTGCGCACAGCTGGTATCAGTACGCAGACGAATCGCGCGGCCTGCATCCGTGGGACGGCGTGACGGAGCCGAACTACGTGCTCGGCGCGCATACCCAGGGTACCCGGACGCAAATCGAGCGTATCGACGAGAGCGAGAAATACTCGTGGATCAAGTCGCCGCGCTGGCGCGGCCACGCGATGGAAGTCGGTCCGCTGTCGCGCTACATCCTGTCGTACGCGCATGCCAAGGCGGGCAATCAGTATTGCCTGCGGCCGAAGGAGCAGCTTGAATACTCGGTGGAAATGATCAACTCGGCGCTACCGAAGGCGCTCGCTCTGCCTACCACCGATCTGGATCTCAAGACGCTGTTGCCGACCACCATCGGCCGCACGCTGGCACGTGCACTCGAAGGCCAGTACGCCGGCGAAATGATGGCCGACGACTACAACGACCTGATCGACAATCTGCGCGGCGGGGATCTCGCGACCGCGAATGTCGACAAGTGGGATCCGTCGACCTGGCCGAGCGAGGCCAAGGGTGTGGGCGTGGTGGCCGCACCGCGTGGCGCGCTCGGGCACTGGATTCACATCAAGGATGGCCGTATCGAGAATTACCAGTGCGTCGTGCCGACCACGTGGAACGGCAGCCCGCGCGATCCGAGCGGTCAGATCGGCGCATTCGAGGCATCGCTGCTTAATACGCCGATGGTCAATCCGGAACAGCCGGTAGAGATCCTGCGTACGCTGCATTCGTTCGATCCGTGTCTCGCCTGTTCGACCCACGTGATGAGCGAGGACGGCCGCGATCTCGCCACGGTCAAGGTCCGATAGGCACGGTGTGAACGGTTACGGTCCGATGTCCGGTCGAGCATTCAGGGTGCCGCGCCCGACCGGATCCGTCCGACGGGCGTCGGTATATTGACGTCACGGCGTTACATTCAGGAGACGAAGACATGACAACACCTGTCCCGGCAGGTCACGGCGCCAATCAGGCGCGGCAGGATGGCGGCCCCGCAGAGGCGGTCACGGCTGTGTATGTGTACCAGGCGCCGGTCCGGATCTGGCACTGGATCAATGCTGCCGCCATCGTGGTGCTTGCCGTAACCGGATACTTCATCGGTTCACCGATCGCGACCAGACCGGGCGAGGCGAGTGCCAATTTCATGATGGGCTATATCCGCTTCGCGCACTTCTCGGCGGCATATATCTTCACTATCGGCATGCTCGGGCGCGTGTACTGGGCGTTTGTCGGCAACAAGCATGCGCGCGAGCTGTTTCACGTACCGATCTTCACGCGCGCCTACTGGAGCGATCTTGCCTCGATGCTGCGCTGGTACGGCTTCATCTCGAAGCGTCCGAACCGCTATACCGGACACAATCCGCTCGCGCGTTTCGCGATGTTCTTCATCTTCGTGCTCAGTTCGTTCTTTATGATCCTGACCGGCTTCGCACTGTACAGCGAAGGCGCCCAGGCGGGCTCGTGGGAAGACCATCTGTTCGGTTGGGTCATCCCGCTGTTCGGCCAGCCGCAGGATGTGCATACCTGGCATCACCTCGGGATGTGGGTGATCATCGTATTCGTGATCCTGCACGTCTACGCGGCGATCCGCGAAGACATCATGGGGCGGCAGAGTGTCGTCAGCACGATAGTTTCCGGCTATCGGACCCTCAAGGACTAATCGGCAGGGACGTCATGCATAGCCAGCCATTCGTGAATCCGCGACCGCAACCGACCGAGGCAGCGGGACCGATCATCGTGCTCGGTATCGGTAACGTATTGTGGGCCGATGAAGGCTTCGGGGTCCGTTGTGTCGAGCTGCTGCAACAGCGTTACGCGTTCGCCCCGCATGTGCAGCTGGTCGACGGCGGAACGCAGGGGCTTTATCTGATCTCGTACGTGCAGTCGGCCGAACGACTGCTGATTCTCGATGCGATCGATTATGGTCTGGCACCCGGCACGCTGAGGATCATCGAGGACGAGGAAGTACCGAAATTCCTCGGCGCGAAGAAGATGAGCCTCCATCAAACCGGTTTCCAGGAAGTGCTGCAACTGGCCGAGCTGACCGGCCACTACCCGCAGCGCGTGGTGCTCGTCGGCTGTCAGCCCGAGGAGCTCGACGATTACGGCGGCAGTCTGCGTCCGGCCGTGAAGGCTGCGCTGGAGCCCGCCATCGAACGTGCCTGCGAGGTCCTGTGCGAGTGGGGCGCGGAACCGGTGCCGCGTTCGGGCACGCTCGCTCCGGATGAGGCCGTGACCACCGAGCATCTCGCGATCACGCGTTACGAGGCGGAACGCCCGACCGAGCAGGATGCTTGCCGGACCGGCGACGCGCGTTTCTTCTCTCATCACGGTTAAAGGGCATTCAATGTGTATCGGCATTCCGATGCGTGTGCTGGCGGTCGAGCCCGGTAACGCGTTATGTCTCGGGCGCGGCGGACAGCGGCGCATCTCGACCATCCTCGTCGGCGAGTGCCGCGCGGGGGACTGGTTGCTGGTATTTCTCGACTCGGCGCGCGAACGTATCGATGCCGCACGTGCGGCGGAGATAGACGCAACGCTCGATTTGCTGCAGGCCGCGCTGACCGATCAGCCGGCAGCGGCGGGCGAAGCCGCGTTTTCATTGCCATCGGCCATGACGGCCGAGCAACTCGCGGCGCTGGTCGGCCGATGAACCTTCAGCCCATGAGGAGTGGTTGATGCAAAACGAAACGGCGATCTTTGCCGCCCCGCTGCCGGTTGCATCAGGTGCCGTGCCGCCGCTCATAGCCCGTTTGCTCGACCAGTTCGAGGCGCAATGGGTGGACCCGGCTTCGATTGACTCCTGGCTGGCCGCCGAGGGCTTCGGCGTGTTGCTGATTGCCGGCGACCCGGTACGCTTTCCAGAGTCGCTCGATGTCGCCGTGGTGCTGCCCGAGTTGCGGGCCGCCTGCGGTCAGCAGTTTCGGATCGGCATCGTGCGTGCCGAGCACGAGGAGGCACTCGCGGCGCGCTTCGGCGCGCGGCGCCGCCCGACGCTGGTCTGCGTGCGCGACGGCGGCTACCTCGGGGAGCTGGCCGGCATGCTCGACTGGGACGATTACGTGAGTCAGCTCACGGCGATCTTCGAACGTCCTGCTTCGCGGCCGCCGTCGGTCGGGATTCCGGTGGTGACGGTGAGTGGCGGCTCCGGCTGTCATTGAGCGGCAATTGAGCGGTATTCCTGGGAACGCATCAAGATGAATCCATTTCCGATTCCGGTCGTCGCGCTGGGCCCCGGCTCGCAGATCGAAGACGACACACTCGATTACATGCATATGCCTCGGGGCATGAATACCTTCCGGCCGCCCGTGCTGCCCGACGCCGAGAATCTTGCCGGTCATACGCCGACCAAGGTCGTGCTGCACGCGATTCTCGATGCGTTGGCCGAGACCGTTGCGGACGCACGGAACCGGTTGATCGACCTCTCGAGACTCGCCTCGGACGATCATCGGTTGCTCAACCAGATACTGGGCGAGGGCGAAGTGGGTGCGAGGGTCGAGGGCGAGTACGAGGCTCTGATCCAGGAGTCTGTTTTCGCCGGGGTGTGGCACGTCGTGACGCGTACAGCGGATTATATCGAGGTCGGCGATGCGCCCGGCGTGCTGGTCAAGGCGGCACGGCACGAGGCGCAGGAACTGCGCATGCCGGAATCGATTCCCGACGAAGTGATGAATGCGCCGTCGATACTCACGGAACTACACGATCAGGTAAACGTGTGGCAACCTGGTGCGTTGCCACACGTGGTGAATCTGACGCTTCTGCCCCTGTCCGGACGCGACGTGGATTTTCTCGACAGCACGCTGGGCCAGGGCGATGTAACGGTACTGTCGCGCGGCTACGGAAACTGCCGGATCAGCGCAACCCGCACGCGTTGCTGCTGGCGCGTGGTTTACTTCAATTCCGAAGATGCGATGATTCTGAACACGATCGAGGTCACGGATCTGCCGGAAGTCGTGCGCGCGGCACCTGACGATTTGCGCGACTCGCACGAGCGGCTCGTCGAGGTGCTGAGCTGGGTGGAGCAGGCATGAGCGGATCCATTCCGAGCGGCTTCGAAGGCAGCTACCGCGGCGATCTCGAGCGCCTGCCGGAGACCACGAAGCTCGAGTGCAAGATCTGCTGGTGGGTTTACGATCCGGCAGTGGGCGATCCGGTCTGGCAGATTCCGCCCGGCGTGCCGTTCTCGGCGCTCCCGCCGCATTGGCGCTGTCCGAATTGCGATGGCGACGCCGATCAGTTCATGGTGCTGCGCTAGCGGTGGTACGGGAGGAGATCATGCAAGGCATGTCTATGCAGAGGGCCGGCGGCGATGCGGCAGACCCGCAACTCGCCGCCCGTGTCGCTGTGCTCGAACACGCCTTCACGACGATCGCCCACGAGCGGATGGCGGGCTTGCCAGTGCTGAATCCGAATCTTTCGGTCGAGGCCATCGGCTTCGAACGCGTGGCCGGCGCAGCCGACGAGGCAGGTCATGCTCTGGGCATACTCGCTACGCCGTGGTTCATGAGTCTGGTCTGGCTGCCACTGTCGCCGTCGGTCGCCGGTCGCGCAGACGGCGGCGTGCCGGCGGTGTCTCCTGACCAGGTCGGTCCGCGGACCTTTGGCGAACACACATTCGACTTCATGCCGAACTGGCAATCCGGTCTCGGCGCGTTCGAGTCGTGTTCGCTGGTTTCGCCGATGGACGAGTTCGCGAGTCAAGCCGATGTGCGCGCGATAGCCGTCGAAATTCTGCGTGTTCTGCGCACGGCTCGGGACCGTCAGGATGTCTCGCCCCAACGAACGCCGGCACGTATGGCTGGTGCGCCGCTGGATCGGCGCCGCTTCCTGTTCGGCGGACTGAGTGCGGCCGAAGGGATCAAGACATGACGATGCAAAGCGCGCTGAGCGGCTCGCTCGCGATTTATCCCGGTTGTGTGCCGGCCATTTCGGGCCAGCGGCCGATGCTGGCCGAGCGCATCCTGTCGGGCAAGCCGGCCGGGTTCGCGCTGCGCCTGCTGCCGCAGTTGTATGCGCTATGCGGCGAGGCGCACAGGGTGTGTGCGACCTTGGCGGTGAACGCAGCGCTCGGTCTGTCCGACTCTGCAAGCGGCGAGCACGCCGAGCGGCTGGCCGATGAAACGGCACGCGAGCATATCCGGCGGATCTGGCTGGACTGGCCGATTCGCCTGTCGTCGTCGAGCGCCGTGATGGCGGCGGGATTCGGATTGAGCGAACTGGCGCGCTGTGCGCTGTTGAAGCCGGCAGGCACGCGCGACGAGGCGGCGGGGCACTGGGTCGAGGAATGCATGCTCGGTACGACAGTCGGAAACTGGCTCGCGGGCTGGCAGGACGATCCGGGCGGCTGGCTCGACGCATGGAGCCGGCGCAGCGATGTCTGGCCGGCCCGCTTGCTGGCCCGATGCCGGGAGCATGCGCAGCTGACCGGCGCGGCCCGGCCTTTGGCGGTGCATGCGGACCCCGTAGCGCTGCGCGAACTGGCTCGCGAGATCGAGGCATCCGCAAGCTTTGCAAGCGAGCCGGTCTGGAATCACGTCGCATGCGAAACCGGTTGTTGGACGAGACTCGGTACGAATGTTCGTGGCATCGTGTTCGATACGGCATGGTTGCGTCTTGGTGCGCGTATTGCCGAGCTGGCCGGCTTGATGGTGATGCCGCGTGATCCGGCACGGTCTGCGGAAGCGTTGCAATGCGGGGCACTGCGTATCGAGCCGGGGCAGGCACTAGGCTGGTGCGAGATGGCGCGCGGGCTGTTGCTGCACTGGGTTCGCGTGCGCGAGACGCAGCACGGGCCGGTTATCGACGGGTACCGGATCGTCGCGCCGACCGAATGGAATTTTCATCCGCGCGGGGCGCTCGCGCGCACGCTCGAGGGTCTTGGGCCCGTTGAGGGTGCCGTTGACCGGCAGCGCATCGGCGCGCTCGTCGCGGCTTACGATCCCTGTGTGGCCTACACGGTCGAATACGCTCACGATGTTCGGCAGGTGTGCGATGCATGAAGTAGGCCTAGCCGGTGGTATTCTCAGGGTGGTCGAACAGACCGCCGAGCGCGAGCGTTTCCGCCTTGTGGTGCAGCTGCGGCTTGAAGCGGGCCGGTTCTGCGCGGTCGATGTGCGCGCGCTGCGTTTCGCGCTTGAGGCGATCGCGCCGGGAACTCTGCTTGAAGGGGCCGAGATTCTGATCGACGAAGCCCCGGGTCGGGCGTGGTGCTGGACCTGCGAGATCGAGGTGGCGCTCATGCAGCGCGGCGACAGCTGTCCGAACTGCGGTGGCTATCGATTGCAGGCTCGGGCAGGTACGGAGTTACGCGTGATTGATATGCGGGTAGAAGATTAGTGCGCGCATCGAGCGCACTGGCGGGATCATTCGACAGGAGAGGGATATGTGTGTCGTATGCGGTTGCGGTACGGGGGCGCAAGGCGCCGGGCAGGCTGTTGACACTGTAGGCGAAAGCGGGCATGAGCATGGGTCGGACCTTCTGCATTTCGGTCAGGGACCCGCCCGCGTGTCGGTGCCCGGCATGAGCCAGGAGCGGGCGATCCGGGTCGAGCAGGATGTGCTCGGCGAGAACAATCGTTATGCCTCGGCCAACCGCCGGCATTTCGAGGCACATGGCGTGATGGCCTTGAATCTTGTGTCGAGTCCGGGTGCGGGCAAGACCACCTTGCTGTGCACGACGATCGAGGCCCTGCGGCGCCGCACGGATCTGGCAGTCGCCGTGATCGAAGGCGATCAGCAGACAAGTCTGGACGCGCAGCGGATCCGTGACTCGGGCGCGCCGGCGATTCAGGTCAATACCGGCAAGGGGTGTCATCTGGATGCGCAGATGGTGGCCGAGGCATTCGACAGACTGCCGCTGCATGCGGGTGCCCATGACGCGCATCATCACAATCATCATGACGGTGGTCACAACCATAGCCACAGCCACGAACATCACCCTCACGCGGATCATGATCATGGCAGCGTGTTGTTTATCGAAAACGTCGGGAATCTAGTGTGTCCTGCGATGTGGGATCTCGGCGAAGCGGCAAAGGTTGTGATCCTGTCGGTGACCGAGGGCGAGGACAAGCCGCTGAAGTACCCCGACATGTTCGCGGCGGCGCGCCTGATGATCCTGAACAAGACGGATCTGCTGCCGCATGTGCGCTTCGACGTCGAGCGCTGCCTCGACTACGCGCGACGCGTGAATCCCGAACTCGAAGTACTGCAGCTGTCGGCCCAGACCGGCGAGGGGCTCGATGCATGGGTCGACTGGATCGTGGCCGTGCACGCCGGTATACAAGGGAACGACGCCGACGTCGCAGCGCGCTTGCGTGCCGAGCGTATCGCGGCGCTCGAACATGAACTCGCGCATTTGCGCGAACAGGGCGATGCACAGCGGAGTCCGTCATGTGCCTAGCCCTGCCTGCACGGGTACTCGAACTGCAGCCGGGCGAACAGGGTGTGGTCGAACTGAACGGGGTGCGCAAGACCGTGTCGCTGGGACTTGTGCCCGATACCCGGCCCGGCGATTACGTGATCGTGCATGTCGGTTATGCGATCGGCAAGATCGATCCGGCCGAGGCCGAGCGCACGTTGCAGATGTTTGCCGAGATCGACGGGATCACCGAACCGGCCTCAGGGGCCGGCTCGGCAGGACTGGAATCTTCACGTCAGCCGAACCCAGCATGAAATATATCGACGAGTTCCGCGACGGCGAGATCGCGCAACATATCGCGGCACAGATTCGCGCACATGCCGGTGCAAACCGGCAATACAGCTTCATGGAGTTTTGCGGCGGTCATACGCATGCGATCTCGCGCTATGGCATTGCCGGGCTGCTGCCCGATAACGTCAACATGATTCATGGCCCGGGTTGCCCGGTCTGCGTGCTGCCGGTCGGCCGAATCGACCTGGCATTGCAGCTCGCGCTCGAGCGCGACGTGATCCTCTGTACCTATGGCGATACGATGCGGGTGCCGGCGTCGGCCGGCATGTCCCTGAGCCGCGCCAAGGCGCTCGGTGCCGATATCCGCATGGTTTATTCGGCAGCAGATGCACTGAAGCTGGCCCGGCGCCATGCCGATCGCGAAGTTGTGTTCCTCGCGATCGGTTTCGAAACCACCACGCCCCCGACCGCGATAGTGATTCGCGATGCACGGGCGGCCGGCGTGACCAATTTCAGCGTGCTGTGCTGCCATGTCCTTACGCCATCGGCGATCACGCACATCGTCGAGTCGCCCGAAACGGGCGCGCTCGGCCTTGCGCCGCTCGACGGCTTCGTCGGTCCGGCGCACGTGAGTATCGTGATCGGTACCGCACCGTACGAACGCTTCGCGCACGAATACGCAAAACCGGTCGTGATCGCGGGCTTCGAGCCGCTCGACGTGATGCAGGCCATTCTGATGCTGATCAGGCAGGTCAACAGTGGCCGGGCCGAAGTCGAGAACCAATTCACCCGAGCCGTGACGCGTGACGGCAATCTGCATGCGCAGAACCTGATGTCCGAGGTTTTCGAATTGCGCGATTCGTTCGAATGGCGTGGCCTCGGCGAGGTTCCGCACAGCGCATTGCGGATTCGCGCCGAATACGGCCAGTTCGATGCCGAACGGCGTTTCGATCTCAGCTATCGCCGGGTGCCCGACAACAAGGCCTGCGAATGCGGCGCGATCTTGCGCGGCGTGAAGAAGCCGGTCGACTGCAAGTTGTTTGGTACGGTCTGTACCCCGGAGAATCCGATGGGTTCGTGCATGGTGTCCAGCGAAGGCGCTTGCGCCGCACATTATTCGTTTGGCCGCTTCAGGGACATCCCGGTGGTGGTGGCATGAGCGACAAGCGTAACGATCGTCCCGGCGGCTATGTCCGGCCGCTGAATCTGAAGCAGGGCCGTGTCGAAATGGGGCATGGCGCGGGCGGGCGAGCTTCCGCGCAGCTGATCGAGGAGTTGTTTGTCGCGGCGTTCGATAACGACTGGTTACGACAAGGCAATGATCAGGCCGCATTCGGAGTGCCTGCGGGCGCGCGCATGGTGATGTCGACGGATGCGCATGTTGTGTCGCCACTGTTTTTCCCGGGCGGCGATATCGGCAGTCTGTCGGTGCACGGCACGATAAACGACGTGGCCATGTCCGGCGCGCAACCGCTGTACCTGGCCGCGAGCTTCATCATCGAGGAAGGCTTAGAGCTCGCCGAGCTCAAGCGTATCGTGCATTCGATGGCGGCCGCGGCGCGCGCGGCCGGCGTGCCAGTCATCACGGGCGATACCAAGGTTGTCGAGCAGGGCAAGGGCGACGGGGTGTTCATCACCACCACCGGCGTCGGTGTTGTAGCGCCCGACATCCACGTGGATGGTGCTGCTGCCCGGCCCGGCGACGCGATCATCGTGTCGGGCAGCATCGGCGAACATGGCATGGCGATCATGTCGAAGCGCGAATCGCTCGAATTCGACAGCGAGATTCGCTCCGACAGCGCCGCGCTGCACGGGCTCGTCGCGGCCATGCTGGCTGCCGTTCCCGGCGTACGGGTGCTGCGCGATCCGACCCGCGGCGGGCTCGCGACCACGCTTAACGAAATCGCCTCGCAGTCCGGCGTCGGCATGACACTCGATGAAGCCGCGATTCCGATCTTGCCCGAGGTCGAGGCGGCCTGCGAGCTGCTTGGCCTGGACCCGCTCTATGTCGCGAACGAGGGCAAGCTGGTCGCGATCTGCGCGGCCGACGATGCCGCACGCCTGGTCGGGGTCATGCGCGCCCACCCGCTGGGTACGCGCGCGCAGCGGATCGGTATCGTGACCGAAGACCCTAACTGCTTCGTGCAGATGAAAACGAAGTTCGGCGGCACGCGCATGGTCGACTGGCTTTCGGGCGAGCAACTGCCGCGCATCTGCTAGTCTCGTACCGACGCAAAGTGTACTTCGGTTGGAACAGCCCTCGACAATTGCAGCAGCAATAGCACTAGCAACATTAATAGTCCGCACATGCCCAACATGCAGCCAGCCGTTCTGGTGGTTGACGACGAGGTCCACTCGCTCGATGCGATCCGGCGCACACTGGAAGAGACATTTCCGATCCTGACGGCCAGTTCGGCAGACAGGGCGAAGGAGATACTCGACCAGCGGTCGGTATCGGTGGTCCTGTGCGACCAGCGCATGCCGGACCTGACAGGGGTCGAGTTTCTCAAGCAGGTACGCGAGCGCTGGCCGCATATCGTGCGCATCATCATCTCCGGGTACACCGATCTCGAAGACGTGATCGCAGGTATCAACGATGCCGGCATCTATTGCTACATCCAGAAGCCGTGGGCGCCGGATCATCTGCTGGCCACGATCCGTCAGGCCGTCGACACGCAGGGTCTGCGCGGCGATCTGCAGCGGCTCGATCTGGAACTGCGCTCGAGCCCGAGCGTGCTGCTGCAGCGCCGTAGCGAGAAGATGGCGCGGGTGCGAGACGAATTCAGTTTCGAACGCATCGTGCGCGCGCCGGGCAGTCCGGTCGATCCGGTCTGCGAGGTCGCCGCGCGGGTGGCCCGCTACGATCTGCCGGTCCTGGTGCAGGGCGAATCCGGTACCGGCAAGGAACTGCTCGCGCGCGCGATCCATTATGCGAGCCCGCGCGCAGACCAGGCCTTTGTCGTGGAAAACCTCGCATCCATTGCGGACCCCCTGATCGAATCGGAGTTGTTCGGTCACAAGCGCGGGGCGTTCACGGGGGCGTACGAAGATCATATCGGCCTGTTCCAGCGCGCCGACGGTGGCACGGTCTTTCTCGACGAGATCGGCGACACGTCGCCGGCCCTGCAGGTCAAGCTGCTGCGTGTGTTGCAGGAGGGCGAGGTCCGGCCGGTGGGATCGACCCGGACCCTGCAGGTCGACGTGCGCTTGATCGCGGCGACCCATCGCGATCTGGAAACGGCGGTCCGTGAAGGCCGTTTTCGTGAAGATCTATACTACCGGCTGGCCGGCATCACGTTGGCCATGCCGCCGCTGCGCGAGCGTCCGGGCGATCTGCCGGCGATCGCCGCGCGTTTGCTCGAGCAGGCCGCGCGCGATCTGGGCCGTGAAGCGTTGACATTCTCGGCGGATGCATTGAGCACGCTGGTGACCTATCCGTGGCCCGGCAACATCCGCGAGTTGCGCAATGAAATCTACCGCGCGGTGGTGCTCAGCGAAGACGACTGTATCCGGAGCACCGCCTTTTCGCGCAAGGTGCAGTATGGCCAGGTGGGCCAGACGGTGCCGGGCATGAATCATGGCATACCGGCAACCGGCACGCTGCAGGAGCGGCTCGATGCGATCGAGGCCGTGGTGCTGAAGGAAGCCTTGTTGCGCCACCGATGGAACAAGACCCGGGCCGCGCAGGAGCTCGGGCTGTCGCGCGTCGGGCTGCGACAAAAGCTGCTGCGTTTTCGCCTGGAGGAGAAATGACTGCTGCCTGTCATGACGCGGACCGCATCGATAATGCTGGGCACCTCGCGGTGCCACCGTCGTCCCGTACGCTGAATGTCCTGTGGCTGCAGTCCGGCGGCTGCGGAGGCTGCAGCATGTCGCTGCTCTGTGCCGATACGGTGGACTTTTACGGGGCACTCGATGGCGCCGGCGTGAGTCTGCTGTGGCATCCGTCCGTGTCGCTCGAAAGCGGTACCGAGTTGCTGCAGGTGCTCGATCGTTGCGTGAGCGGGGAGATCCCGCTTGACGTGCTGTGCATCGAGGGCTCGATGCTGCGCGGTCCGAACGGAACCGGACGCTTCCATCTGCTGGCCGGTACTGACGTGCCGATGATCGACTGGGTACGCCGTCTTGCTGCAGTCGCGCACCATACCGTGGCAATTGGCACCTGCGCGGCATTTGGCGGTGTGACTGCCGGCGGCTCCAATCCTACCGATGCATGCGGCCTGCAATACGACGGTGACGAGCCGGGCGGGCTGCTCGGCGTGGAGTTCCGCGGCCGGGGCGGACTGCCGGTGATCAATGTCGCCGGATGTCCGACCCATCCGGGCTGGGTCATCGATACGCTGATGCTGTTGTCGGCCGGCCTGCTGGACCGGAACGGGCTCGATACGCTGGGCCGCCCGCGTTTCTATGCGGACTATCTCGTCCATCATGGTTGCACGCGCAACGAATACTACGAATTCAAGGCGAGTGCCGAAAAGCCGTCCGATCTCGGTTGCATGATGGAAAACATGGGCTGCAAGGGAACCCAGGCGCATGCGGATTGCAATACGCGTCTGTGGAACGGTGCCGGCTCGTGCACGCGTGGCGGGTATGCGTGCATCAGCTGTACCGAACCCGGCTTCGAGGAACCCGGGCATCCGTTTCATGAAACGCCCAAGGTAGCGGGTATCCCGATCGGTCTGCCGACCGATATGCCGAAGGCATGGTTCGTCGCGCTTGCGTCGTTGTCGAAATCCGCCACGCCGAAGCGCGTGAAGATGAACGCGACTTCGGATCATGCGGTGATTGCGCCGGCGGTCCGCAAAAGCCGGCTCAGGTAGGAGCGCAGATGACGCGTCTGGTGGTGGGGCCGTTCAACCGGGTCGAGGGCGACCTCGAGGTTCAGCTCGAGGTCAGCGACGGCCAGGTCAGTTCTGCGCGCGTGAACGCAACCATGTATCGGGGTTTCGAACAGATCCTGCAGGGGCGTCATCCGTTCGATGCGCTGGTCTATGCGCCGCGCGTGTGCGGTATCTGCTCGGTATCGCAGTCGGTCGCCGCGAGTCGCGCGCTGGCCGAATTGTGCGGTGTCACCCCGCCCGATAACGGTATGCTCGCGATCAACCTGATGGCGGCGACCGAAAACCTGGCCGACCACCTGTCGCATTTCTATCTGTTCTTCATGCCCGATTTCACGCGTCCGGTCTATGCCGGGCGGCGCTGGCATGCCGATGCCGTTGAACATCTGGCCGCGCAACATGGAGGGCATCAGCGGCTCGCGATCGCGGCGCGTCAGCGCTGGTTCACCTTGATGGGCACGCTCGGCGGTAAGTGGCCGCATACCGAGTCGGTACAGCCGGGCGGTTCGTCGCGCGCGATCGAGCCGGCTGAGCAGATCCGGCTGCTGGCCAGTATCCGGGAATTCCGCCGGTTTCTCGAGAAGACCCTGTTTGCCGCGCCGCTTGAGCAGTTTGCCGGTCTGAACCGCGAAGCCGAACTGTGGGCCTGGCATGACTGCGCGCCAGCCGATGGCGATGTGCGCCGCTTTCTTGCCATCGTGCAGGATCTCGGGCTCGACCGGCTGGGCCGGGGGCCCGGCGTTTATCTGTCGTACGGTGCCTATCCGCGGGCCGGCGGCGGGTTTCATTTTGCACGCGGGGTGTGGCGCAGCGCGCAGACGCGCCTCGATGCATTCGATCCTGCCGCGATCCGCGAGGATGTGACCCATACCTGGCTCACGGGCGACGGAACCGCCAGACATCCGGCCGACGGGCTGACGATACCCGAGCCCGACAAACCCGGTGCCTACACCTGGAACAAGGCGCCGCGGCTGGCCGGCGAGGTGGTCGAAACCGGAGCGCTGGCCCGTCAGCTTGCCGACGCACATCCGTTGATCCGGGATGCGGTGACGCGTTGCGGCGGTACGGTGTACACGCGGGTGCTTGCTCGGC
Source organism: Paraburkholderia phenoliruptrix (assembly GCF_902859825.1). Classification (GTDB taxonomy): domain Bacteria; phylum Pseudomonadota; class Gammaproteobacteria; order Burkholderiales; family Burkholderiaceae; genus Paraburkholderia; species Paraburkholderia phenoliruptrix. The sequence continues at coordinate 4,165 of NZ_CADIKB010000059.1, read as the reverse complement.
TGCTCGAACTCGCGAGAGTGGTGCCATTGATGGAGAGCTGGATTCAGGCCTTGCAACCCGGCGAACCATACTGGCTGCCAGTGGACCTGCCCGAACGTGGCATCGGCGCAGGGCTTACCGAGGCGGCTCGCGGCAGCCTCGGCCATTGGCTCACGGTGCGCGATGGCCGCATCGAAAACTATCAGATCGTCGCGCCGACTTCCTGGAACTTCTCCCCGCGCGATGATGCGGGGCGGCCAGGTGCGCTTGAGGGGGCGCTCGAAGGTGTGCCGGTTGGCGCGAACGAAACGGTGCCGGTCGCCGTTCAGCACGTGGTGCGCTCGTTCGACCCGTGCATGGTCTGCACGGTGCATTGACCATGCCAAACAAGCGAGCCGCTAACCGGCACCCTCCTAAGCATGCCGCCAGCGACCTGGGCGCCATGGTGCCGGCCGAGCCCGAAGGTATCGACGATACGGCCTGGCTTGGCGTGATCCATAAGATGGACGAGGTCTATGCGCAGTTGGTGCGCGATGAAATTGCGCTCGAGGAGAAGAACAGCGAACTCGAGCAATCGCAGCAGTTCATCTTCAGCGTGCTGTCGTCGATGTCGGACGTCCTGATCGCGTGCAATTGCAAGGGCGAGATCCAGCAGACCAACGATGCATTGTGCCAATTGGTGCAGATGGCAGACAAGCAATTGCGGGGTCAATCGATCTACACGCTGCTGGCCGATGATCAGAGCGCCGCGAAGGTACGCAGTGTGATCGGGAGCGGCGCGCGAACCGCGGCGGGCCATGTGGTCGAGCTGAACCTCGCCGATGCGGCGGGCAGGGCGGTACCTGCCGAGGTCAGCTGCACGCCGCGTCTCGGACCGCGTGGCAGATGCGTCGGTTATGTATTCGTGGGGCGGCCGATGGGCGAGCTCAAGGCGGCTTACCATCAGCTGCGCGAAGCCCACGAGGAATTGAAACAGACCCAGCAGCAGCTGCTGCATGCAGAAAAGCTTGCTTCGATGGGGCGACTAGTGGCAGGTATTGCTCACGAGCTGAATAACCCGATCAGTTTCGTGCTCGGCAATCTGCACGCGCTGAAACGCTATAGCGAACGCCTGGCGATCCATGTGGAAGCGCTGCAGGAGGGCCATGACGCGGCCGCGCTCGAGCAGCAACGCCGTGACCTGCGGATCGACCATATCCTTGAGGACCTGCCTTCGCTGATCGATGCGACGCTGCAAGGCGCGCAACGTACCGCCGATGTTGTGCAGGGGCTCAAGCGCTTCTCGGCGGTCGACCGTGACGAACACCGGCGCTTCGATCTGAACGACGTGATCGAGCGCGCGGTCCTGTGGGTCACGCGCGGCACCGCGCCGGCGTTCGACGTGCAGTGCGAGTTGCTGCCTGCGTGTTATGTGATGGGTAGCAGCGGGCAGATGCTGCAGGTCATCATGAATCTGATCCAGAATGCCTACGATGCTGCCTCGTGCAAGAACGTGCGTGCGCCGATGCTGGCGATTCGCGCGCAGCACGCCGATGGTCGCGTGGTGCTGAGCTTTCACGATAACGGCCCCGGTATCGCCGATGAACATCTGGCCCACGTGTTCGATCCGTTTTTTAGCACCAAGCCAGTCGGCAAGGGTACCGGGCTCGGGCTGTCGATCAGCTACGGGATCGTCGAGCGGCATGGCGGCCATCTAGCGGCGCGCAACCATCCGGACGGCGGCGGCGAATTCTTGCTCGAGCTGCCTCTGGCGGACAGCGACTCGCGCGATTTGCGCGAGCCGGGCAAGCAGTAGGAGCGGTTACGAACTAACGTCCGGTTCGTCGAAGCGTTTCCAGCGGTACACGGCGGCCGAGCATAGCCAGATGACGACGAATACCCCGATGATCACATAGCCGATCATGCCGAAGTTGTCGTTGAGGCTGCCGATCAGATCCCAGAACCGGCCGGAGAGTTGCAACTGGTCGCCGATCAGACCGAGGCCTTCGATGCCGCCGACGATAAGCGCAACCACGACCGAAATGGTGGTAATCGTGATGTTGTAGTAAAGCTTGCGGACCGGTTTGACGAAGGCCCAGCCATACGCGCCCAGCATCAGGATGCTGACGGTCGTGTCGGTCAGCGTCATGCCTGCTGTGAACAGCACGGGAAACACAAGGATCGACCAGATCGGCAGGCCTTGCGCGGCACTTGCAGCAGAAATGCCGAGCAGTCCGACCTCGGTTGCGGTGTCGAAGCCGAGCGCGAACAGGAAGCCGAGCAGATACATGTGCCAACTGCGTGTGATCAGGTGGAACAGCGGCTTGACGATGCGCGACAGGAAGCCTCGATTGGCCAGGAGCAGATCGAGATCTTCGTCGTTATAGGGTTCGCCGCGCCGGACCCGGCCGAAGGCGCGGACCGTCGACGCCAGAATCAGCAGGTTCATCACGGCAATCGCGAACAGGAAGAAGGTCGATACGAGGGTGCCGATGACGACGCCAATCTCCTGGAAGCCAGCCATGCGACTCTTCATGGCCAGCGCAGTGGCGGCGATGCCAACCGAGGCGAGCACGACGATCGTCGAGTGGCCGAGCGAGAAAAACAGTCCGGCCGTGGTCGGGCGTTTTCCGGCTTGCATGAGCTTGCGCGTGACGTTGTCGATGGCAGCGATGTGATCGGCGTCGACTGCATGTCGCAAACCGAATGACCAGGCCAGCAGGCTGGTGCCCATCAGCAGCGGGTAGTGGTGAAATGCGGCGAACGCCCAAAGCCAGGCACCGACATTGAATGCGATCAGCAGTGCATAGAGGCCGCCGATCTTTTGCCGCAACGAGCCTGATGCGTTCCCAAACAATGCCTTGATCAGGTCAGTCACGGCTGGTCTCCAACTGTTTCGGTATGCGTAAGGTTTATCACTTTAGCCGCCGTGTTGCAGCGAGGTCATTTTGATTATATTACACGTTATAAAAAAACATCATGTTCAAAAGTGATGCGATACCATCGCCACGTCAAATGCAGGAGGAGTCATGCAGCGCATTACGTCACGATCATCGCCAGTATTGTGCGGACGCGCCCGTAAAGTGGTTGCCTGAATGCTGAACGCAGCTCCGGATCATTCCGCGCGACTGCGGATCCGTGTAACCGGCGTGGTGCAGGGCGTCGGCTTCCGCCCGTTCGTGTATCGGCTGGCAACGACGCGGCGCCTATGCGGCTGGGTGTTGAACGATCCCGACGGCGTATTGCTGGAAGTCGAAGGTGCTGCACACGTACTGTCTGATTTTGTCGCCGCGCTGCAATCGGAGTTGCCACCGCTGGCCCGGATCACGTCCTTGCAGTCTGAGGCCGTGACGCCATTGCTCGATGATGCCGAAAGCTTCGCGATTCGCGAAAGCAAGTACAGTGGCAGCCGGCTGGCGCTGATGCCGATCGATTCCTGCATGTGCGATGCGTGTCTTGCCGAGATGCGCGATCCGGCCAACCGGCGCTATCGCTATCCATTCATCAACTGCACGAATTGCGGGCCGCGCTATTCGTTGATCGATGCGATTCCGTATGATCGCGCGAATACGACGATGCGCGATTTTCAGATGTGTGCAACGTGCGAGGCTGAATACAACGATCCGTCTAATCGGCGTTTCCATGCACAGCCCAATGCCTGTCCGGTATGCGGCCCGCAGCTCGCCTTGCACGATGCAGACGGCCGCCTGGCGGAGGGGGATGAAGCCATGGTCGCTACGCTCGAGGCGCTAGGCGCGGGGCTGACGGTCGCGGTCAAGAGCGTCGGCGGTTTCCATCTGGTTGTGGATGCGCGCAACCGCGCGGCAGTGGCACGTTTGCGCGAACGCAAGAGGCGTCCGTCGAAGCCGTTCGCGCTGATGGTTTCAAGCGTGAATGCAGTGCGCGAGTATGCCAGTTGTAGCGAGGACGAAGCACGATGGCTGACCTCGACTGGCCGGCCGATCGTGCTGCTGCGCAAGCTCGATGGCGGCGATCTTGCCGACAATATTGCCCCGCGCAATCCGAATCTGGGATTCATGCTGCCTTCGGCGCCGCTGCACGAGTTGCTGCTAGGCGATCCGGCATTGCCGGTACTGGGGCAATGTCCCAGGCGTAGTTGAAGGTTGAAGGCGGCGGTTCGCCAGTGGAATCCGAGAGAATCGGGTTTCCAGGACCAACCTCCCGAACAGGGAACCAAGGAGAACCG
>NZ_CADIKB010000058.1 GCF_902859825.1 Paraburkholderia phenoliruptrix | reverse complement strand
AAAATTCCCCCAAAAAGCCGTCCAACTTTTGGGGGGCAGTTCAAAATAGGTGGACACCTATGCTCCTCGCTCAGAGCGTCAGTTGGTAGACGTCGATAATGGATCGCTTACGGTTGATTGGCAGTCAGCCGTTTGAAGCTCCGCGTCATTCACCGTTGCTGACGGCTGCTTTCGCTTTCAGTACTGAACCGCCTGATTGCGTAGCGGTCTTGCCGTTGTCGCCATAAGCCGTATCGGTCTGTACTTGCGTTGGTTGCGTCTCATGCGTCACTGTCTGCTTCGTCATCAGCTCGGTCAGAGCTTTGTCTTCTGCATCGCCTTGCTCGGCAATTGCCGCTGGCAGCACGGCGAGCATCGCAACGAACCCTATAAGCGCTTTCATGATGCGTCTCCGAGAAATGTTTTTTGCAGTACGCGGGTTCCTCCATGGATAACGGATAGGACAACTACAGTTTCGTGCGTCGCCGACTCAAGGCGCGTTTGACTTATGGGAGAGGGCAGGTTTCATCTGAATGTGGGTAAGTGGCAGGGTTGAGTCGGGTGGTGCAAGCCGCGAGGGGCGGGGCAGGGAGCATTGGTGCTGGTGGGTGCCTTTTTTTGCCGGCGGCGGTTCGGGGGTCGCGAATGGCGCACCATTTTCACGCCAATGGCTGGTTTGCTTTTCGCAAAAACGTATCCACCTTATTGAGGACGCGAGGGACAACCCCGCCGCGCCGCGCATATACATCGTCACACAAAGAATCTGAGTCCTGAGGAGCGAGACATGGCAAGAATCGAAAGAAAGTTGGCGGAAATGGGCTTGGTGCTCCCACAGCCTCTAGATATGCCGGCGAACCTGCAAATGTCGTTGCCGTTCGAATGGGTGCGTGTCAGGGGAAAAAGAGCCTTTCGGGGCACGTGCCGCTCAATCCTGACGGGACCATTGCGCGCCCGATCGGCAAAGTCGGCCGGGAAGTCTCGCTCGACGAAGGCTATACAGCGGCGCGGTTGGTGGCGCTGGCACAACTCGCGAGTCTGCAGAAAGCGCTCGGCGACCTTGACCGTATTACAGGTTGGCTCCGCGTCTTTGCAATGGTGAACACTGCTCCGGGCTTTGAACAGACACCTCGGATCGCAAATGGTTTCTCGGATCTGATCCTCGAGCTGTTCGGTCGCGACATTGGAATGCATGCTCGGTCCGCCGTCGGGATGGTTCTTCCTTTAAACGTGCCCGTCGAATGTGAGGCGGAGGTTGAGTTTGAATGACGGCGCCCGTCGCGACAACGGGCCGGCACAAGCCCGGGAAGCACGCAGCTCAGGGCCGACTGCAACTTCACTTGTTAATCAGGGCGGCGCACCCACCACCGTTTCCAGATTCGATCGTGGTAGTCGACGAGCCGCTTTTCGCCTGCAATGTACGAGCGGAGCGGGCTCTGAAACGGATGAGCCAGCGTGCAATGCACCAAGGCAAATCCGGTCGCATCTAGCGTGCTCGGTACATCACCGAACAGATAAGTTTTGTCGCTCAAGAACTCGGCCACTGCACGCCACGCTTCGACCCCCATCTCGGAGATTTCATCATAGGTGTGTCGCCCGACGCCTTGCGCCCACACTTGTTGCATCATTCGCCGACGCGCCAACGCCAATGGAATCGGCGAAATCAATGGAAGCACGTGCGAGCCGACGCCCGGTGTGCATCGTCTCGCATAATCAATCAGGAAGGGCCGATAGATAGCCATATTGCTGTCTATGCCCCAGCGGAAGTACACTCCGATAAAATACAGATCGTTTTCGAACAGCGACTTGAAGGCTAGCAGCTGCGCAGTCTCGAGCGCACTCAAGTGGCTGTTGTTCAGCGCGTGCGGATAGCGACGTTGCAACTCACGAATGATAAAACTGGAGTCCGCAATCAGCTCTCCGTCTATGGAGACGACGGGAAGCTTCCCTTTCGGCATTCTGGCGCAGTTGCCGGTTCGCGTCTCATAGGGCAGGCCGGACATGCGCAGCCAGGTTTCCAGCTTCACGACAAAGGGGCTGATATCGGGCGATTCATCGCTCGACCCATATCCAAACTTGTAGACGATGATCGGCATCTGCCTTCCATGAAAAGTAGCTTGGACTACCGATTCGAGCTTTGGCGATGGCTGAGGCGATCACCGATCAGACCGGTGCGTCGCGCTGCGCGCTGCAGGATGCAGGCCTCCTAAGCCGAATCCAGAGCATCCGCAAGACTGCCTGCGGCGCGAGAAACTGACCGGGCCCGTTCAGACGGGCCGCAAAGTTGTGTAGATGCCTGGACGCCCAATCGTCTTGCGCCGCCGCTGCAAATGCCAATCGCTCAAGCACGTTAAATTTACGGCGGCGCGCCATGTCGCGGACAAAGAAGCGGTGTCCGTACAGTTTGCGTGATACCGTCCTCGCGTAGCAATTGAGCGCACCGCGCAAGGGGCGATTGTCCCGCAAGGCAGATGCCAGCGCGTCGACTAGCCATTCAGCCGTCTGGAATGCGAAACCGCAACCCACGCCGGGCAACGGATCAAGACTCATCAATGCGTCTCCTATAAACGCGATATTGCGCGCCGACGGTCGCCCCGACAAATTTGGATAGTCTTTGACCATTAACACCCTTCCCTCCGGAATCGCCGTCGACAAGTCAGGAGCATCGGGAAAACTCGCCATGGCCCGCGTCAGTGAATCGCGTGGCGAAAGATGAAATTCATCGAACGCATCCTTGGATGACATATACGCCACTACCGTTATGCCATCGTCGTTCGGAAAGATGTAACCCATTTCTGCCCCGCGCATCCACATCTGCGAACACGTACCACGCACCAGTCGAACTCCGCGGTAGGCAGCGGAAGCGCCGAAGCGCGTATTCAACGTTGAGACGGCCCTAATCCCTGCGAGCGTTGCGAGCGGAGAATTTCTGCCGTCCGCGCCGACCAGAAGGCGCGTTTCGAGTACCGCTGAATCCATGCCTGCCAACTCTACACGCTTCACTTCTCCCTGTTGCTCGACGAGCCGTTGCACGTGACAGCCGAGGAAGCTCGTGACACCAGGGGTCGTAACGGCGAGGCGGCGAAGAATCGGGTCGAGCGTGCGGCGCTGAACGTTGTATCCAAACAGCTCGATACCGTCTTTATCGACGGGGGAAACATTGCCGATCCAGCCATAGCGTGTCCATATATCGATGCTGTTGCGTATGGCGCCAGCCTCCTCAATGAGGCAATCAAGACCAAGACGACGGATGGTAGGCGTGGCACTAGGCTGGATAAAATGTGTGCATAGCTGCTTGTATGCATCCGCCTTCGCATGATGCTCCACGAGAGCTACACGTAGACCCTCCAGCGCGAATAGGCGCGCCGCAGTGCAACCGGCGATACCGGCACCGACAATTACAACGTCGAAACTTACGTCGGTGTGTTTGTGGCGCGCGGCTGTTTCACTGCTTAAGAGTATGGAGCGGTTCATCCATTCCTCCTGTTGAGCATCCGAGGCGCACCTCTGTACATGCCCCACGAAGTATGGGTATGGCTTGTCGCTGAGGGCAGTCCGGAAATGACAATATGCGACGCATATGCGCCATGCAGTCAGAACTGCGTTGAATTTCGGCGGACTTCGACTAATGTGGCACGCGGCGGGGACGCTACGACGTATTGCTCAAGCTTGGCGTGCCTCAAAACACTCGGACGTGCATCCATTCGGGCACCTTCTGATGAACTCCCATGAGCGCTAGCAGTTCTGCTCGCGACGACGCGGGCGACGCGCATGCCGCAGCTCACGACCACGCGGGCAGTGCACTCCCGCAGGTGGACGTGCGCGTTCGTGCGCTGGAATCCTTGCTGGTTGAGAAGGATATATCGATCCACATGCTCTCGACGTACTGATCGAAACGTACGAGCATCGGATTGGACCGCGCAACGGTGCCCGCGTGGTCGGAAAAGCGTGGTGCGACCCCGCTTATAAGCGATGGTTGCTCGACGACGCGACCGCCGCGATCGCCTCGCTTGGCTATGAAGGGCGCCAAGGGGAGCATATGGTCGTGCTGGAGAACAGCACTTGCGTGCATAACATGGTGGTCTGCACGCTGTGTTCGTGTTATCCGTGGCCGGTCCTTGGGCTTCCGCCGGTCCGGTACAAGTCGGCGCCGTACCGGTCCCGAGCGGTGATTGATCCGCGAGGCGTACTGAAGGAATTCGGTTTTGAATTGTCAACTGAAGTCGAAATTCGCGTGTGGGATTCGACTTCTGAGGTTCGCTATCTTGTTCTGCCCATGCGGCCGCCCGACACTGCCGGTTTTTCTGAGGAAGCGTTAGCCGGGCTCGTCACGCGTGACTCGATGATCGGGACCGGCCTCCCGAAAATGCCGGAACCAGCGAGAAATCCGTCATGAACGGTGCGCAAGATGTCGGCGGCATGCAATCATTCGGCCCGATTCGCCACCAGGCCGATACGTCGGTTTTTCACGCTGACTGGGAGCGGCGCGTGCTGGCAATGACATTGGCGATGGGTGCCGTGGGTAAATGGAACATCGACATGTCTCGTGCCGCGCGGGAGAGATTGCCGCCAGCGCAATATCTGGCAAGCACCTACTTCGAGATATGGTTCGAAGCTCTGAAAACGCTGCTCATGGACACCGGCTTGTTGACGGCCGCGGAAATCGCAAGCGGCGTCCCGGATAATTGCGGCAACTCCGTGCCTCGTGTCTTGATGGCTAACGACGTCGCTGCGGCGCTACGCCGTGACAACCCTGTAACTCGACCAGCGGTCACCGAGGCGCGCTTCAGGGTCGACGACCAAGTACTGACCCGTCAGTTGAACCCTTCCACCCATACGCGATTGCCGCGCTATTGTCGAGGCAGGCGGGGGCGGGTTATCGCGGTGCACGGTCCGCAGGTTTTCCCAGACTCCAATGCGATGGGGCTCGGGGAGGAGCCGCATTGGCTTTATACCGTGCAGTTCACTGGGGCAGAACTTTGGGGAAAAGATACGACTGCAGCAAGTGTTTGTGTGGATTGCTGGGAACCCTATCTGGAGTATTCAAACGTTACGCCTATCTGATATGCCGCATACCCGCTCGAGTTCTCGTGAACTGCGCGACGTCTTGCCTGCCTTGCCTTGTAGCGACGCCGAACCTGCTTTCAGTGCGCCATGGCAAGCCCGGGCGTTTGCCATGACGTTGAGACTGCATGAGCTTGGCGTGTTCACGTGGGCCGAGTGGGCGGAATGCTTGGGGCAGACCATCCGCGAGGCGCAGGCTGCTGGCGAACTGGAGTACCGCGACAGCTACTATTATCACTGGTTGGCGGCATTGGAGCGCATCAGTGCGAACAAGGGATTGGTGACCGACCGCAGTCTCGGACAGCGGCAGAACGAGTGGGACATCGCCGCGCGGAATACGCCGCACGGACAGCCGATTGAGATAAAACGATAGTGCGCGGTTTGATGCTCGCCAGGTGATTGTCGACGAGGGCTGAGCTCCTTTCCGGAATATGTGATGTCACGCCTCGACCGCGGCTAACGGTCAAGAAAGCCGCATTCGATGCAGGTGCCCGGCAAACGAATCACGGACTCGAAATACTCCGCGAGATCACAGTTTGCAGGTCCACCAAAGGTATCGCGGTTACAGTCACGGCGACCGTCTCCGACTCCGGCAGTAGGCCCGCAAGTGCCGCGAGTCCGGTCGCGCACACGGCGATCAGAAAGAGGGCACCGATAGCAACGATTCCGCTTCGATAGGTTAGCTTCGTGCCGTGTGAGTTTGCAAAGAGCCGCATCATGGCTGTCTCCTGACGATGCAGCTAAACTTGCAACGACTGTGCCGACGGCGATGCATTCACGCTGCCGACCGCAGCGCCCCGCCGCACGGGCATCGAACCAAAGCGGCGGGAGCGAAGCAGCAATCCGATGTTGGGTCTGTCCCAACAAGGAGCACCGCTTCGTGTCTCAGAGGGCAACACTCGAGCGGTGACCTTCTTGCTGCTTTACGTTCTATCGGAGGCGCTGGAGCGCCGCCTCTGCCGTCCGTGTCCTCGCGCTAAGGCTTCAGCGCTGCAAAGCGCGATGTGCTGCGAACATCAGCGCGTTGTCTCGGGATCGGGCCAAGGCCAGCCCCTTCGCGTGCCTGGTCCCGTTCGCGCGGCGGATGGCGTGGCAGATGGTGCAGCCGCAGCCGCTGCGGCTCGCTGCCTGGCCTCGCCTGCCGGTTCGCCACTGACGCTCGTTTTCATTTTCGGGAGCCTCGTCCCGAACCACGTCACCTTGTTCTGCACATGAGCGACGTACGAGTCCCAGCCTCGCGGGTTACCTTCAAAGAGTGCCTGTTGAACAGTCGATGCAAGCGACTCGTGGTCGAGCGTGGTATCCAGAAGGTCCTGCGGCCACCGCGAGAATGCACTGGCGACGCGTGCGCCGAAATCGCTCACCGTCATTGTCGGATCAAGCGCTCGCAGAAATGCGAGGTTTGCGGGCAGATCCTGCTGGCTTAAAAGCTGGACCACCGGCATTTCGGGCGCGCCTGCCCGAGCCAAAGAGCTGGACGCGGCCAGCATGTCGCCCAGGTGAAGCAGCAGTTCTCGTCTGTCGAATCGGTCGTCCATCGAAATTCTCCGCGCGTTGCGCCCCGGCCAGAAATAGGTCCGTGTCGGCGCAACGCTTGCACCTGGCGCATCTTATCGCGGCGCGCCTTCGTCGGCAGCGGTGTCGTGTTTGCGCCCAGGCCCTTTTGTTCCTCAGCGCCCGACTGTTGCGCACCGCACTTGCGCTAGACTGACTCGAAGAACCTTAAAAGGAGACGAGGATGATACGCAAGACGCTCAATGCCTCGCAGTTGCAGCAGGAAGTCAGCCGGCGAATTCACCGACTGCAGGAAGTCGTCGAGGATGGCGTGAAGATTCGTGTGCCGAGGCCGCAGTTGCAGGAGGCGGACAAGACAGGCTGCAACTGGAACATGACACAGTTCGGCAATGCAATCGGCTTCGAGCGCGACATCGAGGGCGTGCTCAAAACCGTGCGCGCGGAATATAACCTCAGCACCGAGGTGAAAAGCGGCGGCAACCCGTTTGAGGATTAGTCTCGGAAGACATCCGTTGCGGGGTGGGTTGCGAGGACGTCGGCGGGAAAAGTTCGTTAACCTAAACGTCTAGGTAAGGCACGCTATTGCAGATAATCGGTGCTTTCTTGCCCGCTAACTCAACAGTGACCAGGCACCCCACGCTCCCAGCGCACAAAAGAAGCGCACCGTCATTGGGCCGGTACAGCCTGGCGCTGCGCGGCTCGTTCCTGTGCCTGCTGTTGGGCGTGCTGCTTCGCGAGGTGTCTGCCGACCACGCAGCCACCCACGGCGCCGACGACGGCGTGATGGCCGGCGTAGTGCCCAGCCACTCCGCCCACCACCGCGCCCTTGAGGCAGCCCGCGGCGTTTGCCGCGCCTGTCGTAGCGATCAGCGTTGTTGCAAGCAAAGCGATTCTAGTCAGGCCAGTTTTCATTCGAAGACACCCACAAGTCATCGTTAGAGAATGCCACGCGTTTGGACGTCGTTTCAATAACCGCGCCATTCACGCTCGCGCCACTCATGCTCGCGCCATTCGTGGCGACGCCATTCGCGTTCGCGCCACTCACGACGTTCGCGCCACTCGCGGGCGCGCCAGTCGTCGCCATATGCAACGGCGACCGGCGGCGGACCATACACAACCGGCGCGGCAGGCGCGTAGACCACCGGAGGCGGCGGTGCATAGACCGGCTCTGCCGGCGCGTAGACGCCGAGCGGAATACCGATGCCCACGCCAATGTCGACGTGAGCCGACGCGGCGCTGGATGCCGCCAGAGCGGCCAAACCGAGTGCGATGCCCAGAAGTTTGTTATTCATTTTGCTACTCCCCGCACGCTTTGCGTGCCGCGTCAGTGAACATGGCTCGAAGTCTAGGGGTGGGCCCGCCACACAGGTGAAACGGCAATGCGAAATTGGTAACACCGGGTAACCGGCAATGCACTCGAAGCGCAGACGCGGATGTGCCATGATGTCGACAGGACAGACGTGCGAGACGGCAACATCGCCTATCGCCAAGGGAGGCCACATGACGAATGACGATAAGCCCGCTGCCGGGGATTCGCAGCAGCAAGCCGAAGCGCTCCAAGCCCTTGCGGGGTATCTTGAGCGATCGCTTGATAGAGCCTGCAGCGTCATCATGATGCGACATACCGCAGACGTCTGTACCGTCTATCTCGGCGACCCGGAATCTACACGCGCCGAGCTGAAGCAGATCGGCGCCATTTCGATTCCGCTTGCCAATGAGATGCTCGGGTCCACCTCTTCGGGCGCGAACCTGCTGCAGATCGGCGACCAGCACTATCGCTTCTCGCGAATCTTCGGGCAGGTCGACGGCGTGGCGGCCGTGGTGTTCGCCGCGCTGTAGATGTTGAAACGGCGTGGTTCTGACGACAGAGCGGCGTAATCGATGGCGAATGGAAGGGATGCGTAAGCCGTCGGTAAAGAAACATCGGCTCGCGCCGTGGCCTCTTACAGCGGCATTACATTGACTGGCGCCGTCCGGCGCCAGCGCGAGAAGAACCTTTAGGCGTACGTGCGCAAGCGCGCCTTCGCGAGTCGTTGCGGAACGCTCGGCGGCGGTAAATCGCATACTCTCGGCGTAGGCGGACAGGCGAGGCAACGGGTAGATGTCACACAGTTCGCCATGCAGGCGATTGCCGTTTCATCTCTATCTTATTGCCCACTAAAAAAATGAACAGCTTCGACACCAGCATAGAGACTTTCTTTAGCGGATTCAGTTCTTGTCTGCTGTGCAACCACGCCGTGCGCGCCATTGCAGGGATGTATTCGTTCAAGGGGCTCATGCTGATCCCCGTTTTATGGTGGATATGGTTTCAGTCGGACGAGCGTCGGCAATGGAGACGCGAAGTCGTCATTGCGACGGTTGCGAGCGGGCTACTGGCTCTTTTCAGTGGAAGAGTTCTTGCGCATTTCTTGCCGTTCCGCATGCGTCCGGCTTTTTCGCCGAAACTGCATCTTCACTTTCCATTCGTGCCGCCGAACGAAAGCATGTTGGCCACGTGGAGCTCGTTTCCAAGCGACCATGCGATGCTGTGGATGTCCGTTGCGGTAGGCATTTTTATCGTGTCGAGGCGCATCGGCACGCTGGCATTGCTCTACGTGGTTCTCTTCATTTGCATGCCCCGCGCCTATCTAGGCTTTCATTATCCGACCGACTTGCTGGGCGGCGCGGCGATCGGCGTCGTCATTACCTGCGTCATGACTCGCGACGCCGTAAGAAGCCGTTATGCGGCCCGCGTGTTGAGTTGGATAGAACGCTATCCGGGCGCATCGGCGATGCTCGGGTTCGTGTTATGTCTGGAACTCGTCACGCAGTTCGATGAAATCAGGAACTTCGCTACCTCCGTCGCCAGGATCATTTGATCGGGCCAGGCCCCCTAGGGGCGCGCAAGACTTTTAGCCGGTCCCTATTGGCATAAATCGCACACGGATCCGCAATCCACGTCCTATAGTTGTTCAGCGCGGTTAGAAACAGAAGCGACGGCGAGGGCCGGTCCGGGCAATGCCGTACCGCCTCTCAGCTGGCCACAGGACGCTGGCTCGATGATCAGGAAGGGGAAACGCAAATGGCATCTTCCCGTTTTGCGATGTGCGTGTCATATGTGCTCTTTCGTCGGATTTATGCGGTTGTGCTTGCGTTGGTACTGGGCGCGGCCGTGGCCGGTTGCGGCGGCGACACGCTCACACCCACTGAGCCCGCCTTTGCCACCGCGGCGCGTCCCCAGATCGACGCATTGCTCGCAGAGACCCTCACACCGGGTGCTGTGGTTTATGTGCAGTCGCCGAGCGGCAATTGGCTCGAATCGTTCGGAACGGCAGCGCGGGGCACCCACACGCCGATTCCGACCAACGCGCATTTTCGGGTGGGCAGTGTGACGAAAACGTGGACCGGCACAGTGATTCTGCAACTCGTGCAGGAAGGCAAGCTGGCACTGGGCGACCCCGTGAGCAAGTACATTGCGAACGTGCCGAATGGCGACAGCATCACGATAGAGGAATTGCTGAGCATGCGCAGCGGCCTCTATAACTACTCAACCAGCCTCGCATTTAATCAGACGCTCGACGCGCAACCGAACAAGGTATGGACTACCAAAGAGTTGCTCGATATCGCATTTAGCCAGCCTGTGTATTTCGCGCCCGGCACGGACTTCCGCTACTCGAATACGAATACGGTTCTGCTTGGCCTGATTATCGAGCAGTTGACGGGCATGAGTGCCGCCGACGCAATCAGGACGCGTCTTTTCACGCCGTTTGGTTTGACTGAGAGCTATCTTCCGCCTCAGGACGACACATCGTTGAGGATACCGGCGCCGCATGGCTATCAGTGGGGCACCAATGCGGAAACGGCGGAAAGCGACGCATTGTCCCCCGCGCGTCAGGCGGCCGCAAAAAACGGAACGCTGCAGCCCACGGACGTCACGTCGGTGAACACATCATGGGCATGGACCGCCGGCTCAGGCATTTCGACCATAACCGAACTCGCCGCCTATGTGCAGCGCATGGTCGGCGGAGGCTATCTGAGCGCCGACCTCCAGGCGCAACGGCTCGCCAGCTGCCAGTCGACCCAGCCGTCGGATCCGGGCGCTGCGAGCTACTGCCTCGGGCTGGCGAAGTTCGGCACGTTCTATGGACACACCGGCGAAATACCCGGCTTCAATACGTTCATGGGCTACGATCCGGTGACGAGGACGACTATCGTCACATGGGCGACGACGGCAGCGGCGCCGGACGGCACGCCGCCAGCTAACGGCATCGCGCGAATTCTGATGGCGGAGCTCAGCAAGGCAGCAGAGGTGCCGAGCGAAGGGCGGCCTTAACTCGCAAGTGGGCCTGCTGTGCCTCGCGCCGGCGCTATCGTTACACGCGTGCGATGAATGGATAAGTGAACAAACCGAACTGAATCAGGTTGAGGCCAAAGTGAGTCAGCATCGCGGCCTGCAAGCCTCCCGCGCGGTAGGCAAGACCGGAGCCGAGTCCGGCAATGGTTGCGAGCACAACGAGTAGTGCTCCGCCTTGGGAATGTAACGCGCCGAACAGAACCGCGCCCACGACAAGCGCGACCCATTGAGCATGAGGGCGATCAACAGTCAGGCGAGCGATGCCGCCCTGCACATAGCCGCGGAAAAACGCCTCCTCCGCAAAAGCGACCAGCAGCAGGTTATTGAGCGCCCAGAGCCAGCCAAGATGCGGCCACTTGGGCGCCCACGCGATGGATCCGGCAACAAATGCGATCGACAGGCAGATGAGCGACGTCGCGGCGCAGGCCGCGACCGCTGATACGGCGAGCGCGCGCCAATCTTTTTCCGGCTGAATCCATGGGTACGTCAGCACCAGCCAGAAGCCGATTAGCGGCTTGTCGAAGTTCAGGTACATCGTGAACGGGGCGGCGTCAGGCGTGAGCCGTTCAGCATGAAAAACCTGCAGATTATGAAACCCCGGTAGCCAGTGTTGAAAAAGGCCTATCGCCAGAGCGACAAAAACAAGATTGCACAAAAGCCTGGCGGCAGGCGGCGGATCGCGTTGCAATAACAGGCCCGTGCCGGCAAGTAGCGTAATCGGTATGGCGGCGAGTGGCTGCAAGACTCCGAACCCAAACGCGAGCCCGTAACCAAGGGCCAGCAGGCCGAGCGTCGAAAGACGAGGTCCCCGGACAACGACTGATACAGCAGCAAGAAAGATGGCAACCCACGGCAACGCGTGCATTGAGACGTCCAGAAAAAATTAACGGGTTCTACCTGATACGCATGGGTATGACGCAGCCGTGCGAGGGTAGCCGAGGTACGCTTTGTATCACAACGTATCCGGACTGAGGCCGGATACATAACGTTGCACCCGCGAGCGCTGCGGACATAAGCGGGATACGTCCACCGCGTTTAATACGTTCACGCGAGTCGAACGCATCGTCGCCGGCAAGCGCAAGCGCAGCCGGCTTTGCGCCACGCGAATGGTGTGAGGCTTCGACTGCCGCCTTCGTCTTTCACAGCTCTCAACACAAAGGACAATGAGCCATGTCTGAACAGATCAACACACGGCGCCGCCGTCTGCTTGGCACGACCGTCGCGGGCCTCAGCTTGATGGAACTCGGTTTGAGCGGCCTCGCCAATGCACAGGCCGTCGGCAGCACGTCGGCTTCGCGGGTTGCCTCATTTGCGAACCTGCGGCAAGTCAATGCCGGCACGCTCAATGTCGGTTATGCGGAAGCAGGCCCGCAGGATGGACCCGTTGTCATTCTGCTGCACGGCTGGCCCTACGACATTTACAGCTTCGCTGAAGTGACACCCTTGCTCGTCGCTCGGGGCTACCGCGTTATCGTGCCGTATTTGCGCGGCTACGGCACCACGCGCTTTTTGTCGCCGGATACGCCGCGCAATGGGCAACAGGCTGTGGTTGCAGTCGATGTGATTGCGTTGATGGATGCGTTGAAGATCGACAAGGCGATTTTCGGCGGGTTCGATTGGGGCGGGCGCACGGTGAATATCATTGCGGCCCTGTGGCCGGAACGTTGTAAGGCGATGGTGTCCGTGAGCGGTTATCTGATCGGAAGCCAGGCGGCGAACAAGGCGCCGCTGCCGCCGAAGGCGGAGCTCGCGTGGTGGTACCAGTTTTATTTCGCGACCGAGCGCGGCTATGCGGGCTATGAGAAGAACCGCAACGAGTTCAACAAGCTGATCTGGCGTCTCGCGTCGCCCAAATGGAATTTCGACGACGCGACATTCGATCGCACGGCTCAGTCGTTCAGCAATCCGGATCATGTCGCCGTGGTGATTCACAACTATCGCTGGCGACTCGGGCTTGCAGAGGGCGAGTCGCAATACGACGAACTGGAACAGCGCCTCGCCAAAGCGCCGACCATTTCAGTGCCGACCATCACGATGGAAGGGGACGCGAACGGCGCGCCGCATCCCGAACCCGCAGCTTATGCGAAGAAGTTCACCGGGAAGTACGCGCATCGCAACATCGGCGGGGGTGTGGGCCATAACCTGCCGCAGGAAGCGCCGAAGGCATTTGCGGATGCGATTGTGGATGTGGCGCGGTTTTGAGCGGGACGGGGCGGCGGTTCGCGCGTGATATCTCGTGACGTCGGAGGAAGCCGTGTCGGATTCGCGGTACTGTGGTGAGCCTTTTCGTCGGTGTCGGCTTAGTTTTCACGCGTCGCGTTTATCTTCAGTCGGGAGGTTCGGCATTGTTTTGGTGGGACGAAGATTCGATCTAAACGGGCCGTACGCTACCTTGCCACTTATCAACTGACGGGTCGTGCCTGTTGCCGGTGCTCGACCCGCATGCGGCCGGGTGGTTCGAAGTATGTCCCGAACCTGACGAGTCCCGCTTTCCGGAGGTGACATGTCATCTCGAAACTTACGAGCACGCCGGGATCGTCGTTCTCGAGGATATCGACATCGATTTTGCGAATGCGGGGTTCGTATTTGAGCAGCGTCGCCTCCATTTGCTCCTTAAGCAGGTGCGCGGAAGCGGGCAATGCCTTGTAGATGTTGGTCAAATCCGGCAAGCCATAGTCGGGCAGATGCTTGAGCGCACCCGCGCGCGTGTTGAGAATGCGCCGCACGTTCTGTTGCACGCTCAGGCATTCGAGCGTCCGGTCGTCGTGGGCGTCGAGCGGCTCGCCCCCGATCTGGCCGAGCAGCATGTCGTAGAGAGAAGGGCCGGCCGCCATGGCGTCGCTCCGCTATGCAACGAGCGGTGCGTGCGCTTCAGCGTGCGCCGCTTCGTCGCGGTCAACGAAATCGATCGTCAGGCCGCGTTCGGCCGAGCTCGACAACGCGATCGTCGCTGGCACGGCGCCGCTCGCCATGCGTGCGAGCAACTCGCCCGACACGGTCGGGAGGATGCGCTGGTTCAGGAATGCGTCGACGTTGCGCGCGCCGGATTCACGAGCGAGACACAGTTCAGCCATCGTCTCAATCAGCGACTCGTCGCAGGTCAGCTCGATGCCTTGCTGACGGCGCAGGCGATCGGCGACTTTGCCGAGCTTCATGCGCACGATGGACTGGAGCGCGGTCGCACCGAGCGGTCGGTAGATCAGCGTCTGGAAGCGAGCAAGCAGCGCCGGCTGAAAGTGCGCGACGAGTGCCGGACGGATGATCTCGAGCAGCGCGGCCTGTGCAATCTCAGGATTGTCTGCCGTCGCTTCGTCGATCTGCGCGCTGCCCAGGTTGGAGGTCATCAGGATCACGCAGTTGCGGAAGTCGATCACGCGCCCCTCGCCGTCACGCATGACGCCGCGATCGAATACCTGATAAAAGATGTCAAGCACGTCGCGATGAGCCTTCTCGATTTCGTCGAGCAGCACGACGCTATAGGGACGCTGGCGCACTGCCTCCGTCAGAATGCCGCCACGGCCATATCCGACGTAGCCCGGGGGCGAGCCCTTCAACTGCGACACCGTGTGCGGTTCCTGGTACTCCGACATGTTGATTGTCGTGAGCGCCGCTTCGCCGCCAAACAGCAGATCGGCCAGGGCCAGGGCGGTCTCGGTTTTGCCTACGCCTGACGGGCCAGCTAGCAGAAATACGCCGAGCGGAGCATGCTCATTCTTGAGTCCCGCCTTTGCGGTGCGCAGACTCTCGGCAAGCGCGCCCAGTGCGTCGTCCTGAGACACGACGCGCGTAGCAAGCTGCGCTTCGAGTGCGAGCAGGCACTGGAGTTCGTCCTCGACGAGATGGCCGACCGGCACGCCCGTCCATTCGGCGACGACGCGCGCGATCGCCTGTGCGTCGACGTCGGCAAAGATCAACGGTCCCTTGCCTTGAGCGTTAGCAAGTGCATGCCTCGCCTGAGCCAGTGAAGCGTGGTCGCGTCGAGCCGGTTCTCGTTCACGCCATTCGTGCAGCGCCTGCACGAGCCTCAACTCGCTCGCATAACGAGACTGCAAATCCGCCAATTCTGCCTTCGCCTTTACAAGCGTTGCGCCCAGTGTTGCCCGGTGCGCTTGCGCGTGGTCCATGCCTGCACGCGCGTCGTCGGCCAAAGTCGCGTCCTCGAGTTCCAGAGCCGCCACCGAGGCGCGTGCCCGCTGCAGTTCCGCCGGCGGGGATTCGAGGCCCATGCGGACGCGCGCGGCTGCCGTATCGATCAGGTCGACTGCCTTGTCCGGCAGTTGACGTGCGGGAATGTAGCGGCGCGAAAGTTTCACCGCGGCGACCAGCGCCTCGTCGCGAATGTGAACATGGTGATACTCCGCGTAGCGATTCCTGAGGCCACGTAGCATCAGGCACGCAGCGTCGTCGTCAGGCTCTTCAACCTTGATGATCTGGAAACGTCGCTCGAGCGCGGCGTCGCGCTCGAAGAATTCCCTATATTCCGACCAGGTGGTGGCGGCGATTGTGCGCAACGTGCCGCGCGCGAGCGCAGGCTTGAGCAGGTTG
This sequence comes from Paraburkholderia phenoliruptrix, assembly GCF_902859825.1. Classification (GTDB taxonomy): domain Bacteria; phylum Pseudomonadota; class Gammaproteobacteria; order Burkholderiales; family Burkholderiaceae; genus Paraburkholderia; species Paraburkholderia phenoliruptrix. The sequence continues at coordinate 8,905 of NZ_CADIKB010000058.1, read as the reverse complement.
GCGGCGTCGGCGCTCCCTGCTGCGTTACCGGCGCCGATCAGCGTGTGGGCTTCGTCGATGAACAGCAGGATCGGCACTAGCGAGGCTTGCACCTCGTCGATCACGTTCTTCAGCCGCTGTTCGAACTCGCCTTTGACACCAGCGCCAGCCTGCAGCAGCCCAAGGTCGAGTGTGAGGATGCGCGCGTCGCGGATCACTTCAGGCACGCTGCCCTCGGCTATGCGCAGCGCAAGCCCCTCAACGAGCGCGGTTTTGCCTACACCCGGATCACCGACCAGGATCGGATTGTTCTTGCGCCGACGTGCGAGCACGTCGACCATCTGCTGGATCTCACGGTCGCGGCCGAATACGGGATCAATCTGGCCGTTGCGCGCCTTGTCGGTCAGGTCGAGCGCAAAGCGGGCGAGGGCATGTGCGCCGCCATTTTGCTGGACTGTTCGAGCGTCCGGGGCCGCTGTCCCGGGTGCGTGCGCATCGTCCGGCGCGGCGCGAGCCGGTTCGGTCATCTGCGCATCCAGATCGTCTTGTGCGCTCTCACACGAACGATGGGCGAGACGCAGCAGGAGCCGTTCGATCTGGGCACTGCTGATTGACAGCAGCGGCCAGATATTCTGCGCACGCAGCACGTGCGGAGCGTCGACGATGGCTTGCATCAGGTTGCCCGACCGAATCGATGCGTCATCGTTACCCGCCGCGGCTCTAAGCGAGGCGTCTTGTAATACGGTCGCCATTTGAACGGACAGCGCCGGCTTGCCGCGGAGGTCGCGGGGTACGTGCTCGATGGCTGCGATCAGCGCGTCCCACAGCGCATCGACATCGATCCCATAGTGTCGGAGGATTGCCGGAATGTCGCCGTCGCCTGCCTCGATCAGCTTCAGCAGCCAGTGCTCGACTGTTATCTCGTCCGAAAGCCGCGCGAGGCAAAGACTCGCAGCCGCCTCGAGCGCCTTCGCGCAATGCGGATTGAGTCGGCGGAGCAGGTGAGTGGTATCGCGCAAGATCATGAGGGAGCGGTCGGAATTGAAGCGGGTGATGGCCATCGTTCAGCGCCGCTCCTGGGTGGAAGAAGGTCAGCCCGAGCCCGGACTGGCAAAGGAACCGGCAGCAGCAAGCCAGTTCCACCAAGCAGTGCGGATATCAGGAACGCTCGTTCCAGGTGTCCTTGTGGATGATGTTGCCGTCCTTGTAGGACCAGGTGATCGTCTCGTAGCGCAGTTCGACGTTCTCGAGATGGTTGTGTTTCTCGTACTCCGGCTTCTTGATGTCGTACATGACCGGGTTGACGGCCACGATCTTGACGTTGTCGAGCTTCGTGTTGAAGTACTCTTTTTCCTTGCCCGCGTCGTCGATCCTGTACCACTTGATTTCGACAGACTTGAGCGTCTGACCGCTCGTCACAGCCTTGTACAGATACGGGGTCGACGCGTCCGTTTCCTTGGTCAGCTTGATCGGCTTGTGCACGCGGGTGCCGGTGAGCTTGCCCGTGTTGCCGTCGGTCGGGATGTGCACGCCGTGGTCGAATGCGACGAGTTCGACGCTGCCTTCACGCCCTTGAACTGTCACCGACCCCTTGATGTCCGCGCCGCCGTCGTCCTTGAGCCACATATAGGCCGGAATTGCCATTACTTCACTCCTTTTTGTGTACTGCAACAACTGCCCGGATCTCTACGCCGGGCCAGAGAAACCCGACGCGAAGTGCCTCGGGGCTAGAATCGTTCTTCATCTTTCCGACTGACCACGAGCACGAATGGCGTCCAGTCGCTCGAAGTCCTCGCAGCGTGGAACTCACTTCAGCGCGTCCGGTACCAGTGTGATTTCGACGCGCCGGTTCCTGGCGCGGCCGTCTGGTGTCTCATTGCTTGTGATCGGTCGCGTGTCGCCGTAGCCCTGGATAGCAAACTGTGTGGCCGGAATCCCCGACGCATCGATCAACCAGTCGCGCACGGCTTGCGCGCGCGCCGTCGATAATTTCAGGTTGCTGCCGGGATCGCCTACGTTATCGGTATAGCCCGCCACGAGAATCCGTTTATCCGGATGCCCCTTGATCATTTCGAGAGCGCCGACCATTGCACGTGTGTAGCCGGGCTTGAGTTGTGCGTGGCCGCTGTCGAACAGCGACATGCTGTCGAGCGTCACCACTGCCGGCGGGGGCGGCGGTGGTGCATAGGATGCAATGGCCTCGTTCACAGCCGGCATGAGCTGCGCACCCCGGTACATGCCGAATGACAGGGGAAGTGGAATGCCGGCGCGCGCATAACGGTCAAGTTGATCCCGATCGGCCACGAGTGTTTGTAGTGCCGCGCGCTTGGCCGTATCGTGCGCGGAAGGAATCATCGAATAGCGGCCCAGGTCCGTGCCGATGCGGGCTAGCAGCGCCTCGTTGTTCTTTGCCGACGCCCAGAACGCAACCGCGGCTGCAGATGCTACGAGCGCAAGCGCATGGGCAAAGGCTGCCATGCGTGGCGACATCCAGTATCGCCGGGGCAGCGCTTGAACCAGCGGTTGAGGCAGCGGCCAAGGGAGCGCAGAGGCCGGGGCCGGTGCGCGCATCACCCGCGTCTGCACCTCGACATCGCGTGCCCACGGGTTCGCTGGACCACTCGCGGGACCGCAATCGATCCAGCCGGCACCAAAGAGTGACCATGGGATGGCAGGGTGATGCCGATCCGAGAGCGCACCGATGACGACACGCTGTGTCCATCCGATGATCGACGCAAGGGCGGCCGCGTGCGCGGCTGCCGTGCGGTCGCGCGCCGCATGCTGCGCTTCGTTTTCGGCGGCGCGAATCACCGCTTCAAAACGTGCGGCATCGACGATGCGCGAAGTCGTTGAAACGCCATACCACTGAGGCGTGGCCAGGTCTGGAGGAGCGGCTGTGAGCCGCTGATACACGGCGACGTAGCCGGGTAATTGCCTGCCCAGCATGGGGGACGCATCCGCCGCGGCCTGCCGCACAACATGCAGTTGCTGTACAAGGATGTCCGCCCCTGTGTGCTGTGCCGGAACAACTGACAGCACCACCCCGTCCGGTGCGCGACCGTCGCGCCACTGTCTCACTGCGAGTGCAAGCCGCGGCAGATCCTGTGCCCGATCGACGCGCAGCCAGATTGCCCCGTCGCCCACATGCGCATGGCGGACGTCTCCCGCTCGGTCGAAAAGCGCGGATAGACCGTCGCCGGTCATGAGGACGAGGGGCATGCGCGTGCGCAATTTCACCGGAATATCGGCCGTCGCGGCGCCAAGCGCCGCGAGCACTTGTGCTCCCTGTTGCCGCGCGCGGGTCAGCCGGCGCGTGAACCAGGACGCGAGTGATAGCGCGACCACTGCGATCACTACCGTGAGCGTCCATGTCACACCGCGGCTAACCGTCAACACGAGCCAGACTACCGCGAGCGCCAACGCGGCCGCGAACAGCAGCATCGCGCGCACCGGATATCCCAGCCCCTTGAAGTCGTCATCGGGCGCTAGCGGTAAGGCCCCAGAGAGGACAGGCAGACCGGATTTCACGGGCGGGTGCCTTTCACCGACACTAGATGGGCAAGTTGCATGTCGAGTGCCGCCGCCCATATCGCCCAGACGATCACTGCAGCAATACCTGCCAGAGCCGCAACGGCCCACGGAGACAGCCGGTAAAACCAGTCGGACAGGCGCCGCCCCGCTTGGTCTGCGACAAACAGGCGTTCCGATGATGGTCGAAGTCTGTCCAGCCTGGCGTTGAGCGCCGCGATAAGGGCGGTGCGTTTTGCCTCGCCCTCGCGGGCGTAGCGGCCGACGAATCCCATGCCAAGGACCGCCGAGTAGCATTCGAGCAAATCGACGCACGGTACGCTCTCGCGCATACGTGCATCGAGCCGGTCGAACACGGTTTCGCCGGCGTCGTGCAGGTTGAACTGCTCGACCTGCAGCGGTTGCAGTTCCCAACCGGCACGCATATCTGCCGGCAGAGACCGCAGTACCGATTCGTCCAGCAACCCGCACTGGGCAATCAGGGCTTCCCGGCGCACGTCGTCTGGATACCGCCGGGCTTGCAGCGCTTCCGCAAAATGCGCGATCAGTTGCCTGCATCGGTTGCGCAGTTCGTCCGCCTCCTTCACTGCTCCACCGGTGCCAAGCGTGGTCACCAGCAATGCCGTGTCTCGCAGCAGGGCGCGCATGCTTTCGTGCGTGTCGTCGCGCGGCATGTCACTGTTGTCCGAGAGTTCGTCTAGCGCGGCAGGTTCCTGGTTGCTGGAAGTCAGGGCGTTCATGTACGCAGCACCGCGTAGAGTTGAAGCGCGGCATCGGGTATCGACGCCGGCAGGTAGATCTGACAGGCACGCGCGGCAAGCATCCTGGCATGCGCGGCGCTGGATGAATCGAGCGCGAAGTATTGGTTGTCGAGGCGTACCGGAATTGCGGCGGGCACTCGCTGCACCGTCTTCAGCGGAATACCCAGCAGCGCGGAATTGATGATGTGCCCAACGTCGTCGGGTGCGCCAATCTTGCACAGCCGCGGAAACTGCTCGACGAGCTCGAACGCGGCCATTGGCGCGTTCACCGACAGATACCAGTCAGCGGCATCTCCCGCGATACGCTCGTCGAGGAACTGCCCAGTCCATGTTGTCGGCGTCTTGCGCGTGAGCCCGATAGATACGACGCGTGACGGAATGATCGCGTCGAGCAGGTCGCGGATCATCGATTCGAGTTTCGCAAACACTTCGTCTGCGCAGACATGGTCGTACGTGGGAATGTCAGCCAGCTGCGCCCTGGTCGAGAACGTCATGAGTGCGCTCGCCAACTGGGCGAGTGTCGCGTACAGATGCTCCGGCGGCCGGCCGGGGTGGGTGAGACAGAGCCGCAGTTGCGGCCAGGCAGAATGGATACAGTGCAGTAGCCAGAAAAGCTGTACGTCGGCCACGCCGTATTCCACGATCTGCTCCATGCGCTCGCTGCGCCGAGCGCCGAGCGCGAGGCTTTTCGCCTGCAGGATGTCAGCGAGCCGGGCGATCCGTTCGAGGTGAAGCGGGTGACTGCCAAGCGTCAGGCAGGGAGGGACGAATGCATGATCGACGCGGAACTGACCGCCGCCCGAGCCGCTGCCGCTGCGAGTAAGCCGCACGATCGCGCACGCCGTGTCGTCCGCATGCGACTCGAAGTCGAACAGCAGGCGCACGGCATGACGTTCCGCGGCGATCTCTGTCTCAGTCACCCCGTTGAGGTCAGCCACCTTCACGAACTCACGGTATGAGCGACGCGGACGCGCCAGCGTGGCTTCATCGAAGCGGCAGTTGTTGCCGTTCGCATCGGGTAGAGCGAGCGCCGCGAGCACTGTGATGCTTTGCCGGTCAGCCGGAAGGCCATGCGTCAGATCGCGCCCCGCCGGGAGTGCGTCGGCCAGCGCGGTGTCGATCGGCGTGCCATCGGGAAAGCGAAGCTTCAGCCGCGTGAGCTTGAGACGGCCGGTCGCGAGCGCCTCTTCGTCGACCTCGACGCCCAGGGTGCCCCATGGCTCCGTGAGCACCGCAGTGGCGAACTGCTGCATCGCGAATCCGGCCCATCGGTCCTGTTGCTGAAAGTGCTGCTGCGTGAGGATCAAGCCCTCATGCCAGAGCGGTTTGTCTATCCGCATACGTGTGGTCTACGGCTTGTAGTGGTTATAAGTGGGCGCATTCTAATGACGGATCCGTAAATCGTAAACGCGAATAAGTAATTCGTCGTGCAAAACGTTATGGATTGTTATAAATTTTCGAATTGAAAATGAATTGTGTGACTCAGTTAGCATGAGCGGTGCGTTTGCGAATGGTGCTTCGCACTTTCTCATAATAAAAATTTGCAAAAAGTAGGCAGCCTGCGAGCAAGGTGGGCGTGTTATGCGATCGGGGATCGCGAGTTATGCTGATGAACCATCAAGAGGCAACGAATCCATAAGATTTTTCCGAAACTTCGTTTCACTAACTATATTTGTTCAGCAACGGGGGGGTGTGCTTTGACGCCGCGCGGGTAAAGATGTTTAATACGCCGTTGCAATAACGGCGCATGAATGAATGCCGAGCTTTGGGGGTGCCGTTAGTATTCGTTTGAGCCGCGTACGGCGTTTGAGACATGCGCCTGCTCGAAGAATGTCACCACATCGCTTGGATATTTCTGCGGATATTTTAATAAGATAAATAAGGAATCCTATGGACAGCTTCCAACGTGAAATTCCGAAAAGTCGTGTTTCGATCACCCTGGATCTGCATACGGGCGGGGCGCAGAAGAAGGTGGAATTGCCCCTCAAGCTGCTTGTCGCGGGCGACTTCAGTGCGGGCCGTGAACAGGCGCCGCTCGCCGAGCGCAAGAAGGTGAACATTGACAAGAACAACTTCGATGCTGTTCTGGCCGACTACGCGCCAGACCTGAAGCTCGCCGCGGAGAACACGTTGGCCGCTGATGGTTCAGAACTGCCCGTCACTCTCTCCTTTCGCTCGATGAAGGACTTCGAGCCGGAACAGGTGGCGCGCCAGATTCCGCAAATGCAGGCCATGCTTGCAATGCGCAATTTACTGCGCGATTTGAAAAGCAACCTGCTCGACAACGGCACTTTTCGTCGAGAATTCGAAAAAATTCTGAAGGACAGGCGTCTGTCAGACAAGTTGCGCGGCGAGCTTGCCCAGATTGCAACCGCGGCGACGCAACAGGAAGGCCATGCCTGAGGGCGGCCGGCCAAAGCTACCCGTTACGCCTTCCGCAATAACGTCGCCATACGAACCGAGACTGAGATAACCATGAAACAGAACGAAGCCCGTCAGGGTGCAGCGGAAACACTCGTGCTCGAGAACGACAGTGTGTACGCCTCGCTTTGCAACAAGATCAACCTTAACATCGTCGCCGAGGCCCGCCCGCTGGAAGCGTTTCGCGACAATGACATATTGGCCGAGGCATCGGCCGACGAACGCGTTGCCCGCGGCATGGACGCGCTGCTGAATCTGGTCGCGAAAGAAAGCAAGCCGGTTGACCGGCTCGACAAATCGCTGCTTGATTTCTACATCGGCCAGCTCGATCGGCAGATCGGTCGTCAGCTCGACGCTGTGATGCACACGCCGGAATTCCAGGCCCTCGAAGGCCGGTGGCGCGGTCTGAAGATGCTCGTGTCGCGTACGGACTTCCGCAGGAACGCGAAGATCGAAGTGCTCGACGTATCGAAGGACGCATTGCAGCTGGACTTCGAGGACACGCCCGAGCTGGTTCAGAGCGGCCTGTACCGCCTCGCCTATATCGAGGAATACGACACGCCGGGCGGGCAGCCGGTCAGCGCAATGATCAGCGATTTCGAGTTCACAAACTCGCCGATGGACATTGCACTGCTTCGCAACATCTCGAAGGTTGCGGCAGCCGCCCACACGCCGTTTATAGGTTCGGTGGGCGCCGCGTTTTTCGGCAAGAAATCGATGGAAGAAGTCGCCGCCATTCAGGATATTGGCAACTATTTCGACCGCGCCGAGTACATCAAGTGGAAGAGCTTCCGCGATACGGACGATGCCCGCTACGTCGGGCTGACGATGCCGCGGGTGCTCGGGCGTCTGCCGTACGGTAGGGATACCGTGCCAGTGCGCGCGTTCAACTATGAGGAGGGGGTGAGAGGCCCCGACCACGACAAATATCTGTGGGTGAATGCATCGTTTGCGTTTGCAGCCAACATGACGCGCAGCTTTGTGAACAACGGCTGGTGCGTGCAGATCCGCGGTCCCCAGGCCGGCGGCAAGGTGGAAGATCTGCCGGTGCACCTGTATGACCTTGGCACCGGCGCTCAGCCGAAGATCCCGACCGAAGTGCTGATTCCCGAGACCCGCGAGTTCGAATTCGCGAATCTGGGCTTCATCCCGCTGTCGTTCTACAAGAATCATGACTTTGCGTGTTTCTTCTCAGCCAACTCCACGCAAAAACCAGCACTGTACGACACGAAAGAGGCGACGGCGAACAGCCGCATCAATGCGCGCCTGCCGTACATCTTCCTGCTCTCGCGCATCGCGCACTATCTCAAGCTGATCCAGCGCGAGAACATCGGCACGACCAAGGACCGGCGCCTGCTCGAGATCGAGCTGAACAACTGGATCAAGGGTCTCGTGACCGAGATGAAGGACCCGGGCGATGAGTTGCAGGCGTCGCACCCGCTGCGTGAGGCGAAGGTGACGGTGGAGGACATCGAGGACAACCCGGGCTTCTTCCGCATCAAGCTTTTCATCATTCCGCACTTCCAGGTCGAGGGCATGGACATCGGGCTGTCGTTGGTGTCCCAGATGCCCAAGGCCAAAAGCTGATCCTGTAGGACGTAACTGTCAGTTGCCGGGGTCATGAGCACCCCGGCACCGCCGTTCATATCGTTCGTTTAACGGAGCTCTGTATGTCGTCGATCGTGCCTCTACAGGCTTACGAGTTGAAGCTGGCGCCGCATCCGGCGCCCTTTTCCGTGCTCAGATTCAGCGGTCGCGATGCGGTGAGCGAGTTGTACCGGTATGACATCGAATTCACCAGCCCCGTGTCCGGCATCCCGATGGAGCAGGTGGTCGGTCGGCCCGCAAAGTTCATCATCGCTCCGGTCGATCCGGAGATGGACTATCTGCGCAGGATGTTCGGCGAGAACGCGGACCAGTTCAGCCGGATGCCGCCCGCATACACGATCCATGGCGTGATCACGGAGTTCGATGAGTATCCGACGTCAGCCGACCAGACACACTATCGGGTGCGGCTTGAGCCGAAGCTCGCCGACCTGAACCGGGGCGTCACAAGCCGCCTGTTCCAGAAGCAGTCGGTCAAGGAAATCGTGACCGACACGCTGCGCCATGAGGGCTACCGTGCAGGTGTGGACTTCGAGTTCCGGTTGCGCCACCAGTACAGGCGGCACGAGTACGTCACGCAATATCACGAGACAACGTTTGGCTTCATCCAG
>NZ_CADIKB010000057.1 GCF_902859825.1 Paraburkholderia phenoliruptrix | reverse complement strand
GCCCCCCGCTCACGCGATGCAGGATCGACACCCGCCCGGCAAGCGGCAGCCGGTACGCCGTCAATATCTGCCCGATACCGATGTTCCGGAATTCCGGCCTCGGTTTTTTCAATGTCTCAGCCACAATAGACCCCTTCACCTCATTAGATAAACACAACGGCGCAAACCGCCGCGCGCCCCATCGGCGCGGCTCGTCCTGCCTTCGTCATCTAGCGTAAAAGGCGATGTTTTGCGGGAACACTTATAGGACGCGGACTGCGCGATGGCGATATTTTGTCGCACCGCTGATATACTGTCCAATATCTATCGCGTCTTCCTGAAATAGTTTTCTCATATATCGCATGGAATTGCGCCATATCCGCTACTTTCTGGCGGTCGCCGAAGAGCGCAACGTCACGCGTGCGGCCGAAAGACTGGGCATCGGTCAGCCGCCGCTCAGCCAGCAGATTCATGCGCTGGAAGACGAAATGGGCGTGCGGCTCTTTCGCCGCACCGGCCATGGCGTGGTGCTGACCGAGGCAGGCGAGGCCTTTGCCGCCGACGCGCAGCGCATCCTGCACGACACCCGGCTCGCGGTCGAAAAGGCGCAAAGTGCAGGGCGCGGCGAGATCGGGCAGTTCAATATCGGTTTTACCGGCTCTGCTGCGTTCAATCCCGTGGTCTCCAAGCTGATTCGCGCGTATCGGCAGGATTATCCGAACGTCACGCTCACGCTTGCGGAGGGCAACACGGCGCAGTTGCTCGCCTATCTCGGCGACGGACGTGTCGACGTCGCTTTCGTGCGGCTTGGCAGCCAGTCGCCGGCGGGCGTGCAGTTCCATCACATCGCCATCGAGCCGATGAGGGTCGTGTTGCCGGCCACGCATCGTCTCGCGAAAAAGCGCAGGATCCCGCTGGCAGCGTTGGCCGAAGATCCCTTCGTGATGCTGCCGCGAGAGGCGAGCCCCACACTGCACGACGTCATCGTCGGCGCGTGCCGGGAGGCGGGCTTCGAGCCGATCGCAGGACAGCAGGCGCCGCAGCTGTCGTCCGTGGTGAATCTGGTGGCCGCGGAGTTCGGCGTGTCGCTCGTGCCGGCTTCCGTGTGTCAGATCCGCGTGGAAGGCGTCGCTTACACCGACGTGCTCGGCAACGCCATTTCGATCCGGCTGTCGCTCGCCTCGCGCATGGAGGCCGCGCCGGCCAAGACGGCGAATTTCCTGCAGAAGGCGTTTGCGCTCGGGGCGTCGATTACGTGAAGGCTCGACGCGCTCAGCGGACGCAGCGACTCCGCGCTCGCCTCTGGCCAAGTGCCGCTGTCTTGTTTAGCAACACATCGGCGCTGAACTGCGTCAACGTGCAACAGCCTTCATCACGTCGGCCGGCGGGCTGATCCGTCGCATTGTCCCGTCTCTCCCGGCCTGGCGCGCCTTGCGCCGCAGCGCCGCCCCAATGGCATGTGACTTGCCTAACAGGGCTCGCAGCCAGACTGCGTTCCCCAGACGATGGCGTCGCCAGCCGGCTTCCCGTCGATAACTCAACAGCGAACATGTGGTGCGGGATCGACGTGGCGTGCCTTGCGGTGCGCCACTGAAGCGACAACTCACGTCGAGCGCAACCCATGTTGCATGGGACCCGAGTAAGCAGCGTTGCATGCGGTGGGAGTCGATGCTGGAAGCACCGACTCGCACAGACAGCTGACGTTGCCGCTCGGGTCTACACAGGAGACAAGGATGAAAGCACGTTCCATTTCGGCGCTGCGGCCGAGAGCGCTTGCGATAGGCGTCGCCGCGGCCGTCAGTCTGTCATGCGGGACCGCCGCCGTGGCCGACGACTATCCCGCCGTCACCTATGAACGGCTGGCCGCTGCGCAAAGCGATCCCGGCTGGCTCACCTACTACCGCACCTACAACGGCCAGGCCCATTCGCCGCTCAAGCAGATCGACACGTCGAATGTGAAGCAGTTAAAGCAGGTGTGGAGCTACAAGTTTCCCGCGGATCTGCAGCAGGGTTTCGAAGCGACGCCGATCGTCAATGGCCGTTATCTCTTCGTGACCACGCCGAAAGACAACGTCTATGCATTCGATGCCGCGAGCGGCAAGCAACTGTGGAAGTTCGAACCGAAGCTCGGCGCCGAGTCGTTCAAGACGGCATGCTGCGACGTGATCAATCGCGGCGTCGCCCTCTACGGCAAGAACGTCTATGTGGCGATGCTCAACGGCGAGGTCGTCGCGCTCGATGCACAAACCGGGTCGCTTGCGTGGCGCAAGACGATGTTCGAACCGGGACTCGGCTACGCGTTTTCGCTTGCGCCGCTCGCGCTCGACGGCGCGCTGGTGGTGGGCAGTGCGGGCGGCGAATATGGCGCGCGCGGTTTTATCGCGGCATTGAACCCCGACAACGGCAACGTACTGTGGAAGCGCTTCACCGTGCCCGCGGCCGGCGAGAAAGGCGGCAATACCTGGCCCGACGGCATGCAGGAACACGGCGGCGCGCCTGCGTGGCTAACAGGCACGTATGACGCGGCATCGAAAACGCTGTACTGGGGCGTCGGCAATCCGGGACCGTGGCTCGCTGATCTGCGGCCGGGCGACAACCTGTACTCCGATTCGCTGCTCGCGCTCGACCCGAAGACCGGCGATCTCAAATGGCACTATCAGTACACGAAACACGATACCTGGGACTATGACGGCGTCAACACGCCGGTGCTCGCCAACATCAAGTACCAGGATAAGGACTACGATGCAATTATCCACGCGGACCGCAACGGCTATTTTCACGCCATCGACCGCGGCACAGGCAAGCTGATTTACGCGAAGCCGTTCGTCAAGGCGACTTCCGTCACCGGCTACACGGCGGACGGCGCGCCGATTCAGGATCCCTCCAAATATCCGAAGACCGGCACGACCATCGAAACATGTCCGAGCTTCCTCGGCGGCAAGAACTGGTGGTCGGTTTCGTACGATCCGGACAAGCAGGTCGCGATCGTTCCCTCGCTGCACGCGTGCATGTCGCTGTCCGGCAAGTCGGTCACCTACATGGAAGGACTGCCGTATCTCGGCGAAGGCTTCGAGATCAAGCCAGAGCCGGGCAGCAAGGGCTACGGCGAACTGCAGGCTATCGACGTCAGCACGGGCAAGAAGCTGTGGAGTTTCTGGAGCAAGCTGCCCTGGAACGGCGGCGTGGCGACGACCGCGGGCGGGCTCGCGTTTAGCGGTTCGCTTGACGGCCATCTGTACGCATTCGATTCGGCGACCGGCAAGGTGCTCTGGAAGAGCCCGAAACTCGCGAGCGGCATCGTGGCGCAGCCGTCGGTATTCGAAGTCGACGGTAAGGAGTACGTGGCGATTCTCGCCGGCTACGGCGGCGCCAATCCTATCTGGGGCGGCCCGATGGCGAAGGCTGCGGAGAAGATCCCACGCGGCGGCACGCTGTACGTGTTCGCACTCAACCACGGCTGATGTTCACGCGGCCGCAGCGCCCAGCTGCTCGATGCAGATTCGCACGAGCAGTCGGCGCGCGCCGCCCCCGCCTTTCCCCGGAAGCAAGATCATGAAGACTCGACTCAATTCAATCGCTATTGCCGGCGCGTTGCTCGCAAGCGGCGCGCTGATACCAGGCCACGCGAGCGCGGGCGTGCGCGTGTGCACGTTGCCAGGCAGTCCGTCGACGGCGCTCGACGAAGCGGTGACGCGCGAAGCGTTCCGCACGGCAGGCGTGGCCCTTACGCTCGCGCCGGGCGGCTTTGCGGGCAGCGACGACGACGGCGTGTCGCTCAAGGAACTCGACAAGGCGCTCGCGCGCAAGTGCGATGTGATCGCCGGTTTTCCACGCTCGTCTGTTGCGGACGGCTCCAATAGCAAGCTCACATTTTCGCGTGCTTATCTGCAGTCGGGTTACGTGAGCGTGACGATGCGCGAATCGGCGGCGCAAACAGGCGGTGCTGAGATCGTTGCCGCCACCTATGCGAGCCCCGCGCAGTTGATCGCCGTGCAGCAGCCCGGCGTGAAGCTCGACCTGGAAAACACCGCAGAACTGACCGTCGATGCCGTCGCAAACGGACATGCGCAACGCGCGATTGTCTGGTATCCGGCTGTCGTCGCTTATACGAAGACGCATCCCGAGCAGCGCTTTCATATCGCGCAAGCAGCGTCGGCGTATGCCGACTGGCATCTGGTGTTTGCCTTCGGCAAAAACGGTGCAGCGTTGCAGCCGCGTATCGACGCTGCATTGGCAAAGATGGAGTCCAACGGCAGGCTCGCTGCGTTGACGCGCGGCTGGACACTTCCTCGCGTCGCGCAGGCGAGCGTGCCCGACGCGACGGAGTTTGCCTATCGCGACGGTCCTCGCCGTGCCGACTTCAAGTCGCCCATCATGCGAGCCGGCGGCCGTGACATCGAGCAGGGCGGTTTCATCAAGGTCGATGCAGCAGTGTCCGCGGACGCGCCCGCGTTCGACCGCGCGCAGGTCGCGCACGGCAAGACCTTGTATTCGAGCGCGTGCGCGAAGTGCCACGGTCCCGAACTGCAGGGGCTCAACGCGCCGGCGTTGCGCGGGCCGTCGTTCGCGCCGACGGCGAATGCGAAGCTGACCATCGGCGGCGTGTATGGCTACATGGCGAACAACATGCCGGCGGATCGTCCGGGCAAGATGAAGCCGCAGGACTACGCGGACATCATGGCGTTTTTGCTGTATTCGAACGGCTACAGCGCCGGCAAGAGCAAGTTGACGGACGAGAGCGCGAGAGCGTCGTCGAAACCGTTGAACGCGGGCAGTTCGCTGAACGCGGGGACTTCGCCATAGCGTCAGGCGTCGATAGAACGCATGGCGCCAGGCAACTGCATAAGCGAAAGCGCCCGGCGATTCTCTGTTATTCGGGAGAATCGCCGGGCGCTTTCAACACGTGCGTCTGGAGTCCAACGCGACATACGCGACATGCAGCTCCACACGCGGACCGGATCACTCCACCCAGCCGCGCTGCCGCGCGTGTTCGATAAAACGGTAGACGTCCGTGGCGAGATCGGACGCGTTGAAAAGATCCTCGAGCTCGCCGATGATGTCGTCGAGTTCTCGCGTGCCGTCGCAACGGCTCAGAATTTCGCCTGCGCTCGGATTCAATCTGACGGCGCCTTCGGGAGAGAGCAGCACATAGCCGTCTCCAGCGACTTCCCATTGCAGCCTGAAAAGCGGGCGCAAATACGGCCGCGGACCGATGCAGCGTTCAGTATCCGGAGCGTTCATACCAGGCACACCTTATTGATTTCGTTGCGGCAAGCCGCCGCCCGCGCGTTCCATTCAACGACGCGCGCGGCGGCGTTTCATCGGTGCTGTTAGCGTGTGGCGATATACATCGTGACTTCAAAACCGAAACGCAGATCGGTGTAGGCGGGGGTGGTCCACTGCATGGCTGTCTCCTTGGGTTGGACGATTGATTGAAAAACCGCATCGTTGAAGCGGTCCTCTCTTCAAACGCAAGGTCCATGCCGAACGTATCCAGAGGCGAGGTCGGTCCATGCGAAACGCGAGCCGGCCGCTGCAGCGCAGCCGAGGGCTGGCTTGTGGCCGATGGGTCTTGTGACGGGCATGTGCAGTGTGCCGCGCGCGGCCCTGACGCTCGCGCGCTGTTCAATTGCAGCACAGGCCTGTTGCAAAATGGAGCAGTGCACTGCGTTGCGCCTGCTCCGCTGCGCGCGAATCACGCCGCGTCTTCGCTGTGGTTCGCGCCTTGCGCGGGCAGTTTCCGATAAATCGTATTGCGCGAAATGCCGAGCATGCGCGCCGCGGCCGATACGTTGCCGCCGTGCTGCGCGACGGCGTTCGCGATCACGCTCGCGGCCACGTCGTGAAGCCGCCCGGTGGGTAGCGGCAATACGTCCATTCCCTGCGCGGACGACGGGCCGACGGCGCGCAGATCGTCGAAGAAATCGTCAGGCAGATGCTCGCGACGAATTTCGCCGTCCGGATCCACCATGACCGACGCGGTGCGCAGTAGATTGCCGAGCTGGCGGAAGTTGCCGGGCCACGCACATTGCTCGAAAAGCGCCATGACGTCGTCGGCGATGCTAAGCGGCTGGCCGCCGGCGTTCTCTGCCGACGCGCAATCCAGCATCTTTTTGATCACCGCCGACAAATCGGTGCGCTCGCGCAACGGCGGCAATTTGACGACGAGTCCATTGAGCCGGTAGTACAAATCCTCGCGGAAACGGCCTTGCGCGATCATTTCGCGCAGATCGCGATGGGTGGCGCAAATGATCGCGACGTCCACGGGAATCGACTTTGCTGAGCCGAGCGGATTCACGAGACGCTCCTGCAGCACGCGCAGGAGCCGCACCTGCAACGGGTAGGGCATGTCGCCGATTTCGTCGAGAAAGAGCGTACCGCCGTTGGCCTGCAGCAGTTTGCCGACCGCGCCTTTGCGCCGCGCGCCGGTGAAGGCGCCTTCTTCATAGCCGAACAGTTCGGATTCGATCAACGTTTCCGGGATCGACGCGCAGTTCACCGCGACGAACGGCCCCGCGCGGCGCGGCGAATCGTTGTGAATGGCCTGGGCGAGCAGTTCCTTGCCGGTGCCGGTTTCGCCGGTGATCAGGATCGGGATGTTCTTGCCGATCACCTTGCGCACCTTCGCGATGACCGACGCAATCTGCGGGTCGCCGGTGTCCAGATAGCTGAGCCTCGACAGCGGATTGGCGGGCGGCGCCGATGGCTCGCTGCGCTGGGCCGGCGCCGTCTGGCCGGGCGCGTGAAAGCGTGCGGGCTCGTCGGCGAGCGTGCTGCGGCGGAACTGCACATTTGCGCAGACCACTGCGCCGTTGCTCAGGTTCAGCGACAGATGACGGTCGCGGTGCGTGCGCAGACGGTCGATCAACTGCGCGCTCGTGAGTCCGAACAGCGACGACAGCGTATGCGCGCGCAATCCCGCAAGCGGCAGGCCGAGCTGGAACTGCGCGCTGCGATTGGCGGACAGGAAGCGGCCGTCGCAGGTAAAGGCGGCGATGCCTTCCATCAACGTGCCGAGAAATTCGGCGCGGCCGTGAAAGGCGATCTGCAAGGTATCGCGAAAGGTGTTCGCAAACAGATGATTCTCGATCATCTGCACCGACATTTTCGCGAGCGCCATGGTGTGCTGGTGATAGCTGCGATGATCGCCCGTCACGTCCAGCACGCCGATTAGATCGCCGTAGGGATCGAGAATCGGCACGCTCGAGCAGGTGAGAAAGCGGTTCGCGGCCAGATAGTGCTGCTCGCCGTGGACGACGATTGCGCTGCGCTCGGCGAGCGCCGTGCCGATAGCATTGGTGCCTTGCCGGTTTTCCGCCCAGTTCGCGCCGGGCCGCAGGGCGACTTTCTCGGCGCGCCGCAGGAAATCGTCGTCGCCGATGGAATGAAGAATCAGGCCTTCCGCGTCGGTCAGGACGATCATGCTCTGGGTGTTCACAATCTGATCATGGAGGGTTTCCATGACCGGCGTGGCGTGCGCGCAGAGAATGCGGTTCTGTTCCAGTTTCAATGCCAGTTCGCCGGCAGGCAGCACGTCGTAGTCAGGGCGCATGGACTCGCTCAGGCCGAATATTTCCGAGCGTTCATGCGACTTTTGAATGGACGGCGTCAGCCAGCAAGCGTCGCGAGAGGCGAGCGGGGTTACGGCGTGATGCGTGTCGTCGCGCATTGTCTCCTCCTGAGCCGGCCCCGGTCGTTCTGCCGGCGCCCGTGTGATGCGACACGATGCAAATAGCGCGCCAGGCGATTCCGGGCAACGTGGCAGGCATCGTTGACATCAATCAATTGCGGCCCCGCTAAAGCACGGATCATGGGCTTGGGTGAATCACGCCCGCCTCACAGCCTGTCGATGCAGCTGCCGCGCAAGCGGCCGGGAGAAAGTCATGGTACGCGCCGAATACCGGATCGTCGTTGCAGTGGTCGCCGTGTTTGCGTCTCTTGCCGGTTTGTCCGTGGCAATCGACGGGTTGCTGTTCGATAAGAGCGGACTCGTGAGATACGGATTCGCCGCCATGGTGGTCGGCGTCGCGGCGTTCGTGCTGCTGCTCAACCCGGCATCGACGGGCGACGAGTAGAGCAGCCGGGCAACCGGGCCGCGTCGACTGTGCGCGGCCAACGTGACCGACGCGCCCAAGCGCTGCTACGATTCCTCGCCGGCGGCGAACAGGCCGTGCTCCGCCTGCGCCTCCTGGTTGTCGATACATTGCACGTGCCAGTGGCCCGTCATGAGCGCGCGTCCGCGTTCGGCGCACCACTGCGCGCGCCCGGTTTCGCCTTCGAAGCGCCTGCTGCAATCGTTCAGATCGAGCCCTTCCAGCACGCAGACAGGCGCGCAGTCCTCGGGCGCGGATACGACGGTATTGCCGCAGTCGATCTGCAAGGTGCCCCATTCAGGCAGCTCAAGACCGAGATGACCCTCGCGCGACCATTGCCGCGTGTCCATGTCGAGCCAGAGAATGGCGAAGGCCATGGGGTGCACACGGTCGAACGTGTCAAGGTGGATAGTGAGGCGCATCATGATTCTCCTAACGGAATCCCCCGCCGGAACGAACAAAGCTGGTCGCAGCTCGTGGCTATTGCGGCCGCGTCGCGCGCGGCTTCATTGAGTCAGTACCCATTGCACGAGCGTATGCGCGTCTTCCGGCGATATCGGGCCGCCGCGATCGGCGGGCAGCGGCATCGCCATATCTCCCCAATGTGCCTTGCCGCCGAGCCGCAGCTTGTGTTCGAGCATGAACTGCGCGTTCGGCACATTGCGATAGCGTTCGGCGATCTGCTGGAAGGACGGTGCGAGAAACGGCGCGTCGCGCGTATGGCAGAACATGCAGTGGTGCTGATCGACGAGCGCGCTGGGCTCGGAGGACTGCCCATGCGCGGAGCCGGCGGCCAGCATGACTGCGGCGCATGCAACAAGGCATCGGCGGAATGGGGCGTTCACGATGCAACTCCTGTGCGAGGGTTGAACTCAGTGTAAGGGCGGCGACCCGGCTGCCGTTGACCTCGATCAAGCGGGACACACCGGGCGCCGGCCTCACACCTGCATCAAACCTTCGTGATTGAGAATCCGGATGTTCTTGCCGCGCGTATCGAGAAGCCCCTCGCGCTGGAATCGCGACAGCATCCGGCTCACCGTTTCGAGCTTGATGCCGAGATAGCTGCCGATTTCCTCACGGGTCATGCGCAGATGAAATTCGGCCGGCGAATAGCCGCGTTTTCTCAAGCGATCCGACAGATTCAGCAGGAAAGTCGCCACGCGCTGTTCAGCGGACATCGTGCCGAGCAGCATCATCTGCGACGATTCGCGCACGATCTCGCCGCCCATCATCCGATGCACGTGTTGCTGCAGGGCCTTCACTTCGCGGCACATCGCCTCGAGCTGATGAAACGGGATGATGCAGACCTTGCTGTCTTCGAGCGCGACGGCATCGCAGCTATGGCGGCCGAAGCAGACGCCGTCGAGTCCGAGCGAATCGCCGGCGAGATGAAAGCCCGTCACATGCTCGCGGCCGTCGCGGTGCATGACGACGGTCTTGAACGAGCCCGCGCGCACCGCATAGATGTTCTGGAAGGCGTCGTCGGCGCGATAGATGGTCTCGCCCTGCCTGATGGTGCGCGACGGGCAGATCAGCGCTTCGATCCGCTGCAATTCGTCGGCCGTGAGGCCTTGCGGCATGCAGATCGCGCGCATCGAGCAGGACGTGCAGCGCAGCGGATCCTTGTTGCGCGCGCGCTCGGGGCCGGGCCGTTGCGTCGGCGCGGGCGACGCGTGCAGCGGAATGAATGCGCGCGAGGCGGCCGGGTAGGCGGCAACGTCAGACATGATGGGCTCCTGATTGAAGAACGGCGGCGCGTGCCTGATGCTGACCGGCGATCCGCTGGACCGTGGCTCGCGCGAGTTCGAATTCGCGGGTCTTGTCGAAAAAGTAGTGCGCGCCGCCCGTCAGGCAGGCATGCCGGAACCCGGCGCCGGAACGGTTGGTGAGCACCATCGCGATCACGTGCGGCAGGCGTTGCGCGAGCGACGCCAGCAACTCCAGGCCCGTGCCGCCGTTCAGACCCAGCTCGGTGACGACGAGATCGGCGGCGCAGGCCTCGATGCCGGCCAATGCGGCACCGGGCTCCTCGGCTTCGCCGACGATCTCCACGCCCTCCAGGGCGCCGAACAGCGCGGCCATGCGGCGCCGGACCGGGTGAGCGTCGTCGACGAGAAATACACGCAGCGCGGGGTGATTGAGTCTTGAGTTCATGGCTCGAAGTATCGGCCGCGCTGTCTCGAAATAAAATCGGCGCGCAGCGAACTTCGAGTAGGTGAGCAAGAAGGGCTGTAGGGGATTTCCTACATCATGCCTCGCAGCCCGCGGGCGGGGCTGCAGAAACGGTCAGATCTCGTCTTCCTCGTCGCCGACCAGTTTGTGGCGCATCGCATAGCGCACCAGCGCGGCCTCGTGCGGCATCTGCATTTTTTCGAGGATGCGCGTCTTGTACGTGCTGACCGTCTTCGCGCTGACACACAGTTCGGCCGCGATCTCGGTGATGGTCTGGCCGGCGGCAATGCGTTTGAGCACGTCGAATTCGCGGTCGGACAGACGCTGATGCGGCAGCAGGTCGGTGGGCTCGTTCAGGCTCTGCGCGAACCGCTCGGCCATCGCGAGGCTCACGTAGACGCCGCCCGCAGCGACCTTCGTCACGGCCGCGACGAGTTCCGCGCTCGCGCTTTCCTTCGTCAGATAGCCGGATGCGCCGGCCTTGAAGGCGCGCACCGCGTATTGCTGTTCGGCGTGCATGGTCAGCACGAGAATGCGCAGCGCCGGCTTTTCGTCCTTGATCTGCTTGATGAGCTCGACGCCGTTGCGGCCCGGCATCGACAGATCGAGCACCAGCACCTCGGCCGGACAGGCGCGGATCAGCGCGACAGTGGTGACGCTGTCGCTTGCTTCGCCCACGACCTCGAAGCCGCTCGCGCTCTTCAGAATATGACGCAGACCGTCGCGCACGAGCGCATGATCGTCGGCCAGCAGCACTCGGGTCATGATTGCAACTCCTGCATTTGCACGGCCTCCGCCGGAATGGTGACGCGCAACGCAAAACCCTTGCCTTGCGCGGTTTGAATGTCGACGGCGCCGCCGAGCATGTGCGCGCGCTCGCGAATGCCGAGCAGGCCAAACGATTTGCCGGCCGGCTCGCCGCCGTGAGACGAGCCGAGGCCGTTGTCGGCGATGCGCAGCACGAAGCCTTCGTTTGCGACGCGCAGGCTGAGCGTGACCAGGGTAGCGTCGGCGTGGCGCGCCACGTTCGTCAACGCCTCCTGCACGATGCGAAAGAGCGCGGTGGCGCCTGTCGGGGAAAAGCGCGCGTCGCCGGTTTCGATATCGCGCCGCACCTCGATGCCGTAGCGGTTCGTGAAGTCGTTGGCGAGCCATTCGACGGCGGGGATCAGGCCGAGGTCGTCGAGCATCACCGGGCGCAGATCGGCGGCAATACGGCGAACGGATGCCACGGTCACGTCGATCAGGCGGCGCATGCCTTGCAATTGCTCGCGCACCAGGGTGCTCGCCGAGACGCCGAGCGTCTCTTCCACCGAGGAGATGTCCATTTTGAGCGCGGTAAGCTGCTGGCCGAGGTCGTCGTGCAGTTCCCGGGCGATGCGCGTCTTCTCGTCTTCGCGAATCTTCTGCAGATTGGCCGACAGTTCGCGCAGTTCCTCGCGCGCCCGCTGCTGCGCCTGCTCGGCGCGGACCCGTTCCGTGACGTCGCGCAGCATGACGGTGTAAAGCCGCGTGTCGCCGTCGCGGATCTGCGAGATGGAGGCCTCGATGGGAAATTCTTCGCCGTTCGCGCGCAGGCCCGACAGCACGCGCTGCCGGCCCATCTGCCGGTCGGACACGCCGGTCACGCCGAACTGTTCGACATGCCGCGCATGGGCCGCGCGGAACCGCTCGGGGATGAAGCGCGCGAGCGGGGCGCCGATCGCGTCCATGGCGGAGCAGCCGAACACCTGTTCGGCCATGGGATTGAAGAGGACGACACGCTGCTGTTCGTCGATGGTGATGATGGCTTCCATCGACGAACGGATGATCGCCATCATGCGCGCTTCGTTGACGCCCGACTGAGTGATTGCCGCGCTGGCTTCGCTATGCGCGGAGGACGCTTCGCGACGCGCGCGCACGAGCATGAAGGCGCTCGTGGCGACGAGCAACGCAGCGGCGACGCAGATGAACAGCACAGGATCGAACCAGCGCCGCGCGGCCAGCATGACGGCGAGCGTTACCACAAAGGCCGCCGCTGCCGCCAATGCAGGGCGTGCCGCGAACCAGCTCGACGGCTCCTGCGATACCGCGCTGCGCGGCGTGGGCGTCTTACCGCTGACGGGCATGTGCGCCTCTTTTGAATGATTGCGGACGGATTCCACTTGCGCTGCGGAAAGCTCGGCAGCTGCACGGCTTGCCTTACGGGGCGGCGCGAATCTTCCGAGCGCAGAGCGGATATTTCTTCTCATTGTCCGCGAAACGCCGGGATCATGCCAGTGCCGTGCCACCCGCGCGGGGGGAAGTTGGTGGGTCAAGGGGGCGCGGGTCTGCCGCGCAACGCCGTGCTCCGAGCGACGCGGATAGGGGCCGCGAGCGGCGCCGGGGGACAGGCTCCGGCGCATGAACAGGTATTGCCGCCTGGTGCAGGCTATGCACGCCATGCACGCTATGCACGCCGACGCAAAGTCAGCGAGCGGCGCCAGGCGGCGAGATCCGGCGCATAGCCCGATCTGGCCGCCCCATGCGTTATGCACCCGTTGCGGGTTGCGCCTGGAAGTTGCGCAAACGACACACCGCCGTCTACGACGGCTCTTTGAGCGCCTGCTGCGCGATCGTGGCCGCCACGGCAACCGGCGCGCAGCGGGCGGAAATCAGCAGCACCGGGCAGGTGGCGATCCGCAAGAAGCGCTCGGCGACGCTGCCGAGCACGAGCCGCTCCACGCCGCGCCGGCCATGCGTGCCCATGACGACGACGTCGGCCTCGAACTCCTCGGCGGCGAGCTGGATGCGATGCGCGATGTCGTCGCCGGTCAGATCGGTTTCGACCATGCGCGACGGCCCTTTCACGCCCGCCGCGGCCATTTGCGCGGTGGCGTCGGCGAGCACCTGCTTGCCTTCCTCGACGAGCGCATCGCGCACATACGAGGGGTCGTAGCCGGGCACGTCGTAAGAGAGCAGCGGCACGTCCACTACGAAAAGCGGCTGCAGTCGCGCGCCCGACTCGCGCGCGAGATCGACCGCGGCGGCCAGCGCGCGCGACGAGGTTTCGCTGCCGTCGACGGCAACCAGAATCTTTTTGTACATGGCGAACACTCCTGAATGAGAAGAGAAGGTCGGCGCTCAGTGGGACATCAGCACCGGCACGGTCATCGACTTGAGAATGGTGCGCGTGGCGCCGCCCATGACGAGTTCGCGCCAGCGCGAGTGCCCGTACCCGCCCATGACCAGCAGATCGGCGCCGCTGTCGGCGACCTGGGACAGCAGCGTCTCGCCGACCGGCGCGTCCGCACCCGTCTCGATATCGGCGACCTCAACGGGCACGCCGTGCCGCGCGATGAGCGCAGCGATATCCGCGCCGCGCACGCGGTCCTGCCCGCCTTCACGCATACCGTTGATGGTCAGCACCGTGGTCTTTTCCGCCGCGCGTATGAACGGCAGCGCGTCGTGCACGGCGCGCGCGGCCTCGCGGCTGCCGTCCCACGCGACGAGAATGCGGCGGCCCGTCGAGCGTTCGTTGCGCGCGTACGGCACCAGCAACACCGGGCGTCCGCTCGTCAGGATCAGGTTCTCGGGAAACAGATCGCCGACATACGATTCCGCGTCGCCGGGATTGTCCTGGCCCGCCACGATCAGATCGGCGCAGCGGCCGAGGCGCGGCACGGCAAAACTGGCGGGTTCGTCGACGGCGAGCCATTCGCCCTGCACCTCGGCGCGTCGAAGCTCCGCGTGAAAGAGCCGCTTGAGCGCGGCGCGCCGTTCGGCGCGAAGCTCTTCATGCTGGCGGTAGTACTCGGCCGTGCCGGCCATCACATACAGAGAGCGCGGATCCGGCGAAAACACGGCGAATACGCCCGTCAGATGCGCGCCGAACTGTTTCGCGACGCCGAGCGCGGTTTCGAGCCGGGGATGCGCGTTCGGGCTCGTGTCGAGGTGAACAACGATGGTCTTGAAGCTCATGGCGAATGCTCCCGGAGAGAAGTGACGCATTGGCGGATGAGCTTGAGTCTACGAACCACGCCGCTTGCCTCGTTGATGCAGATCAACGGCGGCAAAGCGTGGCAAACGACGCAAGGCGCGAGGCGCCTCGCAGCGGTATTTGACCTGCATCATGAAGCGCCGCGCGCTGCCGCTTAAGCTCCGGACATGCATGCATGGCGCTGATACGTGTGCCCGTGCGCTATCCATGGAAGGAGCGAGTCATGTCCGAGCCCCGCGTTCTCATTGTCTTTTTCTCGCGTACCGGCACGACGCGCATGCTCGCCAGCACGCTCGCGAGCATGTTGTCCGCCGACGTCGAGGAAATCTGCGATTACACCGAGCGGCGCGGCGCGTCCGGCTATCTGCGCTGCGTGATGGACTCATGGCGCAAGCGGCCGGCCGAGATCGTCCCGGCGGGGCTCGATCCATCGCAATATGATCTGGTGGTGGTGGGCACGCCCATCTGGGCGGGCGCAGTGTCCTCGCCGGTGCGCGCATACCTGCTGCAAAACCGCACGAAGTTTCGGCACATCGGCTTCTTTTGCAGCCTGGGCGGTCTCGGCGCCGAAGCGGCTTTCGACGAAATGCGCGCGCTGGCCGGCAAGGCGCCCGTCGCGCAATGCAAGGTGCGCGCCGCCCACGTGCAACGCAGCGTTGCGGCGGCGTCACTCGAACGGTTGCTCGAACCGTTTGTCGGCGAATTGAAGCGGCACCTCGCGCATTATCAGACGCTCGAATGGAGCTGCTGACGGCGCGCCGATGACGCGGCTTGCCTAGCGCGGCAGCAGCATCATCACAGCAGCGGCGCCCATGACCGCCGTGGCGATCCAGCCGAGCGCAATGACCGGCCGGCTCGCGGTGAATGGCCCCATCACCGTGCGTTTGGAGACCAGCAGCAGAATCACCACCATCAGCGGGACGGCGACCACGCCGTTGATCACGGCGCTGAAAAGCAGCGCTTTCATCGGACTGATCGACGAAAACTGGATGGCCAGCGCGGCCAGCACGCTGACCGCGATGATGCCGTAAAAGCCGAGCGCGTCGCGCGGCTTGCGCTCGAGCCCTTCGGGCCAGCCGAGCGCTTCGGCCAACGCATAGGCGCCGGAACCGGCCAGCACCGGCACGCCGATGAACCCCACGCCGAGTATGCCGAGCGCGAACAGCAGATAAGCGAAGTCCCCGGCGAGAGGCCGCAGCGCGCTGGCGGCCTGGGCCGCCGTGGCGATATCCGTGACGCCGGCCGCGTGCAGCGTCACGGCAGTCGCGAGCATGATGAACCAGGCGGTCAGGTCCGAATACAGCATGCCGCTCCACGTGTCCCAGCCGATGCGCTGCAGTTCGGCGGGCGCTTCGCGGGCGTCGTCGACGAGCGGCGCGCTGCCGGCGTGGGTGTGCAGATCCTCGACCTCTTCCGACGCCTGCCAGAAAAAGAGATACGGGCTGATCGTTGTGCCGAACACGGCGACGACCATGGCCGCCGCATCCGCATTCAGGTCGAGGCGCGGCCACACCGTGCGCACCGCCACCTCGCGCCACGGCACATGTACGACGAAGAGCACCGCCGCGTAGGCCAGCAAGGAAACGGTCAGCCACTTGAGAAAGAACACGTAGCGATGGTAGGGCACGAAAATCTGCAGGACCAACGTGGCGAACACGAAACAGACGGTGCTCACGTGACGGTCGATGCCGCTCACCAGTTGCGCAGCCTCGCCCATGGCCGCGACGTCGGCGGCGATATTCAGCGTGTTGGCGACGAGCAGCAGCGCCACGACGCCATACAGCACCGCAGGCGGGAACGCTTCCTTGATGTTGGCGGCGAGGCCCTTGCCGGTGACGCGGCCGAGCTTCGCGCACATGGACTGCACGGCGGCCATGAGCGGAAAGGCGAGCGGCATCGTCCACAACATGTTGAGGCCGAATTGTGCGCCGGCCTGCGAATAGGTGGCGATGCCGCTCGGGTCGTCGTCGGCGACGCCCGTAATCAGGCCGGGCCCGATGCGCGCGAGCGGATGTTCGCGCAGGCGCGCAAGCGACGCACGCCACCCGGCGAGAACGAGCGGGACGGGCGGGCGTTCAGGCTGGCTTGCGTCGGGCTCCACGGCGTTTCCCCAAAAGGCTTGCGCGTTGCCGCGCTTTGCACCGCGCTTCGCGGCGCGGCGGTTGTGGTGTGCTCAGTGCCGTCGGCGCTCCGTTCCGTGGCCAGTCAGTGGCCCGACAGCGCCGAAGCCGCGCCGTACACCACGCGCGGATCGTGTTGACCTTTGTACACAGCCGGAGCCGACCTGTCGAGGCCAAGCAGCGTGTACACGGCAGTCTGCGCCGAGCGCACCGAATATTCGACGGTGAACACCACGTCGTTCGGCAATTCGCAGAACTGTCCGATGAACGCGAGGTTCGCCCAGCCCTCGGGCACCACGTGCGGCCGGTCGCCATGCCGGCGCCGCAGGAACTGGCTCGTGATGAAGGGCATCAGGCAGGGAATGCAGATGGCGTCGTCGAGAATACGCTCGGCCTGCGCCTCGATATGCAAATGGCCGAGCAGCTCGGTCATGATCTCGCGGCCCGTGCATTCGACCATCGGCTTGGCGACGAAATTGCCCGGCCGGTCGATAAAGAGCCCGTAGCCCCACAACACCTGCACGTCTTTCGGCTGTCCGATGAAATGCGGTTGATGCGGCAGCACGATCGAAGCCCGCCAGTTCGATTGCGCGAACGTGATCAGGCCGCCTTCGCCCGGCACGTTGCCGGTGAGATCGCGGATCAGACGGAAGAGCGTCGGATCGTGCAGTGTCGCCGTGAAGGACACCCAGCGCGATTCGTCCACGTGATCCGCGAAGACCGACGGATGACCGAACTCCCCGCGGCCCGCGGCGATGGTCTTCCACAGCGCCCAGGCGCCGCTGCTGTCGTCGCGATTGAAGACGGCCGCACGATCCGTCGCGCCGAGGCTCGAGCCCGCGGTCATCGAGCCGAGCGTGATCATCACCTTGTCGTGCGGGCCGAGGGCGATTTCATCGCGGCGCCCGTCGTGTTCGCAGAGAACCGCCGCGACGCGGTTCAACTCGCCGCTTTCGTCGTACCGAAGATCGACCACCCGCGTGTTGTTGAGGAACACCACGCCGTGCTCGTCGAGCCATTTGCGCAGCGGCCGCACCATCGAGTCGTACTGGTTGTACACCGTGCGCATGATGCCGTGCAGCTGGTTGAAGCCCGGCGTCATATGCGCGAACCGCAGGAGGTAGCGGCGGAACTCGGCGGCGCTATGCCAGGGCTGGAAGGCGAACGTCGTGCACCACATGATCCAGAAGTTGGTCTCGAAGAAGTCCGCTTCGAAATGATCCGAGATACGGCTGTCGCCGAGCAGCGCTTCCGGTTCGAGCGAAAGCCGGCCGAGCGTCAGCAGATGCGCTTCGCCGAGACCGTACGCCGGCGCGTCTTCGCGTTTGCCGTTGCGCACGAGCCGCGACTTCGATGAAGTGCGGATCGTCTCGTTCCAGTCGAAGATCTCCTTCGTCACGCTGCTGCGGCCGTCCAGCGTCGGGATCGAGTCGAACAGGTCGTAGGTGCACAGGTACTTGCTTTCCAGCATGCGGCCGCCGCGCACCACATAGCCGTCCTGCGGCGTGCCCGCGCCGTCCAGGCTGCCGCCGGCTTTGCCGAGCGCTTCGAGAATCGTGATGCGGCAGCCGGGCACATCGGCGTCGCGAATCAGAAACGCGGCCGCCGCGAGCGACGCAATGCCGCCGCCGACCAGATAGAAATGGCCGGATTCGATCGCTTCATTGCGGGGGGCCGCCGTAAGCGGGCGCGTGCCGGCGTATTCGTCATGGTTCATTTGATGGTCCCCGCAGGTGATGGCCGTGAATGTATAGACCATACCCGCGCGGCCGGGACGCTCGTTGCGCTGGATCAACGGCGCGCCGGGCGCGGCCACTGCGACGCCGTTGATACAGGTCAATCGTCGCCTGCCCATGCGCGTCCATGATGAATTCATTGACTCGCCGATGCACGCCGCTTTCGCAGCGCGAACG
The DNA here is from genome assembly GCF_902859825.1 of Paraburkholderia phenoliruptrix. Taxonomy (GTDB): domain Bacteria; phylum Pseudomonadota; class Gammaproteobacteria; order Burkholderiales; family Burkholderiaceae; genus Paraburkholderia; species Paraburkholderia phenoliruptrix. The sequence continues at coordinate 7,758 of NZ_CADIKB010000057.1, read as the reverse complement.
GTCGATGCGAAACACGGCGCGCGCGGAGGTTGTATGGGAATCGATATGCAGATCGTGTACCTCGGGTTTGCCGGCTCCGCGCAAATCGAGTCCGAAGCGGCCGCGCAACTGGTGCGCCTCGAGCGGTTCAGCCGATCCATTTCCGGCTGCCATCTTGCGCTGGAAGCTATCCGCGAGCGCGCTCCACAGGATGCAATGCGCGCGGTTCCCACGACGGCCGAGAACGAGTCTGACCGGCGCCTGTTCGACGCGCGGCTCGACCTCGTGCTGCGCACCGGCGAGCTGTTGCCGGTCGAGCATCGGCAAAGTCACGATCCGGATCGAGCGGTGCATGAGGCATTCGAGGCCGCCGAACGGCTGCTCGAGCGTCATGTCGCGCGATCCGTGACGTGACGCGTCGGGCGCAACGCTACTGCTCAACTTTTAGGAGTCCGTTATGTATGCAAATATTGTGGTGGCCTTGGACGGCAGCGACGCCGCGAAACGCGCGCTTTCGGAAGCGATCCAGCTCGCGAGGCTCTCGCGCGGCAGGCTGACGGCGGTGTATGTGGTGGATCAGTCGGCGGCTTTTACGTATGCGGGCGCCTGCGATCCGCATCTGCTGACGGACGCCGCGCGGCAGGTCGGTCTGACGCTGCTGCATGCTGCGCGCGAGCAGATGCGTGAACTGAATGTGGTGGGTGAGACGGAGATCGTCGAGACGCAAGGCATCTCCGAAGATGTCGCCGGCGCGTTGCTGCGCTGCGCCGACCAGCGCGAAGCGGATCTCGTCGTGATGGGCACACATGGGCGGCGCGGCTTGCGGCGCATGGTGATCGGCAGCGTGGCCGAGCGCTTTGTGCGCCTGGCGACGTGCCCGGTGCTGCTGGTTCGCGAGCCGACGGACAACGGGCAACGGGAGCAGCGTGCATCCGTGTAAGGCCGCATGATGGGCCCGGCTGAAGCGCTCACGGGCGCGAGAGCGGTGTATGAGCGGTGTATGAGCCGTGAGCCCTTCAGCGCTGCAACTCTAGCAATTCAGCTCTATCAAGAGTCCGCCGAGTCCGCCGGATCGAAGTGCCCGACGGTTTGCGCAAGGACAGGCACGCTGTCTCGCGACAGCCGCATCTCGGCGCCCAGCGTGCTGCGATTGAGCCAGCTGCGCGCGGTCACCGCGAGACCGGCCGCCGCGCAAAACAGATAGACGTTCTGCACGATGGCGCCCGCGCTTGCATACGCGAACGGCTCGCGCTGCGATGCCGCGATGTCCTGCATGCGCGTGAGGTCCGCCACATACACCAGTTCGACGGGCGCCTCGCCGACGAAGTCCTGATAGCCGGTCAGCGCCCGCAGATCCGCCGCAATCACCAGGTCGAGGCAGTGCGCGCGCGGATCGTAGCGATACATGCCGCGCGTCAGCGCCGCATACACCTCGATTTCATGCAAGGCGAGAACGGACGGCGCCGTACGCCTGTCGCCGCCGTCGGGCTCGGCCCCCGCGTGTCTGCGATTCACGCCGTTGGCCGCCCACAGCAACTGGCCGAGCGTCGCGTCGTCGAGTTCGGTCGGCGCGAAACGGCGGGTCGTGCGCCGTTTCGAGAAGGCGTCGAGGATCGGCATGCCGCCGCTCACCACAGGCGGCGGCAAGACGATGCGTGGTAGCGACTCGCCGTGCACCGGGCGGGCGCCCGTCGCTGCGGGCGTCGTCGTGCCGAGTCTGAAAAAATGCTTCATGGCAGCCTCAACGGACAAACGTGGGTCCTTCAGGACACGAGCTCGGTCAGCGGCCGGCGCGGCGAATGGATCGCCGGCCCCGGCCGTTTCGCGCGGCCGACGCGCAACACGAGTTGCGGAACCGCGTCCATCACGAGCAGCGTACGCAGCCGCTCGCGCAGCGCGCCGACCTCGATCGGCTGATTCAGATACGACGCGGTGATGCCGGCATTCGCCGCGACCAGCAATAGCCGCTCGAGCGCTTGACCGGCTGCGAGCCACGCGGGCGCGTCGTCGGTCGATGTCGCGAGGCAAACGAGCAGCGGCGAGCCTTCAGCGAGCGCATGGTGCGCGGCGGCAAGACCGCCGCCCAGATCGAACGTGCGCACCACCGACGCCAGCAGCGGCGCCGCAAGATCGAGTAGCGCCGTCATACCGGCCGACAACGCGGGCATGCCGTCCTCGCGGCGTCGCGGGTGAATCCAGCTGGCGAGCTCGCGGCGAAAACGCGGGTCGTCGAACTGGATGCGGTCCGCCTCGGCGACGAGCTCGGCAACTTTCTCCCGCACCCGGGCGCTCGAGATGCAGACGGCGTCTGCGCCCTCGGCCTCGACGGCGTCGACGAGCTGCTGCAGGACGCCTGAAGGCAGCGGCTCGTCCCTGAAGATTTCGCGCGTGGTCACGCGGCGGCGAATCGCCGGAAGGAGCGAGGCGAGCGCCGCGTCGCAATGACCGTCGGGAACGATCCGCACCTGGGCGAGCACGTCCGGGTCGAAGCGGGACGGCAGCAGGGTGATCGCGTAGGCGAGTCCGAAGTAGCTGAGCGCGACGCGCAGATTCAAGAGCGCGGCGCCGCAACTGATCATCAGCTCGCGATCGAACGGATCGACCACCGGCAAGGCGCGCAGCCGGTCGGCGCACAGCGTGACGCTGTCGCCGTCCACGATGAAGTGCCAGGGCTGCGTGTTGTGGTTGGACGGCGCGAGCACCGCATAGCGCAGCGCGAAGCGCAGCTTTTCTTCCGTGCTCGCGGTGCTTTCCAGTTCATGTTCGTCGACGGACCAGGCGGCCGTTTGCGGCAGTGCGCTCATGTCGTGGTCTCCTGCACGATTTCATCTCGTCACTGTGTCAGCCCGGGCCGTCGGCGGATTGATCTGGATCATCCGGCGTGCAACGTGCGAATTGGGGGCTCCGGCTGGCGGCGGCACTGTCCGCGGCGCCCGGCAGCGCGACCGTTTGAAGGTACTCCGGCACTTCGCAAGGCCAGTGCAGGGTCTCTTCGATATGACGCCGCATCGCGTCGGCGGCGGCCGGCTCGCCGTGCGTGACGAAGGTGCGCTGCGGCGCCTCCGGAAGCGAGTGCAGCCATGCGAGCAGCTCGCCATAGTCGGCGTGAGCGGACAGCGACGAGAGACTCGCGACCGTGGCGCGCACGCGCACATACTCGCCGTGGATCTTGATTTCTGGCGCCCCGGCGGCGAGTGCCGCACCGCGTGTGCCCGCCGCCTGATAGCCGACGAGCGCGATCGTGTTGCGATGGTCGGGCGCAAACGCTTTCAGGTGATGCACGACGCGCCCGCCCGTTGCCATGCCGCTGCCCGCAATGATCACCATCGGGCCATGCCGCCCGAGGATCGCTTTGGATTCGTCGACCGTGCGCACCATCTGCGCGGCGTGGCTGATCGCGTTGGCCTCGGTCGAACTCACGCGATGCTCGCCCACGTGATGCCGGTAAAGCTGCGTGACGCTCGTCGCCATCGGGCTGTCGAGAAACACCGGCACGTTCGCCATGCGGCCGGTCGCTTTGAGTTGGGCGATGTAATGAAGGATGGTTTGCGCCCGCCCGACTGCGAAGCATGGAATCACCACCACGCCGCCGCGCCGGAATGTATTCGCGAAGATCTCCGCGAGTTCGGTGGCCGGATCGGTCTTCGCGTGTAGCCGGTCGCCGTATGTGGATTCGACGACGAGATAGTCCGCGTGGGCGAGCGGCATGGGCGCGCGCATGATCGGATCGTCGGGCCGGCCGATATCGCCCGAAAAGGCAATGACCTTGCCCTCCACGCACAGCACGACGCTCGCCGCGCCGAGGATGTGCCCCGCGGGCAAAAAGCGAAAACATGCCTGCTCATTCAGTTGCCGCGGCATGTCGAAATCGCGGGCTTCCAGCAATTGGAGCGCGTGTTCCGCGTCGTCGACGGTGTAGAGCGGCAGCGCCGGATGATGCTTCGACAAACCGTGCCGGTTCGCATAGGCCGCCTCTTCTTCCTGCAGCCGCGCGCTGTCGCGCAACATGATCTCGCACAGATCGCGCGTGCCGCGCGTGCAGTACACCGGTCCGCGATAGCCCATGCGGGCAAGCACCGGCAGATAGCCGCTGTGATCCAGGTGCGCGTGCGTGAGAATCACGGCGTCCAGCGTGCGGACGTCGATCGGCAAAGGGTTCCAGTTGCGCAGCCGCAGGTTCTTGGTCCCCTGAAAAAGCCCGCAGTCGATCAGAATCCGCAGCTTCGCGCCTTCCAGCAGGTACCTGGAACCCGTGACGGTTTCTGCCGCCCCGAGAAACGTCAGCTTCATGTCTCATCCCTCCAGGCCATGCCGTGGTTGGGTGTTGTGAGGCGCAGATTCAGCGCACCGGCGCTCGCACGGAGGCGTCGCACAACGCTTGCGCGAAACGCCGAAACGCCTGGAGCGAGCCTGCGATGCTCTGGTATTTCTGCCGGCCGATCTGACCGTCCAGCGTGACGAGCATGCCGGCTTCGCGGGCGAGCGCGAGGATCCGGGCGAAGTCGTCGGCGGTGTCGGGCGTCTCGCGCGGCTGGCCGTCCGCAGGCGTCGATGCGGTTTGAAAGGAGGTCGTAGGCATGATGGTCTCCTGCTGACAGTGGCGCTTTCCGGTGATTTCAGTAAAGACCATGGTCCACGCCACATAAATCAGGTGCCGCCGAGAGTCGAGTCAGTATTCGTGCAGCCGTGTCAGCAATTCCCTACACGGAGGAGCCTCAAGGATGTCAGGGAAAGTCGGCATCAGGCTAAAGGCGAGCCTCGTCACGCATGGCTGCGTGCGTTGCGTCGCGCTTGACACACGTCAACCGGCGCTTCATGCGCGAGCCTAAAGTCAGTGGTACAGAGTGCCCGATGCGCTCCCGCGCAGGCGGCGATGGCCGCCGATCGAAGCACGCTGGAGCACGCGTTTTGCGAAGGGCGGATCGTGCGTCGAACCGTGTATTAAAACGCGCGCAATGCCATGTGTTTTGTGAAATCACCGATCATCCGAGGAGCACGACGATGAGCAATATGAGCCGATTTGATCCGTTCCAGATGGACCCCATGTCCGAGCTGTTTCAGGGGCTGTTCCGGCCGCTGCGCGGCGCAGGCACCGAACCGCTCGCCGATATCAAGCTCGACGTGACCGAGAGCGACAGCGCCTACACCGTGAAGGCCGAACTGCCGGGCGTCGAAAAGAAAGATATCGACGTGAAGATCGACGGCACGCTCGTGTCGATCAGCGCCAAGGTGGAACGCAATCAGGAAATGAAAGACGGTGAGCGGGTGATTCGCCGCGAGCGGTATGCCGGGGCGGTCAGCCGCGCGTTTTCGTTGGCAAGTGAAGTCGACGAGGCTTCCGCAGCGGCGGAGTACAAGGACGGCGTGCTCTCGCTCACGCTGCCGAAGAAAGCTCCGTCAGAGCGCAAACGTCTGCAGATCAACTGAGCGCGATGTCGCGCGCTCGCGGCCGCATGTTGCGCCGCGCGCGCCGCGACACGAGGCGAAAGCCCACGAGGAGCATGCAATGAAATCGGACTTCGAATTGAAGCGCCAGGTGGAGGACGAATTGGCTTGGGATCCGGCAGTCGACAGCACGGATATCGGTGTCGAAGTGCGCGATCGCGTGGTGACGCTGTCGGGTCATCCGACGAGCTATGCGGAAAAGGTCGCGGCGGAAAAAGCCGCGCAGCGCGTGGCCGGCGTGAAAGCCGTGGTGGTCGAGATGAGCGTTCGCATCGCGCATACCGATGTGCGCACCGACGAAGAAATCGCCAACGCCGTGCGGACCATGCTGCGCTGGACCGTGGGCTTGAGCGAAGAGGCGGTCAAGGTGCAGGTCGAGAAAGGCTGGGTGACCTTGCGCGGCGAAGTGGACCGCGCGTATCAGAGCCATGTCGCGATGCGCACCATCTCGCATATGCGCGGGGTCACGGGCGTTTCCAACCTCATCCGGATTGGTGGCGAGGCCGCTGCGCAGGACATCGGCGAGCAGATCGGCAAGGCGCTGCAGCGTCACGCGGAACGCGAAGCGAAGCACATCGAGGTCAAGGTGCACGAAGGAACGGTCACGCTGACGGGCAAGGTCGATTCGCTCGCCGAACGCTCGGCGGCGCGCGGCGCGGCGTGGTCGGCGCCGGGCGTGCACGCGGTCGTCGACAATCTGACGGTGGCCTAGCCGCGCGTTCGCGTGCCTGAGCACGGCCGGTGCCGCCCCTGCGGCGCCGGCCTGTCAGTGTGCGACGCGTGCGGCAACGAGGAGAGACTCATGACAATTTCGGGCAACGTGGGCGACGGCGACTGGTCGGTCGTCGCCACCACTCATCGCGCGGCGGGCGGATTTGACTGCCTGGTCAAGCTGAGTCATCACACGCCGCAAGGCGTGTTCAAACACGAGTTCATGCACAGCGGGACTTTTCCCACCGAACACCAGGCGATCCTCGCGGGTCTCGGCGAGGGCATGGACTGGGTTCGGCTCAAGATGTCGAATACGCTTTCCATCCAGCCTTGCGCGCTGCCGGCCGAGCCCGCTCCGCCTGGCCAGCCCGCTCAGCCTGACATTGAATGAGCCGAGAGGGTTTCACATCCAGTCCCGGCTTCATTCGCCACATTCGCTACGCTCGACATGCCGCCGCTCAGTCGATCAGTCGAGCTTCAGCACGATGCGGCCATCTACCTGGCCGCTTTTCAGTTGCCCAAAAACATGGTTGATGTTCTCGAGCCGGTCGAGGTGAATGCGCGCCCGGACACGGCCTTGCGCGGCAAACTCGAGCGATTCCTGCAAGTCCCTGCGCGTGCCGACAATCGAACCGCGCACGGTGATGCCGTCGAGCACCGTCGAAAAAATCGGCAACGGAAAGTCGCCCGGCGGCAATCCGTTCAGCGCGACCGTGCCGCCACGGCGCACCATGCCGAGTGCCTGCGCAAACGCGCTGCGCGACACGGCGGTCACGAGCACACCGTGGGTGCCGCCGATTTCTTTCTGAATCGCGGCGGCCGGGTCGCCGTCCAGCGCGTTGAACGTGAGTTCGGCGCCGAGCTCACGCGCAAGCGCGAGCTTGTCGTCGGCTATGTCGACGGCCGCGACGCGCAGACCCATGGCAATCGCATATTGAACCGCGACATGACCCAGACCGCCGATTCCGGAGATGGTGATCCACTGGCCCGGCCGCGTATCCGTCACGCGAATGCCTTTGTAGACGGTCACGCCGGCGCAAAGAATCGGCGCGATAGCTTCGAATGACACGGAAGCAGGCAGATGACCGACATAGTTCGGGTCGGCCAGCACGTATTCGGCATAGGCACCGTTGACCGAATAGCCTGTGTTCTGCTGCTCGTGGCAGAGCGTTTCCCAACCGCCGAGGCAATGCTCGCAGTGACCGCACGCCGTGTACAGCCACGGCACGCCGACGCGATCGCCTTCCTTGATATGCGTGACGCCTTCGCCGACTGCCGCGACGTAGCCGACGCCTTCGTGCCCGGGAATGAACGGCAGCGCCGGTTTGACCGGCCAGTCGCCATCGGCGGCGTGCAAATCCGTATGACAGACGCCGGACGCTTTCACGTTGACGAGAACCTGGCCGCGCCCGGGCCGCGGGACGGGGACTTCCTCGATCTGCAGCGGCGCGCCGAATTCGCGAACGACAGCGGCTTTCATCATTTGAGCCATGAGCTTTCTCCAGACGATGGTTGGCAATGTCCCACAGACAGTTGAAGGTTGGGACGGCGGGTGCGGCATAGATTATGCGACCTTGCGATCATGGTCAATGTTGGATTTCGAGGGCGAACGCTTCAGGGCGG
>NZ_CADIKB010000056.1 GCF_902859825.1 Paraburkholderia phenoliruptrix | reverse complement strand
CCGCCCTGAAGCGTTCGCCCTCGAAATCCAACATTGACCATGATCGCAAGGTCGCATAATCTATGCCGCACCCGCCGTCCCAACCTTCAACTGTCTGTGGGACATTGCCAAGCGAGCTGTCAACCTCGACAACGTCCGAAGTCCGATAGGCACCGTCCCGAGCGCAGGCGATACGGTCATCGCTCGCTTCTTCAGCGGTGTCCCACGCGTGCAGATAGAGCTCAGTCGAAGAACCGCCTTCCTGAATGAGAACGTGAATTCTGGTTGCGCCGGGAGCGGCTGCGGGAGACCCGGCGGGTCGACTGGCAAGACTGTCGATCGCGCGGAGGACGATGTTGGCCTGCTCCTGGGTATCGTCGGCGGGAACGATGTCTTTCTTGATGAGATCGAGTTCGATCAGACGGTTGATGACGTCGTCGGTAAAGTCGGTGCAGGAATAAGTCATGGTGAGGTTCCTCTGGAGGGTAGCGTCACAGGATAGGAGCCGGCGAACCGGTAGTTGACCAAGCACGACGACATGCGCGGGCAAAAAGAAACCAGCGCATCGGGCGATGCGCTGGGTTGTGGGGTTGGGCCTGGTGATCAGACCGGAACGGGATCGGCTGCAGACGTCGAGGACGGGGCGACCGTCGCGCGCATGTTGGTGAGAACTGTTCTCCAGTCTTCGACGTACGCCTCGACCCGGTGAATCGCTCCCTCACCCTTTTCGTGAAAGTCACGCTGGTCGATGACTCGACCGCTGGCGGTTCTCACGGTGAGTGTGCTCGCTGATTTGTCGATGTGGACAGGCTCGGCGATGTCTGTCTCATGGGACCACGATGCCTTGCGGGGCAGTTTCGCGGCGAGATCGACAATTTCAGGAATTTCCTCGTAAGCGAAAATCGAATGCAATGCGCGTTCGATGGCGTGGGCGATTTGCCAGCACGTAGTGCGATTGTCGAAGATTTTTGCCGTCGTCAGATTGAGCATGTCGCCATTCTTCAGGATGAACGACACCTCAATCATTGGACTTTCGTTACCGTCTCGGACGTAGCATGCGAAGTGATGAATGTCTTCGGGCTTCACCCCTGCGACTGGCAAAGGAGAGTCCTTTTTGAGGTCCTTCGGGCCGCCGTAATCGTTGCACGACCACCACTCGATTCCGGCTTCAGGGAACAGCGCACGGACGTAGGACTCGATCCATTTCTGGAGGAGGCCGGCCTTCTGGCCGCCAAAGGTGCCGTGGCGCACGGCGCGAAAAAATTGATTCATGGTGAGAGGTCCTTGTGGTCAGGTTTTGAGGGATGCCAGCGACGTTGGTTGTTGACTGGGCACGGGGATATGCGCAGGCAAAAAAAAGCCCGCAGCATCCGAAGATGAGCGGGCCGTGGGTTGCCGGTCTGCGACAGGATAGTTTGTGGCGACGTCAGGCCGCCACGGCTTCCCTGACATTGGTTTCGGCGACAGCCGTCTGAGGCGTCATGGTGAAATCGCAAGTGACGATTTCACATGTCGGGCTTACGCCGTGCCATTCATTTCGATACATGGTCGTATCGATGCCGCAGTTCGCCCCGAGCTCGATTGAGGTTTGCTCAATGAACTGACGGCAGTTGTCGCCTATTTCCTCGCGGTAGCACTGCACACCAGAGTAGCGGAACGGCGCGGAAGCCTGCGGCACGATGAATGTTCCCCAGTCAGCTAAGCGAGAGGCGAGGTCAATGACCTTGTACTCGAAAAGCGACCCGAGATACCGTCCCCGGTACGCATCTGCCTTGATACGACCGAAAGGTGGATTGGAAAATGCGGCGTCGAAGTGGCCAAACTGCTGCCACCAATCACTGAACACGTCGGCGTGAACCCAGGTCGCCTCAGGCATCACTTTGCGGCCAACACGAACATACTCTTCACAGCGTTCGACGCAGACGATTGTCTTTGCTTTCTCTTCGCATGCGTAGGCGAGTGATCCGATTCCGGCGCACAGGTCGACGATCGTGTTGCAGCCGCCGGGTACCTCGATGGAAAAATCGCGCGCAAGGCCTGTAGGAGTAAAAAACGCCCCTGTGAGCGAATTGAGTTGACCGGCACCTTCCTGATAATTGTGGAGAATGAAGAGGCGTTCATCCTGCGTCAGGCGGCGCTCGAGGCTGACCAGCTGCTCGATTTCCGTCATGGCTTTCGCCTGGGCTTTCGTGAGTTTCATGGTGTGTTTTCCTGTGGGGTGTTGGTCGCTGCCCGGTCGAGAGCGATCCGTCAGATAGGCCTTGCTCAGGAAATGCACATCCAAAAAAAAATCCCCGGGTCACGTGAGTGAGTTCCGGGGGGTGGGTTGGCGACCGGGTCGCTAGAGAAGGCGACTGTTAAGGGCGCCTTGCGGAGGATTTTCCTGATGCTCGATGCGCACGGTGCCGTACGAATACCAGCAGCCTCGAGGATCGAGCTCGCAGGCGAGTTTCCGGACGGCGTCAATCTTTCGGATGGCAGCGGCGTGGTCGTCCGGAAATGGCCCGAGCATTGGCCACCACTGACGGCCGCCTGATCTCACTGCGCTCACGTAGTAGAGGCCGGGCTTGGTGTCTGGCGTTTGCACGTCAGTGGTTCCGGATTGTCCTTGCGGAGTCTTGGTGATTTCGATCATATGATTGCCTATGCAGAGATGGATTGGACGAATCGCGGCGTCTCGAGGACGACGTTTCCGCGGTAGTGTTCGAGGCAACGTTCGAAAGCCTCGTCACGGGTCTCGTCATCATCGATTTGATGAAAACCGAGGTCCTGCACGAACTCCGGGCGCATGGAGTTGATGGCGCGCTGCTGGTAATAGCGTATTTCGTGGTCCTCGCCGGCGAGAAGCTGCTCATGAACATGGCCCTCCTCGTCGTCTTCTAGCGGTGTGGTGTACATCGGCCACAGTTCGAAGCTCGGAGTGAGTTCGCAGCAGTGAACGGCCAGCTCCGCATCGAACAGGTACGTGCGGTAGATCCTTCCGCCGGCGCTGGCGCTGGCGACAAGGTCATCACTGCAGTAGCGTGTCTCATCGAATACGACAGCTTTGAGATGCATGTTGGTCATGGAAATCTCCGATAGAAAACCCTCTCGGGCGGTAGTCAAGGCGACTGGAGATGTCCCTGCAAAAATATGTTGGGTTGATGCAACGCGGGCCGAGCATGAACGCGCAGGATCGCGAGCTGCCGAGGGAGTAGCGTCGGGTGCTGCAAAGCGCGAATTGAAAGAAAAACCCCTCGATCCGTCAGTGCGGATTGAGGGGTTGTGGGTTAGCCCGGAATGAGGGCGACTTCAAACAAGACCGAGTTCGGCACACTCCTGATACGCGTCGGACCACATTTCGCAGTCGACGCTTCGATACGTGTTTTCGATGTCGATTGCGTACTCGCGATCGGCCTTTTCAGCGGCTTCCTTTGCCTCAATCCAATCGTAGAACGCCGCCTGATAGTTGCCGATCATGTCCTCGAAGCGAGACTGCGCCGCCAGAATCCTGATCGCTCTCCACTCTGCGATTCCGTACAATCTCTGCAGATCCGGGAAGGCATGCAGAGTGCCGCCAGTAGCGATCACCCGAAGGACGTAGCGACCAGTCGTACCATCAAACCGACGCATGAGCTTTCGCGGTAAACATTGCTGAGCCAAGTCGATGCAGGCTGCCTCGACCTCGAACAGGATACGGCCGGATTCTCCATGTAACGGCTGGTTCGACGTGATCGCGTACTGCTGGGTAAGTTCGGGGTCGCACCACGCTGGGAGCGGCATTAGCCGCACTCGCAACACCTTTAGACAGACAATCAAAAACCCCAGGACACCAGATAGCAGCGTCGCCCAATTTCGAACGCCACTGAAACGAAAGAGACTGGAAAACATAACGATTCCTCCGGTTCGGCCCGCACGCCGGGCTCAATGACCATGACCCGCAGCCGGTATTTAAAGAGGTTGAACGTGGACGGTTACCCAGGTCCCGTTCAGCTTGATGTCAGTAAGCAGTGAGCCATTCAAACGATAGACGCGTGTTTCCATACTGCGATCTCCTTGTGAGAGCCCGGGCGACCGGGCGATAGACTGAGTACAAGGCGATGTCGCACCGAAAAATACCTGGCTCAGGTATGTCGCGAAGCTGTGGGCACGAGACTTGACGTCGGAAAGAAAAACCCCTCGATCGGCGAATGCCGGTCGAGGGGTGGTGAGTCGGGCCATGTGACTGGTGGCCGACTTGTAGACGTGAGTGCCGAATCTACGCGGCGTCGATTTTCTGCGGCGTGGGATCCTGTTTGGACGGGTCGAGTAGCGAGAGCGTGGAGCGTGCGATCGCGCGCAGCTCGTCCCGGTGCATTTCGATGGCATTGCCGTCGCGGTCAGTCATGTTGGCGATGCGTTCGAACGCTTCCTTTGCATCGGCGCCGAAATCGGCGAGACGCGCCATGTTGATGAGCTGCTCGCGTGCGTACTTGCGATCGCCGCGTTCGTATAAAGCGAGAAACGCGTTCAGCGTACCCGCCCACGTCATTTTGAGAGAGATGCTTTCCATGGTTTTTAGCCCTTGGTGAGGATTGCCCTTGAATCGGGGCGGATGAGAACGCGCTACCAGTGCGCGATGAACCGAGCGCGCGAGATGGCTCGCCAAAAAATAGGCGTCTGAGGGGAGGGGATTTCGAGCGTGAATCGGCCACCCTGTGGCGGCCCGGTAAGTTCGCACCCGAAAAAAAAGCCCGCACTCTCCGAGGAGAGCCGGGCGTTGGGTTGGGAATTACGCAGGGACAGTTTCCAGCTTTTCCATCACGTTCAGCCTGCCGTGCTCCGACACTTCAAGGAGATAGCGGGTACCCAATGCTGACGACGTATCCACGTAGATATCCGAAAGCAAATCGTTCAACAGATCTGTCGGCGTGCAATGACGGGCTTGCTTGATCCAGCGTCGATACTTGTCGAGACACTCGTCATGCCAGCTCTCATCAAATCGATCATCACAATAGAAGTCCTCGAACTGCCTGACGCCAGCGCCCGGTTGACCGACTGCGTTGGGGCTGTAGACGGTGACGTGCAGCACTTCGCCGTCGGCGCCAACGGCGATCTCTTCCTCGTCGATGACCACCTCTCCCCAGATACCATTGATCCGGATAGCATCGCAGATCTGCAGATCGAATTCCCACGAAAAGCTATCGGATCCCGCAATGCCGCCGGGGTTCACGACCTCGTGCAGAACATCGAAATCGTCGAGCTGTGGTGCATTCAGCAACCAGTGTCCCGCGGGGAGGCTCGATGAAACAACTGCTGCCCCGTTAGACTTCACATAGGCCAGTTTCAGTGCACATAACGGGTCGGAATCGAGATCGACATAGCAGCTCCCAATCACGACCTTGCGCTCACCTCGTTCGAATGCTTCCCGGAACAGCGGTTTCGCGTCCCGCGCTGACATGTAGACGCAGGGGGCATGCCTGTCCGAATAACACAGCAGCTCCTCGATCTCCGACAAAATGTCTGCGGGAACGACCGGGTGATCGCGTAGCACGTCCGGAGCATACTTGCATGCGACCTTCCAGTACGTGTTTGCGAAATCCAGCGCAGCCATTGCTTTCTGATGGTCGGCCAGTCTGCGATGGATAAGGTGGCCGATGTGCTGATTGATCTCGGCCAACTTTTCCTCCGCGTCGATCAGACAGTTTCGATCCGGCAGCTTGGCCATGAATTTCGCACTATCCAGGTGAACTACGACCTGCGGAGCTCGACAATGCGATGAGCCAGCGACCAGGATACCTTGTAGAAACACACGAACGTCGGACGAACCCAGAGATACGTGGGAAAGATCCTTGATCCACACAGCGCCGATCGGTGTCTGCTCGAACGTTGTGGAATCGAGAGCTTCCGGCCGCGCGAGGGCTACACCGTTGAAGATGATCGGAATGGGGTAGCCGCGGGCAATGGACTGCAGAGCCCCCTCCACTCGCATTTCGTCAAACGACAGTTTGCTGAGCGTCAGCCGTGTGCCAGTCGTAATTCCACCGGTCACAACTGGTGCGTCCAGCATGTCGAGGAGTGCCCGGGTGGTTGCTTCAAGCCGTTGACCACGCGATTCCACCGTCAGACGCTCACAGGCAAACAGCGCGCTGGTGAACCCCATGCCAAAAGGATTCTCGAGCGACTGCGTCTGGTGATCCCATCCGCTTTCGGCGATCGTGAACAGATTCTGGAAGTTCTCGATGCCGTGACCGTCGTCCACCACCGTCAGATCTTTACCTTCCAGCGAAAATTCGACTCTGGTCGCGCCGGCGCGCCGGCTGTTCTGAATGAGTTCCCCGAGGAACGTCGAGAAATTGGAAAACGCAAACTTCAGGTTCTTGACGAGGTTTGCTTCATTGACTTCTACGCGTACCGCTGACGTCATGTTGAATCTCCTGTAATGAACGCGCTGCTCCAGCGCAATAGACCGAGCCCAGGAAAAGCATCGCCAAAAAGAAGTGGTGAGGCAGACGAGCAGAAAAGAAAACCCCTCGACTGCGGCTGCAGAGCGAGGGGGGTGAGTTGGCGCGAGTCGTTGCTTCGCGCGAGCTTAGAATGCTGAAGAAGCTCGACGGTGGTACTGATTCATCGCTGGTGTCCAGTGACCGGTGGACTGGACGCCCCGGCGATCGGCGATTTCGATGATGCTCTCCGCGATCGGATCGTTTGTCCCGGGTATGGGTGGCGAGATACGATCAAGGGCGAATGCGACAGGGTTACCATTACAGGGCTCGTTGAGCAACGTGATGACCGCCGCTGATCGACCGAGAAACTGTTGTGACATGTTTCCCAGAGCGTATCCAGCGTGCTCGCGTAGGCGGACAGGTGTGTACATCACAATGGCGGCGTCGGTGCGTTCATTTGAGAGAAAGGAGTTCGCGCCGAGTCGCCGGGCAATTTCCGGTACCAGGTGCCAGAGAAAGCGGGCTTCGTAGGTGACGTCAGTGGGTTGAAGTTGAGGATTCGCCTGGCGGACTTGCCTCGAGAGGCGCAGTAGCTCTGCGGCGAGCCAGCGATCCGTCAACGCGTAAAGGCGGTCGATGGTGCGGCGGTGCTCATCGAGTGCAGCTCGTGTTTCGGGGGAAAGTGCCAGTCTGAACATGGGTTCTCCGGTAATTGAGGTGGTCGTAGCGCGGAGATATGGGCGAGCCAAAAAATATTGTGAAAAAACAGGCCTCGCACGTGTGAATGCGAAGGCCTGTCGGTGAGTTAGCGAAGTACGTATTCGCCGATTTGTGAATCCCATTCTGCGCCGACACTTGCGGGGCTGTCGCAGGGCAGAATGATGTTTTTACCCGTGTCGGTGTCGACCCCATGCGATACGACCTGTTGGGACTTTCCGGTTTTGGGATCTTCTTCAGTGGTAACGATGACGATGATCATGGTGCCTCTTCCAGAGAAATCGATTCGCTATTGAACGCCGAGCGCATGGCGCAGGACGGCTTGTTGCGCCAGTCTGCCGAGCTGATCGCCGTGCTTCTCACCCGCACGGTAGAACCGCATGACAACGTTGATTTGCGGCGCCGTGAAATCGGCGGGTACGTTGCCATAGTGACGTTCGTAGTCTTCACACCAGATTTCGATGTGGTCGCTGCCGACGTGCAGAACTGCATGACAGCTATCCGTTCCGTCGATGAGTTTGTCGCCAGCTTCGGCGTCGAAGTACATACCCATGACTATTCTCCGTTGTCGGTAAGATCCACCGTCACATACAAGACCCACGTCAATACAGACGTGCGGGTTGCGAGTTCCACGCGAGCCTCATCACCAATGCGAGGAAACTGTGCAAGTGACAGGTCGCTTTTCTGAAGAGCGGTGTTGAGGTCGGCGAGTTGCCGGGCGAACAGGATTTGGGCCGTCTTAACGTCGATCAGTAAGGCCTGTGGATCGAGCTGGTGGACATTCTTGAGTGCAGGAAGCATCTCGAGCACCCAGTTCAGGCATTCGAGTCGAGTGATGCTGTCGATGGCGGCAAGAACACGAGCTTCCGAGTTCGCTGACTGATGCGATGCGACGGCTTGTCGGGTCTCAGTGAGTTTGAGCTCAAAGAGCGTCAGGATGTTTTCGAGTTTTTGAGCGAAAGAGAGGTCTGTGTCTGTGTGGAGCGTGATCATTTCATGTCCTCGTAGAAGGGTAGTGGCCGACGTGGGCCGGTGGCTAAGCGACTGATATGTGGGACAGGAAAATATGTGCCGATCCGTGTACGGTGTGAAAGCTATGCGGAGGTAAGCCGTGGACCTTCGCGGTAAACGGCAACCCCAGAAACCCCCATCCAGCGCCTTCGGCTCGGATGGGATGGAAGGCGGTGCTAACGCACCGCCCGGGAAGCCGCTGCGCGGCGTGGTGGGCGGTCGAGCCCGCCCTTGACGCTGCGCCGTTCCGGCTTGCAGCCGGGTGGCCGGCCGCGAGGTTTCGCGTCCGGCCACCCGGCTGTTTCACGTCAAGGTCGGACTCTCTCGCCGTAGGAGTGCGCGTCGCGCATAGGAAGGCGCTCCGCGCCTTGGGGAACGCGCTTCGCGCGGGGTTAACGACCAGGTCCATCCTGAGGGGCATCCTGAACACGGGGGGCCAAGGTGGCGTGAACAGAGAATCGTGTCGGGCCGGCATGGGCACGCACAAGCTGTCGGACGTTGACCTGCACATGCGTATTGCGTGGCAAACGACGATGTGGCATGGCCACCATTGGTCGCGAAGCCCATTGAGGTGGCCGAGATCGACCCGCTGCGCCGTCCAGCAGTCGAGGTCGGAATGCACGGCAGAAGTCGGATCGACGACAGCATCGTCGGTAAGCTTGCCGAGTAGGTCGACTGGCAGGAGGGTTTCCCTCATCACGGTTTCTCCTGATACATTCGGTGCAGACTCCGCGCGTTGCGCGGCCGAACTGCTGGAAGGTGCGGGATGCGCATTCGCGCGCCCTGAAGGTGGATGTGCCTCGCCAGGATCCCCTGCCGAGGGTCGCCCTTCGACGAGGATGGGCCTGAATTCAGGGCACCTGCTCCAATCTGCCGACAGAGTTACCGGGAACCAACGTGCCCCTTTGCCCTGCGGATCTCCCTGATGGGTCCCAGCGGAGAACACGTTGTGCGTCCACTTCGACGCACACCATGTGGTGTTCCGTGACGCTGGCCTGAGCCGCCAGCGCGAGCGCGTCATCCATGTCCTCTGCGCGCTGCAGAGTGCTTCCACCACCGTTGCTCGTGACGCACACCTGAATCGCGGCGGGAGTTTCGGTCGTGCCGTTCGAACGTCCACCGGGCCGTACGATGATGGCGCTTTTGTAGTTACTCATTGGCGTCGCCCTATGGATAGTCGATGTCCTCGCGTGACGGCGCACTTGCGTCGCTCCCGGCTTCCCCATATAGCGCTTCGCGTGCTTCCCGCACGGCTTCGTAGACGTCGCGGGCAGCCTCGACGAGTTCGTCCTCAACCGCACACACCCTGAGCGCGTCGGCAACCAGAGGGGTCATCGTGCGAGCAGTGCGAAACAGCTCATCCAGCAGATCGGCTGCAAACTGTTCGTAGATCATGCTGTTTCGAGTCCGGGCCCGCACGCCGGCTTCGACCGCGGCAATCGTTTCATCCGTCGTGCAATCGATGCGCACGCGTGCCGCTGCGTCGCGCAGCGCGGCAAGGCGTCGCTCCCGCACATCCCCATCGGCACGCTCGAAAGCAATTTGTGCAGCAACGAAGTCCGCGAGAGACCTGACATAAACGGAGACATCCGTCCTTGTTAGCTCAATGAACTGTTGCATGCCCGGTCTCCTGACTCATCGATTGCTGCTCCCCGGATAACTGCTGTTCAACTGCACATGTGCGCGGACTGGAGGCCTGATCACGCTGGCGAAGGTGAGCCTTTTCAGGATGCCCGTTCGTCAGATCCGCCTCGTATGAGGACGGACCTTCGGCTGGCGCAAACGGGAGAAGCCAGTTGCCGGGGACCGCATCACTGATGCGCGGCGCTCGCTGCACGGTCACCGCCTCAGCCCGTCCTCGCGGCGTCATGCTGCTCGTGTCCGCGTAGTGCGCGCGCATGTATTCCTCAAGCCGTATCACGCAAAGCTCGCTCACGCCGGCCGGTTGAACGAGTAGACAAGCGGCGGCGACCCAGCCCTCGCAGAATAGGTCAGCGCGCGCTGTCCGGTTACGCGGCAAACATCGCCGCAGTGTTGCGGCAACATACTGCGCGCGCGCCGCGCGTAGTTGGCGGGCGAACACCGTGAATGCGTAGGAGGCAACCTGCTCGGCCGGTGCCACACCAATGAAGGCATAGCCTCCGAAAATTTTTGTGCCTGAAGCATTTAACCGCCTGGTGAAGACGATTTCGCAGCCGAATGCCCCAGCTACCATGCTTGCCAGCCGGACCTCGAAACGGGCCGGGCGCGCACTTGTCGAGCTTTTCACCCACGCTTCATCGACACCAGCACCCGGAAGTTCGCACTCGCCGATCTCAAACCCGGCCATGAGCTTCTGCGCCTCCCGCAAAGCGACCGCAGCCTCATGCGGCTCGGCCGAGCGCGCCAGATTCAGGCACTTGCGGATCTCTGCAACTGCAGTCTTCCTGTCCATCGCCGTGCCCAGCCTGGTTCCGCGCTCGGTGGCGCAACGTGTGAATGAGGATCGCAACCAGCCCGGCATGCCAGCGCTGAGCGCTCTGTGTCTCAGTTTGCTTTCGAAAGCCGCTGCTCGAGCTCGGCATCTGACAGGTCGCCTTTCGCCATGCTGCCGTCGACGAAGAAGATCTCCGGGGTCACCTGCACAGGATGGTCCTGCATCCAGGCCTCGATGCGGCCAAGCCTCTCGTCCCCTTCCGCGCACTGCGTCGGCGTCAGAGGATTGCCCTTCGCCCTGGCTTCGAGCGCAGCAACCGGGTCGGATGCACAAAGGATGGTCTTCGCGTCCTCGCGCGAGCGGGGGCCCAGCAAGCCGGTCACGAGGATCTCCTCGAACAGGTCTTTCCTCCCGGCCAGCCGGGCTTGCAGCTCCCGGCAATACGGACAGTTCGGATCGACCACGACCAGGATGTGCCTCTTTGCATGCACGTCCCCGACCTTCAGCGTCAGGTTGTGAGGAAGATCCTTGGCGAAGTCCACGCGCTGCAGCGTGGTGATGCGCTCCTGCGTCAACCTCTCGCGCGTGGATGCATCAATGATTTCGCCTGCGACAAGATATTTTCCGTCGGCGCTCACGTACATGAGGTCGTGTCCACCGGTCACCACCTCGTAGAGGCCTTTCACAGGTGCGGGTTGCACCGACTGCGCGGCGATGCCGTTCGCGGCAAGCGCCGCGCGCACGGCAGCGAAAGGATCTTCCTTCGCCTGAGCCATCACAAATGAAAGAGAAAGGGACGCCGCGCCCCACAACAGGAGGCACATCCTGCGCGCTTGCTTCATTGCTGGAATTTTCCGCAGATCAGATGAGAGTACTGGCAGTAGCGTGCCGCTTCTGGCGAGATACCGAGTGATTTCGGTAGAGGCGGCAGCCCCTTAGCCACGATGTGACAAATCTGGGGTGGTTGTGTCACACGGTAACCGCGCGCATCGCCCTTCTGATCGTCGCGCAGCTCTTCAAGGCGTCCGTGCTGTTTGAGCAATCGCAGGCCACACCATACCTGCTTCGTCTGGTACCCCGCCGCGACGACATCGGGATGCCCGCACACCTGGTCGAGCGTCACCCAGCGGGCATCCGAAGGCAACTCGGCACACAGTCGTTCAACTACCTGGTACAGGTACTCCGAAATAACTGGTTTACGGGCCACGATAAACACTCATTTTTTAAGTACACGTCGCCGAATTATGTATCCGTTTTTTGTTTTGTCAATCTTGACATGATGTTTTCTATCATTCGCCGATTTTATTTTTTATCACCAGCTCGACCTTCGGTTCTTTAACCAACCGGCTATCGGATAGCATCGCCGCATGACTACGCCACCCGATACCCCTGACCGGCATCCCTTTGCGGCAAGCACAGATGCCGGCCCTGTCCGTCAACATGATCACGATCGGCAAGCACGCATTGACCGCGCTCTGTCGGTCGACGCGGAAAAGCCCGACCGCCCAGACAACTGGCGAGCGCGTTTTCAGCAAAGTGTCGACCGGCTCGCTGAATCGCTTGTCCAGATCGACGAGCAGATTTCCGAAACGAACCAGATGCTCCATCGCACACAGGGCGTGCGCGCGGGCAAGATAAGTGTGCGGTTTCTCTGCCTCCAGCGCTTCGATCAGGACAAGCCCACTCGTGACCGTGTCCCTGCCGTTGTGCTCTGGCACGGAAGAAAGGGACAGCCGGCCACCCGATATCGGATCATTCCTCGCAGCGAGCGTTACGTACGGCTACGGCGCAAGGGCGCAAATGACGAAGCCACCAAACAGCTCCTGCGGATGCTTCAGGAACTGATGGCGCAGCGCGCCAAGGTTGAGGCCTGCTATGTTCGGCTCGCGGCCGCCGCCACCCAGATCTGCGGATCGACTCACAACATGCTGAGGCGCATGGAAAGCTCGCTTAACGAGCTCAACGCCAGTTTTATCGAACGCGACTACGCCCGCGCCGATGACAGGCAGCCTGGTGGTGACGCCTGACTCCCCGCTATCACCGCGACCCAACCGCGAGGCGCGACGCGTCTCGCAAGGTATCGACACACATCCGCATTTTTTAAGAATCCGGATATCCCTCCCCGCCCGAGTCCAGCAACCAGCGCCCGGGCGCGCGCCGAGCGAGGAGCCTCCTTCCCAGGAGCCTCCTGCTTTGCCCTCCAGTCCGCCGACGCAACATCCGCATTTTTTAAGAATCCCGACGCTCCCCTCGCTCCAGTCCCGATGCGTGCAGCGCAAACTGCCAAGCACTCCCCCTGTGCGGGCACGCCCTGTTCAGGGCGGAGCTTATCGAGGTCGCGCAGCGGAGGCGTCTACCCTTTCGGTACGGCAGCGGGATCGAACAGGACCATGGTCCCCTCTGGCATCCACCTGGATCGAGCCGATAGCCTCCGGCCCGCTCGTCGGTTGGCACCCGACGGCGGCTGGCTGGCTGGCTGGCTGGCTGGCTGGCTGGCTGGCTGGCAACAGGCTATCCCCGCCTTTCCGTCGCAAAGAGTCGTGCGGCCCCCATCACCGGGAGAAAGCGGGCAATCCTCGCTTTGCCCACAAACAGTTGCGTGTGGCGCGCTCATAGCCGGAAACAGGTCCAGCCTCAGCCTATCCTGGTGGCAAACCGGCAACATCCTCGCCCTGTGCGTGGCGCGCAGCGCAAGCAGAAAAAGGCAACAACCGTCCAGTTATTATGTTTAAGGCGCTTTCGGCTTCCGGACCGACAGTTATCTTCGCCGCCCCCTTCCAGAGTGGCTACAAAACCCGTTGCGTGGCCACCTGCGGCCACGGGCGAATGGCGCCTGCCACCCCCGGTTCGAACCCGTCGCGCGCCGACCTCAGACGCAACCCGCGACTCGCTTCTTCGCTTTCTCCGCGCCAGACGGGATGATCCAAAGTGTGTGACACAACACATTATCGGTATCGAAATCTGCTGTTACACACAACAACCATCGAAGTGCATGACCTCACATTCCAATATGTCACACAACAAAATCATGTTTTGGTATTTTAAACCTGTGGTAGATTATTTACGCGCAACGGTGGTACTCCACTCCTACAAACTCACGGGATCAGAACAACATGAAGGTATCCGTCGGCATGGACATCGGCCACTCGGCCCCCAAGCTCGTGTGGGCAAGCACGCTTGAGCCGCGTCAGCATCAGCAGGATTTTTTCCCCACAGTCGTTTGTCCGGCCATCACACTCTCGGATGAAGGTACGCGTCGACGCGCCGCACGTGAGACCGTTACGTTGAACGGGCGAGATTTTTTCTACGGCGAAACCGCCGTCAAGCAGGGTCGTGCACAGTCGTACTCGGGCCAGGAAAAGGACTGGATCTTCACGGACACTCACGATGTCCTTGTGATCGGCGCCTTCAGGCGTACCGTGGAGGCTGTTGAGACCGTGACCGGCTACGCGCCGAACCATTACGAATTGATCGTCGGACTCCCGCAAGCGTGGTATGAAACCCAGCGCCGCGAATTGAAAATGCGCGTCACGCAGCTCGTTGAGCCACTGTTGCGAGTGGGGCAAACCGTCAACGTCCGAGCCCAGTCGCAGCCGAACGGCCCCTTGCAGGAAATGATTTTCCTGGCCGATGGCAGTATCAGTGCAGCGCACGATTTCGACCGTGAGCGCTGGGGTGTCATCGAGATCGGTCAACAGACGAGCGACTTCATTCTGACCGACGGCGCCGATTTCATCGAGTCGGCGTCGGGGTCCTGCGTCGGTTTCGCTGCTGTCTACGAGCGCATGACGGCGATCCTCCAAAGCAAAAACCTTCCGTTCGATCTCGGATCAGTGGATCGCGCGATCCGTGAAGGGGAACTGACCGTCTACGGCAAGAAAGTCAACCTCAGCGCGGAACTCGAGGAAGCGAGCGCGCAGTTGCTCTATATCGTGCGTGACGAGGCCCAGCGGCGCTTCGGCGAAGCGGCCTCCTCGCTCAACGGGGTGATCGTCGCCGGAGGTGGTGCACCGGTTCTTTTCGATGGCCTGCTCGAGGTATTTCCTCATGCCCTCATGTCACCCGCGCCGCGCTTCTCGGTTGCAGAAGGCTTCTGCAGGTACGGCCTGTCGAGGTTCAACCCCTAATCAGAGGCCTCACCTCCATGACCAAGCCACGGCCAAAATGGCAAACAACGCTCCTCATCGGCCTGCGCGTGCATTTCAAGTCATACCCGGATGTCCACACATTCCTTCATACGATCAAGGATGGGGACGTCGGCGCCGTGCTACGCGATATCGTTCGCGCCCACATCCAACAGACGGGCCACCGTGCTGGTGACCCGAACTACCAGAAGGAGGTCGCCATGCTGGGTATGAGCAATCTTCTGGATGACACGATCGCGGCGGCCAAAACGAGTGACAGCACTCCTCGGCCCGCCACTGCGCGCACCGACAAAATCCAGACGCGGGTCGCGGCGCAGGCTGTCGAGACGCAATCAGCCACTCCGCCTGCGCCAGTACCAGTGCCAGCGGCGAGCTCTCACCGGGGTTTTGCCGGCGCGCCGGCGGGACCAGACCTGACTGGCGTGCAAGAGCCTCCTACGCCTCCGATCGAGGAGCCAGCTGCGGCTCCAGCAGGCAAACCGCCAGGCATTCTCAGTCGCTTCGATGACGATTGAGCTGGCGCGCCCAGGACACGAACACCCGGACAAGTGCGAACGATTTCAGCTGCCGCTTCGGAGGTTCGTGCTCCAGACCGGCGCAGAGGACGACCCACACCCTGCTACTGATACGGATGCCGATCGATACCTCCTGTGCATATCGCGCGAAATCTCCGCAGGAATTATCTGATACGGCACTTTCCCACTACATTCGCCTCTGGGAAATTGGGCAAGGAGAGTCCGTATGCGCAGGAAATCAACCGCTTTCGCCACGCTGGCAGGCTTCGTGGCCCTCTTGAACTGCGGCACCGCTTTCGCGCAGAACGCGAGCTCGACATTCCCTGTCTTCTGGGTCGCAGGAGATCCACAGCAGGTGGCCAATGCCTTTCAGGGACTGGCAGCCTTCTTTGGTAACGGCAATAGCAGCTCGGCCGTGATGACTGGCGGCTTGCTCGCGGGTAGTCTTGCCGGACTCATCGTTGCGCTCTTCAGCTCCGCGACACGCCAGCAGTTCATGCTCGGCCCATGGTTTGTCAGTACAGTCGTGACGATGGCGATGTTCAGCAGCCAGACGACGATCACCGTCAAGCCGTTTTTCAGCGACAACGGCACCACCGTCACGCCGCAGACCATCGTGGTGAACCACGTGCCGATCGGCGTGGCCTACCCCGCCGGCATCGCAAGCCAGATGACGAAAGCCGTATCCGACGTTTATCTGCAGTGGTTTACCGAACCCGGCGATGGTGGCGTCAGCGTACAGGGCACCGCAGGCCTGCTCTCCCCACTCAAAATGCTGCTCAAGTTGCAGGAGGTCTA
This sequence comes from Paraburkholderia phenoliruptrix, assembly GCF_902859825.1. Classification (GTDB taxonomy): domain Bacteria; phylum Pseudomonadota; class Gammaproteobacteria; order Burkholderiales; family Burkholderiaceae; genus Paraburkholderia; species Paraburkholderia phenoliruptrix. The sequence continues at coordinate 11,368 of NZ_CADIKB010000056.1, read as the reverse complement.
CGACTGCTCGCAAAGCAACACAACTATTTGCAACAACCTCGTCGCGTACATGAAGTATTGCCCCGTCCAGACCCTCGCGAGTCAGTCGATGCAGTCGAACACCGGCATCAGCGACGTGCTCAACAACAGCCCAGGCGGCACACCGAACGGCCAGCTTCAGGGCACGACCCAGTTCTACCAGGTCACCACCGATTCGTCGGGGAACCAGACCATCACGTCCACGGCTGTGCCATGCAGTCAGGCCGGACCGCAGATCTACCAGGCTATGGCCACCTACATCGACAGCGATTCATTCACGAGCGACGTGCTCGCCAGATCGTCATCCGCAGAACCGGATGGCCCATCGACGGTCGCCGCGGCCAACACGATGCTTAATACGCTGAGCCAGAATATTGCCACTACGGCACAGAGTGCGAACGCCACGATGACCGGCAATGGCCAACAGCGTGACGCCACGATGATGAATCTGGTCTTCAGCCCCATCTTCCGGGCCGCGCAGCAGGCCTCGCTCGATCAGAGCCAGGCGGCATACACCTTTACGACACTCATGGGTAATGCCCGCAACAAGGCGATGATCGACACGGCAGGCGAGGCATCGCTCTTCGAGTCGTTCATGACCAATGCCATGAACGCCTTTTCGTTCCTGTTTGTAGCGCTCACGCCGATCGTCGTCATCGTCGCCATAACAATGGGTGTCGGCGGCTTCAAGATCTACGCGGCGTGGTTCCTGATGGGCATCTGGAGCCAGGGATGGCTCCCGGTTGCTACTGTGCTTTCCTATTACGTGCAGACGTCGTTCTGGTCACGCCTGCTTGCGTTTGCATCGAGTCCGACCATGTCGCCTGCCAGTATCGACAACTTCTACACTCAGGTGAGCAGCACCATTTATGCCGGATCAACCATGATTGGGGCGACTCCAATCATCACGCTCTCCCTCCTGACCGGGTCGGTATACACCCTGACGTCCCTGGCGGGCCGCGCGACAGGCACCGGTCGCGACTACATGGATACCGACCGCAACGACGGTAATGCGTACAACCTCGCCAACGCAGACGCTGCCCGGCAGCAAGTTACGTCCCAAGGGTTGGAGTTCGCTAACCAGAACGGTGCGGGCGTACAGGCGATGACCTCGGCCTTCGCTCACGGTGCGACCGCCAATTCCGGTGCAATTGTCCGCGGCGACGTGGCTACCGCCGCCACGATCGAGTTTGGTCAGGGGCTAAGCAACACCTTCCGGGCAGGGCAGAGCGCGCAATTGTCGGCAGAGACTGCGCACCAGAGGGTGCAGTCTCTCACCGACCAGTTGCAGCAACTTACCTCGCAACGACACTCCACGGGACTAGACGTCACGGCCGGTGGAGACCATACGCACGCCACCGCGGCGGGGCAAGACAATACGACCACTCAGGACAAAAAACTCGTCACCGCCCAACAGGAACAAACGGATCACGGCAATCGGGCCACCGGAAGCATCGGAGGAAGCATACCCGGAACAAAGATAGGCGGTAACTTGCAGGCAAGCTCGGGCCAAAGTACTACCAAAGCCCAGACTGGGACCGATACGACAGGGCAAGCTAATCAGAACAAGGTATCGAACGACGACCGATACACGAACACCGACGGTGTTCGCGTCACCAACAGTGACTCCCTCGACAATCAGATCAGCCACACGCGCGCTGCGCTTGCGCAGGCGCAGCACGCCGAAAAGGAAGTGCTTCAACGTAACCAGCAATTCGCACATGACGCCCAGAGTGCGATGCAGTCTGGTGCCAAGACTTCGGTCAACGTGGCCGATCTCGCCACCATGGCGTACCAGACCAGCGACCCGGCGCGCATCGGTGATGCCGTCCGCAGTGCGGTGTACAGCGACGCTGTACAAACGGCGCAGGGTCTGGCTCGCAGCGGGCAGATCGCTGACAACGCCGAGAGCATCGTCAACAAGGCGCAGGAGATTACGAACCAAACCCTCGCTGGAGCTGATTTCTCGAAAGCCAATAATCTTTCGGCGATGCTCTCGCGCGGAGTTCTCAGCAATGATGGCGGGGTGCATACCGCCGCACAGGCCGGTGTTGCGGCCCTCGCGAGTCAGGCCGGAAGAAGCGGTCTCGCGGAAAGCATTCTCGAGAAATCCAGTCTCGACCGGTTCATTAGCCAGACCGAGACCTCCCCGACAAACGCTGCGCTGGCCAGCGTGGCAAGTGGCGCAAGCCGCCTCGATGCGTCGCCGCTCAACCCGGCGAGCGGTCCGCTCGGAGCGCCGAGTGCATTGCATAGCGGTGGTGGATCGGGTTGGATGGGGGGCGGCAGTGGCTTCGGTGGCGGCTTCGGCGGCAGCGGCGGTGCAACCTCGCCGGGAACAGTCCCGTCGCTAACGCAGAACGTCGATGGCGCTGCGAACCGCCTAAATCTGCCCGCAGGCGCTCGCGAACGGGCTCTTGCCGAAGCTGGACGAATTGAGCACGGACAGAATCAGGACCGAGCAGGTCTCGACAAGCGCACGCACGACACAGAGCACTATGATCCCAGGAGCGACGTCACGCTGCTCGATCCCGGACCTGTGCAGTCTCCCGGGGACGGCCTTCCGCCGCCTCCTCAGTCACCCGCAGGTCATGCCACGCGTGATGCGTCGAATCTTTATGATCGACCACTCCATCCGCCGCGCAAAAGCTGATTCACGAAATAGCGAGGGCGCATTGCCCATGCCTTGACGAAGCCCGCAGAAAGCAAAAACCACCCGAGGGTGGTTTTTTTCGTCAAGTCCGCTTCTATGAGAAGGCGCCAGACTTTGCGCCAAGTACGTTTCACATCAAACGGTAATCATCGCTGGTGTTGAGATTGCCGCTTTTTGAAATGAAGCCTGGAGCGACGAACTCGCTGTGTCGACTCGCCTCGGTCTCGAGATCGTCGTCCTCGCCACCCGACGACAATTCGACAGGCAGCTCTTGACCTTTACGCGTCATCAGCCGGTAGACGATGTATGCAATTGCCAGAATAAGAAGAAACGCACCCATTTTTCACCCCGTCTTCGCTTTGTCGTTTCGAAATCACGATTCCATTCTAATCGCTAGTTGCTCGATAGCAAGGGCCTCGGGAGCAAGGCTCACTGGAATCTGCAAAACGGCGCTCATCCTCTTCAAGGGGAGACCTGAAGAAGGCATAACCTCGTTGTGCACGACGAAAAGAAAACGCCCCGCAGGCCAAAAGGCATGCGGGGCGTGTAGGTTGGGGTTAAGGCGCTACGCGACTGATTTCCTGTGTTCAGAAGCAAGCTGAAAACTGGCGCTAGGCACTCATCGCTGCGGCACGTCGTTGCACCACACCTTGATGTGTCACGATTCCGAGGATTCTGTCGAACGCCTCCTCTGCAGCACGCGCGTCACCGGTCACGGGAACGCTGTCCGGCATCGCCGAATGGCCAGTCGGTTGCGACAACCTGCCCCAGTTTCTGATCACCGACGCGCATATACCGCACAGCTTCTTCAGATCGGTCGCCGGCGCTGCCAGCGACTCAACCGCCTCTGCCGGATAAACGCCCTCGATCGACGCAGGATCCAATCCAAGCAGCATCCGCACGACATCATGCGTAAACCGGCCGATAAACGCTCTTTCACCCGGCAAGACCGATACACCATCACTTTCGTGCTGCAGCAATACGTCCGTCACAAGCCTTGGGATGTCATCAGGACGGCCTGCGCCGGGAAACATCACCGGGATACAGGCCGGTTCACGCGCACTCGTCTGGGCGAGGTTGTACAAGCTCACCGGCAGAGTCACACCGGCATTCCGAGCGTGGACATCCACCTCCCTCATCTGCCCCGCTACTTCCCGTTCGGCCACGCTCATCCTGCCGAAGGGAAGAAAACGAATTGCAGTGCATTCCTGCTGTTTCGCGGTCACAGGCTCACCGTGGCGCACAAACATCTGATACGTGCCCCAGACGTTGGACTCGGAGCGCAGCGCTTCCTGCTGCATCCACAGGAGCGGGATATTGGTGCCCTCGTAGGGTTTTCCGTCTGATACGCGTACAGGCAAACCACCGAGACCGGACCACGGATGAGCGCGCTGGATGCGTCCAAGCATCCACTCTCGCGACCGTTGCACCAGTTCCGCGATGTCGTTGCTAACTGCCATGGCTACCTCCTACGTTAGTTGAGTTGAAACCGTCCTGCGGATGCTTTCAGCTCCGCGTTGGATTTCATTGCGCAAGACATGCCAGACGAAAAAAAACCCGCGCATTCGAGATGAACGGGTAGTGGCGTTAAGCTGGGTAGACTGTCAGCTCGTCCGCTTCAGGACGCCCTCCACAACGCCCTCGATCGCAGCCCGGTCCGCGCGGCCAACGCGAAAGAGAAAGGAAGACTTGAGGGTGGCCAGCAGATTCTCCCGCTGGCCGTCGAGCACCGTAGAGAAGCTCTGCAGCAACGTGCCCCACGCCACAACGATCCGCGTCGAAAGCACCGCAGACAGGTCGCCCGATTCATAGGATTTGCGCAGCGTTTCTGCCAGCTCCACCATGAGCTTGACCACCGACGGATGTAGTCTGGGTGCCTCGGCAACGAGGATGCACGTCTCCTCCTCCTTCGACAGATACCCGACCTCAATGCCACCCCGGAAGCGGTCAAGCAGTGCATCATTCATCCGCTGGATGCCACGGTAACTACTTGCATTTTCGCCGTCGAGCGCGTTGCCAGTTGCCGCTACCCGAAAGTCCGAATGGGGCAACACACGCTCGCCTGTCTCGGGGATGAGGAACGAGCCACCATCGAGTATCGTGTTCATGCCGCCAACCTGACCAGGGTCGAGAAAATTGATCTCGTCGAGCAGCAGGATCGCCCCTTCCTTCATCGCGCGGATTGCTGGCCCATCAACCCAACCCGTACTGCCATCGGGATTGATCGACACCCTCCCGACGATCTCCTGCAGCTCCAGCGACTTCGAACATGCCACGCGGATGACACCCCAACCCAGCCGCGCGGCGAACTGCTCGATGAAGCTGGTTTTGCCTGCCCCGGTTGGGCCAGTCAGCATCAGGTTATCGAACAACCCGCTGATCCATGCCTGCCCGATCTTCACGTGTTCCTTGCGAAACAGGAAATTGGGATTGATGGGCGGGGTATCCGGTCCGCCGACGCGAAGCGGAAAGCGCGCAAATTCGCGCGTCTTCGGCGGCACTTCGAAACCAAAGAGTTCATCGGCAAAGCCATGGGACGACCCGATGGCGTTTGCGGCCGCATCTGCCAACTCCGCAGGTTGCGACGTAGCGCCAGTGTCGGAGTAGCTCACAGCGGTCTCCCGATGGTCGACGAAATCAGACGCCGCCGACTGTCGCGACCTGGGAATATTTCGTGAAGTTGCGTCAGCATACGGTTCACCACCCCAGTTGCAGCGAGGTGGCGGAATTTTCGGGCTCTGGCGCCGGTACTGGCAGATCCGCCAGCGGCACGCCCTGCGCATCAAGTTGCGCGAGTACCGCCAACGCGTCGCTACTGCGCTTCACGACGAGCGACTGCAGATCCTGGGCGTAAGCGCCCGGGCCAGTGGTGCGATTTGCCCGGTACACCGTGACGCCACCGGCCGTTATCGGGTCGACTCCGGCCGGATACAGCGCCGCAAGACGGGCCCTTGCCCCCTCAAGGGCTTCGGTCGCGCGCTCGAGCTGGCGATGTGCAAGCAGCCACTGGTGCGCCGCCTGCTCGAAACGGCTGCCTGCCGGCGGCACATTGTCGACGACGGCTTCCCGAAAGCGCCGCGCGCGCTCGAGGAGATCGTGTTGCACCTCCTCATCCGGACTGATCTCCAACATGACTTCTTCAACCATCGCCCGACCCTCGGTACGACAGGCGAAGAAGAAGGCTCTCTGCACCTGCCGGTCGGCACACAGCAACTGCCACTGAATGCGTGTCGCAAAACGATCCGGAACGCGGCCTTCCCGCACCAGCTGATGCTCGCCCTCATCGAGCGACGTGAGTACGCAGAGGCTGTCCATCGCATCGGTGAGCCCGTCGAGCGTGGCACCCGCCCAGCGGTGTTCCGTCGACACGATGCACGCGGGCCGCACGACCAGACCACGTGCCGCACCAAAGCGCTCTCGTAGCTGTTCCTGGCGGCCGACACGTGCCTGGATCGCATTGTCGTCTGCCGGCTGGCGTGGCGTGATTCGCCCCGTTAACTCCTGCCACAGCCGCTGAATGTTGGTCCCGCGCGAATGACCCGCGATGATCACCGCGGCGGTCTCCGTGATACGTGGCCCATCCAGCAAATCGTGTCCCGAACGCCATGCGTGCCACGCGGGCGTAAACAGTTCTATCTGGACAATGTTCATGGTCAAAGTACAGTGAGGAAATGAGGCAACTGCTGCCGCAAAGGGTAAGGCAAAGCGGTCGAGTTAAATAATGCCGGGGCGCTGGTCGTTGATCGGCGCCCGCCTCAAAAAAGAAAAAAGCCACTCCGAAGAGTGGCCTGTGGATTGATGGTCGACGACGTCAGTCAGCCGACCTGCAAATGCAGTTTTCCGTCGTCGCCGACGTAGAGATCGCACCCGCCCACCGCATGCGCGGCTTCCGTGAGCCTCTCTCCCAATTCTCCCAGCCGGCGATCCCAGAAACCGGCGCCATGTCGGTTTCGTGTGAGCCAGAAGTCGTGCCCTGCACCCGCCTCCCCCACGACGGCCAGATCTGCCGCGTTCTCCTGCCAGAAGCGTTCACAGTCCTCGCTCATACGCTGTTTCGCCTCGGGGCTGAGGTCGTCGGCTGAATACCGGTTATCCATTGCCTCCAGTCCATCCAGCGATGTGCTCCAAAGTGCTGCCGCGATGTACGCTTTCACCATCAGTTCAAGGTTCATGGATCACCCCTTCAAACTGCGACAGCTATCGTCGCGCGCGGTCCGGCCGCACGGGCATGATCGTATCGGGTGAAACATTCTCTGTTGCGATTTTGCTGCATGGTTATCTCCAGAAATGGCGCCCCTGGCGCCGGTAAAGGGCGAAGCACCGGGAGATGGCCGTGCAAAATTAACTGTGACCGGCGAGGCGATACCCTTTGGCGGGCGTCGGACCACGCTGAGACAGAAATCGGGATAGGGGCAGGCCTCACGGCCCGACCCCTCCCACACCACCGTGCGTACGGGTCCGTACACGGCGGTTCGGATCGGTTGACCGGCTAGACATTCAACGATGGAAGACCGAGAGATCGCAGAAACCGATTGGTCAGCGCCCGTTGCATCGCAGGGCTGTTACTCAGCCGCCAGGCGTTGTGCGGGGACCCAGCCGTCTGGGCGGCAAGATTCCGATCGACTCCGCGCGCCAGCAACTCCCGGAAGCGGGTGCTCCCGCGTCGCCACTGCTTCCAGAAGAAGCAGCGGATCCGGCGGCGCACCCATTCATCCAGACGCTGAAGGACACTCGGCGTTTCGCAGAATCCGAAGTAGCCGCGCCATCCAGTCAGATAACGGTTCAGCGCGCCGATCATCTGGTCGACGCTGACCCCTCGCGTGCGTTGGGTCAATTCTCGGATCCGCTCCTTGAAACGGGTCTGGGCCGTGGACGCAATGCGCCGTTTGGCCTGTACCTGCCCCGAGAAGGTGAACCCAAGGAATTTGCGTGTGTGTGGCCGCGCGACCGCACTCTTCGACTCATTGACCTTCAGCTTCAACCTGCCGGTGAGGAAGGCTTTCAGCCCCGCCATCACCCGCTGGCCTGCGCGTTCGCTGCGTACGTAGACATTACAGTCGTCGGCGTACCTCACGAAGCGCAGTCCGCGTCGCTCAAGCTCCCGGTCAAGATCATCGAGCATCAGATTGGATAACAACGGTGACAGCGGGCCGCCCTGGGGCGTCCCTTCGTCCGTTGCGCCAACCAGCCCGTTTTCCAGCACGCCCGCCGTCAGGAAGGAGCGGATCAGCTTCAGGACTCGCCTGTCGCTGACACGCTTTGCCACCCGGCTCATCAGGATATCGTGGCTCACGCGATCGAAGAATTTCTCGAGGTCCAAATCTACAACCCATCGATACCCCGACTGGATGTAGCTTTGCGCCTTTGCCACGGCCTGATGCGCCGAGCGTCCCGGACGGAAACCATAACTGGAATCCGAGAACGTCGGGTCCCACCGCTTTTGCAGCACCTGCAATACCGCCTGCTGAATGAATCGATCAAGCGCGCACGGGATGCCGAGCTTGCGCACGCCACCTCCATCCGGCTTGGGTATCTCGACCCGTCTGACAGGTTGTGGCTTGTACGTGCCTTCCAGCATCATGGACCGTATCGTCGGCCAGTGCTCACGCAGGTACACCGGTAATGCCTGAACCGTCATGCCGTCCACGCCCGGTGCGCCTTTGTTTGCTCTCACACGTTTCAACGCCTGCTTCAGGTTCTCCCGTTCGCAGACTTCCTCCATCAGTCGGTCACTAGCCGACGGGCTTTCAGACTCGGGGTTCGCCGCCATAGGTTCAGCCCCTCGATCGCCAGTCCTCGGGGCTTCACCCCTACCTCCGGCATCAAGGACGCGATGCGTTTTCTGCTGCGTTCCCATGTCGAGTTCTCCGGCTTACTTGCCGCTCCTCTCCGTTTGGGCCTTCGGGCGTCGCCGCCCTACTATGCCCGCTGCTGACTCCTGCACGGTGGTCAACGTCCCTTGCGGTCCGTTCAGTCCTGATTCCAGGACGCCGCGCAGGCCTCCCGAGGTAAGCTCAACCGCCTTCACCACACACCTGCCAGATCTACCACCCCGGTCCTTGATGGTTGTGGACTTCACGATCATTGGCTCGCTCGTCCGGCCGGGTAGGCCTCATATCTGGTTTCTGTTCGTCAGGTCGTGGCTTTGCTACGCGCTTCCTTCAGACCCCGCCTCGCGACGACGCCCTTGCGTTTCGCTAGTCCTTCACCACCATCAGGCTGGACAGGGGACTTGCACCCCCTAGCTGTTGCGCATGCTCGGCGCACCAAAAAAATGCCGCCCCAAAGTTGGAGCGGCAGGCAGCAGAGCAGATCAGTGAACGGTGACACGCTCCCCCGCGTCAGGAAAGTCGTTCAGGTGATGCTCCTCGATGTGCTGCAGAACGGTGTCAGGATGGAACACCGCGGTGAATGTGCCGCACCCATCGAGAATGAGGTGCAGGCTCTCGCCCTGGGCGTCACCGAACCGGAAAAGGCTGGTGTCGCTGGCAAGGCGGATGGGGGGGTTAAGCTGTGAAACGAGTTGGTCGGGCAGTAGCGATTGGGCTACCTTGAGAAGGTCAAAGTCGAGGCGTGAACGAGCCGCCATGAAGGGTTCTCCTGGAATATCTGGGGATCGGGGGCGTGGTGCCAGGAGATTTCCCGCCAAAAATTATTCGCCGCCGGCGGGCAAGAAAAAACCCCGCGCCAGTCTGAAGGACAAGCAACGGGGTGGTGGGTTGGCAACAATCCGGCTAGCACAGGATGTGCCGCGGCCGAAGTGCGGTGATTTCGCTGGGGCCTTTGCGGGAAACCGCACCGAGGCTGGCGTGCCAGGGACGAGAAACCTGCCTGGCTTCCTTCTGGGCAATCCGGCAAAGGTGGAGGACAACGCGGACCGTGCGTATATCGATGGTTCGGGTCTGCATCACGCGCCCTCCTCTTCCTCACGCGCACCGCGCATGCCGTCGAGAACACCGGCGCACATCATCACGACAATGCCGAACCACACCGCCCAACGCACCAGTACGGGCAGCAACACCTCCAGACCTCGCAATTCCCACGCGATCACGCCGAACACGGCAATGAGCAGAAACGTCCTGATCGATATTCCCGCGTTAGCGATCATCGTGGCCGGGAACCCAACCATGAAAACGCCAGCGGCCCAGAGCAGCGCAAACAGCGGCGGGGTGTAGACAGCAGACATGGAATTCTCCTGGTAAAGCCCGTGCCAGCGGGCGAATGTCATGGCCTCCGACATGCGTGGGAAAAAACAATGTCGGCGACATTTTTTTCTGCGCGCCATTTCGCATACCAGGATCTCCCAGCCCTACTGGTGGGCATTCATCCAAGGAGCTAAAAAGTGAAGCTGATGACCTACAACCCTGTCGCAGGTATGCTCGTCCCCGTTGGGAACCAGGTGGTCGACCGCGCCCTCAAGGCTGCCCAGCAGCAGGTCGGTGACGCCGCCTGGAAGGGCGGGTTTTCGGACACGCGCGCAGACGGTCCGACCGCAGTTGCCCGCCTCGCCCTCGAAGGGATCTGCAAGCAGGAAGGCATTACCGGCCGCGTCACCGCCGTAAAGCTCGCCGTGACGCGTGACGGTCGCGGGAACGAGTACCAGAAAGTGCGCGTGCGTTTCGAAGGTGTCACGGAAGGTGACGACGGTGTCATGCTGTCGCTCGACATGCAGTCGGAACTCGCTCAGCGTCTTGCGCACAAGCTTCTTGGTGTGCAGCCGGGCGAAGTGGTCATGTTCCTGCCCTTCTCCCAGCTGGTGAAGCGCGGCGAACGGTTCTTCGCGAACCAGGCACTGAGCCTGCGCAACGCCCAGGGCAAGGAAGTCAAGGCACCCGAATCACTCTGGACGGAAGCGCAGGCACAGGCGGACGCAGCAGCGGCTACCCTCAGCGCTGCCGGCATCACCGATCGTGCTTCGCTGAACAAGGTGAAAGCGAACAAGAAGATCGAGTTCCATCACGCGCTTTACCGTGACCGGATCGCGCCCAAGTTCGAAAATGTGCGTTCGGCAGAGCCGCTTGCTGCCTGAACACGACATCACACCAACCCACACGCCGCATCCCATGGATGCGGCGTTTTTTTGCGGGCAGCAGGAGACACCTTATCCAGGTTGAGCACCCATGTCCAAAAAAGCGGTTGTTGGTTTCTGAACCGCTTTTCAGGCAATGGCTTGCGCGGTACTCTTCGTAGACCTACTGACTTCTTCACGCATGAACCATGTCCACCGTGCCCTCTACCCGTGCCGCCCAACGCTTTTACTTTGCTGGCGACCACGCGATCGACCGGCTCGGGCTGCGCACAGCCCTCACCGCCGACCTGCTGCTCGATCTGTTGCACGCTGGCCGCTCGGTCTGGCTCACCAATGCAAGCCGAAATAACAAACGTCGCGGGCACATTCTGGTGTATTCAGACGTCGACCGTGCGTGGTTTGTAGTCGTCGTCGCCATCGACGATCCCCAGCGCGGCGGAGCGATTATCACCGTCCTCGATCAAGCACACTTCGAGGCGGATCTTGGTCAACCGATCGAACCTGCCTGTCTCTACCGCGCTATGGTGCCAGTCGTTCCGGCAGAGGTCGCGCGAGCCTGTGTTACGTCCCGGTCTATTTGAGGATCGGCGGGGGATGTTTGTATCGCGAACGTCGGGAACGAATTTTTGAACTTCACCGCAAAGAGCGCGGGATACAGCGGACGTAAA
>NZ_CADIKB010000055.1 GCF_902859825.1 Paraburkholderia phenoliruptrix | reverse complement strand
CCCGCGCCTTGCTTCATCATGTGCACTTCTATCGCAGCGCGAGACAACCCGTTTCGTTTCATCTCGAATAGCGCGGGATGCCGATCCTCAAATAGACCGGGACGTAACACCGTGTCGCGATGCTGGCGGCTCTCAAGGAACTGCATCCGAAGATCGGCGAAACCGTCGCAGTAGCGGTCGAAGCCGCGGAAGGCGATGCGGCCAAGGCGCGCGCCCTTTTCAGCGGCATGTTTGAGCGCCCGCAGAACAATGTGCAGAAAGGCCGCTTCGGCCAGGCACTCGCGCAGGTGATTGCCGATGGCGCCGCGTGCGTAGTGCCGGACTACATCCGCGAGGCAATCACCCACGCCTGTCAAGTCAAGGAGCCCGAGTAGTGACCCAGCCGTCCGACGAGCAGTTGCAGGTCATCGGCGCACCAATCGCACCGATGTCCGTAATTGCCTGCGCTGGCAGCGGCAAGACGTTCACCGCTGTACGCCGGCTGGCGCAGATGCGCCGACAGCTCGGTGACGACCGCGGTCGCGTCGCTCTCCTGTCGTTCTCCAATGTCGCCGTGGATACCTTTCGGCGCGAATACCAGAATATGGTCCAGGAGGTGCCCTCCAGAGTCGCCCACGGCCGCGTTGAGATCGACACGCTAGACACCTTCATCACCGGCAACGTGCTGCGCCCACACGCATATCGAACGATGGGTGCGCAGCAGGCCGCATTCCTTGTGATGGGCGGTGAAGCGTTCCTGGGCGGCTTCAGGTTCCAGACGAACACGTATCCTCGCGAGATCACGCAGATGCAGGTTGGCATCGACAACAACGGTGCCTATTTCTGCTACGCGGACAACGACCGGACGCTCAGGCTGGATACCATGCAAGCGACGCGCCTTGTGCATCGTCTTGGACAGGTAGGTGCCTATACACACAACCTCGGGCGCTACTGGTGCTACCGCACATTGGTAGAACAGCCCGGCATCCTGCGCGCCCTGGTCCGCCGCTATCCGCACATTCTGATCGACGAAGCGCAGGACATCGGTACGGCTCATCAGGCCATCATCGAGCAGCTTGTCGGTGCGGGCTGCCAGGTCTCGTTGATCGGTGATCCAAACCAAGGCATCTACGAGTTCGCCGGTGCCAATGGGGCGTTCCTGACACGGTACGGTCAGCGGGAAGGTGTCAACAGTCTCCACCTGACCAGGAACTTCCGGTCTGTGCCAGCGATTCTGGATTTGGCCAATATGCTGTCAACGCGGGCAGACACCGCGGACAGGTTAGTGCCCGATACGACGCATGGCGCTTTCTTCGTGCCCTACCGGAACGCCGAACGCGAGAACCTCATCGCTGCTTTCCAGGCGGCGGTGCTGGCGGCCGACCTGAAGCTGGAAAGCTCGGCCGTGCTGTGCCGCGCCCGGGACATGGCCAACAAGCTCGGCGGCAACGAAGGGGCGCCAGGCCAGGGAACCGTCAAGGCTCTCGCACAGGCCGCCATCCTGCGCGACCGGCACCAGGACTATCTCGCCGCGTTCAAGCTGGTGGCTTCCGGCATCGTCGGTCTACTTGCCAACCCGCCGCAGGGACTGGTGGCAAGGATCACGCAGCCCGCGCGCTACCCGGATGATCGAATGCTGCGACGGCTCGTTTGGGCATTCACACGCAATCGGGATTCGGGGCTGCCGGCCGCGACATTGACCGGGGACACGCAGTGGCATCCGCTGCTGCTGGAACGGACGAGGACATTGCTGGCGCAAATCGCACAAGACCACGGCTTGGCGAGCACCAACAACCTGGGCAACAAGCTCGCAAAAAGGGGGTTGCCCAATGCGCCGCTGATCACCGCCGCTGACTTGGCAGCGAACGACGACGCACCGCGCATCCGAGTGGACACAGTCCATCAGGCGAAGGGCGAAAGCCTTGATGCTGTGCTGTACTTGGCGAACCGGGAACACGCCAATGCGCTGCTGGCCGGCGTAGACACCGAAGTCGGGCGCATCGGCTATGTTGCCGTGACTCGCGCCCGCAATCTTCTGTGGCTCGGTGTACCGGCCAATGCGCTGGAGGAATTGAGACCCGTCTTGCTTGAACGGGGGTTTCAGGAAGCCGGCGCAGCGATAGCCCTAGCGTAGCAGCCGTCAGGCCGCTCGCAAGTCGCTCGAACTCCGAGACAGCGTCTCGGAAATCCTGATGCCTATGGTAAGGCAGGGATTGAAGCCGGATCGCCCAGCAGCGCCGACGGCGCTGCGGACGACGCAAATCCCTGGTGCCTGGTCATGCCGTCGCTTCGGCAGGCTGCTGCTTGGCGCCGGTGATCGCCTTGCGCCGACTCGCCACCAGTTCGGCGGCCTCCCGGACCGGCTTGTCCTCGGTGTGGACATAGCGCATGAACATCACCACGGTCTTGTGCGCCGTGAGTGCCATGCCGACCTTGACCGGAATGCCCGAGTTCGCAATGTCGGTCGCCGAGCGGTGTCGAATGCCGTGCGTCCCCACGTGCGTTGCCCCCGCAGCTTTGAGTGCACGGCTCCAGCCGCCGTAATACTCGCCTGTGGTCAGGTGTTGTCCCGGATGGCGCGGCGACGGTAGCACATAGCGAGCGCCTTCCTTGTGCGGCGCTGTCGAAAGCAGCCGGTAGGCTTCCTCGCTCATGGGCTTGGACATGCCGCCGGTCTTGCTGTCAGGCCAGACGACCCGCCGGTTCTCCAGATCGACCCATTCCCATTCGAGCGAGACGATTTCGCCACGGCGGCCAGCGAACTCGAACTGCAGGCGGATCGCCAACGGGACCACGTAGTTCTCCAGCCCTTCGGCCTCGATCTTGTCAAGCTGTCGGAACAGCTTGCCCATGTCCTCGTCGCTGATGAGATGGGTGGACTTGCCAGCCGGAAACAACTGGATATGCCGGCAGGGGTTGCTGCCATCGGGCCGGTAGCCCCACACCTCGGCCAGATTGAACATCTTGCGCAAGATGCTGAACGCCTTGTTCGCCTCGGTGGGCTTGTACGAAAACTTTTCCATCAGCCCGGCAATGTCGGGGCGCTTCACGTCCTGGACCTTCTTGCGGCCCAGCAGCGGGATGATGCAGCGGTCGATGACGCGCTGATAGCCGACCTGGGTGCTGGGCTTGTTGCGCTTCTTGGAGTGATCCTCCATGAACTTCTTGCACAGCTCCTCGACGGTAGGTGCTTTGCGCGCTTCGGCCTTGGCTGCGCCGGGATCACCGCCCCGACGTACCTGAGCCAGCCACTCCTGTGCCAAGGATCGGGCCTGTTCGACAGTCAGCTCTCCGTACTGACCGAGCGCGGGCTTGCGGCGCTCGCCGGCGTTCGTCCGGTACTGGAGCATGAACACCTTGCGACCCGATGGGGTAATCTTGCACAAGAAGCCGGGCACCAACGTGTCCCGGAGTTCGACGGCCTGCGCCTGGGGTTGTGCCGCATCGACAGCGGACTTGGTGAGCTTGATCTTTGCCATGATGACTCCTCGGAGAGACCCGGTTCCCAGGAGCCTTCTAGGGGCCAACAGAGGGGAAGTCGGGTCAAGTTTCGGAAAGCACCGGCATATGTTGAACTCGCCTAAGTCCTTGATAAACCTGCTGTATCTGGCTGTGGCGTAGTCCAGCGAAGTCCGGTGCTGGAGGCATCCTGAAATGAAAAAAGCCCGCGCGGGGGCGGGCTTGGGCCACCGCCCGTGCGCTTTCGAAGTAAAGGAGTGTCAATCAGAGTTGTCCGATCGACGGATCCAGTTTGTCAATTCGAGAATTCCTCGATGCGCTTTATGCGCTAATAGACGGCGGTGATAGAAGTCTCGGCGGTCATGCTTGGCCTACGTGCAGCCGATCCCAGCGGGGCGCGCGAGGCGGTGGTTCCTGCTATCGGAAGCCCTGATCGTTCGAGCCGGCAGTTACAAGCGGATCGCGAGATTCGACCTCGAGGCGAAGAACTGCGTACTTGAATCGAGGGAAGCGCGGCAGACCCCCCTCGCTGTCAAGCAAAGGAGAACTGGAGTATGCGGCGACATTTCATTGTTGTGGGTGACAAAACGACGAGCGGCGGCACTGTCACGGAGGGGGAGCCCGGTGCGATGAACCGCGGCAGATGGCTCTCTTATCATGGTGCCAGGATCGATTGTCCAGCCTGCGAATCCGAGGGCCGTATCGTGGGTGTGGGACCTACGCGTCCACATACCTATCGTGGGAAGCAGGCTGCATTGGAAAACGATCTGTGCATCTGCAAGTGCGAGCCGCCGCCGGTTTTAATTGCATCTTTGCATAACGCATGGATGTCCTTCGAAAGCCACGAACTTGCGGAAATGGGGAATGCAAACGACGGCAGTGACATCTTGCAGCCAGCTAGCGGTGCGTTTGACCGACAATTTCGCTTTGCAGATGGGGACGGCAGCCCGGTAGCGGGCATTCGGGTTTATCTGACCGATGTGGATGGCCAGACCAAGGCCGTCGTAACGGATCGGCACGGCAGAACATCGTTGAAGTCGGGAGCGGCCCGGCAGCGGATCGGCGTGGCACTTCGCGAGGCGGCGCGGAAATGAGCAACTTTGGAAGCGTTATCTGGGCTCCTCTCACCCGCAAGGAAGACGAAACGCCTCATACGTGCAAGCTTAAAGTTTTCTGGAAGACGATCCGTGCCTGGTCTGATGCTGACGTCGCCGACTATTGTGCTGCGGTGCCTCGGCTCGCAGAAGCTTCTCGATTATCGGGCCGGCGCTTCACCTGCGAAGATTTCGCACTCGAACTGCTCAGTCTATTTGCATCGAGCCGCGGGCTACCCGTCAAGCTGGTCGATGGCGTGCGAGAATATCGCAACATTGGATATTTACGATCCTGATTACCACGAGAACTATCCGCAGAGCCCGCGAGGATTTGTCAGCATGGTCATGGTGAGCTTCGGGGCGCCAGACATCCAACGCATAGGTCAAAATACGTTCCGACTTTCCAATCCCTCGGAGCTTCGGCCAGGAGATATTCTCGCGCTTGCACGTGACAGCAAAGGGCAGGCGACCGGCGGGCGGGCTCACCACATACAGGTGGTTACCGGAACGTCGGATGCGCGAATCGACATATACCAAGGCAATTCCGACTGGCGGATTCACAAGCCGAAAACGTGGGCTAATCGGCTTCTTGGCCGGAATTCCGCTGACCCCGGCCAAGGCGCTTATGCAGGAATGGCGCCGGAGACGGGGCAGTTCACGCGCGGTGCCGGGGGACGCTGGGACTATAGGAATAACAACACGGGCAGCACCCAGACTGATTGCCTCAAGTTGTTTGAGTTGTACCGATGGAATTTCATGGAGTTCAACCATTGATCGCCAATTCTCAGTTCCTCGGCTATGCGTCGGCACTGGCGGATGGCGACGCCGCTTTTCTCCTCTGGACAATCGGCGCGGTCACGTCAGTGACGTTCGTGCTCGGCCTGCGTCAGAGATCAAGGGAAGTGCGCTGGTATCGCGCTCTTCAAGCCTTGGCATTGCTGGCCTTACCGGTACTGCTGCTTGTCGGGATGACCGTATCCATGATCCCGCCGGCCTGAGCATGGAACGCTTTTTTGTTCTGAAGGCGCCCGTCCGTATCGGCGTGACTAGAGACGAGCAACTCGATCGCAGCCTGCAGCGTGCACAAAAAATGCCGCCCTCATCGAGGGCGGCATTTTTGCTTGCAGACTTCTCGGAGGCGGAGTTCTCGCCCCGGGGAATGCCAATAGCTGTCGCTCAGACGTTGAACAGAAAATTCATCACATCCCCGTCGTGCACGACATACTCCTTGCCTTCCGCGCGCATTTTCCCGGCTTCTTTCGCGCCTTGCTCACCCTTGTAAGTGATGTAGTCGTCGAAAGAAATGGTTTGCGCACGAATGAAGCCGCGCTCGAAGTCGGTGTGAATCGCGCCCGCGGCTTGCGGCGCGGTGTCGCCGATGTGGATGGTCCACGCGCGCACTTCCTTCACGCCCGCGGTGAAGTACGTTTGCAGCCCGAGCAGCTTGAAGCCCGCGCGGATCACGCGGTTCAGGCCTGGCTCTTCCATGCCCATGTCGGCGAGGAACACTTCCATGTCTGCTTCGTCGAGGTCGGCGATTTCCGCTTCGATTGCCGCGCAGGCCGCGACCACCGGCGCGTTTTCCGACGCCGCGAACTTCATGACCGCGTCGAGATGCGGATTATTCTCGAAGCCGTCTTCCTTCACATTGGCCACGTACATGGTCGGTTTCGCCGTGATCAGGCAGAACGGCTTGAGCGTCGCCTTCTCTTCGTCCGACAGATCCAGCGCGCGCACCGGCTTCGCCTGATCCAGCTGCGCGCGCACCTTTTCCAGCACCGCGGCGTTCTTGACGGCTTCCTTGTCGTTGCCCGACTTGGCCGCCTTGGAATAGCGTGCGAGCGCCTTTTCAACCGTGGCGAGGTCGGCGAGCGCGAGTTCGGTGTTGATGACCTCGATGTCCGACAGCGGGTCGATCTTGTTCGCGACGTGAATCACGTTCTCGTCTTCGAAGCAGCGCACGACGTGCGTGATGGCGTCCGTTTCGCGGATGTTCGCGAGGAACTGGTTGCCGAGGCCTTCGCCCTTGCTCGCGCCCGCCACCAGACCGGCGATGTCGACGAATTCCACGACTGCAGGCAGGATGCGCTCCGGCTTGACGATTTCCGCCAGCGCTTTCAGACGCGCGTCCGGCACCTCGACGATGCCGACGTTCGGCTCGATCGTGCAGAACGGGTAATTTTCGGCGGCGATGCCCGCCTTGGTCAGCGCGTTGAACAGGGTGGACTTGCCGACGTTAGGCAAGCCGACGATGCCGCATTTGAGGCTCATGGAAATCCTTCAGTGATTCAGTAAATTGCGTGATGCGCTCGACGCCGTGTGCAGGATTCGGGAGCCTTCGCGGTGGACCGGCAAGGAAGACGCAGCGGAGCGGGACACGACACCAGACGGGCATTGCCTCGACGATTCTGGGCGGGTTTTGTCACGGGAACCGTAATTGTAACCCGTTCCCACCCGCTTCTTGACGTGGCGTCAGAAAGCTGCGCGCCCGGGTCCGTCCGCCGCAACCCCGCAGCTATAATGCGCGGATGAACGCACACCATCAGACTTTCGACGCCGCCGTGATCGGCGGCGGGCTGGTCGGCAAAACCGCCGCGCTTGCGCTCACTCAAGCCGGCTTGCGCGTCGCGCTGCTCGCGCAGGCGTGCGCGCCGCTCGCCGCCGGCGCTTCGTTCGACTCGCGGGTGTACGCGTTGTCGTCCAGCTCGCAGGCGCTGCTGGAGCGCTTGCGCGTCTGGCAGGCGCTCGATCTGGCGCGGCTCGGGCCCGTCTACGACATGCGGGTCTACGGCGACGCGCATGCCGAGCTGCATTTCTCCGCGTTTCAGGCTTCGGTGCCGCAACTGGCGTGGATCGTGGAGTCGTCGGTGATCGAGCACGCGCTCGACGCGGCGCTGCGCTTTCAGCCGAATCTCACGTGGATCGACAGCCGCGCCCAGGCGCTCGACTTCACCGCCGACAGCGCAAGCGTCGGTCTCGCGAACGGCGGCGTGCTCGTGGCGGATCTGGTGGTGGGCGCGGACGGCGCCCACTCGTGGGTGCGCGCCCAGATCGGCTCGAAGATGAACCGGCGCGACTACCGGCAAACAGGCGTCGTCGCGAACTTCAAGGCGGAACGTCCGCACGGCGAGACCGCTTTACAGTGGTTCAAGGACGGCGAAATCATTGCGCTGCTGCCCATGCCGGACGGCCACGTGTCGCTCGTCTGGTCGGCACGCACCGAGCACGCCGAGCAACTCATCGGGCTCGATCCCGCGCAACTCGCGGCGGAAGTGGAGCGCGTAACCGGCGGCCAGCTCGGCGCACTCGATTGCGTGACGCCCGCGCAGGGCTTTCCGCTCGCGCTGCAAACGGTCGACCGGCTCGTCGCACCGCGCGTCGCGCTGGTGGGCGACGCCGCGCATCTGATTCATCCGCTCGCCGGGCAGGGCATGAACCTCGGACTGCGCGACGTCGCGGCGCTGGCCGATACGGTCGCCGGCAAGGAGTCGTTCCGCGATCTCGGCGACATGGTGCTGCTGCGGCGCTACGAGCGCGCGCGCCGCGAAGACATTCGCGCGCTGATGATCGCGACCGACGGTCTGCAAAAGCTCTTCTCCGTGCCCGGCCCGCTCGCGAAGATCGTGCGCAACAGCGGCATGGCTTTTGTCGGCGCGCAGCCGTTCATCAAGCGCTGGCTGGTGTCGGCGGCACTCGGCTGATGTGGCGGCCGACACGCCGCGCGGCGTGCGAGGACGATGAGACGGGTATTATGAACGCACAGCGGCGGTTCGCGTCACCGCGCGAACCTCGCAAAACGCCAACGCGTGCGCCACGCCCGCGATTGAACCAGGAATTCAGCATGAAAAGAACCTTCCGCATGGCCGCAGCCGTGCTCGCGATCGCTGCCGTCACCTTCGGCTGCTCCGCGCAGGCCGACCAGTCCACCGACAAGCTCAAGGCCACGCTGCAAAGCCGCCTTGCCGACGTGACCATCAAGAGTGTGACAAAGTCGCCGATCGCCGGCCTTTACGAAGTGAACCTCGGCAACCAGATCGTCTATAGCGACGCGAACGGCGACTATCTGCTGCTCGGCGACATGGTCGACACCAAGACGCGCAAGAATCTGACGGACGCGCGTCTGTCGGAAACGAACCGTATCGATTTCGCGAGCCTGCCGTTTGCGAATGCGGTCAAGGTCGTGAAGGGCAACGGCTCGCGCAAGATTGCCGTGTTCTCCGATCCGAACTGCCCGTACTGCAAGCAGCTCGAAACCACGCTGAAGTCAATCGACAACGTGACGGTCTATACCTTCCTGTACCCGGTGTTGTCGCCGGATTCCACTGCCAAGTCGAAGTCCATCTGGTGCTCGACGGACCGTGCGAAAGCCTGGGAGTCGTGGATGCAGGATCATCAGGCGCCCACGGCCGCCGGCACCTGCGACACCGCCGCGATCGACAAGAACCTCGCGCTCGGCCACGCGATGAACGTCGAAGGCACGCCGACCGTATTTCTCGCCGACGGCCGCCGCCTGCCCGGCGCCGTGCCGGCCGACCGGCTCGACAAGGAAATGGCCGCGGTGCATTGAGCACGCGGTTCACATCTGACAAAGGAGGCGCGACTGGCGCCTCCTTTCGCATCAAGCTCCTCAAACATTCAAGCCCGAAAAACAAGCGCCGCCGATGAAGCCGATCCGCTACACCATCGTTCCGAAGCAACCCGCCGCCCATCTCTTCGAAGTCACCGTCACCGTCGCCGATCCCGATCCGGCCGGCCAGCGTTTCATGCTGCCGGTGTGGATTCCCGGCAGCTATATGGTGCGGGAGTTTGCGCGCAACATCGTCACGCTGCGCGCATTCAATGACGCGGGCCGCAAGGTGCGCGTCGAGAAAACCGACAAGCACACGTGGCAGGCGGCGCCGGTGAAAGGCGCGCTGACGCTGCGCTATGAGGTTTACGCGTGGGATCTGTCGGTGCGCGCGGCGCATCTGGACGACACCACGGGCTTTTTCAACGGCACGAGCGTGTTTGTGTCGCCGCTTGGTCACGAGGATGCGCAGTGCGTGGTCGACATTCAGAAGCCCGAAGGCGCCGCGTATCGCAACTGGCGCGTCGCGACGGCGCTGCCGGAGGCGCGCGGCACGAAGCGCTACGGCTTTGGCGAATATCGCGCGCAAAACTATGACGAACTGATCGACCATCCGGTGACGCTCGGCGAATTCGAGCTCGCCACCTTCAAGGCTCACGGCGTGCCGCACGACGTGGTGATCGCGGGACGCGTGATCGGGCTCGACATGCCGCGGCTTTGCGCGGACCTCAAGCGCATTTGCGAGGTGCAGATCGCGCTTTTCGAGCCGAAGTCGAAGAAGGCGCCGGTGGACCGCTATGTGTTCATGACGCAAGCCGTCACCGACGGTTATGGCGGACTCGAGCACCGCGCGTCGACGGCGCTGATCTGCAATCGCGGCGATCTGCCGGTACAAGGCCGGGAGGTACTGACGGAGGGCTACCGCACCTACCTCGGCTTGTGCAGCCACGAATATTTCCACACCTGGAACGTGAAGCGGATCAAGCCGGCGATGTTCGCGCCGTATGACCTTTCCGTGGAGAATTACACGTCGCTGCTGTGGCTTTTCGAAGGTTTCACGTCTTATTACGACGACCTGATTCTCGTGCGCAGCGGTCTGATTTCACAGGACGATTATTTTGGCATGCTCGGCAAGGTGATCGGCGGCGTGCAGCGCGGCAGCGGGCGGACGAAGCAGACCGTCGCCGAAAGTTCGTTCGACGCGTGGGTCAAATACTATCGGCAAGATGAAAACGCGCCGAACGCGATTGTCAGCTATTACGCGAAGGGCTCGCTCGTTGCGCTTTCCTTCGACCTTGCGATTCGCGCAGAAACCAGCAACCGCAAGTCTCTCGACGACGTGATGCGCCTGTTGTGGCAGCGTTTTGGCCGCGACTTCTACCTGGGCAAGCCGGTCGGCGTCGAGGAAAGCGAAATCGAGGTGCTTTTCACCGAGGCGACCGGCGTGGAACTGGGCGAGTTGTTCACGCAAGCTGTCCACGGCACGCGCGATTTGCCGCTGGAAACGCTGCTGGAGCCGTTCGGCGTGACGATCGCGCCGGAACCCGACAAGAATGGCAAGCCCTCGCTGGGCGCACGCGTGCGCGGCGGCGCGGACTGCACGCTGGCCGCGGTTCACGAGGGTAGCGCTGCGCAGAAGGCCGGGCTCTCGGCCGGCGACGTGCTCATCGCATTCGACGGCCTGCGCGTGACCGGCTCGAATCTGGATGCGCTCCTCGCGCGCTACCAGCCGGGCGCCCAAGTCGAAGTGCATGCGTTTCGCCGGGACGAGCTGCGCACCGCGCAACTCAAGCTGGACGGGCCCGACGTGTCGCGCTACAAGCTCACCGCCAGCGACAAGCGGCCCGCCACCAAGAAGGCACGCGAGCGCTGGCTCGCAAGCTAATTGTAATCTGCGATAACGTCAATTGGCCTTGGCAAGCGGCGGATTGTTCTATCAGTGCAACAATCCGTCGCCGCCGGACGGCTTTTTCCCGGGTCGGTAAAAAAACACAATGGCTCCACTCGCGCAACGCTGCGCGCCCCCTACTGGAGTCAACCATGACCACGATCCTGCAAATCAACTCGGCGGCCCGCTCGCAAGGCGCAAACTCGACGCTGCTTGTGAACGAACTGACCGACAAGCTGCAACAGTCGAACCCGGGCGCGCAAGTCGTCGTCCGTAATCTGCAAGCCGAACCGCTGCCCCACCTGGACGACGCCGTGCTCGGCGCGTTCTTCACGCCGGCTGACCAGCGCACGGCTGAGCAAGCCGCGATCGCCGCACGCAGCGACGCGCTGATCGCCGAACTGCAAGCCGCCGACATCATCGTGATCGGCGCGCCGATGTACAACTTCGGCATCTCGTCGCAACTGAAGACGTACTTCGACTTCCTGGCGCGCGCCGGCATCACGTTCCGCTATACCGCGAACGGTCCGGAAGGCCTCGTGACGGGCAAGAAGGTTTATGTCGTGTCGGCACGCGGCGGCAAGTATCTGGGCACGCCGAACGACAGCCAGACGCCGTATCTGAAGACCTTCCTAGCCTTCCTCGGCATGACCGACGTGAGCTTCATCTACGCGGAAGGCCTGAACATGGGCCCCGACGCGGCGAGCGCCGCGCTGGCTTCGGCACGCGAAGCGATTGCTGCTGCTTGAGGTGCGGGCTCGGCGATGCCTGGGGTGCGTCTTGGGATGCCGCACGGGTAGCGTCTAACCGGGCGACTCGAGCAGCGTTACCGCCACTTCGCCGCAGCGCCTTCCGGCACACTGCAAAAAAAACGCCACCGGCTTTGGGCCGCGTGGCGTTTTTTGTCTGGCGTGCGCGATCGGCGTTGCGCCGACCCACGCGCGTTGCTGCCGCCTACGCGAGCATTTGTGCTTCGTCGGGCAGACGCCAGTCGATCGGTTTGCGGCCGTGCTGCACGAGATACTCGTTCGCCTTGGCAAAATGTCCGCAGCCGAGAAAACCCCGATGCGCCGACAACGGCGACGGATGCGGCGCCTCCAGCACGTAATGCGATTTGCCGCCGAGCAGCGCGCGCTTTGCCTGTGCGTGCGCGCCCCAGAGCATGAACACGAGACCGTCGTGGCGCATCGCGAGTTCGTGAATCAGCGTGTCCGTACATTTCTCCCAACCGCGTTTGGCGTGGCTCGCTGCCGAATCGCGCTCGACGGTCAGCACGGTGTTCAGCAGTAGCACACCTTGTCTCGCCCAGGTGTCGAGGCATCCGTGACGCGGAGGTTCGTGGCCGAGGCTGGCAGCGATTTCCTTGAAGATGTTGCGCAGCGACGGCGGCGTGCGCACGTTTGGCGCGACGGAAAACGCGAGCCCGTGTGCTTGCGGCGTGCCGCGGTCTTCGCCGTGATACGGGTCCTGGCCGAGAATCACGACTTTCACTTCGTCGGGGCTCGTCAGGCGCAGCGCGCGGAACACGTCGGCGGGATACACGGTTTTGCCTGCGGCGCGCTCACCGTCGACGAAACGGCAGAGCGGCGCATAAGCGTCGCTTTCAATAAACGGTTTCAGATGCGCGCGCCAGGCAGCGGGCAGGGCGGCGAATTGCGCTTCCAGCGTGGGCGGCGTGCTGGCGGTCGTGTGCGGTGGCGGCGCGGCGGAGGCTGCACTGGCCGGTGCAGCGTCGTCGCCGAACAGCGATGCCTGGGACGCCTGCGACCGCGTCGAGCGTGTATGGGATGAGGAAGTCATGGCGCAGAAGTGTCGCAGCAAACGGGATACGGCTCAAGTCGCGGCGGCGGCGCCTCTTTAGATGCCGTGCAGGGCGACGCAGCGGTGAGAAGCCGCGACCATCGGTGGGAAGCGGTGAGCATCGTTGAAAGAAGGCCGGCTGCCGACGGAGCCCAGCAGCCGTTCGCGAGACGGCGCGCCGCTCAGCCTGCCCGCAACTGATATCCGCGCTGCGCCTTGCTGATGTTTTCCGGCTCAAGGCCCGCGACCGCTTTGCCGAGTTCGGCGCAGAGCGCGTGCAGCGCGGCTTCGTCGCCGGATTTCAGTTCGAGTTCGATCTCCGAGATGGGCGCACGACGCAACTCGCCGTTCACTTCGGTAAGCACGTTGCCTTGATCGATTGCGGCTTCGACCTCCGAACCGTCGACGCTCACCTGCCACAGCGTGCGGGTGAAATCGGTGCGGAAGAGTTCGATCAGCTGGGGCGCCGCTTGGCGCAGCGCTTCTGCCGCCGCAGGCTCGTCGCAGTCGCACAGCAATGCGTCGATGTCGAGCGCCTCGCCCGCGACAGGCATTTCCCACTCGTGACGGCTATGCAACCCGTTCGTCGCGTTGCCCACCGTTTTGAAGGTTTGCAGCCAGCCGTCCGGGGTATGGCGCAAACGCAGCGCGCTCTTCGACGCTGCGAGCGCGAGTTGCGGCGTATCGAAGTAAATGTTCGACAACCTGATCGCGCGGCCTTCCTCGCCGGTGCGCGCGGCGAACCAGCCACCGGCCGCCTTGACCTGCGCGGCCGGCAGCAGCAACTTGATCTCGCGTTCCATGCCCATGGTCTGCTCCGCTGTTTTTGCTAAACGCGACGCACTGACATCACGCCGCGCCGGGAAAGAACATGCGAGCAAGCTCCACGCCCGGCTCGTCGGCGCGCATGAACGCCTCGCCGACGAGGAACGTATTCACGTCCTTCGCGCGCAGCCGTTCGACATCCGCTCGCCCCAGAATGCCCGATTCCGTTACGACGATACGGTCGTCGGGAATGGCCTCGAGCATGCCGATTGTCGTTTCGATCGACGTCTCGAAGGTGCGCAGATTGCGATTGTTGATGCCGATGAGCGGCGTTTTCAGCGTGAGCGCCTCCATCAGCTCTTCGCGGTCGTGTACTTCGACGAGCACGGCAAGCCCGAGCGAATGCGCGAGCGCTTCGAGATCCTGCATCTGCGAGGTTTCGAGCGCGGCGGCGATCAGCAGGATCGCGTCCGCGCCCATGGCGCGCGCCTCGACGATCTGGTACGGATCGACGATGAAGTCCTTGCGCAGCACCGGCAACTGGCAGGCGGCGCGCGCCTGTTCCAGATACGCGACGCTGCCCTGAAAGAACTGCACGTCGGTCAGCACGGACAGGCAGGCCGCGCCGTGCTGCTCGTAAGAACGCGCGATCTGCGCGGGCACGAAGTCTTCGCGCAGCACGCCTTTGGAGGGGCTCGCCTTCTTCACTTCGGCGATCACAGCGGCAAGCCCCGCTGCGTGCTTCGCGCGCAATGCACCGACGAAATCGCGAATGTCGCGCGAAGAAGCTTCGAGGCGCAGCTCTTCGAGCGGGGCGCTTTGTTCGGCCGCGCGGACTTCTTCGCGTTTGACCGCGATGATACGGTCGAGGATGTCGCTCATAGGTGTCTCGCTACGATGGTTGCTACGTAATCAGTGCTTGAATTGCTGCGTGAAGCGGATCAGCTCGTCGACTTTCGCGCGAGCCTTGCCGCTCCCAATCGCTTCGCGCGCAAGCTGAATGCCGTCCGCAATCGACGACGCCACGTTTGCCGAATAAAGCGCCGTGCCCGCGTTCAGCGTGACGATCTCGCGCGCGACGCCCGGCTTGTTGTCGAGCGCTTCGAGCAGCATGGTTTTCGATTCGGCGGCGTCCGCGACTTTCAGCGTGCGGTTCGACACCATCTGCATGCCGAAGTCTTCCGGATGAATCTCGTACTCGTGCACCTCGCCGTCGCGCAATTCGCCGACTTGCGTCGCCGCGCCCAGCGACACTTCGTCCATGCCGTCCATGCCGTACACAACCAGCACGTGCTTTGCGCCGAGACGCTGCATCACGCGAACCTGAATGCCGACCAGATCCGCGTGAAACACGCCCATCAATTGATTCGGCGCGCCGGCCGGATTGGTGAGCGGACCGAGAATGTTGAAAATGGTCCGCACGCCGAGTTCGCGGCGCACGGGCGCAATGTTCTTCATGGCCGGGTGATGGTTCGGCGCGAACATGAAGCCCATGCCGGTTTCCGCGATGGATGCGGCCACCTGTTCCGGCTGCAGGTCGATATTCACCCCGAGCGCTTCGAGCACGTCCGCGCTGCCCGACTTGCTCGACACGCCGCGGTTGCCGTGCTTCGCGACTTTCGCGCCGGCCGCGGCCGACACGAACATGGTCGCCGTGGAGATGTTGAAGGTATGCGAGCCGTCGCCGCCGGTACCGACGATATCGACGAAGTTCGAGTTGTCCTGCACGTCGACGTGCCGGGCAAATTCACGCATCACCGTGGCGGCGGCGGTGATTTCGCCGATGGTCTCTTTTTTGACGCGCAAGCCGGTAATGATCGCGGCGGCCATGACGGGCGACAGTTCGCCGCGCATGATGAGGCGCATCAGATGCAGCATTTCGTCGTGGAAAATCTCGCGGTGCTCGATGGTCCGCTGCAGCGCTTCCTGGGGCGTGATGGTCATGATGTCGTCTCGCTTCATCAGGCGGTGCGTTGGGCGGTCTTCGCTTTGGACTGCTTCACGAAGTTCTCGAGCAGCGCGTGGCCGTGTTCGGAAAGAATGGATTCCGGATGGAACTGCACGCCTTCAACCGCTAGCTCCTTGTGACGCACGCCCATGATTTCGCCGTCTTCGGTCCACGCCGACACTTCGAGGCAATCGGGCAGCGATTCGCGTTCGATGGCGAGCGAGTGATAGCGCGTCACGACGAAATGCTTCGGCAGATCGGCGAATACGCCTTTGCAGTCGGTTTCGATCGTGCTGACCTTGCCGTGCATGATGGTTTGCGCGCGCACCACGCGCCCGCCGAATGCTTCGCCGATGGCCTGATGGCCGAGGCACACGCCGAGAATTGGCGTCTTGCCGGAAAATTCGCGCAGCACGTCGAGCGTGATGCCCGCGTGTTGCGGATTGCTCGGACCGGGCGACAGGCAGATTCGCTCGGGGTTGAGCTTTGCGATGTCGTCCAGCGTGATTTCGTCGTTCCGATAGGTGCGCACGTCTTCGCCGAGTTCGCCGAAGTACTGCACCAGGTTGTAGGTGAACGAGTCGTAATTGTCGATCATGAGCAGCATGGTGTGTCTCCGGTCAGAAGTCGCTATCGAGGCCGTCCTGGACCTGCTCGGCCGCGCGCAGCACGGCGCGCGCCTTGTTTTCGGTCTCTTGCCATTCGGATTCGGGCACCGAATCGGCGACGACACCCGCAGCCGCCTGCACGTACAGATTGCCGTTGGCGATCACGCCGGTGCGGATCGTGATGGCGAGGTCCATCTCGCCGGTGAACGACAGATAGCCGACTGCGCCGCCGTAGAGGCCGCGCTTCACGGGTTCGAGCTCGTCGATCAGTTCCATCGCGCGGACCTTCGGCGCGCCGGACAATGTGCCCGCAGGGAAGGTGGCGCGCAGCACGTCGAAATTGGTCGTGCCGGGCTTCAGCTTGCCTTCCACCGAACTCACGATGTGCTGCACGTGCGAGTATTTCTCGATCACCATCTTGTCTGTGACGACGACCGAGCCGATTTGTGCGATCCGGCCCACGTCGTTGCGCGCGAGGTCGATCAGCATCACGTGTTCGGCGATTTCCTTCGGGTCGTTGAGCAGTTCCGTCGCGAGTTCGGCGTCGCGCTCGGGCGTGTTGCCGCGCGGACGCGTGCCGGCGAGCGGGCGAATCGTGACGATGCGGTCTTCGCCGCGCTTTTCCTGGCGCACCAGAATTTCGGGCGACGCGCCGACCACGTGGAAGTCGCCGAAATTGTAGTAATACATATAAGGCGACGGATTCAGCGAACGCAGCGCGCGATACAACGACAGCGGATTGTCGCGATACGGCTTCGTCAGACGCTGGCCGACCTGCACCTGCATGAGTTCGCCCGCGGCGATGTACTCCTTGGCCTTGCGCACGGCGGCCAGATAATCGTCTTTTGCGAACTCGCGATAGGTTTCGGTGCGCACGCTCGCCGATGTAACCGGCGGCTCGACCGTCGCGCGCAGGCGCTGACGCAGTTCGCGCAGACGCTGCTTCGCCTTCGTGTAGGCCTCGGGCTGTGTCGGGTCGGCGTAGATCACGAGGTACAGCTTGCCCGCGAGGTTGTCGATTACCGCGACTTCTTCTGTCAGAAGCAACTGGATGTCCGGCAGGTTCAGATCGTCTTTCGGCGCGGTATGTGCGAGTTTTTTCTCGATGTAACGCACTGCGTCGTAGCCGAAGTAACCGGCGAGGCCGCCCGCGAAACGCGGCAAGCCCGGGCGCTGGGCGACCTTGAAGCGGCCCTGGAATTGCTGGATGAACTCGAGCGGATCGCCGTCATGGGTTTCGACGACCTTACCGTCGCGCACTACTTCGGAGACGCCGTTGCGCGTGCGCACGAGTGTGCGCGCCGGCAGGCCGATGAACGAATAGCGGCCGAAGCGCTCGCCGCCCACCACGGATTCGAGCAGGAACGAATTCGCGCCGTTGCGCTCCGTTTGCGCGAGCTTCAGGTATAGCGAAAGCGGCGTTTCGAGGTCGGCGAGCGCTTCGGCGATCAGCGGGATGCGGTTGAAGCCCTCGTTGGCGAGGGACTGGAATTCGAGTTCGGTCATGTTCCGATCCTGTTCATAGGTCCGGCGGCAGCGTGCGTCGGACAAAGCGGGGCATAGCGCAGCCGGTCAGGCGTTCGTTCGATATTGGCGATGATGAACCGACCGGCGCGATTTTCCCATCGACGCAAGCACGGAGTTCCGGCGCCAGCGGTACTGTGCAAGCACACGCAGGCCGAATCAACCGATGCAGCTGAGTACAGCGATGCGAACGAGGGAAAAACGCGTGAGCGCAGCGAAGTAAAAAACGGTTGCCGAAGACGAGCTTCAGCGTACCTCGGGCGAGGTTAGCGCGACCAGCGACGCCAGGGCCAGGCTCCCCGGTCGATGCTAATCAGACTCCGTTTTTTATTCAGAAACATGAGGATGAAGGACTTTTCAAGTCGTGGAATGGTGCGCTGCGATCGCGTTGGCGGCGTCGAGCAGCGAGGCAACTATACCATCGGATTTTATTGTTTGTATAGCTTGGCCATGGTTGTAGCCGTACGGCACGGTCAGCGTCGCCATGCCGGCCGCGCGGCCCGCCAGTGCGTCGTTTTCCGAATCGCCGATCGCGACCGTGGCACGCGGATCGACGCCCAGTTGCGCCGCAGCCGTGAGCATGGGCAGCGGATCGGGCTTTTTCTTAGGCAGACTGTCGCCGCCCAGCACCACGCTGAAATGGTGCGCGAGGCCATATTGCGCGAGCAGCTCGACGGCAAAGCGGTGCGGTTTGTTGGTCACGCACGCGAGCTTCAGGCCGGCGTCGCGCAGCGCGGCGAGGCCGGCTTCCACGTCGGGATAAAGGCGCGTGTGCAGACCGTTGATCTTCGCGTACTCCGCCTGAAAGATGGCGAGCGCCTCGTCGAAACGGTCTTGCGCGTGCTCCGCTTCGAAGCGCGGCGCGAGCACGCTGCGGATCAGATGCTCCGAGCCTTTGCCGACATAGCCGACCACTTCCTCGCGCGAGGTTTCCTCCGCGTCGAGCTGCGCGAGCATGCCGTTGAGACCGGCGGTGAAGTCGTCGGCGGTGTCGATCATCGTGCCGTCGAGGTCGATGATCGCGGCCTGCAGGCGCAAGCCGGTGAAAGTCGGGGCGGGGAACGGAGCGGTCATCGGGCGCGCGGTATCAGTGCTGGGCTTGGTGCTGGATGTTGGTGAGCGCAGCGCGCATCTTGTCGATCACGACCTTGTGATCCGGCTGGCCGAAGATCGCCGAGCCCGCCACGAACGTGTCCGCGCCGGCCGCGGCGATTTCGGCAATGTTGTCGACCTTGACGCCGCCGTCCACTTCGAGATGGATTTCGCGGCCGGTGCGCGCCTTGTACGCGTCGATCCGCTTGCGCGCTTCGCGCAGCTTGTTGAGCGCCTCGGGAATGAACGACTGACCGCCGAAGCCCGGATTCACCGACATGATGAGCACAAGGTCGAGCTTGTCCATCACGTGATCGAGGTAACTCAGCGAGGTGGCGGGATTGAAGACGAGGCCTGCCTTGCAGCCATGATCGCGGATCAGCGACAGCGTGCGGTCTATGTGGTCCGAGCCTTCCGGGTGGAAGCTGATCAGATTCGCACCCGCCTTCGCGAAGTCCGGCACGATACGGTCGACGGGGCGCACCATCAGATGCACGTCGATGGGCACGTCCACATGCGGACGGATGGCTTCGCATACGAGCGGACCGATAGTCAGGTTCGGCACGTAATGGTTGTCCATCACGTCGAAATGGATCCAGTCGGCGCCGGCGGCGACGACGTTGCGGACTTCTTCGCCGAGGCGGGCGAAGTCGGCTGACAGAATGCTGGGGGCGATGCGGAATTGCGTCATGGCGGCGGGCGGATGCAAGCGGGAAAGCGCCATTTTACCTTTTGTGCGGGTGGTGGGCAGTGCGGCGAGTGGTGCGGCCGAGCGCGGAGAACGGCCGGATGGCGGGAGTGGCCGAGCGACGGAGGGCGGTTCTCGTGGCGGTCCCTTGCAGTTTTGCCGCTACTGGCTTGCCGGCGTCGAATCCGAAGCCGCGCGAAGGCCGTGAGCGCCCGAGGCGCCTTATGCGCCCTAGCCCAAAGGTTATGTCCGGTTGCGGGCGCCTCGCTCATGACGCAGAATGCCAAACC
This sequence comes from Paraburkholderia phenoliruptrix, assembly GCF_902859825.1. GTDB lineage: Bacteria > Pseudomonadota > Gammaproteobacteria > Burkholderiales > Burkholderiaceae > Paraburkholderia > Paraburkholderia phenoliruptrix. The sequence continues at coordinate 8,914 of NZ_CADIKB010000055.1, read as the reverse complement.
ATGGCGCATCGGCGTCGAGGGGCCTGAAGCCGTTGGCGCTCGGGCTTTCCAGCGATCTTGTCGCACCGTTTCACCAGATTGGAATCAGGATGAGCCAGTACGAATTCAGCGTGTCGGCGCAGGTGCAGTTTCTGCCCGAGGAGTCGGACCCGGAGCGCCGCCAGTATGCGTTCGCCTATACGCTGACCATCCGCAATACCGGTCAGGTGCCCGCGCAACTGATCGCGCGGCATTGGGTGATCACAGACAGTGAAAAGACGGTGCAGGAAGTGAAGGGTCTCGGCGTGGTTGGCCACCAGCCGCTCCTCAAACCCGGCGAGCAGTTCGAATACACGAGCTGGGCGGTCATCGCCACGCCGGTCGGCACGATGCGAGGAGAGTACTTCTGCGTGGCTGAGGACGGTGAGCGTTTCGACGCGCCGGTGCCGGAGTTCATTCTGCGCATGCCGCGCACGCTGCATTGAACCGGGACCATTGCCCGCGGTCTTTAACTGGGCAATGCGGCGGCGACGCGGCTTCCATCGGCGCAGTGGAGTGCGCAGACGGGCGCTGCGTCAGCGCGGTTGTGGCGGCTTTTGCGTTTCGCGGCTGTGGGCGCGCGCCGCTTTCTTTTTACCGGATGACGTCCACACGACGATGAACACGAGCAGGAACAGCGCGAGAAGCGATTCCAGCGCGAAGATGAGCATTGGGTATTCGTCGAACAGATCAGACATGGCGGTTTCCATCAAGAACGAACATTGTATGCGTTTTGTCCGCGCGGCCGGTGCCTGGCTCGGTGCGCTGTCGGCTGCGGCCATTCTCGCCGCCTGTGGCGGCGGCGGGGCGGTTCGGCCGGCAACTTCGCCACCTACCGGCGCCGCGATCATTCCTGGCCAGATCGCCGCCACGCGCCTCACGGCGGTAGCGTGGCAGCAGGTTCCCGGCTGGCAGGACGATTCGCTGATTGGCGCCACAGCCGCCTTGCGGCAGAACTGCCTGAGGCTCGCGCGTCAACCGAATTGGGCACGGGCCTGTGCGGCAGCGGCGCAGCTGGACGATCTCGACGTGACGAGCGCGCGGGCTTTTTTTGAGGCCTATTTCACGCCGTTCCAGCTAGCCAACACCGACGGCACGCTTGACGGCCTCGTCACCGGTTATTACGAGCCGTTGCTGCGCGGGTCGCGCACTCGCCATGGCGTGTATCAAACGGCGTTGTATCGCTGGCCATCCAGCTATCGTCCGGGTGCGCCGATGCCGCCGCGCGCGCAGCTCGAACGAATGGGCGTGCTGAACGGCAACGAGCTTGTCTGGGTCGACGACCCGATTGAAGCGTTCTTCCTGCAAGTGCAGGGTTCCGGCCGGATCGTCATGGAAGACGGCAGCGTAATGCGCCTGGGCTTTGGCGGCACGAATAACCAGCCGTACAAATCTATCGGAAGATGGCTTCTGGACCGCGGCGAGCTGACGCCTGCGCAAGCCACCATGCAAGGCATCAAGGCCTGGGCGCGCGCGAACCCCGGGCGCGTGGACGCGCTGCTGGATACGAATCCCCGTTTCGTGTTTTTCCGCGAGATGCCGTCGGCGGAAAGCGCGCCCAAAGGCGGCGCGGACGGTCCCATCGGTGCGCTTGGCGTGCCGTTGACGCCGGAGCGCTCCATTGCCGTCGATCCGACCTCGATCCCGCTTGGCACGCCGGTGTTCTTGCAGACCACGCGCCCGCTGACGAACTCGCCCATGAACCGCCTCGTATTTGCGCAGGACACCGGCTCGGCAATCAAGGGCGGCGTGCGCGCCGATTACTTCTGGGGTCTCGGCGATGACGCGGGCGACCTCGCCGGCAAGATGAAGCAGGGCGGCCGGATGTGGTTGCTGTTGCCGAATTCTTAGGGTGGGCAGCAGCCTCTCCGTCAGTGTCGCGGCGATGGCTACTCGGGCGCCGCTGGCGCTCGTGACGCGTCGTGCCCCATTGCCGCGGTGTGCGCCCCGCGCCCGAGCTAACCGCTTATCCGCAGCCTCGGCGAAAAACGGCGGGGTTCACTGCCCGGACTTGCGCTTGTCGACGACGCGCCTCGCCTTGCCCACCGAACGTTCGATTCCGTTCACCGGCAGCACGTTCACGACCGCGCTCACGCCGATCAACGCCTTGATGTCGTACGCGAGCGCCTGCTTCGCCGCGCTTAGCACGGTGGCGTCCGGCGCACTTTCCGGGCAAGGCTCGACGTTCAGCGTCAACACATCGAGTGGACCTTCCTTGGTGAGCACGATCTGATAGTGAGGCGCGAGGGCGTGTTGCTTCAGCAGCAGCTCCTCGATTTGCGTGGGGAATACGTTGACGCCCCGCACGATCATCATGTCGTCCGAGCGACCGGTGATTTTTTCCATGCGGCGCATGGTGCGGGCGCTGCCGGGCAAGAGACGCGTGAGGTCGCGCGTGCGGTAGCGAATGATCGGCAACGCTTCCTTGGTGAGCGACGTGAACACCAGCTCGCCCAGTTCTCCGTCCGGAAGAACCTCGCCCGTTTCCGGGTCGATGATTTCAGGATAGAAATGGTCTTCCCAGATGGTCGGGCCGTCTTTCGTTTCGACGCATTCCGAGGCCACGCCCGGTCCCATCACTTCCGACAAACCATAAATGTCGACCGCGTCGATTCCCATACGTCTTTCGATTGCCTGACGCATGTCGTTGGTCCACGGCTCGGCGCCGAAGATGCCGATGCGCAACGAGCAAGTGGCAGGGTCAATGCCCTGGCGTTCCAGCTCGTCGGCGATTGACAACATGTAGCTCGGCGTCACCATGATGATGTCGGGCCGGAAGTCCTGGATCAGTTGCACCTGCTTTTCCGTCTGGCCGCCGCCGAACGGGATGACGGTGAGGCCCGCCCGTTCGGCGCCATAATGCGCGCCCAAACCGCCGGTGAAGAGGCCGTAGCCGTAGCTCACATGGACTTTGTCGCCGGGTTTGGCGCCGGCCGCACGGATCGAACGCGCGACGAGATTCGCCCAGGTGTCGATATCGCGAGCGGTGTAGCCCACCACGGTCGGCTTGCCGGTCGTTCCGGACGAAGCGTGAATGCGCGAGACGCGCTCTTGCGGCACGGCGAACATTCCGAACGGATAGCTGTCGCGCAAATCCTTCTTGGTCGTGAACGGGAAGCGCGCAAGATCCGCGAGCGTCTTCAGTTCACTCGGATGAATTCCCGCTTCGTCAAATTTTCGACGATAGACCGGTGAATTTTCGTAAGCGTGGTTCAGCGACCATTTGAGCCGTTCAAGTTGAAGCGCGGCAAGTTCGTCGCGGCTGGCGGTCTCGATCGGATCGAGCGGAAGGGCGGGGCTCATTGCATGTCTCCTTGCTGCCTCAATGCTAATGCGGGGCTGATATAGGTTGCGCTCAAGCGCAAAATTCGAGCGTGGGCGCCGGACTGCGCGCCGCTGCGACACGGCGAATCGATTGCCGTGTCGCCGCTCATCACTGCCGCGGACTTGCGACTCCCGGGTGGAGCGCTTGCCGCACGCCTTCTCTGTGCGGTGACGCTGTCGCGTCTCTTCTCGTCTTACTCGGGTCCCGTGCCAGACGGCGTATGCGGAATGACGTTTCCCTTGATCTGCGCCGATTTGCCGCGAAACAGGGCAACTGTGTCGCCGGCACGATTGGTGACGCGAATATCGTAGATTCCGGTGCGGCCGTTCAAGGTCTGTTCGACGGCCTCGGCAGTGAGCACGTCACCGCCATGCACGGGACGCAGAAACTCGATGGAGCAACCGGACGCTACGGTGTTGAGGTTGCGCGAGTTGCAAGCGAACGCAAAGCTCGAATCTGCGAGTGTGAAGATCAGTCCGCCATGGCAGATTTGATGGCCGTTGAGAAAGTCGTCGCGCACAGGCATCCGCAGACGCGCATAGCCGGCGCGCACTTCCACGATTTCGAGGCCGAGCGCACGGCTGCACGCATCGTTCTCGTACATCGCGGCGGCGGTGGCGCGGGCGAGTTCGTCGGGTGTCATTTCCGCGGGATAAAGAGATTGCGTCGACATATCAGCGGCCCTCGAAGCGCGGCGCGCGCTTGTCGACGAAGGCTTGCACGCCCTCCGCATAATCATGCGACGCCCCCAGCTCGCGCTGCAGGTCGCGCTCCAGGTCGAGTTGCTGATCGAGCGTTTGCGTCGCGCCGGCGCGCATGGCCTGCTTGATCGCGGCAATGGCGCGCGTCGGTTGCTGCGCGAGCTGCGCCGCCAGTCTGGTGGCGGCTGCGGCGAGCTCGTCGTCGTCAACTGCTTGCCAGATAAGCCCCCAGTTTTCGGCTTTTTCTGCGCTGACTTTGTCGCCGGTGATGGCGAGTCCCATCGCGCGCGCCATGCCGACGCGCTGCGGCAAGAACCAGGTGCCGCCTGAATCCGGCACGAGACCGATCTTCACGAATGCCTGGATGAAGCTGGCCGAACGTGCCGCCAGCACGATGTCGCAGGCGAGCGCCAGATTGGCGCCGGCGCCGGCCGCCGTGCCGTTGACTGCCGCGATCACGGGTAGCGGCAGTGCTTGCAAGCGGCGAATCAGCGGGTTGAAATGCGCGTCGATCAAGTCGCCCAGGTCTGTCATGGCGCCGGGCGTGAAATCCAGATCGGCGAGGTCCTGCCCCGCGCAGAATCCGCGGCCGGAGCCGGTCAGGACGAGCGCGCGAGCGCCGTTCGCCTCTACCTCGCCGAGCGCAGCCGCGAGTTCCTCATGCATGGCACGCGTGAAGCTGTTCAGCTTGTCCGGGCGGTTCAGCGTAATGGTCGCTACGCGGCTCGACGCGTCGAACGCGAGGCGGATCGCTTCGTATGACATTGGGTGTCTCCTCAAAGTCTCTTTCGCGGAACTGCAGCGCTTGACTTCAGAGCCGCTCGATGACGAGCGCGATGCCCTGGCCCACGCCGATGCACATGGTGCAAAGCGCGAAGCGCCCGTTGCAGCGCTCGAGCTGGTAGAGCGCGGTCGTGACGAGGCGCGCGCCCGATGCGCCGAGCGGGTGCCCGAGGGCAATTGCTCCGCCGTTCGGATTGACGCGCGGGTCGTCGTCGCGCAGTCCGAGCGTGCGCAGAACCGCGAGTCCTTGCGATGCGAATGCCTCGTTCAACTCGATCACGTCGAACTGATCGAGACTCATGCCGAGTTGCTTGAGCAACTTCTGCGTGGCGGGCGCGGGCCCTATACCCATGATGCGCGGCTCGACGCCCGCCGTTGCCATGCCCACCACGCGCGCGCGGCGGCGCAGCCCATATTGGTCGGCGGCTTGCTGGTTCGCTAGCAGCAGCGCGCACGCGCCGTCGTTCACGCCCGACGCATTGCCGGCAGTCACGGTGCCGTCCGGACGAACCACGCCCTTGAGCCTGGCCAGGCTTTCGAGCGAGGTCTCGCGCGGATGCTCGTCGAGCGTCACGCGAATGGGATCGCCCTTCTTCTGCGCGATTTCCACACCGACGATTTCCTGCGCGAGCATGCCGTCACGTTGCGCGCGCGCGGCCTTCTGCTGGCTGGCCAATGCGAACCCGTCCTGATCTGCACGGCTGATTCCGAATTCGACTGCGACGTTTTCCGCCGTTTCGGGCATGGAGTCGACGCCATACTGACGTTTCATGAGCGGATTGACGAAGCGCCAGCCAATCGTCGTATCGTAAATATCCGCTTGCCGCGAAAACGCGCTCGCCGCCTTGCCCATTACAAACGGCGCGCGAGTCATGCTTTCCACTCCGCCGGCGATCATCAACCGGGCTTCGCCCGCCTTGATGGCGCGCGCCGCGCTACCGACAGCGTCCATGCCCGAGCCGCACAGGCGGTTGATCGTCGAACCCGGTACGTCGGTGGGAAGTCCCGCGAGCAGCGCCGACATGCGCGCCACGTTGCGATTGTCTTCACCGGCCTGGTTCGCGCAGCCATAGATCACGTCGTCCACAGCACGCCAGTCGACGCCAGGATTGCGCTCGATCAATGCCTTGATCGGCACGGCGCCGAGGTCGTCGGCCCGGACGTCTTTCAGGGTGCCGCCGTAGCGGCCGATGGGAGTGCGGATCGCGTCGCAGATAAAGGCGTCGTTCATGTCCATTCCTGCTCAGGTGGACCGGCGGTGCATGCCGATCCGATGTCTCATGTTAGTTGGCGGGCACGGCGCGGTCTATTCGGCCAAAAGGCATAGGACGAAGCCGTGCTTTTGTCTTATGACGTTCAGCTAGCTACCGCTGGCGCCGCTTTCGGTTCAACATGTACGCGGCTTTGGACCACACGGAAACGGTTTGCGACGAAGGCTGCATCGGTAAGCGCGGCGTTGGCCGCAGGGTTCGCGCCAGTGCCATGGAAATCGGAGAACGCAGCCGACTGGTTGACGAACACACCGCCCGTCAGGTTGATCGAAAGCGCGACACCGCCGCGCAGCGACGCCTCGTGCGCTTCTTCGAGCACAGCTTCATCGGTGCTGTACACGGACAGAGTGAGCGCGCCGTGCTCGGCTGCAATCGTCCCGGCAAGTTCGAGAGATTGCGCGGTCGAGTCCGTAGCAATGACGAAGGAGATGGGACCGAACCATTCCTTGGTGAATTGGGCGCGGTCGGTTGCGGCATCGAGCTGGACCACAAGCGGCGTGCGCACACGTGCGCCGGCAAAAGCGGGGTGCTCGAGCGTTTGACTCTCGACCAGAATCCGGCCGAGCTTCGCGGCTTCGTCGATGCGTTGCGTGACGCCTTCGTTCTGAATGGCACCGAGTAGTTCGACGGCGCGGGCCGGGTCCGCCACCAGTTTTTGCACGGCGCCGGCTATGGCCTGCGCGATTTCGTCGAAGGTGAGCGTGCCGTCCGCGGTACGAATGCCGCAGCGCGGGACATAGATGTTCTGCGGCGCGGTGCACATCTGGCCGGAGTACAGCGCGAGAGAGAACGCGATGTTGCGGGCGACGGCTTTGATGTCGTCAGCGGAGTCGATCACGATCTGGTTGACACCGGCTTTCTCGGTATAGACCTGTGCCTGGTGCGCGTTGCGTTCGAGCCAGGTGCCGTTTTGCGTGCTGCCCGTGAAGTCGATCAGCTTGATTTCCGGACGTACGGCAAGGCTTTGGACGACCGCGCCGTCGTTAGGCTCAGTGGCGAGCAGGGTGATGACGTTCGGATCGAAACCGGCTTCGCGCAGAACGTCGCGCGCAATGCGCACGGTGATCGCTAGCGGCAGAATCGCGCCGGGATGCGGTTTCACGATCACGGCGTTGCCTGTGGCGAGGTCGGCGAAAAGACCTGGATAGCCGTTCCAGGTGGGGAAGGTGCAGCACCCGAGCACAAGGCCTGTGCCACGAGGCACGATGGTGTAACGCTTGTGCATGGCGAGCGGCGGGTTTTTGCCTTGCGGTTTTTCCCAATGGGCGTCGGCGGGAATACGGCGCAACTGGTCCCACGCGTAGACCACGGCTTCCAGCGCCCGGTCTTGTGCGTGCGGGCCGCCCGCCTGGAAGGCCATCATGAAGGCCTGACCGGTCGTATGCATCACGCTATAGCCGATCTCGAAGCTGGCGCGATTGAGCCGGGCGAGAATTTCGAGCGACACGCCGATCCATGCCTTCGGCCCGGCGGCGCGCCAGTTGCGTTGAGCGGCCGCGGCGGCCGCGATCAGTGCATCGGGATCGGACTTGGGATAGCGAATGCCGAGCGGAAAGCCGAAAGGAGACGCTTCCGCGCCGACCGTCTCCCCCGTGGACGGTTGGTCCAACTCGAAGGCTGCGTTCAGGTGCGCTCTGAAGGCCGCTTCGCCGTCCGCGTTGGCGGTTTCCCCGTACACTTTCGGACTGGGCATCTCGACGAATGGGCTCCAGTAACCGCGCGTCTCGGCCGCGGCGAGCGCCTTTTGCAGCGTATCTTCGTGCTTGGTGAATAACGGATGTGTCATGGCAAAGGCTTGGCTGTGTATTGAGGAAAGCCCGTCGAATAATTGACCGACCGGTTGGTTGGTGAATGTTAGCATTATTAGGATGGCCGCGCGAAGCGTTTTTCGCGCTCAATTGATCACAAGGAGGCGGCATGGCTTACGAGAACATTCTGGTCGAAACGCGGGGGCGGGTCGGTTTGGTCACATTGAACCGCCCAAAGGCGTTGAACGCGCTTAACGATGCGTTAATGGACGAACTGGGGTCGGCGCTGCGCGCGTTCGATGCCGACGACGGCATCGGCGCCATTGTGGTGACGGGCAGTGAGAAGGCGTTCGCCGCCGGTGCCGACATCGGCATGATGTCGACCTATTCCTATATGGACGTCTACAAGGGCGACTACATCACGCGCAACTGGGAGACGGTTCGCTCGATCCGCAAGCCGATCATTGCAGCGGTGGCGGGCTTTGCGTTGGGCGGTGGCTGCGAACTCGCGATGATGTGCGACATGATTTTCGCCGCGGACACTGCGAAGTTTGGTCAGCCGGAAATCAAGCTGGGCATCATGCCGGGCGCCGGTGGCACGCAGCGCTTGCCGCGCGCGGTGTCGAAGGCCAAGGCGATGGACCTGTGCCTGACGGCGCGCTTCATGGACGCCACGGAAGCCGAGCGCGCCGGATTGGTGTCGCGGGTCATTCCTGCTGCGTCGTTGATCGAGGAGTCGATCTCCGCGGCCGCTACGATCGCGGAGTTCCCGCTGCCGGCCGTCATGATGGTGAAGGAGTCGGTGAATCGGGCGTACGAAACGACGCTTGCGGAGGGCGTGCATTTCGAGCGTCGGCTCTTCCATTCGCTGTTCGCGACGGAGGACCAGAAAGAGGGGATGGCGGCGTTCGTCGAGAAGCGCAAGCCAGTTTTCAAGCACCGTTAATACGCTTGTCAAAATAACGCTTGCAACCCGTCGCGGGGCTCGCTAGAATCTCGCTCTTTCGTGCTCCGGACGCCGGGGCACGGGAAGCGGGAAAGCCAGCAGTGGCAAGGCTTCCGGCGGTG
>NZ_CADIKB010000054.1 GCF_902859825.1 Paraburkholderia phenoliruptrix | reverse complement strand
GTTACCACCGCCCGAGCCGCCGGCGCCGGCCGCGGCGCCGCCGCCCATGCCGCCCGCACCCCCGGCGCCGGCACCGCCGCCGGCTTGTGCATAGGCTCCGCCCGAGAGTGCCATTACGAGCGCTGAAGCAAAAATCGTCTTGGTAAAGCGTTTCATGGTTCACCTCCATAGAGTCGATTGATGTCACGCGAGCGCGTCGCACGCACATGAAGAGACTGCCGCAAGCACTGTGCCTTGGATGCCGGCGCCAGCCGCACGGGTGCAACAGCACGGCGAAAAACCAGCATGGCGCGTTCCCGGGACGACGCCGCGCCGGTTTGTTTCCCGCAATTGGGAGGGTGCGTAGGGACGATTGGCACTGCATGATATTGATACGCATGACGAACTATCTTGCGATGCAGCGAAGACCGCCCTCATGTGGAGTATCAACACGGCGGCATGCGACTTTCCGTAGGCTCCGATCTGGTTCGCTGCACACTTTCGCGGTTTCCATTACATTTCGGGTGCGGTCGCGCTTGCGCGTCATTTCATCCACTTTCACAACGGTGTCTGCCATCGTCGAATCCATGCAGCCAATCGTCTCAGTCACGAATCTGTCGAAAACCTATGCAAGCGGTTTTCAGGCACTGAAAAACATCAATCTCGGGATCAACCGCGGAGAAATCTTTGCCCTGCTGGGGCCGAACGGGGCGGGTAAAACCACGCTCATCAGCATCATCTGCGGCATTGTCAACGCGAGCGAAGGCAGCGTCATGGTAGACGGCCGCGACATTGCCGCCGACTATCGCGGCGCGCGCTCGCTGATCGGCCTCGTGCCGCAGGAACTCACCACCGACTCGTTCGAGACTGTCTGGGCGACCGTATCGTTCAGCCGCGGCCTGTTCGGCAAGCCGAAAAACCCGGCTTATATCGAGAAGGTGCTGCGCGATCTGTCGCTGTGGGAAAAGCGCAATAGCAAGATCATCACGCTGTCGGGCGGCATGAAGCGCCGGGTGCTGATCGCGAAGGCGCTGTCGCACGAACCGCGCGTGCTGTTCCTCGACGAACCCACGGCGGGCGTCGACGTCGAGTTGCGCCGCGACATGTGGAAGCTCGTGCGCTCGCTAGCGGCAAGCGGCGTGACGATCATTCTGACCACGCATTACATCGACGAAGCGGAGGAAATGGCGGACCGCATCGGCGTGATCAACGGCGGCGAAATCATGCTGGTCGAAGAGAAGACCGAACTCATGCGCAAGCTCGGCAAGAAGCAGTTGACGCTGCAACTGGAGAGTCCGCTCGACGCCTTGCCGCCGTCGCTTGCGGGCTACGGGCTCGACGTCGCGAAGGGCGGCAACGAGCTGATCTACACGTATGAAGGCGACGGCGGCCGCACCGACATCATTGCGCTCCTCAAGGCGCTCGACGACGCCAGCATCCGTTTCAAGGACCTGCATACCACGCAGAGTTCGCTTGAAGACATCTTCGTGAGTCTGCTTCGGGGTAACACATGAACATCTACGCGATTCGCGCAATCTACAAGTTCGAAATGGCGCGCACGTGGCGCACGCTGATGCAAAGCATCATCGCGCCCGTGATTTCCACCTCACTCTACTTTGTCGTGTTCGGCGCGGCTATCGGCTCGCGCATCAAGGAAGTGGACGGCATCACTTACGGCGCGTTCATCGTGCCGGGGCTCATCATGTTGTCGCTGCTGTCGCAGAGCATTTCGAACGCGTCGTTCGGCATCTACTTTCCGCGCTTCACCGGCACCATCTACGAGTTGCTGTCGGCGCCCGTGTCGTATCTGGAGATCGTCGTGAGTTATGTGGGCGCGGCGGCCACCAAGTCGATCCTGCTCGGACTCATCATTCTGGCTACCGCGGGCCTCTTCGTGCCGCTGCAGGTACAGCATCCGTTCTGGATGATCCTGTTTCTCGTGCTGACCGCCGTCACGTTCAGTCTGCTCGGGTTCATCATCGGCATCTGGGCGGATAGCTTCGAGAAGCTGCAACTCGTGCCGCTCCTGATCATCACGCCGCTTACGTTCCTCGGCGGGAGCTTCTACGCGGTCAACATGCTGCCGCCGTTCTGGAAGGTCGTGACGCTGTTCAATCCGATCGTCTATCTGGTGAGCGGATTCCGCTGGAGTTTCTATGGTCTCGCGGATGTGAACGTCGAAGTCAGCCTCGGCATGACTGCGCTCTTTCTGGCTGTGTTTCTCGCCATCGTCGCGTGGATTTTCAAGACGGGTTACCGCCTAAAGAGCTGAGCGGCGGACTGGCCATAAAAAAACGGCGTGGCAGCGCTCGCCGCCACGCCGTTTCGGCGCTCATGGTGTCTATCGGATCTACGACACATAGGCTTTCGCCACGTTAATCAACTGCACGCGGTTGCGCACGTTGAACAATTGCCGCAGGCGGCGCAGGTGGTAGTCCACATTGTGCGGCGAGAGCCCGAGGAAATACGCAATTTCCTTGTCACGCTGCCCCTGAACCACTGCCTTCAGCACCGCATGCTGCAACTCGCTCAACGTCACGCGATGCTGCTGCGCGGGCGTCATGCCGATCACGCTCTTCGCGTGCGTCCAGATGAACTCATGAATCGTGTGCGCGAACATCAGCGTTTCGGCCACGATCGATTCGGTCATCCAGCGTGGGTTGCCGATCTCCGAGTTGAAGCACAGGCTCGCGCTCAGCTCCGGCTCGGGCAGCGGCATCTGCGTGAGAATGCCGCTCTTGCGGCCTGTCGCCTCCAGCATGTCGATCAGGCTGCCTAGCCGCTCGCTGCGCATTTGCGCGCGCGGCAGGTCGGCGCGCATGTCGACCGTGTTCCAGAGGAACGGCAGGCCGGTCGGCGAGGCGAGTGCGACGCGCGGATCCAGCTCGAAGTAACGCTCGCGGAAATAGCGCGTGAGCCAGCTCTGCGACTCGTAACTCGTCAGCACGAACATGGTCTTGCGATGCGCGGACGTGCGCGTGGCCGTATAGCTGAACGAGTTGAAACCCAACTGCCTGATGCGCTGGCGCACGAATTCGATGCGGTCCTGCGCACTGCCGAAACGCACCAGCGGACTGATGACCGGCGCGCGGCGCGCGGCCGGCGCGGGCGTGCCGATCTCCTCCTCGGTGAAGAGCGTGAGAAAACCTGCGGGCGCCGCGCCTGTTGCCGCGCGGCCAGATACGATCGATGCTTCAGCCGCGTGGGCTGAGTTCGCGGCCTGCCGCATGCCGACCGGGTAGGCCGGTTGTGCGGTGACCGCTGGCTTGTATGCTGCCGACGCATGGCCGGATTCGCCCTGCGGCGAACCGGTCAGCCAATGCGGCAGCGTATCGCATTCATGTTCCATGAAACGGTAGCTCCGGCGTTCGAAACGCGTGAAAGACGACAACCTGAATAATTAGCTATTTCCAAAAATTACGGTAGCCGGTTCCTTGCTATCATTTTTGAGATCTTGCGCTGACAGCTGACCGGCGACGCGGGTTCGACAGGGTCCTCTCATTTGCATACGGCACCTCCTTGGGAATGGACGTGAAGACACGAATTCCAAAGCTGACAACGACGCTTGCCTACGACCGCTACATGGCGGGCCAGAAACTGGTGTCGAGCGTGGATCGCCCGTGGCGTCACCTGGTGTTGCGTTCCTATCTCGAGCCAAACGAGCAGGAACTGCTGGAAGCGCCCGGCCTGCAGGACCTCACGCTGATGACGCTCGCGAGTGGCGCCGAGCATCTCGAGCGCAATCTGAACGGGCGCTGGGAAAGCGCCGACCTGCGAGTGGGCGACCTCTGGTACGTGCCGTCCGCGCCGATCTCCTGGCGTTGGCGTTCGATCAGCGATGAGCCGCTGTCGACCGTCCATTTGCATATCGAGCGCAGCCTGATCGAGAGCGTCGCAGATCAGATGGAGCTCGGCGGGTCGCGCCGCGAACTGTCGCTCGGAGACGCGATGCAGTTCCACGATCCGCTCGTGGCCGCGATGCTTTCTGCATTGCATCGCGCCGCCGGCGACCCGGCCGACTCGCGCCTTTACGTCGACGCGCTCGTTCATGCGCTCGCCGCGCATCTTCTTCAACATTATTCGCACGGCCGGCAAGCGGGGACGACGCCGGCACAGCCAGAACGGCTGGTGCCGCGCCGCATCCGGCGTGTAACCGATTACATTCGCGCGCACCTGGGTGCCGATCTGGCGATCGGCGAACTGGCCGCGCAGGCGGGTCTAAGCAGCTTCCACTTTGCCCGCGTGTTCCGCCGCGAAACCGGCGAAACGCCGCACCAATACGTGACGCGCTTGCGTCTCGAAGAAGCGGCGAGGCTGCTGCGTTCGACCGATCAGACCGTGCTGCAGATCGCAATTGCGGTTGGTTACGAGAATGCCAGTCATTTCTCCGTGCAGTTCAAGCGTGATTACGGCGTGACGCCGCTTGCTTACCGGTTGCGCGGCTGATTCAGGCGGGATGTCGGTAACAGCCGGTGATGGACGGCGCCTGCTGTGCTCGTTGCCGCGAGCGGTGCCTTCCGATGCAGGGCGGCGCTGCGCCTCTCATTCGCGCTGGGGCTGGCGGCCGGGCCGACTGCGATGCAGACAGAAGGGAAGCCGGAAGCCGTCTGTAGGAATCACGCACCTCTCGAAGTGTGCTGTGCATTGCGCGGCTTGCAAACTACGAAGTTTCGTGGCGCCACACCGGCCAGACCTGGCATGCGGCTGCCTGCGTGGTCGCGTGAAGGCGAATGGGCGCGTCGGGGCGGCCGGTCTAACTGGCCTGACCGCGACGATGCGAACTGTCTCTGTCGAAGCCTTGCACAGCACGACAGAATGATCGACCCACGGCTTGGCCCGAGCCGCGTCTGACCGACCACTTGTCCATTATTCACCGCCATACCGGATACCTTGCGATGACCCGACTTCGAATCACCTCCTGCGGCCATGAATTTATCGCCGAAACGAACCCCGACGCGCCGCAAACCGTGGCCGCCTTCCTGAAGCTGCTGCCGTACCGTCAGAAGATCATCCATGTGCGCTGGAGCGGCGAAGGCTGCTGGGTACCGCTCGGCGAGTTCAAGCTGGAAAACGACGGCGCGGCAGTCGGTTTCGAAAATCACACGAGCCATCCGTCGGTCGGCGACATTCTCTTTTATCCGGGCGGATATAGCGAAACCGAGATTCTGATCGCCTATGGTTCCTGCTGCTTCGCGAGCAAGATGGGCCAACTCGCGGGCAATCACTTTCTGACTATCGTCGAAGGCAAAGAGAAGTTGCGCGAAGTCGGCGTCAAGGTGCTGTGGGAAGGCGCGCAAGACGTGCTGTTCGAAAAGATCTGAGCATCTTGCGGCGCTGAGCGCCGCTCACGGTTCTTTGTAGTGGCGAGCCGGCTTCGACCGGCTCGCATTTCTTCTATGCCGGTTCTCGGCCACTTTCAGCCTTCGACTAAAACCACTTAGTCCTCGCCTCGGCGATTAAGACATTCGGCTGCTTTTCGTCTGAAGCGCCCTATGCCATTTAGCTAAATCACGCTAAAAAATCGCTTTTCGGATTAATCGTATTCGCGAACCGCGGAGCTGCCTGCACACTCGGCGCTTCAGCCTTGTTTGCCAGGTGAAAACGCGATGCGTCCTGAGTCTGTTTAGTCGGCGCAATACTTAGGATGGCATAAGAAAAATCTCTGCAAGAGATCGTGGACGAAGAGTGGGAGGAATGTTGAACAAGACCTATAAGACAGTATGGAATGAAGCGAAACGCGCGTATGTGGCGGCATCGGAAGTCACGAAAAGCGCGGGCGCGAAATGCACGGCGGTACGTGGGGCGCTGGCTGCTGCGGTGGCGGGCCTGCTCGGCATGCTGGCAGTGGCGCAACCGGCCGGCGCACAGGAGTGCGGGCCGGCCGGCTGCGCCAATCTCGCCGACGCGTTGTTCTACGACAGCGGCGCGCACGACAGCGCGACGCTCGGCAATCCGGGCACGCCGGTCAGGGTAACGAACCTGGCGCAGGGCGCGCTCGACGCCTACAGTTCCGACGCGGTAACCGGCGCGCAACTGAATGCCACCAATAACGCGGTAGCGCAGAGTTCGGCGGACATTTCGGACTTGGCAGGCAACATCGAAAACGGCCAGCTAGGGCTCGTCCGCCAGGATCTGGGTACGCGTAACCTGACGGTCGGGCAGGGTACGGACGGCGCGTCGGTGGACTTCACCGGAACCAGCGGGCCGCGCGAGCTCGTCGGCATCGCGGCGGGAACGGGCGCGCAGTCGGCGGTGAACCTGACGCAGCTCAAGCAGGTCGTGTCGACGCTCGGCGGCGGTGCGTCGGTGAGCGCGAGCGGCTCGACTGTCGGCCCACGGTATAACGTGCAGTCCGGCACGCAAACCACGGTCGGCGGCGCGCTCAGCTCGCTCGATGCGGGCATCACGACGCTGCAGTCGCAAATCGTCTCGGGCAGCATCGGCCTCGTGAGGCAAGACCTAGGGACGCGCGACATCCTGGTCGCGCCGTCGTCGACGGGTACCCGCATGAATGTCGCCGGCCTTAACGGCAACCGCACGCTGACGGGGCTGTCGCGCGGCGCGATCGGCGCCTCCAGTGCCGACGCGGTCAACGGCGCCCAGCTCTACGATCACACGGCGAGCGTGGCGCGGGCGCTCGGCGGCGGCTCGTCGGTCAATGCAGACGGCACGGCGAAGGCGCCGGTCTACACCATCGGCGGAAAAACATATGGCGACGTCGGCTCGGCGCTCGCCGCGGCCGTCAATACCAGCGTGGCAACCAGCACCGCGGCCAGCGCGGCGGCGAGCGCAACGAGCATTGCCGCGGCCACGGCCAACTCCGTCCAGTACGACGCGTCCGCGCGCGACCTGCTGACGCTCGGCAACGCCGGCGCGCCGGTTCGCGTCACGAACGTGCGCGCCACGAGACTCGATAGCGACAGTACGGACGCAGTGAATGGCGGCCAGCTGTTCGCGACGAATGAGCAGGTCGCGCAGAACAGCGACAGAATCGCGAACCTCGATCAGCGCGTGAGCAGCAGCGCGACTTCGATCGCGGACCTCGATCAGCGCGCAAGCGCCAACACGGCGAAGATTGCGGGGCTCGACACGCGCACCACCGCGCTGGAGGGCAATCTGACAAACGTCGCGAGCCAGATCGCGAACGGCGAAATCGGGCTCGTGCAGCAAGACCCGACTTCGCGGGTCATCAGCATCGGGCAGAACGCAGACGGCGCGCGCGTGGATTTTGCCGGGACGAGTGGCGCCCGCCAATTGACCGGCGTCGCGGCGGGCCTGACCGACACGTCCGCAATCAACTTTGCGCAGTTCAGGCCGGTGGTGGCCGGGCTCGGCGGCGGCGCGCAGATCAATATCGACGGCTCGGTCACCGCACCGTCGTATCACGTGCAAGGCGGCACGCAGAACAACGTCGGCGACGCGCTCGACTCGCTCGACAACGGGCTTAGCACGTTGCAGCAGAACGTCGAGAAGGGCGGCATCGGCATCGTGACGCAAGACCCGGCGTCGCGCGTAATCAAGATCGGCGCGACGACCGACGGCCGCTCGATCAACGTGGCGGGCACGCAGGGCAATCGCGTCGTCATGGGCGTCGCGCGCGGGTCGCTCAACGCCACCAGCACCGACGCCGTCAACGGTTCGCAACTGTTCGCGCAGGCAGCGAGCACGGCGATGGCGCTGGGCGGCGGCTCGACCGTCAACGGCGACGGCTCGGTGAGCGCGCCTTCGTACAAGGTGGGCGGGCAGGTGGTGAACAGCGTCGGCGGCGCGCTCGCCAATCTGGACGGCCGCGTCACGCAGAACAGCAACGACATTGCGGGCTTGCAGAGCAGCGTTGGCCGCATCAACGGCACGGTGGCGAATGCGGTTCAGTACGACAGCTCCGCGCACGACAAGGTGACGCTCGGCGGCACGGCGGCGAATGCGCCGGCCGTGCAGTTGACCCATCTGAAGAACGGCGAAGTGTCGGCAACGAGCAGCGATGCGGTCACCGGCGCACAACTCTGGCAGACCAACCAGCAGATCAGCAGCATCGACCAGACCGTCAGGAACTATGCGACGAACGGCAACGGCTACGTCGCTGTGAACAGTACCGCGAGCGCGCCGCAGGTGACCGGCAGCGGCTCACTTGCGCTCGGCGGCGGGGCGAAGGCGTCGGCGGCGAATAGTGTCGCGCTTGGCGAGGGCTCGGTCGCGGATCAGCCGAACACGGTTTCCGTCGGCTCGACCGGGAGCGAGCGCCGCATCACGAATCTCGCCGCCGGGCAGGCGCCGGGCGACGCGGTCAACATGCAGCAGTTCCAGGGCGGCATGGGCGACCTCGCGCGCCGCGCGTATGCCGGAGCCGCGTCGGCGATGGCCATGAACATGGTGCCCGAAGTCGACGCGACGAAGAACCTCGCAATCGGCGTGGGCACGGCCGGGTACATGGGGTATCAGGCTGTGGCGGTGGGGCTGTCTGCGCGCGTCGCGCAAAACTTCAAGGTGAAGCTGAGCGCGGGCATCAGTTCGGTGACGACCTCGGTGGGCGCCGGCGCCGCGTATCAGTGGTAGGGGAAGCCGCCGGCGAGCACTGCCGGTGACGGATTGAACGCGCCCCGCCGGTGAGGCGGCGGGGCGCAGGCGCTTAATGGAACAGCTTCATCGCTTGCGAGAGCGTGTTGTACACACCCCATGCGAGCGGAATCATCACATACAGCCAGAAAATGACGATCTTGGCCTTGCTGGTGGGGTGCACGGGTTCAACGGTCGACATGCGAATCTCCTTATGCGCCTTTGGCGACTTGTGCGTCGGTCATGTGATGCTTCTCGTCCACACGCTTGACCAACAGATTGCAGATGAAGCCGATCACCAGCAGCACGGCCATGATATGCACCGTCATCGTGTAGGCGTCGGCTTTCGCGACACCGTGCGCGACTTCGTAAGCGCGGATGTAGTTGACCAGCACCGGACCGGCCACGCCCGCCGCGGCCCACGCAGTCAGCAGGCGTCCATGAATGCCGCCGACGAACGCCGTGCCGAACATGTCCGCGAGATACGCGGGCACCGTCGAAAAACCGCCGCCGTACATCGTGAGAATGACGCAGTAGGACAGCACGAAGAGCGCCATCTGCCCCGACGCGGCAAAGCTCGGCACGAGGAAATACAGCACGGCGCCCAGCGCGAAGAAGATGAAGTAGGTGTTCTTGCGGCCGATCCAGTCCGAAGCCGATGCCCACACGAAGCGGCCGCCCATGTTGAAAAGCGACAGCAGGCCGACGAAGCCGGCAGCGGCGGCTGCGGTCACGGTGCCTTTGAAGCTTTCCTGGATCATGACCGAGGCTTGGCCCAGAATGCCGATGCCCGCCGTCACGTTGAGGAACAGCACGAGCCAAATCAGATAGAACTGCGGCGTCTTCAGGGCTTCGTCGATGTGCACGTGGTTGCGCGTGATCATCTTCTGCTGCGATGTTTGCGGCGGCGTCCAGCCTGCCGGTTTCCACTCGGCCGGCGGCACGCGAATGGCCAACGCGCCAATCGACATGGAGATGAAGTACACAATGCCGAGCACGATGAACGTTTCGGCCACGCCGATGCTCGTCGCGCTCTTGAAGTGGTTCATCAGCGCCACGGAGAGCGGTGCGGCGATCATCGCGCCGCCGCCGAAGCCCATGATCGCCATGCCGGTCGCCATGCCGCGGCGGTCCGGGAACCAGCGGATCAGCGTCGAGACCGGCGAAACATAGCCGAGGCCAAGTCCGATCCCGCCGATCACGCCGTAGCCGAGGTACAGCAGCACAATCTGATGCAAGTATACGCCCAGCGCGGAAATCAGAAAGCCGCCGCCGAAGCAGCAGGCCGCGGTGAACATCGTGCGGCGCGGGCCGACGTGTTCGAGCCACTTGCCGGCAAACGCCGCCGACAAACCGAGGAACACGATAGCCAGCGAGAAAATCCAGCCGAGCGACGTGAGCGACCAGTCGTCAGGAGCGGATTGCGTGATGCCGATAACCTTGGTCAACGGTCCGTTGAACACGGAGAACGCATACGCCTGGCCGATACAGAGGTGAACGGCGAGTGCTGCGGGGGGAACCATCCAGCGCGAAAACCCCGGTTTGGCAACGGTGGCTTCTTTCGAAAAGAATGGTGCAGAGCCTCGGTTGTCCTGCGGCTCGGTGATGCTGCTCATGGTCGGTCTCCCGGGAAGCGAAGTCTTTGTTATCGACGCGTCGCACCGAATACTTGAGCGATTCGGTGTGAGAATTGCTACACGATTCTGCGCTCATATATGCGGCTGGAATTCATATGAACGTGCGCAAGCTCTCAAAGGAACCTGCCTGGTCGAACGATAGGGCGGCTTAGCGGGGATGGCAATATGAGATAGCAATGCATAAGGCATTGCCCGAGGAAATGCGACGGCGATCTGTCAGATCGCGGCAGGGTTTCCCACTTAGCGGGTACGGTGAGTGTCCTTACAAGCGGAACAGGGCGCTCAAAGAAAAAAGGCCGGCGGTGGCAATAACGCCACGCCGGCCCTGCCTGCCTACGACCTGGTCGTCAGACTGTGCGGCCCGTCTTCATTCTGGCGGCGACGAGCACCGAAATCAGGCAGCCGACGGCGAGATACGCCGCCACCGGATGCCACGAGCCGCCGGCAAAACTCACAAGGGCCACCGCGATAAACGGCGTGAAGCCGCCGCCCACCACGCTCGCCACCTGATAGCCGACACCCGCGCCGCTATAGCGATACTCGGTGCCGAACAGTTCGGTGAACATCGGCTGCTGCACGCTCACCACCATGTCGTGGGCGATATTCGCGAGCATCACGGCGAACACCACGATCCACACGGTCGAGCGCGCTTCCAGCGCCAGAAAGAACGGCACGGCGCTGAACATGCCGACGAGCGCGCCGACGATATACACGCGGCGGCGGCCGAAGCGGTCGGCGAGCATGGCAAAGAGCGGAATCGTCACGCAGCTCACGGCGCCGACCAAGAGGCCGATCGTCAGAAAGAACTCGCGCGGCATGTGCAGATTCGCCGTCGAATAATTGAGCGCGAAGGCGGTCACGATATACATCGTGAAGAGTTCGGCAAGGCGCAGCGCAATGATCAGCAGGAACGCTTTCGGGTGACGCAGCAGCGCTTCGACAATCGGCAACCGGACACGGCGCTCGCCGTGCGCGCCGACTTTTTCGACGAATTCCTGCGACTCTTCCATGCTTGAACGAATCCACATCGCGATGAGCACCAGAATCACGCTGAACAGGAACGGCAGGCGCCAGCCCCAGCTCAGGAACGACGCGTTGTCCATGGAGCGGCTGATCAGCGCGACGAGGCCCGTCGCCAGCACGAGGCCCACGCCGTAGCCGACCTGCACGCCGCTGCTGTAGAACGCCTTTTTCTTCTCGGGCGCGCTTTCCACCGCCATCAACGCCGCGCCGCCCCATTCGCCGCCGACGGCGAAGCCCTGGATCGCGCGCAGCGTCACGAGGAGCACCGGCGCCAGCCAGCCGATGGCCGCGAACGACGGCAGCAGGCCGATTGCGGCGGTCGACAAGCCCATCATCATCACGGTGAGCACGAGCATGCGCTTGCGCCCGAGCCGGTCGCCGAAATGGCCGAACACGAAGCCGCCGAGCGGCCGGAACAGAAAGCCGACGCCGAATGTCGCGAACGCGGCGAGCGTTCCCATTGCCGGACTCACTTTCGGGAAAAACTCCGAATTGAAGACCAGCGCCGCGACAATCCCATACAGCAGAAAGTCGTACCAGTCGACAACTGCGCCGACGAAACTGCCCAGTGCCGCCTTGCGTGCCCGGCTGCGCGCCGTGCGAGTGTCGGCTGTCGCGGCCGGCGAAATGGTGGTACTCATGTTGGGTGTCTCCTGGAGATTCTCGGACTACTGCGCGGTCGGTCCTTGGGGGGCTGCTGCGGCACCTCGCCGACGCTTGCAGGATGTCCGAAGATTAATGACGCCCGGAGCGCCGCACAATCGGCACTCGGGGCAAATTGCGCGATCATCGAACGCTGTTGCGCGCATAGCGCGCGTTCCTCGCGTATACACCGAGCTCAGCCCACTGGCGCGTGGCCACCTGAAGGGAGGCGCAGCCAGGACGAAGCGGCGCATGCTACCGTAGGAAATGATTGGAAAACAACAGTCGCTGATATACTACATACCGAATATTGATTTTTGCGGCGACGCAGCATATGATTGAGTCATCCGTTTAACTCAATCGTTGGGAGCTTCACATGGAATTCGTTCCTCTCTCGCTGCTGGCCGCCGCTGTTGTTGGTTTGGGTAGTGCCGCCACGGTTCTCGTGGCTCGCTGGATTCCGCAGTCGGTCGCGCAACTTGCAGCGCAACATGGCCGGTTTGTCGGGCTGGACGAGCAGCGCGGGGCCGCAGTGGCGCCTTATCGTATGCACGTTCAAACAGAGGCGATGAATGTCGTCGGAACTTCAAACTGAAGCGGTGGCCACACCTTTGACGTTGTCGTTGCAGCCTATCGGCGCAAGCGCGAGCTTGCGCGATCAGGCTTATGCGATGCTGCGCCAGGCCATTGCGGACGCGGACATCTACCAGACCCGCGAAGAAATCCGTCTGGACGAACGCGTCCTGAGCGAAACGCTTGGCGTGAGCCGCACGCCGGTGCGCGAGGCGATGACGCTGCTCGAGCAGGAAGGCTTTCTGCGCATGGTGCCGCGCCGCGGCATCTATATCGTGCGCAAGAGCAAGCGTGAAATCGTCGAGATGATTCACATGTGGGCGGCGCTCGAAAGCATGGCGGCGCGTCTCGCCACGCAGCGCGCGACAGACGAGGAAATCGCCCGCTTGCGGCATATGTTCGACCATTTCCGGGACGCCACGCCTGCAGAGCATATTGCCGAGTATTCGGACGCGAACATCGCGTTTCACCAGGCGATTGTCGAGCTGTCAAAGTCGCAGATCATTCTCGACACCATCAAGAACATCTTTATCCACGTGCGCGCCATCCGGCGCATGACGATTTCGCAGAGCGATCGCGCGTCGCGGTCGATCGTCGACCATCTGCGCATTATCGAGGCGCTGGAGAAGCGCGACACCGAGTTGGCCGAGCGTCTCACACGCCAGCATTCGCTCGATCTCGCGGCATTCGTGGAGAAAAACTGCGATTTTCTCGATTAACGGCTGAGTAAGGCAGGGCGCCGGTTGCGGCGTCCGCTGCCTCGACCCATTGCGCTGGCGCAAGGCCCGCGGTGTTCATACACCGCGGGCTTTTTTGTTTCTTCGCGTGTCGTAGGGGAAACACCGCGCTTGACGTCTGGTGAAATGTGGTATGTGATATATCAACAGTGAGCGTTTTCCACACCGCGCTCAGTGTTTTCCCTTGCAGCGTACCGAAGACGACCGCCCACATGGCGGCCTTTCTTTACCTGGCAAGGGATTGCAGAAGAAACGTCGGGGTCGCCGGAGCATGAGATCGTCCTTGCCAGAATCTGATATATCACATACCGTATGTGAACAAGGTCGGCAGCATGTTCTGAGATGCGTTCCCTGCAATCCGTCGCATAACCGTCGCATAACCGATTGGCAGCACCCACCCCATCGTGCCAAAGCATGGGACCGACGTCAGCGCCAGGCCCCAACGCCGGTCGACACACAAGGAGACGACCATGTCTGCAGTTGTTTCATCCCTGAACCCAGCCACAGGCAGCACCACGGCCGAAGACACGCTCAAGCAGAAGACCCGCAACGCCGGCGTCGTCTCGGGCGGGCACCTCGTCGCCAAGGCGCTGAAGAATGAGGGGGTCGATACGATCTTCACGCTGTGCGGCGGCCACATCATCGATATTTACGATGGTTGTGTGGACGAAGGGATTCGCATCATCGACGTGCGCCACGAGCAGGTCGCGGCACACGCGGCAGACGGCTACGCGCGCCAGACGGGCAAGCTCGGCTGCGTCGTCACCACGGCCGGCCCCGGCTGCACGAACGCGGTGACGGGCATCGCCACGGCGTTCCGCTCGGAGAGCCCGGTGCTCCACATCGGCGGGCAAGGCGCGCTGACGCAGCACAAGATGGGCTCGCTGCAGGATCTGCCGCACGTCGACATGATGGCGCCGATCACGAAGTTCGCCGCAAGCGTGTCGAGCACGGAACGCGTCGCGGACATGATTTCGATGGCCGCGCGCGAGTGCTTCAACGGCGCGCCGGGCCCGGCTTACCTGGAAATTCCGCGCGACGTGCTCGACCGCGAAGTCGAGCTGACGCGCGCGGTAGTGCCGCAGCCGGGTCACTATCGGGCGTCGACGAAATCGATCGGCGATCCGCGCGACATCGAGAAACTGGCCGACATCCTCGTCAATTCCGAGCGCCCCGCGATTCTGTATGGCCAGCAGGTCTGGACCGCGCGCGGCCATGAGGAAGCCATCGCGCTGCTGCGCGGCCTCGATATTCCCGGCTACTTCAACGGTGCGAGCCGCGGCCTGCTGCCGCCGGGCGACCCGCATCACTTCGATCGCACGCGTTCGCAGGCGTTTGCCAATGCCGACGTGCTGATCGTCGTCGGCACCCCGTTCGACTTCCGCATGGGCTACGGCAAGCGCATCAGCAAGGAACTCACGCTGGTGCAGATCGACATGGACTACCGGACGGTCGGTAAGAACCGCGATATCGATCTCGGTCTCGTCGGCGATCCGGGCGCGATTCTCGCCGCCGTGCTGCAGGCCGCGAGCGGCCGCCTGAAGGACGACAAGCGCCAGGCACGCCGCCAATGGATGGCGCAATTGCAGGACTCCGAAGCAACCGCGACCGAAAAGCTGATGCCGCTTTTCAAGTCGAACAACACGCCGATTCATCCGTACCGCGTCGCTTACGAACTCAACGAGTTTCTCTCCGACGACACCATCTATATCGGCGACGGCGGCGACGTCGTGACGATTTCCGCGCAGGCGGTTCGCCCGCGCCGGCCGGGGCAGTGGATGGACCCGGGTGCGCTCGGCTCGCTCGGCGTGGGCACCGGCTTTGCGCTCGCCGCCAAGGTCGCGCATCCGCACAAGGAAGTACTGTGCTACTACGGCGACGGCTCGTTCGGCATGACCGCGTTTGACATGGAAACGGCCAACCGCTTCGGCGCGCCGTACCTCGCGGTGATCGGCAACAACTCGGCGATGAACCAGATCCGCTACGGCCAGCTCGCCAAATACGGCGACGAGCGCGGCAATGTCGGCAATCTGCTGAGCGACGTGCCGTTCAGCAAGTTCGCCGAAATGCTCGGCGGCTACGGCGAGGAAGTGCGCGATCCCGCGCAGATTGCGGGGGCGTTGCAGCGTGCGCGCGAGGCGATTCATCGCACGGGCCGCTCGGCGGTCGTCAACATCTGGGTCGATCCGCGCGAGTATGCGCCGGGTACCAAGAATCAGACCATGTACAAGTAATACGGACACCTTAGGAGACACGACATGGGCA
Source organism: Paraburkholderia phenoliruptrix (assembly GCF_902859825.1). Lineage (GTDB taxonomy): Bacteria > Pseudomonadota > Gammaproteobacteria > Burkholderiales > Burkholderiaceae > Paraburkholderia > Paraburkholderia phenoliruptrix. Next base: position 15,925 of record NZ_CADIKB010000054.1, on the reverse strand, counting down.
AAGCACTCGACGGCGTGCGCATTCTCGATTTCACGCATGTGCAATCGGGCCCGACCTGCACGCAGCTGCTGGCGTGGTTTGGCGCGGACGTGATCAAGGTGGAGCGGGCCGGCGCCGGCGACATCACGCGCGAGCAACTGCGTGACATTCCCGACGTGGACAGCCTGTACTTCACGATGCTCAACCACAACAAGCGCTCGGTCACGATCGACACCAAGCACCCGGAAGGCAAGCAGGTGCTCGAGGCGTTAATCCAGAAATGCGACGTGCTGGTGGAGAACTTCGCGCCGGGCGCGCTGGATCGCATGGGTTTTACGTGGGAGCGCATCCAGGAGCTGAATCCGCGGATGATCGTCGCGTCGGTGAAAGGCTTCGGCCCGGGTCCGTACGAGGACTGCAAGGTCTACGAGAACGTCGCGCAATGCGCGGGCGGCGCGGCATCCACCACGGGTTTCGACGACGGCCCGCCGGTCGTGACGGGTGCGCAGATCGGCGATAGCGGCACGGGCCTGCATCTCGCGCTCGGCATCGTCACCGCGCTGTATCAGCGCACCCAAACCGGCCGCGGCCAGCGCGTGCTGGCCGCGATGCAGGACGGCGTGCTCAACCTGTGCCGCGTGAAGCTGCGCGATCAGCAGCGGCTCGAACGCACTGGCGTGATGAAGGAGTATCCGCAATATCCGAACGGTACTTTCGGCGAAGCGGTGCCGCGCGCGGGCAATGCGTCGGGCGGCGGCCAGCCTGGCTGGATTCTCAAATGCAAGGGCTGGGAAACCGATCCGAACGCGTACATCTACTTCATCACGCAGGCGCCGGTGTGGGTGAAGATCTGCAACGTGATCGGCAAAGAGGAGTGGGCGACCGACCCGGACTATGCGACGCCTGCCGCGCGCTTGCCGCGCCTGAAGGAGATTTTCGCGGAAATCGAACGCTGGACGATGACCAAGACCAAGTTCGAGGCCATGCAGATCCTCAACAAGTACGACATTCCATGCGGGCCGATCCTGTCGATGAAGGAGATCGCCGAAGAGCCGTCGCTGCGTAAGACCGGCACGATCGTCGAAGTGGATCATCCGACGCGCGGAAAATATCTGACAGTTGGGAATCCTATCAAATTGTCGGACAGTCCCACCGAAGTCACGCGCTCGCCGCTGCTTGGCGAACATACCGACGAAGTCATGGCGGAACTGGGCTATTCGCCCGAGCAGATCAGCGCATTGCGCACGGCCGGCGCCATTTAGGCGCAGACCGGCCGCACTGAAGGCGCAGACCCACCCGTAGTGCAAGCCGCCCGCCGCTCGCCGTTCTGGCGAGCGCGGTGCCGGGCGGCGCCTTTCGAACCCGCATTGGAGACGGCAGGACATGGCATACGAAGACACGCTCTCATTGAAGGAACGCGGCACCGCTCACACGCCCGGCGATCGCGCTCAGGTCGCCAACAAGGACGTCGTGCGGCACATTCTCGATCACGCGAAGGCGGAAGGCCGGAATTCGCTCACCGCGCCCGAAGGCAAGCTGATATGCGACGTCTACGGCATTTCAGTACCGAAGGAAGCGCTCGCAACGACAGCGGCCGAAGCCGCGCAGTTCGCGACTGAAATCGGTTTTCCAGTCGTACTGAAGATCGTCTCGCCGGAAATCCTGCACAAGACTGAAGCCGGCGGCGTGCTCGTCGGCGTGAAGAACGCTGCGGACGTGACGCAGGGATTCACCGCGATCATGGAAAACGCGAAGCGCTATAACGCGCAGGCGAATCTGCTCGGCGTGCAGGTTCAGCAGATGATCGGCGGCGGCCAGGAAGTCATTGTCGGCGCGGTGACGGACCCGTCGTTCGGCAAACTGGTGGCGTTCGGTCTGGGGGGCGTGCTCGTCGAAGTGCTGAAGGACATCACGTTCCGTCTTGCGCCGGCCACGCGCGACGACGCCCGCTCGATGCTCGACGGCATCGCGGCGGCCGAGATGCTGAAAGGCGTGCGCGGCGGCGAACCCGTCGACCGCGAGGCGCTGGCGGGCCTGATCGAAAACGTGTCGCGGCTCGTTTCCGATTTCCCCGAAATCTCGGAGCTGGACCTGAATCCGGTGTTTGCGAGCAAGCGCGGCGCGATTGCCGCCGACGTGCGCATCGTGCTCGATTTCTCGCCGCCGGTGGAGCGCTATCGCCCGAGCCAGGAAGACATTGTGCGGCAGATGAACCGCATCATGAAGCCGGACCGCGTGGCCGTGATCGGTGCGTCGGCGGAAGAGGGCAAGATCGGCAACTCGGTCATGAAGAACCTGATCAACGGCGGTTATCAGGGCGAGATTTACCCGATCCATCCGAAGGCCGACGAGATCATGGGCCACAAGGCCTACAAGAGCGTGCTGGATGTGCCGGGCGACATCGACGTGGCCGTGTTTGCCATTCCCGCGAAGTTCGTGGCGGGCGCATTGACCGAGGTCGGCAAGAAGCGCATTCCCGGCGCGGTGTTGATTCCGTCGGGCTTTGCGGAAACCGGCAATGTGGAGGGCCAGCAGGAAATCGTGGCGATTGCGCGTGAATACGACATTCGCCTGATGGGCCCGAACATCTACGGCTTTTACTACACGCCGAAGAATCTCTGCGCGACGTTTTGCACACCGTACGATGTGCAGGGCAAGGCCGCACTGTCGTCGCAATCCGGCGGGATCGGCATGGCGATCATCGGCTTCTCGCGGTCCGCGAAGATGGGCGTGTCCGCGATCGTCGGGCTCGGCAACAAGTCCGACATCGACGAAGACGATCTGCTGACCTTCTTCGAGCAGGACGACAACACGGACATCATCGCACAGCATTGTGAAGATCTGAAGGATGGCCGCGCATTCGCGGAAGCGGCGGCGCGCGTGTCGAAGAAAAAACCGGTAGTCGTGCTGAAGGCGGGCCGCACGAGTCTCGGCGCGCGTGCGGCGAGCTCGCACACGGGTGCGCTCGCCGGCAACGACCGCATCTACGAAGACGTGTTCAAGCAGTGCGGCGTGATTCGTGCCCGCTCGCTGCGCGATCTGCTCGAATTCGCGCGCGGCATTCCGAAGCTGCCCACGCCGAAGGGCGAGAACGTGGTGATCATCACCGGCGCGGGCGGCTCAGGCGTGCTGCTCTCGGATGCTTGCGTGGACAACCGTCTGTCGCTGATGACCATGCCTGCGGATCTCGACGCTGCATTCCGCAAGTTCATTCCTCCGTTCGGCGCGGCGGGCAATCCCGTCGATATTACCGGCGGCGAGCCGCCGTCGACATATCAGAATACGATCCGGCTCGGCCTCGAAGACCCGCGTATCCACGCGATCATTCTCGGCTACTGGCACACCATCATCACGCCGCCCATGGTGTTCGCGCGCCTCGTCGTCGAGGTGAAGGACGAGATGAAGGCGCGCGGCATCGAGAAGCCGATTGTCGCGTCGCTCGCGGGTGACGTTCAGGTGGAAGAGGCCGCCGAATATCTGTACGCGCACGGTGTTCCGGCGTACGCCTATTCGACGGAAATCCCGGTCGCGGTGCTCGGTGCGAAGTATCAGTGGGCACGCGGCGCTGGTTTGATCTGACGCGTCAAACGGGAGACAGCACGATTTTCCTCGCGATCAACGGTTCGAAATACGGTGACAGCACCGGTTGAACCGCGCGGAAGATCGTGCCGAAGCGCTCAAGGAGCGGCGTATGGATATGTGGATGCGTTTCATGTCGAGCGACGGCGGTGTAGTGTTCGGCCGCGTCGAAGGGGCTTACCTGCACGAGTACGAAAGTCTCGATCAGCCGGTGCCCACCGGCGCGGTGCTGTCGACGCGCGCGCTCACGCCGCTCGCGCCGTGTGCGCCCGGCAAGATCGTCGCGCTCTGGAACAACTATCACGCGCTTGCCGCGAAGCTCGACAAGCCGGTGCCCGCGCATCCGCTTTTCCTGCTCAAGCCGGCTGGATCCGTGATTGGTTCGGGCGAGCCGATACGGCGACCCGCGAGCTACGCGGGCAAGATTGTTTACGAGGGCGAACTTGGCATAGTGATTGGCCGTCGCTGCCGCGATGTGAGTGTGGATGAGGCTGCTGAAGCGATCTTCGGTTACACGCTGGTCAACGACGTGACGGCGGCGGATCTGCTCAACGAGAATCCGCATTTTCCGCAATGGTGTCGTGCAAAAGGCTTCGATACGTTCTGTTGCATCGGCCCCGCGATCGTCTCCGGATTCGACTGGAGAAGCGCACATCTCGTGACCCTGCTCGACGACGTCGAGCGGCAAAACTATCCGCTCTCCGACATGGTGTTTTCGCCGGCCGAGCAGGTGAGCCTCATCTCGCAGGATCTCACGCTGGAACCGGGCGATGTGATCGCGTGCGGCACGTCGGTCGGAGTGGGCTCGATCAAGGACGGCGCGACGGTGTCGGTTTTCATCGACGGAATCGGCACGCTGAAGAATACCTTGGGCGCCGCGCGAGCGGCCCCGGCGGAAACGCCGGAATCCGCTGTCATGGCACGCCCTGCCTGAATGATCGGTGCGATGCGCGGGCCACAAGTCCGCGGTCGCCACAACACGGAAAGGAGCACGCGTGCCGCAAGCGTCTGAGAGTACCGTGTGGATGGGAGTCGTGGTTGCGCTGACAGCGGCTTTGGCTGCGCTGTTGGCCTGCGCGCTGGGCTCGGTGCTGGCGGCGCTCGGGCAGATGCCGGTCGGGCGCGGCTCGCGCGCTGTGCGGCACACGCGGCCTGACTGGCACGCGGCGACGCTGGCGGCCGCGCTGGCGGGTGCGTTTTCCGGCGTCGTTGCGGCGGGCGTAGGCATAAGCGCCGGTGCCCAGTTCGCGGCAATCGCTGGCGCGGTGGCCGGTGCATCGCTTGTGCGCCGGCGCAATCTCACGCGACGGCCCGCGCTCGTCGCATTGCTTGCGAGCGGCATGGGGCTTGCCATCGTGTTCTTTGGCGTCGCGCGTTGTTTGTCGTCCGCGAATCACGCCCTTCTGACGATTCTTCAGCGGATAGAACTCTACACGGCAGTGTTCGCTGGCGCGTTGATCTTCGCCACGTCGGCAATCGCGTTCTGCAAATTGCGCGGCCTGTTGCCGCTTCGTGTGGTGCCGCGTCAGGGGCACGACGCTGTGAATGCAGTTGCACTGCTGTTATGCGCATGTCTCGGCTATGGCTTTGTAACCGAGGCGGCCCAGCCGTTCGGACTTGCGGCGCTCCTTGCGACGAGTGCGCTTGCTTCGTCGATCGGCGTGCATGTGATGCTGAGCCGCGAATACTCGAAACAACGTGTGCATACGCACGGCGCGCGCGGCGGTATGACACGAATGTGGGGAGAGGACATGTCGGCGATCGACGCGGTGCACGGCATCGTGCGCGCGGCAGCATTCCGCCACGGCCCACGCTGGCATAACAGCGGAAACAGACAACGGGACGTTCATGCATGCGCGGCGCGCCGCTTTTCCACCCGATCCGCGACAGGCCGACAGTCATGAAGCCGAGCTCGACGATGAGCGCACGCCGCTCGCCGGCGTCTCCACCGTGTCCGACACGAGCGGCAACGGCCAGCAAGGCAACTACGAGGAAAGGCGGGAATGCCCTCCCGCCGATCCGCTTACTCGCCCAGCGCGGCAAACTCGCTGTAGTACTGCGCTTTCTTCTGCAGAATCAGCTGCGCCAGAAAGTCGGGGTCATACGCCCGATGAAGATGGCCATGAAACCGCTCGATGAAGGCCGTGACCTTTGCTGCCTCGCTATTGAACTCGCTCAGGATGTCGAGCGTGGCGTGGTCCCAGCGAAAGCGCAGGCCGAGATCGCTGAACGCTGCGTTATAGGCGCTCAGATGCGGATCGTTGGGATGGTCGGGGCAAGCACGGACAGTGCGTGCGCTTGCATGAGTCGCAACCGAAGCGTGGTTCATGATCGGCCTCCTGGGCTGACAAGTGATGGAACTCGCTTGCAGCATAGAAGTCCTGAACGATTTGCAATAGTTAAACTTTTATTGGATTTCCATAGCCTATCGCTTATAGACGCTCAATTCCTTCACACGAGTGATCTTCTCGATGAGGCTCGCGCCTTCTTCCATGAGAAAGCGCTTGAAGGCCACGGCGACCGGCGGCAGGCGCTTGTTCTTGCGGTGGACCACGTACCAGTTGAGCATGACCGGAAAGCTCTCGACATCAAGCACGACGAGGTGACCCAGCTGCAGCTCCAGGCTGATGGTATGAGCAGACAGAAAGGCGATGCCCATGCCGGCAATCACCGCCTGTTTGATGGTCTCGGTACTCTTGATCTCCATCGCGATCTTGAGATTGGAGAGGCGCCCCGCAAAGCCCTCTTCCATGGAATTCCACGTGTCGGAGCCGCGCTCCCGCACGATGAACGCCTCGTTCGCCAACTGGCTGATGCGGATGTTGCGCTTGTTCGCGAGCGGATGCGTGGGCGCGGCCACGATCACGTAAGGGTGCGGCGCGAACGGCTCGTTCGTGGCATCCATTTCGTGCGGCGGACGCACCATCACCGCGAGGTCCGTCTGGTTCGTGGCGAGCTGGTGCAGCAGTTCCTCGCGATTGTGCACTGCGAGGTTCAATACAACGCCCGCATAACGCCGGGTGAATTCGGCCAGCAGCCGCGGAAAGAAGTAGTCGCCCGCACTGATCACCGCGACATTCAGCTTGCCGCCGGAGACCCCTTTCAGCTGGCTCATCGCTTCGTCGACTTCGTGGAACTGCTGAATGATCGCGCGGCTGTAGTGCAGCATTTCGGTGCCGGCCGGCGTGAGGTAGATCTTTTTGCCGAGCTGCTCGAAGAGCGGCAGTCCGGCGTGCTCCTCCAGCTGGCGAACCTGCGTGGACACCGCGGGCTGCGTGAGATGCAGCTCCTCGGCGGCGCGCGAGAAGCTCAGGTGGCGCGCCACGGTTTCGAACACCTTCAATTGACGCAGCGTGGCATTGCGCATCGTCATGGCCGATGTATAAGCAAATATGAATCAACATAATAACAAACTTTAATTATTAGTAATTCAGCAATGACCCTAGCATGAGTTTGTAAACAAAACGAAGCTGCCGGCAGGACACTCGGGTTAACGCTGGGATCAAGGCGTGGCGGGACTGAGGGGCGGTTTGGCGGAAAAAGAAGAAAACCGGATTAGTCGGAATTAAGAACTTCCAAAGGGGCTGAATAAAGCGGCTTTAAAGGAAGCACTTTAAGGACTGGAATATTAAATATCCCCGGATTGCAAGGCTTTTCGGGTCATAACGATAAGGCGGGACACATACAGCACGGCGCTTTGGCCGGCTGCACCAGATAATTGCGGAGACAAGGCACATGGACGATTTCACTCAACAGACAACGGCCCGCGTATTCTGGGCGAACCGTTGGTGGCAGCTCGTCATTGGCATGGTGTGCATGGCGTTGGTGGCGAACCTGCAGTACGCATGGACGTTGTTCGTCGCGCCGATGAACGCGCGGCATCACTGGGGCCAAGCCTCGATTCAACTGGCATTTGCGATTTTCATCCTCACCGAAACCTGGCTCGTGCCGCTGGAGGGGTGGCTCGTCGACAAGTTCGGTCCACGGCCCGTGGTCGCGGGCGGTGCGGTGTGCGCCGGTCTCGCGTGGGTGATGAACTCGTACGCGACGACTTTGCCCATGCTTTACGTTGCCGCCGTGATCGCGGGTATTGGCGCGGGCGGCGTGTACGGCACGTGCGTCGGCAATGCGCTGAAATGGTTTCCCGACCGTCGCGGTCTCGCGGCAGGCCTCACGGCCGCGGGCTTCGGCGCTGGCGCCGCAGTCACCGTGATTCCGATTGCGAACATGATCACGCGCTCGGGATATGAGCACACGTTCTTCTTTTTCGGCATCGTGCAGGGCGTCGCGATTCTGCTGCTCGCGATGCTGCTGGTGAAGCCGGTGCTGCGTCAGCATACGCCGGCGAAGAAGAAGTTCTCTGTCTCGAAGGTCGATCTCACGCCGGGCCAAATGATCAGGACACCGGTGTTCTGGGTGATCTATGTATCGTTTGTCGCGGTTGCCGCGGGCGGTTTGATGGCCACCGCGCAGATCGGCCCCATCGCCAAGGACTGGGGTCTCGCACGCATTCCGATGACGATCTTCGGCGTCACGCTGCCGCTGCTCACGGCCACGCTTTCCATCGACAACGTCTGCAACGGCTTCACGCGTCCGCTGTGCGGTTTCATCTCCGACAAGATCGGCCGTGAAAACACGATGTTCCTGATCTTCATCGGCGAAGGCCTGTCGTTGCTCGGCATGATGGAGTACGGCACGAACCCGTATGCGTTCATGACGTTCGCCGCGTTGATCTTCCTCTTCTGGGGCGAAATCTTTTCGATCTTCCCGGCGATCTGCGCAGACACGTTCGGCAGCAAGTATGCGGCGGCCAATGCGGGCACGTTGTACACGGCAAAGGGTACGGCTTCGCTGCTGGTGCCGCTCGCTTCCGTGTTGTCGGCGACCGGCGGATGGAGCCTCGTGTTCACCGTGTCCGCGGTGATCACGATTGCTGCGGGCGTCTCTGCAAAGTTCATCCTCGCGCCGATGCGCTCGCGCTGGATTCACTCGCAGGATGAGCCGCAACACAGTGCGTTAGCCGTGGCCGCTAACGGCAAGGCCTCGCGCCTGAGCCACTGGCCCGAGCAGACCGGCGAATAGGCCGGCCAAGCTGCGCGCCCGGCCATGACGTCATGAACGTTTCACTGCAGCAACTCAGGGTGTTTGTCGCCGTCGCGCGCGAACGGAGCTTCACGCGCGCGGCGCGCGAGCTCGATCTGACGCAGTCCGCCGTGAGCCGTTGCGTGCGTGAGCTGGAAGAGGCGGTCGAGCTGAAACTGTTCGACCGCACGACGCGCCAGGTGCAACTGACGCATGCAGGCGCGAGCCTCGAGAGAAGAATCGGCCGCCTGCTCGATGAAATCGATCTGACCTTGCGCGAAGAACGCGCCGCGTATGAAGGGCATCGCGGTGTCGTGGCGCTGGCCAGCAACCCCGTGTTGTCGTCGAGTTGGATCGCGCAAGGCCTCGCGCGCTGCGCATCCGCGTTTCCCGAACTGGTCGTGACTGTCGAAGATCAGGCGCAAAGCGGTGTGCTCGCGAGTGTCGAGCACGGCGAGGTGGATTTCGGCGTGGTGTCGCTCGCCGAGCCTCTCGCCAATGATCAGTTGCACGCGCAACCAGTTTTCACGACGCCGCTGCACGCGGTCATGCCACCGACGCATCCTCTTGCACGGCACGCGAGCGTCGCGTGGGGCGCGTTGCAGGACTGGACACTCGTCACGCTGAACGCCGACGCCGGCGTGCGCGCCGCGCTCGACCGCGCGTTCAGTGCGCAGGGCCTGAAGCGGCGCCCGGTGCAGGAGTTCGGACATGTCGCGGCCGTGCAGCGGATGGTCGAACTCGGGCTCGGTGTCGGCGTGCTGCCGGTGGACGCGCATTGGCCCGCCGTGGGCGAATCGCTCGTGAGCCGGCCGCTTGCGCCCGAGGCCACACTGACCACCTTGCTCGTGCATCGCCGCAATCGCTCGCTCAGGCCGAATGCCGCGGCCGCGTGGGCGCAGTTTGCCGGGAACGCGGGAGCGCGCTCGCAGAGCGCGGACCGCGACACAGAGGCAAACGCGGATGGCGCTGCCGATGTCGTCGCGAGCGCGGTATCGCCGGAATCGTCATGGCCCATGGCAGCGCAGAGCGGCGCGGCGCTGCACGAGCCGTAGCGCCGCCTAGCGCTCGCCCGCACCGGTCCTCCCAAGACCGGTTGCTGCAATCAGCCCACGCACCATCCCAATGCAAGGAGATTCATGATGACCGACCTCAGGAGCCATGACCTGCTGATCGACGGCAAGCGGTTGCCGCCGGGCACAGGCGAATATTCCGTCGACATCAATCCCGCCACCGAAGAGCCGATTGCGCACGTTGCGCAGGGCAGCGCCGCGGACGTCGACACGGCCGTCACCGCGGCGCGCGCCGCGCTGAAAGTATGGAACGGCATCAAGGCGGCGGAACGCGGCCGCATTCTGGCTCGCCTCGCGGGCCTCATGCGCGCGAATCTCGACGAACTTGCCGCGCTGGAAAGCCTCGACGCAGGCAAGCCGATTGCGGCCGTCATGCGTCAGGACATTCCGGCCGCAATCGATACGCTCGAGTACTATGCGGGCTGGTGCGACAAGATCAACGGCCAGGTGGTGCCCGTTCGTCCGGATGCATTGACGTACACGATCCGCGAGCCGGTCGGCGTGGTCGCCGCTATCGTGCCGTGGAATTTTCCGTTGATGATCGGCATGTGGAAAATCGCGCCGGCGCTCGCCTGCGGTTGCACGCTAATCGTCAAGCCCGCGGAGATCACGCCGCTCACTGCGTTGCGCATTGGCGAGCTCGCGCTCGAAGCGGGCGTACCGCCGGGAGTCCTGAATATCGTCACCGGCAAGGGACGCGTGGTCGGCGACGCGCTGGTCGCGCATCCGGGCGTGGACAAGGTCACGTTCACCGGCTCGCCTTCGGTGGGACGCGGCATTTTGCAAGGCGCAGCGGGCAACTTCAAGCGCGTCACGCTGGAGCTCGGCGGCAAATCGGCGAATCTGATTTTCGCCGATGCGAACCTCGACAATGCGGTGCGTGCGGCCGCCTCAGGCATCTTCTTCAACACGGGCCAGGTGTGTTCGGCGGGCTCGCGCATTCTCGCTCATCGCGATGTCTATGACGAAGTCGTCGAGCGCCTCGCCGCGCGGGCCAAGTCGATCAAGGTCGGCGACCCGTCGCTGCGCGAAACGTCGATGGGGCCGCTCATCTCCGCTGCGCAAATGAAGACGGTGCTGGGTTATGTCGAGGCAGGCCGCGCGGAAGGCGCGTCGCTCGTGGCGGGCGGCGCACGCGTCGGAGAACGCGGCTTCTTTGTCGAGCCGACCGTATTCGCGAACGTCGAACATGAAATGCGTATTTCGCAGGAGGAGATCTTCGGGCCGGTCGCGAGTGTGATCCGTTTCGACGACGAAGCGGACGCGATACGTATTGCGAACGGCACGCTGTATAGCCTCGCGGCCGGCGTGTGGAGCGCCGACATTGGCCGCGTGCATCGCGTGGCGCGAGACCTGAAAGCGGGCACCGTGTGGATCAACACCTACGGCTACACGGACGTGCGCCTGCCTTGGGGCGGTTCCGGCGATTCGGGTTTCGGCCGCGAACACGGCGACGTCGCGATTGAAAACTTCACCGAGCCGAAGGCGGTCTGGCTTGCTATTGATCAGTAATCCGTAGCAAAACAAAATGCGAAATAAAAAAGGATCGGACAGTGTCCGATCCTTTTTTCAACTGCCCCCGCATCAAATGCGTGACAAACGCGATCCTGCTCAATCGCCCTGCAAGGCCATCCGCTCGCGCAGTTTGACGAGCGCAAGCACCACGTCGATGGTCGGCGTCGGCTCGTTGACGAGACGTCCCATTTCCTGAACGACGGTAAGAAGCGGATCAATCTCCATGGGCCGGCGGTTTTCCAGGTCGACGAGCGTGGACGTTTTATGCGCGCCGACCGCGCCCGCGCCGTCAATGCGTTTTTCGACATCCACGCGGAAGTGCACGCCGAATTGATCTGCGATGCGCTTGGCCTCCAGCATCATCGTGCGCGACACGGCGCGCGTGCCGGGGTCGCTCGTGAGCACGTCGAGCGTGGCGTGCGTGAGCGCGCTGATCGGGTTGAAGCACAGATTGCCCCACAGCTTGAGCCAGATTTCGTCGCGAATATTGTCGCGGATCGGCGCCTCGAAACCGGCTGCTTGCATGATCTCGTGAAATTGCTGGATGCGCGGCGTGCGTTCGCCGCTCGGCTCGCCGATAGGAAACTTCTTGCCGTACACATGCTTGATGACGCCCGGCTCGACGATTTCCGCGGCGGGATACAGCACGCAGCCGATTGCGCGTTCGGGGCCGAGCTTCGTCCATTGACTGCCGTCCGGGTCCACGCTCGCGAGGCGCGTGCCGGCGAACTTGCCGCCGTGCTGATAGAAGTACCAATACGGAATACCGTTGACGCCGGTCACGATGGCCGTGTGCTTGCCGAGGAGCGGCTGCATCGAGTCGACCACGCCCGGCAGCGAATGCGCTTTCAACGTGATGATCACGAGATCCTGCACGCCGAGCTCACGCGGGTCGGACGTGCAGCGAACCGGCGCGCTGACCGTTTCGCCGTCCATGATGAGGCGCGCGCCGTGCTCGCGCATGGCCGCGAGATGCGCGCCGCGTGCGATGAAACTCACGTCGGCGCCGGCGCGCGCCAGTTGCACGCCCATCAGACCGCCTATCGCTCCCGCTCCGAAGATACAGATCTTCATGATGCCGCTCCTGTGACTATGAGAAGTCGCTTGCCCATGCCGTCTCGCGCCGAGCGCGGCGGCGGGTCACTGATTGAGCATAGGGGCGCCGGGTCTATAGCGATAGTTAAAGTTTCTCGGCGAATGCATTAGGAATCGGTTATGGTTTCGGCTTTCGTTTTTCCTGCAGCGCACGGCAATCACGCCGCACTCACGCCCGCCTGACGAGCAGAAAACTCACGCCGATGGCCGCAAGGAACGCGCCGCAGCAGCGATTGAACCAGCGCCTCACGCGTGAGCGCACGAGCCATTTGCCGAGATGCATGCCGGCCCATGAATACAACGCGATCGCCACGCATTCGAGCACGAGAAAGCTCGCGCCCAGCACGGCAAATTGCGGCAGCATCGGCCTTGCGATGTCGACGAATTGCGGCAGGAACGCCGTGAAGACCAGAATCGCTTTGGGATTGCCGGCGGCGACGAGAAACTCCTGCCGCGCAACTTTGGCGAGCGACGCGGACTCGTCCCGCGTGATGTCGATGGCTGGGGCGTCGCTGCGCCAGAGTTGAATGGCGAGCCAGATCAGGTAAGCGGCGCCGGCCAGTTTGATCGCGAGAAAGAACCACTCGGACGCATGCAGCACGACCGCGAGGCCGGTCGCGGCGAGCACGATCATGCCCGCGAACGCGACGAGCCGCCCTGTGCCGCCGAGGAATGCCGTGGCGAAGCCGTGCCGCGCGGCGACATTGATCGACAGCAGATTGTTGGGCCCCGGCGCGAGATTGATGGCGAAGCAGGCCGGAAGAAAAAAGAGCCAGGCGGTGGTGGACATGAGGCCTCGCAAAGTGGGCGCTGCTTCGGATTGTAGCGAAACGGCCGGCGCGGCTCTGTCGGTATCCGTCCTGACGTGCGGCGCGCCGGCTGCGGAAAGCGTGCGCCTAGTTGAGCGCGTTGATGAACCCGGCGTCGCGCACCAATGCGTCCACGCTAAGCTTGACCGTGTCTTCGATAGCAATGGTGTTGCTGGTGAATTTCGGCGATTTCCGTTTGACGGTTTTCGTGGTCGAGAACACGACTTTTTGCGTGGCGGCGTCGATCACCACGTAGCGCATTTGCAGCGTCCAGAGCGCGGGCGAGCGGATGTCGTCGACAGTGAATTTTTCGATGCTGCCGCAGAGCACCTTGCGGCCGTCGTCGAGATGAAAGCCCGCCAGCTTCAGGTGATTCACGACGCTTTCGCGCACGGCGTCGCTGATATCGCTTTTCAGCACAATGCCGGTCATAGCCGTGTTTTCGATGCGGTTGCGCGAGACGCGCCCGTCGAGCGCAGGCATGTAGGCGAACTCGCGCGCGGGCGCGACGCTGAGCGAACCGGTGGCATTCGCTGCGGCGCGCGGCGCACTGTGACTGTTCAGGCCGAACCAGGACCACGAGCAGGCCGAGAGCAGCAAAGGCAGCAAGGGCAGCGCGATCATGCCGCAGCGCCTGAACACCATGTTTTTCAGGGACGCCGGCGCGCGCGCCCCCAGGTGCGCCGGTTGCGTGCGAAGCGAATGATGCGGCGCCGGTTCGGGCGCTCTGCGGGAACAGGCGGCGGTCGGTATCAGAGGAGTGGCCCCTTAAGTGGTGAGACATGCCGTTGAAGAGCAGCATGGTAACAGCGGCTACCCGCGCGCCATCTTCTAAATAAATAGGCGGGCGCGGTCATTAGAAAAAGCCGGCTTTGCCTTGCGTCATATCGACCAGGGTATGGCGCGCGCCGTCGATCATGTTGACGGGCAAGCGGATCGTCATTTTGACGAGCATGCCGTGCGTGGTGTCGGCGAGCGCGTAGCCTTCCGCTTCGATCCAGCGCCGCACTTTCGCTTCGTCGGCATAACCGACTTCGACCACGAGCGAGCCTTGTGCAATGCGTTCGACGCGCGGCGCGTTAAGCAGCGCGGAGGCGATCGCGTCGGTGTAGGCGCGCACAAGGCCGCCCGCGCCGAGCTTGACGCCGCCGTAGTAGCGCACGACCGCGGCCAGCACGCCGTCGAGATCGTGATGCCGCAGCACTTCGAGAATCGGCCGGCCGGCGGTGCCGGAGGGCTCGCCGTCATCGGACATGCCGGATTGGCCGCCTGCCAGCAGCGCCCAGCACACGTGCGTCGCGGCCGGGTGCTCGTCGCGCAGGCGGCGCAGCTCGTCCATCGCGGCGTCGCGATCTTCGACGGGCATCGCATACGCAATAAACCGGCTCTTGCGAATCTCGAGTTCGTGGATGTGCCGCGTCGACAACGTGTAAGTCACCTGGAATCCCGCTCAATAACCTGGATAAAAGACTTCAGGGCGCGCCTCGCGCGCGGACCCGAATCATCGCTACTATGCCATGCGGCCTGCCCGATGCCTGCCCGATGCCTGCCCGATGCCTGCCCGATAAGCGGAGTACACTTTGCAGGCTAAAGCGCGACGACCGACAATAATCCGGAGACAGTATGGACAGCCTGCTTGAGTTATCCACCTTAGGTACTTTCGTTGCCGTCGTACTCGGACTCTTTCTGATTCCGGGACCTGCGGTGCTGCTGGTTCTCACGCGCACCGTGCATGGCGGACGCAAAGCCGGCATTTTCACCGGCCTCGGCATTGCCGTGGGCGACTTCGTTCATACGCTCGGCGCGGCAGTCGGCCTGTCCGCATTGCTGATGACGTCGGCGCTCGCGTTCAACACGGTCAAATGGATCGGCGCGCTGTATCTGGTCTATCTCGGCATTCGGGCCTTGCGCGAAAAGCCGTCCAGCGGCGAGATGCCCGCAAGCGCGCCGGTGTCCGCGTCGAAAGCCTTCTTTCAGGCGATCCCCGCCGAAGTGCTGAATCCGAAAACGGCGCTTTTCTTTCTGGCGTTTCTGCCGCAGTTCGTGCATCCCGAACACGGTTCGACGTTTCTGCAGTTCACGGCGCTCGGTTTGATTTTCGTCGGCATGAGCGCGCTTTACACCACGCTGATCGTGTTGACCATTCGCCCGCTCGGTCGACTCGTGAAGCGCCTGACGTGGCTGCGCCGCTGGCAGAACAAGATTATCGGCGTGCTGTTTATTTCGCTCGGGCTGCGCGTGGCGGCGCAAACGCGCTGAACGCGTGCGCCGCTCAAGCTACTCGAGCTAGATATTGCGGCGCTGTCTTCGCAAGCGCCCTTCGCGTGCGTATTCGATTTGTTCCTGAGTGCGCACGGCGAGCCTGTCCTGCTCGGCCCGGCTGATTTGCCGCGTATCGTCGATTTCGCCGACGCGCAGCACTTCTTGCGCAATCCGGATACGCAGCGTCATGAGCGGCTCGCCGCGCTCGACCAGCGTGCGGTCGGCGGCGCGCGCCTGTTGCACCCCGTAATCGATCAGGCTGCGCAGTTCCAGCAGCGTGAGCCGCTGCCGCTGGATTTCGAGGATGAGCCGGTGAACCGCGTGCTCGTCACGCGCGCGCCAGAAGGCGCGCAGTTCGGCGAGCGTGGGAGGCTCGAAGGGAGGAAGCCGCATTGCTCATACGAAAAGTACTGTATATACGTAAGGGCTATCCATTTAGCTCCACAATTTCACATTATGGTGAAGCTTTGACCTTTGGCGGACGTTGCGCGATCTGGCGATACGTGACGGGTTCGGCCACTACGGCCTGCT
>NZ_CADIKB010000053.1 GCF_902859825.1 Paraburkholderia phenoliruptrix | reverse complement strand
CGGTTCTCCTTGGTTCCCTGTTCGGGAGGTTGGTCCTGGAAACCCGATTCTCTCGGATTCCACTGGCGAACCGCCGCCTTCAACCTTCAACTACGCCTGGGACATTGCCCCGCGAGCGGCGAACGCTACGACATGCATGCATTGACGGCAGCGCACCGCACCTTGCCGTTAGGCGCCTGTGTGCGTGTGACGTCGCTGGTCCGTACACGTTCTGTCGTCGTGCGTATCAACGACAGAGGGCCATTCGTGCGCGGACGGATCATCGACCTCTCGTACGCCGCCGCGGAGGCACTCGGCGTTCGCCGGGCCGGCAGCGCGCAGGTCAGGCTCGAGCACGTCGCGCCCGTGCGCGGCGCGGATGGCGTGCGCCGCTGCATGGATCTGCCGGCCTGACATTGCGCTTTAACAGCCAATGCGCGGCGGTTTCACCCGGCTTACGCGCGAATAACCAGCGCCTGTGGTTTGTGACCGCGTGCTGCGGCGGGACTGTAACAAATCGTCGCGTGTGTAAAGGGCGCCGCTTTTGAAGCCTTTAGTCATAACTTTTTCGCGCCGCATGGAGCGCTGCTCCGCAGTGGCCGGGCGCTAAGGGCTGCGTAATAACTACCGCCCGAACTACCGCCCGCGTCGTTACAAAAGCAGTTCTTTCATCTTGAGGAAGATTTTCGTAGCAGTTATTTTTTCTCCACTCGTGTGGGCAGCCCCCGCGAGCGTGTGGTGTTTTTTGAAGCGGCGTCGTCCCACGCGGGCACGACGCCGTTCTTTTATGTGGGAACGCGAGGAGCGCGATCAAGCTGCTCAGGCCGTCCCGGTTCGGCGGCTGGCCGCAGCGTGCGGCGCCATGCCTGGCTGCTCGATTCGCCGATACGCGGCCTCGGAGAGGACCCACGCAAACCCGATCAGCGCCGCGGCCACGACGCTCAGATAGCGGCCGCCAATGGACTGCAGCACCGCGCCGCCGAGCAGTCCCGAGCACGCGAGCCCGATATACGTGGCCGTATTGTTGAGCGCGACCAGCAACGGCGCGACGTGCGGCGACAATTGCACAAGCCGGTGCTGCTGCGGAACGATGAGGCCCGAGCCGCAGATTCCCCGAACCGTCAGCGCAAGCGCGGCGCTCAACGTATGCCCGGAAGTCCACGGCAGCGCGCAGAAGTTGACGGCGGCCACGCACAGCATCGCGTTGATGATGTGGCGACTGCGGAACTTGTCGACGAGCCGTCCGGCCCACAGGTTGCCTCCCGTCGCCGCCACGCCCCACAACAGGAACATGCCGGCCAGAATGCGCTCGTCGCCGTGCGTCACATGATTCAACATCTGCGCGTCGAAGCGGCGAGGCTGATGCTGGAGCAAGGGCGTCTGTCACTGGATGTAATCGCGGACCAGGTGGGGTTGAACAATCGCGAGCGGATGAGACGCGCGTTCCTGCGCACCGTCGGGCAGCCGCCCGAGGCAGTGCGGCGCTTGAGCCGCGAAACGCGCGGCGCGCTGGGGCAACGTCCGGGCTAGTCGCGGACCACGGCACTCCCCTATGCCGGCGCGGGGGCTGGGCGGCGAGGGGCGTCCGCGATAGGGAAAATATCCGTATTGCAGCTAATTTGATTTTAGCCGGATAGCAGCTAAAATGGAGATAGCCGAATAACGGATATTTCTATGACTTCCGCTCCCTCCAGTCAGCCGCTGTTCACCGCAACGCAGCTCAGTCAGTTGCTGGTCGCGTCGCGCAAGCGGCGCAAGCTCACCCAGGCGGAGCTCGCGCAGCGTGTCGGCTTGAGTCAGAACCGCATATCGTATCTGGAAAGAAATCCCGAGGATCTCAGCTTCCGGCAATTGCTCAGCTGGTGCGCGGCCATCGGCCTCGAGCTGCGTCTCGGCGAGCGGGGCGGCGTCGAATCCACCAGCGTTTCGGAGTGGTGAGCATGGGCCGCCGCTCGCATAGCCAGACGCTTTCCCTGTGGGCCAACGGCGATTTCGTTGGGCGTTGGACCATCAATGCCAATGGCGAATCCGAGCTGCAGTACGACAGCGCCTGGTGTCGATCGCCACGTGGGCGGCCGATCTCGCTGTCGCTGCCGTTCAATCTGCACAACGAGGCGCTCAGGGGAGATCGCGTCTCTCACTACTTCGACGGCCTTCTGCCGGACAACGAGACAATTCGAAGGCGAGTGGCGGCGCGGTTCAAGACCGGCTCCATCGAAGCGTTCGATCTGCTTTCCGCCATCGGCCGCGACTGCGTGGGCGCGCTTCAACTGCTGCCGGACGACGCGGTACCGCAGGGCATCGACAAGGTGGAGGGTGTGGTCGTCGACGAAGAGGCCATTGAGCGGCACCTGCTCGAAGTGGTCAGTCCCGAGCGCTTTGCCGCGGCGAGAGACCCCGACGACGACTTCCGCATCTCGCTGGCGGGCGCCCAGGAAAAGGACGCATTCCTGTGGTGGGATGGCCAGTGGATGAAGCCGCGCGGCGCGACACCGACCACGCACATCTTCAAGCTGCCTATCGGCATGGTGGGCGGCCGCAAGGCCGACTTCACGACCTCCGTCGACAACGAATGGCTGTGCATGCGGCTTCTGAAGGCCTACGGGCTGCCCACGGCCGACGTGCGCATCGCGACGTTCGGCTCGCAGCGAGTGCTTGTCGTCGAGCGTTTCGACCGGGTCCTCTCCCGCAGTGGAAAGCAGCTGTTCCGGCTCATCCAGGAGGATTTCTGTCAGGCAACCGGCACCTCGCCCCTCGTCAAGTACGAGAACGAGGGCGGCCCCGGCCTTGCGACGCTGTTCACGCTATTACAGCAGTCGCAGCAGGCGGAGGAAGACATGCGCACGCTCATGGCCTCGCAGATCATTTTCTGGATGATGCGGGCGCCGGACGGGCACGCAAAAAACTTCAGTCTCCAGTTGCTGGCCGGCGACGGCGGACGCTTCAGGCTGACGCCCATCTATGACGTGATGTCGGCCTACCCGGTGATCGGCGACGGGCCGAGCCAGTGGGCGGAGCAGGAAATCAAACTGGCGATGGCCCTGCTCGGCAAGAACAGGCACTATCAGATGCACAAGATCGAGCGGCGCCATTTCAACAGCACGGCGAGGAAGGTCGGCTATGGCGAGAACGCCGAGCCGCTGCTTCAGGAGATCATTGCCCGCACGCCCGGGGTCGTCGAACAGGTTCGCGCCGAACTTCCGCAGGGCTTCTCGGAGCAGGTGGCCGACAAAGTGCTGGGCGGGATGCTCGAGGCGGCGCGCGCGCTGGAACGCATGCCCGCAACCTGACAGGTCGAACAAGCGATAATATGGCATTCCATCGGCCGGCGCCGATCCCTCGGGCGCCGGCCGGAGTCGAGCCCCTCTCCTCTTTGCCGCCTATGTCAGACCTTCGCATCGACCGCAACGCCAAAACGCTGCGTGAGCTCACGCTTGAAAAACTGCGCGGCGCCATCGTGCAAGGGTACTTTCGACCCGGCGCGCGGCTTGTCGAGCGTACGCTGTGCGACGAACTGGGCGTGAGCCGCACGGTGGTGCGCGAGGTGCTGCGGCATCTGGAAACGGAAGGGCTGGTCGAGATCGTCGCCCGGCAAGGCCCGATCGTCGCGCGGCTCGATCCCGACCAGGTGGCGGAAACCTATGAATTGCGCGGCCTGCTCGAAGCCAATGCCGCGCGGGCTTGCGCGGAGCAGTCGTCGCCGGAACTCGTCGCGCGGCTGCGCGGGCTGCGCCAGGTCATCGAAGACGCGTTCGAGAAAAATGACCTGCCGCGCGTGCTCGAATACACCGAGCTTTTCTACGATGCCATGTTCGAGGGCGCGCACAAGCACGTCTCGCTCAGCGTCGTGAAAACGTTGAATGCGCGCATCAATCGGCTGCGCGCGCTGACCATCGCGACGCCGGGGCGCGGCGACGAGTCGAATCAGGAGATGAACACGCTGCTCGACGCGATCGAGCGGCGCGACGGCGACGCCGCCGCGGCGGCATCGGCTGCGCACATCAAGCGGGCCGGCGAACTTGCAATGAGCGCGCTCACACAGCAAGCGGAGCCGGCCGTGGGCGAGTGACGCGAAGTCAACGCGAATGAAGTGAAGGCCGCCGGTCTCCCGGCGGCCTTTTTCATTTGACCGCACACCGCATACCGCACACCGCATACCGCAACCTCAGTCCAGGCTGCAGCCGACGCCGTCGCCCGCCTCGTCGTGCGAGTGCCTGCCGGAAATCGTGCCTGAACGCGCACGCCTGATCTCATGGTATTCCATAATACTGATTAGCTTGGTGTCCGCCATAAGATGGCATACCATAATCTCAACGATCTGCATCACACTGGACATCCCGGGCTGCGGCCCCCGTCAGGAGAACGATATGAAGCTGGAAGTGCGCAAGCTGGTCACCTATGTCGAAGACACTTTCATCGAGGGCGGCCGCGCGGCTGTGCGGCCGCTCAAGCTGTTCGGGGCGGCGGCGGTGCTGCGCAATCCGTGGGCAGGGCGCGGTTTCGTCGAGGACCTGAAGCCGGAAATTCACGGGCTCGCACCGCAACTGGGCGAAATGTTGACGGCGGAAATGCTCCGCGTCGCGGGTTCCGGCGAGGCGATTGAAGGCTACGGCAAGGCTGCGATTGTCGGCACCTCCGGCGAGATCGAGCACGCGTCGGCGCTGATCCATACGCTGCGCTTCGGCAATCACTACCGCAAGGCCGTCGGCGCAAAGAGCTATCTGAGCTTCACGAATCTGCGCGGCGGTCCGAACTGCCCGATCTCCATTCCGCTGATGCACAAGCACGACGAAGGCATGCGCTCGCACTATCTGACGGTGCAGTTTTCGATCGTCGATGCACCGGCGCCGGACGAACTCGTCGTCGCGCTCGGTGCTTCGATCGGCGGCCGTCCGCATCATCGGATCGGCGACCGCTATCAGGACCTCAAGGAGCTCGAGTCCAATGAAGCCTGAGTTCGCGCCCGAGCGAGCCGCGTCGCGCGGCGCGGCCGGCGGCACCAGCTACAGCGTGTATGCGCCGCGCTCGCCGGATGCGCTCGCCACCGTCGTGCTGATCCACGGGGTGGGCATGAACCGGAGCGTGTGGGCGCCGCAGATCGACGCGCTGGCGGCAAGCTACCAGGTTCTCGTCTACGACATGCTTGGGCACGGCGAGAGCGCGCTGCCGAGCGCCACGCCGACGCTCGCGGAATACGCCGCGCAGCTAAAGGTGCTGCTCGATGCCATGGGAATCGGGCGCGCGCATGTGGTCGGGCATTCCATGGGCGCACTCGTCGCACTCGAATTCGCGCTGGCGCATCCACAACGCACGCTGAGCGTCGCGGCGCTCAACGCGGTTTATGACCGCACGCCCGCACAACGTGAAGCGGTGATGTCCCGCGCGGCCTCGCTCGGCGAAACGCCACCGGAAGCGGGCGTGGACGCCACGCTCTCGCGCTGGTTCGGCGACCCGGTTCCCGGGCACCTGACGCAGGCGGCGCAAGCGGTGCGCGCGCTGCTGCTTTCCGTCGATCCGCTCGGCTACGCGCGCACGTACCGCCTGTTCGCCGCTTCGGACGATGCGCATGTCGGCCGGCTTGCCAATCTGGCCGTGCCCGCGCTCTTCCTGACAGGCGAGTGCGATCCGAATTCGAGCCCGGCGATGTCGCGCGCGATGGCCACCGCGGCGCCCCACGGCCGCGCGGAAATTCTCCCGAACGCGCGCCATATGATGAACCTGACGGACCCCGCGCGCGTGAACGAACGGCTGCTCGCGTTCCTCGCTGAAGCAAACGCCGCACGCCATGCCCACGCATCGATCATTGGAGCAAGTCATGAATGAGCCGGCTACCCACCAGGCTTTCGACGCCGCCGAATTCCGCCGCGCGCTGGGCGCATTCGTGACGGGCGTGACCGTCGTCACGACGATTCAGGCCGACGGCTCGCCACGCGGCTTTACCGCCAACTCGTTCACCTCGGTATCGCTCGATCCGCCGCTGATTCTGGTGTGCATTGCCAAGACCGCGTCGAGCTATGCCGTGTTCTCCGGGACGAGCCACTTCGCCGTCAGCGTGCTGGCGGAAGATCAGAAAGCCGTGTCGGGCGTGTTCGCCTCCAAAGTCGCCGACAAGTTCGCGCAGGTCGCCTGGGAAACGCGCAACACGGGCGCGCCGGTGATGAAGGGCGCGGCGGCGAGCTTCGACTGCGCGACGCACGAGGTGGTCGACGCGGGCGACCACATCATTCTGATCGGACGCGTGCTCGATTTCGTTCACACGAGCGCGTCGCCGCTCGGCTACTGCCGCGGCGCCTACGTGAACTTCAGCCTTTCGCAGGATGCGCTCGCCGCTGCGGGTTCGCGCGCGCAAGTCGGCGCGATCCTCGAACATCGCGACGGACTTGTGCTGCTCGAAACGCCGCAGGGGCTGAAGCTGCCGACGGGCATCAAGCTCGAGCCAGCGAGCGACGCCGCGAGCCTGCGCGGCCTGCTCACGAAGTTCGGTCTCAACGTGCATCTGGACTTCATTTTTGCCGTGTTCGAATCGGGCAGTGCGCAGGCAAGTGGCCCGTTCGCGAGCGTGCAGATCTACTACCGCGGCCGCGTCATCGACAACGGTTCCGCGTGGATGGACAGCGCGATCCGCATCGTGCCGCTTGCGCAAATTCCGTGGGATCAACTGCACGACGAAGCCGTGCGTTCGATGCTGCAACGTTACGTGCGCGAACGCAGTGAAGACGCGTTCGGCATTTATGTCGGCGATACGGAAGCCGGCAAGGTCCAGACGCTCGCGCTCGCGCACTGACATCGCCGCTCACGAGCATGCTCCGCTTCGCCAACGAATTCGCTGCCCGCGATTGCACGCCTACGCGCCGCCCGCAGCACCCACGGTAAAGGAATCATCATGAAGTTCTCGTTGTTCCTGCATATGGAGCGCTACGACGACACCACGTCGCATCGCGAACTCTTCGACCAGATGACCGAACTCGTGCAGATCGCCGAGCGCGGTGGTTTCGAAACCGCGTGGATCGGCGAACATCACGCGATGGAATTCACGATTGCGCCAAATCCGTTCGTCAATCTCGCGTATCTCGCGGCGAAGACGGAGCGCATCCGTCTCGGCACCGGAACGGTGATCGCCCCGTTCTGGCATCCGATCGCATTGGCCGGCGAAGCGGGCATGGTCGACGTCGCGAGCAACGGCCGGCTCGATCTGGGCATTGCGCGCGGCGCCTATTCGTTCGAATACGAGCGGCTTGTGCCTGGACTCGACGCGATGACAGCCGGCGCGCGGATGCGCGAACTCGTCCCCGCGTTGCGCCAGCTTTTCAAGGGCGACTATGCGCATCAGGGCGAATTCTGGTCCTGGCCGACAAGCACGCCGGTGCCGCGTCCGGTTCAGCAGCCGCATCCGCCGCTATGGCTTGCCGCTCGCGATCCGAACTCGCACGCGTTCGCCATTGCGAACGGCTGCAACGTGCAGGTGACGTCGCTCGCGCAGGGCGACGCCGAAGTGGTGAGCCTCATGGAGCGCTTTAATGCCGCCTGCGCCGCGAATCCGGACGTGCCGCGCCCGCAGGTGATGATGCTGATGCACACGTTCGTCGGCGCGAACGCCGCCGAAGTGGATGCGGCCGTCGAAGACCTCGCGCAGTTTTACCGCTACTTTAGCAAGTGGTTCAAGAACGAGCGCCCGATCGAGCAAGGCTTTATCGAACCGATTACGGATGCCGACATCGACATGTTCCCGCAGTATTCGTCCGAAGCCATCCGTAAGAACCTCGTGATCGGCGAACCGAAGCAGGTGATCGCGCGCCTGAAGGGTTATGAGGAACTCGGCTACGACCAGTACAGCTTCTGGCTCGACAGCCATATGAGCTTCGAGCGCAAGCGCAAGTCGCTGGAACTCTTTATCTCCGACGTGATGCCCGCATTCGGCGCGCACTGACACCGACGCCGATACCTGTTCAATATCCCGGAGTGGCTGACATGGTTGAGCGGTTCCAGCAATACATCGACGGTGCGTTCGAAGATGCGCGCGAGTCTTTCGACAGCGTCGATCCGTCGACGGGCGAGGTGTGGGCGCGCATGCCTGCTGCCAGCGAGCATGACGTCGACCGAGCGGTTCAGGCCGCGCATCGCGCGCTCACCGACCCGGCGTGGGCGAATCTCACGGCGAGCGCGCGCGGCAAGCTGCTTTACACACTCGCGGATCTCGTCGCGCAGAATGCGCCGCGTCTGGCCGAACTCGAAACGCGGGATACCGGCAAGATCATTCGCGAGACGAAGAGCCAGATCGGCTATGTCGCCGAGTACTACCGCTACTACGCGGGCGTCGCCGACAAGATTCAGGGCGCGTGGCTGCCCGTCGACAAGCCCGACATGGAAGTGACGCTGCGGCGGGAACCGGTTGGTGTCGTCGCCGGGATCGTGCCGTGGAATTCGCAGCTTTTTCTGTCGGCCGTGAAGATTGGCCCGGCGCTCGCCGCGGGTTGCACGATCGTGCTGAAGGCTTCCGAAGACGGCCCCGCGCCGTTGCTCGAATTCGCGCGGCTGGTGAACGAGGCGGGCTTTCCCGGAGGGGTCGTGAATATCGTCACGGGCTTCGGCAACGACTGCGGGCGCACGCTGACGAGTCATCCGCTCGTGTCGCGGATTGCCTTTACGGGCGGTCCCGAAACCGCGCGCCACGTGGTGCGCAATTCGGCGGCGAATCTCGCGGCCATGTCGCTCGAGCTGGGCGGCAAATCGCCGGTACTTGTCTTCGAGGACGCCGATCTGGAAAGCGCGTGCAATGCCGTGATCGCCGGCATTTTCGCGGCGAGCGGGCAGAGTTGCGTCGCCGGTTCGCGGCTCGTTGTCCAGCGCGGCATTCATGACGCCCTGATTGAGCGGCTCGTCGCGAAAGCGCAGGCGATCCGCATCGGCAATCCGCAGGATGCGGCCACCGAAATGGGGCCGCTCGCGACGCGCCGGCAACTGGAGCACATCGAAAACGTGCTGCGTGCGAGCGTCGCAGCCGGCGGCCGGATAGTGACGGGCGGCAGGCGGGCCGACGGTTTTGCGCGTGGCAACTACTTCCTGCCGACCATCGTCGATTGTCCGGACTCGCGGGTGCCAAGCGTGTCGGAAGAACTGTTCGGTCCTGTGCTGAGCGTCGTCACGTTCGATACCGAAGCCGACGCCATTGCGCTTGCGAACGATACGCGCTATGGCCTCGCCTCCGGCGTGTTCACCCGCGATCTCACGCGCGCGCACCGTCTCACGCGCGCGTTGCGGGCCGGCATCGTGTGGGTCAACACCTATCGCGCTGTCTCGCCCATTGTGCCGTTCGGCGGCTACGGTCTGTCCGGGCTCGGCCGCGAAGGCGGCCTCGAAGCGGTGCTGGAGTACACGCGCACCAAATCTGTGTGGATCCGCACATCGGACGAACCGATCGCCGATCCGTTTGTGATGCGCTGAGCGCCGGCATACGCCCAAACCGACACCTGGAGCCCGCATGTACTACGAAATCCGCACCTACCGCATCAAGACCGGCGCCGTGCCGAGCTATCTGAAGCTCGTGGAGGAAGAGGGCATCGAACTGCAGAAGCGCTATCTCGGCGAACTGGTCGGCTATTTCTTTTCGGACATCGGCCCGTTGAACCAGATCGTGCATATCTGGGCTTATCCGAGCCTCGACGAGCGCGAACGACGCCGCGCGGCGCTCGCGGAAGATCGCGCGTGGCAGGCGTTCGCGCCGAAGATCCAGGCGCTGATGGAAGAAATGGAAAACAAGATCATGAAGCCGGCGCGCTTTTCGCCGCTTGCCTGACGAATCAGAAGCTCGAAGCCGGCATTCGACCGGCCGCCGTATGCGTTGCCCGATACGAACCATATCCATGGAGACAGACATGAAGACCCGAAGCACCCTTATCGCGTCGCTGCTCGCATTGTGCACGGCGGCGCCCGCGCTTGCCGCGGACCCGATCGTGTTCACGAGCTGGGGCGGCACCACGCAGTCGTCGCAGCAGAAGAACTGGGCACAGCCTTTCACGCAGGCCACCGGCATCAACGTGCTGATGGACGGCCCGACCGACTACGGCAAGCTGAAGGCGATGGTCGACAGCGGCAATGTGAACTGGGACGTCGTCGACGTGGAAGGCGACTTCGCGTATGCCGCGCAGCAGGCCGGCCTCATCGAGCCGATCGATTATTCGGTCGTGAAGAAGGACGAGCTCGACCCGCGCTTTGCGACGCCGGCGGCGGTGGGCAGCTTTTACTACTCGTTCGTGCTCGGCTACAACAAGGCGAAGTACGCGGGCGCGCAGCCGCAAAGCTGGGCCGATCTGTTCGATACCAGAAAATTCCCCGGCAAGCGCACGCTCTATAAATGGTCCGCGCCCGGCGTGCTGGAAATCGCGCTGCTCGCCGACGGCGTGCAGCCGAACAAGCTGTATCCGCTGGATCTCGACCGTGCGTTCAAGAAGCTCGACACGATCAAAGGCGACATAGTCTGGTGGAGCGGCGGGGCGCAATCGCAGCAACTGCTCGCGTCGGGCGAAGCGCCTATCGGCATGTTCTGGAACGGCCGTCTGCATGCGCTCGAACAGACCGGCGTGCCCGTCGGCATTTCATGGAACCAGAATCTGACCGCCGCCGACATGCTGGTCATTCCAAAGGGCGCGAAGCATAAGGCCGAGGCGATGAAGTATCTGGCTGCAGCGACGAGCGCCCAGGCGCAGGCGAAGTTCGCCACGGACACGGGCTACGCGCCCGTCAACGTGAAGTCCGCCGCGCTGATGTCGCCGGCGGTCGCAAAGACGCTGCCCGATCAGTACAAGTCCTCGCAGATCAATCTCGACATGAAGTACTGGGCCGAGAACCGCGACGCCATCGCGAAGCGCTGGTACGCGTGGCAGTCGAAGTAAGCGTGCGGCGCGCCGCACCGTCACTGGAGTGGATGGGGAAACACCATGCCTGATGTTCTGAGTACCGTCGTGCATCCGCCTGCCACAGTTCCGCGCCGGCGGCGCGACTGGCGCAGCATGCGCCTCCTGATGCCGGCGCTCCTGCTGCTCGTCGTCTTCTTCCTGCTGCCGGTGCTGTCGCTGCTGCTGCGCAGCGTGCTGGAGCCGACGCCGGGCCTCCAGAACTACACGCAGCTGCTCGGCTCAACCACGTATTTGCGCGTGTTCGGCAATACGTTTCTGGTGGCGTCGGTAGTGACGGTCGCGACCTTGCTGATCGGCTTTCCGACCGCCTGGCTGCTGGCCATCGCGCCGCGCAAGCTGAGCACCGTGCTGTTCGCGATCCTGCTGCTGTCGATGTGGACCAATCTGCTCGCACGCACCTTCGCGTGGATGGTGCTGCTGCAGCAGACCGGGCCGATCAACCGTCTGCTGATGGCGCTCGGCGTGATCAGCGAGCCGCTCACGCTCGTCAACAATCTGATCGGCGTGACGATCGGCATGACCTACATCATGCTGCCGTTTCTCGTGATGCCGCTGCATGCGACCTTGCGCGGCATCGATCCGTCGACGCTGCGTGCCGCCGCCGTCTGCGGTGCGAGCCGCTGGCAGGCGTTCTGGCGCATTCTCGTGCCGCTCGCCATGCCGGGCATCGCGGCCGGCGGGCTGATGGTGTTCGTGATGGCACTCGGTTATTTCGTCACGCCCGCGCTGCTGGGCGGCGCTTCATACATGATGCTCGCGGAACTCATCGCGCAGCTCGTCCAGCAATTGCTCAATTGGGGCCTGGCGGGGGCCGCGGCGTTCGTGCTGCTGGTCGTCACCCTCGCGTTGTATGCATTGCAATTGCGGTTTGCGGGCGGAGCACGCGCGACCGCCGGAGGGAAATGATGAAACAGCCACCGTACTCACTAGGTTCGCTGCTCCTCAAAGGGGCGTCAGTCCCCCTTGGGGCGGCCCGACGGGAGATTTGACATGCTCCTCGACTTCGATCGCCTCGGCGCCATGCGCTGGGTGTTGCTTGCCGTCGGCGCTGCCGTCGCGCTGTTCCTGCTTCTGCCGATTCTGTTCATCGTCGCGCTGTCGTTCGGCGATTCGCAGTGGCTGATCTTTCCGCCGCCGGGCTGGACGCTGGAGTGGTACCGCCAGCTCTTCACCGACGCCGGCTGGATCGACTCGCTGCTGACGAGCGCGAAGCTCGGCGCAATCGTCACCGTGCTGTCGGTGCTGATCGGCTTTCTCGCGTCGCTCGCGCTCGTGCGCGGCAGATTCCGCGGACGCGAGGCGGCGCGCGCATTCTTCATCACGCCGATGGTGCTGCCGGTCGTGGTGCTCGCGGTCGCGCTCTATGCGTTCTTTCTGCGCATCGGTCTGAACGGCACCATGACGGGCTTCGTGATCGGCCATCTGATCATTGCGTTGCCGTTCTCGATCATCTCGATCAGCAATTCGCTCGCGAGCTTCGACACGGCGCTCGAGGATGCGGCGCTCGTCTGCGGTGCGTCGCCGCTTCAGGTGAAGCTGCGCGTGACCTTGCCGGCAATCCGGCTCGGCCTGTTCGCGGCGGCGATCTTCTCGTTCCTCGCATCGTGGGACGAGGTCGTCGTGTCGATCTTCATGGCGAGCCCGACGCTGCAGACTCTGCCCGTGCGCATCTGGGCGACCTTGCGGCAGGACCTGACGCCCGTGGTCGCGGCGGCGTCCTCGCTGCTCGTCGGCCTGACCACCGTATTGATGCTCGCGGGCGCCGTGCTGCGCCGCGCGCGCTAACACACGCTATTCGAGGTAACGAGCCATGACTTCCGCATTCCTGCAAATCCAGCGCCTGCGCAAGACTTACGACGACGTCGTCGCCATCGATCATGTATCGCTCGACGTCCGCAAGGGCGAGTTCATGACCTTCCTCGGGCCGTCCGGTTCGGGCAAGAGCACGACGCTTTATATCGTCGCGGGCTTTCAGGAGCCGAGCGAAGGGCGCGTGCTGCTCGACGGCAAGCCGCTGCTTGCCGTTGCTCCGAACAAACGCAACATCGGCATGGTGTTTCAGCGCTACACACTGTTTCCGCATTTGACGGTCGGCGAAAACGTGGCGTTTCCGTTGCGCGTGCGGCGCCGTCCGGAAGCCGAGGTGAAGGCCAAGGTCGAACAGATGCTCAAGCTCGTGCATCTGTCCGAATGCCGCGATCGGATGCCCGCGCAGCTATCGGGCGGGCAGCAGCAGCGCGTCGCGATTGCGCGTGCGCTCGCCTACGATCCGCCGGTGCTGCTGATGGACGAGCCGTTGTCGGCACTGGACAAGAAACTGCGCGAAGAGATCCAGCTGGAATTGCGCCGCATTCATCAGGAGACGGGCGTCACGATTCTCTATGTGACGCACGACCAGGAAGAGGCGCTGCGTCTGTCGGACCGCATCGCCGTGTTCAACAACGGGCGAATCGAACAGGTCGGCACGGGCGAGCAGCTCTATGCGAATCCCGCGTCGCGCTTCGTGGCGAGCTTCATCGGCAATTCGAACTTCTTGCCGGTGCGCGTGACGGCGCACAGCAACGGCCGCATGAACGGCGTGTTCCCGAACGGCCACGAGGTGGCGACGGGCACTTTCCATCCGGCGCTGAGCGCGGGCGACGACGGCACGCTGATGATCCGTCCCGAGCAGATGCGCATCCACCCGCTGCGCGATGCACGCCACGCGGCCGGGCTGCCCGTGACGGTGCGCGACATCACCTATCTCGGCGACGCCATGCACTACGCGGTCGCGACGCCCTGGCAACAGGAGATTTCGATTCGCATGCCGGCGGGGCATCGTCATGACAGCGGGCTCGCGGTCGGCACCGAGGCGCTCGTCGATTGGGACGCGCGCGACGTGCGGCTCTTCGCTCAGGCCTGAGCCCGCAATGAGCGACGCGCTGCCCTCGCTGAAGGTCGAACGCCGCACCACGACGTTGCGGGAACTCGTGCTCGAGAAAATGCGCACGGCGATTCTGGATGCGCATTTTCGCCCGGGCGAGCGGCTTGTCGAGCGATCGCTCTGCGAGGAGCTGGGCGTGAGCCGTACCGTCGTGCGCGAAGTGCTGCGGCATCTGGAGACCGAGGGGCTCGTCGACTCGATACCGAACCAGGGACCGATTGTCGCGACACTCGACGCAGCCACCGCGGCCGAGATCTATGAAATTCGCGCGCTGCTCGAAGGCGAGGCCGCGATGGCTTGCGCGCAATACGCCGATGAGAACACAGTCGCCGATCTGACTGCGTGCCTGCGCAAGATAGAAGACGCGTTCGATGCGGAAAATCATCAGGCCGTGCGGGAGTCGACCACTGCGTTCTACGAACGGATGTTCGGCGCGGGGAAAAAACGCGTGGCGTGGGAAATAGTGCAGTCGTTGACTGCGCGGATCAATCGCCTGCGCGCCTTGACGATTGCTTCCGACGACCGGGGCCGGCAAGCGGTCCACGAGATGAACCAGATACTTGGCGCGATCCGCGCGGGCGATCGGTGCGGCGCGCGGGACGCAGCGATCGCGCACGTCGCACGCGTCGCGGAAATTGCGCGCGACCTGCTCGACGCGGGGCGCGAGAGCGCGGGTGCGCGCGAGCCCAGCCCGGCACTTACGGGCGGCATCGCGAAGCGTTAAGACTGCCGACGGGAAACCGGTGACGCCTGCCCGGTGGCTTGCGCGCAGATGCTGCCGCGAACGACAAAAACCACACGCCGCCGCGCGCAACGCTATGGCTGGCGCCTCGCCTACCTCCATGCGCTTCGCACAACGGCTGCACAGCGCCCAGTCCAACCCCTTGTTTTTCAAGCCATTTCGACGCCTTGGACGCGGCATGGCGCCGCCTGCCATGCCGTGCCAGACCGATTTGACAAAGCTTAAACGATTTATTTTGAGACAGTTCCTATACTGACTCACGAAATGTCAAATCGCTGTTTCCGAATCCCGGCCGCGGTTTGGAAAACAACGGCGGCGGGGCCAGCACCGCGCGAGAGAGACCCTCTCATTCAATAACGAGCCCGAATGGGCAGACATACCAGGCGGCAGAACCTGGAAGACGTGCGAATACCGACCGATGGGCAAAGCCGCAAGGCGCGCAAGGGAAGGCGAGCCGATATAAGCGGAATGCAGGCGGCATGAGAGCGGCGGACAAAGAATCGCAAAGAATCCCAAAGTCATCGCCAGGCCGCCTGCGAGCCGTTTAATGGCGTGGAGAAAAAAACAGCCGTTTTTTCGATTATGATGACCGGCGGTTTGATAATCGCCGCTCCTGAATCAAAAAATGCGCGCAAATTTTGAGATGGAGTGGTCACGGGGTTATACGGGGCGCGAGGCGAAGGACCATTAGTCGAAAGAAGTCGAAGAAAACTTCGAACTGAAGATGAGTGGAAGGCCGGATCCCGGTGCCAGCGAGCACCGGCATCCCGGCCAGTCCGCCGGATGGCTGGCAGCGGATCACGGCTGCGGGGCGCCGGTCCGCCAGTTAGAAACGATAAGTCGCGTTGCGGGGTTTTATGAGAATTGCTGTCCTGGATGACGATTCGGCGCAGGCCGATCTTGTTTGCCAAACGCTGTCGGCGGCCGGCCATGTCTGTCACGCATATGGGGAAGGCCGCGAACTGGTGCGGCAATTGCGGCGCCAGACCTTCGATCTGCTGGTGCTCGACTGGAACGTGCCCGATATGTCGGGCGAAGAAGTCCTGCGCTGGGTACGAGAAAGTCTGTCAGAACGCTTGCCCGTGTTGTTCATGACGAGCCGCGGCCATGAAAGCGACATCACGTCGATTCTGAATACCGGCGCTGACGACTACGTCGTCAAACCGGTTTCCGCAGCGGTGCTGCTGGCGCGCGTCGGTTCGCTGCTGCGGCGCGCCTATCATCTGAAGCCGCCGGCGGCGCGGGAAGTCTTCGGCGAGTTCGAATTCGACCTGCATGCGAAGCATGTGGTGGTGCGCGGCACGAAGGTGGCGCTCACGCAGAAAGAGTTCGAGCTCGCGCTGCTGCTGTTCCAGCATCTGAGCCGGCCATTGTCGCGCGCGCATATTCTCGACGTCATCTGGAAGCAGGCGACCGACATCCCGTCGCGCACCATGGACACGCACGTCTCCATGCTGCGCAGCAAGCTCGGCCTGCGTCCCGAGCACGGCTACCGTCTGACGCCGATTTACGGCTACGGCTACCGGCTGGAACGCCTCGAGCGGCTCGAATCCGCCAGCGAGGCGCCGGCCGTGGCCGGGCGTCCCGAAGCGGGGCAGGCGTGACGGTCTCGGCCGGTGCCGCTTCGGTAGAGCAGGGCAGGAGAGGTTCGGCGAGCCGCCGCGCGGGCGCAGCGCTGACGGCAGCCGGCGTGCTCGCCATCGCCTGCTTCGCGCCGGGCTCCGCCCACGCGCAGTCTTCGCCTGTGCCGAAGCCGCGCGTGAAAGCCGCGCCGCCCGCCTACGTGGCCTATGTGACGCGTGAAGGCGACACGCTCTACGAGATTGCGAGCCGCTATCTGAGCGACAGCGGCGACTGGGCCGCGCTGAGCCGCCTGAACCGCGTGCCCGCGCCGCGCCGCATGCATGCCGGCGTGGCGCTGCGTCTGCCGGCCGACAAACTCAGGCAGGACCCGGAGACGGCACGCGTGATCGCAACGAGCGGCCCGGCCGACCATGCGTTCGGCAAGAGCCCTTATGTGCCGCTTGCGGCCGGCGCGATGCTCGGCGAAGGCGATCGCATTCGCACCGGAGCCAACGGCTTCGTCACGCTGGAGCTGTCCGACGGCTCGCATGTGACGCTGACCGAGGACAGCATGCTCGACATCGGCAGGCTGCGGCGCACCACGCTGACGGGTGCGGGCGACCGGCAACTCGAATTGCAGCGCGGCCGGGTCGAAAGCGAAGTCACGCATGCGACGAAGCCGGACGACCGCTTCCAGATCCGCTCGCCGTCGGTCGTGGCGGGCGTGCGCGGCACGCATTTTCGCGTCGCTTACGACGGCGACGCGCAAATCACGGCGGTCGAGGTGCTGGACGGCGCAGTCGGCGTCGATCCCGCCGCAGCGCTTTCGCGCGCCCCCGCGCCCGGTGCGCCGCTGCAGGCGTCGGCGCAATTGCTGGCGGCGCGCTTTGGCAGCATCACGCGAGCCGGCAGCGCGCCGGGCGATGCCGTGGAACTGCTCGCCGCGCCCGCGCTCGCTCAGCCGGCCCGCGTGCAGGACGGCAAGACGGTCGTCTTCGATGTGATCCCCGCCGAGGCGGGCGGCGGCGCCGGGACGCGAGCGAGGCCAGCAGGCTATCGCGTGCAGATTTCGCGCGACGCCGACCAGCTCGATCTGATCCGCGACCTGCGCGTGAGCGCGCAGCACGCCGATTTCGGCGATCTTCCCGACGGCACCTATTTCGTGCGCATCGCGGCCATCGACGCGAACGGGCTCGAAGGCTTGCCACAGGTGTATGGCTTTGAGCGCCGTCAGTTCGGTCTCGCGGCATCGGCGGCGCCGCGTGCCGGCAGCCACGACTACGAGTTCCGCTGGTTCGTGAGCCGTGCGCCGGCGTCGGGGGAAACGCGCTTTCGCTTCGTCATGGCGACGACGGCCGATCTGCGTCATCCGCTCGTTGACCGCGCGGACCTGCCGGGCGGTCAGCTGGTGGTAAGCGATCTGCCGCCGGGCGTCTATTACTGGACCATCGTCGCCGAGCAGTTCGACAACGGCCGCTTGTACGAAACGAGCAGCGCCGTCCGCTCCTTTACGCTCGCGCGCTGACGCTGATAGATTCACGAGGCCGCATCCAGTCCGCTTTCGAACGCTTACGCCCACACGCCCTACAGACCCTACGCGCACGCCTTGTCGAACCCATCTACGCGCCTGAGCCTCGATCCGCGCGCCCGTCTTGGACGGCGCGCCGGCCGGCGTTTCCTGATCGAATGGGTGGCCATTGGGTGCCTCGGTGTCATTGTCATCCTGCTGGGCTCGCTCGGGCGAATGAGCGCGAGCGTCGATCATCTCGTGTACGACCACTTGCTGGGCTGGCGTGCGCAGCCGGTGCTGCCCGACATCGTCGTGCTCGAAATCGACAATGAAAGCATCGCGCAGCTCGGCCGCTGGCCCTGGCCGCGCAGCGTCCACGCGAGCCTGCTCGAACAGCTCGCGAAGGCGAAGCCGGCCGCCGTCGTCTACGACGTGCTGTTGACAGAACCCAATGCCGACGATGCCGGACTGGCGCACGCCATCGCGCTAAGCCCAACGTACCTGCCCGTGCTGCTCACCAATGACGGGCGCGGCGCGCGGCATGCCGTCGTGGAGCCGGTCGCACCGCTCGCGCACGCGGCGGCGGGTCTCGGCCATATCAATCTCGAAGTGGACAGCGACGGTATCGTGCGCAGCGTCGCGCAATTCGAGGGCGACGCCGACGCGCGCTGGCCGCAACTGATGGTCACGGTCGCGCGTGCGGCGCAGCGGGGCGCGCTTGCCCTGAACCCGCCGCTGACGAGCCGCGCGGGCGCGGCGAACAGCGACAGCGCCGCCGCGGGCAACGACGCGGAGAGCGACGGCCGTTTCCTGATTCCATTCAGCCGGAACGCGCAGAGCTATACGAAGCTCAGCTTTGCGAGCGTGCTGGCAGGCGAAGTCCCGCTGGAGAAGCTGCGCGGGCGCATCGTCGTGATCGGCGTGACGGCCTCCGGTCTCTACGACCGGTTTGCGACGCCGGTGTCCGGCGAGTTGGGACCGCTGCCGGGCGTCTATATTCACGCGAACGTGCTCGATACGCTGCTGACCGGCCGTCAGGTCCTGCCGGCTGTGCGAGAGTTGCTGTTCGCCGTCTCGATGGTGCCGCTTGCGGCGCTGCTGGCCGGCTTCCTCGTGCTGTCGCCGCGCCGCTCGTTGCTGCTGACGGGCGCGCTCTGCGCCATTGCCATGGCCGGCAGCGCGCTCTTGCTGTACGGCGCGCGGCTGTGGCTGTCGCCGGTGCCGGCGATCCTCGGCGTAGTCGTCGTCTATCCGATCTGGAACTGGCGCCGCCTCGAAATGACGATGGCCTATCTGCGCAAGGAGCTGCAGCGGCTCGCCAACGAACCGCATTTGCTGCCGCAGACGCCGCAGCGCCGCCGCGAATTCGGCGGCGACGTGCTGGAGCAGCACATGGCGCTGATGGCGCAGGCCGCGCAACGCGTGCAGGACATGAAACGCTTCGTGTGGGACAGCCTGAACAGCGTGCCTGAGCCGATTCTCGTGAGCGATGTGCGCGGCGTCGTGCTGATCGCGAATCATGCCGCGAAGGCGCACTTCACGCGGCTTGGCGCGCCCATGCCCGAAGGACGCCCGATGCAGGCGGTGCTCGGCGGCCTCACGCTCGTGAAGGCGATCGACAGCGGCGCGGCCTCCGACGCGGACAACACGCTGTTCGCGCGCGCTCACTGGCCGGCGCTGCTCGATCCGACACGCCGCGAATTCGCCGCGCTGATGGCGCAGGGCGTCGAAGTGCGCGACGCCAACGAGCGCGATCATCTGCTGCGGTACGCCAAGTGCACGAACGCGCAGGGCGAAACGACCGGCTGGATCGCCGGTCTCGTCGACGTGTCCGCGCTGCATGCGGCCGAGCGTCAGCGCGAAGACGCGCTGCGGCTGCTGTCGCACGACATGCGCTCGCCGCAAGCGTCGATTCTCGCGCTGGTCGAGATGGAACGTGCCCGCGACACGCCCGCGCTCGCGCACGGCGTGCTTGAGCGCATCGAGCGTTATGCGCAACGCGCGCTGACGCTCGCCGACGACTTCGTGCAGCTTGCGCGCGCCGAATCGCAAACCTATCTGCTCGAGCCCGTGAATCTCGCCGAGTTGATGATCGACGCAAGCGACGAAGTCTGGCCGCAGGCGCATGCGAAGCGCATCGCGCTGGACACCGCAACGGACAGCCGCGACGGCGGTGACGACGAAGGCGGCGACGGTCACTGGATCTGCGCGGACCGCTCGCTGATGACGCGCGCGCTCGTCAACATTCTGAACAACGCGGTCAAGTACAGCCCGCCGGATACGCGCATCGCCTGCGAGCTGTCTTTGGTTACGCCCATAGGCGCCGCCGCGGCGCGCGGGGCAGCAAGACGCATAGCGTGCACGATTCGCGACGAAGGCTATGGCATTCCGCAAGAACAGCAGGCGGACCTCTTCGAGCGCTTCAGGCGATTTCACGAAAGCGAGCGGCCGGAAGTGGGCGGAGCCGGCCTCGGCATGGCCTTCGTGAAGACCGTCGTGACCCGCCATGGCGGCGAAGTGGAAGTGGTCAGCGCACCGGGCCGCGGCACGGCGGTCACGATCTACTTGCCGGTACTCGACGAGGAAGCGTCGGGCCAGCCCGCGAGCCCTCTTCATGACGCATGAGCACGCAATCTATCGAAGCGAGGAATGAACAGTGAAAGCGGTGAGAGAGGTGAAATCGGTGAAGGCGATTCTGATCTGTGCGGCGCTTGCGGCGGCAACTCTCACCGGCTGCACGGGTCTTCACGCCGACGTGCATACCGCCACTCCCGCGACCGCGTTGCCGGGCGAGCGGACGTATGCCTTCGCGCGCATGCCGACGCAAGGCGCGAGCAGCGACCATGCGCAATTCGAAACCGCGCTGCGCGACGAACTGGCGAAACAGGGCTTCGCGGATACGGCCGGCCGTCCCGCGCACTACGTGCTGTCGGTCGGATACGAAACGCGCCTCGCGACGATCGGCGTGGGCCGCAGCGACTGTGCGGCAGGCGATTGCGGCCGGCAGAGCGGTGCCCCGTTCTCGCCGTTCGGCGCACGCGCCTATCGGCATACGCTGACGCTGCGCTTTTTCGAACGCGCGAGCGGACGCGAAGTCTACCAGGTCAGCGCGGCCAGCACGGACCGCGATCCCGATCCACTGCAGGCGGCGCCCGCGCTCATCAAAAGCGCGCTGGCGCAGTTTCCCTTCCAGGCGCCCGCCGACTGGCGCATCAAACTGCGCATGGACGAAGCGCGCGGCGTCCCTGACGTGGTCTCAGTCCAGCCGCTCGACAGATAGCGCCGCTGCGGCGCTCAAGTGTCCTGCGGCCAGCGGTTCTCGAACACGCAATCGGCGAGCGGCATGCGCTCGGCCCAGCGTTCGGTTTGCAGCATCGGCTCGCTATAGAACTCGTCGACATGGCCAAGGCACAGTATGGCGACGGGCCGCGCGCCTTCCGGCATATGCAGGAGCCGCCGCACCGCATCCACGTCGAAGAGCGACACCCAGCCCATGCCGAGGCCTTCGGCGCGCGCCGCGAGCCACATGTTCTGGATCGCGCAGGCCACTGACGCGAGGTCCATCTCCGGCAAGGTGCGGCGGCCGAAAATGTGCCGCTCGCGGCCGTCCATCAGCGCCATCACGAGCAGCTCGCCGCATTCCAGCATGCCTTCGACCTTCAGCTTCATGAACGCTTCGCGGCGTTGGCCGAGCGCGTCGGCGGTGGCGAGCCGTTCGCTTTCGACAGTGGCATGCAGCGCCGCGCGCAACGTGGGATCGGTGATGCGCGCAATCCGCCACGGCTGCATGAAGCCGACACTCGGCGCGTGATGCGCGGCATCCAGAAGCCGCTGAAAGACGGCGGCATCGACGGGGTCGCGCACGAAGTGGCGCATGTCGCGGCGTTCGTAGATGGCGCGATAGACCGCGTCGCGGTCCGCGTCGTTAAAAGGCTTCGCCATTGAAGAGAGCGGCCGCGAAGGCCGGGTTGGAGGGCCAGTAAGCATGCATGTAGGTCGCGACTATCGGACCGACGCGGTAGAGCGCCTCGCCGGGTGCCGTATCTTGAGGCCGCGTGGCCGAGCGTAGCGGCGCGAGATCGGTGCTGACCTTTGAGTAATGAAACGTATGGCCGGTCATGACGCCATGCAGTCCGTCGATCTGCTGCATGCCGAGCGCGGTGAAGCGCGTTTGCATTGTCGCGTGGCCGGGCAGCAGGCCGAGCATCGGCGTGCTGACGCCTTGCGTGTCGGTGAGCCGGTCGAGCAGATACAGCATGCCGCCGCATTCGGCGACGAGCGGTTTGCCGGCCGCCGCGTGCGCGCGAACGGCCGCCGCGCTGTTGGCGTTTGCGGCAAGCGCCGCGGCGTGCAGCTCGGGGTAGCCGCCGGGCAGGTAGAGCGCGTCGACGTCGGCTGGCAATGCCTCGTCGGCGAGCGGCGAGAAGTAGTGCACGCGTGCGCCGAGCGCTTCGAGCAGCGCGACATTGGCGGGATAGATAAACGAAAACGCGGCGTCGCGCGCAATGGCGATGCACTTGCCCTGCAGAAGGCGAGGCAGCGCCGGCGGCGTGGGCGCGCCGAATTCGACGGCGGGCGGCAAATCGGCCAGCGCAGTGTTGACGAGGGCATCGGCGGCGCGCTCCAGACGCGCATCCAGATCGTCGATTTCCGCGGCCTGATGCAGGCC
Source organism: Paraburkholderia phenoliruptrix (assembly GCF_902859825.1). Taxonomy (GTDB): domain Bacteria; phylum Pseudomonadota; class Gammaproteobacteria; order Burkholderiales; family Burkholderiaceae; genus Paraburkholderia; species Paraburkholderia phenoliruptrix. Next base: position 11,448 of record NZ_CADIKB010000053.1, on the reverse strand, counting down.
AAGGTGGCGGTCGGGCAGCTCGATTTCGCTCGCGGCGGCAATGTATCCGCACCAGCGCATGCCGGGCGGCAACGCTTCTTCCAGCATTTGCGCATGACGGGCCGAGCCGACGCGGTTGGCGAGCACGCCATGAAACGGCACCTGCGGTCTGAAGCGGGCGAGCCCGAAAGCCACTGCGCCGAAAGTCTGCGCCATCGCCTTTGCGGAAATCACGGCGAGTACCGGCACGCCGAAGGCGCTCGCGAGATCCGCGCTGCTCGGCGTGCCGTCGAACAGGCCCATGACGCCTTCGATCAGGATCAGGTCGGCATCCGCCGCCGCTTCCGCGAGCAGCTGGCGGCAGGCGTCGTGGCCGACCATCCACAGATCGAGCGACAGCACGGGCGCGCCGCTCGCCCGCGCGAGAATCATCGGATCGAGGAAGTCCGGGCCGGTCTTGAAGACCCGCACCCGCCGCCCGAGCCGCCGATGGTAGCGCGCAAGCCCCGCCGTGATCGTCGTCTTGCCTTGGCCGGACGCGGGCGCGCTGATGAAAAGCGCGGGGCAGGCGGCCACGTTCAGAACTCCACGCCGCGCTGCGCCTTCACGCCTTGCTCGCGATACGGGTGCTTGACGATGCGCATTTCGGTGACGAGGTCAGCCGCTTCGACGAGCGCGTCCGGCGCGTGACGGCCTGTGACGACCACATGCAGCATCGGCGGACGTGCGTTAATGACGGAGAGCACCTCGTCGAGCGGCAGATACTCGTACTTGAGGACAGTGTTCAGCTCGTCGAGAATCACCATCTGATAGTCGCCGCTCTCAATCATCCGTCGCGCTTCGTTCCAGCCCTTGCGCGCGGTCGCCATGTCGGCCTCGCGGTTCTGCGTGTTCCAGGTGTAACCGTCGCCCATGGTCACGAAGTCGCAATGGGCAATTGCGCCGAGAAAGTCGCGCTCCGACGTATGCAGCGCACCTTTGATGAACTGCACCACGCCAAGGCGCATGCCGTGGCCGAGCACGCGCACGGCCATGCCGAAGGCGGCGGTCGTCTTGCCCTTGCCCGTGCCGGTGTTGACGATCAGGAGACCCTTTTCGACGGTGGCCGCGGCCTGCTTCTTTTCGTGGCCTTCGCGCCGGCGTTCGGTCATGCGCTGATGCGATTCGGGATCAGTTTTCATGGAAGGTCCTGTTGAGTAGAGGTCGCGCTGTCTGCTGGCGCGGGTTCGGTCGATGCGATCGCCACAGTCACACCCGCGTGAACGGATTTGCGAGCGACGAGACGGGGAATGCCGGCGGCGCAACGGGCGCTGGCGTGAAGCGACGCGCCAAGCAACGCGCACGGTTCGCAGACGCCGTCTACGCCGAGATGCTCCCGGCTCGCCGCCGAGGGCTCGGCCAGATGCACCGCGGCAACCTGCTCGCGCGTAAACAGTTTCAGCGGCAAGGCGTGGCGCGTGCAGAAGGCGAGCAAGCCGGATTCTTGCGCTTTGGTTTCGATCGACACGACAGTCGCAATGTGTTCGAATGCCTGCGAGCCGAGCGCCGCGCGCACAGCCGCTTCGATTTCTTCCGCCGATGTATGCAGGCGGCAGCCGATGCCTACGCTCAGCGTTTTCATTTCGCGTCCGGCGAGGCGGCGGTTTCCGGCGCATCGGGTGCATCGGGCGCATCCGGTGCATCCGCCGCGGCGGCACGCGCAAACGCGAGCGACGCCACGCCGCCGATCACCACAATAGCGGGCGAGCCGAGTCCCGCGCGCGCGACCGCAGCGGCGAATTCACCGAGGGTGGCAAGCGCATGCCGTTGCTCAGGCCGCGTCGCCGATTCGATCGCCGCGCACGGCGTGGCGGCAGACATGCCTGCCGCCAGCAACGCGCCGACGATGTCATTGAGCCGCCGCATGCCCATATAGATCACGAGCGTCATGCGTGTGGCGGCGAGCGCGGACCAATCCGGCTCGCTCGTGCCCGCGCCGTGGCCGGTCACGAACACGACGCCCTGCGCATGATCGCGGTGCGTAACCGGAATGCCGATTGCCGCAGGCGCCGCGATTCCCGCTGTAATGCCGCCGACAATTTCCACTTCGATGCCCGCGGCATGCAGCGCCTGCTGCTCCTCGCCGCCCCGCCCAAACACGAACGGATCGCCGCCCTTCAGGCGCGCGACACTGCGCCCGGCATTCAGGTGCGCGAGCATCTGCGCGACGATGCCTTCCTGCGGCGTGGACGGATGACCGCCGCGCTTGCCGACATGCACGATGCAGGCATCGGCGCGCGCGAATTGCAATACGTCGGGGTTCACCAGGTCGTCGACCAGAATCACGTCGGCTTGCGCAAGGGCGCGCGTTGCCTTCAGCGTCATCAGCTCGACGTCGCCGGGGCCCGCGCCGATCAGCCATGCGCGCTTCATCGCGGCTCGCGAACCGTGCGCTGCAGCGAGGGCTGAAAGGGCACGCGTGCGACCGACGCGCACGCCATTGTGCGGCGTAAAAGCCGGCGCCATTCAGTGGAGATCGAAGTCATTCAAAGCTGTGCATTCGTGCACGAAGGCAAACGCCGGTTGCGAGCCGTTCGCGAGATCGTGCTTGAGCGCCTTCACATCCGTCCCTCGCGGATTCCGGCGGCCGGCGGCGTGACGTCGAAAACGCACGGCCACCTCCGCGTCTGGCCGGTATCCGGGCTGGCGGCCGCACGCGTTTTGCCTTCCCGCCCGCATTCGTGTGAATGTCGCGGACAGTGGCAGTGAAAACGCATGCGCGGCGCAAAAAACGCCGCAGGCCGCTTACCGTTGCGGGGACAGCACAGATTGAGCGCGCGACGCGCTGCCTGTTTCCCGTTTAACTGCACATGCGAACGCATGCGCGGGCACCAAACGCGCGCATACGATAGCACACGGCACGCGCTTCGGATAAGGGCGCCGGGCTTGCGTTTCCTTGACTGCGTGAGGCGCCGGGCCTACACTCGCACGCACTTCTGGTGCTCGTGTGCGCGCTCGTGCGTACACAGTTAAACGGGAAACAGGGGGCCCGCCTCGCATGGATCGGGTCAACCTGTGCTGCCCCCGCAACGGTAAGCGAAAAGCGTCGCCATGCTGGTTTGCATGGCACGCGGAGCCGGCTTCGATGTCCCCGCGCAAGGCCGCGTGGGCATATCACCACTGGGCGAGAAATCACTCGTCCGGGAAGGGGAAGCGGCGCTTTCGCCAGCCCGGATACCGGCCGGAACACGAAGGGCGAACGTCGCGGGGATGCGGCGCTGCGCTCAGCCCTCACACCCGTTTTCCGCGTTTTTCCTGTTGTAGCGGCAAGGCCGCCGTTCGTCCCCGTGCCCGGCAATGCCGTGTTGTGTGGGCAGTGCGCGAACACGCCGGCCGCAACTGCAACTCTCAAGGATGGATCTCACGATGCAAACCCAGATGCGCAAGATTCCCGTCACCATCGTCACGGGCTTTCTCGGCAGCGGCAAGACCACGCTGCTGCGGCACATTCTTCAGCACGCGGGCGGCAAGCGCATCGCGGTGATCGTCAACGAATTCGGCGAGCTCGGCATCGACGGTGAGATCCTGAAGGGCTGCGGGATCGGCTGCGACGAAAATGGCGTCGAGACCGAAGGCCAATTGTATGAACTGGCGAACGGGTGCCTGTGCTGCACGGTGCAGGAAGAGTTCTTTCCGGTGATGGAAAAGCTCGTCGAGCGTCGCGAGCAGATCGACCATGTGCTGATCGAAACGTCGGGCCTCGCGTTGCCGAAGCCTCTTGTGCAGGCGTTCAACTGGCCGCAGATCAAAAGCAGTTTCACCGTTGACGCGGTGATTACGGTCGTGGACGGCCCGGCCGCCGCAAGCGGTCAGTTCGCCGACAATCCGCTCGCCGTGGACGCGCAACGCAAGGCCGATCCTAACCTCGACCATGAGTCGCCGCTGCACGAATTGTTCGAGGATCAGTTGTCCGCAGCGGATCTCGTGATTCTCAACAAAACCGATCTGCTCGATGAAGCACGTCAAAACGCGGTCGAAGCGCTGATCCGCGAGGACATTCCGCCGCAAGTGAAAATCGTGCGCGCGCACATGGGGCAACTCGATCTGCACACGCTGTTCGGACTCGAGGCGGCATCGGAAGAAACGATCCACCTGCGCCACGATCATCACGGTTCGGCGGAGGACGCCGATCATCATCATGACGAATTCGATTCAGTCGTCGTACGGGCGAGCGCGCCGTCGCGCGAGGCGGTGATCGCGGCGCTGCAAAGGCTCGTCGAAAACCACACGATTTACCGCGTCAAGGGTTTCGCGGCATTGCCGGGCGCGCCCATGCGCCTCGTCATTCAAGGCGTGGGGCGCCGCTTCGACAGCTATTTCGACCGACGCTGGCAGGCAGGCGAGGGCGGCGAGAGCCGCTTCGTGCTGATCGGCGAAGATCTCGATCAGGCCGCGTTGCAACGCGCATTCGATGCCGCCCTCGGCGCGAGCGTGGCCGGTCTTGTTGTGCAACAGGCGTAGACATCCATGCATCTGCTGCGCACCACGCCGGGCGGTTTCGTCGACGATACGCAAGGCGTGATCCGGATCGATCAGCGGCCCGCGGACATCGTCGTGCTGAGTTCGGCGGATACCACGCTGTCGCTGCTCGCGAGCGTGTTTCCCCGTCTCGGCGAGGGGTTTCCGAGCGTGCGCCTCGCGAATGTCACGTATCTGCGGCAACCGGCGTCGGTGGACTTCTATGTCGAGGACGTGTTGCAGCATGCACGGGTGGTCGTGGTCGATCACCTCGGCGGTGAGGCGTATTGGCCTTACGGCATCGAGCAGGTGGTCGCGCTGGCGGAGCGCAAACAGCAGACACTGGCAATGTTCTCGGGCGATCTGCAGGAAGATCCGAACCTGCTTGCGCGCAGTACCGCGGACGCCGATCTCTGCCACCAGTTGTGGCGCTATCTGCGTGAAGGCGGTCCGCACAATGCGGAGGCGTTTCTGCGCTGCATCGCGTATCGGGCGCTCGGCTGGGGGCGTGAACCTGCGCCGCCGCGCGCGCTGCCGGCCGCATCGCTTTATCATCCGGCATGCGATACGCCTACTATCGCCGACTGGCAGGCTCGCTGGCGGCACGACGCGCCCGTCGCTGCGATTCTGTTCTACAAGGCGCACTTGCAGGCGGCCAACACGGCCGTGTTCGACGCGCTGATCGAGGCGCTAGAATCCGAAGGTGTGAATCCGTTGCCGCTTGCCATCACGTCGCTGAAAGATGCGATGAGCCGCGACGTCGTGCAATCGTTGTGCGCGCAACATAACGCGGCGCTGGTGCTCAATACGACTGCATTCGCGGCCTCGGCAATCGACGACCCAGAGCCGCCCGCGCTCGCAGGCGATGCGCCTGTGCTCCAGGTGATTCTGAGCGGCGGTAATCGCGACGACTGGCAGAAGGATAACCAGGGCCTCAATTCGCGCGATATCGCCATGCATATCGCACTGCCGGAAGTGGACGGCCGCATCATCACGCGGGCCATCAGTTTCAAGGGGCTCGCTTATCGCTGTCCACATACGGAAGTCGACGTGGTGCGCTATCAGCCGGATTTCGAGCGCGTGCGTTTTCTCGCTGAATTGAGCCGCCGCTGGTGCCGGCTGCGCTCGCTCGACAACGCGGACAAGAAACTTGCGCTGATTCTCGCCAACTATCCGATGAGCGAGGGGCGCATCGGCAATGGTGTGGGGCTCGACACGCCGGCGTCGGTGGTCGGCATTCTGTCGATGCTGCGCGACGAGGGGTATCGCGTCGCGCAAGTGCCGGACAGCGGCGACGCGTTGCTGAAAAAGCTAACCGAAGGGGTGACAAACGACCCTGTTGTGCGCGATCTGCGGCCCGCATTGCAAAGTCTCGCGCTTCACGACTACCTCGCGTATTTCAACGCGCTGCCAGCGCCGGTGCGTGACGCGCTGAATGCGCGGTGGGGCGCGCCGGAAACGGACCCGGCCGTGCGGCGCGGCCGTTTCATGATTGCGGGTTGGCGCTGCGGCCACGTGTTTGTCGGGATTCAACCGTCGCGTTCGCGCGAGCAGGGCGATTACGCGAGCTATCACGATGCCGAGCTGGTGCCGCCGCATGCGTACCTGGCGTTCTATTTCTGGCTGCGGCACCAGTTCGGCATCGACGCGCTCGTGCATGTCGGCAAGCATGGCAACCTGGAATGGCTGCCGGGCAAGAGCGTCGCGTTGAGCGAGTCGTGCTGGCCCGACTTGATTCTCGGGCCGATGCCGCATCTCTATCCGTTCATCGTCAACGATCCGGGCGAAGGCAGCCAGGCCAAGCGCCGCGCGCAGGCGGTCATCGTCGATCACCTGATGCCGCCGCTCACGCGCGCGGAAAGTTATGGATCGTTGCAGGATCTCGAACGCCAGGTCGACGAATACTATGAAGCGCTGATGGTCGACCCGCGCCGCTCGAAGCTCTTGCGGCGCACGATTCTCGCGACGATCGTCGAACACCGGCTGCACGAAGAATTGAGTCTCTCCGAGCCGAAGGGCGAGGACGATGAAGATACGCTGCTCACGCGTGTCGATGCCTGGCTGTGCGAATTGAAAGAGGCGCAGATCCGCGACGGTCTGCACACGTTCGGCCAATCGCCGCAAGGCGTGCAACGCCGCGATACCTTGCTCGCATTGGGGCGTTTTCCCATCGGCGACGGACAAGGCGGCAAAGCGGGTCTGATCGATGCGTTGGCGCGCGATCTGCAGATCGATCATTTCTTCGATCCGTTGTCGGTCGATTGGTCCGCCGCATGGACGGGCCCGCGTCCCGAGATTCTGCAACGCGTGAGCGATGCGCCCTGGCGCCATTGCGGCGATACGCGCGAGCGCCTGGAGCTCTTTGCCGCGCAGTTGCTGTCTGCCGTGTGCGGCAAGCCGGACGATACTTCCAATGCCTGCGCGCAGGATAGGCTGCCGCAAGCCGAACGCGTGATCGAGCGCCTGCGTGACGACGTGTTGCCGCGGCTCGACGCATGCGGCACGCAGGAAATGATGCAGCTCAGGCGCGGCCTTGAAGGCCGTTTCGTGCCGCCGGGGCCGAGCGGTTCGCCGTCGCGCGGCCGGCCCGACGTGTTGCCGACAGGCCGCAATTTTTATTCGGTCGACACGCGCGCGATTCCGACACAAGCGGCATGGTCGCTCGGTTTGAAGTCGGCTCAGCAATTGATCGAACGGCATGTGCAGGAACATGGCGATTATCCGCGCGCGATCGGTCTTTCCGTGTGGGGCACCGCGACCATGCGCACGGGCGGCGACGATATCGCGCAGGCGCTCGCGTTGCTTGGGGTGCGGCCAAAGTGGGCGCCGGGCAGCCATCGCGTGACGGACTTCGAGATCATGCCGATCGAGGCGTTCGATCGTCCGCGCATCGACGTCACATTGCGCGTGTCCGGCTTCTTTCGGGACGCGTTTGCAAACGTCATGCATCTATTCGACGCCGCAGTGCAAGCCGTCGCCGAACTCGATGAACCTGCAGAGGTCAATCCGATCCGCGCGCGTGTCATGCGCGAACGCGACGCGTTGATCGCGCGCGGTATGGATGCCGCCGAGGCCCGCAAGCGCGCCGGATGGCGGGTATTCAGCGCGCGGCCAGGCGCATACGGCGCCGGCTTGCAGGACATGATCGACTCGCAGCATTGGCAGACGGACGCGGATCTCGCGCATGCCTATCAGGCGTGGGGCGGTTATGCCTATACGCAAAAAAGCGCGGGCGAAGAGGCGCGTCAGGCGTTCGGCGCACGTCTCGCCGCCATGGACGTCGTCTTGCAGAATCAGGACAACCGCGAGCACGATCTGCTCGATTCCAACGACTACTACCAGTTTCAGGGCGGAATGGTCGCGGCCGTGCGGCATCTCGCGGGCAACCAGCCGAGTGTCTATCACGCGGATCACAGCAACCCCGCCGCGCCGCGGGTTCGTGCGCTTCACGAGGAAATCGCGCGCGTAGTGCGCTCGCGCGTAGTGAACCCCAAATGGATCCACGGGGTGAAGCGGCATGGTTACAAAGGCGCCGCTGAAATCGCGGCTACCGTCGATTATCTTTACGGCTATGACGCAACTGCACGCGTGGTCGCCGATCATCAATATGCGCTCGTCGCCGATGCTTATCTGAACGATCCGCATACGCGCGAATTCCTTCAGCAGCATAACCCCCATGCGCTGCATTCCATTTGCGAGCGGCTGCTGGAGGCGATGCAGCGCGGGTTGTGGCAGTCGCCAGGTGACTATCGCACGCAGGTCGAGCAGCATCTGCTCGCGAGCGAACAGCAGATTGAAGGAATGCAAACATGAACGCCGTCACGGAAAGTGCTCATCAAGGCTCGGCGCAAAAGCCCGCTTTTCCGTTTGCCGCGTTGATCGGACAAAGCGCGTTGCAGCAGGCGTTGCTGCTCGCGGCGATCGATCCGGGAATCGGCGGCGTGCTGGTGAGCGGACCGCGCGGAACGGCGAAATCAACGGCGGCGCGTGCGCTTGCCGAGTTGCTTCCGCACGGGCAGCTCGTGAACCTGCCGCTTGGCGCAAGCGAGGATCGCCTGATCGGCACGCTCGATATCGAAACCGTGCTGCGCGACGGCTCCGTGCGCTTCTCGCCCGGGTTGCTTGCGAAAGCGCATCGCGGCGTGCTGTATGTGGACGAAGTCAACCTGCTGCCCGATGCGCTCGTCGATGCCTTGCTCGATGCGGCGGCGAGCGGTGTGAACACCGTTGAGCGCGATGGCGTATCGCATAGTCACGAGGCGAGCTTCGTGCTGATCGGTACGATGAATCCGGAAGAAGGCGAGTTGCGGCCGCAATTGATCGACCGTTTCGGCTTGATGGTGGAGTTGCAGAACTGCTTCGAACCGCGCGTGCGCGAGCAGATCGTGAAAGCGCGGCTCGCATTCGAGCTCGATCCTGCCGGCTTTCGCGCCGGTTATGCGCAGCAACAGGCGCAGTACGTCGAGCGGATTCGTGCGGCCCGCGAGGTATTGCCGCAACTTTCCTTCGACGACGCACTGCACGCGCACGTGAGCGCATTGTGTATCGACGCTGCCGTGGACGGCTTGCGCGCCGACCTCGTGATGCTCCGCGCGGCACGTGCTCTGGCCGCGTGGGATCTTGCGGACGCGGTCACGACGCAGCATGTCGATAGCGTTGCGGAGGCGGTGCTTGTGCACAGGCGGCGCGCGCGGGGCGCGACCCCTGGCAGCAGCGAGGCGGGGCAACGCGATTCGTCGGCGGATTCCGCTGAGCCCGGACCATTGCAGCAAGCTAGCGGGGGCAGTGACAGCGATTGGGGTTATTTGCCCGCGCAGCCGGTTGGGACCACACAGGTCAAAGGCGTCGTACCGCTTCCACTAAAAAAACGCTGAGCCATCGGAAGGGCGCCGCCGCTGACTCGCTTAGCGGTTTTCGATGGCGGCAACGGGCGGATGCGTCCTCGCGCTCGCGCGGCGATGCACGAGCGCGGATGCATGGCGATGTCGGCCGACGGATTACATGGCCGCAGACGCTCATCGCCATGGGCCGACAAAGGCGGGCCGCGTTGCGTGCAAACGATCTGCGTTTCGTGCGCGAGATGCCACGCAAAGGCGTGCTGCATTGCTTCGTGCTGGACTGTTCCGGCTCGATGCTGGGCGGAGCGCGGCTCGCGCTCGCCAAGGGGTTGTTGATTGCGCTGTTCGACCGTGTGAGCGCGATGCGTGCGGAGGCAGCACTGATCTGTTTCGGCGGAGCGGGAGCGGACGTGCGTTTCGGGCCCGCGGTACCGCGCTGGTGGAATGAGCGATGGCTCGATCCGATTGGTGGCGGCGGCGGTACACCGCTTACAGCCGGCGTTCGATGCGCGACGCAACTGCTCGAGCGCAACGCACGGCGCAGGCCCGCGCAGCAGCGCTGGCTGTGGATATTGACCGACGGCCGCACGGCGGATGAGGCGGCGCGCCCCGTCCACGCGGATGAAGTCGTATTCGTCGACTTCGAAGACGGCACGATACGGCTTGGCCGCTGCGAGAGAATGGCTCACGCCTGGAGCGCGCACCGCTTCACGCCAGAAGAACTGATCGGTTGACCGGCGTCCGCTTCTCTACTCGCCGGTTTCGCGACTATCTGAAATCGTGCGACCACTGCTGCACATCGTCCTGCCGGTCGAATACGAAAACTTTCATCGCCATCTGCTGCTCGGGTTGCAGTTGATCGAACTGCAGCCCGTGAATCGTCCCGGCCTGCGTACCGGTGCTTTTCTGCACGTTGCGGATGACAGCCGTAGTCTCGATCTCCTTGTCCATCTCCGCGGACTTGAGCTGGAACGTCACACGCAGCCGGTCGCCGACGGCGCCCAGATTCCACGGCGCCATCAAGGACATGCCCAGTGCGCTGATGCTCTTCGCCACGCCTAGGCCCTCGTAGCTCTCGCCCGTCGCTCCGATGCCGACGCGCACCGCGAAGTGGGTCCGGACGCGGATCGATTTGCGCTCGCGCAGCCGGCGAATCGGACCGGGTCTCGATAGCACCACGTATTCGAACGGGGAGCGGCAGACGGCGTCGACGGTACAGACGAAACGGAACACGGCCTGGCTTGCTATCGCCACGATATCGATGTTTTCGCCGAGGCCGAGGGCGAGCATGCGGCCCTGATGAAGCGGCGGCGTGATGAACAGCGCATGATTCGGCGCGAATCCGATGATGCGGCACGGATGCATGGGCGCGCCGCTGCCGGGTTGCAGGCGTACGCCGACCAATGCGCCGATTTCCAGGTGCATGTCTGGGAGCGTCAAACGGTTGCCCGCTTGCGCATGCACGGGTGGCTCGATGGTTATTGGCGCGATCGCTTCGGGCAGGTCGCCGCGACGGGGCTGGAAGTGTTCGAAGAGAAACGCGCGCTCGTCGACGGTTGCAAGAACGGTGCCGCTCGCAAATAGAAGCGCGCCGTCGGCGCCGATAATCGGCCACTCGATCGGCGTTCCAATCGGCACGGCTTCGGGGCTCAGAACTGCCGAAGGCGGGGCGGGCTCGGCAGGTGCAGGACGGTTGGCTGACTGGTCGGCTGATTCGTGCATTGAACAACGATCGTCGAGGTGGCGGGTATCCAGTTTAACGGCGGGAGACGGGAGAACTTGAATTGCGTCTGTCGTGGACAGAGATCTTCAATGCGCGCCGACAATCGGGGTATCTGAATTAGACTGGATGCCTAACTAATATACCGGCGATTGCAGGGTTACGGGTGGCCGGGTCTTTTCCCCGTCTTCTCCCTTTTTCGAAAATACTTGCAGAGAGGGGGTTGACGCAGGGCAGGGGGCATCGCATAATTCGCCTCCCGTTTGACGACGGACGCGAAGAAAGCAGAGCTTCTTGGCGAATGATCTTTAAAAACTAACAGCCGATAAGTGTGGGCGCTTGATGCGACGACGCTACGCCGGACTCTCCGGGGTCTGGCGGAAAAAGCGAAAGTATCAAGTCTCACACAGTAAT
>NZ_CADIKB010000052.1 GCF_902859825.1 Paraburkholderia phenoliruptrix | reverse complement strand
CAGAAACTGGCTCCATGTTCGAGGGAAATCTTCACCGGCAGTCGGGGTATGCTTGAGTTCGCTCACTACCCGATCATGGCGCAAGTGGAGCTAAATGGATAGCCCATATATTTGTACAGGTGTTTACGCCGTTTTGTTTTCTGCCTGTTTCCTTTGTTCTGCCTGTTGTTGATGAGCCGTGACTGAACCCGATACCTCTTCCGCCGCCGAGTTTGTCATCGCGCCGCCCGTGCCCCGCAAAGGCCGCGGCGCGGTGACCAACGTGCAAGGCCGCTACGAAGTCGATCAGCGCGAAGCCGTGGACGATGGCTGGGTACCCACGGCGGACGAAAGCGAACCGCCCAGGGTGCTGCGCACGCAGGTGTTCGAAGAACGGGCGAAAAGTATTCTGACGCGTAATACGTCGCCGGATATTCCGTTTGGTGTGTCGTTAAATCCATATCGCGGGTGCGAGCACGGCTGCATCTATTGTTTTGCGCGGCCCACGCACAGTTATCTCGGACTCTCGCCGGGCCTCGACTTCGAAAGCCGGATCTATGCAAAGGTCAACGCGCCTGAGTTGCTCGAGCGCGAACTGTCGAAAAAGTCATACGAGCCGGAGCCCATCGCGCTTGGCGTCAACACCGACGCGTGGCAGCCCGCCGAGCGCGACTGGCGGCTCACACGTCGGGTGGTCGAGGTCCTGAGCGAGCGCAATCATCCGTTCGCGGCGATTACCAAGTCGTCGCTGATCGAGCGCGACCTGGATCTGCTCGCGCCCATGGCGGCCCGCGGCCAATTCATGGCGGCGATCACCATTACCACACTAGATGCGGACATTGCGCGCACGCTCGAACCGCGCGCGGCCACGCCGTCGCGGCGCCTGCGCACCATTCGCACATTGAGCGAGGCGGGCATTCCAGTCGGCGTCAGCATTGCGCCCGTCATCCCGTTTGTCACCGAACCGGACATGGAGCGCGTGCTGGAAGCTTGCGCGGAAGCCGGCGCGTGCAACGCGAGCTATATCGTGCTGCGTCTGCCGTGGGAGGTCGCGCCGCTTTTCAAAGACTGGCTTGCTGCGCATTTTCCGGATCGCGCCGAGCGAGTCATGGCGCGCGTGCGGGATATGCGCGGTGGCAAAGACTACGACTCGGCTTTCTCCACCCGAATGAAGGGCGAAGGCTTGTGGGCGGACCTGCTGAAGCAGCGATTCCACAGGGCCGTTCGCCGTTTGGGGCTCAACCGGCGCGACCGGGGCATTCTGGATATGTCGCATTTCAAGCGGAACGAGGCGCCGCGAGTCCCTGTCCCCCGTCCTGACAAGCGGCAACTCGATCTTTTCTAGCGGATCTTTTCTAGCGTATCGGGGGCGTGCCGCCGCTATTGGGACAGCGCCTTTGCTGCCTGCACTTGCGTTTCGAAGTAGGTCTGGAAGGAAATGGCGAGACCCGTCATGAGCAGAAAGGCGCCGATCAGCAGGGAAAAGATCACCACGAAGATAACGGTCCACCCCGAGCGGCTTTTCCGCTGCGTGTGCGCGTTGAATTGCCGGTCCCACTTGTCGTCCGGCCGCAGCCCGTAGACGATCGCGGCGAGAAATGCGGCCATAATCGATACGGCGCCCGGAAAGGCAAGCACCCAGCCGAGCGTTGAAGCGCGTTCGCTGGCTACCAGCAGCATCGCGCCGGGAATGCCGAGCAGCGTGCCGATAATATGCGCCCAGCCGTAGATGTCGCGCGGGCCGTAAAGATAAAAGCGGTGCGCGCCGAGCGTGCCCAGGAAGAAAGCCAGCGCAGCTGTGATCGTTTTGGAGCGGAAGTAAGTCGAGGTCGAGAAAGACGTGGACATGTAAGAGAGTCAGAGTGACGGGCGGTTTAAAACCGGCGCTCGGTAATAGGGAGGTGATAGGGAGGTAATGGGCGGTAGCGGGCCGTGAAAGCAGTGGCGAAACGGGTGGTGAAACAGTCGGTGAACAAGCGCGGCACACCGTTGCGCGCGGACCGTCGCGCATTCTACGCCGGGCGTGTGCCGGCGGTCACGCGGCGTTCCGCCTCAGGGCAGCGCGCGCGGATTGTGTCCTCACGGCAGCGCGGGCAGTCAATGTGCCGGGTAACTGACACGATAGATAGCGCCGGCATAATCGTCGCTAATGAGCAGCGAGCCGTCGGGCAGCGGCAGAACGTCGGCTGGGCGGCCCCAGACGGTTTCGCCGGACTGAAGCCAGCCCTCGGCGAACACCTCTTGTCGCGCATGGCTGCCGTCCGGGTCAGTGACGACTCGCACCACGCGGTAGCCGGCCTTCTTGCTGCGGTTCCATGACCCGTGCTCAGCAATGAAAATGTTGTCGCGATAGTCGGGCGGGAACATCGAGCCGCTATAAAAGCGCATGCCGAGCGCAGCGACATGCGCGCCCAGCTTCACCACCGGCGGCGTGAACGCGTTGCAGGGGTGCCCCGCGCCGAACTCGGGGTCGGCTATCACGCCGGCGTGGCAGTAGGGAAAGCCGAAATCCAGTCCGGCGCGCGAGGCACGGTTGAGCTCGTCGTCCGGTAGATCGTCGCCTAGCAGATCGCGACCGTTGTCGGTGAACCAGAGCTCGCGCGTCGCCGGATGCCATGCAAAGCCGACGGAGTTGCGCACGCCGCGCGCCACCACTTCGTAGTGGCTGCCGTCCGGGTCCATGCGGCCGATCAGCGCGTAGCGGTCGCGGTCCTTCAGGCAGACGTTGCAGGGCGCTCCCTGCGGGACATAGAGCTTGCCGTCCGGGCCGAAGGCAATGAATTTCGCGCCGTGATGGGTTTCGGCGGGCAATGTGTCGGTGACCACGGCGGGCTGCGGCGGCGCATTGAGGCGCGTGTCGATCGAGTCCAGGCGTAGAATTCGCGACACCGCCGAGACATAGAGCGCGCCGTTGTGCCATGCCACGCCTATCGGAGCTTCCAGGCCGGTCGCCACCACATGGCGCGCGGCAACGCGTGTGCCTTGCAGCTCGAGCGCATAGACGTGACCGTCCAGGCTGCCTATATAGAGAATACCCTTTGGTGAGAGCGCCATGGCTCGCGCGCTCGGCACCGCGTCCGACAGGACTTCGATGCGAAAGCCCGGCGGTAGTTTGATGCGCTCCACAGGCGGCGCGGCCAGGGCCTGGCAGGCGAAGGCGGTCAGCAATGCAGCGGCTGCCGGGCGAAAACCGTGCATAAGGCAGACAGACGCGGTGCGACAAGCGAAAAAGAGGAGCGCAAGGGCAGTTCGCGGCTGGGATTTCACGGGCACTCCGTCAGGTTGTTCAGGCGTTTGCGCGAGGGCCGGCGCGAGGTTCCGAGCCCGCGCTGTAGGGGCGCCGCAACCCGATTGCTCAGTTTATCCCGGTAAGTGTTTGTTATGGCGTCAGTTTCCCGCTATAATCGCGTGTTTCAGTCGTTCCGAACCCCGGTTTTCAAGGATTCTAGTATGGTCATCATCCGCTTGGCTCGTGGCGGCTCCAAGAAGCGCCCGTTCTACAACATCGTCGCAACCGACTCGCGTAACCGTCGTGACGGCCGCTTCATCGAGCGCGTTGGCTTCTACAACCCGATCGCTACGAAGGGCGAGGCTCTGCGTATCGCTCAAGACCGCCTGACGTATTGGCAAGGCGTGGGCGCACAACTGTCGCCGACCGTCGAGCGTCTCGTGAAAGAAGCGCAAAAGGCGCAGCCGGCTGCTTAATGGTAGCTCGCTTGCGTATCGGCGTCGGTTTGGCCGGCGACTCGCGCCATCCGCGTGAGCAGTCCGATGCGCAAGAAGTTTTGCCGAAGCTGGCGTCAAAGCTCGTAGCGCGGCTCAATCTGCGGTTTGGTCTGAGGCTTGGTCATGTCTGAGCGTGGTTCCGGCAGTTCAGGTCGCGCGAAGGCAAAAGAGGCAAGCCCGCGCGCAAAGACGTCTGGCGAGGCGCCATTCGGTGCATTCGTCCGCAAGCCGGGCGAGCGGGCCGGAGGCAAGGCGAAAGCCAATGTGGCAAACGCCGGTTCCGAGGCAGCAGCCATGCGCCCGGAAACGGCGGAGAGTTGGCCGGCTGACGCGGTCGAAGTCGGCGCGATCGTCGACGCTTACGGCCTCAAAGGCTGGGTCAAGGTGGCCGCGCATGCGGATGCCGGCCAGGGCGGCGACGCGTTGCTGAGCGCAAAGCGCTGGTGGCTCATGAAGGGCGGCGAGCGCCAATCCGCGCCGTCGCTGCAGGCAAAACTGCATAGCGACAGTGTGGTGGCTCATCTGGGCGGCGTCGCTGACCGCGACGCGGCGCTGGCGTTGCGCGGCTCCCGCGTCTATATCAGCCGCAGCGAATTCCCGGCGCTCGAAGCCGACGAGTTTTACTGGGTCGACCTGATCGGCCTCGAGGTAGTGAATCTTGCCGGGGCGAACCTCGGCAAGGTGGCTGGCATGATCGACAACGGCGCGCACTCTGTGCTGCGCGTCGAATATCCGGCGGCCGACAAAACCGGCAAGCCGGTCGCCGCCGAACGTTTGATCCCGTTCGTCGGTGTGTTTGTCAAAGCGGTCGACCAGGCGGCGAAGCAGATCACCGTCGACTGGGAAGCCGATTATTGATAGTTGAGCAAATCGAGTTCGCTAAAACGGAGAGAGCGATGCAGTTCGATGTCGTCACGCTCTTTCCCGACATGTTCCGTGCGCTGACCGACTGGGGCATTACCAGCCGGGCAGCAAAGCAGCAGCGCTATGGGTTGCGTACGTGGAATCCGCGTGATTTCACCACCGACAACTACCGCACGATCGACGATCGCCCGTACGGCGGTGGCCCCGGCATGGTGATGCTGGCCAAGCCTCTGGAAGACGCGATCGCAGCGGCCAAAGCGGCGCAGGCGGAGCAGGGTATCGGCGCACCGCGTGTCGTGATGATGTCGCCGCAAGGCGCCACGCTGAATCACGAGCGTGTGATGAAGTTTGCCGAACAACCCGGGCTGATCCTGCTGTGCGGCCGCTACGAGGCGATCGACCAGCGCCTGCTCGACCGGGTTGTCGACGAAGAAGTCAGTCTGGGCGACTTCGTGCTGTCGGGCGGCGAGTTACCGGCCATGGCCTTGATGGATGCCGTCGTACGTCAGTTGCCGGGTGTGCTCAACGACTCGCAATCGGCGGTGCAGGATAGTTTTGTCGACGTACTGCTCGATTGTCCGCACTACACGCGGCCCGAAGAATATCAGGGCGTGCGTGTCCCCGATGTGCTGCTCGGCGGCCATCATGCGGAGATCGAGGCGTGGCGGCGGCGGGAAGCCTTGCGCAATACGCTGCGCAAACGGCCCGACCTGATCGCCAAGGCCAGAAAGAACAAGATGTTGAGCCGTGCCGACGAGGCATGGCTCGCAAGTCTCGCGAAAGAAGAGCCGAAGGCGTAAAGCCCCGATCTTTCGAGCGGACACCAGGCGGCGCCGTACATGCGTGTGCGGCGCCTGATGTGAACCCATCCTCTATCGGGGCCGTAGCCGGGCATGTCATGCCAGGCAGGTACGAACGCCGACAAGATGGACTTAGGAGTCAGTGATGAATCTGATTGCAAAACTCGAGCAGGAAGAAATCGCGCGCGCCCTCGGCGAGAAGACCATCCCCGAATTCGCCCCCGGCGACACGGTGGTTGTCAGCGTGAACGTGGTTGAAGGTACGCGTAAGCGTGTCCAGGCTTACGAAGGCGTCGTGATCGCCAAGCGTAACCGTGGTCTGAATTCGTCGTTTATCGTCCGCAAGATTTCGTCGGGCGAAGGCGTCGAGCGTACGTTCCAGACGTACTCGCCGCTGCTGGCAAGCATCGTCGTGAAGCGTCGCGGCGACGTGCGTCGTGCAAAGCTGTACTACCTGCGCGACCGTTCGGGCAAGTCGGCTCGAATCAAGGAAAAGCTGGTCTCGAAAGACCGCGCTGCTTCCCAGGCGTAAATGCTGTAAGGAAAAGCACCCCTCGCGGGTGCTTTTTTGTTGGCCAGGTCAAAATAGCGGCATCGCCTCCATCCGTCATTCGAGAGATCCGTTGATCCGCCCCGTCTTTGAACCTCAAACGCTGCCCGTCGAAGCAACGGGCGCTCATCTACCGCCGGTCGCGGCGGAGCGGCTTACGCCAGACGGTCTGCGCGCCCGCTTCGAACAGTCGCTTTCGTGGACCCCTGAGCCGATCGTCGAAGCGCCCTGGCGCGACATTCACGCCGACCCCCGGGTCGCCTCCGTCCTCGTGCCGCTCGTGATTCGCGCGCATGGCCTGACCGTGCTGCTGACGCAGCGGGCCGATCATCTGAACGACCACGCCGGCCAGGTCAGCTTTCCGGGCGGCCGTCAGGAGCCTTTCGACGCGGACGCCACCGCCACCGCTTTGCGCGAGGCAGAAGAGGAGGTCGGCCTCGCGCCTTCGCGTGTGGAAGTGCTCGGTGCGCTGCCCGACTATTTGACGGGCACGGGCTTTCGCGTGACGCCCGTGATCGGTCTCGTCCACCCGCCGTTCGCGTTGAAAGCGGACGCGCTCGAGGTCGCGGAAGTCTTCGAGGTGCCGCTCGCCTTCCTGATGAACCCGGCGCATCACGAAGAGCGCGTGTTCCGTTACGAGGGCGGCGAGCGCCGCTTTTTCGCGATGCCGTATCCACGCGGCGCGTCGCTCGAAGCAGCCGAAAAAGGCGAGAGCGGCACGGGCAGCCATTATTTCATCTGGGGCGCGACGGCCGCGATGCTACGCAACTTCTATCGCTTTCTCGCGGCCTGAGGCATGTCTTACAGGCACGCGTTGGGTGTTTGGCAACGTCCCCGCTCAGCGGCATCCGACCCTGTGCTATCGTTATGAAACAATCGTAAAACTCGAAAAGCACGGCGCATCGCATGACTTTTTTTTCCGTATTGCTCGCTCTCATCATTGAACAGGTGCGCGCGCTGTCGCCGAACAATCCGGTATCCGCGCTGCTTCAATATCATGCGGAGTCGGCGGCGCACGGATTCGATGCGGGCAAGCCGAAGCACGGCCTGCTTGCCTGGCTCGTCGTCGTGGTGCCCTGGACGCTCGCCGTCGCGCTCATCTACTACGTTCTCTACAACATCCATTTTGTGCTGGCGTTTCTGTGGAACGTCGCGGTGCTGTACTTCACGCTCGGTTTTCGCCAGTTCAGCCATTACTTTACGGACATCCACCTCGCGCTCAATAACGACGACGTGCCGCGCGCGCGCGAAATCCTCAACGAATGGACCGGCCTCGACACGCTCGACATGCCGGTCAGCGAGATCGTCCGTCACACGCTGATTCACGCGGTGGTGGCATCGCATCGCCATGTTTTCGGCGTGTTCTTCTGGTTTCTGATTCCGGTCGGGCCGGCGGGTGCTGTGCTGTATCGGATTGCCGAATATCTGTCGCGCACGTGGGCGCGCCCGGTCGACGATCGAACCGTCGCGTTTTCGAGCTTTGCGCAGCGTGCCTTCTTCGTGATCGACTGGGTTCCGGCGCGGCTCACGTCGCTCGGCTTTGCGATTGTCGGCAATTTCGAAGACGCGATTTATGCGTGGCGCAACCATGCGCGCCAGTGGCCGGACACGAATGACGGCGTGCTGCTCGCCGCGGGCAGCGGGGCGCTGGGCGCGCGGCTGAGCGGGCCGCTTGCCGAGCCGTCGAGCCTCGACGCACTCGCCACGGGCGACGGCGGCCCGATGCAGGTCGGCGACGATTGCACGCCGCGCACACTGCAATCGGCGGTGGGCCTCGTCTGGCGCGCGGTCGTGCTGTGGATGATTCTGCTGCTGATGTTGACCATCGCGGTCTGGCTCGCTTGAGGTTACGTCGTCGCTTAAGGCACCTCATCCATCCAATGGATCGCGCACCGTCCCGCACTGCCAGCACACCGTGAACTGCGCTTCCAGCTTCTCGCCGCACTGGCGGCATTGCCAGCCGGGCGAGCCGGCCGCCGGGCCGCGCGACGCAGCCTCGATCAGGCGTCGCGCCAGCGCCTCGTCGCGGTCATCCACGAGCCACAATTCCGGCGCGCACTGATCCGCGGGAATGTCGCCGAGCGCGCCGTTCAGATAACGATTGTGCAGCTCGCACGCCACGCCGGCGGCCGCGAGCACGTTGACCCAATGCTGTCCGATGATGAGGTTCGGCGCGCGCATCAGCTTCATGTCAGCGCACGATCTGGCTGGCTTCATGCACGAGTTGAGCATAGAGCGCGTGCCGCTCGCGACGGATGCGGCCGTCCGCAACGGCTTCGAGAATCGCGCAGCCCGGCTCGTGCAAATGATGGCAATTATAGAAGCGGCAGTTGGGCAGGAGCGGCCGGAATTCCGGGAACGCGCGTTCGAGCCGGCCTTCGGTCAAATGATGCAGGCCGAACTCCTGGAAGCCGGGCGAGTCGATCAGCGCGCCGGTTTTGCCGTCGTCGTGTCCTTCTGCCCCGGCAAGCGCGGCCGGCAGCGGGTAAAGCCGCGTGAAGGTCGTCGTGTGGCGTCCGCTGTTCAGTGCAGTCGAAATTTCGCGGGTGGCGACCTCGGCGTCCGGAATCAGCAGATTCACAAGCGTGGATTTGCCCATGCCCGACTGGCCGAGCAACAACGTCGAGTGACCTCGCAGATGCTCGATCAGCGCCGCGCGGGCGGCCTCGGGTTGCGCCTTGATCGACACTTCGAGCACCGTGTAGCCGAGCGCGCGATACGGCTCGAGCCGCTTGCGCGCGCCTTCGAGCGCATCGGTCACGTCGATCTTGTTCAGCACGATCAACGGCTTGAGTTCGTTGGCCTCGGCGGCAACGAGCGCACGGCCGAGCAGGTCTTCGCTGAAATGCGGTTCGGTGGCGAGCACGATCAGCAACTGATCGAGGTTCGCCGCGAACAGCTTCGACTTGTACTGATCGGAGCGATACAGCAGATTGCGCCGCTCGCCGATTTCGACGATCACGCCTTGATCGGCCGAGGTCGGCTCGTAAATCACGCGATCACCCACCGCCACCTCGCTGCGCTTGCCGCGCGGGAAGCACTGGAGCATCGGGCCGCCGTGTTCCGGCGCGACGAGATAGTGGCGCCCATGCGCGGCCACGACGAGTCCGCCTACGCGCGTGCCGGACGCTGCGCGCGGCGTTTGTCGGGAGCGGCCGCTCATGCGTGCCGCAACAGTCGGTCGATCCGCTGCGACGCCGGCGGATGCGAGTAATAGAACGCGGTGTAGAGCGGGTCGGGCGTCAACGTGGACGCATTGTCTTCGTATAGCTTGACGAGGGCGTTGACGAGGTCTTGCGCGTCGGTTTGCGTCGCGGCAAACGCGTCGGCCTCGAACTCGTGCTTGCGCGAGGTCAGGCTGCCGAGCGGCGTGACGAAGAACACGAACACCGGCAGTGCGAGGAAAAACAGCACGAGCGCGAGCGCGCTATTGCCGCCGACCAGCGACGGTCTCACGCCGAGCCCTTCGTAGAACCACACCTGCTGTGTGAGCCAGCCGAGCAGCGCGAGCATCGCGAGGCTGAGGGCGAAGGTGACCAGCATCCGCTTGATCACGTGACGGCGCTTGAAATGGCCGAGCTCATGCGCGAGCACCGCCTCGATTTCGCTGCCCGAGAGGCGCGCGAGCAGCGTGTCGAAGAACACGATGCGCTTGGCCGCGCCAAAGCCCGTGAAATACGCGTTGCCGTGCGCGGAGCGGCGGCTGCCGTCCATCACGAAGAGGCCTTTGGCGGCGAAGCCGCAGCGCTTCATCAGCGCTTCGATGCGGTTTTTCAGCGCTTCGTCCCTGAGCGGCTCGAATTTGTTGAAAAGCGGCGCGATGAAAGACGGGTAGAGCACGAGCACGAGCATCTGGAAGACGACCCAGACAATCCACGTCCACAGCCACCAGAAACTGCCCGCCTGGTTCATTAGCCACAGCACGACAAAGAGCAGCGGCAGGCCGAACGCGGCGCCGAGCAACACGCCCTTCACACGGTCGACGACAAAGATGCGCAGGCTCATCCGGTTAAAGCCGAAGCGCTGCTCGATCACGAACTGGCGGTAGTAGTCGAACGGCAGGTCGATCGCGCTGGTGATGACGATGACCGCCGCGACGAGCGCAATCTGGCCGAGATAGCCGCGGCCGAGCCAGTCGGTGATCGCGAGGTCGAGCGCCTGCACGCCGCCGAGCAGCGTGAGGCCGATCAGCACGGCGGCGCCCACGACGATTTCGACCATGGTGAGGCGCGTGCGCTCGACGGTGTAGTCCGCGGCTCGCTGGTGTGCGGCCAGCGCAATCGTGCCGGCGAACTGGCTCGGCACTGCTTCGCGATGGCGCGCGACAAAGCGGATCTGCCGCGACGCGAGCCACAGCTTGGTGCCGACCATCGCCACGACGGCGACGACGAACAGGACAGTGAAGTACAGGGTAGGCATCCGTGGATTCCGTGGTATCTATGCGAGAATTATATGTTTCTTCCCGCCTCGCAGCGGGGACCTGCTTGAACCGGCTACAACCGTCCCTACCATCTCATACGAACCATCGCCGCAGCGCCGCAGCTTCCAGGCAAGCTTTCGGCCCGGCCCTCAGGGTTGCCTTCATGACTGACATCCTCGAATCCGCCCAACAGCCGCCGCTCGTGCGCAGCGACATGAATCTCGTCTGGCTGGACATGGAAATGACCGGGCTCGACCCCGACTCCGACCGCATCATCGAAATCGCGGTGGTGGTGACGAATTCGACGCTCGACAGAATGGTCGAAGGTCCGGTCCTCGCTATCCATCAGAGCGACGAGACGCTAGCGAAAATGGACCAGTGGAATCAGAACACGCACGGGCGCTCCGGGCTGATTGACCGCGTGAAGGCCTCGACGGTGAGCGAAGCCGACGCCACGGTGTTGATCCGCGATTTTCTGGGCGCTTACGTGCCGCCGGGCAAATCGCCGATGTGC
This sequence comes from Paraburkholderia phenoliruptrix, assembly GCF_902859825.1. Lineage (GTDB taxonomy): Bacteria > Pseudomonadota > Gammaproteobacteria > Burkholderiales > Burkholderiaceae > Paraburkholderia > Paraburkholderia phenoliruptrix. The sequence continues at coordinate 23,034 of NZ_CADIKB010000052.1, read as the reverse complement.
GGCAACTCCATCTGCCAGGACCGCCGCTTCATGGCGCGCTGGATGCCGGAACTGGAGACCTTCTTCCACTACCGCAATCTCGACGTCAGCACGCTCAAGGAACTGTGCCGGCGCTGGCAGCCGGCCATTTACAAGGGCTTCCAGAAGCGCGCGATGCACACGGCGCTCGCCGACATTCACGAATCGATCGACGAGCTCAAGTATTATCGCGAGCATTTCCTGATTCCGCCCGCGCCGGACGCGTCGATGAACGCGGAATAAGCCGCGCGGAACAGCTCAGGCCGGCCGGGGCGCACGAACCGCGCTCTTCGGCCGGAACGCTTTCACGACGTCGGCATGGGTCTCGACATACGGCCCGCCGATCAGATCGATGCAGTACGGCACCGCCGCGAAGATACCGGGCACCGTCACGCCGCCGCCGGCCTCCATGTCGCGCAAACCTTCCAGCGTTTCCTTGATCGACTTCGGCTGACCCGGCAGGTTGATGATCAGCGCCGCATGATCCGCCGTTTCGCGGATCACCGCCACCTGGCGCGAGAGGATCGCGGTCGGCACGAAATTCAGGCTGATCTGCCGCATCTGCTCGCCGAATCCCGGCATTTCTTTGGTGGCGACCGCGAGCGTGGCCTCGGGCGTCACGTCGCGGCGCGACGGGCCGGTGCCGCCCGTGGTGAGCACCAGATCGCAGCCGGCCTGATCGACCAGTTCGATGAGCGTGGCGGAGATGGTCGCCGCGTCGTCCTGAATCAGCCGCGTGACGACCTGCCACGGCGAACTCAGCGCGGACCCGAGCCATTCCTGCAGCGCGGGAATGCCCTTGTCCTCGTAGACGCCCGTGGACGCCCGGTCGCTGATCGACACGAGGCCGATCAGGATCTCGTCCGGGTGGCTGCGCGCGAGCTTTTGCGTGGAATCAGGCGTCGCGGTCGTCATCGTCGTTTTCCTCAACGTCGTCGTCGGCGGAATCTGTCGAGGCGGCAGGGCTGTCCGCGTTCTTGATCCACTGGAACAGTTCGCGGAAGTAGCGCGGCGGCTTGTTCTGCTGCGCTTCCTTGCGGGCGTTGCGGATCAGCGTGCGGCCCTCTTGCGGATCGGCGTTCGGGTGCTGGCGGATGAATTCGGTGAGCGCGGCGTCGTCGGCGAGCAGTTTCTCGCGGGTACGCTCGATCCAGTGCAGCTTGGCCGTTTCCGCCTTGTTGACGCCGTTGTACGTGTCGAGCGCGGTGCGCAGCGCCGCGGTTTCGTCGTCGAGCAGCGAGCGCATCACGCGGCCCACGTATTGCAGCTGACGGCGCTTGCCCTCGTGGTCGGTGATGCGGCGCGCCTCGCGCACGGCGTCGTCGAGTTTTTCCGGCATCGGCATGCGCTTGAGCGCATCTTTGGGCAGCGCGATCAGCGCCGCCCCCAGCTCCTGCAGCGCGTGCATTTCGCGCTTCAGCTGGGACTTGCTCGGGCGGTCGTAGCCGTTCTCGTCGACTTCCGGCTCGGCGGATTCGATGGGTTGAATGCGGGTTTTGCGTGTCATGCCGATATTGTAGCGTGCCGGACCTCGCGAACCCGCCCCGGCGCGGTATGGCGCCGCGCGCGTCGTGCGAAAAACCGTGCTGCGAAGCCAGGTGCGCGAGCGCTGAGCTTGCTATGATCGCGGGATGCTTCAACGATGCCCATGCGCCTGTGATTCGTACATGAAGGAACACGAGGCACAGGCGAGGCGCACGCGAGTCGCGCGAGCAGGTGCGAGCGCGCATGGACGAATACCCGGGCCGCTCGGCCCCACAAGGACGGCAACCACAATGGCAGCAGACATGGACGTCAGGCAGCGCTTTTTTCCGCATACCCAGGATGAACTGAAGGAAATCGCCTCGGACATCCTTCGTCACGCGAAGTCGCTCGGCGGCACCGACGCCGCGACCGAAATTTCCGAAGGCGACGGCCTGTCCGTCTCCGTGCGGCGCGGCGAAGTCGAGACGATCGAGCATAACCGCGACAAGATGGTCGGCGTGACGGTGTTCATCGGCAACAAGCGCGGCAATGCGAGCACTTCGGATTTTTCGTCGCAGGCGCTGAAGGACACGGTCGCGGCGGCGTACAACATTGCCCGCTTCACCGCGGAAGACGATTGCGCCGGTCTCGCCGAAGCCGAGCTGCTCGAAACCGAACCGCGCGACCTCGACCTCTATCATCCGTGGAATCTGTCCGCCGACGAAGCGGTGGAGATCGCCCGTCGCGCGGAAGACGCCGCGTTCGCCACCGATCCGCAGATCAAAAACTCCGAGGGCGCAAGCGTGTCGGCCCAGCATTCGCAGTTCGTGCTCGCCACGTCGCGCGGTTTTCTCGCGGGCTACCCATACTCGCGCCATTACATTGCGTGCGCGCCGATTGCCGGCAGCGGCCGCAACATGCAGCGCGACGACTGGTACACATCCACGCGCAGCGCCGAACAGCTGGCCGATCCGGAAGCCGTCGGCCGTTACGCGGCGCAGCGGGCACTGGCGCGCATCGGCGCGCGCGGGCTCGACACGCGCAAGGTGCCGGTGCTGTTCGAAGCGCCGCTTGCCGCCGGTCTGCTCGGCGCCTTCGTGCAGGCCACGAGCGGCGGCGCGCTGTATCGCAAGACGTCGTTTCTCGTCGACAGCCTCGGCAAGCCGGTGTTCGCGCCGCATGTGCAGATCGTCGAAGATCCGCACGTGCCGCGCGCCATGGGCAGCGCGCCGTTCGACGAGGAAGGCGTGCGCACCCGCCAGCGCTCCGTCGTGAAAGACGGCGTCGTGGAAGGCTATTTTCTTTCGACGTATTCGGCGCGCAAGCTCGGCATGCAGACCACTGGCAATGCCGGCGGCTCGCACAACCTGTCGCTGCTCAGTTCCAACACGCGCGCCGAGGACGACTTCGAGGAAATGCTGCGCAAGCTCGGCACCGGCCTGCTGCTGACCGAACTGATGGGGCAGGGCGTGAACTATGTGACGGGCGACTACTCGCGCGGCGCGTCGGGCTTCTGGGTCGAAAACGGCAAGATCCAGTATCCGGTCGAGGAAATCACGGTGGCGAGCACGCTGCAGGAGATGTTCCGCCACATCGTCGCGATCGGCGCGGATACCATCACGCGCGGCACGAAGCAAACCGGCTCGGTGCTGATCGAACGGATGACGATCGCGGGGCAGTAAGCGATTTTTCGCTTCGGCGCCGCCACGCCGCTCGCCTCAGTGGCTCTTGCGCCTGTAGGTCACGAACGCGTAGTCGAAATCGTTCGGCGCATCCGCGCGGTGCGTTTCGTGCGCGACTTCTTCCCACTCGTCAGGGTCGACTGCGGGGAACGTCGCGTCGCCCTGAAAATCGGCCGAAATCTCGGTGACGATCAGTTTGTCCGCGAGACGCAGTCCTTCCACATACAACTGCGCGCCGCCGATCAGAAACGCTTCGGGAGCCTGATCCTGGGCGGCGAGCTTCAGCGCTTCGTCGAGCGTGGTGGCGGCGTCGCAGCCCTGGAAGCGCCGCGTCGCGTCGCGCGTCACGACAATGTTGCGGCGTCCCGGCAGCGGCCTGCCGATCGACTCGTGTGTCTTGCGGCCCATGATGATGGGCGCGCCCATGGTGGTGCGCTTGAAAAACGCGAGGTCTTCGGGAAGTCGCCAGGGCAACTGGTTGTCGCGGCCGATCACGCCGTTATTGGCGCGAGCGACGATCAGAGTGAGCGTCGTCATCGAATGGAAGGGGGAATGTAACCGCACCGATTCTACCTGACACCGGCGCCCGGGCCGCGGCGCGGCCTGTCTTCGGCCGCTTGCGCGCCCCGGTTGCCGCGGGGACCACGCCAGCTATTTGCACGGATCGTCCGGCGCCAGCTGCTGCACGGTGTGAGCGGCGTCTGACGGAACCGGTAAGGGCAAAGGCAGCGGCGGAGCAATTTCGTCCCACAAAGTCACGCGCGCGGGCGCGGTCAGTGCGCGCCGTGGCGCCGACGCCTCGAATGTGAAGGTGCGGTTCTGCCGCGAGCAAAGCGCGTCGGCAACCGCCGCGGGATGCCGCTCGGGCAAAAGCGCCGCGCGCAGCGCAACCGGCATCCGACGGATGCCCAACAACGGTAATCGCATATGTGCCTCCTCAGGTACCCCAATTAGCGAAACACATGCCACCGGGCCCAATCCCTTGGCCCGTCGGCAGGCAGCCGGATCATCGCGCGGGCGAATTAAACAAAATTGGCTGAAAACGTTTCAGGTCTGAAACGGCGAGAAGAAAATACCTATTAAGTGTTAATTGCGGCGGTACGAACTACCTGCGCCGCTACGTATGAGAAAAGCGCTTCCACAATTGCTTATTCGTAAGCTGATTACTTATTTATCGACCCGCGCGCCTTGCTGGGCAAGGGCAGGCGGATTAAATTCGCATAATTGTTTTCCAAGCGGCGCGCGTATAGTAAGCTCTCGGAAAGAGCTCGGAATTTAAAAAAGCCCGCTAACGGGCCGTCTCAAACACACACGCCGCTTTCTGGGGATCAGCTGTCCGCACGGAATGGAATGGCCGTTCGGTTTTTGCTATTTGCGAATCCCGAATGTGCCAGCGTGTCTGAATTGCGGTTCAGGTGCGTGCATCATCCTTAACGTTCGTTGACGAGAGGATCTGAATAATGGAACCCGCAACGCGGCAACTGATTTACGTTTCGCGCGAGCCGAGCGCGGAACTGAACACCCGCTTCCACCAGCGCGGCTGGCATGTGGAAGTGGTGGGATCGGCGCGCGACGCGCGCCGGGCCGTACGCGCCGGTTCGGCAGCGGGTGGCCTGCTCGATCTGTCCAGTCATTTCCAGCCGCATGAAATTGCCGCTTTCGAATCCTGCCTGACCATGCCGAATGTCGGCTGGGTCGCCGCGACCATGCCCGGTCAGCTTCAGGACGCGGCGCTGCGCCGCCTCGTGCGCGATTATTGTTTCGACTATGTGACGGTACCGTATTCCGGCGACCGGATCGTCGACTCGGTCGGCCATGCGTACGGCATGATTTCGCTCGGCGAACCGGCTTCCAATGACGCCTCGCAAGGCGCCGAAGGCGAAATGGTCGGCTCGTGCGACGCCATGCTCGCGCTCTTCCGCTCCATCCGCAAAGTCGCAATGACGGACGCGCCGGTGTTCATTTCCGGCGAATCGGGCACGGGCAAGGAACTGACGGCGGTCGCGATTCACGAACGCTCGGCGCGGCGCAACGCACCCTTCGTGCCGATCAACTGCGGCGCGATCCCGCCGCACCTGCTCCAGTCGGAACTCTTCGGCTACGAACGCGGCGCGTTCACCGGCGCCAACCAGCGCAAGATCGGCCGGGTCGAAGCGGCCAACGGCGGCACGCTTTTTCTCGACGAAATCGGCGACCTGCCGCTCGAAAGCCAGGCCAGCCTGTTGCGCTTTTTGCAGGAGCGCAAGGTCGAGCGGCTGGGCGGCCATTCCGCGATCGATGTGGACGTGCGGATCATTTCTGCGACGCACGTGGACATGACCGCCGCGATGATCGAGGGACGTTTCCGCTCGGACCTGTATCACCGCCTGTGCGTGCTGCAGATCGACGAACCGCCGCTGCGCGCGCGCGGCAAGGACATCGAGCTGCTCGCGCGTCATATGCTTGAGCGTTTCAAGAAGGACGCGAGCCGGCGGCTGCGCGGTTTCGCGCCGGACGCGATCGCGGCTTTGCACAACTACGGCTGGCCGGGCAACGTCCGCGAGCTGATCAACCGCGTGCGGCGCGCGATCGTGATGTCCGAGGGACGTGCGATCACCGCGCGCGACCTCGAACTGGCCGAGTATGTCGAGATCGTGCCGGTGTCGCTCGCGCAGGCGCGGGAAGCCGCCGAGCGTCAGGCTATCGAGCTTGCGTTGCTGCGTCATCGCGGGCGGCTGGGCGACGCCGCGCAGGAACTCGGTATTTCCCGCGTGACCTTGTACCGGCTGCTCTGTTCGCACGGCATGCGTCATATGGAAAGCGAACCGCTGTCGACGTCGCACGGCGGCTTGCCGGCTTCGGTGCCGCATCTCTGAAACGCGGCGGGGCGTGCTTGTGAACGCCTTGGGGCGCTGAGGCGGCCGGGCGGTTGCAAGCCGCGGTCTTTGCTGCACTTGCCGCGCCTCGCTGCACTTTGTTGCGTCTTGTCGCGCGCGGTTGTCCGCCGCGCCCCCCTGTTGGTTCCCGTCCGCTGGGTCTCGCGCCTCTCGCGTGTATTTGCGCATTTCTGTGCGCTGCGGATGCGTCGGCGTGAATGTCGGCGGCAGATGACCGCGCTTGGTAAAATCGGGTTTTCCGCTCAATCTCGCCGCGCGCCGCCTGGCGCTTGCGCCGCGCCGAAGGAACCCGCATGAAACAATACCTGGACCTCGTCCGCACGATTCTCGATACCGGCACGTGGCAGGAGAACCGCACCGGCATCCGCACGATCAGCATGCCGGGCGCCATGTTGCGCTTCGATCTCCAGCAGGGTTTCCCGGCGGTGACAACGAAAAAACTCGCATTCAAGTCGGCTGTCGGCGAACTCGTCGGCTTTCTGCGTGCGTCGCGCAGCGCGGCGGATTTCCGCGATCTCGGCTGCAAGGTGTGGGACGCGAACGCGAACCAGAATCCGCAGTGGCTGGCCAATCCGTATCGCGAGGGGCCGGACGATCTCGGCGACGTGTACGGCGTGCAATGGCGCCAGTGGCCGGCCTACAAGGTGCTGGACGCCGGCGCGGCCGCGCAGCTCGCCGACGCGAGCGCGCGCGGCTTTCGCGTAGTGACGGAGTTCGACGAAAACGGCAGCCGCAAGGTGCTGCTGTACAAGGCAATCGATCAGTTGCGCCAGTGCCTCGACACGATCATGCAGAACCCGTCGGACCGGCGCATTCTGTTTCATGCGTGGAACCCGGCGGTGCTGGACCAGATCGCGCTGCCGGCGTGCCATCTGCTTTATCAGTTCCTGCCGAACGTCGCGCGTCGCGAAATTTCGCTGTGCCTGTACATCCGCAGCAACGACGTCGGGCTCGGCACGCCGTTCAACCTGACCGAGGGCGCGGCGTTGCTGCATCTGGTCGGCCGGTTGACGGGCTATACGCCGCGCTGGTTCACGTACTTTATCGGCGACGCGCACATCTACGAAAATCAGCTCGACATGCTGCAGCAGCAGCTCACGCGCGAGCCTTATGACAGCCCGACGTTGGCTATTTCCGACCGCGTACCGGACTATGCGCAGACCGGTGTGTACGAACCCGAATGGCTGGAGAAGATTGAGCCGTCAGATTTTTCGCTGATTGGCTACCGGCATCACGAACCGCTGACAGCGCCAATGGCCGTTTGAGACAGGGGACAGGAAAAAGCCCCCGCGATGGGAATCGCGGGGGCTTTTTTTATGCCGCTGAGCGGCGGCCGGCTTGCGATGTAGCGAAGGCGCTCACCCTCGGTGATGCTCGTCGTGGCCACCGCCCGAATGCTGGTCTCCATGCGGAGCCTGCGGTTGCGGTTGCGGCTGCGGATGCGGCTGCTGCGCCTGCGGCTGCGGACGCGGCTCCTGACGCGGCTGCATCTGCTGCTGCGGATGAAATTCGGGACGAGGTTGCTGCTGCGCTTGCGGCTCGGGACGCGGCTGAACCTGCTGCGGATGAAACTCCGCACGAGGCTGCGGCTGCGGCTGCGGACGCGGTTCCTGACGCGGCTGCATCTGCTGCTGCGGATGAAACTCAGCACGCGCCTGCTGCTGCGCCCGCGCATCGAACACCGGCTGCGCCTGCTGCGGACGACCCTCTGGACGTGGCGCCTGTTGGACCTGCGCCCGCGCGACCGCCTGCGGCCGGTATTCCTGCTGTGCCGGCTGCGGAACCCGCTGCTGCGGTTGCGCCTCTCCCACACGTGGCCGTTGCGCAAACGCCGGATTGTCGACAGGGTGCGGCGCCTCGCGCTGGCGCATCGCTGCGTTGGCGTCGGCACCCGCCTGCTGCGGGACGCCGGGCCTTGCCGCCTGCGGGTCCCCACCGCCTCGCGGCCGGCTCTGCTGCGCTTGCTCGGCCATCGGCACGTGCGGCTGTGTCCACGCCGGCTCGTGGCGGCCGTCGGTCGGGGCTTGCTGAGCCATGCCGTGTTGTTGCGCAAAGCCCGACGCATTGCCGCCGTTCTCACGCGGTGGACGCGGCACGCCGTTGGACGGCGCACCCGCCGCCTGCCCGCCGACCCCCGGCTGCGGAACCGGCGCCCCTGCTGCCGCGCCCGGCATGCGCCCGGGCAGATGCGACTGCACGATCCGCACATTCTGCGTCGGCACGGCACCGGCCCCGCCGGCGAAGCGAGCAGGCACCGACGTTCGCACGATCGGCTGCCCCGCGCCCGGCACGCGCGCCCCGCTTTGGGCGAAGCGCTGGGCAAGCGCGTCGTGGTAAGCAGGCGGCAGCGACGGACTGCGCGTCGCCACCACCGGCCGGCTCATGACGCCCGCCGGCGGCCGGTCGCTCGCCCGGCGCTGACCGGGGCCGAAGCTCTCGCGCACCGGCGCGATGCCAGGCGCGCCCGGATTGATCCGCGCATTGCGCCACTGTGCGGGATCGACCTTCTGCGCGAAGCGGCCCACCGGCTGCCCGTGCACGAAAGCCGTCGCCGGCACGGCGGTCACGGCCCGCGGCGCCCGATAGTTGATGTACGTGTTATGGATGTTGGTAATGTGGTAGTTGTTGACCACCGTCGTTTGATTGACGCGTTCGTAGTAGCGCGGGCTCCAGTTATCGTGGCCGCCCCACTGCGGATGCCAGCGCTCGCCCGGGCCGAGTGGGAACCACGCTACGCCCGCTGCTATCGCGCCGCCAATCGCCAGATTCACGCCCCAATCGACACCGCTGCCGCCACCGCCGACGAAAGCCACCAGCGCCGGGGCGTAGACCGGCGGCGCGCTCACCACGACGGGGCCGGGCACCCATGCCCAGGCGTCGTCGACATACGCCCAGCGGCCATAGTGGTAGGGCGCGAAGCCCCACGGCGCGTCGTCGACCCACGTCCAGCCCCACGGCGCCTGCCAGACCCAGTGGCCGTCGTGGTAAGGCGCCCAGCCGGCGGGCGTCGTGCGCGGCACCCACACTTCGCCGTACTCCGGGCTGTTGCGCCAGGTGCCGTTGGCGTCGAGGTCCTGGTAACCTGGAATTTCGCGCGAGACGTAGCGCGCCGACACGGAGCGGTCTTCCGCCGCGTCGCGGCTCGCGGCCCATTGGTCGAAGGCGTCCGGGCCCGGCACGCCGTTGTCGGCGAGCGCCTGCAGGTTGGTCCCGGCAAAGCGCATCTGCTGGCCGGCGGCGATCGGCACCTCGCCGCCGTCGCCGTAAACCGTCGCGTTGCCGCTGCGCACGGTGACGGTGGTGCTGCTGCCGTCCGGCGCCACGTCGACGCGGTAGTCGCCCGGCCCGTTCAAACCGAGCGCGAGGTTCGGCGTGTCGATTTCATATGACGACCCCGGCGGCAGCTCCCGCACATGCGCCGACAGCGTGCCTTGCGCGACCTTGAGCTGCGCGCTGTTGTCGTCGAGGTTGAGCAGGTCGAGGCTCGTGGACTGACCGAGCCGCACGGCCGTGGAGCCGATATGCAGTTCCGAGCGCGCGTTCTGATCGTTCCACAACTGGTCGCCGGTGGTTAGCGGCCGGTTGATCTGGGCGTACGACCAGTCGGCGGCGCCGGCGGGTTCCGTGGTGACGGTTCCGGCCATGTAGTTCAGGCGCGCGACGCGCCCCGGCGGATCGGTGTTCTGTGTGGCCGCGCCTTGCGGCGGAAGGCCGGCTTCCTGCGCGAGCGCGCACTGCGTTGCGAACAGAAAGGCCGCGGTGGCGAGCAGGGTATAGCCGAGGGTGCGATGTCTGGACGGTAGGCGTGGTGTCATGGTTTTCATGATGCGTTCTCCGACGGACGATGCACATGCAGCATCCGTGAATCACTCTACCCGTACCGTCTGTTTCAAGGCCCCCACATTTGTAAGGCCGGCTCACCAGCGGTAACAAAAGGTCTCGATCGGGTCTCGATCGGGTCTCGACGGGCCTCGACGGGCCTCGACGGGCCTCGACGGGCCTTTTGACCGGGCCTTTTCCCGCATTCGGCGAAGATGCAGCCGCCCCGACACTTTTGGAGCGCCTCGAGGCCGCGTCGCATCGCGTCGCTGCCTCGCTGCCTCGCTCACTCGGCGAGAAACGCGTCGAAATGCCGATGACCCGCCGGCGTAATGCGCAGAATGCGCGGCCGCTCGGTTCGTTCGACCCAGCCGCGAGCCGCCCACGATTCGAGCAACGCTGCGCCGAGCGCGCCGCCCAGGTGCGGGCGCCGTTCGCTCCAGTCCGGGCACGTGCAGGCAAAGCGGCGCCGGCGGCTGCGCTGCGCGGACAGGTCGATGCCCCAGTCGGCGAAGCGCGCGGCGCCGTCCGCCGTGGCTTCCAGCGACGTGCCTTGCACGCTCAGCAGGCCGCGCCCGATGAGCCGTTCGAAGACGCGCACCGACAATTCGCCCGCCATATGGTCGTAACAGGTGCGCGCGTAGCGCATCTCGGTCGGCACGGTGCGCACCGGTCGCGGCGCTGGACGCCGCGGCGCGCTGACTTGCGCGACGTTGGCGAGCGCCTCGATGGACGCCGCGATGTCCGCCGACGCAATGCGAAAGTAGCGGTGCCGGCCGCGTACCTCGAGCGCGAGCAGCCCGCCGTCCGTAAGACGCGCAAGATGGGCGCTGGCCGCCGACGGCGACAGTCCCGCGATCATCGTCAATTCGCCGGCGGGGCGGGCGCTGCCGTCCATGAGCGCCCACAGCATGGCGGCGCGGCCGGGGTCCGCCAGCAGCGCGCCGATCCGGCTGAGGCCGGGAAAATGATTGTGTTCGTCTGCGAGGATGGCGGGCATGGGGCGCTCCATGGTCAGTCGTGTCGGCGCTGCGCGGGCCGCGCAACGTGTCATGCAGCCACTGTACGCGGCCCATGCATTCTATGTTTCAGCTTAGCGTGAACCGTGGATTGCAGCCGCTACGAAAACCCGGCGCCGCCGCATGCGGGATTGGGCTTCTGCGCGCGCCTGCCGCGCCAGGCTAGAATCGACGCCTGTCTTTGCAGGGAACGCGGTCATGAAAATGGTGTTGGCGCTGGTGGCGTCCATTGTGTTGCTGGGCGCTTGCGCGCAAGGCGGTTCGGCATCGGGCAACGACAGCGTCACGATGTACGGCACGATCGACGAGGGTATTACTTTCCACAAGTAACGGGCCGCCAGACACATCGCGTGCCGCGGCTCTCGCCGGGCTGGCAGTAAGTGATGCATCATTGTCATGACTGCCACGCGCGGTCATGTGACGATGAGGCTTTCGTCACTTGAGCCGTCTCGCTCACCGTGGCCGCCCCAGCGTGAATGGCCGCTGTGCGGGCGGTGACCGCCAGGGCCACTTTTTGCCGCCGGGACCGATCCATGCCGCCTGCCGCTTCTGCCACGACTGCTGCTTCGACAACCGCCGTCACAACTGACGCCACAAACGCCGTCACCACAACCGCGGCTCCCACAACCGCCGCCCCAACCGCCGCCCCAACCGCCGCCCCAACCGCCGCTCCCGCGACCGGCTCCGCTCCGCCCACGGCGGACCGGCACGGCTCCGACCCCGAGGGCAGGCGCGCTGCGCGCGTCCTGGCCGTCTGCCAGGCGTTGTACACCTCGTCGGTATCGATCGATCTCACGCTGACGGGGCTCGTCGGCTATACGCTCGCCGACGACAAGGCGCTCGCCACGCTGCCTTTCTCGCTGATCACCGTGGCCGCCGCGCTCACAACCATCTTCGCGTCGTTCCTGATGGCGCGCATCGGCCGCCGCGCGGGCTTCGTGCTCGGCGCGGGCGTCGGCGCGCTGGGGGGCGCCGTGTCCGTGTGGGCGATTTTTCACCACGACTTCTGGGCCTTTTGCGCCGGCACCGCGACGGTCGGCGTGTTTCAGGCGTTCGCGCAGTACTACCGGCTCGCCGCCGCCGACGCCGTCGGGCTCGAAGGCAAGAGCCGGGCGATTTCGACGGTGCTCACCGGCGGCGTGGTCGCGGCCGTGTGCGGGCCGCTGCTCGCCGCGTGGAGCAAGGACTGGCTCGCGCCGGTGGCCTTCGCGGGCTCGTATGCGCTCGTCACCGGACTCGGGCTCGCGTCGATCGTGCTGCTGATGCTGCTGTACCGCGACATGGCGCCCGTGCCCGCCGCAGTCGCGTCGCATGACGCACCGCGGCCCCTCGGCGAGATCGTGCGGCAGCCCATTTTCGCAGCGGCGCTCGCCAACAATGCGCTCGGCTACGCCGTCATGATGTTCGTGATGACCGCGACGCCGATTGCGGCGGTGGCGTGCGGTCACAGCATCGGCGACGGCGCGGCGATCATCCAGTGGCATCTGGTCGGCATGTTCGCGCCGTCGCTGTTTTCGGCGCGGTTGATCAGGCGCTTCGGGGTGTTGCCGGTGATCGGCGCGGGCATCGTGCTGTCGGCGCTGTGCGGCGTGTTCGCGCTGCGTTCGACCGACCTGGCGCATTTCTACGCGGCGCTCGCGTGTCTCGGCGTCGGCTGGAACTTCATGTTCGTCGGCGGCTCGACGCTGCTCGCGCAGTCCTACCGGCCGTCCGAGCGCGCGAGGACGCAGGCCACCAGCGAATTCACGACCTTTGCGTGTTCCGCGCTCGGTTCGCTGTTCGCCGGGCAATTGCTGGCGCGTTTCGGCTGGGCGACGATCAATGCGGCCATCTTTCCGCTGCTTGCCGTGGCGGCGCTTGCCACGCTGGCCTATGCGCGCTCGGCGAGGCGCCGCGCGGCCGCGGGAGTGGTGTGATGAGCGCGCGGCATATTGTGTTCGCCGTTGCACCCGATCTCGTGTTGCTCGACGCGTGCGGACCGCTGGAGGCGTTCTGGCGCGCGGAGCTGGCCATGGCGGCGGGCGACGGGAATGGCGCTGGGAATGCCGCCGGAAATGATGCCGGAAATGATGCCGGAAATGATGCCGGAAGTAACAACGGCCGGCGCGCGTTGTCCATGCCGGGGGCGCCACGTGCGCGGCCCGTGGCCTATCGCACGACGGTCGCGTCCGTCGAAGGCGGTGTCCTGCAGACGTTTCCGGGCCTCCCGGTCGTCACGGAGCGGCTCGACTCGCTCGACGCCGAACCGATCGACACGTTGATCGTCCCGGGCGTTCCCGTCGACGAGCACCGCCCGCTGCAGCCCGAACTGGTCGCGTGGATCAGGCGCAATGCGCCGCGCGCCCGCCGTGTGTGCTCGGTGTGTACCGGCGCGTTTTATTTGGCCGCGGCGGGCCTGCTCGACGGCCGTCGAGCGACCACGCATTGGCGCGACGCGGCGCAGCTTGCGCGCCGCTTTCCGAACGTTCATGTCGACGCCGATCCGATTTTCATCCGCGACGCCGGCAGCGGCGCCGGCGCAGGCGTGGTCTGGACCTCGGCGGGCGTGACCGCGGGCATCGATCTCGCGCTGGCGCTCATCGAGGAAGACCTCGGTCATGCCGTCGCGATGCAGGCCGCGCGGCGGCTCGTCGTCTTCATGAAGCGGCCGGGCGGCCAGTCGCAGTTCAGCGCGGCGCTGGCGGCACAGGCGTCGGCGGGCGGCCCGTTCGACGCTCTCCATAGCTGGATGGCCGCGCATCTGCGTGAAGATCTGACGGTCGAGCGCCTTGCCGAGCGCGCGCGCATGACGCCGCGCACGTTCGCGCGCCGCTATGTCGACGAAGTGGGGCGCACGCCGGCGAAGACGGTGTCGGCGCTGCGTCTGGAGGCGGCGTCGCGGGCGCTGGCCGAATCGCGCCGGCCGCTCAAGCGGATCGCGCTCGACTGCGGTTTCGGCAGCGAGCAGAATCTGCGGCGCGCATTCGTGCGGCGCTTCGGCGTGCTGCCGCTCGAGTATCGGGAACGGTTCATGTCGGCGGTGACGTCGTCGGCGGCGGGTGGCGTGGCGGTCGGTGTCGATGCCGGCGTCGATCTCGCGGACCGCGCGGGCGTCGCCGCCCGCTGAAAGACGCGACCGGACGCCCGCGTAGTGGTCACGCCGTCAATATTGCGCTCGTATAATCGGCTCCTTTCAATGCATCCGATTGACCGGAGTCAAGATGAGCAGCCATCCCGCAGCGCCGTTGGACCGTTCCGAAACCACCTTCCGTTTTCTCGCCGAACCGAGTTCGGTCAACTTCGGCGGCAAGGTGCACGGCGGCGCGCTGATGAAGTGGATCGACGAAACCGCGTATGCCTGCGCCGCCGTGTGGTCGGGGCGTTATTGCGTGACGGTGAGCGTCGGCAACATCCGCTTTCGCCGGCCGATTCTGGTCGGCAACCTTGTGGAACTGCGCGCGCGGGTCGTGGCGACGGGGCGCACCAGCATGCACATCCATGTGTCGGTGCAGGCCGGCGACCCAAAGGGCGGCGAGTTGCTGCAAACCACGGATTGCCTCGTCGTGATGGTCGCCGTCAACGAGAACGGCCACCCGGTGCAGGTGCCGTCGTTCGTGCCGGAGACCGACGAGCAGAAGCGCCTCGCCCGCTACGCGATGGACGTCAAGGAAGCGCTCGACGCGATCGTCGAACTGAAGCCGGAAGAAGTGGCACAGGGCAAGATCTGAACGCGCGGGCGTAGCGGCGTTGAGCGGGCGGCTGTCGCGAGCCGCCCCACCTGCGAAGCCGGAGGCGCCTTCACGGCGCCGAGTGTCCCACCATATCGCCCGGACGGACCCATTCGTCGAACTGTTGCTCCGTTACGTGGCCGAGCGCGAGCGCCGCGGCCTTCAGCGTCGTGCCTTCCTTGTGCGCCTTCTTCGCGATCTGCGCGGCCTTGTCGTAGCCGATATGCGGATTGAGCGCCGTCACCAGCATCAGCGATTCGTTGAGCAGCGTGTCGATCCGTTCGCGGTTCGGCTCGATGCCGACCGCGCAGTTCTCGTTGAAACTGTGCGCGCCGTCCGTCAGCAGGCGGATGGATTGCAGCACGTTGTGCGCGATCATCGGCCGGAAGACGTTCAGCTCGAAGTTGCCGCTCGCGCCGCCGATGTTCACCGCGACGTCGTTGCCGAACACTTGTGCGCAGAGCATGGTCACGGCTTCCGACTGCGTCGGGTTGACCTTGCCCGGCATGATGGAGCTGCCCGGCTCGTTTTCCGGAATGGACAGCTCGCCGAGTCCGCAACGCGGGCCGCTGGCGAGCCAGCGGATGTCGTTCGCGATCTTGTTCAGGCTCGCGGCCACCGTCTTCAGTGCGCCGTGCGCGAACACGAGCGCGTCGGCTGCGGCCATCACTTCGAACTTGTTGGGCGCGGACACAAAGGGCACGCCGGTGAGCTGCGCGATGGCCGCCGCCACTTTCTGCGCGAACTGCGGATGCGCGTTCAGACCGGTTCCGACCGCCGTGCCGCCCTGCGCGAGTTCATACAGATGCGGCAGCGCCGATTCGACGTGACGGATGCCGTGATCGAGCTGCGCGACATAGCCGGAAAATTCCTGACCGAGCGTGAGCGGCGTGGCGTCCTGCAAATGCGTGCGGCCGATCTTGACGATGCCGGCAAACGCCTTCGCCTTGCCGTCGAGCGTATCGCGCAGCGTCTTCAACGCAGGCAGCAGATGCTTGACGATGCCATGTGCGGCGGCCACGTGCATGGCCGTCGGGAACACGTCGTTCGACGATTGCCCGCGGTTCACGTCGTCGTTCGGATGGACCTTGCGCGACTCGCCGCGCTCGCCGCCGAGCAGCTCGCTCGCGCGATTCGCGATCACCTCGTTGAGGTTCATGTTGGTCTGCGTACCGGAGCCGGTTTGCCAGACCGCGAGCGGAAATTCTTCGGGATGCTTGCCGTCGATGATCTCGTCGGCCGCCTGCATGATCGCGCGCGCCTTGTTTTCGGCGAGCATGCCGAGGCCTAAGTTCACCTCGGCTGCGGCGCGCTTGATGACGGCGAGCGCGGTGATCAGTTCGGGCGACTGCTTCTCGGTGGAAATGCGGAAATTCTGCAGCGAGCGCTGCGTTTGCGCGCCCCACAGGCGGGCATTGGGCACGGCGATTTCACCGAACGTATCGCGCTCCATTCGTACGTCTTCAGTCATGGTTCAGCTCCGCTTTAAAGTTCTGCGTTGACCGGCAATAGGGAGAATAGCCCGGTTAGCAGATTCCGGTACAAGCCTGCCTGCGGGTCGAAAATATAGCTTCGACGCGCGCCGTTCTCGACATCCGTCCACACGAGCAGCGACGGCGGCGCGCCGATGGAGCGCAGATAGGTGAGTTGCGCCTCGTCAGCCAATGTGACGTGATAACTTTCTTCCGGTCCGATGGCGCGCTGGAAGATGTCGGCGACCTGCGCCGCGAGCGGCGGACTGTGAATCACCAGCGCGAGTTCGGTGTTCAGATGCGCCGAGCGCGGATCGAGGTTCATCGAGCCGATCACGAGAATGCGGCGGTCGATCACATACGTCTTCGCATGCAGGCTCGCACGCGATTGCGACCCTGCGACGCCCGCCGGCGGCGTTTCCTGGCGCGGCCGGAATTCATACAATTCGACGCCTTGCTTGAGCAGCGGCACGCGAAACGGACTATAGCCCGCCTGCACGGCGACGGCGTCGGTGGCGGCCAGCGAATTCGTCAGGATTGCTACACGTACGCCGCGATGCGTGAGTTCGCCGAGTGTCTTCACGCCTGCATCGTGCGGAACGAAATAGGGCGAGACGATCAGGAAGTCTTTGCGTGCGTCCTTCATTAGTTCGCCGAGGCGCTGCATCGGCGGGCTTATGTAGTCCGGCGAGGGCTTCTCGATCTTCTCCGGGTCATCCACCTTGAACTCCGCCTGCGCCCATGTCAGGCCGAGCTGCCTGCCGGCAATCTGCGCGGCGAGCGGCGTCGCGTTCAACGGCTTCGCGTTGTACGGATCGGCATTCGTGCGCCAGTGCTTGCGAAGATCGTCGCGTGTCTGGTCGAGTTCCTTCGGCTCGAACGTCTGCTTGTTCAGCACGCCGAGCGGATAGGCGAGGCTGCTGTTCCAGTAGTCGTCGAAGCTTGCGGAAACATCCGCGGTGATCGGGCCGGCCGCGAGCACGTCGATGTCGCGGAACTGCAGCACCTCGCTCGCGCTGAAGTATTCGTCGCCGAGATTGCGGCCGCCGACAATCGCCAACTGGTTATCCGCGATCATCGCCTTGTTGTGCATGCGGCGCGTGAAATGGCCGATCTGCGTGAACAGATTCGTGGTGCGTTCAAACACACCCTGGTGCGCGCTGCCGAACGGATTGAAAACGCGAATCTCGATGTTCTTGTGCGAATTGAGCCCCGCCATGACCTGGTCGATGTCCTTGAAATTCAGGTCGTCGACCAGCATGCGCACGCGCACGCCGTGATCCGCTGCATAGAGCGCCGCGCCGAGCAGCAGCTTGCCGGTGGTGTCCTCCTTGGCGATGTAGTACTGCATGTCGAGCGTTTTCGTCGCGGCTCGCGCCAGTGCAATGCGCATCTGCAAGGCGTCCGTGCCGCTCGACAGCACGCGAAAGCCCGACTCGCCCGGATGAGCGGCTTCGAGCGGTTGGAGCGCCGCGCGAAGCGGCGTGTTGTCCGTGGCGGGCAGTGCGTGAGTGACCGTGCGATCGAACGCGGTGGCGGGCGGCTTGCTCGCGCACGCGGTCAGAAATGCCGATGCGCAGCACAGCAGGAAGAAATGTCTCGCAGAACTGAGTGCGCGTTTGCGCTGTGTTGCGGTCTGCTTTTGTTGTAGATGCCACTGCACACTCTTCCCCTTTTTTGTTCAGGCTTTTCGTGCGGCGGCGCGGTGCATGGACACACGCTGCCGAGAAATCCATTCTAAGGGGAATCGGGCCGGGCTTGCCGTGGCCCGAATCGTCAGACACGCTCGGCGTTCGGGACCCGTTCGCCGTCTGGATGCGTCGAGCCTTTCGCCGGACGTCCCGCCCAGAAGCCCGCAAGCAGCGAGCCCGACAGGTTGTGCCAGACGGAGAAGAGGGCGCCCGGCAACGCGGCGATCGGCGTGAAATAGAGTTTGCCGAGCGTCGCCGCAAGGCCCGAGTTCTGCATGCCGACTTCGATGGCGAGCGTGCGGCACACCGCTTCGTCGAAACCGAGGAGGCGCCCGCCCCAATAACCGCCGAGCAGGCCGATGCCGTTGTGCAGCACGACGCCGAGCATGACCACGAGACCGACCGACGCAATGCTCTTTTGCGTGCCGCCCACCACCGCGCCGATGATCAGCAGAATCGCGACCATCGACACGAGCGGCAGCACGGGTTCGACCTTGCGCACCGCCTTGCCGAACAGATGGTTCACCGCGAGCCCGACCACGATGGGCAGCGCGACGATTTGCAGAATGCTCATCAGCATGCCGTGGACGTCGACGGCGATCGACGCATCCACGTAAAGACGTGTGAGCAGCGGCGTCGCGAATACGCCGACGAGCGTGGACAGCGCGCTGATCGTCACCGAGAGCGCGACGTCGCCGCGCGCGAGATAGATCATCACGTTCGACGCCGTGCCGCTCGCCACGCTGCCGACGAGCACCATGCCGGCGGTCAGGTCGGGCGGCATGCGCAATGCCTTCGCGATCACCCAGGCGGCGAGCGGCATCACGAGGTAATGCAGCACGATGCCGGCGATCACCGGCGCGGGCCGCGTGAAGACACGCTGAAAGTCCGCGACGGACAGCGTGATGCCCATCGCCAGCATGATGATGGTCAGAAGCGTGGTGACGTGCGGCGCGATGCCGCCGAACGAAGCCGGCGAACAATAGGCGGCAATCGAGACGAGCACGGCCCAAAGCGGAAAGAGACGGGTGATGCGGGCAAGCATGAGACAAGGTCCTTGGTAATGTATTTTTTGCGAGAAGCGGGAGTGTTCTATCGGCCAGCGCGCGGGGCGATGACGAACGGCGATGTGCCGCAGCCGCAGCCCGCCGCGCATGACGGCGAGCGCGCGTCAGAACCTGCCGAGCAGCGTGCGCGTCGCGGCGGATGAGGTTCGTTCGTCGACAACGGGAGCAATGCGTCCGCGGATGGCGGAGCTGCCGGCGGCGCGATCCTTTGTGGGGCGCGCGGGCGTGTGTTCAGCGCAACGACGCGGTTTGTGCGACTTGCGCCGAAAGCGGCATTTTACCGTTGAGGCGACAAGCGTGCTCAGCGACTCGTTGCGCGCGCAACGAGTTTGCATCTCAGCCGATGAGTGAAGGTGAGCGTTCGGCGCGGCACCGGCAAGCGGCTCGTCGCTGCGTTGCGATGACCGCCGCCGGAATCTTGCCCGCGGCCGCGCCTCGTGAGTGGACGAGGTGTGCCCGCTCGTCGTCGTTGCTTTAAACCGATGCGGCGGGCGGCGCGTCCGCGGCCGCCGGCAGGCGGCGCAGGCTCAGCTTGTGAAAGCGCAGCGTCATCAGGAGCGCGACGCTCGCGAGACCTGCCGCGAGTCCCCACCATAAACCGCGCGCGCCGAGCCCAAAATGAAACGCGAGTGTGTAGCCGGTCGGAAAGCCGATTACCCAGTAACCGAAGGCGGCCGCCATCATCGGAATGCGCGTGTCTTTCAGGCCGCGCAGGCAACCTGAACCCACTGTTTGCATTCCGTCGACGATCTGGAAAATGGCGGCCACGCCGAGCAGCGAACTGGCGAGCGCGACGGTCGCCGCATTCGCAGGATCGTCCAGATGCAGATACAGGCCGACGATCCAGTGCGGCGCCGCGATCAGCACGATGCCCGAGAGCGTCATGAAGCCGACGCCGAGCGCTAGCGCGACGAAACCCGCGTGGCGCGCGGCGAGCGGCTGTCCGGCTCCGGACCAGAAGCCGACTCGCACATTGGCCGCCTGGCCGATCGCCAGCGGCACCATGAACGCCACGGATGCGACATTCAGCGCGATCTGATGCGCGGCCAGTTGCGACTCGCCCAGCAGGCCGACCATCAGGCCGGTGGCGAGAAAGAGCGTCGACTCGACGCCGTAGGTGATGGCGACCGGCCAGCCGACGCCGAAGAGCTCACCCATCAGCGGGACGTTGGGGCGGGTCGCGACCACGAAGTGCCGATAGCGCGGCCGCAGGTGCAGTAGCGCCATCAGCACGAGCGCCGTGAGCCAGACGGTGATCGACGTCGCCGCGGCCGAGCCGAGAAAGCCGAGCCGCGGCAGCCCGTATGCGCCATGAATCAGCCCGTAGTTCAAAAAGCCGTTCACGCCGACGCTCACGAGCGACACCCACAGCAGCCGCCGCGCCGCGCCGATCGCCGGCAGAAACGAGCGCATCAGGCCGACGCCGATCAGGCTGCCGAGCGCGCCCCAGCGCAGCACGGCCGCGTATTGGCCAACATTGTGCGCGAGCAGCGCGGGTTCGCCGAACGCGAGCAGAATTGGCGTCGCGAAGGAAAGCAACGCGAACGCCGGCACGGACAGCAGCACCGAGAGCACCAGACCTGTCCAGTAGATGTGCGGCACGCGGCTCTCGTCCTGCGCGCCGCGCGCATGCGACACGCTCACGCTGACCGACGTGAGCACGCCCTGCAGCAGCGTCACGACGACGAAAAACAGGTTCGCGCCGAGCCCGCCGGCCGCGAGCGCGTCGGGGCCGAGCGAGCCGAGCAGGATCGTGTCGGTGACGCCCATCGCCATTTGCGACAGTTGGGCAATGGCGAGCGGCGCGGCGAGCCGAGCGGTGTCGGCGGCGTGGCGCGAGAAAGTCGGCGGACGGGCGGTCGTCCGGGTGAAGCCGGATTGGGTCATGGAGTGTGCGTGTTGATCGGTTGCAGACGGGCGTATCGCGGCCGAATGGGGCAGACGGGCGGACGTGGCGACGCGGGCTTTGGCGCCTCCGCGGCTTGGGCTGCGGAGGCAATCGCCGCAGCGCACCGTCGCGCGCTGAACCCCCGCCCTTCGACCTTGGACCCCGGACCCTGGACCCTGGACCCGCCACGCATGCGCCGGCACGGACGCGCCGCGCTGCCACGTCCACCATGCCGGCGATGGCGCCCAAACCCGCGACTCACGCGCCGGCCCGGCGTCAAGCCGCGTCAACCCATCGGTTTGTCTGGCGAAACCGACAGCTTATTGGGTGACCGCTGTAATGTCGATGGACAACGCACGTTTCTGGTGCGCGCGCTCGTCGCGGATTCTCGTGGTCTTTCGCCGCGCCGGCTCAAGCTTCGTGAACCGCTATTCGTGTATCGCCGAGCAACACCACCTGACCCGCGCGGATCTTGCACGTTTTACGCGTTTCGACGCGGCCGTCGACGGTCACGGCGCCGTCGGCGACCATCATTTTTGCCTGGCCGCCGCTTTCCGCGAGGCCCGTTATCTTCAGCAGATTGTGGAGTTCGACGTAGTCGCCGGTCAGCGTGAAATCTAGATTGGGCATGGGCTTTGCACTTTCGGGCGAGGGGTTCGCATCATAAGCCACAAGCTTGCCCTGAAGAAGGCGCGCTGTCTTTACCGCTGTCCCGGGCGCTGCCTTGGCGGGAGCCGCCGCTCAGCCGCTGCCGCTGCCGCTGCGGCTACCGCCGGCCGGGCGTTACTGCGGTGTCGCCGCGTCCCGGGCCGGTGCATCGCAAGCAAATGCAAGCAGATGTTATGCGCTTGTCAGAAAGTGAAACGTCGCGTAACACCGGTCGCCACGAAACGACTTCACTCGTAAAGTGGGTCTCAGCAGCAAAGCTTGCCGGATCGAGTTCGGCTATGAGCAGACCGGGCGGCGTCCCGACCGGCATCGCCAGGACGCGGTGCTACGACGCCTTTCCCGCGTCACGACAACTTTAGAGAGGACATTGCCATGACCCAGATTCGTACGCTCCTGATCGGTACCGCCATGACCGCATTCGCCGCTAGCGCGGCTATGGCACAGACCACGCAGCCCGTGCAGCCGGTGCAGCCAGCCGCGGGCGTGAATACGCAGGCGCAGGTTCAGGCGCAAGCGCCGACGCAAATTCAGACACCGGGCGCCGAGCTCGCGCCGGCTGCGCAAGGCGTGCAGCCGGTGACGCCGGCACCGACCCGCCTGACGGCGTCGGGGTCGACGGATCCGCTCGTGCAGAAGCGCGAAGCCAACGCGAAGGCTAATGCCGAGTACCGCGCGTCGAAGAAGGCATCGAAGGCCGAGCTCAAGCAGCACGAAAAGGCCGCCAAGTCCGAATACAAGGAGCAGGTGCGCGACGCCAAAATCAACATGAAGGCGGACAAGCAGGCCGCCAACAATGAAATGAAGATGAACATGCAAGGCCAGGCCGGCGACCAGGCCGAGGGCGGCGAAGTCAAGCATTGATTTCGCATTGATCCGGCGTTGAGTCGCGCATTTTCGGCGCGCTAACCCGCATTCATCGCAGGTCGAACCTTGGCGTCGCGTGCCTGCGACGCCGGATTCGCGCTCAGGCGGGCGTCGGTCCCGCTTGAACTGTCAGCTTTGGCAAGGAGGTATAGCAATGAATAACACTCAATCCACGAAATCTCTGAAAACCGCTGCCGGCCGGCTCGGCGCGCTGTTGATCGCCGGGTGCCTGTCGTCGGTTGCATTGGCGCAAGCGAGCGATCCGGCCGCCGCGCCGGTCACGCACGCCGACAAGAAGGCCGCGAAGCAGCAGGCGAAGGCGGACAAGAAGGCGGCTGTCGCGCAAGCCAAGGCGGACAAGGAAAAAACCGAGGCTCAGGCCGACGCCGACAAGGCCAACGCCGAAGCCAACCTGAAGGACGCGAAGAAGCAATAAGCCGCATGTTGTTTTTCGACGGGTGGCTTTCCGGAGCTTTCTGGAGAGCAGGCCAGTCACCCGCTGACGATCACGGCCCGTGTCGCGCGAAGCGAACGGGCCGTGGTTTTTGGTGAGTGCTGTCAGACGCAGCGGGCGCGGCACAGGCGATGCCGCTCACGCGGCAGTCCACCGGGACGTCGCCGGAAGCCCGCCGGCAGGTCATGCCCCGTGTCCCGAAAAAAGGGCGCTTGTGCGCCAGGGTTGTATGGATATAAGGGCTATCCATTTAGCTCCACAATTTCACATTATGGTGAAGCTTTGACCTTTGGCGGACGTTGCGCGATCTGGCGATACGTGACGGGTTCGGCCACTACGGCCTG
>NZ_CADIKB010000051.1 GCF_902859825.1 Paraburkholderia phenoliruptrix | reverse complement strand
AATGAAAAATGTCCGCTGTCAAGTCTTTGATGCAGACAGGCAGTGGCGCGAAAGGTCTTACGGAGCAACAAGTTAGGCCAGATTTCGGCCATCGAGTGCTCTTGCTGCTTTTCTCGCTAGGTGCCGCATAGGCGCTTCGCGGTAGCAAGCCCAGGGGCGGCGCAGCGGGCAAGGTCGCACTGTCATCATAGCCGCGGCTTGTCGCAAGCAGCCTCTCAAAGCGAAAGCGCAGCCGGTAGGCTGCGCTTTCATCGTGGGTGACAGCGGATGCGTCCGCATCGTCAGGACTGTTTCGGTGGCGCGGCCCTGGGCGCCGCTCCTTTCCTGAATCCTCGGTCGCCGGCGATGAACGCCTCCAGCATGTGCGGGATCAACTTCTCTGCATCGACGGCCTCGCCATACGCCTGCGCGTGCAGGGCGGCGTAGCGGTCGAGGTCTGCCTTCAGGTTGACCGGGCAGGCGAAGGTCAGCTTGAGGTTCTCAGTCTTGGGCAGCGGCCCAAGCCGCAGCTTCTTGGTCGCGTTCATTGCGAAGCTCCCCGATTGAAGAACAGAGGCTGGTACGGCCGCAGCACCAGATCCCGGTTGACGATAATCCGCACCGGCAGGCCCGGTCGCTCGGTCAGCGTCGGCTGGATGTTCATGTTGCGCCGGGTGATTTCCTGGCCGACCTGGTTGATGCTGTCCTGGGCGCTGTCACGGCCAGCGATGACGATGCGGTTGCCGTCCTGGCGGTTCTCCGGCGCGGCCAGTTCTGCGCCGACGCCCAGCAGCGTCGTCAGCACCGCACCGGCAAAGATGCGGTTCCAGTGCCAGTCCACGTCGTCCTCCAAGCCCGCGTAGCCGGCCGGGTCGGTGCCCACTAGGTTGTCGAGCGTCAGCGAGGACGTGTCGGGCAAGATGATCCGGTTCCACACCACTTGCACGCGGCTCTGCCCGTAGCTGACCTGACTGTTGTAGCGCCCGAGGATGCGCGACCCCTGTGGGATCAGCAGGAACTTGCCGGTGGCCGTGTCATAGACCGGCTCCGTCACAGTGCCGATCACGTCGCCCGGCAAGTCCGACTTGATGCCTGTCACCAGCGCGCCGGCGATCACCGTTCCGGCCATCACTTGATAAGGGGACGCGGGCAGCGCCAGATTGCCGGAATTGCGGGTTTCCGTAGAGCCGGCTTTCAGGAACGCCTCCTTCTGGTCTTGCCGGTTCTGCACGGCGTTCGGGTCGGCAGGCTGCGCCGCCACCGACGCCGGCCCGGCAGCGAGCGGGTCGAAGGCCGCGAGCGCGCTTGCACCGCCAGGCACACCCGGCGCTGCCTGCGCCACCGTGGTGGCGGCTTGGCCTTGGCCGCCCGAGCGGAAGAACACCGACGAAGCCGCAGCGGCTTCCGCCTCCTTACGCAAGGCATCGTTGGGATCGTGGCCGGGGGCCGCGTAGGCGGCCACGGCCGGCTGCTGCGAGTTCACGATGGCAGGGCCGAGGTCGCCCGGCAGCGGAGGCCCCAACTCGGGCACTTGCGGCGGCAGCTTCGAGTAGTCGGCCGGCAGGCCGTCCAGCCCCTCGGATTTCGAGACGCGATCGACGTTGTAAAGCTCGGTTTGCTCGTCGGCGCTGCGCCGCTGCGGTTGCAACGACCAGATCGTGGCGCCGAGCACGGCAACCGACAGACTGCCGACGAGGATAGCCAGCGTGCGTCGGTTCAGGCGCGTGACCGGGCGCGGCTGGGCGCGCAGCACCACCGCCTCGGGCGCGACCTTGCCCGCCTGCGGCGTGGCGAGGTCGGGGGTGTCGTCCTGGCTCATGGTCAATTCCTCCGTGCCACGCCATCCGTGCGCTCGATCCGCACCACGTCGCCCTTGTCGCCACCCAGGCGCAGCTCTGCCGCGCCAAAGAGGCGATCCACGATGTAGTACGGCGAGCGGAAGCGGTAGTTCACCAGTTGCCCGTCGCCTTCCGGCCCTATTACGAACAGCGGCGGCAGTTCGCCTTGCGCGATGCCGGCGGGGAACTGGATATAGACCTTCTGCCCGTCGTCGAAGGCGCGCAACGGCTTCCACGACGGACTACTGCCGCTGATCGCGTAGCGGAAGCGCAGGTTCTCCAGCGCCAGCCCGGTATCGACCGGCGCGGCGGCGCTGGCCGCCTGCGCCTGACGCTGCAAGGCCAGCATTCGGTCGCGCGGGTACTCCCAGGACACCGATGCCATCCACGTCTTTTCCGTCGAGGACAGCTCCAGCAGGTACGTCCTGCGGCTGGTGGTGATGACGAGATTGGTCTTGAGGCCAGAGCGGATGGGTTTAACCAGCACGTTCACGCGCAAGTCGGCGCCGTTACCGCTGGACGTGTCGCCCACGATCCAGCGCACGGTATCGCCGGCGGCCACCGTCACCAGTTCCTCGCCCGGTTGCAAGGCAATCACGGTCACGCGGCCCACGGCCGCATAGACTTGGTAGAGCGCGCCATCGGTGAAGGGCCACACCTGAATCGCGTTGACATAGCCCTCGCGCGTGGGCGCGACGCGGGCCTCGGCATTGGCGCGCGAGACGCGCACCTTCTCGTCTGCCGGTTCCGGCGCGGGTTTGGCATCTTCCGCCTCGGGCACGGGCTTCAACTGGGCTGGCATCGGCAGCACCTCGGGCACGGCCACCACCTCCACCGGCGCGGGCGGCTCTGGCAGCGGCTGGGCCTGCACCGGCTCATCGAGCGAGATCACAGGCGGCGGCTTGCCTTGCGTGGCGCAGCCCGCGAACAAGACCGTCGAGGCCAGCAGGATCACCGGCAAAGCGGTTTTACGGAAAAGATCATTCATGGCTTGGCTCCTTCGGAAGAATCCAGTTCGCGGCTCCACGACAGGCCGTTGACGTAGATGCCCAGGGGGTTCTTGCGCAGGCGTTCTTCGGTGCGCGGCGGCTGAAGCACGATGGACACCACTGCCGTCCACCGCTCCAAGCCCGCCGCGGCGCCGTTGACGTAGCGGCGTTCCGTCCAGCGAACGTTGAAAGACGTGTCGCTGGCGCGCACGACGCTGGTGATCTGCACCGTCACCGACTCCTTGCCGATGCGCGCGAACGGGTCGTTGACCCGTGCGTAGTCGTTGAGCACGGCCGCGCCCTTGTCGGTCGTGTAGTCGTAGGCGTCGAGCCAGTTCTGCCGCACCACGATGGGGTCGATGGACAGCGAGCGCACCAGCGTCACGAAGCGCGCGATGTGGTACGCGGTCTGCGCATCGTTGGGCCGGTACGGCGTGGCGGCTTCGCCCACGGCGCGCACTTGGCCCGCGTTGTCCACCTCTACGACGTAGGGCGTCACGAAGGACTGCGCCGAGCGCCACACCAGGCCGCCGGCCATCAACAGCGCGAGCGTGAGGCAGCCGAAGGCCATCAGCCGCCAGTTCTTCGCCTGCACGCGCGGCGTTCCGATACGGTCGTCCCACACCTGGCCGGCAGCTTGGTACGGCGTGGCAGGCTGCGGCGTGTCGGCGTAGCGCACCTGCGGTTTCTTGAATCGCATGGTCGGTTCTCCTTATGAATCGGAATCGCGCAGGCTCGGCCCCTGGCCGGAGCCGCCGCCATCGCCACCGCGCAGCGCGTGGGCGGTGGTGGTCGCGGCATGGGTGAGTTGCTGGCGACGATGCAGGCGCTTGGCCCAAGCGGGCTGTTCCTGCGTCTGCGCAGTAGCGGCGCCGGATGCGGCCTCGCCTGCGGCGCCCTGACCGGATGCCGCGCCCGCGCCGCCATCGGCGGCAGCGCCATTCCAGCCAGCGCGGAAGGGAGCGGCCATGCGTTGCCCGGCAGCGGAGGCGCGGGATGCAGCCGCGCGTCCGGTGGACTGCGCGCCGGTCTTGGCGACGTTGCCTAGGCCCGCCATCGCGCCCTTTGCGCCGCCGCCAGCGGCGGCGGAACCGGCCTGGAACGCCGACTTCGCACTGCTGGCCGCCGACGTGGCGGCGCGCGCACCGCTACCGGCCAGCTTGGCGGCAGCCGGGGCCATGCGCGCGCCAGCAGCCACGGCGCCACCCACGCCCGTCGCGGCGGCGCCGATGGCGACGGCCGTGCCGGCAGCGCCGACAGCAGCACCGGCCATTGCGCCAGCGCCGAGCTGCGGCGCACCGGACACGAGGCCCGTGGCGATGCCGGGGCCGAAGATCCCGAGCGCCAGCAAGGTGAGCGAGGCCAGCATGATGACCAGCGCGTGGTCGATAGACGGCTCGGCGGGATGGACTTGGAACTGAGCGAACAAGCCCGAGCCGATACCGACGATCACGGCCAGCACCAGAACCTTGACGCCGGAGGCCACCACGTTGCCCAAGACCTTTTCGGCGAGGAACGCGGTCTTGTTCCAGAGCGCGAATGGCACCAGCACGAATCCGGCGAGCGTGGTCAGCTTGAACTCGATCAGCGTGATGAACAGTTGGATCGCCAGCACGAAGAAGCACAAGACCACGACCAGCCACGCGAGGAACATCACCACGATGGGGTCGAGGTTCACGAACACTTCGGGAAAGCCCGCCATCTCGCCGATCTGCTCCAGAATCGGCGCCCCGGCGTCGATGCCGGTTTTCGCCAACCGGCCCGGCTGCAGGAAGTTTTCCATCGTGATGGCCGAGCCGGTGGCGGTGATGCCCAATCCCGCAAACGAGCGGAACACGATGCTGGCCAGCCAGTTGAAGTTATTGATGATGTAGGCGAAGGCACCGACGTAGAGCACCTTGCGCAGCAGCTTGGCGATCACGTCCTCGCCCTGGCCGGTGGCATGGCTCATGGCCCAATACAGGCCGGCGATCGTCATGTCGATGACGATCAGCGTGGCCGTGAGGAACGCCACTTCGCCCCGCAGCAGCCCGAAACCCGAGTCGATATAAGCGGCAAAGGTGTTGAGAAATTGGTCGATGATGGTCACGTCATTCATGGCGTGTCCTCCGGTTCGGCGGGAACGGCCGGCGCCATGCCATCGGCCGGTTCATCGAAGCTCGGCGGGATCGGCGGCAGGTCGGCCAAGGTCTGGTATTCATCCGGCCCAGCCTGGCCGGAGAAGAAGCGCCGCCGGAAGGCTTCGGCGGCGGCGCGGCAAGCGTCCTCGCCCGCGGCCTGCCGGTCTGCCGCGCATTGCGCGCGCAATGCCTTCAGCCGCACGGGATCGGCGGCCAGAGCATCGGCAAGGTTGTCGGCCGGCTGCTTGCCGCAAGCGGCCAGCAGCACGACAAGCACCACAACAGACGGGGCGAGGACGCATCGCATGGCGGCCTCCCGTCAGTTGCCGTAGAAGTTCACTGACTGGGGCGTGTACGGCGTGCCTTCGCCCAGGAAACGCCGCCGCACTTCGCGGGCGCGCTCCGTGGCTGCCGCCTGCCGCGCCAGCTCCAGCGACGCCGCCCGGTCTTGCGTGATCTGGAGCCGCTGCGATTGGATCGACTGCTTGGCCTGCAAGGCCAGCAACTGATTCATGGCCTGCATCGCCTGCAACGCACCTTCGGCCGACTGGCTCTTGCCAACGAGATCGGCCAGCACGCTTTCGTCTTCGCCCAGGTTCTGCGACACCTGGGCCTGCATCTGCATAGTGGTCTGCAAGCCGTTGAGCGTGTTCCGCCAACGCTCCTGCGCGTCGCGGTACATCTGGTCGCCGCTGACGGTGGCGGCGTACTGCTCGGGATAAAGGCGCGCGAACTCCCGATCGAGGTTCGTCACGTCGTAGGCCAAGCCGCGCGCCTGGGCGATCAGCCGCTCGGTCGTCGCCAGATTGGCGCGCAACTGGTTCACCACGCTGGACGGCAGGCTGGCGAGGTTGCGCGCCTGGTTCATCAGCATCTGCGCTTCGTTCTGGAGCTGCTGGATCTGGTTGTTGATCTGCTCCAGCGTGCGGATCGCGGTCAGCGTGTTCTGCACGAGGTTCGTGGGATCGACCACGACCCATTGCGCATGGGCGGTGGCGGTGCAAAGCATGGCCGCGATGGCGGCGGCGACAAGACGCTTTTTCATGGCAGGTTCTCCAGAGGTTGGTCAGCGAGGGAACCCGGCGCGAGGCCGGGGAACGAGGGCAGCAGGTCGGCCGCCCAATCGAGGCCGCGATGGCGCAGCCAGGCGCCCGCGAAGCCGGGTGCGCCGGCGTCCAGCAGCAGGCGGTCTATGTCGCGCTGGTCTTGCGGCGTGGACGCGCCCGCGAAGGCCAGCGCCGCCGGCCCCAGGTCGAGGTCGAACAGGCGGTTGCCGAGACGGGATTGGTAGTAGTAGTCGCGCTTGGGCTGCGCGGTGGCGACGATTTCGATCTGCCGCCTGTTGAGGCCGAAGCCCTGGTAGATCGTGCGAATCTGCGGCTCGGTCGCCTGCGGGTTCGGCAAGAAGATGCGGATGGCGCAGCTCTCGATGATCGCGGACGCGATGCTGGAGTTCTGGATGTCCGCCAGCGACTGCGTGGCGAAGATGACGCTCACGTTTCGTTTGCGCAGCGTCTTGAGCCACTGGCGGATGCGCGCGGCGAACATCGGGTCGTCCAGGAACAGCCAGGACTCATCGAGAATCAGCAGGGTCGGTGCGCCGTCGAAACGCTCATCGAAGCGCGCGAACAGATAGCCCAGAACCGACCGCACGGCGGCCGGGCTGGCCATCAATTCCTCCATCTCGAAACACTGCACGTCGGCCGTACCCAGCCGGTCGTGGTCGGCGTCCAGCAGCTTGCCGTGCGCGCCACCGAGCACGTAGGGCGCGAGTGCCTGGCGCAGCGCGTTCGATTGCAGCAGCACCGACAGGCCGGTCATCGTGCGCTGCTCCAGCGGCGCACCGACAAGGCTGCCCAGCGCCGACCAGATGGCCGCCTTCTCGTCGGGTCCGACCGCCACGCCTTCATGCAGCAGCCGGCCTTCCACCCACTCGGCCGCCCAGGTGCGATAGCCATCGCGCTCGATGCGCGCGAGCGGCTGGAACGCGATGCCGCCATCGACACCCAGGTCGTAGTGCTCGCCGCCCAGCCCGAGGATCGTGGCGCGCATCGAGCGCCCCATGTCGAATGCGAAGATGCGCGAACGCGGATAGCGGCGAAACTGCATCGCCAACACGGCTAGAAATGCGGATTTGCCCATGCCGGTCGGGCCGACCACGGCCATGTGCCCCACGTCGCCGATGTGCGTAACAAATCGGAATGGCGTGGCGCCATCGGTGCGGGTGACGATGGCCGGCGGGCCGTCGAGGTGTTCGTTCTTCTCTGGGCCAGCCCATACCGCCGACAGCGGCATCATGTGCGCCAGGTTCAGCGTCGAGACGATGGGCTGGCGCACGTTCGCGTATGCATTGCCGGGAAGGGACGACAGCCAGGCATCCACGGCGTTGAGGGTTTCGGGAATGGTGACGAAGCCCCGGCCCTGGATGACGCGCTCCACCATGCGCAGCTTCTCGTCGGCTACGGCCGGGTCGGCATCGAGCACCGTCACCGTGGCGGTGAGGTAGCCGAAGGCGACTTGATCGCTGCCCAGTTCCTGCAAGGCGGCATCGGCGTCAGCCGCCTTGTTGCTGGCGTCGGTATCGACCAGCGGGCTTTCCTGCTGGAAGATCGTTTCGCGCAGCAGCGCGACGACGTTCTTGCGCTTGGCGAACCACTGGCGACGAAGGCGGGAAAGTTCTTTTTCCGCCTCGGCTTTGTCCAGGCAGAGAAAGCGCGTACTCCAGCGGTACGCAAAACCGAGGCGGTTGAGGTCGTCCAGAATCCCCGGCCAGGTCGAGGTCGGGAAGCCCCGCACCGACACCACGCGCAGGTGCTGGTCGCCAAGCATGGGCGCCAGGCCGCCGACCAGTGCGGAGTCGGTCAGCAGCGCGTCGATGTGGAACGGCACTTCGGGCACGCCGACGCGATAGCGCCGCGTCGAGATGGTGGCGTGCAGGTAGGTCAGTGTCTGGCCGTCATCGAGCCAGGCGATTTCCGGCATCACGCCATCGAGCAGGTCAAAGACGCGATCCGTTTCCGCGACGAAGGCTTGCAGCCGCTCGCGCCAGTCCACGCCGTCGGTGGGCCGGTTCTCGTACAGCATCCCCGCCGCACGGGCGCGCGATTCCTCGGGCGGCAGGTACACCAGCGTCAGGTGATAGCCGCTCTCGAAGTGGTTGCCTGATTCCTCGAAGGTGGCGCGGCGTTCCTCGTCCACCAGCCACGACAGCGGCTCGGGAAACTCCGAGTGCGGATAGTCGGCAGCGGGCCGGCGCTCGGCCTCGATGAACAGCGCCCAGCCCGACCCCATGCGACGCAGCGCGTTGTTCAACCGCGCCGACGTGGCGATCAGCTCGCCTTGCGTCGCGCTGTCGAGGTCAGGCCCACGAAACCGGGCCGTGCGCTGGAAACTGCCGTCCTTGTTCAAGACGATGCCCGGCGCGACCAACCCGGCCCAGGGCAGCCAGTCGGCGAGCAGCGCCGGGCGCTGGCGGTATTCGGCGAGGTTCAGCATCGCGGCGTCCTCCCCTCACACGTCCAGCAGCGGGCGATGCTTGATGTGTCGCGCAAAGACCTGCATGAACTGCGGATCGACGCGTGCTCCCCACACCGCCAGCGAATGGCCGACGATCCAGAGCACGGCACCGGGAATCCAGAGTTGCAGGCCCAGCCCCACAGCGGCAGCCAGCGTGCCGTTGGCAATCGCCACGGTGCGCGGCGCACCGCCCAGCAAGATCGGCTCGGTGAGCGAGCGGTGCAAAGGCACCTCGAACCCGGCCGCGAAGGTATCCGGGGCGCTCATACGACAGCCCCGCCGGAGAAGCTGAAGAACGACAGGAAGAAGCTCGAAGCCGCGAATGCGATGGTCAGACCGAACACGATCTGGATCAGCTTGCGGAAGCCGCCCGACGTGTCGCCGAAGGCGAGCGCGAGGCCGGTGGCGATGATGATGATGACCGCGACGATGCGCGCCACCGGCCCCTGGATGGATTCAAGGATGGATTGCAGCGGGCCTTCCCACGGCATCGAGGAACCGGCGGCCTGCGCGGTTCCGGCCAGGAACAGCAGCAGCGCGGCCAGCAGCAGCCCTTGCGCCGCAGGGCGGGCCAGACTGCGCAACCGCGCGAAGCCGGACAGCTCGGCCAGGTGGGAAGGCGGATTTACGGAAACACGGAAAGCATGGGCGTGTGTCATGGCAGTTCTCCAAGAGAGTCAGGGGACAGGGATGTCGCCGCAGCAGGTGCGGCATTGGGGATCGGCAGCAGCTCGGGGAACGGCGTTTCCAGGGCATCCGCCAGTTGGTAGCCCACGCCGTCGAAGCCGACGACGCGGGCAATGCTCTCGATGCGGCGCTTGCGCCCGCGCCCGGCGATGTGGATCACCACGTTGACCGCCTCGGCGATCAGCGCACGCGGCGGGTTCACCGCCACTTCGAGAATCAGTTGCTCCAGGCGCAGCAGCGCGCCGAGCGCGGAGCCGGCATGGATCGTGGCGATGCCGCCGGGGTGGCCCGTGCCCCACACCTTGATGAGATCCAGTGCCTCGGCGCCGCGCACCTCGCCGACGACGACACGATCCGGGCGCAGGCGCATGGACGAACGCACCAGCTCCGTCATGGACACCACGCCTGCGCGCGTGCGCAGCGGTACGTGGTCGCGAGCCGCGCATTGCAGCTCCACCGTGTCTTCGAGCACCAGCACGCGGTCGCCCGTGGCGGCGATCTCCGCGAGCAAGGCATTGGCGAGCGTGGTCTTGCCGCTGCTGGTGGCGCCGGCGATCAAGACGTTCTGCCGCTCGCGCACCGCGCGAACGAGAAAGCCCGCCTGGGCGCTGGTCATCATGCCGTCGATGACGTATCGCTCCAGCGGGATCACGCCGATGGCGCGCTTGCGCAACGCGAAGGCCGGCCCCGGTGAGGCGGGCGGCAAGATGCCCTCGAAGCGTTCGCCCGTTTCGGGCAACTCGGCCGACAGCAGTGGTTGGCCGCGATGCACCTCCGCGCCGACGTGGGCGGCCACGAGGCGGATGATTCGCTCGCCGTCCGCTTCGGACAGCTCCACGCCCATCGGCGCGCGGCCCGACGACAGCCGATCTACCCAAAGGGTGCGATCGGGGTTGAGCATGATTTCCACCACGTCCGGGTCTTCGAGCGCGGTGGCGATCAGCGGCCCCATCGCTGTGCGCAGCATCTGGATGCGACGGTCGAGCGACGTGGCGCTCATGGACTGCGGAGCGGCGCTCATGACGCACGCTCCTGCGCTTGCGCGGCTGCCGCCGCGTCCTCCATCCGCATCGGGTCGGGATGCAGTTCTTCCACCACGTCGCGCACCAGGCTGCGCCCGCGCAGCAGGTGGCGGCCCAACTGTTCAACGAACTGCTCGAAGCGCGCCTTGCCCTGGGCGCGGGCGGCCTCTTGGTGAGCCTCGGGGACTGGTGTGCTGACCGTGAGGTAGTAGCGGATGAACAGCGCCAGCGTCTCGATCTGGATGTTCTGGTCGCGCTCCAGGCGCTCGGCTTGGCGCGACAGGCGATCAAGGCGCTTGGCGACTGCCGCCTCGCGCTGGTCTGCTGCGTCCGGCGACAACCAGGACGCCAAAGCAGCGGCTACGATGCTGGACTTGGATACGCCTTTCTTGGCGGCCAGCTCGTCCAGGCGCTTGGCGTGCTCCGGCTGGATGAACAGGTTGAGGCGGTAGTGGCTCATAGCTCGATTCCGTCGTTGGGGTCGAGGGAAGCCAGCCGGGCCGTGCGCTGCATGGCCGGATCAAGCTGGCGAGGAAGGGGAAGCGGCAGGTCGTCGTCGTCATCGAGCAGCGCGAGGTCGGCCGCAGGCGCGGCCAGGTCGGGGTCATAGGCGACGGTTTCCGAGAGTTCGGGCTGACGGCGTGGGCCGCCGTCGTCGGTCGATGCGCCGAAGCCTTCGGCGGTATCGGTCACAGGCGCGGCTGGCACGACCGGAATCGCCAACCCGCTCCAGTCGTCGGGGCGCAGCGGCGGCGCGTCGGCGTACTGCCCATCCGCCAGCGTGGGCGGCGGCAGCACGCGCTGCTTGAAATTGCTGTCCGCGTAGTAGCGCAGCTTCCTGGCCTTGATCGGCGCCACGCTGGACACCATCACTACTGCCTCGTCGGGCGGAAGCTGCATCACCTCGCCGGGCGTCAGCAGCGGGCGCGCTGTTTCTTGGCGCGACACCATCAGATGCCCGAGCCACGGCGCGAGCCGGTGGCCAGCGTAGTTGCGCTGCGCGCGCAACTCGGTGGCCGTACCCAGCGTCTCGGAAATGCGCTTGGCGGTGCGTTCGTCGTTCGTCGCAAACGTCACGCGGACGTGGCAGTTATCGAGGATGGAATGGTTCTGCCCATACGCCTTGTCGATCTGGTTGAGCGACTGCGCGATGAGGAAGCTGCGGATGCCGTAGCCGGCCATGAAGGCCAGCGCCGTCTCGAAGAAATCCAGGCGCCCCAGCGCCGGGAACTCATCGAGCATCAGCAGCAGCTTGTGGCGGCGCGCGATGCCATCGGAGCCATCGAGCGATTCGGTAAGGCGTCGCCCGATCTGGTTGAGGATCAGGCGGATAAGCGGCTTCGTCCGCGAAATGTCCGAAGGCGGCACCACCAGATACAGCGACACCGGATGCCCGGCCGCGATCAGGTCTGCGATGCGCCAGTCGCAGCGCGATGTGACTTCGGCCACGGTCGGATCGCGGTACAGGCCGAGGAACGACATGGCCGTGGACAGCACGCCCGAGCGTTCGTTGTCGCTCTTGTTGAGGACTTCACGCGCCGCCGATGCGACGACCGGATGCGGCCCATCGCCGAGGTGCGGCGTGGTCATCATCCGGTGCAAGGTCAGCTCGAACGGGCTGGCCGGGTCGGACAGAAAGTTGGCGACGCCGCGCAGCGTCTTGTCTTCGCCCGCGTAGAGGACATGCAGGATGGCCCCGACCAGCAGCGCGTGCGAGGTCTTTTCCCAATGGTTGCGCTTCTCCAGCGCGCCTTCGGGATCGACCAGAATGTCCGCGATGTTCTGCACGTCGCGCACTTCATGCGCGCCGCGCCGAACCTCCAGCAGCGGGTTGTAGGCCGCTGACTTCGCATCGGTCGGGTTGAACAGCAGGCAATGCGAGAAGCGCGAGCGCCAGCCGGCGGTGATCTGCCAGTTTTCGCCCTTGATGTCGTGGATGACGGCCGACGCGGGCCAGGACAGCAGCGTCGGCACCACCAGACCGACACCTTTGCCCGAGCGCGTGGGCGCGAAGGTCAGGACGTGTTCCGGGCCTTCGTGGCGCAGGTACTGGCGGCCGTGCTGGCCGAGGAAAACGCCGGCCGGTTGCGTCAGGCCCGCCTTGTGAATGTCATCCGCGTTCGCCCAGCGGGCCGAGCCGTAAGTCGTGACCAGGCGCGACTGCCGCGATCGCCAGATCGACATGCCGATGGCGACGACCACCGCCAATAACCCACTGCCGCCCGCGATGGCGCCGCCGGTATCGAACACGCGCGGCGCGTAAGCATCGAAAACGAACCACCACTCAAACAACTTCCACGGGTGGTAGATCGGCGTGCCAAGAAAATCGAACCAGGGCGAGCCAAGGCGTACTTGATAGCCAAGGGCGGCTGCTGTCCATTGTGTGGCGCCCCACACGCCGGCGATCAAGATGCCGAATACCACGGCAATCTGACCGAACAGCACGTTCGTCCCTTGCATGACCTGGCCTCCGATTTCTCCTGCGCTGATTCCTCATGGAAGAAGCGGCACAAGGGCGTGCCGCAGGCGTCAGGATCGGTGCCGGGTCAGTGCCGGTCAAAGACCGTTTAGAGCAGAAAGGTCGAGGAAAAAGAAAGAATGAGTGCGGTGGCGAGCCAAAGAAAAACGCCGCAAGCGCGGGCGCATTGCGGCGTGTCGAGAAAAAAGTGAAGGCGAATCGGCGAACGGCCAACAATCAGAACTTTGGCGACTCTTTCGGCGGTGTGTAGGGCGTTTCTCCGTCGCCATAGAACCGTTTGCGCGTGGCTTCTGCTACCCGGTTGCACAGCACGTCGCCCAGCTTGGAGCGGTCGGTCTTGCATTGCTGGCGCAGTTCCTTGAGCCGGTCGGGGTTGGCCGCCAGTTCTTCCACCGTCGGAATGCTTGCCTCCGAATCGGCAGCTTTCTGAGGTGCCTCTGATTGGCCGCAAGCGGCCAAGGTAGTCACCAGCAAGAACGGAATGATCTTCTTCATGGCATCAATTCCTCCGGGGGATCAGGGTTGCGGCCTCGTATGGGCCTGGGAGTTTCCGGCAGTTCGATGGCCTGTACGCGCTCAATGAACCGTGTCAGTTCGTCGGACGGATCACCGTCAAGACGAAGCAAGTAGGTCGTAAGCGGCGGAACGCGCGACGCCAGCGGCCGGGCCACGACACCTAGCTCACGGCTGGTGGCAATGTGTGCAGCGCCCGCCAACCCGAGCGCGAAGCCGGCCGATACCAGTGCCATCATCAGATCGCACGTGGCAACTCGTTCTGCGATGAGCGGCTCCATGTCAGCACGACGCAGCACTCGTTCAACGTGCTTGGCATGGCCTTCACACACTTGCGGATCGCACAGGACCAGCGGATAGCGCAGCAACTCGTCCAAGGGAATGCGCTTGTGGGCCAGCAGCGGATGGCGGGCGGGAACCGCCACCATGAGCGCATCGCTCCAAGCGGGCACGGCGACGATGCCAGCGCCTACTTCGTCGGATTGGGCAAACCCCACGTCGTACAGATCATCATGAAGCCCTTTGATCTGCTGTGATAACGGCACCTCGAAGAAGCGAATTTCGACCTCGGGTTCTTCCTGACGACACAACGCCAGTAAGGCCGGCAAGCGCGACGGCGTGATGCCATCCGACATGGCCACACGTAATTGCCCATGAAAGCCATTAGCCGCCGCTTTCACGCTGTCACGCGCTTGTTCCAGGGCAGCGAACACACGACGCACATGCTCCAAGAACAATGTTCCGGCATGGGTTAGCCGCGTGCTGCGCGTGGTACGGGCAAACAGCGCCACGCCGAGTTCTTCTTCCAGTTCCTTGATGGCCCGCGACAGCGGCGATTGTTCAATATGCAGCTTCTCCGCTGCGCGAGCGAAGCGGAGTTCTTCGGCCACAGCCAGAAAGTATCGAAGGTGACGAAGCTCCATAGTGATTCATATCCCGTGTCGCGCAGAGAAGCCGAATCAATCTTTTCCTTGGATGTCGCTTGATCCTGCCTTGAAATCCTTCACGAATTGATATAGCTGCGGCAGGAACGAAGACAGAAGCGGGTCATCCTTGTTTGCCAAGATGGCTCCACCAAATAACTTCAACCCAACTCCAAAAGCAGCGGCTTCCGCCTGGCTACTGAAATCACCTCTGCTGCGAATCCACGTCACGACAGAGATGATGTCGTCATGATTTCCAACCTCAAACTGTAGAGGCTTGCGATCGGTGGGAACGCCATGTGAATCAGTCAATTGCTCCAGAGTTACGCGATAACGGTATTGCCTCATTTGCATGGGTCCTCACGTTGGGCTAATGACGCTATTCACCGATGCGGATCTTCGGCGTCACGGACATGCCGACGCGCAGGTTTGCAGCGTCAAGCTGGTCGGGGTCGATGCGAATGCGCACAGGCAGGCGCTGGACGATCTTGGTGAAGTTGCCCGTGGCGTTGTGTGGCGCGACAGCCGAATAGCTGACGCCACTGGCCGGCCCCAGGCTTTCCACGGTTCCCTTCAGTACGGCACCCGGCAAGGCGTCCACCTTGATGTCCACCGATTGTCCGGCCCGTACACGCGCCAACTGCGTCTCGCGGAAGTTGGCCGTGATATAGAGGGCATCGAGTGGAATCACCGCCAGCAACGGCTTGCCAGCATTCACGAATGCGCCGACACGTACCGACTTCTGGCCGATCATGCCGTTGATGGGCGCGGTGATTTGGGTATAGGAAAGCTTCAACTCCGCAGCCGCCTGTGCGGCCTGCGCTTGAGAAAGCGCAGCCTTGGCCTTTTCAAGATCGGCTTTCAGGATGTCCGTTTGCTGCCGCGCCGCTTGCAGGCCCGCGCGGTTCTTGTCCCGGCTGGCCAGCCGAATGGCCAACTGCGCTTCGGCCTGTTGTTGTGCCTGGATCGAACCAGATCCATCGGCTGCCAAGTTGCGATAGCGTTTTTGGTTGGCCTCTGCCAGTTTGAGTTCGGCATCGTCCACCGCAACGGCTGCCTGCGCTTGGCGGATCGCGGTTTCTTGCTGCGCCACACGCGCGGCAAGCCCCGCGACGCTGGCCTCGGCGGCGGCGACTTGTGCCTTTGCCGCATCCACCGCAACGATGAAATCCCGGTCGTCGATGGCTGCGAGCAAATCCCCTGCCTTCACTGGCTGGTTTTCTTCGACCAGTACCTTGCCGATCACTCCCGACACCTGGGGCGCGACGAGGGTGAAATCAGCCTGTACATAGGCGTCGTCCGTGGATTGGGTCGATGCGCTGGACTCGGGACGATTCAGATAAATGACACAGCCCGCTGCGACTGCGAGCAGCAGCACGGCACTGGTGATCTTGGCTTTCTTCGGCATTGCCATGGTGAAACTATCCTTGGGACGACGACGGTGTGGAATGAGAAGCGGGGGCCTGCAAGTCGGGCGCGGGAATGTAGGTCAGCCGCAGTACGAAGGGAACCATCACCAGCGCCAGAACGCCCAGCACGCGATAGGCATCCGCGACCGACAGCACCAGTGCCTGTTGGCCGATGATTCCCATCAGTTGAGCGGGCTCCGGGGCAAGCGGAACGGAGTTGCCTACCAACGCGGCGTGGTCCAGCAGCATTTCCGCGTGGAACCGCTGCCTCACGGTCACGAGTTGCCCAACCACCGCGCCCCCGAATACCGACCCCAGGGCGCGCAGCGTGTTGATGTTCCCCGACACATACGGGCCTTCGCTGGGGTGTACGACACTGGTACACAGGAACAGCAGCGAGACGACAGCCATGGGCTGGCCAAAGGCTTGCAGCGTCTGCGTCATCACGAACTGGTCACGGTTCCAGTCGGAAGTCAGTTGCGCGCCGGAGAAACACGCCAGGGCGATCAGCAGCAGGCCGCCTGCGAACACGAATCGGGCATCGACCCATTTCCGGTATAGGAACAGCGCTACCACTGAACCCAGGACCAGTTGAGGCAGCGCGACGATCAGGCCGATCGGTGCCATCTGAAGCGGCCGGTAGCTCTGGAGCGGCCCAAGATAGGTCATCGGCAACATCGCGCCAGAGTTCAGCACGACAAGAAGGCAGATGAACAAGGTGAAGCCCAACGCCAGGTTGCGGCGACTGAGCATCTGCAATTTGATGAACGGCGCCGGGTGATACCACTCCGTCAGCAGATAGGCCCCTAGCAGAGTCAGCCCGGCCGCCAACGAGACGACGATGAGGGGGGAGTTGAACCAGTCCAGCCGCACGCCCTGATCCAAGGCGACGGTAATCAGGGCAAATGCCGGCACGCCGAAAGCCAGGCCGGGCCAGTTGGCCTGCGGGAAGCGGTCTGTCTGGATCGGGTCTTTCGGCAGGCCCCATCCGATCAACAAGGCGGCAATGGCCGCGAGCGGAAGTATCTGCCAGTACACCCAGCGCCAATCGAACAGGCCGTCCGTCCAATGACCCGCCAGCCAGATCGAAAGGTTCGGCGCGAAAGTGGCCGTAAGCGCATACAGCGCCAGTCCGTGCAGCCGTATGTGGGGCGGCAGGAACTTCAACGCCGCCATCATCAACACGGGAATCATCGTGCCGCTGGCGATGCCTTGCAGGAAACGCATGGCCAGCAGCAGATCGAGGTCATGGATGAAGGGAATGCACACCGCCAGCAAAGTGCATGTGCCGATCATCCATAGCTCGAAGCGGCGCACCGAAAGCGTGATGGCGAACCATGCCGAGAAAGGCATCGCGATCACTTCGCCCGCGCTATAGACGGTCGTGAGCCAGGAGGCATCGTCCAGGCCGAAGCCCAGCGCGCCACGCACGTCCGCCAGTGCCAACGCACCCACGCGGTTGTTCAGTCCGGCCATCATGGCCGCGATGAGGATGCCGACCAACCCGGCAATCGCCCGCTTCGGCGGGGCTGCCGCAGCAGCAGGTGCGGGTGGCGCCGCTGTCGGCTGCAACGCTGCGGCACTCATTGGTCAACCTTTGATTGCAAGCTGGCCGGCGATGTGGTGGTCGTCAGAGGTGCATCGCCACCGGCCTGTCGCCCGGATGTGAGTGCATCAGGGTCCCAGCCACCGCCCAGCGACTTGTAGAGATTGACCAGGGTGAGCGCGGCGTTGGTGGCGCTGGCATTGAGGCTGGTCTGGCTGGCGAGGACGCCGCGCTGCGCGGCCAGGACATTCAAGTAGTCGGCAGCGCCTTCCTGATAGCCGCGCTCGGCAGCATGCAGCGCCTGCTTGTTCTGCTCATACGAGACCCGCAATTCGGCATGGCTGTTCTGCTGAGCGGCCCAAGCGTCCAGAGCGTTGTCCACTTCATGCCAGGCTTGCAGTACCGTCTGCCGGTAGGCGATGGCGGCTGTTCTTTGCCGTGCCTCGTTCAGCGCCACGCGCTGCTTCAGCCGACCGCCTTGGAAGATGGGGAGATAGACCGTCGGGCCGACGGAGAAGAACCGGGAATCCCAACTGTCGAGGTCGTTGAACTCGAAGGCTTCGACGCCGACTCTTCCCCGCAGGCCGATCCGCGGGTAGAAATCGGCTTTGGCGACGCCGATGGCCGCCGTTGCAGCATGGAGTTGGGCTTCGGCGCGCTGTATGTCCGGCCGCCTGTGCGCCAATTCGGAGGGCAAGCCCACCGGCACATTGGAAGGAAGCGAAGGTAAGGGCATCGCTTCAAGCAACTGCGCATCGAGGGCGCGCGGCTCCTCACCCAGCAGCAGTGCCAAGGCGTTCATCAGCGTGTTGCGGCGCTGGACCAGTTCGGGCACCAGCGCCTCGACCGTTGCCAATTGCGCGCGCGCCGAAGAGGTTTCAAAGCGCGTGGCGACACCATTGCGCTCACGGCTTTCTGCAAGGCGGAGAGTGCGATCGGCGACCTCCAGGTTCTGCCGGGTGATGTCCAGTTGCGCTTGCGCACCGCGCAACTGGAGATAGGCG
Organism: Paraburkholderia phenoliruptrix; assembly: GCF_902859825.1. Lineage (GTDB taxonomy): Bacteria > Pseudomonadota > Gammaproteobacteria > Burkholderiales > Burkholderiaceae > Paraburkholderia > Paraburkholderia phenoliruptrix. The sequence goes on along the minus strand of NZ_CADIKB010000051.1, from coordinate 16,529 downwards.
CGGGCCACCTCGGCGGACAAGGCCACCCGTGCCGCCTCGCGCTCATACACCGTGGCCTCGAAGGCAGCCGCGGCGCCTTCACGCGATCGCCGCGCACGGCCCCATAGATCGAGTTCCCAACTGGCTTCGAATCCCAACTGCCAGAAATCGCTCGCGCTCGTCGGTGCGCCCAGCGCGGCAAACTTGCCGTGCTCGCTGATCGTCTCGCGGGAATAGCCCGCCGAGACGCCCACGCTGGGCAGCAGCAGCGAGGAGGCAATCCCCAACTGCGCTCGGCTTTGCTCGATGCGTTCGGAGGCGATCTGCAAGTTGAGGTTGCCCGCCTGCGCACGGGATTGCAGACCCGCTAGCACGGGGTCGTTGAACAAGGTCCACCACGAAGATGGGAAGTTCGCAGCGGATGTTTCATTCGGTTGCGCGTAGTCCGCCCTGGGCGACAGTTGAACGGTCGCAAGCCTGTCGTCGGGTTTCACGAAGTCAGGACCAACCGCGCAGCCGACCAGTGAGATCGTGCAGAGCGCCGTGCCTGCTTGTCGCAGCAGTTGTGAGAGCAGCGGTTGTGACGTCATGAAGGTTCACTAAGTATATGAGTTGTACCGAACCGCTCGGTTTGATATCGAGGCAAAAATCAGGCCGCCGCCTCACAGAAAATTTCGGGCATCCACATAAATGCGAATACTCTATGAGACGGCTGACCAAGTTGATACGTACCGAGCGGTTTGGTACTATACCGAATCTAGGCCATTGTGTCAAAAACTTCACCCCAAGCAGATGCGACGCACCAACCAAGTCATGACCACCCAGCCGCCGAGCAGTGACGAGCTGAACACCAAGGCTCTCACCGTCCTGCGCGCTGCGCGCAACGTCTTCCTGACCCATGGGTTCAGCGCGACAACCGACATGATCCAGCGTGAGGCCGGCGTGTCCAAGTCCACCGTTTACGCGCACTACGCAAACAAGGAAGCACTCTTCGTCGCGGTGATCGAAGCCGAATGTGCTGCGTTCACGAACACGGTGCGTGGCATCGGATTCCGTCCGGGGAAGCTAAGAGAGACGTTGACCATGTTGGCTCGGGCCTACTTGGACATCGTGCTCTCGCCGGGCGGGCTGGCTGTCTTCCGCGTCGTGATCGCCGAAGGCCCGCGCTTTCCGAAGCTCGCACGGACGTTCTATCTGGCCGGCCCGCAGGTGATGACGACGATGGTGTCCGAACAACTGGCCAGAGCGGCAGCGTCCGGCGAAGTCGATCTTGGAGAAATTGGCCGTGACACTGCCGCGAGCCTGTTCATCAACTTGGTTCGCGGCGAACCCCAGCTTCAGTGCCTGACTCATCCGGATGCCGCACCTTCCTCGGCGCAGATTGACCAGTGGGCGAACGCAGCCGTGGTGACATTCATGCGTGCCTATGGTTGCGGTGAGGAAGCGCCCAGTAGACGCTCCCGATCATGATGCCGAATGGGGCAACCGGCACGGAGAAATCAGACGTTGCCCTTAGGGTGATGGCGCTTTCTACGGCCATCACGCGGCTTTTCACAGCAAGGAATCAAGTGCTGAATCGCGTGGCTGCTCCGTTTGGTTTGACCGCTGTGCAGGTGATGGCGCTACACCAGATGTCGGTCACTCCAGCATGTACGCCTAGCACTTTGGCTCGTAGCCTGGCAGTCGATTCTGCCTCGGTTACTAGGCTATTAGACCGTCTTGAGAATAAGGGCATGATCCAAAGAACGGCGCAAGAGCGTTTGGATCGCACGCATGACCGCAGAGTTATCGAAATTGTTCTGACTGAACGTGGAAACAACGCGATACGTGAGTTGAAATCACATTGGCACTGCGCGCTCTCGGAATTGACGGAGGTTTGCAAACAAAGCGAAATACATGAGTTAGCACTAGCTGATTGACAGCCCGCGCTGCCGCCCCATCTCCCACGACACGCCACCACCGCGCACCGTTGCGGCAATCTGCTGTCCCAGCCGTTGCTCGATCACGGGCTTCCACGGTACCAGGCTGAACCCCATGCCATCGTCCAGCATCGCGTAGCGTCCACTGGCGAGCATGACGCTGCGCCGGTAGATGCCGGCCACGCGCTGACCGTCGCCCACAGGCCGGTGTTCCAGGCCGGTTTCGGCCGCAATGCCCTTGGCGGCCTGCGCCAGCTCCCGATTGCGCAGCGTGCCCAGCAGGTTGCGCGCCAGGATCGCGCGCTGTCCGCGTCGCTCGGCCAGCCCCAGTTCGGCCAGGAAGTCGGCGCGTTGCTGCATCGCCTGCTTGGCGTCTGCGCCAAAGCCCAGGTCGCCCAGCCCCGAGCCGCCGCCGATCAGTTGCTGGTCGAGCCAGGTGGCACCTATCACGCGGGCCTGCCGCTCAATCGGCAGGTGCGATTTCAGCTCCACGGCCACACCGCCTAGGCGCTGCGCGTCGTACTGGCGGCCACGCTCGGGCAGATCGTCCGGCACTTTCCATAGCCCCTCGGCCACGCGCTCCACGATGCCCGCCCGGCGCAGGGCTTCCAGGCGCCGGACGTGGGCTGCTACGACTTCGTGCGGGTCGCGGCCCGGCACGGCCTGACCCTGCGCCACGGCCAAGTGATGGTCGGCACGGTAGAGGCCATCACTCGCCAGCGCGGCGATGTTCTTGTCGGCCGCGCGCACGTCGGCCGATCCCTTCACTTCCACCACGGCGCCGATCGGATAGTTCGCCAGCTCGTCGCGGGCGTTCAGCGCGACGTAGTGGGCCTTGCCGTCCACGCCGTCGATGACCAGATAGCCCCGGTCGCGCAGCTCGTCGGCCAGCCCCTTCGCGGCCACGCGGCCGATGATGGTTCGGCCGTCGTCGCTCGGCTCGAACACCGCCAGCTCGCGCGGCTCGCCGCGCATGGCCCGCTGTATGGTGCGGATGATGTCGCCACGCTCGCCCAGCGCGCGCAGAGTCTTTTCCGCGTCGGCATGGACGGCCCAGGTGCCCGGCTGCATCTCGTCGGCGAGGCCCATGCGCTGCAAGCGTTGCAGGCGACCGATCAACAGTAGGCGCTGGCGTTGCAGCCGCGGTTCGTTGAAGCGTCCGATCTGCACTCGGCCGTCCTCGCCGGCCTCGCGTTGCAGGGTGCGATCCAGGCTCGTCCATCGCTCTTGCGCCACCTCGCGCTGCAAGGTCTGCTGGATCTCCAGCTCGGTGCGTGGCCCCAGCCATTCGGTCGCCAGCTCGGCGGCGCGATGGCGAAAGCCGTGCGCGATGTAGTCGCCCGCGATGATGAGGTCTTTGCCGGTGTCGTCACGCCCGCGCACGATCAGGTGAGTGTGCGGGTTGTCGGTGTTCCAGTGATCCACCGCCACCCAATCCAGCCGCGTGCCCAGGTCGGCTTCCATGCGGCTCACCAGATGCCGGGTGTAGGTGCGCAGGTCGTCCAGTTCGGCGCCGTCCTCGGGCGAGACGATGAAGCGGAAATGGTGCCTGTCGTCGGCGCAGCGTTCCTTGAAAGCGTCGAGGTCGGCGTCGTCGGCCTGCGGCCCGTAGGCCCGGCCCGGCTCGCCATCGCGGCCGGCGCCGTCGCGCTCGATGTAGCGCAGGTGCTTGGCGAGCGATTGCGGGCTGGCGTTGCGCTGATTGACCAGCAGCGTCTTGATGGTCACGCGCCGCGACATGGGCGTGAGCTTCGCGCCCGCGAAGCGAGCCGCTGTGTGGCCGCGCCCGAGGCGCGAGCCTGGGCGCTGGCCAGCGCGTGCGCCGCTGCCGCTGGATGCGGGACGGCGCACCGAGGACTTGCCGCTGCTGGCTTTGCCCGCCTGCTTGAGCACCTTGGAGACGAAGCCCTGGCCCCGGTTCTTCGGGGCGCTGGGGCGGATGCGGAAATCGTCGTCGCGGCGGTCGCTCATGGCTGCGTTCCCTGTAAGCTCCGGCGTGTCCGGTCGTGCGAAGCACGCAGACATGCCCGCATCGGCGCGGGCTTCGCGCCCCAAGCGGCACGGCGGCGAAGCCGCTCCGTGCCGCGCCACCCCCATGTGCAGACAGGCTTTCGACGCGGCCCGGTGCCGCGTCCTTTTGTCTTGCCTTCCGCATTTGCCTCCCCCTGTCCCCCAGGTTCTCGATCCCGGCAACTGCGGCCCGGTGGCAAGGCTGCACCAGCAGCCAGCGCACCGGCGAACACGGCAATGGCCGCAGGCCAGCCGTGTTCGAGGCAAGACGCCTGCACGTGGGACGGCTGCGCCGGAGGCAGCGCGAAGTGCAGCGCGGATGCGCTCGCACTGCACGCGCGACGACATGACAACGGCCAGCAGAACGACACGCCCGATAGCACGATGATGCGCAGCGAATCGGTGGCCATCATGGGCGCGACTCCAGCCAGACGGGGCGCGCAACGCCGATCACGGAAGCTGCGCTGACCGGCCCGAAATACCGGCTATCGAACGACGCCGGATTGGTCACACTGAGGAGGAACAGCTCGCCATGCCGCAAGCGGTGGCATTGCTGCCGGGATGGCAGCGGCCGGCCCCAGCGATCGGCAGACAGCACGGCGGCTGAAGGCACGCCGTCGATGCGGACTTTGCCGTCAGCGATGCACACCTCTTGCGGCGCCACCGCGCCCACGCGCTTGAGCAGAGGAATGCGCGTCGGCAGGTAGCCGCGCTGCGCAGCGAGCGCGGCAGCCTCGGCAGGCAGCGGCACCAGCACGATGCTGCCTACCGACAACGGACGTGGTGGCGAGCTGGTGCGATGGTCGAGCGGATCGATGCGATACCAGCCGACCTCCACGCTGTCGGACGGGTTGTAGGTCAGGCGTGGCAGCGGATGCACGAAGGACGCCCAGGCCAGCGCAGCGAGGCCGCAGGCGGACAGGCCCGCCAGCACGAGGCGAGCGCGCACGCGCAAGCGAGGGTGCGGCGCGGTGCCGGAAGTGGAAACTGCGGTCATGGCAGCGCCCTCCCGGCCAGCCAGGCGGCGTGCCGCTCGGCGGTGTATTCGGGCAGCGGCAAGTGCGCTGCGAGCCGGTTGGCGAGCGTGCGCCAGTACGCGGGCGAGACGCCGACAGGCGTGATGCCCAGCGCCTCGATGGCGTCGATGCGCGCCAGCACGGCACGCACCGATTGCTCACCCTCGGCGTGCAGCAAGAGGCGCGCGCCAGGTTGCACGCCGGAGATGCGCTGCGCGCCATCCATCGGCATGCACGCCTGCATCACCATGAGCTGCCAGCGGATCGTGCCGTAGTCGTTGGCCTGCCAGCGGATGCGGCAGAGAACCGCATTCGGCGTGAACACCGCGCAGCGGCGCCAGCGGTCGAACCGGATGATGCGGGCAGGATCACCGAAGCGCAGGTAGAGGTCGAAGCGTTGGTCGATGTATGCGAGCGCAACGCGCGTCAGCGGTACGCCGTCGGCCACGCCGACAGGCGGGATGGACGGCGGTGCCGAAGCCGTCGAGGCGGGTGTGTTCATGAGGACTTCTCCGGGAATTCCCGCTCCAGCAGCGCGCGCAACAGATCGGCCACCGTCACGCCTTGCGTGAAGGCCGATACCTTGATGCGCGCCCGCATGGCGGGCGTGATGTCGAGGGTCAGGCGGGCCGTGTAGAGGTCGCCTTTCTGGAGGTCATCGGCACTGCCCTGGCGAATCCACGCCTCGGCGTGCGGATTCGCGGGCGGGCGAGCGCCGATGCCGATGCGCTTGCCCGTGCGCTTGCTGGCAGGAGTGCTCATGACGGCCACCGCAGCAGTTCATCGACCAGCGCGGTGATTTCGCGCGCGGCGGCGCTGTCTGGCGCCGTCTCGCGTGCAAGCCGGCCGGCGGCCACGCTGTCGGCAAACACGATGCGCTGATGCACTTCCGCGCGCAGCGCAGGAAGCGGCTGCTCGGCCAGCGCGCCGCGGGCCTCGCGTCCGATCACGGTGGTGCTCACGCGCCGGTTGATGACGAAGGCCGCGCGCAGCGCAGGCCGGAACACCTGCGCCTCACGGATCAGCGCCACCATCTCGGCGCTGGCCCACAGGTCGTAGGGGCTGGGCTGCACCGGGATCAGCACCCGCTCGGCCGCCAGCAGCGCGGAGCGCGCCAAGGCAGCGATCCTGGGTGGCCCGTCGATGACGACGTGATCGGCCCGCCTGGCGAGTTCTGGCGCTTCCTGGTGCAGCGTTTCGCGTGCGAGGCCCACGGCGCTAAATAGCCTTGGCAAACCTTGCTGGCTGCGGCGCTGTGTCCAGTCCAGCGCGGAGCCCTGTGGATCGGCATCCAGCAGGATGACCGACTGCCCGCGCATCGCCAGCTCGCCGGCGATGTGGGTGGCGAGCGTGGTCTTGCCCACGCCGCCTTTCTGGTTGAGCAGCGCGACGATCATGACCGGACCCTCCGTGTCGGAAAGCCCGCCTGTTGCCGCTGCGCTTCGCGTCCTGTGGCGGTTGTCCACCGAGGCGCGGCGCTGCTACTACCAGTTAGAGTATTTAAGTTAGGGAAGTTAGGAGAGGCCGAAACCCGCGCCAGTATTAGCTTTGCGGCCGGTTTTGTTGCCTGATAGCACGAGGATTCGTTGCCTGATAGCACGATACCTCTGTTGCCTGATAGCACGAGTCCGTCCACAGGCTGCGCAGCAGTTATCCCCGTGCCGTGGACGGCACGGGCCGGAACGTCAGCAGCGGCGAGGCAATGCCCGAGACGTACTCGATGCCCAACTGGTAGCCAGGCAAGGCTTGCCGCACCACCAGTGCGCGCAGGTCGGCGGCGAAGTCGTAGTACCGCGCCACGCTGCCCGACTTGCGGTACAGGTGCTGGAAGTCGAACTGCCAGCCGCCAGGCTGTCGCCCGCCGTGCTTGCGCACCAGGCGGTACAGCCATCGCTCGATCCCGCCCGTCAGCCGGAAATACGCCGGGTCGATGGTCAACACGAGGGCAGCATCGAGCACGCCCGCATAGAACCAGTCCGGCAGGATCAGTTCCAGCCCCAAGGGGGTGCCCTTGGCATCGGCCAGTTCCTTCCACTCGTTGATCCATGAGAAGCGATGCAGGCGCCGCCCGGTCGTCTCGCGGATCGACGTGGCCACGGTCGTGGACTGCAGCCGATCCAAGGCCGCCTTGAGGCGCTGGTAGTCGCGCAGCGACGTACCGCGCCCGATGAAGCGCAGGATCTCGTAGGGCGTGGCCTGCATCAGCCGCGACGGGCGCAAGCCCGCATCGCGGGCTTCCACAATCTGGCTTGCAGCCCAGATCAGGATGTCCGCATCCCAAATCGTGGCGATGCCATGCTCCTGCGTGCCCTCCACGCGGATCGTGATGCCGCTGGCGCGGAAGTCGATCGGCGCCGTGCGCCGCGACTTCGCCAGCGAGAAGAACGGAAAGGCCATCAAGTCCTGGCTGTCGCGCGGCGCCATGTCGCCCGGCAAGGCGCGGAACAGATCGAGCTGTTCGCGCTCTTGCATCGGTCGCTGCCGCATGGGCAGCGCGGGGCTGGACATGGCGAAGGCCACCCGCGCGCCAGCGATCAGCGCGCACGGCTGTCCGCCGAATGCTGCTCGGCGTACTCGGGCTCGGACGTGCTCTCGAAGCTGCGCTCGGCGGCCCAGGCATCGAGGTCGACCACGGCGTACATCACGCGGCGGCCGAACTTGCGGAACTTGGGACCGCCTCCCAGCACGCGCTGCTTTTCCAGCGTGCGCGGCGACAGGCGCAGGTACTCGGCGGCTTCGTCGTTGGTGAGATAGCGTTGGGGCTGCGCGGCAGCGGTCGAGACAGTAGCGGCAGGCCGCAAGGGAGCAGGACGCATGGTGAGAACCTCCATCGGTTGCAGGGCTCCGGCCACACAGCGCAACCGGATGAAGGCAGTCTCAGAAAACGAAGCCCTCCTGCTCAGGGTCGTTTTGCGCTCTCTTCAAAACGACCCTTCTCAAGCGGCGGCAGTTGTGCTAGGCGGCGATAGCCGCCGCGCATCAACGCATCGCCGCGCCGCACCAGGCGGCGCACCTTGGAGCGCAGGCCGCCGTCGCTGTACCAGCCGGCTGCGGCGTCCGCACCGAACAAGCCCTCGGCGACGTCGCGCAAGGACGCGCCCGCCAGGGTGGCGTCGAGCGCCTGCAGGGTGTGTAGCTCCAGCAGCGCCGCAGGCGGTGGCCTGGGCCGAGCCATTGACGCAGGCGTACCAGGCATAGGGGCCGCAGGGGCGGCGTGACGGCCACGATAGGCATGGGCCACGGCCATGCCGTCCTCCAGGCCAGGCGCCAGCGCATAGCGCTGGCAAAGGCTGGGGCTGCGCGCGATCAGCGCCAGACCCTTGCCGTCGTGCAGCAACTGCTTGTGGCCGGGGATGCGCCAGAACGCGAAGGCGGTGGCATCCGGAGGCGGATCGGCATCGGGGTGAAGCTGCACCACGGCCCCATGGCCGGGAAGCCAGGCCGGATGCGCGTCACGCGCATCCACGTCCGGGTCTTCCAGCAGACGCAAGCCCCAGCGATGCGCGGCATCGGGGCAGCGCGCACGGCGCAGCCAGTCGATCCGGTAGTCGGGATGGCGGCGCAGGTACTCCCAGGCCAGTGCGAGCGTGTCCAGACACAGGACGTAGAGGTAGGCGGCGGTCGGATACCAGTGCGCGAGGTGGTGCGGTTCGGCCATGACGCAAGCTCCCGTAGAGCAGGACGGCCGTCACTGGTTTCACACGCCAACGTCACCGCATCGAACTAGCATCCAATCGTGAATAAGCTGGTAGATTAGTAACTTGCGTGTCAAGACGAAAAGCATCCGATGGATTGCGCGGATCGTCTGAATGCGACGGTGGCGCGCGAGGAAATGCGGCCTCCTGCGCTATCCACCGTGCCCGATGGCACGGCTGGCGTCATGACCGTTTGCGTCAGGGTGGCACTGGTTTGGTGCAACAGTGCGGATTAAGACCTGACGGGTCTGGAGCAAGACCGAAATAGCCTCAATGCGCCCGGCTTGGCCGTGGCGCGAACGGCTCAATCGAGGACGGAACCGTTCTCCTGGGCCAGCCGCAGGTACTCCGACAACGGGCGCACCGCCCGGAAATACCGATCTCGCATCACGGGCTGTTTGCTCGGCCCGACGATGGATGCGAGGTCGGACAGCTTGATCTCGCCCAGCTCAGGCATGCTGATCCCCAAGTCGATCAGGCCATGGGCCGTATCGCCGTCAGCGGGGTCAAGCGACACCAGCAGCCAAGTGGCGTGTGCGTCCGGCGTGAACAACCGCACCACGGGCAGCGGGTCGATGGCCCGGCCAGCGGCCCGGACCCGGCCGTGTTCCAGCAGTTGCTTGCGCTCGTCCTCGGTCATGAGTTGGTTCATGGGCGTTACCTCATTCGCACAAAACCGCCGAAGCGTGAAAGCGCAAAACCGCATCGGCGGGTTTGTGGAAAGGCACGGATGCGGTTTTGTGCTTCTGTGAGAAGCTGCAGATACGGATTTCCGTAAAAGCACGAAAGCGGCAGGCGGGCATAGTTGAACACTATAGATTGTAGCCCTATAGGGCTCAATCGGATGTCATCTTGGATTTTGCGGAGATCCAGGGTTGGCAGCGAAACATACATTGTCGGAGGCACTAAAGACCATCAGGAAAGCACGTGGTTTGAGCCAGGAAGCGTTCTCGGACGTGTCCAGCCGCACCTACATGAGCACGCTGGAACGCGACCTCAAAAGCCCCACCTTGAACAAGCTGGCCGAGCTGTGCGAGGTCATGGAGGTGCACCCGCTCACGCTGCTGACGCTGGCCTATGCCGGCGACGACCTGCAGCAGGTCGATCAGCTGCTGGCGCAGGTGCGCCAGGAGTTGGAGACTGTGGCGAAGAAGAGTGACACGCCATAGCGTGCGACCGCGCTGGCGTGGCCGATCCGGTGCAGCCGGTTCGGGGACTTCAGGGGCGCCAAGCATCGCGCGGCGGGGAGAGGCCGCAGGGTTTTCCCCCGGAGGCAAGCGAAGCGCGCAGCTGCGATAGGGATTGAAGCCGAATGGCCATGACGGCGAAGTCGGCATGGGGCGCAGCCCGCAAAGCCCGGTCGGCGCAGTGCGCCGAATCGCCCTGCATTCGCCCTGGCAACACGAAGTCATGGTGATGCTGCCCGACCACCACCATCACGAAGCTGGGAGAGCCAAGCCTTCCAGTCTGCTGATCCAAGCAGTACAGCGCCCCGCCGCAGTGGGCGGGGCGCTGGCGGCCGTCAGGCCGCCTGGGGCTTGCTGCGCGACCAGATCAGGTCGTGCGTGCCGTTCTCTCCTTCGATCAGGCGGGCATAGACCGTGGCCGGGAACGAAGGATCGTCGAGGGTCACGGAGATGTACTCCCGCCCGGCCTCGCTGGTCTTCTTCCACGCCGCGCCGATGTCGTGGCTGGCGGCCTGCAGGCGGAAGTCCGGGGCCTTCTCGTTGTCCCCCTTGTCGTTGGGCACCAGCTTGACCTTGACGTTGAGCGTCAGGGTGCGAAGCGTGCCGGTGAAGCCGTCTTTGTCTGCGGTGAAGGTGCCGATGTTGGCCATGATGAAACTCCTTTTGGTGGAACAAGGTTCGCGCCCATCGCGTCCTTGTTGTGATCCGGCCGGCGGGGGACGGGCGGGCTGCACCGCTTGCGGTCGCAACGCAGTGGAGAGCCGGGAGGCGAAAAGAATTTGTCCCGCGAGGAATGCGCCGAACGCAGTGACAAAGCAGGGGAAATTGTTTTCGCCGGACGGTTGCAGCCATGAAGCCCGAGGCGCAGCCGCGCCACCGCTAGGATTCACAACAACACAAGGACGCCTTGGGCCGAACCGCATCGAAAGGAGGCAGGGCCGGCTCGGCATCCCCGCACGAAGGCAGCACCGGCTCGCCCACTGACGCGGGCCAGGTCAACCATCCGACGACAAGCGAGAACGCCCCGGCCGCACCTTGCGGCGCCGGTCTTGAGGCGTGGCGTGGAAGCTCCATAGCGATGCCGGGCGGGATGTCCGTGAACCGTCCTTCGTGACGTGATGGGCGAGAACCGCCAGCGTTGAGGACGGCACGCATTCGCACAACCTGCCGCAGCAAGCACCAGCGTGTTCGCCAGCTCCGTCCATTGCGGCGGGGCGCTGGCCGGGCCGATCCGGCATCGACGGTTCGGCGGCATCGAGGGGCGCCAAGCTCGCGCGGCGGGGATGGGCCTTGCGCCGATCCCCCGGAGGCAAGCGCAGCGCGCAGCGCCGCAGGCGCGAAGGCGTGAGTGGATTGAAGCCGAATGGCCGTGACAGCGAAGTCGGCACGGGGCGCAGCCCGAAAGCCCGGCGGCGCTACGCGCCGACACGCCCAGGCCGTTCTATATTTTGAGCAGGGAACGCAGAACACCATGACCATCCAGCTACGACACGAAACCACGAACGACATTGCCGCTATCGAGGCCGTGACCATTGCCGCCTTCGCCGATGCGCCGCACACCAGCCACACGGAGCAATTCATCGTGCGTGCATTGCGCGACGCTAGCGAACTGACGCTTTCCATCGTGGCCGAAGAACACGGCCAGGTCGTCGGCCATGTGGCTCTGTCGCCGGTGACTATCACCAACGACCACGGCCACAAGGCCAAAGGCTGGTGCGGCCTGGGGCCGATCTCCGTCCTGCCGCAGAGGCAGGGGCACGGCATCGGCTCGCGCCTGATGGAACAGGCGCTGTCTGAACTGCGGGCCATGCAGGCCGAAGGCTGTGTGCTGCTCGGAGAGCCCGCGTACTACGGGCGCTTTGGCTTCCAGGCCCATGCGGGCCTGCAACTGCCGGGCGTGCCGCCCGGCTATTTTCTCGCACTGGCCTTCCATGGGCCAGTGCCCGAAGGCATCGCGCAGTACAGCGATGCCTTCAACGCCGCCGCCTGAGTGCCAGTGAAGGCGGCGGCGTAATGCCCCGGCTATTCGGCTTCAACACCGGGCGCGGCCACCGCCGCGCCCGGATTATGCGTTTCACCGCGCCCAGGGCGGAACGGCCTGGGCGCGGTGCTGACGATGATCATTCCTTCGTTTCGATGATCCACCACACGGCACGCGGCAAGGCGCGGCCCGTGATGGGATGTATGTCGGTGAGGTCAGCGCGGGCCGACCAGCCCGAGGGCGGTCGGTAGCCGCGCACGTCGCCATCGCCGTGCCAGCGGCGGGCGCGCACCGTGCCGGGTGCATAGACCGCCGCCATGCGCGGGCGGTTGGTGGTGGTGCGGGTCATGGGGGCTTCTCCTTGCAGCGAAGCGCCCCGGTCGAAGCCGGGGCGCTTGCCTTCGGCGTGGGTCAAGCGGCCAGCGCCTCGGCGGGTTCATCCGCCATTGCCTCGGCATCCTCCGGGGCGTCCTGCTCCGGGCCTGCCTCCTGCGCGCTTTCCTTCACTGCCTGCTGCGGGCCTTCGACCTTAAAGATGGCAGGCATCCAACCCGCGCCATCGGCCAGCCGCTCGGCTTCGCTGGCAATGTCGGCCTTCTTCAGCTTCGCCAGCCGGGAAACCTGATCGGGCGCGTACTCGCCCACGGCTTGCAGAACTGCCGCCTTCGGAACGTGCTTGAAATACCCCTCGGCGGTCGGCTGCCACCATGCGGCCATGTCGAGGCCCACGGCCTGCGCCAGTTCCTCGCCGGGCTGGTGCGGTGTGGCGCGAGGCGTCACCACGTCCACCGTGGAAGCCACGCACACGGCCAGCAGCTTGACCAGTTCGCCTTGCTCCATCGCCAGCAGCGCGGCAAACAGTTCGGCGCTGTCCTCGGGCAGCTTGCCGCTCCACGCCTGCTGCAATTCACGCAGCGCCACAGCGGCGGGTGACTCGGGCCAGTCCGGGGCCATGCCGTCCAGCCGGTCTTGGACTTTCAGGCTCACGCCCAGCGGCAGGTCGCGCCCGTAGTAGCGGCCCTGCAAGACGGTCTGCACCATGCCATGCACCAGCGCGGCCACCGCCACCTGCGGATGCCGGGCCACCTCGATTTGCAGCGCGGCGGTGCGATGGGCGCTCAGGCGCTGGGCCAGTCGGTCGGAAATCGCTGCTGCCTTGGGCGGCTCGTCGTCCTCGCCTTCGTCATCGTTCGCGGCATCTGGGTCGCTGAACCCTTGGCGCAGCTTCTCCAGTGTGCGCAGTGCCTTGGCCTCGGCCTCGCGCAGCAGTCCGCGATGAATCACCACCTCGCCGTTGCGGCCGATGGTGACGATGGCCCCGGCTGCGGCCTTCACGTTCGCGCCGTACCCCTGCAAGCCGTCTTCCAGCGCCTGCAACTGCTCGCCCAGCCGCTCGCCTTCCTCTTGCAGCGCATCGGCCTTGTCCTCGTCGTCGGCGTCCGTCGCGGCATCAATGGCTTCGGCCACCTCCTGCATCTTGGCTTGCAGCCTCTCGATGCGCTGTGCTTCGCGCTTGTTCGGCTCGCGGCGCTCCCTCGGCGCACGCTGGAAGGCGTGCAGATCGGCATGGGTCACGCCCGGCGTGGCATCAGCCCAAGCCCAGCCCTCGGCCTTCACCTCTGCGGCGATGCCCGCCAGCTTGTCTTGCGCCAGTCGTTCCAGCAGCGCGGCGTCGGTCAGGTACACGCCTGCATCGCCCTCCGCGAACAGGTCGCGGCGGATGCCGCCGCCCGCCTGCTCGTAGGTGTCCAGCCCGACGAAGCGCACCAGCGGATGCCGGTAGGCGTCAATCTCGCGCTCCGTCAGACGTTCGCGCAAGTGCGAGGGTTGGCGCTGCCATTGCGGCGCATCGTAGAACGCGCATTCCTGCGCGGCGTGGTCGTCGGTGATGGAGAGCGCCATCAGCTGATCGAGGCTCACGGCATCGGCCCGGTAGTCCTCCATCAAACGCGGCGAGACATTGGCGAGCTTCAAGCGGCGCTGCACCACCAGCGGCGTAACGGAGAAATCCGCCGCAATGTCCTCAATCGGTCGGCCTTCGGCCACCAGCGCGGCGAAGGCTTCAAACTGGTCTGCTGGGTGCATGGCTTCGCGCTGCACGTTCTCGGTCAGGCTGGCGGTGCGGGCCGTGCCATCGGCCACCTGCAGGCAAGGCACGTCCCAATCCTTGGCGATACGGTGCTTCTTTGCCAGCAGCTTGAGGGCCGCAAAGCGTCGGCCACCTGCCACCACCTCGTAATGCAGGTCATCGGCGGCGGGAATCACGATCAGGTTTTGCAGCAGGCCCACGCGCTGAATGCTCGCGGCCAGCTCGGGGATGGACATGCGCGGGACGGTCTTGCGCACGTTGCGGCCCGTGGGGCGCAGCACCAGCCGCGACAGCGGAACCAGAATCATGTGCTTGCTCGGGTCGGCGGCTTGCAGCACGTTTGCGCGGCTGTCGAGGGCTTGAGCTTCGGTGTAAGTAACGGCGTTCATGGTGAATCTCCAATCAAGTGAAACAAGGGAATGGAGGGGAAACCGCCCCTCCGGCGGGGAACACGTCAGAGGGGGTCAGGCCTTGAGGGCGCGCATGCCATCGGCCAGCAGCCACAGGGCGCGGTTCAGGCGAATGTCCGAATCAATGCCCTGCACGGGGCGGGTCTGCTGTCTGCGGCCATTGGCGGCGCGGCCATGCAATCCGCCCTTGGTCAGGTTCTCCTGCGTGCGGTTGAACACGCTCCACAGGTCGGGGCGGCGGTCGTCGAAGCGGCGCGGCATCAGGATTTGCGATTCCGTGACGGGCGCGGGCTTGGTTGGGTCGTCGTACTTGAGGGCCAGCGCGGCGCGGGCGAACACTTCCGATTCCCCGGCATCCAGCGTGATGGCCTGCATGGATTCGCGCGATTCCTGCGCATGCTCGAAGCCGCTCAGCACCTGATAGGCGCCCTCGATGACATGGCCCGCCACGTCGCCCTTGTGGGGCACGCGCACATCGCCCACGGTGTCGCCGCAGACAAGGCCATTGCTGCAAACGAAGCGGAACATGCCACCCAGTAATTGATAGCTGCTCGTGCCGTCGTGCGAGTTCAGCAGGATGATTTCATTGGCTTCGCGGGCGTTGATCTGGTTGGCGTGGCGCAGGCGCAGCATGTGTTTCGTGTGCTCGCGCCGGCCCTCGTTGCGAACGCGGGTCTGGCACACCATGAAGGGCTGAAACCCCTCTTTGCGAAGCTCGGTCAGCACGGCGGCGGTGGGGATGTAGCTGTACCGCTCGGAACGGCTTTCATGGGGGGCATCCGCGAAGATGGACGGGGCCACGCGGCGGATCTGGTCATCGGACAGCGGGGAGTCGCTGCGCAATGCGGGGGAATGGGAAGCGAAGCGGGATGCGAGTTGCATGGTCTTTCTCCTGAACAAAAAGGCTGTTGAAGAAAACCGCACACCGGATTCCAAGATTCGAAGCCCAGCCTTTCGGCTGTTCGGTGCGGTCGGCGCGAGGAACCCGGTTGGCCCTGTTGCCACCGTCTTTCCTGAGTTCATCGCCCGCGACGAAAGGGAGCGCGCGGACGGGGGCCGTCAAGGAAACAAGCGCAGGGTGGGGCGGCCCGCAGGCGCAGCCGAGGACACGGCCCTGCGCGCCTTGACGGCACACGGCCGCGGGCTACAGTCGCGGACAAGGTGATGAAGTCAGGGAAGAGGACTGGACATGGCAACGGCCATCCCACAAGCCGACCGCACGGCAAGCGAAGCGCGCAGGCTCGAAGCTGGAAGCCGGGCCGGAGGCGTCAGCCGAACGGAGTGAGGGAACGATCGAAGCCCGAAGGGGGCGAGACGCCGCAGGCGGCTCGATGCGCTAGCACGAGAGCGCGACCGGCCATCTCCCAGGTGGCCGGGGACGCCCACATGACTTCAATGAAATCCCCGTGGACAGCTACCCACCCAGCCATCGGCAAAATGGCAATGGCATGGACATACGAGCCCTACAAGACGATGAACTGATGGCCCAGGCCCGAGACTGGCGGCAACGGGCACTGCGCGGCGAGAAGGACGCACGCGGCCTCGCGCACGAACTGGAATGCGAAGTGCGCCGGCGCTTCCCCAGGAACAATGCGCCCCATGCACTGCCGCCGATCCAATTGCTCGGCGCCGTGCCGCAAACACCCCAGCGGCGCTGGAAGCCCTGGTAAGCACCGGCTCAAAGGCAGCCCGCCCGCATGACTGCGCCACGGCCGATCGGCGCTGATCCCGAAATCCCCCCGAAATAGCGCGAATTTCGAGTGGCCCGGTCACGGGCCAATGCCTACCGTGGAATCTCCACCTTCTGGAGAACCACCATGAGCGATCCCATGCAACCCGGAACGCCTGCGCCTGGAGCAGAAGGGCCTGGCATCTTTCTGCCGACCCTCATCTGGACCACCGACCGCAAGACGGTAGGCAACGAGATGCAGCGCCTGCTGGGACGGCGCGCACAGCTCAACGTCCTGCTGTCCGCCTCCGAAGAAACGGACGACGGCACCACCTGGTACGCAATGGCCCAGGCCACGCTGAACCAGCTGGACTGCGATATCGAACGTCTCTTCGAGTGGCTGGGCGACTACGAACCCGACACACCCACGCCCGAAGTGCCATCGTAATGTCCGGCATGAAGGGAGCGATCCGGCACCAGCCGGTTCGCTGCGCGAGAGGGGCGCCAAGCCTGCGCGGCGGGGATAGCCCGCAGGGCTTTCCCCTGGAGGCAAGCGCAGCGCGTAGCGCCCCGC
>NZ_CADIKB010000050.1 GCF_902859825.1 Paraburkholderia phenoliruptrix | reverse complement strand
TCGTCAATGATCGGCTTGCCCATCTCCTCGGCCTCGGTTGTTCCGATGCCTGAGGTTAACAGCTCGCCGCGAAAGTTAACAGCCCCTCAGGGCCTTTATGAAACCGTCTCTTAAGCACGATGGAAGCGGCGGACAAGGGGTGGGTCATGACGAACCAGCACGCATACGCACTCGAATCCCTGAACAAATACGGTGTCTGTCCCGCAGATCAGTTCGCAGAGCGTGTCTCATTCGAGTTCGCAGACATGAACGCGATACCCGAGAAATTCACAGGCGCGTTCGATTTCGTGTGGTCATGCTGCGCCTTCGAGCATCTTGGCTCAATCCGACATGGCCTCGACTTCGTGAAGAATTCGGCGCGCTGTTTGCGGCCGGGCGGAGTTGCCGTGCATACAACCGAGTTCAACCTTTCGTCCAATGACGAGACGTTTGAAGACCCTGGCTGCGTGATCTTCCGCAAGCAGGACATGGAAACGTTGCGCGACGAGCTGGAAGCCGACGGCTACCGCGTTGCGCCCTTCAACTTCAACCCCGGTGGCAAGCCAGTCGATCAACACGTCGACGCGCCACCCTACGCAGCATCCCCGCACCTGAAGATCGCACTGGGGGGCTACGTTGCAACCTCGATCGGATTGATCGTCCATAAGCCCTAAGCAGAGCGCCAAAAAAATGCCCGCCACGCTCTCCGGAGAGAGGCATGGCGGGCGGGCGTTGCTAGTTAATGGGTTGCAGCCGCTTGGGCGTCGCGCTCACGCTCCTTCACCTCCAGCGACTCGCGGTTCATGTCCACCAGATTGCGCGCCCGTTGCTGAAGTTGCTGGTAAAGCGCGGGGTGATCTTCCTTGAACAGCGTGATGGTCGTCTGCGCCACCGCCAGCTGGTCGTCCCACGTTGCGAGATCCTTCGCGGTGTAATCCCCGTTGATCTCTACCTTCATCGCCTTCAGCTCCTGTGCCTCGCCATAGAGCCAGCCCAGAGTATCGGAAGCATCGGGCCCGGCCGGGGTCGGGTGGAGCACAGCCATGAGAGCGCTCGGCGTGCGGTTTGCAATCGCCGCTTCGACCATCCTCTGAAGACGGGCTTTCCCCGCCTCCAGGCTCGGCGCCTCGTCGGCGTCCGCGTTCTGCGAACCCATCGATTCTGCCGAGCGGTAGAGGCACACATCGTAAGCGTCTGAGAAGATGTTCCGCTCGACAGAGCCGATCTGCACGCCATCCACCTTGGCAACGTGCAAATCGCGGTCGATCTCTACCCAGGCCACCGCCAGCGCCTTCCGGTCCGTTGGATTTCGCTCCCACGAGTCTTTGGCAACCTCACCGAGCCGATCCCAGGGCCGCCTCCTTGCTCCGTCTTGGTAGTTCGGCTGCACAGCCAGATCACGCTCATATGCAAGCTGACCGGGCGACTTTTGTCGTTCCCGGGCAGCAGACGCGTCGAGTTCGGCGAGCAACGTGTTCTTCCGCGCGTGAAGCGCGTTGAACGCTACACCCAGATCCGAGTACTCGCAGATCCCGTCCCCGGCCAGTAGCGACGGCAGCGACTGCCCTTCCCTATGGCCAAAGATCCCAACGTCAACTTCGAAGTTCAGCGTATCGCTTTCCTTCCATTTAACGAGCGCCCGGCAATAGCGCCGGTCAGGAAGGTCACCTGTGATTTCGACGCAACGATAGCCGTCGGGCATGGCTGCGATCGTCGTCGTACGAAGGCAACGCGAGAGTGCGTTGACGTTGATGTCGGCCTGAGTCACTCGCGCCACCGGTAGCTGCGCGTGCGGCAATGGCAGTTGATTCATTTCACTTCTCCAACAAGGCTGATTGCGAGAAGCGCCCCCACGGGGAGCGTCCCCGCGAGGGTTTAAAAAGTCACTGGAGGGCCGCCACCTCCCGAGGGAGGAAACGGCTATCGAGTCGACTACTTGAGCTCGAACATGCCAATTGCGGCGGAGATGGCCTCGGCCGATTCCTGGCGTTTGCCAAGCTCGTTGAAGCGCAGCGCATTGCGAAGCACCTGCAACGGATCAGGAGTCGAGCCTTGCATCACCGGATCCGATTGCGGAACCACGTCGCAATCGACGGAGTCGACGGCGCTGGACAGGTCAGTGCCGTTGTACTCCTCGAGCATCACGGAAACGACGCTCCAAGCCGAGGTGGCGCGAGGGTTCGCGCTATGCCGTACTGCTGCGCCCGAGAATGCGAAACCCCATGCCTTCAGCAGTACGCGAGCCATTCTTTCGGCACCTTCCACGACTTCCAAGTCGCTCATTCCGACATGGATTTCGGGCAGGCCTGCGTCACGTGCCAGACAAGTTTGCTCTTTCATGTGTGCTCCATCATTGATTTGCGAAGCACACAGCCCCGCGGGCCTGAGATGCCCCGCGTGGGTTTGTATAAGTGGCTGATCAGCCCAGCGACCGGATCAAATCCCGACCCTGGTCGACAGCGGAGATCCGCAATCGACCAGGTATCGGCTTCTCGCGATCTTCTGACGTAGCGCCCGGAGAACGCACACCCGATCGGGTGCCGGACGCCGGGTGGCCTCACTCCGCTAAGCGGAGGCCGTTGCCATAGCTGACCAGTCTGACGGACGCACCGAGACGCGGCTGATGCAGGCGATCCGCCGTGGCGTTGTACACCTCGCCGTCGCTGGCGCGCACGCCGACTTCGACGAGATCCTGCGCGTATGCGCTCCGGACGTCATAGGTTCCTTGCGGAACCTGCGCCGGAACGAGACGGACACGCACGACAGTACCGTTCGCGCCGAGCGCCGGCTGCTGGTCGGCCGTCTGCCCGAAGGCGTTGCCGCCGGCGAGCATGCTTGCGACGGCGAACGAGATGGCGACGATCGGGGACATTGCGATTTTCAACATGGTTTGCTCCTGAAAGAAAGATTGGGGCAAACCGGTCCCTATGGGGAACGGAGCCCCAGAGGGAAAAACGAGAGATGCCGGCGGGCGGCAACACGAATCTCGGACGTTGAGTCGACCGAGCAAGGCTGGAAACGGACCAGCTACCGATGGAAAGCGATTACGAGTATAGCACTGGACTTCCTGATGAGAATATGAAACCCGGGCGGGCTTCTCTGATCCGGATGCGCCTGTCGCCGCTACGCCGCCTTCGCGGCCTGGCGGCTCTTGTGTCGCGCCAAACCCTATTCCTAGAATTCCGGGATGGCTGGACGCTCCATCACGCGCTTCCCGCCATTCCGGGCGTCAAAACAGCTTTTCGAGCGCGCGTGCCGTGCGAATATCCTGTAGCACAACCAGCACCTCCCGATTGAGCAGATAGCGCAGGAATTGGGAGTCATCGGCCAACGTCCAGCTCATCACGAATGAGAACCCTCGTAGGGAGCCATCTGCGCTCTCGACATGCCAGACGCGCCTCAGCAGACCAAACAAGATCTCTAGATCTCGGTTGACCACGAAATCTCGCTTCCGCTGGCCTTGCGGCGTAGTCGGGGGCGAGCGATCTGGAAGAAGGCTGGAGAGCGGCACCAGTGCTTCGTGCCCGTCGCGAGCAACGGGATTCCCCGTCAGAAGTGCTGTTAGCACTCGCGCTTCGCGGTCCGTCAGCCTCAGGTCTTGCTTGAGCATGTCCCATGCTGTTGCACTCATTCTCGTCCGTTCCTGTGCAGGTTCGTGTTTGAAAGGGCACCCTGCCGCGTGTGGCCTTGCGAGTCGACGTTACGCGCCCGCATGACCAAAACCCAGTGCCGCCGGTCTGCTGTAGTCGGGATTCTTGATCTTGATCCAGTCGAGCGAACGTCCGCGTTTGTAGGTCGACGATTTTCGCTTCGCGACCATTCCCTCAAGTCGTGGATCTTTACCTGCTCAAAGACAAGCTCGCCGACGCGTTCGACGTCAGTGAGATAGATGAGCCGTTCTGTGTTGTCGAAGGCGTCCCGCAGACGTGCCTTCCGCTCGGTAAGCTCGATCTGGCGCAAATCGCGCTTGCCCGATAGGAGCATGTCGAACACGAAGATCCGTGCAGGGTGTCGACGAGCGGCCGCCGGAATATTCCGCGGCGACGTCGTGCTTAAACGCTCCATCAGCTGCCGGAATGGCGTCGCCCCGCGACCGTCGCCGATGGCAAGCTCGCTGTCCCACACGAAATCCCCTGGCACGGCAGCAACTGCTTCCACGATCTCGGGAAATGAGCGGTTAAAAGGCTTGCCTTGACGGCTGGTTATCGCTATTTCGTCGCCACATTTATCGACAAGACATCTGAAACCGTCCAGCTTCCACTCGAAGAGCCAGTCGTCGTGGGAGAAGGGACGACGGCGGCGCGTCGCGTGCATCAGGTCAGAAGGTTTGATCGGCCGATCGAGTTCCATGGGAGTCTCCCTGACGCCATTGTCCGAGCGGCAAAGGCAAAACCCAAGGCAACGCACCCCGTATCCTGGGAGAGCCGTCGCCCCTTTTCGGATCGGCGGAGATTTCCGTTGTGCTAGTGACCCTGCACGGATGACGCGGCGGCTGCAACCGGAGCAGGCGAAATCCGGACGACAGGCTGGTCGTCCATCACCACGACGGGATGATATCGCATGAACTCGAAATGACTGCGCATCCAGTCATATACCGGGCCGGTGACCAGCATGACTACAAACAGGCCCGCGGCGGCGCCAAGCATGAGAAAGGGAAGCTTCGAACCCAGCGTGGCGGCCGGTGCGTCCCTACGCTTCTTTACTGTCGGCATGATGAAATTTGGCTGTCAGTTTGGTGAGAGGCATGCGGGCGTAAACCGGGTTCCCTTCGGGAATAGGGTTGCCACCCGCGAATCGCTTCTCTGGATAGACTTAAGTTTGCGGCCGTCTGGCCCAACGATGACGCAGTGAAACGCCGCTGGATACAGCGCCGCGCGATCCGTCGCCGTCATCGTGTACATCGCAACCCACTTGCCATCGTCACCACACATGAGGGGAACTCCGGGTGTATCGCGTACAGTACCACGCAGCCCGCAACCCGATACCGCCCGTCCGGACGCCGCGTCTGCACCCTTGAGCGCGGTCAGCTCGCCCGTACCAGCCGCATGCGCCGCCACGACCGCACTTGCCAGCCCGACCATCGAAACCAGTTTCTTCATGGTGCAATGTTCCAATCAAATTCCGGCAAATGTTGATGTCCGGAAAACTTCTTTAAGCGCAATGAAGGCCGCCCCACACGTTGCTAGAATCGCAATTTCTGGAATGGCCTGCGCAGTAGTGCCCCCAAATGCTCTGCCGCAACGGGCGTTAAGCCAACCACAAGCGAGACGTCACAGCACGGCAAACTGCGAATTGCCAGTCCCAATGCGGCGTTCGCGAGAATCGCCACCACCGCAAAGAGGACGCCCACAATCAGGAGAGGGACGAGCCAGATTCCGAACATGACATTTTCCGTCGCGAGGTTAATCACCAGCACCGAGGGCCGCCGGCGCGGCGATCGAAATTCCTCTGCGCGCGCCGCAATCCGAACACCACACTTGCGGTAAGCGCCCCGGCAGCCACCGTCAACGCTCCAAAATAGAGACCTTGCGCTACCGTGGCGCCAAGCGCATCGGCGCAGCTCGCGACGCGAGGAATCGCGGCACTGATAGCGCCATGAAACAGATCAAAGAAACTATCCAATGCTTCGCCAACCGTCCCAAGCCCAGCATCGCCTAGAGCATGACGAGGCGCAGCGCCGATCGTCTGCAACGCTAGGGAAACGCTGATTTATTCGGCTCGGCGGTCATCGCAGACGTAGCCGAGGACGTTTAGAAGACAGCTCACGGAACGGACCCACGACGATGAAGAGGCAGATCGGCTTCGCGGAAGCGGAAATTGCAGGCAAGAAGCGAGTGACGAGGCGCCAACGCTTCCTGGAAGAGATGGAGAAGGTCGTTCCGTGGCAGCGCTTGCTGTCGGCCATCGAACCGCACTATCCGAAGGGCACGCGAGGTCGCCCGCCGATTGGCCTTGAGCGGATGCTGCGAATCTACTTCGTGCAACAGTGGTACGGACTGTCGGACGAAGGACTGGAAGACGCGCTGTATGACAGCATCACGCTGCGAGCCTTCGCCGGCATCGATCTGGCGATCGAGAACGTGCCTGATGCAACCACGCTGTTGAAGTTCCGGCGCCTGCTGATCGAACACGAACTGACACGGAAGTTGTTCGACGAGATTGGCATCTCGCTGTGCGAGCGTGGGCTGATGATGAAGGAAGGCACGCTGGTTGACGCGACGATCATTGAAGCGCCGCCGTCGACCAAGAATGCCGGGAAGAGCCGTGACCCGGAAATGCATCAAACGAAGAAGGGCAACGAATGGCACTTTGGCATGAAAGCCCACATTGGCGTCGACGCCGACTCGGGCCTGATTCACAGTGTGGTTGGCACGGCGGCCAACGTGTCGGATGTATCGCAAGCTCATGCCCTGCTGCACGGGCATGAAGAGCAGGTGTTCGCCGACGCGGGCTACATTGGCGTCGACAAGCGCGAGGAAATGGCGGGCAAGGCCGTGAAGTGGCACGTCGCTGCCAGGCGGGGAAAGATCAAGGCGATGCAAGAAGGAGCGCTGAAGGACCTGGTGATCGCGCTCGAGCGAACCAAGGCGCAGATCCGTTCGCGGGTTGAGCATCCGTTTCATATCGTCAAGAATCTGTTTCAGCATCGCAAGACCCGATACAAGGGCTTGGCCAAGAACACCGCGCAACTGTTCAGCCTGTTCGCTCTGGCGAATCTGGTGATTGCGCGAAATCTGTTGCGATCGGTCCATGGGAGCAGTCCGTCATGCGTATGAAAAATGCGAGCAGGGGAGGCTCGCTTACGCGCCAAATTCACTGAATTGAGCGCCGATTCGCTTCGTCATCCAGAAAATTTGAAGCCATCTCGCCTGCAACTTCGGAAGTTGGTCCATTGATCAGCGTTTCCCTAGTGCCGGCACGAGCGCCACGCTGATAAGTCGAGACGATATTCGTTCCGCTTTTGATGGCGGCAGGGGCTTCTGGTCGAGAGCCTTGGGAGGAAAGAAAGTATTCATTCTGTTGTTTTCCAGTGCCGCGTATCGCGGCCGATTTTGCGAGGCTCAAATAGAGTTTTCGCACTTGCCGGCGGCAGGTACCGGCGAGGCAAGCGTGGCGATCAGCGAATAAGCCGGGTAGTCGTGCTGTGCAGTCTTCGCGAACATCTTAATCGCGGTGTCGTCATCGTCGGCGGTAATGATCGCCTGAATGGGCAAGATAACGTCCGTCGTACCGTTCTTGCGGAGAACGCCTGACACCATGAACCGCGTTGGTTGCTGAACATGCCAGCCAATGCGCGCCGCACGGCTATCGGAACCGCCCGCGATCGCCGCGGATGAGACGGCCGCAACCAGTGTTGCCGCGACCAATGCTTTGAGCCCGGTCCGTATCATGATCTGTGGTCTTATTGAATGGTCTCGACGCCGGCGAATCTTGCGGAGCCGATGACAAACTGCCCTGCTATCGCTCCGACCTCCCAAAGTTCATGGTCAGCGTGACCGCCAACATCGAACGTAATCGAGACCGAGCAGGCGTTGCTCATCGGCTGATCAGGCTTGATGTCGCCCAGGACGTGGATGTCATCAATCGACCACTTGAGGCCCGGATACTTGTCGGCGAGCCGCTTCGCTTGCTCAACGACTAACGGCCTGCACCCCGTCGCGACCTCCTCGACGCGCTCGTGAATCGCAACGTTGCGTCGCACCAAGTGGAAGACGCCAAAGAGCATGGCGACGGCGAGGCATCCAGCGATGCTGTATTCAAACGCGCGTGACCGCGGCGTGGTATTGGTATTCATGTGTTGTCCTGTTCTCCTACGCCTTGAGCTGCAACGTACGCGCCGCCGCTCGGATACGCTTCGCCACGTCGACCGGCGTATCCGAAACAACTGTCCAATCGTGGTGCCACCACGCGATAACCGCGGCGGCCTCACTCATCGAGCGTGCCGCGACCACATCGCGAACCTCGTCCGCGACTTCTTCCCACCATGCTTCACTCTCGCCGTCGCTCGCGCGAGGGTCGATAGCATGGCGATAGATCGCTTTCGCAGTATCGAGTGAGAGATCCATGCTTCTCGCTTTTCTTACCGAACGCGTTTGAGATGAACCGCCAAATTTCCGTTGTCTACAACCTTCATCAACCTTTCTGCCTAAAGACATTGGAAGCGATCGTATCCGCTATGTTTCTAGCGATAGTGCCAGCATCCTTCAAGGCCGAGCCGGTCTCTGCAACAGACCCTCTCGCCTGCTCTGCGACCGATTTAGCCTGCCGTTCCAGAGCGAGTTGGTCTGCAAGCGCGGTGACCTCACAACGCGCAAGCTCACGGCCCATTGCGCGCACCTTGTTAGCGTAACTCTCTGTGAACATGGATTCCGTCCAATCCCAATCGAGCGCTCCGGGCCATGCCTCCCAGGTCGAATCCGAGCAAACTGGTTGCTGTGGTTTGTCGCGCAGCGCGTGAACGACAGCGCCGACCAATACCTCTATCCCAAAGAGCCCGGGACCATGTGCGATGCGCTGGCCTAATGAGGTGTGTTCTTCGTAGCGGTTCGCCCTGATGTACTCATTATCGGTGCGGAGAGCCTCATCGATTTCAGCCTGTGCTGGCGGATCGAGGAAGATATTGATTTTTCGGTTCATGATGCCTTTCCGTCGTTACTCAGCGGGTCGCAAATATGCGAGAGCGTCGACGGTTCTTTGTTCCGGCGGAAGTAAGCGAGCGATACGCTCCACGTCACTTTCCTGTTGCACCTCGTTGACAAACCTCTTCGCCCGACGCGCCACGTCACGCCCGGCAGCAACCTCAAGCAACTCTGCTTCGCGGATCGCGTTGCCATGAGCGAGGCCAATCACGGTTGCGCCCGCGACGGAGCCGAACAGAGGGAATGCCTTCATTGTGGCCGCGCGCTCTGCTTCATCGGCAGGCAACTCCAGCACCACCGTCATGTACTTTGCTTCCATAATCGCCTCTTCAATTTTCCGTGGTTAACCTAGCTCGCAGTCCCCGAGCCGGACGCTTTCCTGAGCGCCACAACTTCTGCTTCAGCCTTCTCCATGCGCCACTTCATCATGTTGAACTGCTGCGCGTATGTTGGCGGCTCATTTACGCTTGCAGTGCCGTTGGCCACGATGCTGAAAAAACGTTGACGTTGCTGCTCCGTCAGTTCCGCGTGTGCCCAATGCCAAAGCCGCTCGTGTCGGGTGCCATACCAATAGCGCGTGTGTTCCAAACTGCTGTGCACGCGATCCAGTAGGTCCGCAGCCTCAACGTCGTTGCCCGCCCGAAGTCTTGCGACGATCGCAGAAACTTGGACGTCAAGCGGAACATCTTCCTCTGCCATGATATCTACCGTCCTATTCTCAGAGTGCTGGCGGGGCCGGCTGCTCCAGGTCGCAGCAGTGCGTGGGGAACTCCGCGCTAGCCTCCTCGAGCTTCGGACCACCCGAGTAAAACCAGTCGAAGTCATCTCCGCGATCTGCTATAGCCAGCCGAGGCGTTTCCCACGAGGGTGCCCACACCCAAAGTACCCTTCCCGCAAACCACTCTTCGCCTTCGTCAAACTCGCGCCAGTTCCCTTCCATGGGTCCATCCTGCTTCTAGAGCAACGCCATCTGCTCGGTACCACCCTCACATGTAGCGCGCGTAGCGGCTACGTCCGCCCCGTGATCGCGGGGGGCAACGGTCGCACTTCGCTCGCGGCGGCCGGGGCCGTCTGCCTGCCGATACTGGCTGCCCCACTCAGGACTCAGCACGACAGCCGCGAACAGCGCGTCAGGCCCGATCTTTATGCAGTCGATCATTAGTTTTCCAGTGCCGGTCGGCCGGCGATTCTTCATTGGCGTTATGCGTTGCGCATGGCCTGCTTCCAGCCGGCTTTCACGCCAATGCCGATTCCAACGGACACCAACCCCGTTGCGATATAACGGCATTTCAAAGGCCGCCTTGACCCCTTCAAGTCAGACGGCCTTCGCAGGCGAGTGCGCGGCGCCCGCAGCTCGGGCGAACGGCGCAGAGTCGATGCCCGCCAACCCATCCCGTGCGGTGTCGCGCAGCTTGCGGGTCGTCTCGTCGGCGGGCATGCCATCCAGGTACTGCGTCAGTTCCCGATCGAGGTACCGAAGTGCATTCATCGCCGCGCGCTGTGCGCGCCCGGCGGCCCACCACGGGGCAAGCCAGTGGCTAGCAGGCGGCTCGTTCAGGTTGAGATACCCGAAGGCCATCGCTCCGTCGATCGCTTCACAGATGCGCTTTCGAACCGCTTCCGCTGATGCCGCGACAATTCCGTCTGAAGCTGCGTCAAGCCCATCCAGCCGGCGACGCACCTCGTTCTTGAGCCGTGCGACGGCCTCGCCTACGGTCAGTCCGAGGTGGAGATCGGCTCCCTCGTGCATGCCGAGCATCGGCTCCGACCAGAACTCGCACGTCGTCAGCCGGCCGACGTCACGCCCGTCCTGAACATGGCCGAGCAGCGCGCTGCGGAACGCGAAACCCATCTCGAACGCATCCCACAGCGACACTTTGCGCGCCGGGACTGGCCGGCTCGGCACGCCAGCCTGCGCAACCACAGCGCACTCACCGGCCGGTGCCGCGTCCGGGGCGGGGAAACTGGCGTCCGCGCCTTTCAGCGCGTGATATGCGGGATCCGATCGCTTCAACGCAATCGACGCGACTGCACCGGTATCGAGGATGCGCGTGCGGCCCGCGACCGTATCGAAGTGCTTGCCGGCCGCGTACCAGTGCAGCGCCTCCTCCGGTGTCCAGTCGTTGCGCTCAAGGCCTCGCTGGATCTCTTCGGGAATTGCCGCAGCGTCGCTGCGATCTACCACGCACGCTTGCGCTGCGCCGGCCGCCGGCGTAACCGTCGAGTGCGCCCAGCGCAGTGCTTCGCCGACCTGAGTTGCGTTGAGCTGCTGCGACGCCTCCATGCCGAGCGCAAACCGGATGGCGCGGCCGATTGGGTTTCGGTTGCCCAGATTGTGATACAGCACCCAGAGCAGCGCCGCCCGTCCCCAATCGGTGAACTCAGGCTCGGTAACCGGTTCTACAAGCATCCCGGCGCAACGCTCGAGTGCGTTCGCGTCCAGGTCGCCGATCGTGATCGCTTCGTGATTGGTTGCGGCGCTCCGGGCGCGTCTGGCGAGATCGCGCACTGCGTGGACATCGGCGCACATCACCCGCCCGCCAGCGTCGCGCATGATCACATTGCCGGGAAGCGCCGAAAGGACCGCACTGAATGTCGTCTGAATGCCGACGGTGTTGCCCGCCTGGCGCGCATTACCGTATTCGATGACGCGTTGGGCAAGCTCGGTGAGCGATGCGACCGCTTCCTGATCGGTCGGCAGTGCGCGCATCACCAGCTCGATATCGCGCATACACTCGCGGGCGCCGCTGGCATCGCCCGCCCACTCCCTGGATTCGTATTCGTGGACCTTCCGGGCGCATGCGTGCAGCCCCGCATTGAGGCCTTTCGCGTATGCATTCGACCATGCGATCCCGATGGCCGCGGCGGCGGTGACTGGCGCTGCATACACTGGTTCAGTGTTCGCTCGCTCCGGCGTGACGAACAGCGTCTCCCGCTCCCAGTCTTTCGATCCGGCCGCGACCTTCGGCGAGACATAGCCGATCGGCTCGCCCGGGAACTGCAGCGACGCGTGCTCGAGCGCCGTTATCGCCTGCTGGATCACCGCCTTGTTCCCGACCGGGACGCCCGTCCAGTCAAGATGCTTCAATGCCTGCGCTATGTCGCTCGCGTTCATGTCTTTTCGATTCGCGTTGACCCGGGCCATCCGGGGTTTCATGGACCACAATACCGGGGAAGGCGCTCAAATCAAGGCTCGCTCGCTGTGCTACCGACCCGTCGGCGCAAAGCGGAGAAGCGGCTCAAAGGTCATCTCCGGATGCAAGCAGGCTGGCCGCGGACTTCGCCGCTCGCGTGATAGCTGATAGGTTCCCGTCTATGGGGGCACGGTTACCTTTCGCGTCGCGAGAATGCGTGCGCTTTTGCTCAGCCAGATTCGGAAATTCGTCCGCATTTCCGTCGAGCGTGATCGTGACGGGACCGTTGCGCATATTGCCAGTCATACGACCCTTGAGATCGCGCCTCTCGGCGTTGGTCAGATTGCGCCACTTGGCGATGCAGTAGTTGCCCACGAGAAGCCCACGCGGCGCCGGGCCCTGCATCTCCCCAACGGATATTCCGCGCTCCGCGCACCATTTCTCGGCGGCGCGACACGCCTCGAAGTCGCCCGGCTGATCAAAAGCGATGGTTACCATGCTGCATTCTCCTCTCCGTCAATCGGGCGTGCGTTGCGCTCAGGCGTTACAGGTCCTCGTCGCCGGCCGGGGATTCGGTACCGGCGCCATGCGCGGCTACCGCCGCGCAAGCACCGGACAGCGTCTCGCGACGAACCGTGGAGGCGAACGCCAGCAGATCCGCATAGCCAACGCCGCTGATGTCGCCGCCGTGGGCCTGAATGAACTGGTCGAGCAGCGGGCGCACCGCAGAGATTTCCGCCATGACGTCGTTGAACGGGCGTTCCAGCGGAGCTTCCGGCGATGGTGCATTCCCCGCTTCCGGTCCGGAGTTGTCAGGCATACGGACACCCTTCTGCGAAGCCGATGCGCAGGCTGCGTCAGCGAGAATCGCGTCCAGTTGGTCGGCGTAAAGCGCAACCATGTCGCCTCGGCCGCCGTAGGCCGGGATGACTTTCCCGCCCGCGTCGACAGCACGCTCGAACGCCGCGCGTTCATCGGGAGACACGCGAGCAACGAGTACGTATTCGACGTCGTGGTCATCCTGCTTATCGGCGCACCACGAAACCTCGTGCAGATTCGCGAATTTGAACTCACCGGGCGGCAGGTTGCCAAGATTCAGGTATATGCGCGGCGGCGCGTTCTTGACGATAGAATCCATGGTCCTCTTCTCACTGGGCATTGCCGCGGCCGGCGGCGGATCCTGTACGCGGGGTTGAAATTCCACGATACCCGCCCTACCCCGCAAATCAAGTTGGGAGCATGGGTCATTCGGGTGTCAGGTGTGCCGCACCGCTTGATGCCTGCTTAACTTCTTATCAGGAAGTTGTGAGCAGGATTGTACCCGCCAATGTCCTGAAAGATGGATCCAAAGAAGAATCGGTCGGTCGACTTCTGGCGCGGTTCGATGTCCGCCCTTACCCGCCTCAGACCGAGCAGAATGTGGTCCCGCGCGGGGAGTGTCGTTCCCGCAGGGATTCGTGAGGCAATGCACCGCTAGCGGTACGGTCAGCAGTGCCTGGTTCACGTCCGGGCGCGCCTATCGCGCCTCTATCTCGAAAGCCCTAGTCACCGGCTGCTCTCGGCTTCCCGGAAGCTCTCGTGGCGGCGTGCAAGCCCGGATGCCGACGGCTGGTCCTCAGACCGGTCCGGAATGCCCTTCAGGTATTTGCCGTGATACTGCCAGTAGTCCGTGTTGGCGAGCGTCCTTGATACGTGGACAACGCATCGGTCGTCGACCGACATGAGATTGAGATCGAAAAGCGTGTGGATGTCCGCCCGCAACAGCAGGCCGTTGCGGGTCGAGTAGTCAGTCAGGAGCGAGTGCGGCACGATGTGCGCCGCCTCGAGCAGTTCCACGACGCGGGAGCCAGTGACCGCGCAGCTCTTGCGGTACGCGTCGAGCAATTGCCTGCGGAACCGTTGCTGTCCGCGGCGCGTCTTGATCGCACGATTCTGGACCTCGTCGTAGGTTGCGTCCTCGTCATACTCGATGTCACCGTCTGCGTTGACGCCCGGAACCTCCGGTTCCACATCTCTCACGACAAGACACTCACCCGTACGGCTATCGTAGGCGTGGACGTACCACTCCGCGACGTCGAGCTGCCGTCGTGCGACCGACGAGGCACCCTTTCCCAGTTCGTCGACCCGGCGGCGGTTTCCTTCGCAGAGGATGACGCGCGCCACCAGCCCTCTCCGGAACGACTCCTGAATGGCATCGTCCAGCGCTTTGGCCCGCGCCGCCTGATCGTGCGCACGCAGCCGCATTGAAGCGTCGGACGTGTCATCTCTCGCGATTGCCAGCAGGGCATCGTGCGTTTCCCGCACGTTCCCGCCAAACACAATCCGGCCGAGGGGATCGGTTGTCAGGTTCTCGTACCAGAAGCACAGGGCGAAGCCATCGCTCACCGACCCGAAGCACCATTCATAGCAGAACCTCGGGTTGGATCTGTAATTCTCGACTGGGTCACCGTTCGACGTGCGGTGCCACTCCTCGACGGAAAACCCCGCATCCTGCAGTAGTTCGTAAAGCAGCCCCTTGGTTTTCGGCCTGAGGCTCTCGAGATCGAAGGGCATCGCCTCGGAGCGACGAAAGGAAACATGCCGCCCGGTGAGGTCTAGCCGGATCTGGCGCCAACCTGCCTCGCGCCACAGCCGGCCCGGATGTCCGTCTTTGACGCCGGAATTTGACCAGTATGGCCGGAACCGGCCGGCAGTCGGGGGCAGACGGAAGCCGAGGAGCCGTTCGATCTCGTCGAACGAAAGCGTTACCTCACTCCGGTCCAGATTGCGAAGGTAGTCTGCGAGGGGTGCGTATTTGGACATTGTCTTGCTCGCGCGTTGTGGATGCGGGGGGAGGATGCGCGCAACGTCCGGGTCGACGGCCCAGGCTGGCTCGCGCGCCGCCCCTGCATGCGCAGAGCGTAGCACGACACGCCGGGCGATCTCGCTCCTGGCGGGAGATCACCCAATGCCTTCAGTGTTACATGAGCGCGGCGCGTAGCGATGCTTTGCTACGGCCGGCAGCGCGTCTCTTCCAACAATCGCTTCCGCAAGGTCAGCGGCCCTGTTCCAACCTATCGCCATTTGCCGCTGGATGTGAGCCACGCACACCCCATCGAACGCAATGATTTTCCTTGCCCGGGTCAGCTCGCTCTCTGTTAGCGGTAGGAGCGCAGCCCTTTCCAGAATGCCCATGTGCCTTCCTCTCATCAAGTGGCGCTTGACAACGCCCGGCGCCGTAACCGCTACGACCCGGGACGGCACCTGGTCCTACCGGGACAATTTCGCCAGCCCCCTTCTATGAGCAGTAATTTGTCAAGGCCGCTTACAAAGCGTCGATCAATTTCTTCCGCATCTCCTTGCTAGAGCGTATGGCGGGGTCAAGGGCAGGCGAAGCCTGGCGTAGCGAACCCTTGACACTGGGAAGAGGCGATATGCTGGCGTATGTTGGTGAGCGCGCGGTATTGCGCTCACCAACATACAGGCGCATTCCACGTCGCCCAGTAATTGCTGCAATCGAATTCACGTCCCCGCCTGAAGCCGTCGTGGCGCTCGTAAGATGATCCAACGTCTTACAACCTTCTATCCGCTGGCGGTTCGCCAGCCCTATCCTGCATGCGCGTTGCGCCGGAATCTTGTCCGGGTGACATGCCCCATCTCAGAATCGGTTGCGTTGGCAACCCAGGGGGCCGACGGGCATGTCCACTTCAACCATGGGAACAGTAAGTGATCCGACAATCGCGGCATCACTATCGCCATGCAATACGATCTCACACCGGTTTCATCTGTGCGCCCTCAGGAATAACGCCATCCTTCAGGTAGCGCCATAGTGCAATCACCAGTCGCCGTGCGACAGCGACAATGGCGATGCGCCGCGCGCGGCGGTTCGGCCCCGTGCCCTGCGTGCGCTGGTTGAACCACTGTGTCAGTGCACTGTCGGGCTGGTAGCGCAGCCAGGTCCACGCCATCTCGATCAGCAGCGCGCGCACCCGCCGGTTGCCCTGTTTGCTGATCCCCTGGTCGACCTGGCTCTCGCCGCTGTCATAGGGCTGCGGCACCAGCCCGACGCACGCACCCACCTGGCGGCGGTTGCTGAACTCGCGCCAAAACAGCTCGAGCGCAAGGCGCGACGCGCCCACTTCGCCAATCCCTTTCAGGCGCGCCAGGTCATCGCTTCGCTGGCGCGCGGGTGCCGGCAGGCTCGCCTGGCGCGTCTTCTCCAGCGCCGCGAGTTGGTGCTGGGCCAGCGCGAGCCGTTCGCACTCGCGCAGCAGCCGCTCGCGCAGTTCGGGCGGCAGCGGCGCGCCGTCGTGGCACCGCACCTCGTCACGGGCGAGCCGGCTTGCGAAGGCCCTGTGATCGACCTCATCCCAGCAGCCAAGCGTGACCAGCAGCTTGCGCATCCGGTCGCGGTGCTGCAGCACTTCCTTCTGCAACTGGCCGCGATCGCGCATCAACTGGCGTGACGCCTCGTCCTGTGGCGACGGCACGTGCACCACGTGCATGCGGTCGCGCTCGCCGCGTAGCCACGCGCGCAGATTGATCACCAGCTTGATGGCATCGAGCCGGTCGGTCTTCGCGCGCCGCCTGTGACGTTCGACCGGGATGCTGGCCGGATCGATGACGTAGCACTCGATGCCGTGCGCCTGCAGCGCGCGACAGATCCAGAATGCGTCCTGGCCAGCTTCGTAGCTGACGACGATGCGCACGCCGGCCGGCAGCGACCACTTCAGCTTCTGCTGTTCGATCACGTCAAGCACGGCCTGCAGGCGGGCGGCGGCCTGGGGCTGCGCGACCGTGTGCACGGCCGGCCGCTCGCGCCGGCCATCGTGCAGCGCCACCTTCCACTTCCCGACGGCCAGTTCGAGCGATACCGCCAGTATGACGTCTTCAGCATGGGGTTCGGTAACGTGATTTGCGTCCATGATGCCCTCCATTGAGCAAGCCTTGGCCACGTCAATCTTACGACTCGGGCCTTGACGACTCTCACGCTCATAGGATCTCAGATGATGATGGTCGGTATGCCGCGAGCCGACGGCGGGATTCGGGCGTGTTCCGTCACGATGTATTCGGTCCCGCCGCCGATCGGCGTCTTCGTGATACCGTAGGCCGCGCCACCGACCTTCACGTCGACCGTGTCCCCGCCTCCGAGAACGCCATCCAGGTCGATTACGAGAGCCGGCGCGCCAACAGCGGTCAGCGACATAACGGACTCATCGGCCTTGCTCCGACCGGACACTGCGTATCCGTTCCCCTTCTTCTGAATCCAGATGGTCGAATACGCTCCGCCGATCAACTGGTTGAACGGCGCCTGATTGACGAGACTGGTAAGAGCGGTTGCTTGCGGCATATGTTCTCCTTAGGGGTTAGGTGATAACCGAATGTTGACTCGTTGTCGAATAGAAGCGAGTCCAGTTGCTGTTGAGCCAGCCAGTATCAGGCATTCGCTGACGTTTCGCAAAAAACCGCGGGAATTGGCGCGCGACTGGTACCCGTGTTCAATGGTCGGGAACCGCTAACCGTCGATATCGATCTCGCGACGAAAGAGGTTGCTGAACGCACCGTAAGGCTTCTCATTGGCCCGATAGAATTCGATTGTCTGTTTCATCGCGTCACTCCGCTAAGACCGCAGCTGCTTTCGAGCACGTATTCGCAGGCGGCCACCAGCGCGGCGTCGCGGCGACTACGCGCGATCGCCAGAATTGCCTGAACGATGCTGTTTCGATAATCAATATCGCCCGCAACTCCCTCTCCGAGCATGGCGATTGCATCGCCGAGCCGGATATCCTGCAGGCCTGTTTCGACAGTCGTGACGCTGTCGGGTGCGGCGTCGCCTTGCTGCGGTTCCCCCGCAGCTCCTGAATGACGCCCCGACCGCTCCTGGAGCACCGAATCGACGATCCGTCGGCCGAGTCGTTTTACGTCCGAGTGGGCGACCTTTCGCAGGTCCGGCAGCTTTACGATGGTTGCTCTCCCGTCGTACACCGAAACCGCGCTGCAAGCGACAACGCCATGCGCGATGATCCAGCGCGGCTTGATGGTCTCAACGAGGTACGGGAGTATGCAGATCCCTTGCGTCGGCGCCGCGAGCGCTTCGTCTCGCGTGTCCGTTGTCACGCCGAACACATTCGTCTCCAAACAGCGAAGCGGCGCGCAGCTCTTCATCAGCACCTCGAGCGTGTTGCGCGAGTGCGCGATTTCGGGCTTCCCGCGCCCCCGCCGATAGTCGCCGTAGTCGGACAGGAAGCGGGCCTTGTCGAGTCCGCGGCTGTCATCCCAGTACTTCCAGAATTCGCTCGCGAGCTTCGCCGCTCGATTGCTGCCGACGATAAATACGTCGCAGTCGAGTGGCGATCCATCGCACACAAACGGCCGCAACAGCAAGCCCTGCTTCGTCATCTTGCGGAGCTCGTCCGCGAACGCCTTGAGGCTGTCCATAGCGCAGCGTTTTCCTAATCGAATGAATACCGGAAGTCTGTCCGGTGCGAACCGCCCGGCGATCTCAACGAAACTCGTCTGATTCGTCGTCTCGCAACCAGCGTCGGCCTTTGCTCCACACGTCTTCGGGCGGGATCTCACCCGCACGCATCACAAATTCGGCGGGATCGAAAGCACGACACGACCGGATACCCGACTGGATCATGTCGAAGAGTTCCATCGGCGCTCCGATCGTACGCAACGCGCGCACCTGGTTCGTGTTCGAATCGACCAGCACGACGAGCATGACATTGCTGTCCGGCCTTTCCTCCGCCCAGTTTTTCATCACGTCGACGTGGGCTGCGATCGGTGCTGCCAGCGGCCAGACCCCGCCGCCGCCGGTTCGCAGTGCGAGCATCAGCATGCCCACGGGCAGTTCTGGCGTCTGCAACAGTGCGAGCCCATGAGGAATGCCCTGCACGCCGGCGATGTCCTCTTCGGAGACATCTGGTAATTGGAGCACCATCGTCAGCACGTCGCTAACGATAGTCGTGGCCAGCGCCATTTGGCCCGGTCCGGGCGAGTCGAGCGGAGAGGACTGGCCTACCGCTATTGTCGTTGCGCGCACCTTCATTTCTCTTTCCCCATTTCGCTTTTCCTTTCCTCTTCGTTCGCCAGCTTCAACAGCACGCTCGCGTGGCAACAATCGTCCTCATACGGCTGTTCGGGCTTCGGACACCAGCACCCCAGATTCTTCCCGCGGAGCTCGGCGCGAGCGGCCGCGACCAGCCGCTCATTCAAAGGCGCAAAACCAAGGTAGAGGCTCCACGCATGCCTACGATCCCGAACGATGCAACCCGGCAGAAACGGCGCTTCTTCCCCAACGACAAAAGGATTGCCCCACTTCGTCGTGCGGTCCACCTTTACGGTATTCGGTGGCATGCGCCAGCCCTTGATCCGCTTCAGTTGTACACGCTCAGGCATGCGACACCCCCGTCCGTCAGTAACCCAGCAGATCGCGAGCCGCGTGCAACGTCGCGGGAATCACGTCGTGTTCGATGAAGGTCCGACCGCCAGCGTCGACCACGGTCGTTGCCACAGTCAGCGTACCGTCGCCGTTGAAAAGCGTCGGCTCGGGTGGATAGTGCCCGTTGATCCATTCGATCAGCAGGGCGACGCGAACCGCGGTCTGGTAGGCGGCATACCGCTCGATGTCATCCGCGAGCCGCGCTTCCCGTACGCAGCGCATGCAATAGGCCCTGCCCAGCGCGATCGCATAGGCAAAGTCTCCGCCGAGCTTCGCGCGGGCTTCGCGTTCTGGCACGTCGTCGATCCAGAGGTATCGGTCGTCGGGCCCGCTCAATCGTCAAACCCGGGCTGCTTCAGAATGTGGGCCGGGGCCGGCGGGATCGAGGTCCAGCACGGATGTCCCGAGCCTGACAGCTTGCCCTGTTCTTCTGCGGTTAGCCTGAGGGCATCGTAGCCCTGCTCCTCAGCTGCTGCGGCCGGCGCAAAAGAACGCGTAATCGTCGTCGTGTTCATGTCGAGGTTCTCGGCCGACTACCGGTCGGCAACGGGGCGCATTTGGCGCCGGTCGATTTCCTGTCTGCAACGCAAGTCAAACCTTGCGCTGCGCGCGCAACTGAATACGCGCACATAATTTTCCCGCCTAGCTGCTTTCGAGGGCCGGCGCGGACGCAGGCGAGGCTTTCTCTTCGGGCCAGATTTCACAGCGGCACCAGTCGATCGTGCAGCACCGAAGATCGCCCATCATCTTCTCGATCATGGCACCGTAAAACTGCTCGACCGAGTAACGGACGTCAACCGACAACGGCCCCATAAAGTCGATCGCGTGGTGACCCTTGATAGGCGCGAGCAGCAGATCTTCAGCCGCGTTGTGCCTGCCGGGTAACTGGAATCGCGGCTCCATCAGCGCTTGCGTGTACGCGGTCAGAATGACCTTCAGCACGTCGGCGTAACGCATCTCGGCGTGATAGATCCCGCCGAGCACGTTGTCGCGAATTGCCTGCCACGTCGGGTCGCAGTTTTCCCGCTTGATGTAGCGGAACAGAGCTTTCAGCGTTTCGTCCATCGCGTTCCCTCGTTCAGTTGTGGCCGGTTAGCAGTTGCCTGCCCGAAGGTTCAGGCGACGCGAATCTTCAGCGCAAACCGCAGCAAGGTGCGGATACAGGCCCATCCCGATCAGTTCCTGAATGCACTGGTTGCGCGAGCGAAGGAACCAATCAGACATGTCGTCGATCGTGACCGCTTCGGAACTCTCCCACATCCGCTTTGCCACGGTCCTTTCGTTGTCGTTCAATGGCTGATCGGTCTTCAGGAGATCTGCGTCCGGCGTGCGCGCCGCCTGGCCGGTCCGCCGGGGCGCCGGCTCATTCAAGCGACCTTTATCGCTCGCGCCTTGGGCAAATCCCGATCCGAGATCCGGGCCACCAGCCGTCCCCAGTCCCGCTGGCGCAAGTTGCGAGGCGAGCCTTTTCAGTGCGCCCCAGAAGTCTTTAAGATCGTCGGTCGGGGAAGAGGATGAGACCGGCGCGGAAAAGATCCATTCCAGTGCAGTCAGAACCAGCGTGCCCAGCTTCACGATCGTCCAGAAGTTATCGGACTGAAGCATGAGCACGAACTGGCGCAGCAGGTCCTTGTCCGGATTGACGGACTGCAACCCGACCAGGAACGCAATCCCGACGGTGTAGAAGAAGTTCTTGACGATGGGCATGGTGACTCCGTGTTGATGAAGATACAGTTGGCTACCCGGCTCGGGCGCGCACGCCCGAGATGTTGATCCGGCCGGAGATCCTCCCGACCTTGTACCGCGCGACTACGGGCGAACCACGCGACACCTTTTCATAGAACGATTCGCCCACGTCGATCAAATCGCTGCCGATCCCGATATCGACTTCGAGCGTCCACCTGTCCGGGTGGAAAATCGGCGTGGGCATGGAGGTCTTGGTCGCAGCGTTGTACATGTAGATGTACTGGGTGTAGGCCGGACGGAAGGCCTTATCCCTGACGGTTCCTCTCCTGCTGGATTCGGGCACGCCACAGTAATCGAACAGATGGTAGATGCCCGCCGCGCCGAGGCAGACGAGGATCACTACAAGCGCCAGCATCGCGAGAAGAAGGAGGCTGCCGATGATCGTGTCGGCCGGCCAGTCCATCAGACCGTCCAGGAAAGTGCTGACCATGTCTCTCACGAATCGCACATCCAGGTTAGGCCGCCACGTGCTGCTGGGGCTCGACAAATTCGACGTGCCGAAGCGCGCACAGGCCAATGAAATCGGCTCTGCCGAACGCATGGATATAGGAGATGCCCCGGGCACACACCATGAACACTTCCTCCCCACGATGCAACGCGTATTGCGTGCGCGCCACGTTCCGAACGGTACCAACACCGGGCATGTCGTAATCGACAATGCAGATGATGCTGGTCTTGGCGGCTAATCTGGCGAGACGCTCGTAGTCGATCGATCCTGCATAGCCGGCAAGCACGAATTCCGGTGGCTGTTGTTCTGTGAACATAGGAAGGTCTCCTTGGTCAGTCACGGTCCGGCGTCGTTACCCGGATACACAGACCTCTCAAGGCCCGCATTTGCTCGGCCTGATGCTGCGCAACCACCTCGGGGGTCAACGTGCTCGCGTACCGGATGTTCTCGACAGCCGAACAGAGGTTCAGCCACAATTCCTCGCTGGAAATTGGTGGTATGCCCGGACGGTCGCGAACGCCGTCAATCGAATACGAGAGAACCTCTTCCGGCATGCATTCCCGAAGCTGCGTTTCGTCGTTCGCATCTTCTTCCCCGGAAAGCGAGCCAACGGCGGTATGGATCGTGAATTTGAACCGTAGAGTCATGCTCTTTCTTCCATGTCAGCGGATATCTTCGACATACCGCGCCGCAAACTCCGCGGGTTCGTACCGCCATGCCTCGATAACCGCAGACAGTCGCTCCACGGCCAGAGCCTTGTCCCGATCACACATGAGCTCGTAGATCGCGAGCATCTTTCCCAACCAGGCGGCCTGCCCGTTGTTGCCACAGGGTTGCTGCACAACCGTTGTCAGTTGGTCAGCCCGCTCACGAGATAGCGTGTGCAGATTCCAGGCGAACTCGAGCATCTGCCCCAGAGTCATTGCACCGCGACCGGAAACCTCGCCACCGAGAGATTCGACCTGGCGGACTTCATAGTCATACAGGGGAACCTGGTATGCGCCAGTGCGACCCGCCACCTCCCTTCGGAGTCTGGAGGCTATCGTGTTGAGCACGTGACCATCGTGCGTGTGGTGATAGTTCCGGTCGATGTCGGCGCGGATGGCCTCAAGACTCGTTGCAACTGCCCCGGCGAGCATCCTGTAGTCGGAACCCACCTGCTTCAACTCGCCGGCGACGCGTTCCGCTGCATCGCGTTCTCTAAGCAGGCAGTTGGCCGCAGACTGCTTGTCCGACCGGTACATTCGAACAGTAGCCACCAGTGCAAGGCATAGCAGCGCGTTGGCGGCGATCGAAATCCAAAGGCAGTACGTCATTTCCATTTTCCCGTGTTCAGCCAGCATGGCCACGATTTGCGGCGTCAGCGCCCCGTTCGTGCGGCCTTAGAGCGGTCCCGTCAAACCTGTTCGACTGGAGCCGCGAGCAGTTCCTGCATCAGCGCGTGGGTCTTCGGCGCCTTCTTGCCGGTTGCCATTTCCTTCGCGAAGCATGCGGTCAGATCGGCCCACCCGGAAACGAGTCGCGACCATTCGGGGGAGACCCCGGCCATCTTCTGCACCTGGTCGTGCGCACCGCTCGCATCGAGGAACAGGATGCAGCGCCGCAAATCGCTTGGATCGTGCGGATGTTCCGTTCCGGCGCTCGCCGGGACGCCAAAGAGGGCCTTGCACATCGCGTTCGACGACAGGCCGCGCTCGCCCTTGCGCAGCCACATGGCTACAGCATTGAGGCCGAGGTTGGCCGCAGCAAGATAGTCAGCATGGCGCTTTGCGGAAACCGGAAGATCGAGCTGGCGCAGTTCGTCGAGCGCAGCCGGCTCGCCGATTACGTACGTCGCGCCGATCAGATCCGCGATATCCATCGCCATCAGTGCCTTCTTGCTAAATCCGTGAGACAGCATCTGGAATGAGGACAGCGGGACAGATCCATAGACGACGCGACATCCGCAGATCGTCTTGATCGTGAACCCTTCATCGCCGAAACCATCGTCCCCGCCCACCCGCATTGTGAATCCTTCGCTCATCTCGACACCTCCCGCTGTCCTCTGCCCTTCGACCAGGCACGCCAAAACTTCACCGTACCGGAACGTCACTGCCGTTCAAGACTCCAGCTTTCGTCAATCCCCGCTGCCGTACTGGACGCGCCGCCACGACTGACCTCGCGCGATATCGGCGAGAAGCGCGTCGAGTTCACCCGTCGACAGTTCGGCAAGCGATCCGAAATAGGCCGACTGCCCGTACTGGTTGTCGTAGGTCACGCTATCAATATCCGGCAGCAGGAAGTGCCAGCGGATGCGAACGCGATCACCCCGCTTCAGGTTCCAGAGAATCTGTTCCGGAAATGGCAGACCAAGCGCATACCAGTCCTTCTCCGCGATCAGTTTCTCGATATCGGGCCGGTGGATCTGCTCCCCGGCGGCGCGGCGCTCCGACTCGCGGTGCCTGACACCATCGTTCCATGCGTCCTCGAGCTCGTCGCTATCGCGTAGCAGGTTCGGGATCGGCTCGGCGGCGTACAGGTAGCCCGCGCGTGCGGCGAACTCGTAGGCCGCAGCGCGGTGCCGGTCGAACGCGACGCTGCCGATCTCGTCAGCAACGACGCGCAGCCGCATCAGCGCGTACTCGCACCGCGCGTTCAGCGCCAGCGAGAACAGACTTTCGTTCTCTTTCCGTTCTGGATTTAGCGGGGAGCGGGGCATGTCCCCTGAGGAGTGCGCGGCGGACATGTCTGCACTTACAGGTCGACGCCGGTGCTTCCACTGATCGCCTGTGCGATCATCCGCGCGAGATGAAGCGCATCCGTGATGTCGGCCACGCCCACGTCCGCGCTTGCCCCGCCGATTTGTTCCGCACCAGGGAGCGAAGGCGCCTCTGCGATATGGAAGGTCACGGAGAAGGTGTTGTCCGCGCCATCCGACCAATCGAATCCAAGCAATTCGGCGCCTCTATACCGATACGGCATCAGGGAGACTTTTCGAGGCGCTACGGGCAAGCTGGCTT
This sequence comes from Paraburkholderia phenoliruptrix, assembly GCF_902859825.1. Classification (GTDB taxonomy): domain Bacteria; phylum Pseudomonadota; class Gammaproteobacteria; order Burkholderiales; family Burkholderiaceae; genus Paraburkholderia; species Paraburkholderia phenoliruptrix. Next base: position 13,189 of record NZ_CADIKB010000050.1, on the reverse strand, counting down.
CGATCACCTTCCGGATGTCCTCGACGAAACGTATCGCTTCGGCACTGGGCACCGGATTGTTCATCGGGCCCGCCTCGATCAGGACAGCGCTCGCAACTTCCATGTTCATCCCCGTTTCTCGCGTTAAGCACAAGGATGCAGGGTATGGATCGCGCGACCGGACAACAATCGCGAATGAGCGCCCATCAGGGCATGTTTCACCCCATTGCACGCTCAATGTCCCTTCATAGACGTTCCACACGCCAAGACCGTATGCGTATCAGCTAACAGCGGACAGGGCGCTGCGGATGAGCCACGGGCAAAGCCCTATGTCGCTGCTGGTCAGAAAAAGCGGTAGGCTGTCGGCTTCAGGCTGAAAGGAGCGCGCCATGTGCGGTCGATATTCCCGTGGGCAGAAGGATCTGTTCTACGTCGAACCCCTCATGACAGACGCGAACGATCCGCGATTCACGGGGCACCCCGAGATTTTCGCTCCGAACTGGAACGTCTCACCGGGCACCCGACAACCGGTTATCGGACCGGACGGCCCGCGTCTGGAAATGTGGGGGTTCCGCCCCGCGTGGGCCGTCGCGCGCAAAGTGCCGATGATGATCAACGCGCGGCTCGACAAGGCAGCGTCGAGCACCTGGAAGGCGATGTTCAGATCGGGCCGCATCCTTGTCCCCGCTGACGGGTGGTACGAATGGTTGCCTATGGACGGCAGGAAGCAGCCCTACTTTATCCAGGCCAATTCAGGGCCTCCCGTCTACTTTGCCGGGCTGAGCAGTGCGCGTCCCGACGCTCCCGTGCATGACCCGGCGCCCGGCGTTGTCTTTGGCTTCGTCCTCGTGACGGCGCCGGCGGAAAGCGGCATGCTCGACGTGCACGATCGCCGGCCCCTTGTGCTGACACTGGAAGAAGCCAGGGTCTGGTTAGATCCGGCGACCACGCTCGAGGAAGCGCTGCATCTCGCCAACAACGCTGGCAAGACCTCAGACGATTTCCACTGGCATAAGGTGACACCCGAGATGAACCGCACGGGCAACAACAGCCCGGCTTTCAACGATCCGATTGACGCGGACACGCCGACGACAAAATGACGGAAGCCAAACGGTGGTAGCCTGGGTCAGGATATCCCTGGCGATCATGCACGCTGCCAGCCCTGCGCGATCATTTCTGCGTACGGCAGCACATCGGCATCGTCCTCCGGTTCCTCGGTGAAGACCTGCAACAGAGCCGGCTCGTTGATTGCCCACATGACCTGATCCACAACGAGAAAGCGCCCGGCAGGCGTCACCTTCAGTGACATGCCGACCACTGGAACGAAAGGGAGATCGACCTCGATTTTCAGGTCCTCGACTTCGTATTCCGCGTCGGGTGCGGATGGTCTGGAAAAATGGTGAATGACTGACTTCATCCGTCGCGCTCTTGCATGATTTGGTTCGTGTCAGGAATGGCGTGGTTGAACCGTACAGGAACATCGCGGTATTTCAAGGTCTCGCAGACTGATCCGCACGCGCCGCCGCGCCGCCGCACGGAAAGCTTCGCGGTAATGTACCGAGAAGTGTGCAAAAAGCTGCTGGCGGGAAGATGCTGAGGAAGGGTGGCCGTGGTGTAAGTTGATGAATGTCGAGTTCCTCAACCTGCCCTCGGGAGGGCTTACGCCATGGCCACGACCAAGCGTAGTACGAACCGGCCGCCAGTGGAAGCGCTGGTTGCCGGCGACCGGGACCTGATGAAGGCGCTCATGAAGGATGCGCTTCAGGAAGTGCTCGAAGCGGAGATGACCGAACTGCTGGGGGCATCGCCTAACGAGCGGACCGAGACACGCAGTGGCTATCGAGCCGGTTATTACGGCCGCGGGCTGGTGACGCGCATCGGCAAGCTGGAGCTTCGCGTGCCACGCGACCGTCACGGCGAATTCTCGACCGCCTTGTTCGAGCGCTATGCGCGCAGCGAGAAAGCGCTGGTGGCTGCGCTCGCCGAGATGTACGTGCAGGGCGTCTCTACCCGCAAGGTCAAGGCGATTACCGAAGAGCTATGCGGTCACAGCTTCTCGGCCTCGGCGATCTCGGCCATCAATAAAGGGCTCGACGCAACGCTGGCGAAGTTCGCGCATCGGCCGCTCGAGGAAGCGTATCCGTATCTGATTGTCGATGCTCGCTATGAGAAGGTGCGTGAATCAGGCGTGATTCGCTCGCAAGCGGTGCTGATTGCCATCGGCATCAACTGGGAAGGTCACCGGCAAGTGCTGGCCGTGGAGCTGGCTAACCGCGAGAGCCATTCGAGCTGGAAGGAGTTCTTGCTGGGGCTGAAAAAGCGCGGGCTCTCAGGCGTGGAGTTCGTCGCCTCGGACGATCATGCGGGCCTGAAGAAGGCCATCGGCGAGGTGCTTCCTGAGGCCGCCTGGCAGCGCTGCTACGTGCACTTTCTGCGTAATGCACTGGACTATCTGCCACGCAAGGCCGATGACGACTGCTTGCAGGAGTTGCGCTGGATGTACGACCGACGCGATCTGCAGGAGGCGCAACGAGACCTCGCGGCGTGGATTACCAAATGGCAGGGCAAATATCCGAAGCTCGTGGATTGGGTTGAAGGCAACATTGCCGAGACGCTGACGTTCTACCGGCTGCCGCGCGCGCATCACAAGCATTTGAAGTCGACCAACATGCTCGAGCGATTGAATGAAGAGATCAAGCGGCGCACGCGCATCGTGAGGATCTTCCCCAACGAGGCCGCGTGTCTGCGCTTAGTCAGGGCGCTTTGCAGTGAAACGCATGAAACGTGGCTGGAGGACAGCCGCTATCTGAACATGGCCCTGCTGGCCGAGCAGAAGAAGGAGTTCTTGCGCGCTGCTGCATAGCGGGCGTGCGGCGTGCGGCGTGCGGCGCTGCGGGCTACGCCCTTCGCACCGCACGCCGCAAAGAAGGATCAACTGAAACCACCGACATCCGGTTTCTGCACACCTTGACGCACACAACTAGCTTCGCCGCTGCGCTACGCTGTATAAAAATACATCGGTTGGGGCATAAAATAGGGAGCGGGTACAAATACTTACCGCCGCTGCAGCGCCGAGCTCCCGGGGATCTACGGTCGGAATATGGGACATCTTTGAGCGCGAGCCGGGCTTACCTGATCCGCCGACGCCCGCCTGCCTAGACAGGCCTACAAAGGCGAGCCGGGTCGGCACGCGAGGCGCAGAATGCGCAGTGGCGGGTCGACTGCGCCTGGGTGCGCTGGGGCGGACTTTCTTCGACGAGGCAAGGATGACGGTAGTAGTTCGGGAAGTGGTGGATGGCTGGTTGATCGCCATGAACGATGAGGTCGGGAGACGCGCAGCGCCCGGCGCTCTGTTTCGCATGGGGCGCATGTCGATGGACGGGCGATATCCGGTCGTTGAAACACTCCAGCCCGGATGGAGTGCCGGCACCCAGCACTTTATGCCGTTCAAGGACGAGGCGGAGGTCCGCGAATTCCTGTTGGGACTTGGCTTTACAGAGTTGCCTCGCTGGACGCCTGGCACACCGCGACTGTCGCTCGAAGGACCACGTTAACCGCACCGCCACCGATCGTTGGGTATCGGCGGCGGTGCCTGAGTATCGGAGGGGATCGTGACGGACCTACCTGAAACCGACCTGCCTCAGGCCGACGGCGCCGACCCGGCGACGGTTTTCACCGCGGCGTTGGGTGTGCTGTTCAAGACACACCCGAACCCCGCACTCCTCCTTTCCGAATGGGAGAAAATCGCCACGCAAATGCCGCTCATGGTCCTGAAAAACGGCGCCACGAATGTTTCGCACGACGCAAACGTCGTCATCGCGCAAGGCCTGCTGCATATTGCACGCGAGGCGGCGCGCGGCAGTTAGACACGCGGTCTTGACGCGGTCTTGGACAGGCCTTCGCCGGGCAGGCGTTGCACCGACGGTCGCCGCAGTAACGTTGCGCCACACTCTCGCTGGCGCGCGCATGCCGCGTTTTCTCTATACTGGCGAGCCAATCAATTCCTCTTCGAGGTTATAAAAATGCCACCATCCATCACGCTAGATGTTCAACTCAGCGCCGACGCAGTCCGTGTCCTCATGCAGATTCCCCGCGACACGCTGGAAGGTTGCACCCCGGTTCCGGTCGACATCATCAATCGTCGCGCGGTGCTCGAAAAAGCAGAGGGCATGGCCGCCGCGCTCCGATCGGTGTTTCTCGGCATGAAGCCGATTAACGAAACTGCCGCCTTCGTTCAATTGCGCGACGAAGTTGCAGACTTTGGGACCTGGGTGAAATCGCAGCTCGACGCGCTCAACGCGGCAGAGGTGAAGTAGCCGAAGGCTGCTCGCCCCCGGCACGCGCGGGCCTCGTGGTCCGCGTTTTCATTTGCGCGTCGAGACCCACAACTCCCCTTCGCTTTTTGCCTCATCAAGCGCGAGCATCTGGAGGTATGCGCCCCACGCATCGACCGGCCGCGAGCTGTTCGCCTCCTTTAGCCAGCGGGCGCGCTCACCTTCGGGCAGGGTGTTGAACCACGTTACGCCCTTGTACGGCTCGGCGTGACGGTCGGCCGGGAACACGCCGCCGCCCAGTTCCTCATCGCCATCAAAGAGCCGCAGGCTATAGCCGCCGCCGGGGGCTTCCGCGCGCGGCGTGACCTCGTATCGATAGTGCGGCATAGCTCACTCCTTCGGAAAGTGCTCACGCATCCAGGCGCTCGCTTCGTCGGCTGAACCGAATTTCCCAAGCACCTCAGCCTGTTCGTCGGGTCGCTGCGCCGTCCGAACGACAGAAACGCTGCCCGCCCTGTCCGTCGTCAACGACGGCCGCGTGCGGTATTCGCACCATCTGGCCTGCTCCCGCTCCGCCAGCAAACAAGCGGTGTCATAGTCATTCGCGACGCCTAGGTGCGTCGGGCGGTCCCACGCGCCACCATTCAGGCACCGAACGTCGATCCTGCCATCGGGCAGCATCACACCGTATGGCTTGTCCCACCACGCATCGAGGTCTGCCTTGCTCCGGTTTTCGTTGGGCGTGTCATGAAATCCTTGCGGGAGCTTCGGATCGAGTGGGATTCTGGCTGGCATGGACGGATGCTCCTCGGACGCATTGGAACGCCTATTGTGCCCGATCAGCGCGCGCAGCTATTAGCGATGATCCCCACGGTCTACCGCCAACCGCGAGGCAACGATTTGCGCAACTTTCGGAAGGCAACCGGCGCACTGACCCAAGCAGTAATTACCGCAAGGTCTGCTCACCGCCCCGACCCGCGGACAAGAAATGTCCGACTGTGAAAAGTATGACCCACAGTTACCCCCGACTTTCCTAGCTTTCGTTCTCGAAATACGTACTGACCAGGCCAAAGACAAAAGCGGCAGCAAGGGCGCACCACTGGGGCGCGCTTGACACGACCACGTTAGGTTGAAAGGAATGCGTTACGCATAGAAGGAACGACCCAATCAAGCACAGCCCGAATAAGCCGTCGAAGATTTGCCTTTTCATGTCTTCGTCTCGAATTTTCCGCGGTCTATTCAGTGTAGGCGCGGAGAGCTTCTCGGCCCCCGTTTCCTTCCGGCATCGCGTTCACAATGCGTCGCAGTGCAGCCCTGTATAGCGGGCCTGAGTTGACTAGCTCTGCCAGAGCCTTTTGCTTTATCAACGCAAGTTGCTCTGCGGCGACGTATTCGTCGCGCTGAAAGAGTCGCTTCCAAACGCCGAAGGCGATGTACCTTTCGGTGGACACCTTCATTTCCAGAACTGCTTTCCGCACCGCGAATTCCTCAGGGGGAAGCATGCCGTCAGGCACGCTTTCCCCTGGAGGCTCGATGTAGTGTTCGGCAAGCGGATCAACAAGATAGCGGATCGGTTGCCGGTCATCGTCGTAGACCACTAACGTATTGTCGAATGCGGCGAACTTTCGAACGTAAAGCGGTTCCCCTGCTTCTTCTTGCATAGCGCTATTTTTCCGAGCCGTTAATCTGAGGAACTTTGCGATCGAGCTAACGTGAGGCAATCGGCCCACGGCTTATTTCGGTCGGCGTCCAAGTTTGCGATTGCACGCCTGTAAAGCGGGCTTCCTCTGTCCGGCACCGTCTGATCTTTGAACTCCGACGGAAGAATAAACCCTACGCCAAATTTGAGGCCTAGCGGCAGGAACGCTGAGAACAGCGCTTCTGAGCACGCGAAACGGATCTCGATGACATCCGCTTCCTCATCGCAAACGAGGTCTTCAAGATCACGCGGCGACCGCGCGATGCGTTGGACTTCCTTCCTGAAATTCATGTGTATCCCCGATTTTCCGCGGTATTTGGCTGCCTATTCGATGACTACCGAATTGGTGTTGCCAGTCCCTTTTGTCGATTGCTGGATGTTGCCGCCGCGAGATAATGCGGTGGCTCCGTCGCCAATCCTCACTTCGTTCACGTTACCGGAAAGAGGGTTGCCGCGAGCGTCACACGGAAACATGCGATGCACGATAACAGGCAACGCAACCTGATTGGGCTTGTCGGGCGAATGCTTGTACTCGGTCAGAGAACACGCGTTACCTTCGCGCGTCAGCAGCACGCCCGAGGCAGGACCGCCGCTTATCGACGTCCCGGCGCGCGTGTCCTTGATAACCACGGGCTTACCGGCCATCGCTACGCTTGCCACGCTCGCAAGCGCGAGCATCAAAATCAGTTTCTTCATTGTGGTAACTTCCCGTCGTGCTAGCTTGCCGACCGTTGAGCGTTCTGTGCGCTCATCGTGCCCTTCGTGAATGAGCCTCGCGCTTCCTGATCGCCATGAAAGCGCCGATCAAACTTGGAATAGGCTTCATTGGCATCGCCTCTCACGGCTTGCTGGCCGAGGTGAAACGCGTATTCCAACGCGGACTCGCGTTCGGTTCGCCAAGGATGATAGGCTACCACCGCTGCTGCGGCCATCGTTACGATCGCGGCCTTGAGAAAGATTTTGGATGGCAGGTCTTTCATCACAATTTCGGATCAGTTAAACGGATTTAGTGCGCGGATCACTTCGCCCACGACTTCCGCGCGAAGCTCGGCGTACTCCTTCGGCCACTTCTGAAAGCACCGTGCAGTGAAATCGTCATCACGGTGAGTATTCGGGCTTGCCGCGCCTACCGTTCGCCAAGATCGGGCGCAAGCGCGCTTTGGTCTCGTTGTTCATAATCGCATTTTCCGTTGTTTGCTTCGGCCGAAATGACGCGATCACAGGCGCGAAAGCCAGCCGCGAGCGTGTTTGATGGCATCGAATTTCGACCAGGTTGCCTTGCTGGAAAATCAGGTCGTATTCGTGCCAGCCGGTGCCGCCAAACGTGTCACGATGGTAGACGTTCAACGTACCGTCAAAGCACAAATCTCCGATCAGGCGCTGCGTGTTGCCATCGTCGTCACGGTGGCCGGCGCACTCCGAGCGAAGCAATCTCCCATCGCACGAAACCATGTACACATCGAGCGTGCAGTTGAGAGCCTTCGTCTGGTACTCCTCTCCGTCGTATCCGTCCGGCATCCGATAGTCGAACCGCAGATCGTCGTACATGCCCATATGTTGATTCCCCGATTTTCCTAAGCGTGGCGTCGTGCGACGCCGTCTAGTTCGTCCAGCACCGCGTCGCGATACCGTTCGAACACAACCCAATTCTTAAATTTGCCGTTGAACCACGAACGCTCGCCGACTTTAACTATCGGCTTCACGATATCCCGCAACGCGTCGGAATATGTGATTCGCACGGTCATGTCGCCGCGCTCTAGAAGGTCTGTTTGGATAGCTCCAAGGCCGTCGATAATGTAGATGCGTCGATCCATGCTTTGCGTGGTCACTCACCGTCATCATCGCCAGCTTGGGCGACCGAGCTACTGCCGCCCGGATAGCCCGCTGCCCACAGCTTCACCAGTTCTTCAGGAACCGTCTTGCCGCCGCCGATTGGGCCGAACGTAATGGTGTGGCCCACGTTGCCCGAGTGAGGGCTGAATTTGAACGGCTCTTTCTTCTCTTCCATCGACTGCTCCAAAGGAATTTTCCGTGGTCACTTGCCTAGGCGCTTTGCTTTCTCTACCGCGCGATTTGCAAGATGGTCTGCGACCTCTTGCGCGAAGCGCTTAGGGGCACCGTTAGCCAACTCATTGCCGAAGAAGCTGGCGACGTACCCTGCCGAAACACCTTCTTCCGTCTCCGAAGCGATCAACGCGATTGAAGCGCCGTGCGGCGAGAGACCGGCTTGCATATCCCACGCGATGCCGATTGCCCCGAGCTTGTCCGCAGCTTCGCGCAGGATCGTCATCGCGGGCTCGTTGTCCAGAATGTTCACGATATTTTCCGATGCCCGCCGTGGCGGGCGCAGTGTCTCAGTCGGTTGACGGTTGCCCGCACGCACGGGCAACGATCAACCGGCTATTCGCCTCAAAGCGGCTTATCGTTATCGCAGACGGCAGACAGATTGATTTTGGTTACATCTCCGTCAGGCGCGTAGGAAACGTCCTTTACATATTCGCGGCAAACGTGACCGGCCTGGCTTCGCCAAGTTTGCAACTGAACACTGGCCTTACCCGCCGTGAACGTGCTAACGGACAGCAACGTCCCGTTTCCGGGAACAAACTCTTCTGCTGCGACTGCCCCGCCGCAAATGCCGACTGCTGCGAGTGCGATCATGATCTTCAACATATTTCCACCTTGTTCGTGCTGTCTACCGGCCAGCAGTCGGGGTGCTCGCGCACCTTGTGTTTTCCTGTACCGCGCTTTGAGGCGAATTTTCCGTTGTCAGTTCGACTTCTTCCACGTACCGTCGCCTTGGCACACGAGAGCCCGCTTGTTGCTAGATGCTTCGATGTTCGCACGTGGCGAGTCGAAACAGTTAGTGACTGGCTTGCGTGTGAGCCCGTGCCAACCGATCACCAACATCGCTACCGCGACGGGAATCCCAATCCATTTCATCGTGTCTTTTTCCTATTCGTTTTCAGCGGACCCAATCCGCCGCTGCGCGGCAAGGGCCAGCCGCGTGAATCGCTCATAGCGGTTGGTCCGACGCTTGTACTCAACCATGCCGATAACAAGTAGCGTCAACATGGACCACGGAAACAACTTGCGTCAGCCGTATGCGATCCGTCCCCTAGTGCGTGCGGAAACGCGGTCAATTCGCGCGGTTGACGCCGCACACTCCCGCTGGTTCTTTTCAACAAAATCAGTCAACTCGAGAGACGCATTACTCTGCGTGGTGCTTTTCCGATTTTCCGATGTTAGTTCGCGCCTTTTTGCTCGCGACGCACCGCACATCTAGCCCGTTTCAGGTTCGCGCCCCCGAAGCTGAATCCCAACTGCCATGCGAGAATCCCGAAAAAGGCAACGAAGACCGCCATAATCACAGACACAAACAGCTCGGTTAGCCCATACGGCTTCGTGCCGAACGGCCGAGTGACGATTGCCCCGTAGACAGGCCACGTTGCATACAAAAATGCACCAGAAACAACGAATCCGATGAACGCTCGAATCGCCGTCTTGAGAATTTGCTTCATGGGGCCAATTTCCGATCACTTGCCGCGCGAGCGGTTCAACACAATTCCGAAGCCTGAAGCCGCGAGACTCAAGGCAAGTGCACCAGGACCAGCCTGCCGCGCAAACGCATCATGCGGGTTGATCGCGTATGCCCCAATGAACAGGAAACACGCCAGCACAACCACTGTTGCGGACGCGTACCCAAAGAACTTTTCCATTGCAGTCTTTTGAGTGGCTACCGGCCACCTTCGGGGCACAAAATCGCGCCGGCTTTTCCGCTCAGTTATGCCGAGCAGCATCGCGAGCATCCATTTCAGCGTCCAAAGCAGCCTCCCACCCTGGGACGTTGTGCGAAATGCTGTTCAAAGCGTCGCTAGAATGATCCTCGAACCAACGAATGGACTTCTGAGCGGCTTCATAGAATGTCTCATTGCCTGCTTCGAAGTCGTCCATCAGCGGATCGAAGTCCGTGCGTGCCTCGTAGTTTTCGCACCAAGCTTGCTGTTCTTTTGTGTACTTGCCTTTGTGAAACTTCATCGCGCGCTCTCCAAGTGTCCAGACGTGGGCAGCACATGGCAATGGCTAGGACCGATACCCGAATGCCAGTCGTCAAGCTCACACCGCTGTTCGCGCAAGTCGCGACTCAACGCCATGTAGCAGCCAGGCGGCCCGCCGGTAGCCTGATACCGGAATGCCTTCGGAACCTGTGCTTCGGGACCCACGCGATAGGCCAGATCAGCGTATCTCAGTTCTCCGGCCGCCAACGCAGCCCGAGTGCGATCCTTCAGCTTCGGCAATTTGCTCACGTGCTTTTCCGATGTCAGTTGGCCAAGGGGACAGCGCTCATGATCGTCACGCGCGTGACCTTCGGATTGGTCTCGATCTTTTTTTGCAGCCATGCCCAGTCGGCTTCGGTCTTGATCTCGCGCGACAAGCAGCCGACTTGCGTACTGCTTCCGGTCTCATTCGGGTCATTGCGCCCGCCCACGTAGCTCAACGCTATGCGGTATTTGAATGGCGCATCCGCCGTGCATTTCAAAGGCTCGCCGGCGCTTGCGGTGGTCATAACGCCCGCAAGCGCGAGCAGCAAAGTCACATTCTTCATTCTGCTTCCAGTGCCGCGCGTGCGCGGAGAATTTTCTGAAGCTAGGTTTGCTGCAAATGCTGTCGAGGTACATCCCACGAGCGCGAGTGCTAAAGCAAGTTTGTTCACGTTATTTGCCGTCCTATGCTTGCGCGAGCTTAGCCTTTCGCTACAGGACCGACTCGCGAAACTTCTCGGAATTGGCCTGGATACGTTTTAGCCGCATACGCTTCCGCTTCGGCTAGGTTGCTGCATTCGATAAATTCCGAGTTGCCGACCAAGGCAGAATTCAGTTCCTGGCCGTCCTCGTCGGAAACAGTCTTGCCGTGACTCCAGAACTCGCGCCACTTATTTTCCATACCCCTGTAAGCGTAGTTAATCTTGAAAAGCGATTTAGCCATAGGTGGCATCCTCTGCGTGTGATTGTTTTTCCCCTGTGTAGCGTCACGCTATGGAAAGTACGGCGCTACGTTCACTTTTACGATCAGTTCTGCGGTTTCCACGTGCCGCTCGCGCACGCTACGGCCGACCCGTCCGCCGCCGCCTTGACACCTTGACCGGCCTCGCTACACACGCCCACTCGCGCCCAAAATCTCGATTTACGTGAAGTCATGATTTTCCGTTAGTTTTGACCGTCCACGCCGTCATCGCCACATCGGCGACACGTCCAGCGCGATCCATGACCAAAATCACCTACGGGCTGGTTTTTGTCATGACCGTATTTCTCGCAGACCGCCTTCGGGCTGCGGATCAATTCGAACAGCTTTCGATAAAGAGACTTGAGCATTATTTTCCGTTATCTGGCTTTGCTGTGGTACGAAGCCATAACCCAATTCATCGCCGCGAGCAGTGCATTGACCAAAATGAGCCCGATCAAAAGAAACGCCATCCAACTGACCACCTGTAGAAGCACAGCTTCCGAGCTGCGAAAGTAGAACGCAGCGGGCGCGATAACGGCCATGCCTGCCAGGTCATCCATCCACTGTGTCGCTTGGAAGGGCGGCACGCGGCCACGCAGATTCGGAACTCGGTTGAGCAGAAGGAACACACCCGCGATCAAATAGCGCATACAACCGAGCGCACCACCGATTGGCGTCAACCATATCAAACGTAGGTGCTGTACTTCAGGCAATGACGAGAACGCGAGGACCAGTCCGAAAATCAGCGCCCCGACATAAAAGGGAATATCCAGAATCGCAAATGCGACCGGGTGCGCGTTCCGCAATTTTCCAATTTTTCTGATTCTGTTCAGCATGGTTGCTCCGGTTTTCTTGATTTTCCGGTGGTTTAGTGAGCGAACCTCGTGGCGATATCGAGTGCGCCCGCGAGCGCGACATAGAACGCGACCGTGCCGAATGCAGCGATAGCGATCCTCTGGTCCTGGCCGCGCTGAAGCGCGAACAGGTGCGTCGCAACCTTGCCCGTCTTGCGCCAACTGTCCGCATACGCGGCCCTCGCTGACGCGCCGGGTGACATGACGAACATCATCATCTGGAGGGTGAGAGCCGGCAGCATAGCCAGCCCGATTGCCTGAAGCACCATCTAACTTCTCCTTTCCTCGTTGTCAGTCACAGTTCTCGCCTAGAACGAGCAACTGGGCGTCCGCTGGTACATCAATATCGGCGAGGCCAAACATATCCAACGTCTCGTGATCAGGGCGAAGGGGATAGACCGCCTGCTTCAGTTGGGTCATCTCGCCCGCCGCCAAACCATGCTTCGCGAGCCAGTCGAGATAGGCTTGGCGGTGTTCCGCTTTTACCCCGTAGTCCAACCGGTCTGCCTTGCACGTCCGGCAGAACTCCTCGTCGGCGAGCGCTGCCATCAGCTCACCGCCACGTGTCGGCTTGAGTTCAAGCGCGTATCCGTTGAGTTTGTAGATGGAGAAACCTCCGCACGTGTGCGATAACGCGCCCCATTCGCTTTCGTCCCTTCTGATCGACGGTCGCCACAACACCAGCCAAGGCCCGTTATCGTCAAGCCAGAACTCGTTCGAGCGAGCGTCATTTCCCCATCGCCTCAACATAATTTTCCGACCTACTTACGTTTATCGAATTGGCGGTAGTAAGGCACGCTCGGCATCTGCGCCGCTCGGACTGCTGCCTTGCTGTTCACCTTGCGGCTTTCCAGCAGGCTTTCCATGAACCACGTCTTGCCGCTGCCCGTAGTTCCGATAGTGACGGTGTGCCCGACAGTACCGCTCTGTGCGAGCGAAGTGCGCCCGCCAGGGTGGCCGGTTTGCGCGACCTTCAACAGATCATCGTTTATATTGCTCATTGCGTAATTTTCCGTTGTGTCAGTGCGGAAGGGTTCCAGCCGGTCGGCTCAGAAGGAGCGCTGCCTGATCCAGCGAAATGAGGTCGCGGGCCAGCTTTCGTCCTTGCTCGGCCCAGCGGCGAGCCTCATCGAACTTGCCGTCATTGAGAGCGACCGAGAAAGCCACGAGGCCGCCGATAGCCTGTTCCTTGCTCAACTCACCAGCCTTGAAATCGTCGAGCAGATGCCCGAAGAACGATTCGAGATTGATTTGATCTTTGGTCACGATATTTTGGCAATGTCCCACAGACAGTTGAAGGTTGGGACGGCGGGTGCGGCATAGATTATGCGACCTTGCGATCATGGTCAATGTTGGATTTCGAGGGCGAACGCTTCAGGGCG
>NZ_CADIKB010000049.1 GCF_902859825.1 Paraburkholderia phenoliruptrix | reverse complement strand
GCCGCCCTGAAGCGTTCGCCCTCGAAATCCAACATTGACCATGATCGCAAGGTCGCATAATCTATGCCGCACCCGCCGTCCCAACCTTCAACTGTCTGTGGGACATTGCCCCTGTCGCCTTTGCGATCGACTCGTCGACAGCCTCGTTCGTCTGCGCGAACTGTCCAGTCAAGGCAATCGTGGCCACCGTCAATGCCAATGCCACGTCGATCAGCATCGAACCGCGCTGGAGCCGCTTCTTTCTTGCGAGGAAAAAGCGTGACAAACCATTCAACGACGGCTTCGCCTCGATATGATCAAAACACACAGTACCGTTCATGGCTTTCCTTCGCGATATTCAGGCGGAACTACGAATTCTTATCTCGATTGCTCTTATCTGCCAGCTTCTTGGCAGGAAGTATAGCCTAAAGTATTGAAAACGTGACGATGTTGCTGTCGCCGCTACATTGCACATTCCCCGGCGTAAACGGCAGTTGTGGTGACTTCGCGATAAACGAGTTCACGGTCACGACCGCCGACACCCCCTGCATCCCGGCAATCAACGGAAGGCACGCACTGTCCGGTAGGCCGTTGAGCCTGTATTGCAGCGCATCGTTCGGACTATGAACCATCGTTGGCGACACGGTGATATAACCGCCGCCAACGGAGACGGTCTCACCGCCACCCGCCCTTGTGAACGAGCCGAGCCCTTTGAAAACCCCCGCCTGGACAAGCGTCTGTGTCGAGACAGTTCCGTATTGGCCAGAAAAGTTTCCCTTCACGCGACCGGTCAACGAAACAAGGTCGTTGTGCAGATCCGAAACCGTCTGCCCATCCGAAGAGCTCGCGTACGCTGCGTACAGGCCGCATAGAAGAAGCAACACAATTAGCAGGTAAAGTCCGTACTCTTGAAGTACGCCACCTCGTTGCCGCCATGCAGCCCTTAGACACCGCTTCGCTACACGCAACTTTTCCCCCAACGATCGTCGAGTCACGTTACCCCGGCCCTGAATCCTCGCGGGCAGTTCGCGCACAGCTTTCGCTTCTCAGTCCCGCTTGCGCCCCGAAGGCTGTCATTTAAAAGGGCGCCCTAACACTGGCGCCCCCTCTTCGCGCAACCGAACCATCCGACCGATTAGGTCATCAGATAGACGACCTTGTTCGCATCATTCGTGCAAACCATGTTCGCCGGGTTGAAGCTTACGGTCGGCGACTTGATGACGGTGCCGTTGATCGAGATCTGCGAGGCAGCGCGCTGGATAGCCGAGAGAATCGGCTGACAGGCCGAATCCGGAAGATTCGTGATCGAATACTGGACGGAGTCGCCCGCAACGTTCAGCGTTCCAGACGTCACAACGAGTTGACCGCCGCCCGGCGAGACCGTCACGTTGCCGCCCGTATCCTGCATCGAGGTCAAATTCTTGAAGAAGCCGCCCGTGTCCAGCGCAGCATTGGTCACATTCGCATATTGGCCGGAATAGCTCGACTTCACCTTCCCGGCAAGCGTCGTCAGATCGCTACCGAGTTGGTTCGTCTGCTCGCCGACGCTGTTCGAGCTGAAATATGAGTAGATGCCAATGATGGCGATCAGGGCCACCAACAAGTAAAGACCATACTCGAGCAACACGCTCCCCCTCTGCCCACGCTCGTTCAGATCCTTCATCTGCCCCGACCAGGCCGCGTTGCCGCGGCGCTTCTTGCCCAAAACGATCTCGCCCGATTTCATGATTCTCCTCATCGAAAGAAAGGCTAAAAACTGAATTCACTCTACGGCGCCCTCGACGCCGCTCGCCACCCCATAGGCCCACGGTGCACCCTCTCAACAGAACCTACGACCTCCTCAGTAAAACATATCGCTGCAATGACAGACATTCGGAAACAACGCCTATGCGTAAGGTGTTTTGCCTTAAATCCCGCGCACCCAGCGAATTGTCAGCCACGCATCATCATTTGCAGCTGGATGATCTGCTTGAACTCATCGGACATCCGGAAAGTGCCGAAATAAAACGCCATCATGGCGAGAATGACTCCGACCACGACTGTGTACCGAAGCACGGTCGCTTTCCTCTGCATCTCGATCGGAGCCGTCCTACGGACGATCGCCCCGACCTTCGCAAGCATCGTCGACATGTCGTTATATTCCGCAATGTCGACAATACGGTAGTAGGCGTTGTCGTTGACGATCCCCGTGTTGAACGCCTCGCCCTTGGCATTAGGCTCGTGTTCGAAATTGTCCAGAATCCGTAGGATGTGCATCCTCAGCCACGGGTAGGACTCGGGCTCCATCTTCTCGAGAGCGTCCGGAACGGTTTGCACTTGCGTACCGACCTTCGCCGTAGCGGCGCCTAAGGCTGACAAAAAGCCAGCGCCGCGAAAGTCGCGGTAGAACTGGTACGGCAGGACGTTTCGATCGAGCCAGGGTCTCGCCCGGCCAACGTAGTTCGGGAACGACCATTGGATCCATGAAAACGCCGCGATCTCTAGACCCAAAACTGCCCATCCCCAACCTCTAACAAATTCGCCGACGTGATAAAAGGCCCTGCCTACTGGGCCCCAGTGGTCGGGCGCGATCATCCCGCCGATCGACTTGACTAGCCGCGGCATCAACACGAACGCTTCCACCCCCAAGAACACATGGAAAATCAGTACTGCAGCTACGGCCGTCAGCAGAGTCGTACGCGCCACACGCTTCGCATCCTCCATTCCGAGAATGTTTTCCGACAGCTGCTGCAGGCCGACCTTCAAATCCCCCGCTCGCTCAGAAAACGATAAGACTGTGAGATCCTCCGACGGCACAGTACCAATCATCGCGTCCGAGAAGGTCGCCACGTCCTCGTCCATCCTCTGAAGCCAATGGGCAGCAAGCTTCCCCTCCGGCTGGCTTGCATGGCGGTCGACGTACGGCTCGAGCAACTCACGGATGTTCTTACCCGGTTGCGCCTCCATCATGCCGGCGAGGTCGCCGTAGAACTCCCCCCGCTTATGCTTGAACTCCCAGATCGCAAGAAACAGCCCCTTCCCCGCGGTGGGATTGTCGTGGCTCGGCGAACCACCGAACGGCAAGCGTCCCAGTAACGATTTCATCTCTTCGTCCCATTGAAATAGGCTTGATTCAGCGCGGAGCTGACGCAGTACCAAATCGCTCGCTATGCTCAGTTGCGTACTTTCCAAGCCCGAAACGCTTCTGTTCGTTCTCGTATTGCTCAAACGTACCGAACTTCTCCTCGATCTCAAACGGCGACACTTGCCCTTGCGAGCACCGATACATCGCCACTTCCATAGCCGACTTCCCAAGCGAATCTTCCTCGGAGAATTTCGACGTCCGGAGCTTGTTGACGTATTTGATGAGATCGATGTTCTTGTGAGCGCGGATCATCTCGAGCATGTACGTGTCAAGCTCGAGCATTTCGGCGACCACCTTCCGGCCGGCAATGCCGTTGAGTTCAACCAAACCCGGCTTGCTGCACTTCGGGCAACCGGCCTTGTTCGTCAGATAGATCCCGTCGACGTCAAGATCAAACAGGCGCTCGATACGCTTGAGATACGCGGCATCTGCGTGGAGTCGAGCCGGAAAATCCTTGCAGCACTCGCAGTTGATTGGCACAAGCGCCTGATACACGAGCAGGTTCATGAAGCCCGGAGTAGCCATCACTTCGCGCGGAATACCCAGTTCGTTCGAACAAAAGCGATCAATACTGCCCAGATGCGACGGCGCGTGAACGGTCGTGAAGCCGAGGTGGCCGGATTCAACGATGTCCCGGAACATCGATGCACTATCGAGATCTCGACACTCGCCGATGAGCACCGCGCTCGGGTCCATCCGCTTAAGCTGCCGCTTCCACGCGATGAACGAGTCTTCTTCGGTATCGGTCAGCGAGCGGGACACGTTGAACTGGCGAACGCCCGGGATCAGGTATTCAACTGGATCTTCGACCGAGTACTTCGCCATCGTCATCGGCAAGCTGGCCATGTTGGTCTGCATGGTGGTGGACTTGCCCGAACCCACGATCCCCGCCACCGAAATACCGCCCTTGTGGCGACTGATCGCGTTCGTCCACATCTTGCATTGTTGCGGGAAGTAGCCCAATTCCCCCAGCGACTTGATGCTCTGCATGTCGTCCTGGAAGAGCACACGCAACACAACGATGCTGCCCAGCGCGGTACGACCCGAAGCCCATCGGAACAGGAGATCCCGGCCTTTAATGCGGAGCTGGAGCTGGCATTGCTGCGGCATGTTCTCGTTATACGAGTTCTGCGAGCCATTTTGCGACTTGTTGTTGTACAAGTACGCAACCATATCCAGCAGCGTATCCGTTTCGATAAGAAACTCAGGGGGATGAACCAGTTTGCCGTGGATTCGAAACTGAACTTGTGACTGCCTTTGCCGCCGATTCATGTCGATATGGATGTCCGACGCCTCGTTCGCAATCGCAAACTCCGCCATCAGTTCGAACTGACGGTAGAGCACGTTTGCGTTCTTCTGCTCGAGCGAAATGCTTTGCTTTTTCCGACGACGGTTTTCCATGACCCGGTCTCGAGCTAGGTCGATCAGGATCTGGTCGGACGCGACGTGATAGCCGTCCTGTGTGAAATCCCATTTGAGCGAGAGATGCTTGATTAGCTCTTCGACGTAGTCGTCAGCAACGAAATCGGCAGTGCAGATGACCGCAAATTTTCCGCGCTTGTTCCCTTCCGCGCCGGGCGCGGTCACCTCAACAGGACAAACCTTTTGCCGGATCGACGGCGGCATGCGGACGAGATCGTCGTCATACATCTTTCGCGTGAACAGTGGCAGGGAATCAGCGCTCGTGATCACATCAACGTCGTCGCTCGACGGAGTTCGCTCGACAACCCCTGCCGCGGGCTCCGAATCAGTCGAGGGCAAAGCTGGAGCCGGCGACGAGAGCGGAAAGCTGGGCGCTGCACCGGTTCCCGGAGGCACCCAGCTCGACTGCCCATTGGCGCGACCAGCCTCGCGCTGCGAGATCGCCGGCTCTTCTCTACCAAGCAATTTGCCGAGCATTATCGTACCCCCGCAGTAGCAGTTGGGCGTGCACCAAGCATCGGCGACAAGCCAGGCGGCATCGAAGTCTGAGGCATCCCGACCGTGTTCCGTGGCTGAGTCTGGGCCGCGCTCGCGCCGTCGTCGCCGTCAAAGCCCGAGTCAACCAAGGAGTCAAAGTGCTTGATTGCGCCCTTGCCAGAGCGGAGATCCACACCGTCCGCGTTGATCGCGACGACAGTCCAGCCCTTGATCTTCTTGCCGACCGATACCTGATATACAGCGTTGTTCCACATCAAATACCCGGAAAGATTGGGCACCACACCGAATCGTGCGAAAAGACCATCCGGATGCTTCGGCTTCTCGTCGGCCGGAGCGGGCACCGCGGGCAAAGGCGCCGCCGGTCCCGCCATGGCCGCACCACCCGGGAGTGGTCCGCCGCCGGCCGAACTCTTGTCGTCGTTGGTCATTTGATGTAGCGTTCGCGTCGCCTCCGCATCGATCAAATCACCGACGCTCGGCGTCTCTGCACGCGTGACCCCGAACGTCATCAAAAGAACCAACCCCGCAAATGCTTGCACACGCTTCATCTCTTATCCTTTGACCAACACTTGGCCCTTGACCGTTGCCTTGAACATGGAGTTATCGATCGACGATTGCGGATCCGACTGCACCTGAACGTTGATACCTGAGACAAGCGCGTACGGAGGGAACTTCGCCAGCAACTGGAAATTCCGCATTGGGCCGTCCATCGTCCACGCGGCCGCGCGATATGTGTTGTGCAGCGCGCTCGGATCAATTCCATCTGCGCCAAAAAGAGTGAACGCCGACAACGTGTATTTCCCCGTCACCTGATAGCTTTGCAACTGCGATTGAAAGTTGTACGTCACGTCACTTGCCGCAGGAGCGCTATCCATGTACTGCGCAACACGGCCTACTCGGCCAACAGGCGACTGAGTCTGGATATGGACCACGTCTTGATCGAGACGAAAGGACTGTGCCCACTGCGGAGGCAGTGCTGCAATGAACGTCTTGTAAGTCGCCTGCACGAGGGCGCGCTTGTAATCCAGCGCGCAGAACATCGCCCCGGACGGGGTGAACGAACACGACACAGCCGAGAGATTCCAGCCGCCGATGTCCCACGGCAAAGCGCGAAACCACGCGTACCACGGACCCAGTTCGGTAGCTGGCAGCACGGGTTTCGTTCGGACCTCCTTGATCGCGTCGTCGTATAGCTTCTGCGGATCAGGCATCTGTTGCTGATGATGCTCACGCCACTTCTTCATGGCCACCGGCGCTCCGACTTTTGCTATCAAAAAGCACGCCAAGACGATTCCCGCTGCGATGCCCATCTTTCGGAGCGGAACCTGCGACTTCGGCCTATGCAGAGCACAGTATTCGGCAACGTTGTCAGCAAGGATGCCGATCGGCGTCGGGTAGATGCCGTCCAGAGCTCTGATGTCGCCTATCAGATCGAACGGCTCGTTTCGGACCAACTCACGATACTCTGCGATCTTCTGGCTAAGGACCTCTCCGGAAATCCCAACCAGGTCGAAGCGGTCCTTGGGCTTGCCCTTGTGGATACCGACGAGAATGAACGTCCCTGCGCCGCCCGGCTGGTTCAACACCATCAGGACGTTCTTCTTGAGCCCGTCAATGCGCGTGAGAATCCTAGCTGCGGCGTAGACAGGCTGATTAAGGCTTGCCGCATCCTTCTCGCTCAGATCTGCTGCCGGCAACAGACCCACCTGAAAGGATTCAGCATCCGTCCATATCAGCGCCGACTTGTCGGCCCGTGCCCGTGAGACCGCCATCGACTCGGGATTACCTCCGCCGACGAGGCTTTTCCACGAAAGCCCGAACGCAATCTTCTTGCCGTTGACATCGATGATCATGAATCAGCGTCCTGTACCGCGGCCGAGAGAATGATGATGGTGGTCGTTCGCTGACCTTGCGCCGTCTCCGATCCGCCGGCGATAAGCGGCACACTCGGGCCCATCGAGCGTCTGTCGTACTGGTTCTGCTTCTGCTCGAAACCGGTGAGAATCAGCGTGCCACCGTTGTGAACAATGGCATCGATGGTCGCCCCCTCACCGTTTGTGTTCGGCAACTGCACTGACTGTGCACTCGACCCCGAGCCCGACGTGAAGGTCTGCAAGGATAGGAGCGTCGATTGATCGATGGAGATCGTCAGATCGATCGAATTGCGTGGCGTAACGCTCGGATAAAGCATCAGCTTGAAGCCGACCTGATCCTGCGATGTCGTGATACCAGGGACACCGCCCGTCCCGCCCGAAGTCGCCGTCGCGGGCGTAGTCGCGGAAACGTACGAAAACGTCGATCGCACGTTGTAATACAGCCCATGGCGGTTCTGGATGGACAGTGGTATTTCCGTCGTTGTCGACACCCGTCCGATTTCCGCCAGTGCCTGGATGATTGCGCTGGTTCCCTTGAAAGCACCGCTCGTGATGTTTAGGCCGATCTGTCCGGCGTTGTCGACACCGCTTTGGCCAATGAGCGAAACTGGCGAGATCGATGACAACTGAAAGCCCGGAATACTCTCCAGCGCCTTCGTCATCACGGCGTTCCAGTTGACACCTGCCTGGCCGTTGTCGTTCGTTGTTACTTGGATCATCTGCAGACGGACCAACACCATCTTCGACAAGACGTTGGTCTCGAACTTCATGATGCTATCGGCCTTGTCGACCGCGTCTTTCGTATCGGTCAGCGTGATCGAACCGATCGCCGGGTCGGCCGATATTGCGCCCGCTCGAGTCATAATCGTCTGTATCGACGACTTGATCGCGTTGATCTCACTGATGTTCTGCGCTTCGCTCTTGACAGGCGTGTCCTGTTGCTGGCCCTGCGTGTTCAGCGCGTTCGAATTGTTCGTCTGACTCGTCGAGCCGGAGAACGCCGTGGTGTACGACATCGATCCAGGCTTGATCGGAAGCAGCCACGTCTTCGTAACCATACGATAGAAGCGGATGACACCCTTCTGGTCGTCATACTCCCAGTTTATGCCGAGTCGCGTTGCGATCAGATCAAGCGTCCGCGATAGCGGCATCTGCCCCGGCTCGAACTGGACGTCCATCGGCGTCTCGATAGCCGCCGCGCCGGAGTATCCCTGCACGCCGCTCAGTCCATCCGAAGCGCCCGGGATCGGTGGGAGCACGCCACCCCTTGCTGCACCGGCCGCCATGGCACCAGGAGCTGAGCCACTCTGGCCGAGCACCGTATTTTTTGTATCCTCGCTTACCTGACTACGAGGCAGGAGCGCGGTCGCAGGCAGGTACACGTCGTTGTCGATTTTCACCGGAATACCGGTCGCCAGCGTAATCCGCTCCGCGGCAACCGGCAGCGAAACCCGACGCCCCGGAAACATGATGTCAGTCTTGACATTCGCCTGGAGCGCCGGCGGAAGAGTCACGTCACGACTCAAAGCGACCGTCTTGCCCGCGAGGAACGGCGCATCGACCATCTCGTCGCGCTCACGAACCTTTCGACCATTGGTAATCTGATCGATCAGTTGCTGTCGGCCGCTCTCCTGCGCCGTCGTCGCATCCTGGACCGCACCCTTCGTTTGACGCTCGAGCGTTGGCGAAACGCAGCCGGACAGCGTCAAGGCAGCCACGAGCGGGAGAAGGACAAATGTCTTGAAATTACGGGTCATCGGTCTACCTTGAATAACGTCTGTCTCGTCGAACAGTGGGAGGCTTACGAGGTCGGTGCGACGCTGAAGCCCCTCTGGGGGTGACCCATCGGACGCGTCCAACCTACCTCTTCGTAGTTGCCAGTAAAACATGCGCCAATCCATCGAACTATCGAGAAACAGCGCCTATGGCGGCCACCTTTCACGCAAGAACAGAGACGTCGTCGGCCCGTAAAAAAAAGGCGCCCTGCGGCGCCTTCTGGCAGCTTCATGCTGCGGAATAGGGATTCACTGTTTTCTGCATGGCGTCGTCAGCGGCACGACTCGCACCCAGTTATTAGAGTAGTAGCATCCATGCACCGGAGTTTCACCGCCTTCTGTCGCGCGCAGCGTTGATCGAACCGCGGTCACGAAATCGGTGTCGTGCCACGTGTACTCACCAGCAACGTTGATATCCCCTTCGACAGCCCATTCCGAGTTCCACCCCGCCTCTTTTGCCCAGCGGGCGATCATCTGCCGGAAGTTGACATCACTGGTCCGGACAGCGAAGTCACGGCCACTCGACGCGCCGGTGTCAGCCTCAGAGCCCCCGACCACAACGCTAGTAACCGCGGTGCCGCTGCCCGCAGCGGGCGTTGCAGCGGCTACGGCCGGCGAGGCAGGAGCCGTGACTGCCGGCGCAGTCATAGAAGCCACGAACGCCTGGTTCTTGTGTGCTTGAGCCGAAGCGAACGGCACAACTAAAGCGAGCGCCACAACGGCCCCGAGCCGCATTAAAGTCAGTTTCTTCATTTGGTCGTAGTCCCGGCTGAGGGTTGAAGCGCGACCACGTAGCGGCTGTCGCCCACGTGTGTCAGATCCAGTGTCTTGCCGTCCAAGGTGAGTGCCATCTTCTCCCGCACGGGCACCGTGAATGTCGTCGCATCCTGCCAATTCACGGAGATGTCTGAGTCGTCGACGCGATCGACGACATACATCGTTTTAGGAGAAGCCAGCAGCTTCACCGTCAACAGAGCATTCGCCTCGCTAAGAGTCTTGATTCCAGCTTTGGCGTTGATTTGGACTAGGCCGCTGAGGTCCGGCTCCGCGTAGATCATCCTCGCGTCCTTGTCGACGCCGAGATTGCACGCGGCAGCGCCCGCCTTGCCCAGATCGGCCAACTTGGCATCAAAATTCGGTTCACGGTCAACCGCCGGCACAACGATCTTCTTGTCTGCGACACCGACGCCCCACGTCAGCTGATAGTGCTCTTTCTCGGCGAACACAGCCAAGGTTGCACGAAGCGAGATTCCACCGTTCGCTATAGAGTGATCTCCATCGGACCGCTCCCCGTAGCCAGCGAGTGCAGCAAGACGACGAGCCCCTTCCTCGCGTGAGATCGCTCCCGACTGAACATCCGCCTGGATCGCGTCTGCTTTGAATGCGGGGGAATCCGGCGATGCGTAGTTCACTGCGACTTGCGCCGGCTTGCTGTAGACGCGGATCTCCGCGTCAAGCCCATCCGCGCCCGACGTATCTGCCGTCACATTGATCACATTCGAGGGGACGCCATTCTTCACGAGCCAGTCGCGCACTGCGCCAGCACGCTTCACAGCAAGCGTTTCCATCATGCTGTCATCGTCACGTCCCATGATGACCACCCGACTTGCGCGCTTTGCACTCGAAAGAATCTCCGAGGCCGCGGCACGCTTTGGCACCAACAGGGTCGAGCTGCCGCGCTTGAACTGCACGTCGAACTTGTCTTCTGTCGGAAGCTCAGTCGCCCACGACGCGTTGTCGCCCACTACCGGTGTTGCGTAGCTGTTCGCCTGAATCGTCTGACGCAAGTACACCGGGCGGTTCCGCTGCGTCACCGCGTAAAGGCCCTCCGCGTCGACGTTCGATGCTGGCACCGTCCCCGGTTCGTTCACGTGAGACATATCAACGACGTGCGGTTTCGCACCGTTGTATTCTGCGACGCCTGTTTCCTGGCCGCGTTGGAACACGAAGCGATTCGCTACAAACGGCACGGTGTAGTAAATGCCCTCCTGATTCGGCTCCAGCAGCCTGCGCGCTCCGCCATCGTCGAGTTGGATCACCGGAGCGGTTTTCCCCACAGGGAACTGGAAGTAGGTCTTCGTGCCGTCGTCGAACACTTGACTTGGTCGAACACCCGCTCCACCTGTCGCTCGATACGCGAAGTCGTAGCTGCGATCAGATGCTGCCGGCAGCGGCGCCGTGGCACACGCGGTCACGGCAAGACCCGAAAGAGCGACAGCGATGATGCGCAGTTGGGCAAAAGATTTCAAACTGAGTTTCACGGTCTCACCTATGGTATGGCGGCAGCACGAGGTCTTTCCCGATAACGATGCTCACGGGTGACCCGGGCGGAACAGTAATCGTCGGCGGGACGTTGTTGTAGCGGTTCAATACCGTTTGCGACGTCTGAACCATGATCTGACCTGCGGCGTTTATCGGTGAGCTCCCCCCGGCATAGACGTTGCCGTTCCCGCTATTACTCGGCGTAGTCGCATATGCGATCGCCGCAGGAATAATCGCGGTCGCGAAGATCTGCAGGATATGGTTGTTCACGTCGCCACTTAGACCCGTTGCACCACCCGAATCCGCTCCCTGCGAACCCGGCGCATCCACGCAAATGCCATCGGGCCGACAAATCCGTCCCACGGCAGCCTCGATTCGGGACTGACCGAGCCGGACATCCCCGTTATTCCCCCCGCTGATCGTAGAGCCAGCCGGGATCATGATCTGCGTTCCGGTCACCGAGTCGTACACATCGCTAACGACCCGCATTTCGATGGGGCCAGAGAGGTCGCTATCGATCATGCGCGTCGTCACCGCTTGAATGAGCGTGTTGCTCCGCACGTAGTACTTCGCCGGCGGCGCATAGGCCGTCTGTGCTGAATGGTCAGACAGCTTGGAGTTATAGTCGGACAGCCACTGTGCATTCGCCGTGGCGCCGGCACCGGGGGCGTTGCCACCTTGTGCGCCCGGCATGTTCTTCAGAATGCTGCTCATGTCTGATGCGCTTGCGAGTTCACTGCGCTGCAAATCGGTCATCTGCGGCGGCACGTAGCCCGGCGGCGTATTTGACTGAGCACTTGCCGGCTGAGCGGAATTCGACTTCACTAAGACTGGCGAGTTTCTGATCATGGATTCCCGGTCGGGGTCAGCCACGCTCCGCCCCCCGCCAACGCCTTTGCTCGCCATCGCCGGCGGTAACGGCGGCAACGCGCCCGACGGAGGCAATCCCACCGTCGACGAAGCGGCTGGCGTCTCGGCCGGCGCTACTCCCATGCGGCCACTATTCGCCGATTGGGCAGCGAGTAGTTCTTGCTGCTTCTTCACGGCATCCGCTTTCTGCTTCGCTTCCTGAACCTTCTCAAGCTGTACGTTCTGTTCGGCCGCTTGCTTGTCCTTGTCGATAGACGACGGATCCGCCGCCGGGCCAAGCTCGGCAGCGTGTGGCGGTGTTGGATTGAACTGATGGCGGTTCACGCTCTTTCCGCCAAACTTGATATAAGCCGCAACGAGGACGACACCAGCAAGAAGCAGCACGATCTTCCAGTGCATGTTCTTCTTGGGCAGGCCTCCGTCGTTGGATTCCGGATCAATGATCGACTTGTTGGTCATTGAGTGACCTTATTGTTCGTGATCTCGACTTCTTCCTTGCCGATCTTCAGCAGGAATTTGTGCATGACCTTCGTGACCTTCAGATACTTCCCGTCAACGACTGGATCGAGGGCCGCATAACGGTTATCTGGCGTGACCCAGAACACCGCCGGCCAATCCTGGATATTCGCCGGCATCTGAATCCAGGTGAAGGTGCCGTTATCGATCACCTGCACCGGCTTGAACGGCGCATTGCCGCTGATCCGATAGTCGAAGTTCAACTGCTCAACATCGACTCCGCGAGTCAGCGGATCGCTCGTTGCGGGGCCGACGCCAGATGCCGCTGCCGTCGCAGCCGTCGAAAGTGGTTGCAACATCGACGTGCCCGGGTATCCCCACGTAACACGCTGGTACCACTTGCCGACGTCCGATTCCGTCGAGCGCAGCATGAGTTGATACGTTCTGTGGTCCGTCACGACCGTCCCGGAAGTAACGACGTCGTCGTACTTCGGGCGAATAAAGATGTGCCCGGGAACGCTTGTTTCGCAATCCCACGAGAAGGAATCGCCGAGGGCCACGCCCTTCACAACCTCGCCGGCCTCCAGCTGAATATCGGTGACTGCCTTCGGGCGCGTGAGGATCTGATAGGTATTGTTCGGATCGAAATCGAAGCGAACGAGTCGGGTATCGCCCGGCAGTGGTGTTGCGATCAATTCCGCATGCGCGAACAGGGGACCCGCGAGGAACAGAATCCCGGCGAGAATTCTCACAAAGAACGACATCATTAAAAGTCCTCGACGCGGGCGAAGTGGGTGATATAGAGGCCGACCGGGTTGCTGGCAATCTCCTCCTCGGTCTTCGGAGGGGAAATCGCATAGTGGACCGTGATCCGATATTGTTTCGTATCCGGATCGCCCGTACCGCCGCCGGCCACAGTCGTCAAGAAGATGAAGCCGACGCCGTTCTCGCCCGGGTCGACGCTCTTAACGTGCACGACACGCGTGTATTGGGCATTGAGCGCCAGTTTGCCGAAGGGATTGTCGTCCTTCATCATCTGGGCAAACTCGCCGACGGCCGCACCTCGACAGAGCGCCTGAGCCGCCTTCAGATCTTTCTGCGACGTGTACTGGTCAATGGTGAGTGCTTTTTCCGCCCAATGCCGCAGGAAGTAGGAACGCATGTTGCGATTCGGCGTGAATTGCACAGCAGAAACAGCGCCACCATTAGCAATCGCACCATCGGCCTGTGCCTGTACCATCCATGGCACGATCGTCTTCAGAGGCAGCAGACGATAGAAGTCCGCCGCCATAACGATCAGCCCAAAGCCCATCACCACCGCGATGATGAACCACCGCGCCGC
The DNA here is from genome assembly GCF_902859825.1 of Paraburkholderia phenoliruptrix. GTDB lineage: Bacteria > Pseudomonadota > Gammaproteobacteria > Burkholderiales > Burkholderiaceae > Paraburkholderia > Paraburkholderia phenoliruptrix. Next base: position 24,714 of record NZ_CADIKB010000049.1, on the reverse strand, counting down.
GTTTGCCTGACTTGTGCCGATGATTTCGAAGAATTCGCGCTTGGCTTTGTCGTATGCCGTAATCGGCCCAGCGTTCCCCGCCATTAGTACGTCGACTGGCTTTTCCTTCCGATTGAATCGCATGCTCCCCACTCCGAGATTTCTTAGTAGGAAGTAAAACATGGGGGCTTACGGGTCAACCATGCGAAAACAATGCCTAAGAAGGGGCTCTTTCCCCGAGCGGACCGTATCTACCCGAACGCGTCCGCGATGTCCCTCACCCGCAGGCCCAAAAATAGGAAAGGGCAGGCCTTGTCAAACAAGGACTGCCCCGACTCTGCGATATCTCGATCAGTTCCGAGAGATGGTTTCCCGCGCCTCAACGATGTCGTCTACCGTAAGGCTGGCCTCCTCACCGTCCAACATCCGCACGGCGCACTGATTTACTGCCTCTTGAAGGATGGCATCGACGTTCGCGATCGACTGCCCCTTTAGGGCGTCCACCACACGCACCACAAAGCTGTTCATCGGCTCGATGCCTCGCTTTTCCAGCCAGCCAGAAACGTACTTCTCGACGCCCGCCTCATCGGGCAGATCGAAGCGCACCTTCTCCGTAAAGCGGCCTCCGCGCATCGCTGCCTCGTCGATATCGTCAATAAAGTTCGTGCCGGCGACGAAGACGACATCTGGAGTTTTGCCGGCGGCTCCGTCCATCGAGACCAGAATCTTGTTGGTTAGAGCCGTGACGTTGGACATCTGACGATTCCGGAGGATGTCGTCTGCCTCGTCGAGAAAGACGATTACCGGGCGAATATCCTTCGCTTCGCGCATGAGCTTGTCCCACGATGATGGGTCAGCCATAAGCGCACTCCCGGTCGTCTGGAGGAATGCCCAGCCCGTTTCCTTTGCCAAAGCCCGGGCTGCCTCGGTCTTGCCCGTCCCCGGAGGGCCATAGAAGACGATGCCGGTCGGCGCCTTGCCTCCCAACTCCTCGATCTGACCAACTTTCAGCATCCGAGTAGCGATGGCCCTCAAACGCTTGCTCGACGCCGCCGGGAGGATGATCTCGTCCAGCCGCTTCGTGTTCTCCGGTATTTTCCCGGCACGGCCTTGAAGAGCTCGCATCGCCGCCATCAGATCGTCGAACTCGAAGCAGTTCCGGTTCGTCGTGCGCTTCATCTCCCGCATTTGCTCACCGACCGACTGAATGCGCTTGCTGGAGTACCCGACCCACCGCTTGGCTGCGCGCTCGACTGCGCTGGGCGAAATCTCGGCGTACGGCACGTGACGCTTCAGCGCCGCGCGCAGAAGAGCGAGGCGCGCCGGTTCATCCGGTGTCGGCACCTCGATTTTGAAATCGAATCGTCCTTCACGCGCACCCGCGCCGTCGATCTTCTCCAGATAGTTCGTTGCCGCAACCACCACGACTCGATGCGCACGAATATCAACCAGCTCAGTCAGTAGCGCCGTCGTCATCTTCCCCTCCTCGCCGCCGGAGTCGGCCATCCCAGCACGATCGGCGAGCAGGCTCTCTGCTTCGTCGATGAAGAGCATGCAGGGGGCGTGCGCCTTGGCGTCAGCAAACGCCTGAACAATGCTCTCCGTCGTCTGGTTCTTCCAACGGCTGGCGACATCGCTGTTGCGCAGCTTGATCAGCGGAAGCTTGAATTCGCCCGCAAGACACTCGGCAAATTCCGTCTTACCGTTCCCCGGCTCACCGTGCAGGAGAATGCCGTTGCGCGGCTCCTCGCCCTCAACCCGCTTCGCCAGAATGTCCGACACTGCGGCACGAAGACGATCTTTCAGATCCTCCATGCCCACGAGCGAGTCGAGGGTCTTACGCGGCGTCGAAACCGGAAGATGCGGAAGCGGCGCCGAGCCAGTTTCTTGCGTATTGTTCACGGCGAGCGCGCGTTCGCGACCATCGGCCACCTCCGGGAACTTCCGGGCCAGCCACGGGTAACCCGCGAGGATTGGCAGAAAGCCAGCGAAGCCCCAGAACTCTCCAACGCCTGCCTGTCCCGAGCGCAGCGCCAGCCAACTGAACGCAAAAACGGTGATTGCAAGGTAGGCGACCGAGCGGAATCGGATAGCCGCGAGTCCCAAGATCGCAATGACAATCGACGCCACCCGGCCGTAAAGAACGACGTCATGCGCTGATTGATTCGACGTGAGCAGCTGCCACGTTTCCCAGGCCCATGCGATCAGCGACAGCGCCGCAAATGCCAGCAGCGCAATCACAGCAACGCCAAGGAGCGTATCGAGAGGGTTCGAGCGCCGGTAATAGCCGTTCATCACTCGCCTCCATTCACGGACGAATGCGTCAAGCCGACGTGTGCTTGAGTGCCGCTCGACGGACCGTCCACATTCAGACTGGTGTTGTAGTACCAGCCATAGCAGGCGAGCGCGGCAAAAAGAATGGTACGGTAGAGCGTGGTCATGTTTCCGATCTCCTTACCCCCTAATGTACGTGAAGGAGATCCGGAAACAAGCCCCCGCGGCTGCTAGGTGAAAAGACGGTAGACGAAGGGCACGGCTTCCAAAGCGACCCAGAGGAGCAACCCACCGACACCTACAACGAACACAAGCGGTTGCTCAATGAGCGTCCGTGCGAGCGTCACGCCGATCGCACTGGGGACGGACTCGCGCACCATAGCGTGCAACTCCGTTTCTCGCGCGTCCCACTCCTCCTCAGTATCGGGCCCAGCGCGAAGCATGTGAAGCGTATCCACAAACGCTTCCTTGAACGACCTCTTCGCCTGGCCGTCGCGACCTTCAGCGTCGGTGGTGCTCATAAGCCTCCTTTCACTTTCCTATCAATAGAACGACGTGTTAAGGCCTGGATGAGCCGCCACTGCGGGCCTGGGCCATGGTTGCCCGAACTCCGCCGCTAGAAGCCATCGTATTCCTCGCCCCCCCGCCACCACCGCCGCCGCCTCGTACCCCGCCACCGCCGCCCCGAATGCGGTTGAGCGCAGCCTGTCCAGCCGACTTGGCGCCTTGGCCAACTGCACGCGCGCCTTTGCCTGCGAGTCCGGCAGAGCGCCCGGCAGCAAGTCCGAGCCCACGGTGCGGCCCCCAGTTTTTCACGCTGGTCCATGCGCTGAAGCCCATACCAACTCGGGAGCCACCTCCGAGCAGTCCCATCGCAATACCGTTAATCTCTGACATCATGTACGCGATCACCAAAGCGAGTACGACTAGGACCACGTACAGGATGACGTTCGTCGCCGTCGCCCCCTGGGCAACCGTCGTCATAGTGGTCATCAAGGTATTGGTCATCTTGATCATGATCGCACCGACGATCTGCATCATGCCGGCGCCGATCATGTACTTCAACCACCCATCGAACAGGAAGGTGGTGTACGGCATGAGAAGCCACGGCACCATCACGGGCGCAACCGCCAGACCGATGTACACCTTCATCTGCGACAAGATGTAATTCCCTGCCCATAGCGCCGCGGCACCCGCCACAATCACCGTTGTCGCCAACTTCAGAATCACAATTGCGAGACCAGCGAGGATCGACCCAAGGTCGAAATCGCCAATCGTATGAAACAGCGACGAGAACCAGTTGCTCCCGCTGGAGCTCGAAGACGTCGAACTACCTCCGGAGCTAGTCCAAAGGCTCGAGATAGCGGTGAAGAAACTCTTGACCCCCCCCGACAGGTTCGTACCAGCGCCAAACTGGTTCGCAATGGTCGTGAAAGTTTGGGTAAGGGCGTTCTGTGAACTCGAGTTCAGGCACGCCATCACGATCCCAAGCATAAGGATCTGGATGATGATCTGCGCGAACACCTCCCCCAGTGACTCCCCTTTCAGCATTCCCGTGATTGCCGTCCACACGAACATCACGCTAAAGAGCGCCCACTCGAGCTCGGTACCATCCGCGGCCAGCGTACCGCTCATGCTACTAAAGTTCGACTGAATCGTGCTTTCCAGTTGATTCAGATCCGACGTCACCTGCGAGACGAAACCCGAGTCGGCCGCGGATATCGAGATTCCCGACGAGCCCGAGCTCTGCGCGAAAGCCGAGAGCGAGAAAAGCATGCACGCAATAAACGCCACGACCGAAAGCAGGTCCAATATTCGCGCCCGATCGGTCAGACGTTTCCAGGAAAATTGCATACTCACACTTAACATACCGGCTTCCTTAGATGCACTTCACGCAACGGCTGATCCGCTGTAACTCGCAGTCGGGAGTACTATTTCAATCCGTTGACCAGCGAGGTCATGTTTCCGTTGTCGGTGCTGATGGTCTGGTCAATCGACTGGAGCGCGTCATTGTTCCGCTGTTTAGCAATAGCTTTGTTCATGTCGTCCATCGCCTTCGCGCTGCCGTTCGTCGCCTGCAGTTGCTGCATCAACTGGGCGTTCTGCATGACCACGCGATTCATCTGCTGGTTCATCAGTTGCATCGACTCGTGGATACCCGACGTCGTCGGGATCTGGGACTGCCACTGCTGCGCCATCGCGTAGTCCTGCTGGATGGAGCTAAGCGTATTCGCCTCATTCTGTGCTCGAATCTGCGCAGCTCCGATACCGTTCTGGATATCCTGCTTCTGCTTCGCCATGTATTGATCCCACGTCATGTTGCTCAGCTGGGCGGCCGAGAACTGCGTCGAGATCTGATTCGACATACCTGACAGGTTGCCGTACAGCGAATTCAGCGAATAAATGTAGCCATTGATATTGTTTAGATTGACGTTGCTAACGTTTTTCAACGTGTTCAACGCCTCCGGCCCAATCGATGCGAGTTGCTTAACTTCGTTTTCGTACTGCAGGAGTTGGGTGGAGTACTGCTGGGCCTCCTTGAGTACCGACTGGACCGCCTGAGCCGCGGTCGTCAGGTTTTGAGCATAGTTCGTCGGGTCGAAGACGATGTACTGCGCAAACGACGCCTTCGAAGCGAGCATAAGCAGCACTGCACCAATAATCTTTTTCATCGCTCTTTCCTCTCGTGTCGTAGGATAACTACTGCAGACCGTTGATCAACGACTGCCCACTCTGGTTGTCCTGTTGAATGGCGCCGTTAAATACGCTCCGCGCCGCTGCATCTTGATTCCTTCTGCCCAGTTCGTCGGCCTCGTCATTCGCCTTCATAACTCCGTTCTTTTCGGCCAGCATTTTGATGATCTGTGAGTTTTGCATGAGGACCCGGTTCATCTGGGCGTCCAGCAGTTGCACGTCCTCGTTAGTTCCCATGGTTGCCGGAATACGCGCCTGCCACTGCGCCGCCAACGCATAATCGTTCTGCACCGATTGCAGCGTGGCCGCCTCGTTTTGCGCGCGAATCTGAGCTGACTGAACCTTCGCTTTGATCGCGGCTTGCTGAGAGGCCAGATACTGCGACCACGTCTGCCCAGAGAGCTGCGCCTCCGTAAAGCGGTTATTCAACGCCGCCGAGACATTATTCAGGTCCCCGACGACGTTCTGCAGGCTGGAAACGTAGTTGTTCACCGCCGTCAGGTTTGTGACGGACACTCCACCTAATGCCGCAAGCTGCTGCGGATTAATGGCCGCCAGTTGCTTGACCTGCATCTCGTACTGCTGGAGCTGCAACGCATATCTTTGCCCTTCCACGACCACCTTTTGTGCGGTCTGTGCGGCTTTGATGATGTTCTGCGAGAAGTTGGTCGGGTCAAACACCAACCCGCCGGTAAACACCGGCATACCGCCGGCGTAGCACGAACTTGAGAATGCAATGGCCAACAGCACTGCGATGGCTTTATTCATTCTTTGCAACCTCCCCCAGACGCACCATTTCCTCGATGTACTGCTCTTCCCAGTCCGGCACCAACTTGGCGCGAAACTCCTTGTACTTCTGGATCGCGAGATGATCCGACCGCAGACACGCGAGCATCTCCGGCGGGAAGCGGACGTTCGCCATACGCGACATCCCTTCCGGATTGACGAAGTAGTACTGCACCTTGCGCGTCGCAGTCCGGATCCGCTCAATCTGCTCATCGTTCAGCTGGAACTTGTCGCGGTAGAGCTCCAAGTGGGCCATCACACTCGGGTTCGGCAAGAAGATCCGGTTCTGGATGTTGTCGATGATCGTGGTGAAGATGTCGCTGTCGGCGATTTCTTTCAACGATTGCGTAGTCATACCGACTATTGCGTTTTTCTTGGCGAGAGTGCGCAGCCAGTTGTCAAAGCGCTCACGGAGCTTTTTGTTTTTCAACAAATACCAAACCTCCTCGAGATAGATCAAGGTCGGCTTGATGCCGTGCTCCGGATCGAGGACCAGCATCTCGTCGATGCAAAAGAACGCGTAGTCGACGAAAACTGGTGCCAGAATTTCGTCCTCGAGCAATCCACCCATTTCAACGTCGGTGAATGACGACAGCTTAAAGTCGTCTTCGGAGCTATCGAAATGCGGGTACGTACCGCCGTCCTCGAGCCAAGGCTGCAATTCCTTGTACAACGCGGGCGAAATCGCCCTCATAAAGTCCGCCAGATTCGCGAGCCGCCAATTCTCCGGCGGTTGCTCAGCCAACATGTTGAGCGCCTTGTTCATGTCGAGTTCGTCTTCGGTCTTCCACTCGTATTGCCGAAGCGTCACGATCAGTTGTAGCCAGCGCATCAGCCATCCGCGCTTCGTCGGATCGTTCACGACGCGAAGAGGATTCATGCGAGGCGCCTTTCCCGTGCTCGGGTTCATATCGATATGCTTCGCGCCCTGAAGACCAGATGCGACGTAGCACGAATAGTCCTTATCGAAAATCAGGACATTGCACGGGTGATACTTAAAGAACTGCGAAATCAGGAAATTGAGTAACGTTGTCTTACCCGACCGCGACGGGCCCACCACGAAGAAGTGCGGCAAATCCCCTTGGTGGAAGTTGTAGTTGAATGGCACGTTGTGCTCGGTGGGCAAAAGCGCCAGCGCCGGTATAGGCCGCTGCAATTGGCCCGACAGGTGTGAATTGCGGCGATCGCCCGTCCGGATCGCGCGAAGCTGTGCGAGATCCGCGAGATTCCCAACATTGATGAAGCCCCATCGAACGATGTTGGCCCACTGTCCTGGCAACGTTGCCGTAAATGCCGATAGCGCATACATCCGCTCTCGAACAACCTTCGCACCAACAGAGGTGCGCATAGTGCTGCCGACGTCCTTCAGCGTCTGCTCCATCTCTTCTTCGGTGTCGCCGTAGCAGAGAATGGTCATGTTGTAGTGCCCGTAAGCACGGTCGAGCGCAGTAAGATCTTCCAGCGCGGACGAGGCATCCTCGGCCAGTGCTAGTTTGCCGGCGTCGATCTTGTCCGACTCCGTTTTCGTCAACTGCTCCACCATGTGCGTTGTCCAACGCTTGGTACTCGCCATGAAGTGGTCCTGCGTGGCCTGTATGTACTTTTTCGCCCGTTCGTTTCCCCAAAATTCGAAACACTGGCTGACCGTGATTTCCCCGTCGATTTGCAGCAGCGGATCGGTCACCCCAGGCGCGATGACATTCGGCCAATTCTTCACGCTCATGGCGCCGACGTAGCGCGTCACGTCGCCCTCGAACTCAAGATGCTTCTTTCTCCGGCGAAGCGTCGAATCTGGCAAGTACGTATTGAGGTACACCGGAATATCCGGAATCGCCACTCGATGATGATCGTTCGGCGGGCTTACGCGCTGATGCATGAATGTCATCAGTTCGTTGCTCTGGAGGCGGCGGAAGCCGAGCGAATTCACGGTCGTCTCGAATTCTTCGAGAATTTGGCGAAAGTGAGTTTCGTGCGCGTCGAACTGCTCGAACGCGAGCGCCGCGTTTTTCTTCGCGGAAGTGGCTGAAAACAAAATCGCACTCAAGGCTTTAAACATGCCAACCTTGTGCCGATCCATGTGATTGGTCAGCTTATCGAAAAATCCGCCTGAACCACCCAGATTGCGATAGACCACCGCAAAGTAGTGTCTGTTTTCGTACTGCCTCTGACCGAACAGATGCTGCTTCCACAACAAATCGAGGAACTTGCCAATCGTCGACGGGAAGTCAGCGTCAGGGTAGTACTCCGTCCTGCGACGGTCCATGATGGACCACACCAGAATATGTTCGTCGAACCCCTTGAGCGCTCGCTCGAAGTTTTCGACGAATCCGTCCGTTTCGATCGGGAGACGGCCCTCGGCATCAATACCCGCCACCTCGTACACGACCATCATCGACCCGTCGAGGTTGAACACCATATCTGCGGCGTTCATACCCATCCACGGCACGAGTTCCGAAAAGCTCTTAACCGATTTCAGGTACGACCCGAGGACTGTCTTAATACTCAACATAGGATGTCACGCCCAAAGCCATGAGGCCGTTTCACTTTCGACTTCCGATCGATCCGTACCCAAGGGTCATAGACGTCGGACTGCCGGCTGTACTGCGTGTAGATCAGGAAGATGCTTTCGTCACGCTTTGTCAGCCACACCAGAAACAGGTGTACCGCCACGCAAAACGGGAGGTACAGCCAGATCCGCCACACTCCCAACATCGCGATAGCGATCGCCAGGTGGACTTTTGCGAGACGCTCTTCCACCCCGGCGATCGTCTTGATGCGCATCAGGGAAGAGTGGATTACTGTCGTTCGAGGTTCGTAATCCATCTCATCCCCTTTACGCGCCCGAGCAGCCGCTGCCCGTACCGCCACCGTCGGTCTGGATAGCGCCGAGCCAGGTTGCTGCCTGCAACGCAATCGAAATTCCGACGATCACCGCAAGGCCGCGACCGACCCAACCACTGACTTCGCCAGCGGCCCACATAATGCCGAGGATCACCACGATGATCCCCGAGATCGCGTAGCCCACCTGGCCCGTCATCAGGTTGAAGAAGTCGCACAAAATGCCGGTGATCGGCAATGTCAGCGTCGCGAAGGCCTGCGACGACGAGATCAGGGCGACTGCCAGCAACGACCCGAGTACGACCCTACGCTGCTCGGGCGAGCTCCCCTTGATCGCCGCCGAGAACCGGGACATCAAACGTTTCATATCTGCTACTCCTATAGATGAGACTGGTTTTGTACTCTTTCGACTGCCGATCAAAGCCGTCGACCTTTACTACTTCTGCCACGATCCGGTCGTCGCCGACCAACTTCATGAACACCATCACCTGGAAGGCACTAGCAATCCGTACCTGAATACCTTCCCGGCTATCCGGCGCGTCGGCAGATTGCGCCACCATGTCCTCGAAGCGAGTCAGGCCTTCCGCGCCGCTATTGGCGTGCAGCGTCACCAACGGTCCCTCGTGCCCCGTGTTGGCCGCTTGCAGAAGGTCGTTCGCTTCAGCGCCGCGGGCCTCACCAAGCACAATCCGGTCGGGGTTTTGCCGCAGCACGCTTTCGAGCAGGCGCTTTGCCGTAACCTTGAGCTGTGGGTTGATCTGCAACCGGACGTTGTTCGGCAACCTCACTACGAGCTCGGGAACCTGCTCAATCGTAATAATCCGGTCGTCGGGCGGGAAACATCCCAGCAACGTGTTCGCGAACGTCGTCTTGCCCGAACCCGTACCGCCGACTATTGCGACGCCGAGGCGACGCCGAACCGCACCAATCAGCAGGTCCGCGATCTCCTGAGGTAAAGCACCCTGCTGGACCCAGTCGGACATCTCCTTCACAACCATGTTGTTACGGCGGAACGCGATGGTGGGGCCATCGACGGCGACCGGCGGGAGCGTTGCCTCCACCCGAAAACCCGGCAGCTTCGTACTCACGATGGCGTCTGCCGATTCATTGCTCACCTGGATGCCCGAGTTGGACGCCAGAAGCGTAATGGCCGCCTCGATCTGTGCAGCGGAGATCTTCGCGTCGCAGCGCGACTTCCTCCCGCCCTGCTGAATCCAGACGTCGTCCGGGCGGTTGATCATGATGTCCGTCACGGTCACGTCCTCAAGCCACTCACGGAGCGCACCCAGACAATTCATGACCATTTCAAGCAGACTCGTTCGTCCGCTACTCCGCCCTTCTCTCTTCAACTCGCTCATCGCAGCCCTCGTATAGACGATGCGCCATCACATCGCCCTTTTTAGTCAATGGACAATCTACAGACGCTTCCTGTTAGGAACTACCCGGAAACGCTACCTAAAGCGGGGGTGTTTCCGCGCCAATCGGTCAGGAACCAAAGATCCGTTGCGAGTTCGACAGCAACACCGCCACCGGAAGGGCCATCACTAGCGCCCAAATTGGGACGAAAAGTGGCGTCACCGGAACCGGCGCGACCAAATACATGATTGGGAAGAAAATGATCCAGAGCAGCACATGCGCAGCGAGCGAGAACGCGCTGGGATTCTGGTACGCGAATTCCGCCAGCTTTTTCGCGCGGGTCATGTAGCCGTCTACCACACATGCGATCAGGAAAGGACCGACGAAGGCAAGCCAGTGCCACACGATGAACAAGCGAATGATCATGCCGTAGAGATTGATCACCATCGAACCGAAGTAGGAATTCGTGAGGGCGCCGACGTGCTTGAGCGCACCGCTCAAGGCATGCGCCTTTCGGTAGTCGTCTTGTGAAAAGTGTGTTTTATTCAGGTCCGCGATGAACCCAGACTTCACGAAAGCGGTTCCATATACTGCCTTCGCCCGGTCGACGATGCTGTTCGTCATGTCATCGCCGAAGACCGTTCTCGTCATATCGACCTCTCGCGAAATCCGATCCAACCCATCCTGCACCGAGACGATCGCCGGCACCGCGAGAATCAGCACCAGCGTCACCAAAATCCAAAACTTCAGATGCAATCCCCACTTCATCACTGTCTCCCAGGTGCTCGATTGTCCAGCGGGCCGCTCGGCAACTCGCTGACCCGGCCGATATCCTTGGCCGTCATGATCCGGCTGCAAAGCAGAAAGCGGTTGCCAACTCGCACATCCGGCTCCGCCGGCGGAATTCGGACAAAGCGTACTTTCTGAAGGCCAAGGCGCCTCGCCCACGAGCCAATGGGTTCCTCGAACGGAGGCCATATGCGCCGGTTCCCTGTCTCGTCAAAGCCAACGACGGTGTACTCCATCGCAACGTCGGCGGACAGCGCCAAAGATTCGAGGAAGGCGACCATCGAATCCGTGCTACGCCGTGAGGTCTCGTAGACCTCCACAAAACGCTCAATCGCCCTCTGAATCGCCTCCTCCACCAGCGGAGCATCAACAGCGCCCGGGTAGCGATCGGACAGGATTTCGCAAAACTTCAGCGCCGACTGCTGCAATGTTGGCCACTGCAAGAAGATCGGCTTAGCTGCCGCCTTCCGCTCGGTAGAACGAAGGACACTCGAGAGAATCACGTCGCCCTGTTTGCTGATGCTCGACACGGGTACCTCGACAGCGCCCCTCGTCCGGCGGTGAAACTCCCGACCCGCCAAATTGATAACCTGCGATTCCATAGTTCTCTTTCAACCGTTTTAGTGTTTTCGAGTCGTCACAACACGAGCTTCGGAATTCGTCCCTTGACAACCGTCCCGCGGTTCCAAACGGCCAGGTAGTGCAGGTCTGGCAGTTTGCTCAACAGCGTGATGGGGAATAGGTCGGCCGATTCCTCGGAGACCGTTTCACCGATCGAACCGCCGAATTCGATGCCGTGATCTTCGGTCTTCGAATTGCGTCCGTGGCTCCGCGAAATCTTCTTGATGTATGTCTCACCAATCTTTTCGGCGATGATTTCTTGGGTGTCTTTGTCCTGTGTGGCACCGGCGATTAGGTTATTGAAGTTGCCGATCATCCGTTTGGCCTTCACCTCGGAGCCGAGCTTGTCCGCAAGGTCCGCGAACGTTTGGCCGCACGCGATGATGTCCAAGCCCGCACCTCGGCCTTTGTTCAATGCCTGGATCACAGGCTCACACATCACATCACCCCACTCGTCAATCAAAACGACGATGCGAGCCTTGTCCTTGATGTTTTTGTCGTAGTTGTATCGTTCGCCCGCAACAGCCTGCATGTCGGACAAAAGCGCCGCCGCGATCGACGAACCGACTTCTGGATCACTCAACGAGTCGAGACCCGCATAGAAAATGTACCCACCGTCGAAGATCTTCTTCGTATCGAATATCGGCCTCGGGTCGTCGATATCGTCATAGTCCGGGCTAAGAAGACCTTCGAGCTCGCCCGCAGTGAGTTTCGTGAGCAACGGCAACAGCAGCACCATCATCTTCGCGAACCATTCACGGTTCGATCGAACTGTACTGATCAAGCCCTTGATCTGTCGCGGCTGATCATTGAGAGGGATCTCCGATTCGAAGAATTCTACGTATGCGCGCAGCTCGGCAGACGCGCCGTCCATATCGCTGCCTTTCTTGTTCTCGGCTGGCTTGTTGAACTTGGCTATAGCCGGCGCCACCTGCGCTTCCCACCCTGGCACGTTCTGCCGGAAGAACATGCGCAGCGCCTTCTCCAACAGCTTTTGCGCGCCGTTGAGGTTTTGGATAGCATCCAGCAACGAAGACCACGACGGCCGTGTCCCGGTATAAATCAATGCCTGCGCGACGTGATTGACCTGCATCCACACGAACGAGCGGAAGGACTCGTCCCCATCGCTTGGGATCAGCGAAGATATCCGCGACGCGACCTGTGTCTCCCGATCCCAATTCTTGAGGGTGTCGATGCGGACCGATTCGGACGGAAACGCCGGGTGGAATGTGATGACCTTTTCCGGCCTGCCCGACAGCATCCCGGCGTTCTTCGCGATCTCCTTCAGATCGTGATCCCCCTTAGGGTCAATGATGACAATCGTGTACCCGCGCAGAGCGAGCTGGTAAACCAGCAGGCTATATAGGGTTGTCTTGATCGCACCAGTCGTCGCAAGAACAGCAGTATGGCCCTGCATTGCCGAAAGCGGCATCAGCATGTCGGCCTCTTCCTCGAGTCCGTGGATCCACTGAAGCCCTTTCGCGTTCTTGGGGTCGAGTTGCGGCCCCTTCAGTCCACGAGCCTTGAGAAACCATTTCGGCGGGTACACCGCTGCAAGGTCGCGCTTCATGATCTCGGTGGCCTGTTGGGTGTGACTGGGCTCCCAACGATAGCCCCAGCCAAGCCACAGGTTGTCCCCGAACTTCGGTAGGTTCACGCGAACCACATCGGCCTTCAGGAACGTGAAAGGCTTGCCCGCGAGATTGGCCTTGAAATTCCAGATGCTCTGCGTTTGCTTCGCTCTCCACAGCAACATTGCAGCCGAACCGGCGCCCATCCATACGAACGCGTTCGTGTGCACGTCGGACGCTAATGCGATACCGGTCATCGAGGCCAGCGACACGCCCCACGCAAGCGCCGATCGTGCTTCATAGGTCGGCCGGAATAAGTTCTGGTAGTTGATGATCATTGGACGATCTCGAGATACTGGACGGCGTGTGACGCCAGGACGAGGCACGGGACGTCTTTATCCGAGCCAGGCAGTTTGCGGTGGTGCTGCTTCTTGCCCGGGTTCGACGGATCGACGTAGAGCATGTTCAGATGGTCCAACTCCTCAATGACCGCCGGCAACGGAGCCCCGAGTGTCCCTGCGTATTTGAAGCTCACACATAGTCCGTCGCGATCCAGCACGAACTTGTCGTTGAACTCGCCCAACCGATAGTCCGCGATAAGTCGGCCGAGCGTTTCACCAAGGAATGGCTTCAACTTGCGGCGGAACTGCTCAGGTAGAAACTGAACGTACGAGAATTCGGATTGATCGGCCGGGGTCTGCGACTTGTCTTGGGGAGCCGAACTTTGCTTCGGCGTGGCAGCCCTATCCGACGTGGCTCGCCCATTCGGCGTAGCCGGTCCCCTTGCCGTCGGCGGCACCCCGTCATCACCTCCTGCACGCGATTTCCTCCCACCGCGCACCTCGTGGGGCACAATCGCGTCGGTACCAGCCTGCGCGCTCGCGACCTGCTCAGACGAGGCCGTGCCGAGCTCCGGCTTCAGTTCCGGTGGATGTGCACCATCAGCCACGCGTTCGGCAATCGCCTCTTCGGCAGTCCGCTCGCTCAATTCTGTGGGATCCAGCGTCCGCATCGCCGATCGAGCGTGAGCTTGCTGTTGCATCAACGACGTCAGCCGATCCGGTGCCTTTCCCGACGGCGCTGGCGTTTTCCCGGCCTCCGCCAGAGTCGAGGCCGAATCCACGGCTGCAGGCGCGGGAGCAGGAGAAGGGGCGGACGCCGGCGGTGGAGCTGCAGGAGAGGCGGCAGCAGGCGCAACGGCCGGCGCTTGAGATGTGCTCACACTGGGCGAAACCGCTGCCGCAGCAGCTGCCCCACCAGCCAGCGGCGTCGGTAGCGGCGACACCTCGATATCGCCGAGCAGACTGAGCGGGTTGACGAACTTGGTAGCGACGTATTCCTTGCCGCTTGGAAGGGTGACCTTCCAGTACGGGTCCCGATCCACCTTCGCCGCAAACACCTTCGCATTCAGCAGTGCCTCGGCAAGCGTGTTTGCCTCTGTCGGGACACCCTGAATACCCTTTTGGGCGATCTCTCGTGAAAGCTCCTCGGCCGCCTTCTTCCAGATCACGAACAGCCCGTCGGTCCCAAACCATACGCGGCCACCCTCCTGGTTGATCTTCCATTTGCCTTCACGGATTAACGTCCGCATCGCCTCGAGCAGGTGCGGCTCAAGATGATTGCCCACAAGCATCGTGCCGTAGTAGTCCGGACGGACCGCCTTGTCGCGCTCCAGCACACGCCTCCGGATCCTCGCAACAAGCTCGGCAACGGAGTTTTCGTTGTCGCGAGCCACCCCAGTGGCGACCGAGAACACAATAGGGGCAATCGCCGGAGAACCAGCTTCGAGATATTGCAAGCAACGATCGGGGACGATCCGGCTGATCATCGCTGACACCTCGCCTTTCGCCGATGCCGTTTCAAACCGAGGCTCGGGTTGCCAGGCAATGTGATATCGATCAAAGCCCACTTCGCTGCACCATCGATGCAACGGAAGCAGATACTTTGGCCACTGCACCCCATCAGGCCCGCTGACGATGAGAGAGGCCAACGGGCGGTGCAACTCCGAGCAGATTCCAGCCAGAAACGCCGCATAGCGCCATCGCGGCTCGAGCTTGTGCCGGCGCTCCACCCCCTCCGTTGGAGTAAAGATGACTCCCTCCGAGGCCTGCAAGCAGTAAAAGCCCATTTCCAAGGAGAGACGGAAGAGACCACCGGCGCCGGTGTGCGTTTCCTGTCGGGAAGCCGGGAGAAGATGGATGTATTCGGCGAGATTGTGGATCACGGACAGGTACATGTCCCCGAAGTCAGCATCCGCACCGCCAGCCACGGTGCGAATCCGCGCAACCATCGATGACTGGCTTTCTACGATGCTGTCGACCGGCAAGACCTCGATGCCCGGGTCGATAGGGGGATAGACGGGAACACGCGATGCTACTGTGTCCACCCGAACTTTAGGCGCAGCTTGCCGCTGGAGCACCACCGGCGCAACGGCCTGAGCGCCTTGCGAAGATTCGTCTGATCGGCCAGTCAGCCGCTGTAGGAATTTTTTGAGCATAAAAAAAGTCTATGCCCACGCTCACACACGAGAAAGCGCAAAACGTTCGTCAAATGAACCGGCTTTCCAAGCGTTACACTTCCTGACAGAAATCGACGGCGAGGCGTCTTAACTTCGCGCGCACATGGTGCGGCCTTTCTTCCTATCGCGAAGATAGATAGGTACAAGGCGTGGGATTTGATGCAGAATAGCGAAAGCTGCATGAGCAGCCGGAAACAACCAGTTACCCCGCCTGATGGAAGGTCGCAAGTACGCGGTTTCGATGGCGCTTGCGAGACCCGCCAAAGTTGCCGTTGTTGCACACGGGACACATCACGGGCTCGTTTCGCTCGTGCACATGATGGGACGAGCAGCAGGCGCACTTCGTGAACCGAAGTTCACCCGTCTCGAATCCGCGGACCAGAATCAGCGCCCGTTCGAACGAGAACTCCGAACTCCTTTCCGGCTCGGCGCTTTCAAGGAAGAATGCGTAAGCCTCGATCAGGGAATCAATGTGATGCGCGCCGAGAGCGCAGAGACGGATATACGACTGAAGGATGAGGCTGCCTTTGAAGCGCCAACCCGGCTTCTGCAGGAACGCGTAGTCCTGCGCCGGGGACATACCCGGCTTTGGCGTGCGCCCGGTGAGTTGGGTGAATATCTCGCGGAAGGTCTGGATGTGCACACCCCCGCGAGGAGAAAGCAATGCCTGCATCGTCTTGGGGCGAGCACCGAACTCGCACAGGCGCTTGAGTCTCTGCTCATGCTCGATATAGAACCGTAGCTGCAGGTTTTTCATGATCAACCACGCAGCGCAATGACGTTCTGGACGGTCGACTTCGGAGCCGCTTGAACGGTCACCACCTTGAGGAGATCCGTGAACTGGTTGTCCACGAAAATCGCCTGGTTCGCATCCTTTACTTTCTCAACAAGAAGTTCGAGCGGCGTTGTAAGAAGGACGTCGACGGCTTCACTGCTCAACTTGTACACGAGCATCGCTCGGGTCTGGTTCATGCGAACCGCATTCCAGCGATTCTCGACTGCCTTTACGTTTTCGAGCGCGGCAAGCTCAAGGATAGGACACATTTTTGAAGCACCTCGATCGTGGTCACTGGCCAAGATTCCTTACTGAATCACGTTTATTCTGGGAAACAACTTCTTGACAGGAAGTGTTCCTGACGGGAATCTACCGAAGTACACGATGGAATGCAAGCACAACACCTTATTGATCGGCAATGTTGGGTAACGCACTCGACACGACTAAAGTTTTTGCCTACCGTGCCGTTAAACGTTGCCCGACGACTCTCACAGCCATCGACGTTGTTCGCCCTACCCGGTCGACGTGCGCCACGGCGCTTCGCCGCAGCAATCGTCGGCCTTGACAAAATCGAATTTAGGGGTTTGCACCTTGGATATTTGTCGTCCGCTGTAACTGACCTGCGGCATAATACGCAGCGAAAACTCACTTTTTGGGTACCCACTATGGAAAAGAGCGGCATCGACGCCGTCAGGCAGACGTTTGGGAAGCGCCTGCATACGATTCTTGACGCAAGAGGTCTCCCGACTACCGGCTTCGCTCGCAGCCGGTACATCGCAGATTTAATTGGGGTCACATCACCAACGGCGTACAAATACTTGTCCGGCGTGTTCGTCCCGGGCTATGACATTCTTATCGATCTCGCGAAGCGTCTAAACGTCACACCCGACTATCTAATCGGCGTAGGTGGCCCGAATAGCTACCTGTTGTACGATCAGGCAGGAAGTAACCCGATCCACATGTCTTTGCCCGAACGCATCAAAGAATTTTCAACGATCGGTTGGATCGGGCTCTTCTTTTACTGGAACGTATCCGCCCGAGAGGCAATCAATCTGCTGCAGGCTGGCGATATCGTCGTCTATACGACCCAGAATCTCGGCCTCCAACCAGATCGCCACTACATCGTCCAATATGACGGACTGATGTATATCGCCAAGCTAAGGGCGCTCGAAGCGGATCCGTCTGGCGTTTCGCAGTGGGAATTCGCGTTCGAGGATGACACCGTGATCCAGCTCGCTCAGACTGACATTGGCGTTGGCTACGCCGCGCACCAAGCACCACAAAGCCTCAGTGTCATCGGATCGCCGGTGTATCGCCTGCCTGTTGGACATGCTTTCCCACGTTGAATGCGGTGTAGGCGGTGATCAAGTATCCATCGTCGCCCACCACAAACGCCCAGTGACTGTCCGCGTGGTATAGCCTGGTGCTACCACGCTCCGGACTCGGAATGGGCGACATCCCCGCCTTCGCAACCCTTTGCATCTCCTTCCAGGCGTCGACCGCGCTGGCGTGATTCAGCCGCGCTCGAAATTGGTCGAAGCTGTGCTGCCGCACACCGATCTTTCCGTGTCCCTTCACATCCAGGAGGAGCTTAAGCGGCTCATACACATGAAGGGACCGCTCGCGGGTCTTGGCGCCCTCACCCACCCACGAGCAGTCCCTCTCGACGTTGAGCGGGACCTCAAGGAATTTGGTCAGAAGCAGCACTGCGAACGGATACAGGTGCGACTTTTTGCTGCGGCCAGCTCGCAGATCGAGTATCACTGGATTTGAGATCGTGATCTCTAGGCTCGCTCCGCTTCGATTGTCCCCCATCAGCTGGACGTCCTCGACGAGGTGATGGAGCGCGCAAAGCTCCGCGACAACCTCCTTCTCGGCGATGTCTGCCTCCACCGTGACGTACACGATGCCCTGTTTGCGACCGAGACGCCACGTGCAAACGAAGCGTTCTTGTTCGGCCTGGGTGTGGATGGTGAGACGATCGATCTTGTAGCTCATTGCATTTGCCTGTCGTGATAGAGACAGCATACCGCTTGGTAACCTCGTTGCGTATTTCGGCGAACGTGATCAGTGATTCCGGTTGAACGTGATCAGTGAATCCGGAGGAAGGTGATCAGTCATTTCGGTCGAAGGTGATCGCTGATCACCCGCTTCCGAAACGACTGATCATCTTGCCGAAACAGGTGATCACGTTCCCGGAATGAGTGATCACCGGACCGAAACGGGAATGTTATTTCGGTCTGGCGGTGGTGTTGCGCATGACATCAACGACGGGCGTTAGCCTTGTCTCTTTTTGTGAGGGACAGGTGATGCCGGCACATCGGATGAGCATGCGCAAATTGAAAGAAGTCCTGCGGCTGAAGTGGGTGTGCGGCTTGTCGCACCGCCAGATCAGCCGGGCAGCGGGTATCAGCGTGGGTGCCGTCTCGGCATATGCAGCGCGCGCAAGCGCGGCCGATCTGGACTGGGCGAGCGTCGAGCCGCTGGCCGACGACGAGCTTGAGGCCAGGCTGAGCCTGCCAGCCGATCAGAGCACGCCGGCCCGGCGTATCGAACCGGCCTATGCGGTCGTTCACCGCGAGCTGCGGCGCGCGAACGTGACGCTGCAACTGCTGTGGGAAGAATACGTCGAGGCGCACCCCGGCGAACGGACCTACCGCTACACCCAGTTCTGCCAGCGCTATAAAGACTGGGCACAGACGCTCAAACGCTCGATGCGTCAGCAGCACCGCGCCGGCGAGAAGCTGTTTGCGGACTTCGCCGGCCACACCATGCCGATCCTGGACGGGCGCGGTGGCCTCGCGTTCCATGCGCACGTGTTTGTCGCCGTGCTCGGCGCCTCAAATTACACGTATGCCTGCGCGACGCGCTCGGAGGGAACGCACGACTGGATAGGCGGGCTTATCGGCGCCATGGAATTCTACGGAGGCGCCCCCGAAAAATCACCAGCTGGTGATTTTTCGGGTAATCAGCAGGTTCTGGTAATGCGAAGGAACGCAGCGGAATCCGCGCCGCTGCTGGCGCCAGGTTCTTGGTTCCTTCGCATTACGCAGCGGCTTAAAGTGAATCTAGCCATGCAAGGAGATCTGCGTCACGTTTCCATCGCGGCGGCCTATCTATCTTTGAAGCGGGTTCGAGACGTTCTAGCGCAGCGCGTTTCGTAGCCAGATTTGCCTGTGCATAGTGATTGGTGGTATCGAGGCTCACGTGGCCGAGCCAGCTGCGGATCACGGTGACGTCGACGCCCGCCGCTACGAGGTGGACGGCCGCCGCATGTCGGAAACTGTGCGGAGAAACGTGCTTCGAGGACAAAGTTGGGACTGTCTTGGCGGCCGCCTGAACGTACTGCGCAAGCTTGCAGCGAACCCCGGACGCACCCAGAGGAGCGCCATAGCGATTGACAAAAATAGGTTCGCTATCCGCGCAGGGTTGTCGCTTGAGCAGCGCCTTGATTATGGCCACCGTTTCCGGCCACAGCGGACAGATACGCGACTTTCGACCTTTGCCGATCAGCCGCACGTACGACGGTGGATCGAAGCGGATGCTTTGCGGGCAAACATCGAGCGCCTCCTGGATCCGTGCGCCTGTGTTGTAGAGAAAACAAAGCAGCGCATGATCGCGTTGGCCCTCAAGTACCGTGCGATCAGGCTGCAAAATAATGGCATCAACTTCATCCGGATCAAGGTAGCATGGCGCGTGAACTGCTGCACGCTTGGTGGGAATGCGCAGTACTGCGTTGCACTGTGCAGCGTATGCGGGTTCCCGTTCGGCGACAAAAGAAAAGAAGGCGTGCAAAGCAGCAAGTCGGCAGTTTCGAGTGCCGACTGTTACCTTGCGCTCCTGCTCGCATTGCTGCAAGAAGGCTCCTACCATCGCTGCAGTAAGGTCCCCGAACACCAGTTTGGCTACCGCACGATCGTGTCTTTTAGCTGAATAACGCAGGAACAATCTCCAGGTATCGCGATAGGATCGCACCGTGTGTGCTGAGAGATTGCGCTGTTCCAGCATGTATCTGCAAAAAAATTCTTGCAGCAATCCAGGCAACGGATCAATCGGTTTCATCGTCCACTCCTTCATCGACGTGCAGACTGTGCACGCCGAAAGCACGAAAGCGCGCCCCTGCCTGTTGCAGGAGCTCCTGGGTGATGGTCAAATAGATCAGGGTGGAATTAATGTCCCTGTGACCGAGATATGTGGCGAGATAAGGAAGCCGTGCCTGGGGATTTATGCCCTCGCGATACCATCCGAGCATCCGATTTGCGACAAATGTGTGGCGGAGATCATGGATGCGTGGCCCAAGGCCGCCTCTATCAGGCTTTACGCCAGAGAGGCGCAGTACACGTGTCAGAAGCTTCTCGGTCATCACATAGGAGTAGCGTCCGGCTCGTTGTTGATGCCAGAACAGTCCTGACTCGGTTTGCTGCGGAGCGCCCGCCCGTCGCCGGGCATTCACATACTCGCGCAGTACAACTGCGACGCTGTTTGAAACCGGTAGTGTCCTCGATTTAAAAAACTTCGTCTCGCGAATCTCGATCTCGCCTACATCGAGATGAACGTCACCGAGGTTGAGGCCTACGATCTCGCCCAGACGTAGACCGGTGCAATATGCAAGAACGAGCATTGTATAAAGGCTCATGGGGCGAAGAGGTGCGCACGGCGAGGGGTACTGCCGCGCGGTTTCAAGGAGGCGCTGCACTTCCTGCTCCGTATAGATGTAGGGACCTCGTCGCTGTTGCTCCAGCTGCTGGCGAAGGCGAGGGTCGGGCTTGGGTACGA
This sequence comes from Paraburkholderia phenoliruptrix, assembly GCF_902859825.1. GTDB lineage: Bacteria > Pseudomonadota > Gammaproteobacteria > Burkholderiales > Burkholderiaceae > Paraburkholderia > Paraburkholderia phenoliruptrix. The sequence continues at coordinate 3,737 of NZ_CADIKB010000049.1, read as the reverse complement.
CAATCATTGGCTCGGAGCGTCGCAACGCCCTGGCGAGATCGCGACCCAGCTCCTGGCACATCCACGCATTCTCGGGGGTCGGCCGTGTGGCATGCCAATCTCGCAGAAGGACGGCCAGCGGTTGGCCCTCCAGTCCCGGATTCCTTTGCAAATAGCGATCGAAATATACGAAGCGGTTTGCTTGCGTCTCGTAACGGTAGCCCATGGCTCGCATTAACGTGACGTGATCGCGCATGAGTGGCCCGAGAAAGCTTCCAAAGCGTTGAGGTAGACGTAACGCATCGAGCGCCGTTTCCGGGGAGGATGATAGTAGCGCTCGTACTACGGGCGTAGTCGTTCGTTGCCCATATTCGATTCGCAGTACACGCAACGGATTACTCGCAACCGAGCCCTCACTTACGAGGAAATCGAGGAACCGGTCAACGAGACGTGCGCGATGAAAAACTATGTGCGTAGGCCATTGTGTAGCCCGTTCGTGCAACCATGCACTGATCGTTTGTTGATCCAACGATCCCGCACACTCGCGCTGCATGACAAACCGCTGGAAGCCCGATAGGATGCATCGGTAAACCTTCGTGGTCGTTGCGTTTCGGGTTCCCAACCCCCAGATAAAGCGGTCGACGTAACGGCTGTCAGTATCAGGCCAGATTGGTTTCATGGCTGCTTCTCCATGTTCGGAACCTCAAGAGCTACAGCACGCAGATGCTCCGTCGCCAACTTCAGATAAGCCCCCGTAGATTCCGCCGAGCGGTGTCCCAATAGGTCCCCGATCGTTTTTACTGAAACGTCGGCACGAAGCAGGCTGACAGCACGTGCATGTCGAAACGCGTGCGGCCCGCGTTTGCCTGTTGGATGCACGCCTGCCGATTCAAGTCGCCGGCGCACGGGTGTGTATAAGCTGGAACCATTGCGAAATCCGCGGTAAGGAGCACGTGCGCGAACAAATATCTCGCGCACATTTGTGATTGGTCGTCCTCGTCGCAAGTAGTCAAGCAGAGCTTCACCCACACTCGGAAGCAACGGTAGAATGGACTGCGATCCGGTCTTGGTATGGCGAATGCAGAATCGATCAGCTCTCCAATCGATATCTTCCAGACGCAGTCGTGCGATTTCTCCTGCACGTATTCCGTACTTCGACAGCATCATCAGAATGGCGTAGTCACGTAGCCCCGTTGGGGACCGGTCCTCGCGTGTGAAGCGCAAGACTGCGCTGATGTCAGCGGGGCGTAGTGTAGACGGAATGGACTCACGCGCATATATCCTTGGAACAATGATGAATTGAGAAAGATCACGTCCGGTACGCCCCGTGTCATACAGATTGGGCGGCGACAATCATTGGGTCCGGTGTAGCGACATTCATCTTGGCCGGTAGTGAGGAGTCGAAGGCGGCGTAGCCGCCGGAGACGACGAGCTACCGGCGGCGCCGGGTCGGCGGGGGAATAGGATGGCTGACTAAATCTAAAAAGAAGCGGTCAGCCCATGTCTGGAACCCGCATTACCGACCAACAGGTCCGCCTCTACATGAACCATCGTAAACACCATACCCAGGAGCTCGCTGCGGCGAAGTCAGGCATGAGCGAGCGCACGGCACGGCGGGTCGAACACGACGCCGGACTGCCGTCGCAGCAGCCCCGACGCTATTGGCGTTCGCGCCCTGATCCGTTCGCCGACGTCTGGGAGAGCGAAGTCGTCCCGTTGCTGCGTAGTGCGCCCAGGCTGAAGGCGATTACCCTGCTGCGCAAATTGCAGGAAGACCATCCGGAGCGGTTCCCCGACAGCATGCGGCGCACGCTTGAGCGGCATATCAGCCAGTGGCGAGCGCTCGAAGGGCCGAACAAGGAAGTGTTCTTCCCCCAGACGTATCAGCCCGGCGTACGCGGGCTGTCGGACTTTACCCACATGGACAAGCTGGGCGTGACGATCGGCGGCGGCACGTTCGACCACCTGCTGTATCACTTCGTGCTGGCGTTCTCGCACTGGGAGTACGCCAGCGTGGTCGATGGCGGAGAGAGCTTCCAGGCGCTCGCGACGGGATTGCAGAACGCGCTGTGGCAGGCTGGTGGCTGCCCGCGCGAACATCGGTCCGACAGCCTGTCGGCGGCATTCAAGAACCTGCAGGAAGAGGAAGACTTCACGGTCCGCTATGCGTCGTTGCTCGCACATTACGGGATGGAAGGCACGCGCAACAACCGGGGCCTGGGCCACGAGTATGGTGTGGTAAAAAATATGTGCTGTTCGATAACCAACGAGGCCAAGGCAGCGTCTTTGTGGAAATCGAACAGCACATATTATTCGGTTACAAGGTGCGAAGGAAGGTCATCAGGTCGGGCTGATCGCGCCATTGCTTTTGTCTTTCGGCACCGCCTTCCACTTCGCATGTCGCCAGCGCCCGCGCCTTTGTTTCCAGATTGATCCCGGCATAGATATTGGTCGTCTCCAACGAAACATGCCCAAGCCAGCCGCGTATCGTATTGATGTCGACACCGGCCTGGAGTAGTAGCGAGGCGGTTGTATGCCGAATCACATGTGGGTGAACATTCTTGCCGGCAAGCGACGGCGCGTTGGCTGCAGCACGGATAGCGCAGCGCTTGACCAATGCATGAATGCCGGAGCGCGTCATCTTCTGGTGGAATCGATTGAGGAACACCGGCGCGGCTGCGGCCCTCCCCTCGGACTGTGAGCGCAACGCATCGAGCGTGGATTTCCAGAGCGGGCAGCGGCGTTGTTTGTTCCCCTTGCCTATGATGCTGACCGAGCGCGTGTGCCAGTCAACGTCGCCAATCTTGAGCTGCGCAGCTTCGCTTGCACGCGCTCCAGAGTTAAACATGAACAGCAATAAGGCATGTTCGCGCTGCCCCTGCGTCGTATTCACGTCGGTGGCAGCAAGCAGGGCGTCCATTTCCTGCTTGCTAAGATAGCTGATCTCCGGCCGACTGGTTTTCTTGACGGGAATCAGGTGAATCTGCGCCCACCAGTCGACGTATTCCGGTGCATGTTCGCCGATGAAACGGGCCAACGCATGAATGCCGCCGAGTCGCTGGTTTCGTGTGCTGACCGTACAGTGACGCTGTTCTTCCATGTGTGCCAGGAACAGGCGGACCATTTGCGGAGAGAGATCATCAACGGTCAGGCGGTCGATCCGCTTGTCGACCTTGGTGGCCAGATACGGCAGCAACAGGATGAGCATGTCGCGGTAACTTTTTTGGGTATTGACGGCAAGGTTACGTTCGCCCACCAGATGCTCGATCAGGAAACGCCGGATCCACGGACCCAGCAAGGATGAGTTATTCATGATGCGCCTCCAGAACGTAAGCTTCAAAGCGCGTGCTCGCTTCATTCAACAACTCGGGCGTCAGGGTAAGGTAGCGTTGGGTGCCCGCGAGATCAATGTGGCCGAGATAGGTGGCGAGCTGCGGCAACAACAGTTGCAAATCCGCGCCGCAGCGATACCAGTAAACTAGCCGGTGCACTGCGCCTGAGTGCCGCAAATCATGCAACCTGGGCTGGCAGGACACACCGCCTTCGCGTTGGATATTTGCCAGAATGCGCTGTCGCTGAAAGGCCCTGCGCACAGCGGTCTGGGTCAGGGGACGGCCATCGCGGAAACAGAAGAACGGCGCGTCTGGTGGCAATGTCCCAGGCGTAGTTGAAGGTTGAAGGCGGCGGTTCGCCAGTGGAATCCGAGAGAATCGGGTTTCCAGGACCAACCTCCCGAACAGGGAACCAAGGAGAACCGC
>NZ_CADIKB010000048.1 GCF_902859825.1 Paraburkholderia phenoliruptrix | reverse complement strand
CTAAGGCGGAGGTCGCAGTTCAAGTGGTCCAGAGATGGGTTCTTGCCCGCCTGCGCAACCACCGCTTCTTCAGCCTGGCCGAGCTGAACAAGGCGATTACCGGTCTCATTGCCGATCTGAACCAGCGTCCCTTCAGGAAGCTTCAGGGTAATCGCCGCGAATGGTTCGAGCGGCTTGACCAGCCCGCGCTGCGTGCGCTGCCCGCCCAGCGCTACGAGATTGCCACCTTCGCCAAATGCGTCGTGAACATCGACTACCACGTCGAAGTCGACCACCACTATTACAGCGTGCCGCACAGCCTGGTACGCCAGCAGGTCTACGCCCGTCTGACCCGCTTCGGTGTCGAGATCCTGCACGGCGGCAGGCGCGTTGCGGCACACGCCCGCAGCCGGCTGAGCGGCAAGTACACGACGCTGCCCGAACACATGCCCGTGGCCCATCGCGCCCACATGGAGTGGACGCCCGGGCGCCTGCTGAACTGGGGCGCCTCCGTCGGTCCCGGCGCCGAGGCGATCGTCAGGCATCTGCTGACCAACCGGCCACATCCCGAAATGGGCTACCGGGCCTGTCTGGGGCTGCTGGCGCTGGCCCGCAAATATGGCCGTGAACGCCTTGAAGGCGCCTGTCAGCGCGCCCTGGTGGTCGGCTCCCCCACGCGCCGCTCGGTCCTCTCGATCCTCAAATCTGGACTGGACCGGCAGTCTCCGCTCCCGATAGAGCTCACCGAATGGCAATCCCCCGAACACGAGAATGTGCGCGGGCCCGACTACTACCACTGACCCAGGAGGTCACGATGTTGACGCAGCAAACCCTCTCGCAGCTCAGGAACCTGAAACTCGACGGCATGGCGCGCGCCTTCGAGGAGCAGAGCGCACTGAGCGCCAGCACCAGCCTGTCATTCGAGGATCGCTTCGGCATGGTCGTCGAGCGCGAACTGGCCTGGCGCGACACGCGCCGTCTCGAACGCCTGATGAAGGCCGCCAGGCTGAAGAACCCGCAGGCCTGTATCGAGGACATTGAATTCCGGCAAAGCCGCGGCCTGGACCAGCGCGTGGTCGCCACCCTCGCCAGTTGCGACTGGATCCGCAACGCCCAGAACATCATTCTGAGCGGCCCAACCGGCGCCGGTAAAACCTGGATTGCCTGCGCCTTTGCCCAGCAGGCGTGCCGTCAGGGGTTCTCCGCTTTATACGTGCGCGCCGCGCGCCTGTTCGAAGAACTGCGCATCGCCCATGGCGACGGCAGCTTCACGCGCCGTCTCGCGCAGCTCGCAAAGATTGACGTGCTGTTGCTGGACGACTGGGGGCTGCAGGAGCTCGACCAGGGCGCGCGAAACGACCTGCTCGAAGTGATCGACGATCGTGTGGGCTCCCGCTCAACAATCATTACTTCACAGTTACCCCTTGAGCACTGGCATGCGTGGCTACAGGACCCCACACTCGCTGATGCAATACTCGACCGCCTCGTGCATCAGGCCCACAGGCTTCCACTGAAAGGCGATTCGATGCGAAAGACCAATGGCAAGCAATCTCCCTCATCCCCATCGTGATCACCTTCGTTATAATTCCCTGACCGCGCAACACCAGCTTCCATACTGATCACGTTCACCGGAACGGCTGATCATCATCACCGAAATCCGCAACCTCGTTGCAAGAGGACGACCGCGCCCCAATCGGCATAGGGGGTAGCCAACAGGCTACGCCCCTGCCACACCACCCGGCATGCGGGTCCGCACCGGGCGGTTCGGGAAGTTGAGGTCAGGAGAGACGGGGTAGGCCTAGTCGGTCGAACCATGCAATGGGCAGCACGCCGTTGAGCAGCTTGCCGCTGTTGCGCCACCAGCGACGGCTGTTCCCCGCCACCTGTCGCGCCACGTCATGAGTCGCGCCGAGTGCGCACAACTCACGATACATGGTCGTGCCGCGCTTCCAGTGCTTCAACTGGATCGCGCGCAGGCGATGGCGCACCCATTTGTCCAGGTCCCGCATCACGCCCGGCGTCTGCGCCAGACGGAAGTAGCCTTTCCAGCCCAACAGGTAGGGACGCAGCTTCTCCACCACCTGCTTCAGACTACGTCCGCCCCGACGCGTCAGTTCCCGCACGCGCTGCCTGAACGTGGCCAATGGTTTGACTGCCACCTTGCGCTTGATCGCGCCACCCGCAGCTACCCACAGGCTGTAGCCCAGGAACTTGCGACCAAACACGCTCGCCACCGCGCTTTTGGCTTCGTTGATCTTCAGGCGTAACCGCTCGTACTGCCGACGCAACAGTGCCATCACCCGTTCGCCCGCACGGCGTGAGCGAACGTACACGTTCGCATCGTCGGCGTAGCGGACGAAGCAATGACCCCGTCGCTCCAGCTCCTTGTCCACCTCGTCGAGCAGCACGTTTGCCAGCAACGGTGAGAGTGGACCGCCTTGGGGCGCCCCCTCATGCCGCTCCTGAACCACGCCATCGTTCATCACGCCCGCATTCAGGTACGCCCGGATCAGCCGGATGACGCCCGGATCTCCGATACGCTTCTGCAGCCGGTCGATGAGAATGTCGTGATTGACCCGGTCAAAGAACTTTTCCAGGTCGACGTCCACCACGATCCGCCGCCCCGACTGCACGTACGACTGCGCAGCTAGCACTGCATCGTGCGCACGCCGCCCGGGCCGGAAGCCGTAGCTGTGCTCGCTGAAGGTGGGGTCCAGTACGGGTTGCAGCACCTGCAGCAACGCCTGCTGGATCAGTCGATCCGTCACCGTCGGGATGCCCAGCTCGCGCTCGCCACCGTCCGGTTTCGGGATCGTCACCCGCCGCACCGGCATCGGCCGGTAGGTCCCACGCAGCAGTTGCTCACGTATTGCCGGCCAGGCTGTCGTCAGGTGTCGCGCAGTCTGGTCAATGTCCAGCCCGTCAACGCCCGGCGCACCCTTGTTGGCCCGCACCCGTCTGAGTGCCTGCTGCAGGTTCTCTCTCGTCAGCGCCGCAGCAAGCAGCGCTGACCCTGTGCTCTTCGTCTCATACCGCGAGCCCCAGGCTTCGTCGCTCACGGCTTCACGCGCAGCTTCACCGCGCGCCGCCACCGCTTGCCCCGCTCGCGCGGGCATCTGACGCCTTGCCTGTTGCGTCGGCATGTCGTTGAACACTCCTTTCCGTTCGGTCCTTCGCCACCAGCTCCAGCCTCGCCGGCCTGTCCTGTGGCTACTATGACCTCTGCTGAGACCTCGCTCCGGTTCAGCACCGTCGCCCTTTCAGGCATGAGGCGAGGCGTCCCCAGGTAAGAACGCACTCCTTCATCGCACAACCGCCGCATCTACGCCGCTTCGCCTTGGTCACGAGAGCTTCGCGGAGATTTGCCCGCTCGCCCTGCTCGGCAGCGCCTTCTATGCGATTCTTGTTCATCGGCTCGCGATTTACGCTCCACGCTTCCTCCCCACACTCGGTCGCCCTCATGCAGTTGCGCTTCACTTCATTCGCTGTGACCAGCTTATGGCGGGACTTGCACCCGCAGGAGTGCGCCCATGCTGGGCGCACAAAAAAAAAAGCGCCGAGGTTTCCCCCGGCGCTTCCTGTTCAGGGTCGTCTCCGACCCGTCTTTATGACCGCGTTGGCAGCGAACGAACAAAGTCAAGCATGTCCGTCCCAGCCTTGGCTGGCGCGTACTTGATGACTCGCTTTCCCTTCGCCTTCGCGCGTTCAGCGAGCTTCTCGCCTGCCTGGAACCCACGACGAACTCCCCGATTGTCGGGCAGATCATTGTCCTGGTAGATCCGAAGCAGATCGATCTCGTCGAGCACGGAGAAATCAAACTCCTCCATCCCGCCGGCGTCGACCATAGACCAGCAGGTTTCACGGCGAAACACCCGGACAGCCAACGACGTTTCGATTCCCTCCGCAACGCTCAATTCCCGGCTAGTCGGAGCGTAGAGTCGAATGGCACCTCCCTTGATTTCCAGGGAGAGCTCCTTCTTCTTCACGCTCGGTACCGGAGCCTTCGTGCCTTCCTCAGTGAGGAAGGTGCGATGGACGTTGCAACAGACACCGTCCGGCCCTTGAATCGCCGCCACCATACCGGGGAACTTCCCGACAAGAACAAAATTTTCGTCCTCGTCCTTTTCCCAGTACGGCAGCGCGGGGTGAAACCGCAGAACAGCGGGAATATCAGCCGGATCAAGTTCGGGAAGGCGCCCAGTCAGATACTTCCAGACCGGGTCTCCCACCAAAATTCTCCGCGCCTCGTTCCACAACTTTACGTGGCGAGCCTTCCGTCGCGCAAACTCCTCCTTGCTCATAGGCTCGCCAGACCGGCGCGGCGCCTCCGCACTGCGTGGACGCACGGGAGCCTCGGGCAACCCTGCCCCAAGCGACTCCAACACCCAGCGAACACGTTGCATAAACGTCTTATCCGGGAACACCACGCTCAGCAGCTTGAGACCGTTGCCGCCGCCGCATCCGCGGCAGAAGTAACTGCCGTCGCCATACTTGTCCGTAAAGACATATCGATCTGTGCCCTCGCAAAAAGGACACGGACCGTTTCGCTTCAGTCGCAGATACTGTTCGTCCAGGCCGGCCACCCGCAGCAAGTCAGGCCAACGATCCTGCGAACGCGACTGAGCTTCGGCGACTTGCCTTTCATTTTCAAGCCGACGCTCGAGCACATCAACGCTCATCGTCTACTCCTTTTGCTACTGCAGTTGATAAACCGGGGGGAGATCCCCCCGGGCCCGACCTACGCCGCCTTCTTCAGGACGAGTTGCTTGCGCAGCAGCTCGAACATCTGGGTCGGCAAATCTGCAACCTCCGTGATACACACGCTATTGGGAATCACACCGGAAATATCGAGTCCGATACCAACACCCATAACCTCGATACCCCAGCGCTGACACGATGCAACCACATCCACCACGCCTTCCGCGCTGTCCGGTAAGCCATCGGTGATCGGCAGAAGAATCCGCCGGGTCGCCTTGGCCGACAACAGCGAGTACTGGCCATACAGCATCGCGTCTGCGAGCGGCGTGTTGTGACCGTCCGCACGAACCGCTGCGATCCGGCCGGCACGTTTGCGCACTGACTCGCCGAAGCGATTCAGAACGAGAACATCCCGATCGCACTCGTCCGACCCGGCCGGAAACGCAGACGTTGCCACCTGTACCCCGTCGATTTGCCCTAGAGCAATACCGAGCGCAGTGCAGGTATCCATCGCAAGCGTCATCCGCTCTTCCGCCCGCATACTTCCGGAGCGATCCAGAAGCAGGTGGATGGCCACGTCGATACTGGTGCGCGACGACTCCCGCTCGAAGATGTTCAGGTCGCCAGTCGACAGCCTGAGAGCACCCAGATTGGAAAGCCGCTCACCAGCATATGCGTCCCAGCTTCTGGTTTGCGTTACCGCTTCCAGAGCCGTCGTCAGTCTCCGACGAAGCGCTATCGACTCGCGCTTGACGCGCTGGACGATCTCGCCGTTGTCTTCGATTTCCTCCGTGAACGGGATCGCATTCGACAGGACAGGAGGCTCCGCCGACTCAGCCGCCATGCCGTTAAGCATGCCCTGAACTATTTCCCCGAGATCCTCTCCGGGGTTGTAGCCAGCACCCAACGCCGCACGAACATCGCACGACGTTGCTTTCTGGGACAGGTCCAACGACGGCGTTCCGGAATCATTCCCCAGCGTTTGCTGCTGCCCGTCGTCAGCGGGGACGCTCGCGCCCCCGCCATCTTGAGTAGCAGCAACAGCACCAGACTCCTGACCCGAAGCGTCGCTCAGTTGAGCACCATCGCCCGCCTGAGAGTCACCGCTCGACTGCGCACCATCACCCACTGCGGCTGAAGATGCGGCGTCGCCCTGTGACTTGTCGCCGTCCGGTTCCGCTTCGGCGTTACCGCCGGCTTCAGCAGAACCGCCTTTCGCCGAGGACGGATCCCCGGCCGCATCGGATTCGGCATCCGCGGTACCTTGCGAAGATTCCCCTTCGTCAGTCGACGACGCGTCATCCTCCGCAGCAGATCCACTACCGTTGGCGCTCGCCGCGGCTGGGTCAGCCGACGCAGGGTCGGACTGAACGTCCCCCTCACGATCCGCTTCACCGTCTTGCCCGCTTGGACCGGGTTGACTGCTCTCGCCGACAGATCCTGCTTCGCCGTTAGCACCGGAATCAGCTTCCGGGGAGTTCCCGTCGGCCTCATCCTGCCCATCGTCTTCCGGGGAATCCTGCTCCCGGTCCGAGTTCTCCTCTGCATACTGCTGCAGGAGGGAAACCGCCTCGACAGCGATCCGGGCTGCATCGGCAGACGATTGTGCGAATTGAACCTTGCCGATGACCGTCAGATATGCGTCCGCAAAGGAACTGCCAAACGCACTTGTAAGCCACTGCACGGAGATAGCCTCGCGACCCTGAAAGAAGGTTCGCTTGAGCTGCCGCCAGTTCAACGTATGCATCGTCGCGGTGATCAGAGCTTCAGCCAGATCGGAGGAATTCGACATTTCGCGAAGTTGCCCATCTTTCGACAGGATTTCGCGCATTGCCGTAAAGATCCGATTGGCACCAGGGTAGCGCCGCTCCACCAGAGCTTCTATGCGCACGTCCTCGAGCGCGTTGTAGATCCGATAGGTGAAAGCCTCGAGGTCCATTGCCGTCACCGACTCGAAGTCGGTATGGACGATGTGCCCCGCCCCTTCATGAAGAACAAACCCGAGACCGAGGACTCGAGCCTTTTCCACTTCGATTGGAAGATCGGGAAGCACGATCTCGCTGGCATTCGCGTAGGCTCGATTGCCTCCTATGCGCACCTTCAGACCACACTTCTCCGCCAGCAGCCTGGCCGCGATCGGCAAGGCACCTTTCAGCGTATTGATGTTCATGCGATTCCTTCGAGAAAGAATCGCCCCCGAAGGGGCGATTATTACGCCCCTTCGGGTTTAGATCCCGAAGCCCGTCGCCATACCCGGTTGGGGCGGCAAAGGCAGCGGCATCGACGGAACTGCCGGGCCAGGACGGCCGACAGGTGCTGGCGAACCAGCGCTTACAACAGGCTGCATGGGAGCAGCCATCGGCACAGCGACCGGGGGTGCATCCCCCTCTTCGTCCGCCGCACCGAAGCGCGGACTGACGGCGAGGTTGAACGTCGTGGCGACGTCACCCGACTCCAGACACTGCTGGCCAAACGCGCGCATACGCTCCGGTCGCTTGAGGATCCCCGTCAGCCCCCAAAGGGTCGTCAGGTGGATGCCCTCGATCTTGCCCTTCTCCGGCAGCAACTTAATGCTGTAGTCGATGGTTTCGATGATCGGACGTACACACGGGTCGAGGAAGGCAAGGCCCTCCATCTTCTCGCGAATCGCCTGCAGCGCGTTCTTGCAACGCTGCGTGACGTATTCCCGAGCCTGGCCGTTCTTCTGGCCGCCGAAGGACAGGGTGCGTTCCTCGAAGGCCGCCGCTTCCTGGGCAATCTCCCGGAAAAGCGTCCCCGCGAGACCCTGTTCGGCTTGCTTCAGGCCACCCGAGAGCTGGTCGAAATCTTCTTCCGACTCACCCACGGAGCGAACCTTGAACGCCTGCCAGCGGAACCCCAGAGCACCTTCAACGTACGCCTTTTCGGGCGCTTCGTCTTTGATGATGTGAGCCCATTCCTGGTTTTGCGGGGCGTTCTGCCACTCGAGAATCAGACGGTCGTAGTTCGATACGAGATGGTTACGCTCCTTCTCGTATTCGACTGAGATTGCGTCGAGATCATCGGCGACAAGCTTTGCCTTCCCGGCCGGAATGGCATAGCCGCCCAGGAAACGCACGCCGCGGCTTTCACAAGCCTTTTGCGCGCGCTTTTTGAGCTTGTCGAACACCTTGAGGTGCTCGCTGTCGATGACCTTCTTGCTGCCCAGCGACGCAAGGTCACCGTGCGGCAGATCCTCGACTTCGCCAATGTCGGTCGTTTTCAGCTTGCGCCGGCCAGACCAGATATGGGCTTCGATACTGAAACAGAGAACCCGTTCGAGGGTTCGGACTTCGGTTTGCTGCGACATGGAGATCTCCTGGAAACCCCGAAGACTCCATGCCCCCTACCGGGCATGAAATCCCCGGTAGGGTTGACAAACGAACGGCTGACTTAGATAGGTGTGTCAGCTACCCTTTCTGCGCTACGCGCAAAAAACCTCTTTGCAAACGCCCTCATTTTGCGAAGAAGTCTTTCGACACAATGGGCCGGCCAGGCCCATTCGCACGGCCGCCGTACGCTATCAGCGTACCGCCACGCCCCAGAAGCCTCCCTGCCAACACCGTGCGGCGAGTTTCCCCACCTCAGCGGCGCCCCAGTTGTCCGGCACCAGTACCTCTGCAAGATACTTCGTGCCGAAAGCTTCCGTAATCGCAGTATGCCATTGCAACTGCTGGCCGACCCCCTCCGCGGTTCGCACCGCATCGATACTTCCGTCTGACGTCAGTCCGACGGCGTGCGCAGAAACCGGCTGGTCCGCTACCAGGGCCCACCCGAAAATCTGCACGTTCCTGAGTCCAAACATGCGGACACGCTGCACCACTTCTGGCGGCAGCAGGTCCGACATGGGTCCGGCATCGAAGTCCCCGCAATCGAACCATGTTGAAGGTCCATGTTCCTGTGCGAGATCGCACGAGGCGTCATAGGCTTCGTCACGGATCATCCCAGCTACCTGTCCAAGCGCCGCGTTGGCTTTATCCGCGTCCCTTGCGCTCCCTAGTTTCTGAAGTGCCGAGGCAATGCCCGAGATTCCGATGGCGATACGTCGGGCCTCACTGGATTGCTCCAGATTCCCGCCGATCGCATGAACGTCGTGCATCGCGTCAAGATCGCGAACCGCCAGGCGGACGTGCTTTTTGAGCCGCCTGTCGTCGAGCTGGGCATTCTTGCCCGGAAGTTCCACGAGGTAATCACACAGATTCAACACAACCCCTGTGACCGCCTCGCTCGCGCCAACAAATTCGGAACTCGTTCCGAAGATGCCGCCGCAGCCATCCCGTACCACTGAACTCTCATCGAAGAATACGCCGCTAACTCTCGTCCCGAGAGACTCGAACGCGAGCAGCGACTGCGCGCATACCGCGCTTGATCCGCGCCGGCCGTTGCCGACACGAACATACGTTTCCACGGCTCCCAACGAAGCGGCTTCAGCAAGATGATCCTCGCTGATGACGACCATTGGAAACGTCCCGACCCGCAGGCTGCCACGTTGCGACGACTCGTAGAGCCGTTCGATCGAGTGCAGAAGCAACCCGCGGGAAGAATCGCAGGAAATCGTTTCATCCGTGGATGTTGCTGGCGCCGACGTATCGACAAGCAGCGGGACACCCTCGCGTCCGGCCATCACGACTTCGGCCAGGACGTCATATGCAGAACTTTCGCTTGAAATAGCCAGACTGATTGCCAGTCTTGGGCTCAGACATGGGTCCGTGGCGCTTTCGTCTTCGAACGCGCGACGGGCCAACGCAGGAAAGGTGGCACGGGGTTGGGGAAGCCCATCAGCAATGCTGGGGAGCCCCCGCCCCTGTTGCACCATGATCTGGGTATCAGACACCTGGGGTTGGACGTTCATGTTGATCTCCTTGTCGAACGTGAACCCCGGAATCGGGGCCCCCCAGAGCGTTGGGCATCGCTCTGGGGGGCCTCGAAACCAGGAACACTCGACAGGAGAAGTACCTATCCAGAACGGAGAGGCAAGACGTGAGGGATAAACCCTGAGGCCTGGGTAGTCCAACTCAAGAGCAGGACGGGCATACCAGGCAGCCCTTCTGTGCCGGAGCACAAAAAACCTCACAAGCATTCAACCCATGCATGCTTGTGACGTCTCGAAAAGGGAAATGTACCGATTTACGGCTCAGGCTAGTATAGACCCCCAGCTAGGTAGCAGAAATTATAGTACAGGTGAATTCCTGACGGGAATTTTTCGTGGCCCTGCGAGAAGACCCTGCCGAGGCAGGGTCTGGGGTCACAATGGATGTCGAACAGGTAACCACTTCTACAAACCAGACGCACGTTTCAGGAGTTGCCTCCCTCGAATCTCGCGCCTCGAATCGACCTTCTTCGCACCCGCGTACAGCATTGCCATCACTAGCATGACCACAACAATGATGGCCGTCTGGGAGCTCTCACCTCGAACGTCAAACTCCGTTTCCAGAAAGGGCTTCCCGACCTCAAGGAGCAGGGCAATAACGAAGAAGAACAGTCCGTCCAGGAACACGTCCTTGCCCAGCTTCTTGTTGGAGCCTTTTCCCTCGGCCTTCTCGCGAAAACCTTGTACTTCGAACTCCAAGTCCCTGATTCGCTTGCGGGCCTGTTTCAACTCGGTCCTTGTCGATTCAAGGTGACATCTGGCATTGGCCTCGCGAGCCTTTGCCTGCTCCACGCGAACTGCATGTGGATTATTGCGTTTACTGCGGTTATGTTTCATAGACTTCTCCGAATAAAAAAATGGCACCCGGAAACCCGGGTGCCGCACGTAGTCACGTTGCTGGCTGTGCCAGCGACCGCAACCATTAGTCCCAGCTAAGAGCGCCGCCCGTCTGGTACTCGATCACTCGAGTCTCGAAGAAATTGCGCTCCTTCCGCAGATCGAGCATTTCGCTCATCCACGGAAAGGGGTTCGTCTCGCCCTCGAAATCGGGGGTGAGACCAATCTGCGTCTTCCGCCGGTTGGCGATGAAACGCAAGTAGCCCTTGAACAGATCGGCATTCAGACCGAGAACGCCACGGGGCATGGTGTCCTCCGCGTACTGGTATTCGAGGCGTACCGCTTCCTTGAATACCTCGTCCACCTTCTGCTTGAACGATTCCGTCCACAGGTGCGGATTCTCCAGCTTGATCGCATTGATCAGGTCGATACCGAAGTTGCAGTGCATCGACTCATCCCGCAGGATGTACTGGTACTGCTCCGCCGCTCCCGTCATCTTGTTTTGCCGGCCTAACGACAGGATCTGCGTGAAGCCGACATAGAAGAACAGGCCTTCCATCAAGCATGCGAAGACGATCAGTCCCAAAAGCAGTTTCTGATCGTTCTCAACCGTACCCGTGGTGAACGACGGGTCGGTCAGGGTCTCGATAAACGGGATCAGGAAGTCATCCTTTGCCTTGATCGAAGGAACTTCTCGATAGGCATTGAAGACCTCCCCTTGGTCCAGTCCAAGGGACTCCACGATGTATTGGTAGGCGTGCGTGTGCACTGCCTCCTCAAACGCCTGCCGAAGCAGGAACTGACGACATTCCGGTGCGGTAATGTGCCGGTAGGTACCGAGCACAATATTGTTCGCAGCCAGCGAGTCGGCAGTCGTGAAGAACCCCAGATTCCGGGTGATGATCCGACGTTCGTCGGCCGTCAAGCCATGCGGGTCTTTCCACAGCGCAATGTCCCGCGCCATGTTGATCTCCTGGGGCATCCAGTGATTCGAGCAACCAGCGAGATACTTCTCCCATGCCCATTTGTACTTGAACGGTACGAGCTGGTTCACGTCGGTCTTGCCATTGATAATCCGCTTGTCAGCAGCATCGACACGACCCGTGGCAGCGCCTGCATGCGCGTGAGCAACCGCGCCGAAGGATGAAGATATTTCCATCTCAAACTCCCAAAGCGAGAAGAGGCAGGACAGCCGGAAGGCCGTCCTGCAATTAAGACATCACGAGTCCACCAGCGAAAGCTACTGGCACGCCTCGCACTCGTCGAAGCCCGGATCGCCCGGGCGCATCGTGCAGACCGGACCATCCGCCTCCAGCGCCGGCTCTGCGGTGAACTGCGGAGCGACAGCGGCCGGAGCCGACGGTGTGACTGCGTTGAGCGTTGCCGATGCCACGGTCGACTTTTCCACGGACGTAGCCGCCATCGTGCGCAGGTAGTAAGTCGTTTTAAGACCGCGAACCCACGCCAGCTTGTAGACCTCGTCCAGTTTCTTGCCCGATGCACCGGCGATGTAGATGTTCAAGGACTGAGCCTGGTCGATCCACTTCTGCCGGCGTGCCGCACTCTCCACGAGCCACTTCGGTTCGATCTCGAACGCCGTTGCATAGCGCGCCTTGATCTCCGCCGGAATGCGGTCGATACGCTGAACAGACCCGTCGTAATACTTCAGGTCAGCCAGCATCAACTCGTCCCAGATACCGAGTTTCTTCAAATCGGCAATCAGGTACTCGTTGACGAGAGTGAACTCCCCGGACAAATTCGACTTCACGTACAGGTTCTGAAACTGAGGCTCGATACACGCGGACACCCCCACGATGTTCGAGATCGTCGCCGTCGGCGCGATCGCGATACAGTTGGAGTTGCGCATACCTTGCTTCAGGATCCTCTCCCGGAGGCCATCCCAATCCATCGTGATACTCTGATCGACCTCGAGATACTGAGGGCCACGCGCTTCAGCCAGGAGCTTCAGCGAGTCGAACGGCAGTACACCCTTCGACCACAGCGACCCCTTGAAACTCGAGTAAGCGCCGCGCTCAACGGCCAGGTCCGACGAAGCCTCGTATGCGTAATACGCAAGAGCCTCCATCGAGCGGTCCGAGAACTCGACCGCGGCCTCGCTTCCGAACGGGATGCCGAGCATGTACAGCGCATCCTGATGTCCCATCAGGCCCAGGCCTACCGGACGATGCTTCAGGTTCGACGAGCGAGCCTTCGCCACCGCGTAGTAGTTCATGTCGATCACGTTGTCGAGCATCCGCATTGCAATGCGAACGGTACGACGCAGCTTCTCGTGGTCGATCTGACCATCCTTGATATGGTTGATCAGGTTGACCGAGCCCAGGTTGCAGACGGCGATTTCCTCGTCGCTCGTGTTCAGCGTGATTTCGGTGCACAGGTTCGAGCTATGCACCACGCCGACATGTTGCTGCGGGGAACGGATATTGCACGGGTCCTTGAAAGTGATCCATGGATGACCGGTTTCGAACAGCATTCCGAGCATCTTGCGCCACAGTTCAACGGCCGGACGACGCTTGTGCAGCTTGATAGCGCCGGCATCAGCCTGCGCCTCATACTGCACGTAGCGTTCCTCGAACTTCGCACCATAAACATCATGAAGATCCGGCACGTCGTTCGGAGAAAACAGCGTCCAGTCGCCGCCTTCCATCACGCGCTTCATGAACAGGTCGGGAATCCAGTTCGCCGTGTTCATGTCGTGCGTCCGGCGGCGGTCATCACCGGTGTTCTTGCGCAGTTCCAGAAACTCCTCGATATCGAGGTGCCACGATTCCAGATAGGCACAGACTGCACCCTTGCGCTTCCCACCCTGATTGACTGCAACAGCCGTGTCGTTGACCACCTTGAGGAACGGGACAACGCCCTGTGACTTGCCATTGGTACCCTTGATCCAGGCACCCATGGCTCGGACGTTCGTCCAGTCGTTACCCAGGCCACCAGCGAACTTGGACAGCAAAGCGTTCTCCTTCAGACCATCGTAGATCCCTTCGAGATCGTCAGAAATGGTCGTAAGGTAGCAGCTCGAAAGCTGTGACCGGCGCGAGCCCGTGTTGAAAAGCGTCGGCGTGCTCGACATGTAGTCGAACGACGACAGCACTTCGTAGAACTCAATCGCACGCGTTTCGCGCTCGATTTCGTTCCGGGCAAGGCCCATCGCTACCCGCATCAGAAACGCCTGAGGCAGTTCGATACGGCGCCCTTCGACGTGTAACAGATAGCGGTCGTACAGCGTCTGCATGCCGAGGTAGTCGAAGAGTCGATCGCGCTCCGGCCGGATCGCCGAAGCAAGACGACTGAGATCGAAACCCTTGGACATGTCCTCGGTCAGCAGCTCCGCTTTGACGCCATCCTCGATGCCGCGGATGAACGCCTCGCCGTAGCCTTCAGCCACCTCGCCCAACGTCACCGGCTTGCCGAACACATCGTGGCCAAGCTGGAACGCGAGCACCAGGCGAGCAGCCGCTTTCGCGTGTTGCGGCTCGACCTCGATCTTCGTACGCGCCGAAAGCACCAGCGCGTTCTCGATCTCGGTTTCCTCGGCCTCGTTGTAGAGGTTGCGGACCGCTTCGTCAAACAGATCCTTCGCCGATACGCTCTCGAGACCCAACACCACGGACTCGATGATTGCGATCCAGAAGGCTGCATCGAACGGCACCACCGCGCCGTCACGCTGGCGATACAACTTGATGTGGTCGTACTGACCCACCGTCGCCGCCGGCGTACGCTTCTGCGCAGCCATTTCACGGTAAAGCACATACCCGCGTGCCACCTCATGCTCACCGCTACGCATAAGCGCGAGTTCCACCTGATCCTGGATATCCTCGATACGGAAAGCTACGCTCTCCCCCCGACGATTCAGGGCAGCACAGACGTCATTGGTCAATTCCTCGACCTTGACGCGCTGCGCGGCACTCAGAGACGACACGCCAGCGCGATACAAGTTGCCATATGCGTCGTACAGGAATGCCTTGGCGATCGCGTTCGCGATCTTCGCTTTATCGAACGGTACGGTCTCGCCGTTACGGCGGATGACCATGTGTGCACCAATCAGATCTTCGCGTTTCATTTCATGCTCCTACTGTAAGAGTTGTTACCCAGGTGAAAAGGCGCGAGGCCCAGTTAAACGGCCTCGCATCGAGATCGCTTAAGTGGATCCCGAATCAAGTGGGTGACAAGAATTCGGCAGGAAACTTCCCCAGAGGGAAGATGCTTCCCCACCGGGTGAAAGAACGCCGGCCTCTACGACCGACAACAGGAGAACGGGACCGAAATCCCGGAAGCACGTGATGCTTCAAACGATAGTCACCTAAGTGACTGCGGCTGAATCCGTCAGCTCGGGAGCGGACATCGCTCAGTAAAACCGGTCACTTCCCGAAACCGATCACCGCGATCGGCTTGGGGAAGTCCGCTCTTTCGAGCGGGCTTCGGTTTGCGTACGGCACACGTACCAGACGCATAACATGCGGTCAATCCAGCACCGCGGCGACGAAGACGCTGTTCGCGGAAACGAACTGGTCGGGATCGAGGGACTCGTTTTCCACGACCAGACCGATGCCGTCGTAAGCGATCTTCTTCACCGTCGATGTGCCGTCTGCTTTGACCATCACATCGCTTGCGAACGTATTGCGCATGACCTGTTCGTTCTTGATGAATTCGACCAGCTCAGCACCCGACTTCACACGTTGAGTATTCATGTCCATCTCCGTCAAATTGGATTGAGGTAGGCGGACACGTCCCCCGGTCGGGGAACGTGCCCCCTTCCGGGAAAAACTCA
Source organism: Paraburkholderia phenoliruptrix (assembly GCF_902859825.1). GTDB lineage: Bacteria > Pseudomonadota > Gammaproteobacteria > Burkholderiales > Burkholderiaceae > Paraburkholderia > Paraburkholderia phenoliruptrix. The sequence goes on along the minus strand of NZ_CADIKB010000048.1, from coordinate 25,453 downwards.
GTTTCAAATCGATTCAGCCAGCGACCCAACCTTCAAAAGGCCGGACCACCATCTTCATCGCCGTAGCCATTCGCATATGCCGGACCTTCGTCACGGGACTGCTCATTGCCGCCTTGCGGCTGACCGTTACCTCGCGAAGCTGTGTGCCCGTTGGACTGCTGGCGAACCAACTCGCCCTTCTTGGCAATCAGCTCCATCGACTGCACGTACATCTCGACCACCTTGACCTTCTGCCCGTTCTTCTCGTAGGTACGAGGTTTCACGCGACAGGTGATGTTGACGACGTCGCCACGCTGGTATTTCTCAGCCACCTTCTCTGCGTAGTCGCCGACCACAACGCAGTCGTGCCACTCCGCGACCTCCACCCATCTGCCCGCCTTCTTGTCGAAGTAGTCGTCGTTCGAACAGAGCGAGAACTTCGCCTGGGGCGTACCTGACGGCAGGAACCGTACTTCCGGGTCCCTACCGATCCGGCCGTGAATAAAACAGACGTTCGTATTGCGCATACGGATTCCTTTTTCTTCAAAGCTTCACGACGTTGTAGGCGTTCTTCCAGGCCTTCCGTCCGTTCGGTTCTTCCCACTCGATACGGCCGAGGTGTTCGATCCGCACGCGACTTCCAACCTCCGCTCCACAATCGGCGATCGCACGTTCGAGGTCCGTGCCAAAGACCGGAAGTACGTTACCGTGCAACTCATCAGCTTCGATGGTCACGCAGTATTGCTCGATCTCCTTGTTGTCGAGCTTGCGAGGCTTGACCCCGATCTCGACAATTTGGCCCGTGTACACCTTGGACGGACGGCTACGTTTCTGCTTCTTTTCCACGGCCTCCTGGAACGAGCTCGGCATGACTGCAACATCGCCGTCCTCTTTCCTGGAGCGCTTGGCTGACTTTTCCGAAGAATCACCGGCCTTACGCTTCGTGGAGTTCTGGCCTTGCGATTCCGCCTTCGAGCCCGACGCAGCGGCGGGATCCGAAGAACCCGACGCGACGACTCGCAGCTTCACCTCATGTTCACCGCGCAGAAGCTTATTCACTTGCGCAACGGTCGCCTTGAGGATCGGCTCGATTTCGGACATGCCCGAATACGAGACCTCTTCCAGTTCACGGCGCTCGAAACCGAGACGCTCGGAAAGGGTGCGGTCATAGATCTTCACCAACCTTCTGACCTTACCGCCCGGGTAGAACCAAAACAGGACTGCCCCGAACCCTCTCTCGAACGTGATCGTCCGAGTGAAAGCAGCCGAAAGCGGCCCCTTCGACGCCACGCTGGCGGACACGGACCTTGCCGCCTCCACCCTTTCAGGTTTCGACGTCTCTGCCGGCTTGTCCGATGCGACTTCCTCCGCCCCCACTTCCGATACTTCTTTCTTGCGGGAAGACTTCGCATACCGCAGAACGGCACGCAGCAACAGCAGAAGACCTCGCGTCGTGACCCGCAGCACCGTGAAAGTCAGCTTGAACACGAGTTCAATCAGGACGAACACGAGTTCAACCAACGATTCGGAAAAGGTCTGCGGCTTCCGAGCCGTGCTAGCTTGCTGAGACATATCTACCTCTCTAGAAATTGACCAATGACCTCCCCACCGTGAAAACCGTTGGAGTGGTGACCAGTCCAGCTTTGACAGATGTTCCGTGGTGCTCCCCCATCAGGAGGTCGCGGCCAAAGAACGACAACATCTCTTTCCCACCACGCTGGATGGGTACTTCGTCGAGATCTTCAACCGTGCTATCCGGCTTCGCTACCTGAATTCCCAGACGCATCGCAGCGCCCAGAATTCCGATAACGGTTTGCGCGTTAGCACGCTCACCTACGACAGTGACACCGTCATAGGTTTCAACACAACTCCAGTCAGGATCGCTCCCGACGTATTCCGCCACCATCGCGCGGAACGTGGAGTCGATCGACCCGTTGACGACCACCAAAAGGTCCGATGGCTGATCCTGTTCGATGCAGCCCTCGTTCAACGATCGCTCGCCGATCAACTCGAAGCCAAAAGCCTCGAGCTGACTCTGAAGCGCTGCCGACGTAGTCGAAGCTACGTCTTCGCCCTTCAGTTGGCCGCCCGTAACGCCGACGAAGATGCGTGTCGCGCAGTCCGAGGCCATCGGCACAGCGACGTCGATCCCGTCAGAGATCTTGCGATACAACTGGACGGGATTCATGGTCAGGCACCTGCGGGTTGCATCGTGTGCAGGTTGTCCTTGCTGGACTTGTAGTCGCCGCCACCGAACGTCTGGGTCACGAGTTCGTGAACTGCAACTCGGACTTCATCCGAACAGGAAAGCGACCAGGCGCGCTCGAGCCCGTAGTGCATCGGTGACTCGACCAAGCTCCCCTGAGTCGAAGCGCTCATCGCCTTCGAAACCCAACGCCGCAGAACCCGCGTCGAGATCGTCTTGTCGAGGGCGCTCGAATCGTCGGTCACGCCCGCGTACACCTTGCGGACCTGGTTGGCGACGGAAACGAACTTCTCAGCAAGTACTTGCGCAGGCAACGACGGCTGGAACGGAGCAATGATCTCCGTGATCAACTGGATTTCGGTCTCCGGAGGGAGGTATCCGAACCAGCTGAACTCGAAGCGCTCGTCATTCGCGTTGTCTTGCGTATGACGACCCTGCACCAGTCCCTTGTCGTCCTTCGGGTTACAGGTTGCGTAAACGCGAAACCCGTGCCGCGGAACAACTAGCTCGCCAGTTTCCGGAACCAGGTACGGACGTCCCTCAAGAAGGAGGTTCAGTCCGGTCATTTCACCCGGGTCGATGACGTTGTACTCGTCGATGAGAACCGACATGCCGAGACGAGCGGCCATCAGCACGGGACCGTCAACCCACGAAACACCGCCGTCCTTGTTCGGGACGAGGCGGCCGATCAGGTGGTAAGCCTGAGTTCGGGGATTGGCGGACATGCTGAGCAGCGGAAGATTGAGGGCAGCGTGAAACTGCTGAACACCCATCGTCTTGCCGGTGCCGGGATGGCCCATTGCGCAGAAGGCGTTGCCGCCCGCCATGTAGAAGTGCAGCAGATCGCGAAGATTGTCGATCGGCCACTTGTACGTCGGATCCTTTGCCGGAGTAAAAACCGAAGGTTCGCTCAGAGCGAGGATCTTTGCACCACGCATGCGGTCGATGCCGAAGCAATCGAACCCGTCGAAGTGAACCCATTGCGGGACCGACTGCTGTTCAACAGGGGCCGCAGCAGCAGCGACCGACGCTGGCGCCTGCGAAGCCTTTTTACGGGCTTTCACCGGCGCTCCGGCAGCTTGAGTTGCTTGGGTTGTCATGGAATTCTCCAGAAGTTTTTTGGAGACTCCAGCCCTCTCGGGGACTGGAGCCCCCGAGGGCTTAACTACTCAGGATCTGCGGCTTTCTCGCTCGGATCTGCTCCCTGAGTTCATCAGGATTCAGGCCGGCGACTCGGCAGCAGGTAACGAAGGTGAATGGGATCTCATTCTGGTACAGCTTGACCCGCATTCGACGCTTCTCAACGATTTTGGCTTTTTCGCCATCGACAATCCCTTCCTTGACTTCAGAAAGGAATTGATCCCGGTACCCCATGAAGTTCGGCTTCAGCACCCAATCAAGGATGTCTTGCTTTTCTTCCAGGTTACCCCGCATCGACAGCAGTTCGATTGAACGCTCGAGAAGCAAAGCGTGGAGCCACTTGACACCCTCATCGCTCCACTCCTCTCCCGCACAATCTTCCCCTACGACACCGACGACCGGAACCTCCACCTCGCTTTCGCTCACCTCGAAAACCTCGGCAAACGAATCGCGAAGCAGCGGCATATCCAGGTCATCGAATCCTTCGGGAATCGAACGAACCTTCGTCTTGCTTTTGGCGTAGGCTGACTGCCTAGCCGTTTTCTCGCGTGCCGCCTGATCCGCCTTCGCCTCCCGAACGACCTGCTCATGTTCGGGAATAAAGAAGAACGTACCTTGGACCGGCACCATGTCGATCGCGTTCATGAGCGGTTCTCCTTATCGGCGAACAGCTCCGCACCCTGCCTCAACGCTTGAACGATATCCGTGAGGCCACGGTTATCCTTCTTGACGCTAAGGTAGTGATGCTGCCCGTGGTCCTTTTTCTCCCGGTGGAAAATCAGGCATCCATTGGGGTTCGACAGTTCCCAGACCGTGAAAAACCGATCGCGGGTGATGTCATCGACCTCGACACGGGACTCGACGCGAGAATTGCCCTTCAGACGAGATACTTCCGTCCAGTTCATAGGCTTCTCCATCACAGAGACGCGAGAAGCCCATCCCCGTTGCGGAATGAGATTCCCGCAGGGGTTGAATACGCAGCAAGGAGCTACGCCAGGCGATGCCTGAGACAGATTGGCTGGAAGACCAGCTATGCCGGGTGGAAACCCCGGACTCACCCCCTGACACGACAACGGACAGAGGGCATTTCAACGACGTCTAACAGCTACGTCGCAAGAAATACTGGCTTTGGAATAGACAATGGAGGAAATGAGAAAGCGTTACAACGCCTATTCGAAAGCCCCCGGGAACCACCCAGGGGCAAGTACTTCTGGCAGTGCTTGAGGCACTCCCGGGTCCGCAGGACCCTTTTACAAAGCGATTTGGCAGTTTCCTGCCAGGAACCGACCGTCGTCAGTCCGCAACAAGGGGGCTCGAGATGGGTACCAGCTCCAGCTGCTGGGCGCCGATTCTCTATCGACACGGGTCGATTCTCTACTGGCCCAATGGAAATTGCAAGTGAATTCCTGCCAAGAAATTCCGAGTCTCCTGGACAGCCCAGCCTGTTCCGCCTCTGCTGTCGCACGGACAAGCCCGTTCCGCGCTGGGGGAAAGACCGCCCTCTTAGCTCACGTTTCAGCGTTGTTACAGCAGAGTCCGGGACTTACCCTACGCTGACCCACTTCCTATGAGGAAACATGATGACCATCGCAGAAAGCGTCAACCTCCTGCGCCCTACCGTGACCATGCAGGTTGCGGAGTTCGCGCGGGAGACCTTCGGCCGGCAAATGCGCGGCGCGTTGGAAAAGGAACCGGTCGAGTTCGGTTCGAGCATCGTCCAGTCGTTCGTCCGCCGTGACTACACGCTCCTCAACAAGAACCTCCATTTTGCGATCGATGCGCCGCGCACGTTGCCGCGCTATGACACGACTACGTGCGACGAGATCGACGATCTGTTCCGCAAGAAGATCGGCGAGTCGATCACCTACGTCAACAATCTGAAGCAGCAACTGTGGCAACTCTTCCAGGCGAACGCAATCCAGCCGAATGCCGAGTTCCCCAGCGTGCTGAAGCAGGACCTTTTCTATGTGTCGCCGCACGCGAAGAACTACATCAAGCTGCTTCGCATCGCCGACGAGTACATGCTACTGCTATGGTCCGCCTACCTGAATGGCCTCGTATCGGCGCGCGATCGCCACGGCGAGGAGCTCAAGGTCCGTAAGCGCATCCGCTCGATCACGAACCTCGCCCGCGACGTCAAGTTCCAGACGTACAAGAAGTTCAACGCATGGCAGGCAACGGAGCAGACCCGGACCGGCGCAGCGACCGCCGGCGCGGCGCCCGCTCAAGCGGCGGCAGCAGCCATAGAACCAACTGCAGCAGCAAAGGACGCCACACCGGCCGAATCGGCGGCGCAGTCCGACGAAGCCCACGCTCAGGCGGCTTAATCCGTGAGTCTCAATCCTTCCCAGCACCGAGTGGCCTATGGCTTCGGCAACATGCTTGCCGTAGCCGGGCCGGGTTCGGGAAAGACCAAGACGATCATCACGAAGATCGGCGTGATCCTGCAAGCTGATCGGAAATTCCGGGTGGGAGCCGTCACCTTCACCAGCGATACCGCGAACGAAATGCGCGAGCGCTTGGTGAAGGAGTTCGGCCAAGACGTGCTTAAGCGCGTCGACCTGGGCACATTCCACAAACTGTCGATCGACCACCTCCGTCGACACAAGATGCTGGGCAAGATTGCCACCCCGCCCGAGCAGAAGACATTTCTGCGCCGGGCCATCTCGGCGACGAACACCGAAGTCGACAACGAAGAAGCGTTCAAGCTCTTCGAGAGCTATAAGTGCGCAATCCAGCCCGATGGGAGCGAGATTCCGCCGTTCATCCAGGCTTACAACGAGATGCTAAAGCGCAACCGCGTCGTCGATCTCTACGACGTCATGCGCGACTGTGCGTTGAAGATGAGTAACGGGGACTTGCCTCCCCTGCCCGTCACGCACCTTCTCGTCGACGAGTTTCAGGATAGCGACGAAATCCAGTTCGTATGGATGATGGCGCATGCCAAGCGTGACATTCCGGTCACTATCGTCGGAGATGACGATCAGTCGATCTATGCGTGGCGGCGCGCACTCGGGTACAAAGGCATGATCGACTTCGTCGAACAGACGGGCGCCGAGATCATTCCGCTGGGAGAAAACTACCGCTCCCACTCCGAGATCCTTGCCCCGGCTGACCGATTGATCCGTCACAATGCCGGGCAGCGGGTCGAAAAGGATCTGGTTGCTAAACGCGGGCCCGGCGGCTCAACGCATGTGTATGCCGTGTCGGCCGCAAACCGTCAGGACGGGGAGGAGCACGATACGGTCGCGCTCCAGACTGAGTTCCTGGTCCCGTACATCATGGAGGCAGTTCTGCCTGAAGCAGAGCAGCCAGGTGGTCGCTTGGCGGTCAAACCGGGCGAATGGGCCATTCTTGCCCGCACCAACTTCCTTCTCGACTCCGTCGAGGCTGTTCTGGACCAGTTCAACATCCGCTCGAGGCGAAACGGCGGATCGTTCTGGGACAAGGATTACATCAACACTTACCTGCAGTTGCTGATTTCGGTCGAAACAATGAACCGCAGCGGGATCGACCATGCCCTGGCATTCGTCGGCACAAGCGAGGAAGCGCTGAATCAGCTCCATAAGCGCATCCCGGGTGCGACGATGGCGCCGTTCTTTGAGCGGGACTTCGACGACTACGGCGACATTGCCAAGATTGACGCCGAGCATATGCGGGCTCTCCAGCAGTTGCTCGTCACGTGGCGCCAGGACGCTCTGTTCCGGAAAATACCCGGCACGACCACGCCAATGCGGGCTGTCAATCAAGCAATCGACTCCGCGGCGACGTTCCTGACCATGGGCTTACGCGCGGGGAACTACCGCGATCGCGTGGCCAGACACTTGAGCAAAGCGGGTGACATCCTGAAGCGCCGCACCGGCTCACTCGTCTCGCGTGTCCAGAGTGTCCAGAAGCCGAAGGGGAAGGACGATCCCGCCTCGGTCGGGTTGTTCACCATGCACAGCTGCAAGGGCCTCGAGTTCGGGAACACCGCGATCATTGGCGCGGACAAGGACATCGTCCCGTCGCTCGGTGAAGGCAGCACGGAAGTCGACGAGAGGCGGCTCTTCTATGTGGCCATGACTCGAGCAAAGAATCGCCTATTTATCCTTCACACGCCGACCAACGACACCCCGTATATCGCAGAGGCCGGCCTGATCTCCAACCCTGCAACCGTCTACCCGGAATAACGCCGTTTCCCGCATAGACGTTCAATCGAGAGAAAGCTCCCCGATGAACCGTATCGCGCTACCAACCGTTGACGACTACAAGCGCCTCTACCAACAGGAAAAGGCGGAAGTCTATTCTGAGGACAAGTGGGCCGACACTGCGTGGCTCTATGACGCGTGCGTGCTCGCGTGGAAAGGACTCGTATACGCGGTCGTGCTCGTGCCCGTGGTCGCGTTCTGGGTCGCTGCCTCGGATCTCCAGCACGCTCGGGAGATTCTCAATCAGGGAAGCATCGACGATCTGAAGGCGCTGCTGTTCCGTTACTTCGTCGGTTTCTTCGCGCTGAGCGTATTTGGACACGCGCTCTTCTACCGGTGGACGCTGCCGGCGAAAATCAAGCGCCGGATCACGGCAAAGGTCGTCGCCCAGTACATCAAGGACGACATCCGCAGCGGGCGCTAGCCCGCCTCTCTGCTACGGCAAAATCCCACACACCATCGCGGGACCTCGCCGTAGCAGCGCCCTACTGATTCATGGCGATCAAGAGTGGCAGGCCGAAGAGCCGCGCAAATCCCTCCACATAACGGTGTTGCAACACGGGCTCGTTAGTTCCCGTCGTCCACCACAGGTTGGATAAGGCGACGATCATATCCGGCTTCTCGCGGCCAATCGAATACAACACTTCCCATGGCAGATACTCCTCGTAGCAAAAGAGGAAGAGCGCGCTCTTTCCGGCGATCGGCGTCGCGCCACGTGCGAACCAATTGGCGGGATAGTGATACTTCGACATCGGGTTCCACTCAGCAATCGGGACCGTCTGGCGAGCTTCAAATACGAACTGGCGTAGCCCCTGCGACCAGTACTCGTATTCTCGAGCCTGGTTTGCCATCCCGGCGTCAGTGAGTTCGTTCGAGCCGAATATTACCGATACCTTTTCTTGCTCGGCCGCCTGACCGACCATGACGTCGATAGCACCCTGCTCTGACTCGTCGTAGGTGCCAATGATGCTCTCGGGGAACACAATAACCTTGGCCCCGGCTCTTGCCGATTCCCTGATCGCCCGATTCATCTTCACCAGAGTGTCAGGGACGGTCTCCGGCGTTTGCACCCCCCACCTGGTCGACACTGCCACCCAGTCTCCAATCCGTGAATGCTGGCTCTCCTGCATCGGCGACAGCACAAGCGACAGCAGTATCGCGCCGACGACCGCGAGCTGTCCGCGCCTGGCGTGCGCGCACGCCCCGAGCAGCATCGTCAACCCAAGCCCCAGACCCAGACCGAACCACCTGGTTCCCGGGAACCAGAACCCCCACGTGGCTATTAGCGTGCCTGGCAGAAACGCGCCGACCGGCGGGTATGCCCACAGGACCGTCCATGCCAGAATTGCGACAGCCTTCTTCTTTGCGCTACGCGTGTTCTTGGGGTACAGAAGTGCGAACGTCGCGCTGAACACCAACCCATAGGCGGAGCCAGCGACGAGTCCCCAAAGCCACGAGCCACCGAAGAACTGTCCCGCCCCGCCAAACCCCATAAGTCCAATATTCAGGCCATATCCGAGCCCAAGAAGCCAGGCCTGCACTCGGGACCGGCACATGACCATAAACACGGGCAGCAAAGCGGCCAGCAGCGGCGCGGCCCCGCCGCGCCAGCTGATCGAGCATACCGCCGCGCCGAGAAAAAACGTGCTTCCGTAGGCCACGACCGTGTTCTTCCACAGCTCGTCGAGGCTCTTGCGCCACTGACCGGCAGACGTAAAAACGGAATCCGACATCCCACCTTGCTCCAGAAAGAAAAACCGCGGCGGTCTCGAGGACAACGCCGCGGCCATTGCCTGCTAACCCGGGGGCCGACTAGCCGTTATATGACGAGCCATTTCCGGCCGCGATGCCGCCATGGTTCCCATAGCCCTGATGATGTTGATCGCCCCCGCGGCTCGGTTCCGGCTCCGAACCGACCACGACGCGCAGTGGCACAGCCGCGAAATTGGCGATGGGAGACGGGCTATTGGGCAAGGCCAAAGGGGCGCCCTGCGTCTGCTGAGGCGGCGCCTGCTCGCGCTGCGCCGAATGGCCCGGCGGTTGCCACGTCGCCGCAGGGTCCTGCTGAGTCGTCGGAACAGCCGGCGCAACTGGGTCCGCAATACGTTGAATCTGGCCGCCGACGTTCGTCGACGAAATGCCGTTGTGCAGAATATCTGCGTGCAACTGTGCGATGTGGCTCACCAACAGACCATCGGCCATCTCGCACCGGATCAAAGCCTTGCGATTGGGCAAACCAACCTGGCCAAATATGAGACACCGCCCTTTCGCGAAGACGCTGCCTTCGATGATTGCGTCTTGATCGATCACGAGCGTGCCGCTCTCACAGTACACGTTGCCTTTGATCACCCCGCCGATGCGGCCGCCTTCCTTAAGACGCAACGATCCGTCGGATTCGATCGTCGCTCCAGCAGGAAAGACCGTCGTCACGCGTTCTCGCGCGGGATCGATATTTAGGACGAAGGGCACGATATCGACCTGTTGATCATTGCTCGTTGCATTACTCATTTGGAGTCACTCCCTTTCGAATCGGTCGCTTTGTTGCTGTACTGGCCACCCACCAGGATGGGGGAGGCCTGTTCCGATGGCTGCTGGCTGGCCTCGTGTTCCACGCGCCGCGGAGCTTCCGGAACCGGGCGGCCGCGCCGATGAACAGGCAACGGCGCAGCCGGCGGGATTGGCAGGACGGGGGCCGCCGACGCCATCACGGTCGCGGGCACCGGATTGACCGTCACCGTCTTAACCGGCTCGGCCTTCACAGTCACCGGAGCAACGGTGGCCGGTTGTGCGACCTGCGCAGCGGCGGCTGCCGGCTGAGCCTGCGATTGCGGTTGCTGCGCAATCGGAGCATTTGCTTGAGCGGCAGGCGCCGAAGCGGTAGGAGCATCCGCCTTATTCGGCGCCGTGGCTTCGCTCGCTGGTGCCACACGCTGGGCCGGTGCCGTGGTCGCTACCGCGTTCGCGCTGGTTTTCGACGGCACGTGCACAGTGGGAAGGAAATTCTCGAAGAACTTCGCTCCGCCACGCAAACAAATATCTCCGATCACCATCGCCACGAACACGACCGCTATGACTGCCCAAGCGGTTCGCATCCTTTCGGCATTGAGCGGCTTCATCACGAACAGCGCTCTCCCCTTGCGTTTCGGCACAACGAGAGGTTCGGCCGAACTCGGCGTCGATCGGGCGACTCCGTCTGGAGCGGGTCGGGGGCTTACGGCGCCCGGCGTTCGCGCGGCGTCTGATGCAACCGTCCTCGACTGATCCGTTTGAACCGGAGCCGCAGCAGGCCGTGGCACACTCGGCGGCGCGGGAGGAGTTCTCTGTGAAACACCAGGCGACGGGCCATCGAGCCGGATCGAAATCGTCGACCCGATCACTCGCGCATCAAGTTCTTCAAAAGCCATAGCATTCCTTGTGATCCATCAAAACGCTGCAGGAACCGCATTCGCACGCGGCATCTCCGGGATACCCGATAGGGCGGTAGCCACAACTCGCGGGATCGCTGCTCCCGCCGCCTGCGGGGCGACCGGTGCGGCCGCGATATGCCTGGCCGTCGGTTGCACGAGCTGGAGAGTCTTCGGGCGCTCGTCAGACACTTTTACCTCCTCGGGCGCACCGTCAGCCGCCGCCGGCGACGTATTGCTTTGCCGACCGGCTGCCGCTGCCGCTGCACGCATCCGCTCCCGCGCTCCAGCAGCTGGCTCTACCGCCGACCAGCGCGCGCTTGCGCCGTCCGCTTCCAGTACGCCGGCCTCAACCTGCCCTTCTACCAACTTGTCACAGGAGTTAACGGCTGCGCCGGCGAAATGTTGAGATGCTACTTCCTGCGAAGAACGTCGAGCGTCCTTCGCATAGAAGTCTCGAACCTGCCCGAACTCCTCAGGCGGAGCAAATTGCGAATGCTTCTTCAGCTCAAGCATGGCCGCCTCCAGTCCCTGTTGATCAAAGCCAGCGTCGAGCTGCTCCTTTTCGTGTTCCCGTGCCAACTTGACTGCCTCGATCGGGTTCACTCCACGCAAGACCAGATCGGCGTAGAAAACCGGACCTTGAATCGCGTCCGTCGAGGCCGTATTTCGCATCTTCAACGACATCGGGATGCCGACAAGTTTTCCGCCAAATGCGCCATACATCGCGTGAAGCTTGGCGACCAACGTCTGCCCGGTGTTCTTACCGGCCGAGTGAAGCACGAAGACCGAGAACTGGTCACCTTGACCATCGATACGAAAGATAAACGACGTTCGGCGCTGGCAGAACACATCTGCGCTGTTGCCGAACGGGCAGCGGTCGCAGCCCGGGCACGTCGCTTCGCTACTCCGGTTCGAGTCGACTATCCTGATTGCTTGGCGACCATCGCCCACGCAAACGCGCTTGCCGTCCGAAAGGCGGCGGGCCTCGAATTGTTGCGTCAGCAGCAGGTCAGGGTTGTTGTACGGCAACAGGATCGGGATCTCACGCAACTTCTTCGGTTCGTGTTCGCCGTCGCCCTGTCCGGTCCCCTCCTGGCCGTTGAGCAGCTTCTCGTGCAGAGCATGCTTTGCCCACGTGCCATCCGCATTCTTTCGACGCGTATGCACTTCAAAGTAGTCGAAGTGCACGAGTTCGTCCTGAGCGCCGGCCTCCCCTGGGCGAACATCGCCCATGCGAACTGTGCCGAGAATGGGGGTGTCGAATTCGAGTCCAGTGACCATTGCTTCCTCCGTAAGTTCAGTGGAGGTTATTTCAACAGATTGCGATCCAGTTTCTAGCCCTAACGATCAGTGGCGGGTTTCGTGGCCCCATACGGCCGACTTTCCCGTCAGGAAGCGAATGCTTTCGTCCAGTCTCGCAATCTCCCTATCCACGTCTCCACCGTTTCGTGCCGGCACATCGATCACCTGAACACCAGATCGATTGTGCAGATGGACACGGTAGGCTTGATCGACGGTCGTGATCGTGACGCCGTCAATTTCGCTCTCTTCAGCGATCGTTCGTGTACCCGTGCTGATCAACGTCCGACGCGCATCGTCGATCGCGGCGTCGATCCACTTCGCCTGCCCAATAACGGCACCATCGAGCTCGGTCATATGAAAGCCTAGGTAACCCTGCAGCCTCGGCACGACCGCCTGCCAAACGTCCGGCGCCGGTAGACTGAATCGTGAGCTCACGTTTGCCTCTCGTGCTACAACGCCGATCGCCATCACGACCTCGGGCCAGATCTCCCCGGGACCGATCGCGTGGACATATCGCTCGATGCTTGCTGTGCGGTTGTGCATGGCGAGAGACACCATCTCGTGTTCGAATTCCTTCATGGTTTCCGGCGAAATTACCGTGGCGCCGGTAAGAGGAATCAGGCGATCCAATGCGCGAACCCGGTAGGGTGTCGCTGCGCGAAGGACCCGTGTCACTTCCGTCATGAACAGATATTGTCCGCGAATCGATTCCGTCAGGCATCGGCGATTCCTGGGCAAAAGGATCGGCACGCCAAACAGAGCTCCGCTATGTGTTCCAACTATGTGTTCGGTCATGTCAGATTCCCAGAAAGAATGATTTGTTGGTATGTTCGAGCGCATTCGGAACATCGCGAACTAGCCCTACTGTACGAAAGAGCACCGCCACCTCCGCTTGATCCAAGCTCGGAAACTCCCTACAAAATTCGGTAAATCCAAAACTCTGCGATGAGACCGCGCAGCCCTTCTCGTCTTTCAGCGTCAATAGATCCGGATGTCGCTCCGCCGCAGACAGGAGCGTGACAAGTGCCCGGGCGCGAAGTAGCGGAGGGTTGCCCACGTTGTTGTAGATCGATCGCACTTTCTGGCAGACGTCGGTGGGCCGAGCAAAGCAGCTTTTCCCGAACAAACTGAACGTCCGGTCGACGAACTGTTGTAGATCCGCGGCGCCGGGCCGGGATAGAGAGTTCACGCGTTTCATGGCATCGACGATACGCGATCAGATCCCTATATCTAGTCCTCTCGTGCAGGGACGGCCAACTCACGCGGGCCCTTGAAAGCGGGACGCTCGCCTGTACCCTGTATTCAAACAGGAGAGGTGTCGAATGAATGCACAAGCGATGATCCCGCGCCACGCCGGCCAAACCATCTGGAGCGGACAGAAGAAAATCACCTTCGGCCGCGATGCGGACAGCTATACCCTGCCTGTCACCGACGCCGAGTATCACGGAGATACCGAGCACGTTTCGTCGACGCAACTGAAATCGATCCTGAAAACGCCACAGCATTTTCTCGCGGCCGTTCAGGGTGCAGGTAAGGATACGGCAGCGCTTGAATTCGGTAGGCTGGCGCACATGGCCGTGTTTGAACCGTGGCGCTTCGAGGATCTCGTGCTTCCCTTCGTCGGTGAGTTCAACCGGCGCTATCGCGAGTGCAAGAAGTTCGTCGCCGACCATCCGAATCAGATCGTCATTGGCCAGGACAAGTACGATGCGCTTCTGGCTATGCGGAATGCAGTCCGTTCGCATCGGTTTCGCGGCCGTTCTCTCGGTGAATGGTTCGACGAAGGTGAGACGGAGAAGGCAATCTACTTTGTGGAGAGGGTCACCGGCGTCAAATGCCGGGTCAAGGTCGACTGTCTGCACCCGGAATTCATCTTCGATCTCAAATCGACTCTCGACGCGCTTCCCCGCTCGTTCAGCTCGGCCGTTCAAAACTATCACTACGATATGTCCGCGTTTATGTACCAGACGGGCGTGCAGTACTTTACCGGCGACGAGCGTCCATTCATTTTCGTGCCAGTCGAAAAAGATGCGCCCTATAGCGTCATGACGTACACCGCCGGCGACTCGCTGCTCGACAACGGAGCGCAAAAGTTCGAAGACGCCTTGAATCGGCTCAAGCATGCACGCGAGCACGACTCGTGGCCGGGCTACGCCGGAGAATATGTGCTCGAGATTGATCGTTGGCACGAGTACAAGTCGAACCATCATATTCTTGGCGACTGAGCCGGGGGGCACTAGCCTGCCCATGTCCGAAGCCGGCCGCTATCAACGTGCACGAAATGCTTCGTGGCGTAATACCCCACGCCACCTCCTCGCAAATACATGCCTAGTCTGGCGAGATAGTCAGTCGGAACGTCAGGAACCCGTATATCCGCAGCCCGCCCAACGAGGTGCATTGAGTTCCGGGCCGATCCTTCGGTTATGCTGTTCGTCGTGCTGGTCCGGAACCCGGACGTCACAACGATCGGCCTCTCCATCCCAGCTTGCGCAAACCAACCGTAGACACCGCAAAGAATGTCGAGGAGCGTTGGGTTCATCTGGACCACCGCGTCAGCTCGGACGTCTCGCAGCAGAGTGCAGCACTGCACGTAAGCGTCAACGACCAGCCGACCGTCGGCCCAGTACACGGTCGCGGCCTCGACCAGTAGTCGCCGCTTGATTGAGCGAATATCTCGGGTGCCCACGACGCAGCGGCCAGCAGTGCGGCGTTTTGCATGAATCGCCGCCTGGGCAGGCTTTCGATCGGTGAGGGAATAGGGAGATTTTCCATCCCCTAATTTTTCGTGGTCTTTCACACGCTAACCAGCGCGAAACGACGCCCATGCAGGGGCGCTTTCTGACTACAGTATGGGTCGAAGAATTTGATGCTGAAAAAGAAAAAGGGGGAAGCCTAGGCCTCCCCCTTCTCACGCATGGTGATGATCATGCTGGCTCTGCTCAGCGTAGTACGCTGCGTCAGCTTCGATGTTCCGCCGATCTTCTTCCGCGGCGTACCATTCGGCCTGTTCTCGCACACGCTTCTGCCTCGGCGTCTCGCCGAGGTCGAGAAACCCGGCGATAAAGCAAAACAGCACGAACAGGCCAACGGCCCATTCAAACAACGTTTTCATCTCTGCTCCTAGGTGGTGCGGAGCAGCTCAACCCGTGGGGTGAGTTGCCCCGTGGGTCGGAATGCCGGTCTCCCGGATGGGCTGGATCCCCAGCTGGTCAGTTGAAACAAGAATCTTTGCTTCAGTGTGAAACGTCATGGTAGCGAAGCGTGTCGCCAATGGCAACGATCGAGCTTCTTGGCAGGAATTATCCACAGGGCCGGATGAAGGGTTGCCACATCTACAACAGGGAGAATCGTTTGTATACAACCTTTAAAGATTACAGATCTTGTTTTAATTGTTTACCGAGCTGAAGTCCATCTGCAGCAAGCCCGCGCGGGGGAATTGGTTACTACCCGTACAGGATAGGAAACCATTTCCACGGTACCTGTTGAGCGCCAGGTTGCCACCTTTCGGGGGCGTCGGTGACTGGGTCTACAGGCGTGTCCTTAAAAGCGGTTACCTAAGAAGTGGCGTTGCACAGATGTTGAGCGTTGGATTGCGTGGGCGGGAGGAGACCTGATTTACTGTCTGCCCCACTCGTCTCGTGCGAAAAGACATAATCGGGCCGTCAGTCTGTGGGGTATTTGCAACGGAACTCTCGCGCTTTCATCGAAACTTGTTGAGTTCTTGGTCTGAACAGAGTTCGCAGCAAAGGTAACCAGTTTTATCGCCACGCGGGGTTCCAGATTGGTGCTGATTGAGTTGCGGCGCCCGGGCCGGTGAAAGCGGTTACCAATCAGTCCAGACGGGCGTTTGGCAAGCGTTGGGCTGACGACAGGTAACCAGCTCTACGGTGCTCCTTCCTCGCGACTGGCAGCCCGCTCCCACAGTCACCGCCGTCCGGGCTAAAGCCGCCATCTAGTATCCCAACACGAATAGGCCCCCGAATCGGGGTTTCTTTCCCTCTTCCCTCTCACTTGCGCTCCGTATATTTTGACTTCCAGTCAGGAAGTTAGGTGCGCTTCGGCGGGTAGTCAGACACGTCACGAAGCACATATGCGCAATGCGTGACTTCCGTCGTCGGACGTAATTTTGCGCTCGCGGGCGAGCGCTACACGGTATTGGGATCGGCAGGCAATGAGCGACATCAGTACAACTTCGAATAGGCAACTGGCAATCGCAAACACCAGGGCAAGTGTTCCTGTCGAGAAGCGCAGCACCTCGGTGACGATGCGAAAGGCGAAGGAAGCAATCTTCGTCTTTCCGGAGAAGCCGTTGTCTGTTCTGCAGCGCCGTCTGTTCAATGCTTGCGTATACTTCGCGCAGCGCAGTCCGGAGCTCCAGAGCTGGGTCGTTCAGTTGTCGCAGCTCGAGCCAATCATCGGCTACAACGACTCAAGCAACCGCCGGTACATCATGGGCGAACTCATCAGCTTGATGAAAGCCCATGTGATCTGGGACGCGACAGTGAACCCCCTCGATCGAAGGCTGTCAGCGTCCACCCTTCTAGCCGACGTGACCCACCTAGTGGATCAGCGTGCGTACGAGTTCTCCTTCAGCCCGAAGTTGCGAGAGGTCCTCCTGAATCCAGAGATCTGGCAGCGCATCGACCTTGCCATCTCTCAGCGGTTCCGTTCGATGGGCACCGCGCCGCTCTACGAGTGGTGCAAGCGTTACGAGCGGACTGGCCTCACGAGTCGGTGGGCGTGGGAGGATTTCCGCCACGCCGTCGTCGGCATCGTTGAGGAAGGCTCGATATACCAGCAATACAAGTTCTTCAAATCAAAAATCCTCAAGCGCGCGATCGCCGAGGTCAACGATCTCTCAGACATCGACGTGACGCTGAGGGAATACAAGAACGGTCGCGTTGTCGAGCAAATTCAGTTCGAGGTGCGTCGAAAGAACGGAGCCCGACCGGCTCCAGAGAAAGAACCAGAGCAGCCGAATAGTGTCCCGTCTGTGACGGCGCTCCTTGAGGATGTGCTCCGAATCGGAGTCACGCCCCACCGGGCAGCCCAAATCATCAATGAACACGCCCCCGAAGACATTCGGGCGGCCTTGAACCACACCGCACTTCGCGATGCCGCAACGAACAAGGAGCCCCTAAACAATCGTGCTTCCTTCTTCATCTGCAGCTTGGAGAAAGGATATGCGAGACAGGTATCGCTCACTCCGGGCGTCGCCACCACTGGACCGTCTGCCCCCCTCTTGACCGACGCATCCCTTCGAGAAAGCTTCATACGCAGCCGAGACCCGCTGGCCGAGGCATCGTTTCTGGCGATGGCGCTCGACGAGCAAGCGAACGTACTCCATGACTACAACACCAGCGCAACCCATGAGCAGCTGCGCTATAACCCCGCAAAGAACTCGAAACTCGCAAAGACAGCATTTATTCGCTATCTGAATATACGTCTGTGGGGTGAGCCATCGGACGCAGATATTTACGCGTTCCACTTTCCGAAGGCGGTCGCCTAAACGACCGACGTTTCGCGGACGTGCAGTCGCTACCGGCCGCCTCACCGCATCCCCGCGCTTCATAATCTCCCGCTTGCCGAATGGCAATTTCGGCTCAGCCCTCCCCTGCCGTCGGCGCTCTCGGACCTATCGGGAAGCTCTGGCCAGTTATTGGCCACCATCGGCCGTATTCCGGACACTCGGTCGTCGCGACGCCCGGATACACTTCCGGATTGCCGTTTTCAATTGCGCGCAAGGCCACTTATTGGCCATTAACGGACGATGATTGGCCACTCCGAAATTTAACGCAAACCACAGCTCACGGCACTAGGAGATAAGTCGTCATTAAGCGCAATCTGCCCTATTCGAATTCGCTACCGGCAAGAAAGGCGATCTACTCGGTTCGGCGATCAACAAGTAGGTGTCCGAGATTGCGCGGAAATATTGTGGCGTGCCGGCAATGAGGCCCGCCGTGGACGCTGCGCGCCGACTGATCGTTCCGTGACCAATGCGAGAGGCACGCGAAGAGCCAGAGTAGTTTCAACGTTGAAACCGGCCGCTGGGCATCACCGGACCTTCAAATATAACGCGCCGATCGGCCGCACGAAGCTGGCCTAAACTGGCTTGCAGCAGCGCCGATCCGGGGACAAACACCTCGCCCGACCGGTCTTAGGCCTCAGTTTCAACGTTGAAACCGGCACCACCCGAGATTCTCAAACGGCGCACGTGGAACGGTTCCCGACACCTTTGCAGCAAATCGACGTAGGCTTCGCCCATCACCGTCGCGAGCAGAATCCGGCGATAGGCGGCGGTTTGCCCAATGCTCTAAACGAATATCCGCTTATCGCCTCCGCTCAATACCCAAGCCGCGAGACCGCGCTAACTTGATCTAAGTTCTTCAGTCACAATTTCCGCTGTGATCTACCGGGCACTGCCGGGCATGAGCGACGTTCCCGTAGGGTCAGTTTCAACGTTGAAACCGCACGGAGCCGCGTTCAGGCGATGGGAGCGCTCATCGCCTTCGGCTGAGAGGAACTCCCTCGGTCCGCCCAACGACGTAACCGACCGGCTTCCTCCCGATCGGGTTTCGGGCCTTTCTTGGTTTCAACGTTGAAACTGCACGACACTTTGGCAAAAAGTGCTGGATCAATCTTGCTTCCACTCGTCCCTCACGCTATTGTTCTCAGGAATTTATTGGAGGGTCAAAGTATGGAAGCCGGAAAGATCTTTGCGGTCGCTAACCAGAAGGGCGGTAGTGGCAAGACCACGATCACCCTGAACCTCGCCGGAGCGTATGCCCACGATGATCCGGCTCTGAAGATCCTCGTGGTTGATGCGGACTCTCAGAATACGTCCGTGCGCGCGTCCGGGGCAGGGGAGGACCCATACCCGTTCACAGTCGCGAACTTGGCTGCGGCGGGGAAAGGGCTGGGGCGCGAGATACGGCGAATGGCACAGTCGTACGACCTCATTCTCGTGGACTGTCCGCCCAGCGTCGACAATCTGAATACGGAAAATGTGGTTGCGGTTTCAGACTTCGTATTGGTTCCAATGGACGCCTCGGTGGTAGACGCCTGGAGCACCCAAGGCATGCTGCGACTGGTTCGACGAGTTGTCGGCGCCGATCCCAGTCGTTGTGGCGTCGTTTTTAACCGAGTCAATACAAAGACTGTCGCGTACGCGGAGATCAGCGGTGCTATGGCCGAGGAGAACCCATACCCAATTCTGAAGAGCACGATAGCGCTTCGCGAAGTCTATAAGACGGCCATCGGCACCGGCACAACCGTGTTCACCGTAAAGGGACAGCGCTCTACCAAGCAGGCACGCGAAGAGATTATGAGCGTTGCGATGGAAATGTTGGAAATTATGGGATAAAGGGGAATTTAAAATGTCCGACAAAGTGAATGCGAATCGGGGGCGCCTAAGTAGCGCTCTGAAGAAAGGTTTGGCTAGTGAGAAGGGCGAAGTCGATGCGCGCCTAGACGCCCAACGCGTACCCACAGAGTCGAACGGAGAAATTCAGCTGCCATCGGGCACGGAAGCGCCCCAGTACGGCGGTCGCAGCAACACGGTTTCTGTGAACCACCGCTTGCAGCTCCCATTGAGCGAGCTGGTTTCGAATCCGTTCAACCCCAGGACCTTCTACAGTCCTGAGGCAATCGACGGCCTCGCCGTCAAGCTCAAGCGGGACGGACAATACGAGACGATCAAGGTCACCCGCAACACCCGGTTTCCCAATAAGTACGTCATCGTCGATGGCGAGTATCGATATCGAGCGAAGAAGAGTCTCGGCGAAGAATATATCGCCGCCGAGGTAATGCCGGAGCTTTCCGATCGGGACCTGTACCTGATCGCGAATCGGATCAACAAGGATCGAACCGCCCAGACGGTCATGGACGACGCCCTTGCGTGGAACCGATTGATGCAGGAGGGTGTTTTCGAGGACCAGGATGCATTGGCGGCAAGCCTCGACCTAAGCAAAGCGCAAATCTCCAAGACGCTCCAGTTGACCGCGCTTCCGGAGACCCTCTTGCGAAGAATGGCCGAGCAGAGCCAGATCGGGCTCGGGCACGCATACAACATCAAGCTGCTCTATGACAAAAAGGGCATGGCATTTGCCGAAGATGTACTCGAACGAGTCATCAGCGGCGAACTGAGCGTCAAGCGCCTCCAGGAGCTGAATGAGCGGGCAGGGGACGGCGAATCACCGGGTCGGACCAAGTCACACTACAGTGCGCGGGCCCAATTCATGGCGGCGGACGGGCGGGAAGTTGGCCAGTTGAAGCGATTTCGCGACGGCCGCACGGAACTCAAGCTCAGTGGCCTGACGGAACAGCAGCAGCAAGTTCTTGGAGACCGCCTAGAAGCGGTCGTGAGGGAGTTTATGACGGCGGAGGAGGCGCAGAACGGGGAAGCCGGTTAGCCGGTCGTTTGGGACCTGTGGCGGGGAGTTCCCTGCCGTTAACACCCTCTGTGCTGCGCCAGCAACGCGTTCCAGCGAACTTGGTACAGAACCGGCATGTCCGGTTTGATACGGGACAGAAGGGAAGGAGGGGAGGGAAGGAATGCTACGTCTGAAAGACAAACTGCGATTGAATGCGAGCGAGTCGCGGTTCTTCAAGGTGCTAACCGGTAGGCACGAAGCGCCAGCCACGGTCCGAGAGTACAACGCCGCCATCCAGCGAACTGCCGACCATTACCATCTGCTCGCCGCACAAGGAAACTCCGCAGACGCGGAGTTTCTTGCACGGCTTGCAGAAGGGGAACTGATTACGGCTGAGCCGGCATCAGAACCAACCGAGCGATAACGCTGCTCGCATAGCGCCCGATCCCGGGCGCGTCACACAGCAGTTCCAACTGCTTCCCAAAGCCCTTTTCCACGAGAATTTCGACAACCTCCTCGAGGCAAGCAAGGTCGCCCACAAGGGACGGATACTTTCCGAAGTTCTCGAGCAGCTTTTCCGGATACTTCTCGGCGACCTCGAGGAGGTGGCTGTGAGCCTCCGAAATAGCTTGACGACGCAGGGCACGTTCAGACAGGACGACGTTCGACATGACAATCTCCGAAGGAGCTTGCGAAGACGTCGTCCCCACGAGGGAATCGAGTCCCCGCGCGGGTTGAGAACACGCCTGAGCCACATCTCGATCAAATCGAGATACAGCCATCGGCAGTGGTACTACAGATGACGAGTCGCCAGAAACGACGACGTCAGACAGGAAATCCCGAAGGATTTTCTAGGCTACCGAAGTAGCAAGCCGTCCGCCAAGGGACGAGCGAGATCCAGTGGGTCTCGCGGAAAAACCGGGTACACGCAAAGTGCACCGAATTCAGCTTGCAACGGAGGAAGCGTGCAAACCCAGGAGGGCCTGGAAAATCTTGGGAAATGCCTTGATGCGTTTCCCAAGATCTCCGCGGGAGGGTCTGCTTTCTAGGAAGGGCTCGAAAAGGTGCGAGTTCCAGCTGCTCGGTACATCAATGGGCCTATTGTTTTCGAGCGGAGCGAGAAAGTCAAGGAATAGCTTCCTGACAGGAACTACGATTGTCGCGCCTCAAAGCGTCCGATCAGTTTGCGTGGGCGGTAGTGGGCATCGCCTCGAGCAGCATCAGTCGCTTGGCCAGTTGTTCCTCGACCCAGGATGACTTGCTCTTTTCTGTGGAATCAGGCACTGCACCAGCGAGTTCGCCCAGAACTTGACGTGCCTCCGCCGGCGAGCTGGTCTTCTCCTTGAGTCTGTCGACGAGATCGGTATCGAGCCATAGGGACGTTCGCCTGCCGTCGGCGAGCCGCACCGGAACCGACTTGCGTCGTTGCCGCTTTTTCGCTCGCCCTTCCTGACCTTCACCAGTTGCAGATACCACTTCCTGCAGCGCCTCTTTCACTGCGTCCTTCACGTCGGCCCGCGTTACTCGCTCGCCGGCCGCGGTGGTCGATGTTGCCGCCGCTATGGACGCCAGCCTCTCATTCACGATTGGCGTAAAGCCAAGAACGAATTCGGCCAGCGCAACGCCGGTCACGCCCGACTGCGTGAGCAGCCGGACGGCTTCGCCAAGCAGAAAGCGCGCATTCGCGTCGTTGAGGTCAGATGACATAGTCCAGATTCCAGTCTGGAGTGTATCAGCATAGGTTATGTGCGGCTAGTCAATGCGCCGGAACAGGCTATGCAGATGGGCCTGGACCCGGCCGGTATAGCATTCCCTATGCTGAAATACCATTTTTAGCCACGCAGCCGCGGTACGCAGCATAGGTGTTTAGGCTATGCGGCTATACCATCAATGACGTGAACCGGGGGCAGAGACAGCGGTTGGAGCGAATGTCCACGTCCCATAAGGGCCAGACCGGAGCGGGTTTTGGGTTGGATGTTTATACTGGACCCACCGTATGTGTTCCAGACATAGATTCTCAAAGCTTCCCCACTTCCAACGTTCCGAAACCCCGCCTGGCAAGGCTTTGCCGCCCGAATGATGGTGTTTTGGCATAGGCTGGATGGTGCTTATGCCGGGCCATGATGGTAGGTCCGCCGTGGCATCGATGGCAGTTAGGCATAGCCATGATGTTCAGTAGCCTATTCGATGGTATTTTGGCATAGGCAATCGGTGGATAACTCACTCGATGGTTGGCCAACGCTGGTCTTCACCATCATAAGACGCTATCATGGTCACGCGTTTCGCCATGCGACCACACCACAGCACCGATGCCAAAGAAGCCGCTCCGACAATCCCCCGCACCAGAACAACCGAACCCCGAACTCGAACTTAAATGGCTGGAGCCGGACAACGCTCCGGATAGCGACAGCTATGAGGTACTGGCGCGTGACGGGGAGCCGGGCACGCCACAGACGCCGCTGTTTTCGGCTGACGAACTGTTCCTGCCCGAGCGTCCCGGCACGTATCGGAAGCCCGTCGCAGCGATTCACGCTATTCCGGTCCAGCGCGACAAAAACCTGAAGCTGTCTGCCCGCAAACTGATGGACGCGCTCGCGCTTGCCGTGCAACTCGACTTGCGCGCACGCGGCCGGGAAGCAGCGCAAACGCTGATCCGAAAGATCCGCGAAGATCGCGCGGCACCCCTGTTCGAAATCCGTACTCACCGACTAGCCGAGCTCGCAGGGCTATCTACCACGAACAAGGATCGGATATACGACACTCTCGCGGAACTGCTCAACTTCCAGTTCATCTGGAATGTGCTAGGCGAGGATGGCAAGGTAGAGTTCGAGTCTATCGCTGCATTCATTATCCGTCGCGACAAGGGCGTCGGCAATCAGGCTGGGATCACCCGGTTTGCGTTCGAACCCGAGGTGCTTCTGTGGTTCCTCGAGCCGACGATGTGGGCGAACCTCAACTGGTCGGTAATGGCAAGCTTCGGGCGTGATGCAGGCTCGGGTGAGGCCGCGTTCGGCTTATACCAAAACGCGTGGCGGTATATAGGAACCAACGCCAAGGTCACCCCGATTCTGGATCTCGCGACGTGGATTGACCTGATTCTTGGGCCTTCGCGGTTCGTCATCATCGGAGAGAAGAAAGAAAAGCAGGCCCGCGAGTACGGCGAGTTCAAGCGAACTTATCTGAATCCGGCGATCGCGATGCTAAACGCCCACCCGGCGCTGACTCACACGATCGCGGTCGAAGAGTTCAAGTCCGGACGCAAGGTTACCAAACTGCGGTTCAGGTTCACGGAAAAGCGCCAGCAAGCTTTCGAACTGCCCCTTGGTTGGCCAGATGACACCATCCAGAAGCTGAAGGAAATGGGCTTCACGGAAAAGGACATGTCGACCTTGGCCCAGCTCTATACCCATCCCCAAGTCAAAGAAGCAATGTCCCGCATGGCGGTCTCGGAGGCGCGGCTGAAAGCACGAGGCGAGGAGATCCAGTCCCGCGAGGCGTTCTTCCGCGCAATCCTCCGCAATGTGTCGAATGAGCAGAACCAGACGGAGGAAGCAGATCAGAAGGCCCTGGAAGAGGCGCGTCGCCTCCAAAAGCAGACCGAGTTGCAGCGCCGGCAAGAGGCATTGGAAGCCAGGTTCAAGTCGCATCAGCGTTCGTTGGTCGCGAAAGGGTTGCAGTCGCTGCCTGAAGATGAGCGCAACCGACTTATTCAGGCGCACCTGAAAGCCAGTCCTGCCGATCGAGCGCTGTACAAGGAAGGAGAGACCCGTGCCGCTTGGCTCATCCTTTTCCAGCAGTGGCTAATCAACGCCCGGCAGGACCTCTTTCAGCACTGGCTTCCGGAACTGCATGACAGGGATTTCCAGACCTGGCTCGTATGGCAGTTCACTACCCAATCGACTGGAGACGCCGAAGCGTAGGCAGCGCCGCTCAGCGCGCAGGCATCCCGAAAAGCCTCACCTTTGTGGGTTATATACGCCTTCGCGGCCATCACCCACCCGTGCGGACGAATCGGAGATTCGTCCGGACACCGGCTTATAAGAGGAAGCCGGCGATTTTGCAGCAATGAGACGAAAAAAAACCGGCCGAGCAGGCCGGTTTTCAGAAAAGCGGGCAAGGGCGCCTAGAATGCGAAGAACGGTCCTGTGCCGCCCGAATTAGCCGTCCCTGCGATCGCGGTAAAGATCGACCGGCCGTAGAAGAAGGGGAGGCCCCAATCGAAGATGTTCGCCGAGCCGCCTTGAGCTGCGAAATCGTTCATCGCGTACGCCCCATTGCCGACCATTGTCTCTGCATTACCCACGTCAAAATTCAGCGAGACGTTGTTGCCGTTCAGGCCTTGCATCACCGCCGAGAAACTCATGGTCGAGGAAGGACAATAGAACCAACTCCCGGAACAGGTGGTGATCGAGTCGTCGAAGAAGAGCCCGTTCGAACCGCTGTCGAGGAATGATTCGGAGAATGTATTGCCGTTGAACGCGGTGCTCAGATCATAGTTGCTGTTCAGCGTGTACACCTTCGCGGATCCCAGTGCGTTATCGGCTTGTGTGTCGATGCCGAAAGTCAGCGTCCCGGTGACACTTGACACGCCTGTCGACGGAACACTAGGCAGCGTCAGCACGACTCCATTGTTGTCGCGCGCAAACATGCTCACGGGATTCGTCACCTGGTCTGTCAGGGCAACGGTTGTGGAAGGGCATGTCGTAGCGTTGGCCGGACAGGCGAAGTACCATCCCGGCGACGTCGTTGGGCAATGTCCCAGGCGTAGTTGAAGGTTGAAGGCGGCGGTTCGCCAGTGGAATCCGAGAGAATCGGGTTTCCAGGACCAACCTCCCGAACAGGGAACCAAGGAGAACC
>NZ_CADIKB010000047.1 GCF_902859825.1 Paraburkholderia phenoliruptrix | reverse complement strand
GGATGGTGGTTCGTCTTGCCGTCATTGCCCGGATCCTCTGCTGTGTTCGTGTTAATGTCCGCTTTAACACAGCTTGCGAGTATCACGAAATCGTTCTTGGCTTGCGCATACGGCGTGGGTACTCACGGAAAAGGCCGGCCTCACGCCGCTGTTCAAACAGGCAGAGCCTTCGCGACGCAATGCGCCCGAGCGGGCGGCGAAGCTGATGCTCGAGTTACTCGGTCTGGAGCGTCAAGGCCGGCATTACGAACTGCTGGAAACCCGACGCGAACTGCAGGCGCTCAACACGGCGCTGTACGCCGCCTATATGAAGACGCGCTGAGCTGGCACCCCGGAGCATGACACGCACAACCTCTCACACCGCTCACAAGTGGGCTTTCGCCAAGCGGTTCCGGCGTGGCGCCTTCGGCTGGAAATCCGCGTTGCCGATCCAGC
The DNA here is from genome assembly GCF_902859825.1 of Paraburkholderia phenoliruptrix. Lineage (GTDB taxonomy): Bacteria > Pseudomonadota > Gammaproteobacteria > Burkholderiales > Burkholderiaceae > Paraburkholderia > Paraburkholderia phenoliruptrix. The sequence continues at coordinate 40,311 of NZ_CADIKB010000047.1, read as the reverse complement.
GTCTGAAAGAAGCGCTGGCGGAGATCCGGCAGATTGCTCGCGCAGATCCTGTTCTCGCCGCGGACGGCGCGGTCGCCTTGCTCGAAAAGCTTTCGCCCGCGCTTGAACACGTAGACAGCTCGTCGGGGGCAATTGGCACCGCCGTGAATCGCGCAATCGACGCGCTTGTGCCGGTCATCGGCGGGGTGGACGTGCCCGCTCCGGTCCGGATGCGTTGGCTGGAACGCCTGTTTGACGCGCTCCAGGACGACCCGATGCCGTATATCGAACAGTTGGGCGATCGCTGGGGTGACCTGTGTACGTCGCCCGACATCGCGTCCTTATGGGCAGACAGGTTGTTGCCGATTACAGCGCGCGTGATGGGCGCTGAAGGACTGGGAGAGCATTTCGCGGGTACCACCGCCTGCCTGAGTGCGCTCAATGCCGCCCGGCGCCATGCGGAACTACTCGCTCTCGTGGATGGCGCGCGCCTGAACTGGTGGGGGTATCGCCAGTACGGGGTGGATGCACTGATCGCATTAAATCGTTCGGCTGAAGCACTGCGTTACGCGGAAGCGTCGAGGGGGCTGAATGCGCCCACTGCCGCCATCGCCCGCAAATGCGAAGCGATCCTTCTGTCGTCGGGCATGATGGACGAGGCCTATCGGCGTTACGCAATCGAGGCCAATCAGGCCACCACGCATCTCGCGACATTCCGTGCCATCGCAAAGAAATATCCGGACAGGAGTTTCGACAGCATTCTCCACGACCTTGTCGCGAGCAGTCCCGGCGCAGAGGGGAAATGGTTCGCCGCCGCGAAGGACGCCGGCCTGCTCGATCTGGCGGCGTCGCTCGCGATGCGCGGCCCCACCGACCCGCGAACCCTGACGCGAGCCGCACGCGATTTCGCGCAGCGCAAGCCTGAATTCGCAGTGGCCTGTGGCACGGCAGCGCTGCACTGGATGGCCGCAGGCTTCGGGTACGAAATCACGGGGAGCGATGTGCTGGATGCCTACGGCGCGCTGGCGGATGCGTCCCTTGCTTCCGGCATGGAACTTGACCAGTTCAACAGGCGTCTGCGGGAGCAGTTTGCGGCCATTCCGGGGCATTCGTTCGTCGCCACGGTGCTGGCGCATCATTGGGTCGCATAACGTCGCGATGCATCCCGGTTACGGGATGGACGGTTTTTGCATGGCCCGAGCGCCGGCGTCTTGTCATCACAACGGGTCCCTCCCGGTCGTGTGGGACAGGCACCCGTTTTGTCGCCGATGACTGGACTCAAGCGCAAAGTGGCTGGAAATGGCAGTTTTACGACAGGCAGAAGTCAGCACAGGACTTGCATCATGGAAGAGTACAACCCCGGGTGTGCGCCCGAACCTGAATCATGGCTCGAACTCGACGAACAGGAGCGAATTGCTCTCGTCGACACGTATCACCGGGTAGCCCGGATCAAGCTTCCCAACGTCACGGCACACGCTGCACTACACGCGATCGTCGAAAACCAGATCGCCCTGAACCTTGAGCCCGTGGTCCGGGCGATGGATCGCCTCGGGAAAGAAGGACTTACGCGACACGACGCGGTTCACGCGATCGGCTCAGTCGTCGCAGAGCATCTGTTTGATATTTTGAAGACGGATCAGAACGACGATGCTGCGACTTCGCAGGCGCGTTATTACGCGGCGGTGGAGCGGTTGACCGCCGCAAGCTGGCGCAGAGGTGAACACTGATGCCGATACCATCGAAACTTCAACCGTGGTTTGAAGCGAGGCAGCGTTTCAGATTGAGCCATGCTCATATCCAGATGGCGCGCGAACTGGGATTGAATCCCCGAAAATTCGGATCCCTGGCTAACGGGCAGCAGGAGCCATGGAAGCGCCCCCTCGCAGAATTTATCGCGCACTGTTATCACAAGCGCTTTGGTCGTGCTACGCCTGAACACGTGCAATCTCTGGAAGAAGTCGTGAAGCGTGCGGACGCCCGGCGCAATGAGCGGCGGGAAAGAAAAACGAACAGAGCGGTTCCTCCGACAGGGCCGCAACGTAGCGATGACGGATCGAGCGATAAGTTGCCGGAGCTCTGCGCACGCGGCGGTGAATAGGGTTCGAACGGAACGGACATGACGACCGTCTGGGTGGGCGACGTGGACCACTTGCGCCTAGGCTGCTTCTACTTTTACTTCCAAAACGCTTCTACTTTCGCTTCATTGCACGACTATACGCCGAAGTTGAAGAAACGCACGGCGTTATTGCGCAAGCTCAAAGAGGTGTTCCGGCGTGAGCGGGTTTCCTCTCGGGCACCGCGCGAGCAGCTTAGTCCGTTCGGACGTTCGGATCCGCCGAAAACGCTCTATCAACGCACCCCGCGGCTCGGGATATGCATTCACACCTCAAAGAATTTCGTCCGCATAGAATTGACCGATCTACCACAGAGACAAAGAGGTCACCGGCCATGCCTGATCAGCCGACAGCCGGCGCAAGCGAACGCGCGCCTTACCTTGCGCTAGTCGAGGAGCTCATTCGATACGACACGACCAGCAGTCATTCGAATCTCGGCCTGATCGAAGCAATCCGGGATCGCCTTCGAGCCCACGACGTCGAAACGCTTCTTGTCTATGACCGGTGCCGGCAAAAGGCGAATCTGTTCGCGACGCTGCCAGCGATGCACGGCGAGACGAATGGCGGCGTCGTGCTGTCGGGTCATACCGATGTCGTTCCGGTGACCGGCCAGCACTGGTCGAGCGCCCCCTTCGACCCTGTTGTCCGCGGCGAGCGACTCTACGGCCGCGGCTCGTGCGACATGAAGGGGTTCATCGGGGTGACGCTCGGCTTGCTGCCCGAAATTCAGCGGCGTGCGCTGCGCGAGCCGATTCATTTCGCATTTTCATTCGACGAGGAAGTCGGCTGTCTCGGCGCGCCGTTGCTGCTGGCGGAACTTGCGGACCGCGGCATCCGCCCGGCTGGGTGCATCATCGGAGAACCGACGAGCATGCGGCCCGTCGTCGCGCACAAGGGCAACAATGCTTACCGATGCTGCGTGAAGGGTCTGGCCGGCCATTCGTCCCGCACGCCGAGCGGCGTCAATGCGATCGAATATGCGGCGCGGCTGATCTGCCACATCCGCGAGGCCGCCGATCTACTTCGCCGCAACGGCCCGTTCGACCGCGCCTTCGACGTGCCATTTGCGACGGCGCAGACCGGTATGATCTCGGGCGGCATCGCGATCAACACGATTCCCGAGCAGTGCGAGTTCTTCTTCGAATATCGCAACCTGCCGTCAGAAGATCCAGAACGCTTTTTCGAACAGATCGCCCGCTACGCTCGCGAGCAACTGGAACCGGAGATGCGCGCGGTGGCCGACGAGGCGTCGATCTCGTTTGAAAAAGTCGGCGCGACCCTGGCACTCGACAGCGCGGAACAAGCCGCCATCACGCGACTCGTGCGGAGCCTGTGCAACGACTTCGAGACACGCAAGGTGACCTACGGCACCGAGGCCGGCCTGTTCTCGCAGGCTGGCATTCCGACCGTCATCTGCGGCCCTGGCAGCATCGACGATGCCCACAAGGCGGACGAATCCGTCGAGTTGTCGCAACTCGCGGCATGCGACCACTTTCTGCGGCAGGTTCTCGACACGCTCACCGCGCACTGAAGCACGCCAACGTCATTGGCCATCGAACAGGATCGCCTCCAGATCGTCGTGCTCTTCCGCGGGCTCATGCAACCGGAGCGTGGCTTCGATATGTTCGAGATGCTCGATCATCACTTTTTGCGCCAGCTTCAGGTTGCCCGCTTCCAGCGCATCGATCAGGCGCGTATGTTCGTCATGCGGACACGCCTTCGCCGTCGGCGCGTTGTAGAGCAGGATGGTCAGGCACGTGAGCATCTGCAGGCCGCGCATCGTACGCTCGACGAAGCGATTGCCCGACACCTGCGCGAGCATCACGTGGAATTCGCCTGAAAGCCGTACCGTGGCGCGCCGGTCATCACGCTTACGGGCCTCGTCTTCCTGTGCCACATGCGCGCGCAAACGCGCCAGGTCTTTCTTCGTCGCGCAACGGCACACCTTTTCGATGATCGGCAATTCGATCTGACGCCGCGCCTCGAATAACTCGCGCGCCTCCTCCACCGTCGGGCTCGCAACAAAAGCGCCGCGATGCGGCACGATCGTCACGACAAGTTCGTGTGCCAGTTGCTGCAACACCGAGCGCACCGTGGTCCGGCTCACGTTGAAAATACTGGCGAGCCGGTCTTCGGAGAGCTTCGTGCCGGGCTCCAGCCGATGCTCCGAAATCGCATTCATCAAGCGCTCGTAAATCACGTGGCGATGCGCGCCGTCGAAGGAGCCAGCCACTTCGTTTTCGGCCGTCTTCACCCTCTTCTTATCTGTCGGCATGAAAGGGTCCTGGTAATGAACAGAATCACGACAAGGGCAACGTACGCGGTTGACTACACCAATTGCACTGCCTCGCCGCAGTGCAGATTATCGCCGATATGCACACAAGTTATATGCCACATTGTATTTTTGTTGCGAAAGCAAATTGTACGACCGTGTCCGTCCTTCCTTGCAAGTTCAGGCTATAGATTGCTTAAATGCGTGATGCCCAGTCACTGTGCCGAGCGCAACATGACGGTGCAGAATCGGCCCTCTGGCCACATTGTGGTGCGTTTTTCGAAGACAGGATAAGACACAATTGTGTACACGTTTTAGTTTTATCTAAAACAATATCTTCGACATCCTGTAAACAAAGCGATGCGCTTGAGCGCATGCGAAGCCTCGCTCGCTGGCACGGTCTTCGCTAGACATCGTCAAGCCCTCGCGTGCGGCAAGCCGTCTGCCCAAGCGATTCCCTGACTCCCAGATCCTGTCATGCAAAAATTGCTCCTGGCGCACGGCAGTGCGCTTTCCAATCTCGCGTTGTTCGTTGCGGTCGATACCGGCCTGTTCGAGCGTCATGGCCTGCAGGTCGAAGCACCGCCGCTGGCACAGTTCAGCTCCACCGCCGCATTGCTGAGAAGCGGAGAGGCTGATCTCGGCACCACCGGCTTTACACAGCCGCTGGTCGATCATGCCCGGCCCGATCCGCTGCGCATTGTCGGCGGCAGCGGCAAGCTCGGCATGGCGCTCGTGGGGCAGCCGGGCCTGTCGATGAGCGATCTGCGCGGCCAGCGTGTAGGAACTTTCGCCGACGATCCAATGGAAGTCCTGCTGCACGATGCACTGCGGGTACACGGCATGGACTCCATGCAGATCGACCGCGTACTGTACCCATCGCTCGCCGAGGCGCTCGACGAGCTGACCGCCGGCCGCCTCGCGGCGCTGACGTTGATCGAACCCTGGATTTCCCGCCTTCGGCTGCGCGGCTTCGAGATGTTGTGCGACGGTTTGCATGCCTGGGGCAGCGACTATCCCGACACGCTGCTCGTCGCCCGCAAGAGTTTTCTCGACGCGCATCCCGAGATCATCTGCGCGGCCTTACGCGCGATGCTCGACGCGCAGGAAGCGATCACGAACAATCCCCGCGAAGCCCTGCGCGCCAGCGCGTACCGCTACCCCGAATTCACGCTCGACGAACTGCTGACCGGCATCGTAGCGCAGCCGCCGATCATCGATATTCGCCCGCTTCGCGAGTGCATTCTCGCACGTGCCCGGTCGCTGGAAGCGCTCGGACGAATGCAGGTTTCAGGCTCGATCGGAGAGATTTTCAGCTTCGACCTGCTGGCACAAACGCTCGCGCAGTCGCCTGCGGAAACTTTCATCTCCCCATCTGCCGTTGAATCTCTCTAAGGACCACGCGATGTTCAGGAAATTTGTTCAGCAAGACCAGAATGGTTACCCATTGACCGAACTTGGCAGTACGCGACGCGAATTCCTGATGCGCGGTGCGTGTCTGGCCGGCGCCGCGGCGTTGGGGGGTGCCTATCTTCCACAGGCCATGGCGGCCGGTCCGCTGACCCTCAAGGCGACGCACGGCACGGGCCTCTGCAATTGTCCGTTCTTTCTCGTCAAGGAACGCAATCTCGCGCAGGGCGTCACCCTCGACTTCGTGACGACGCCGTCGAACGCCGACATCGCCGCGCTGTTCGGCGCGGGCGTGGTGGATGTGTCTGTCGTTCCGTACACCAACTTCATGACGCTCTACGATGCCGGCGCACCGATCAAGATCGTCGCAGGTTCGGGTGTACAGGGCTGCGTGATCGTCGCGCAGCCGGGCATCACGTCAGCGGCCCAGCTGCGCGGCAAGACCATCGGCACATTCCAGGCCGATACGCTCGAAATGTTGCCCTACGACTACCTGAAGAAAGCCGGCATGAGCTTCGCCGACGTGAAGGTGCGCTACTTCGGCACGTCGCCGGAGCTGGCGCAGGCTTTTATCGCCGGGAACGTCGATGCGATGTGCCACATCGAGCCTTACGCAACGCAGGCATTAAAAGCACGGCCGGGCTCTGTGCAACTCTCGAACGGCGTTGACGTCTACGGCGCGAACTACAGCGACTGTGTTCTCGCCGTGCGCAGCAAGCTACTACAAGAAAACCGCGGTGCGGTGAAGGCGCTGATCAAGGCGATGATGGTCGGGCAGCATCAGGAAGAACTGGACCGCGCCTCGGCCGTCAAGGACACCGTCGGCAAGTACTTCAAAACGAGCTACGACGCCACGCTCGACGCGGCCGCGAAACAGCCGGCGATGATCGATCAGCGCAGCAACCAGAATTTCATCCTGCAGCGCGCGCAGAATCTGAAGGACCTGCGCTATATCAAGCGACTGCCTGGCCCTGACATGTTCGACTGGGGGCCGCTCAATGAGGTGATCAAGGAAAATGGCGATCTATATGGCCAGCTCAAGCTGAAATCCGCATGAAAGCCGATCCGACGACCCTCTTCGCGCACCGGCGCGTGGTGCGTCCGGCAGCAAGTGGCCGGCCACGCTCCAACCTCGTCCGGCGACTCGTGCCGCTTGGCTGGGGAGTCGCCTCGCTGGCGTGCTTCATTGCCGCATGGGAACTGGCATGGGCGGCAGGCTGGGCAGATCCGCTTCTGTTGCCGCCCCCGCATATCTTCCTGCGCAACTTCGCGTCGCAGGCGCAGTACTTCATTCCGACCGACGTGATTGGCGAGACTTCCAACGCGACCGCGCTGAAGTCGCTCGCCATGACCATCGTCGCAACCACGTTACGGGTATTAAGCGGGCTGGTGCTGGGCTTCGTCTGCAGCGTCGCGATGGGCGTCGCGATCCGCTACTTCCGCCTGTTCGGCAATCTCACCTTGCCGACGATTACGCTGCTGGCGCCCATCTCGCCGATTGCGTGGCTGCCGGTCGCGATCTTCCTGTTCGGAATCGGCAATGCGCCAGCCGTCTTCATGGTCTTCATTTCGCTCTTTTTTGTCATGACGGTCTCGACGATCAGCCAGATCGACAACGTCAGCCGTACCCACCTTAACGTTGCCGCGGTGATGGGCGCGACGCGCGCGCAGACGTTCCGCCATGTGATTCTGCCGGCGATTTTGCCGTCGCTCTTCATGGTGCTGCGCATGAACCTGTTCGGCGCGTGGATGGTGGTGCTGGTGGCGGAAGCGACCGGCGTCGGCAGCGGGCTCGGTCAGGTCGTCATGCTCGCGCGCAATACCTTCAACTCGAGCCTGTCGTTCTTCACGATGACGCTGATCGGCGTCACCGGCTTCGCCTTCGACGTTGCGCTGCGAATCGTTCAGCGCAAGGTGCTGTTCTGGGTGCCAAATAACGGTTTGGGGAAATGATATGAGCCAGAACAAATCAGCTTCCGTGCAACCGCCGCTCGTCACCTGCAAGGGCGTCGGCAAAACATGGCAGACAGAGGGCGCTCCGTTCGTTGCCTTGCGTGATATCGACCTGGATATCGCGCGCCGCGAATTCGTCGTGTTCCTCGGTCCAAGCGGGTGTGGCAAAAGCACCCTGCTCTATCTGATCTCAGGACTGGAACAGGTATCCAGCGGCCGCATCATGTGCGGCGGCGCCGAGGTAAGCGGACCGGGCACGGACCGTGGACTCGTCTTCCAGGACGCCTCGCTCTTCCCGTGGCTGAGCGTGGGCGAAAACATCACCTTCGGCCTGAAAATGCAGCACATGCCCAAGGAAAACCGGCGGCGCATCGCAGAGGAAATTCTCGAGCGTGTCGGCTTGTCCGAAGCCATCGACAAACGGCCCGACCAGCTCTCGGGCGGCATGCGCCAGCGTGTAGCAGTGGGACGCGCACTCGCGCTGAAACCCGAGATACTGCTGCTCGACGAGCCGTTCGCCGCGCTGGACGTGCAAACGCGCGCGAAGATGCAGGACTTCCTGATCCAGGTCTGGCAACGAAGCAATGTATCGATGGTCTTCGTCACTCACCACATCGACGAAGCGATCGCGCTCGCCGACCGCATTGTCGTGTTTACGGCACGCCCGGGGCGCATCAAGACTATCATTCCGGTCGATCTTCCTCGTCCGCGAGACACGCGCAGCCGGGCGTTCCACGATCTCAGCGTCCACCTGACCGACCTGATGCGCGACGAAGTCGATCGCGCCTTCGCCGAGCAGGAGCGGGTCCGATGAATCGGCTGGTAACCCTGAGCACACTTCGGGTCGCGGCACTGCAATTGCCTCCCTGCACGACTGATCTTGCCAGCAATGAGGCCGTGGCATTTGCCGCCGTGCACGCCGCCGCCGATGATGGCGCCCAGTTGATCGTCTTGCCCGAGCTCTCGATGGTGCCGTACTTCGCGAGCGCGCCGGGCGGGCAATATCGTGACTGGGCGGAGCCCGCCGACGGTCCCCTCGCCGCACGCTGCGCCGCGCTGGCCAGGAAGCGTGGCATTGCGCTGTTCGTACCGTTCTACGAAATCGATCGGGCTAGTGGCCGGTATCACAACGCCGTGCTCGGCTTCGACGCCGACGGCAATCCGCTGCGCGCCGGTCCGGTTGCGCGCAAGCTTCACCTGCCTGTCGGCGACGACCCGCCGCCCGGCTACGACGAAGCCGCGCACTTCACGCCTGGCGACACACTGCACGTCGTGCAGGTAGGCGCGTGGCGCATCGGCGTTCTGGTCTGCTACGACCGCCGCTTTCCAGAATGCTGGCGCGCGTTGCGTGCGGCCGGCGCCGATCTCGTCATCGTGCCCGTCGCCGGCAGCGGTGGCGACGATATGGATTTCTTCGTCGGGGAGCTGCGCACGCACGCGCGGGAAAATGGGCTGGCAGTCGTTTGCGCGAACAAGATCGGTGACGAATTCCTCGATGGAGTGCGCATCGACAACTATGGCGAGTCGTGTGTGATTGCCGCCGACGGCGCTGTACTCGCCCGCCGGCCCGGCAACGAAGGACCTGGCATCGTCAGCGCGACGCTCGCGCATGCAGAGATCGCGGCGACCCGCGAAAAGCTGTCTTACTTCGATCATCGGCGTGTCGATCTATACGACACACCATCGTTCTGAAACACTCCTCCATTCAGGTAAAAGCAACCATGTCCGAAACATTGATTGTCGCTGGCTGGATCGTCAAGGGCGTCTCCGACCGGCACACCGCAGAGGTCATCCGCGACGGCGCGCTGTATCAACGCGATGGCGTCATCGTCGAGATCGGCGATGCGCAGCAGCTGATCGCAAAGTATCCGAACGCGCCGCGTCTCGGCTCGCCCGATACGGTGTTGCTGCCTGGCTTCGTCAACAGTCACCATCACGTCGGCCTGACGCCGCTGCAACACGGCTCTCCGGATCACGCACTGGAACTGTGGTTTGCAAGCCGGATGGGTACGCGCGAGATTGATCTCTATCTCGACACGCTCTACTCCGCGTTCGAAATGATCGCGTCCGGCATTACCACGGTGCAGCACATCCACGGTTGGCGGCCGGGTCCATTGTCGTCGATACATGAAGCCGCTTCAGGCGTTCTGAAGGCGTATCAGGAAATCGGTATGCGCGCCTCGTACAGCTTCGCCGTGCGCGAGCAGAACCTGCTCGTCTACGAATCCGACGAAGACTTCGTTAAACGTTTGCCGGCGGACATCGGAGCGAAGCTCGCCGCGCATCTGAAATCGCAGCGGGTCCCTTTGGCCGACCATCTGCAGTTGTTCGACATGCTCACGCGGGACAACGAAGGCCAATCGCTGACCCGGATTCAGCTTGCACCTGCCAACCTGCACTGGTGCAGCGATGAGACGCTGCTCGCCATCAAGGAACGCGCCGACAAAGCCGGCGTACCGATGCATATGCATTTGCTCGAAACCGCCTACCAGAAGGAATACGCGCGCCGCCGGACGGGCAAGACGGCGGTCGCGCATCTGAACGATCTCGGTCTGCTCGGTCCGTCGCTAACCCTCGGCCATGGCGTGTGGCTGACCGAAGCAGACATCGAGATGGTCGCGCATACCGGCACCTGCATCTGCCATAACTGCAGTTCGAATCTACGGTTGCGAAGCGGCGTCGCGCCGTTGAACGCGTTCGCGAAGTATGGCGTGACGGTCGGGATGGGGCTTGATGAAGCCGGCATCAACGATGATCGCGACATGCTGCAGGAGATGCGCCTTGCGTTGCGCCTGCATCGAACGCCCGGCATGGACGACGACGTGCCGACCTGCCCGCAGATACTGAAGATGGCCACCGAGGATGGCGCTCGAACCACCCCGTTCGGCGCACAAATTGGTCGCCTGGAAACCGGACGCCTGGCCGATCTGGTGCTGATGAACTGGAAGACGGCCACGTATCCATATCAGGACGATAACATACCGAAGCTCGATGCGCTCATGCAGCGCGCCAAGACCAATGCGGTCGATGCCGTGATGATTGCCGGCGAAGTGGTGTACCGGGATGGCCGGTTCACGCGCGTGGATCGCGATGCGATCCTCAACGAGATCGAACAGACTCTCGCGAAGCCGCGCAACGAGCTGAAGCAGGCGGAGCGGGAACTGGGCACGGCAGTGTTCCCTCATGTAAAGGCCTTTTACACCGACTATTTTGCTGAAACGCCGCCGCGTCGGCCGTTTTACGCCCCTTCATCCCGGAACTGATGGACCGAATGACAACGCAAGCCCTTTTGGAAGCGATCGACGATCGCTTCGACGCCGAAGTCGAATTTCTGGCCGCGCTCGTTCGCGAGCCCTCCGACAACCCGCCGGGCGATTGTGCGGGTCACGCCGATCTGACCGCCCGCGCGCTGGAAGGGCTCGGCTTTGAAGTTGAGCGACACATCGTGCCGGCAGACGCTGTCGCTCAGGCTGGCATGATCAGCGTGACGAACCTGGTGGTTCGGCATCGCTTCGGTGACGGTCCGACGATTGCACTGAACGCACACGGCGATGTCGTGCCGCCCGGCGAGGGCTGGTCGAGCGATCCTTACGGGGCCGAGATTCGGGACGGTTATATGATCGGACGCGGTGCGGCAGTCTCGAAGTCCGACTTCGCCACGTACGCTTTCGCATTGCGCGCGTTGATCGAGACGGCTGCCCCGCTGCAAGGCACCGTCGAACTGCATTTGACCTACGACGAGGAAAGCGGCGGCTTGCTGGGTCCTGGCTGGCTGCTTGCGAACGCCATCGTAAAGCCCGACTTCGCGATCTGCGCCGGTTTCTCGTATGCGATCACGACCGCTCACAACGGTTGCGTGCATCTCGAAGTCACCGTGCGCGGCAAGTCCGCGCACGCTGCTCGCCCCGACACCGGACACGACGCGCTTGAGGCGGCCACAGCGGTGTTGCAGGCGCTCTATGCGCATCGCGCCGAACTGGCCACGATTCGCTCGGCGACCACCGGAATCGAGCATCCGACACTCGTAGTGGGGCTGATAGAAGGCGGCATCAATACCAACGTCGTGCCCGATCGGGTGACCCTGCGGCTCGATCGGCGCGTGACGCCGGAGGAAGACGCGGCTGCCGCGCGAACGCGAGTGGAGGAAGTCGTGCGGCGCGCTGTCGCCGGGCTGCCCGGCATCAGTGTCGAATTCCGCGAGGTGCTGATCGCCTCGCCGATGCGGCAGTTGCCCGGCGCGGAGCAGCTCGTCGCCGCATTGCAGGCGGCGGCTCGCGTCACAATCCAAACGGAGATTACGGCGGAAGGTGCGCCGCTCTATACCGATGCCCGCCTGTACTGCGAAGCCGGTGTGCCGACAGTGATCTACGGAGCCGGACCTCGCACCCTCCTTGAGGCAAACGGACACAGGGCGGACGAGCGGGTGGCGATAGAAGATCTGAGGCGGGCTACGAAGACCGTCGCTCTGGCACTCAGCGATTTATTGAAGCCGCTGTAGGCGATCACAAATAGCGCTAGCTGTTGCAGTTCATTAATTATGCTAGCCGTGTTCGCAGCATTTGCTAGCGCAATAAGTCCCACGACCCACGACGAATAAGGGTGGAGAACCGATTTGTAGGCTTTGCTATCTGTTGCGTTTCGGCAACGGCTGGGCGCCTAAATGTCCGTTAATTTTGCTAGCGCGTTCGACGTGTCCTTTAATTCTGCTAATGCCTTTGGACGAAGGTCGACGAGGAGCGGCGGTGACGGACGCGAACGAGAGAAGCAGCCGCGTTGAGAAGGTGGCATCGGTGCTTCGACCATTGGGGCGAGGACCGCTATCGCGAGAACAGGCAATTCTCGCCGGGCATCTGCTCGACGTGCATTGGACGACGGTGTATCGGCTGCGGCGGAGGTTCCTTGCAGACCCTGTTGCAAGCTCCGTCGCTCCGTATCGTCGAGGCCCTTCACTGGGCGGCGGTCGGTTGGGGGACAACGTTGAAAAAGTGATCGACGAAGTAGTGCATGTTTGGCTTCCGAAACAACGACAACTGGCCCATCCTGCAACGGATCTCGTGCTGGAGGTCCAACGCAGATGTTCGCTTGCTGGACTCCAACTGCCGAGTCGAACGACGATCGGACGGCGATGGGCGAAGCATCGTGAGTTGGACGCTTTAAAGCGTGCGGCGCTCCCCGACGCCCTGCAAGCGCCAGGGTCGCTAGTCGCCAAATATCCCTTGGAGATTGTCCAGGTCGATCACACACAAGCGGATGTGCTCTTGGTGAGCGAGTACGACCGACGGATCATCGGCCGTCCGTGGCTAACCATTGCTCTGGACGTTGCGACCAGGTGCGTGTTGAGTTTCTACGTAAGCATGGATCGTCCAGGGGCAGCAACGGTGGGTTTGCTCCTGACACGGGCTGCACTACGCAAGGAGCCATGGCTCGAGAAGATCGAAGTGGACGCGGAATGGCCGATGAGCGGAATTCCAAAAGTCCTGCACCTCGACAATGCTGCCGAGTTCAAAAGCAGGGCTCTTCGCAGCGGCTGCCGGGAATACGACATCGACCTTATGTATCGTCCCGTAGGGCGTCCCCATTTCGGTGGCCATATCGAGCGCCTGAATCGAACTCTGATGGAAAGGGTACGAGGTCTACCGGGGGCGACCGGGTCATCTCCGAAAGGACGTAAGGCACGACAGTCGGAAAAGACGGCTGCTTTGACCCTGCGTGAGTTTGAGCAGTGGCTTGCAATCGAGGTCGCCAGACGATACCACCACGCCGCACATCGCGGGCTGCTTGGGGCGACACCAGCCGACCTATGGAAAATGCAGGTGCGTAGTGCGGATGCGCGACAATTGCCGGCAACTGGGGGCGCTGAGCTCAGGTTCCTGATTCGCTTCTTGCCTGCTGCGTCAAGGACAATACAGGCGTATGGATTGACGCTCTTCCATATTCGATACTGGCATCCGATATTTGCTGCGTGGCGCGAGACCCGACGCACTGTCACTGTTCGGTATCACCCGGAGGACCTCTCGCGCATCTTCGTGACTGCAGGAACCGGCGACTACCTCGAGGTCCGATACGCAGATATGCGGCGCCCGGCGATTTCCCTGTTCGAACAGCGAACCGCCCTAAAAGCAATTCGGTCGGAAGGACAGAACACGGTTTCAGAGGCGCAGGTCTTCCGAACCATAGAGGAACAACGAAGCGTGATCGCTAACGCAAGGCGGATCACCGCCCGTGCACGCAGGCGGTCACGGAAAAAGTATGTGCCGTTGGAGGAGGTGCTCGAAAGAGTCGTGCACTCGCGGAGTGAGGCGTCGGAGCACGAGGTTGAGACGGTCGATTACGATGCACCTGTTCAGCCGTTCGATGTCGAACAGTGGTGAGGTGGAATATGAAAAATGGCACGCTCACGCATTTACTGCCGGCCGCCAGAAAGCAGGCAGAGTTGGGGAACGACGAACGTATTTCAGGGCTTCTCCGCGACCGCTGGATCGACTACCCGCGCGCCACGGAAGCCTTGCAACAACTTGAGCGTCTATACGAGACGCCACGCCGCGATCGGATGCCATGCCTGCTTTTGCATGGCGATTCAAATATCGGCAAGACTAAAATCACCGCCAAATTTCGGCGTGCGCATCCCAACGAATTTGACGAACGGAGCGGGGTAGAGCGTTGTTCGGTCGTTTCCATGCAGATGCCACCGACTCCAGACCAGCATCGATTTTATTCGGGCCTTCTGTTCGAGCTAGGCGCTCCGCACAATGCTGCAGCTGGTCTGGCCTCTTTGGAGCGGTTGGCGCGTGACATCCTCAGACGCGTATCTCCACGGATGCTGGTTGTCGACGAGGTCCATCATCTGCTGGCGGGCAGCTATCGCGAGCAGCGTGCGGCCCTGAATCTTCTTAAATTCCTCGCGAATGACCTACAGATCAGTATGGTTCTGGTCGGAACACGCGATGCTGTATTGGCGCTTCAAACCGATACTCAGATGATCAGCCGTTATACGCCATTTGAGATCCCGCGCTGGCGCGAAAGCGAAGGTCTACGACGGCTGCTCGCCGCGTTTGAGCGGGTGCTTCCGCTGCGCAAACCGTCGGATCTCGCTCGACGCGAGATTGTTCAGTTCGTCTTGAGCGCGACTGGAGGACTAACTGGTGAAATATCTTCACTTCTGAACAACGCCGCGGAGCTGGCGATTCGCAATGGCGACGAATTGATCAATATGACGCACCTTGAGCATGCCTGCCGAATCACGCAGTAACTCGGGTCTCTGGCCGGTCGCTCCAAGGCCCTTCTATGAAGAGGCTTTCGGAGGCTGGCTTGGCAGGGTGGCGGCACGCTATCAGGTCAGCGTTGGGGCGCTTTGGGAAATCAGCGTTTCAGAAGAGATGCCTGTGCTGGGAAGCGCAGGATGGATACTCTTCCCGACAATATCGCCTTTTACACTGCAGCAATTCGCGACGCTCGCGCGTCTTGATGTTGCCAGGTTGAGCCACATACAGACGCCGCCAGCATGGCTTGCCGAACGTCGCTGCATGCCTTACTGCTTTAGATGCTTCGTGCTAAATGATGCAGATGTGTCGGCTCCCCGTTGGAAACGCGAGTGGCTTGATCCAACAGCTGAATTCTGCAGCGTACACCACAAGCTCTTGGAAACGGTTCCGGCGTCCGTGTTCAGGGTATCAAAGCATTTCGATGCTGCGCATCGGGCGATCAGCCGCTACCGCGAGAGACGCTTGTTTGCGGATACCGGTCGGCGGCGCTAGCAGAATTAATGGACAGCATTAGCGCTCCTATGAACACCGCTAGCAAAATTAACGATCTCCAACACATAGTCCCGTCGGCTCCCGCTCAAGCAAGGTTCGCGAACCCGCGGTGCTCCGCAACGTAACGCAATTCGTTCAGCAGCAGGGTGAAGGCCGAGGAGGCTTGACGCCGACTGGGGTAGTAAAGGTGGTACCCTGGAAATGCCGGGCACCATTCTTCAAGAATGCGCACCAGCTCGCCGTCCAGGATTGACTGCTCGGCCTGATCCTCGATCACGCAAGCAAGGCCAAACCCCTCGATCGCCGCTTGCATGACCATCGTCATGTCGTTAAACACGAGTTGTCCGTCAACGCGCACGTTGAGGTCGCGACCGTCTTTCGCAAATTCCCACACGTATAGCCCCCCGGCTGTAGGCAACCTCACGTTGATGCAGGCGAATCGGGGCAAGTCGTGTGGGGTGTCGGGAATGCCGTGAGTTGCGATATAGGCGGGTGCTGCAACCACGGCCATCCTGAGATCGGGACCGATTCGCATAGCGATCATGTCGCGGGCAATAGACTCGCCAAGCCTGACTCCGGCGTCATATCGCTCGGCGATGATGTCCGACAAGGCGGAGTTGATGGAAACCTCCACCTTCAAGTCAGGATGCTCTGGAAGAAGTCGTGCCACCGCAGGCCAAAGCACTGTTTGTGCAGCGTGTCGACTGCTTGTGATCCTGATTGTTCCAGACGGCTTGTTCGAGAGTTCGCCCAGTTCCGTCAGTGTGGCATCGATGCCGTCGAGAGCGGGCCGAAGCGTTTCCAGTAAGCGCTCTCCTGCTTCGGTGGGCGCGACGCTCCTTGTGGACCGATTGAGCAGACGAAATCCCCGCCGCGTTTCCAGGCGGCGAATTGTGTGGCTCAGCGACGATTGCGACGTGCCGAGCTTGGCTGCGGCGCGCGTGAAGCTGCGTTCGTCGGCTACCGCGAGAAACGCGAGCAGATCGGCGATTTCGTCCCGTTTCATATATGAATTCAAAGTATAGGTTCATTGGGATTTTAGCGCCTTATCGACACCCTGCGTGTCCCGTAGACTGGCCTCATTGGGCGCCGCCCCAATCGACTTCAAGGCTAACGAGCGAGGCGAGACCGATATGGCGGCAGCTGCATGGAAGTGCATGGTGCCCGTGGCACAGGCCACGAACACTATCTTTGACCGGCGGGGAGCTCGCGGTTTTCACCCGACGAGACGTAGTCGATCGTGACAGGACGCAGGAGAACATAATGAATCGAGAAGTGATCGTCGTGATTGGTGCCGGAGGTATCGGGCTCGCAATCGCTCGCCGTCAAGGCTTTGGTAAAACGGTGCTGCTTGCGGACTTCAATGAAGACACCTTGAAGACCGCTGCCGAGAGTATGCGCAACTCAAGTTACGCGGTGGAAACCCACACGGTCGACGTGTCATCGCGTGAGTCGGTTCATGCGCTTGCGACAGCTGCCGCCGCGCTTGGCAAGGTCGTTCAGGTGATCAACACCGCTGGCTTGTCGCCCAACATGGCGCCCGTTGAGCGGGTCCTGGAAGTCGACCTCTATGGCGCTGCAGTCGTGTTCGATGAGTTTGAAAAGGTGATCGCGTCTGGGGGTGCCGGTCTGATCATCTCCAGCATGGCGGGGCATATGATGCCCGCACTCCCTCCGGCACAGGACCACGCGCTGGCCTATACACCCACCGATGAATTGCTGGATCTTCCGTTCCTTCAGGCGGATGCGGTGCCCAACACGCTCGTTGCCTACATGATCGCCAAGCGAGCCAATCATCTGCGCGTCCAGGCGTCGGCGATGACCTGGGGTACGCGCGGCGCACGCGTCAACTCACTGAGTCCGGGCATCATCGTGACGCCGCTCGCGCTGCACGAACTGAATTCAAAAATTGGCGACATCTACCGCACGATGGTTGCGGCGTCCCCGGCAGACCGGATGGCGTCACCGGACGAAGTTGCGATTGCAGCGTCGTTCCTGCTCGGCCCTGATGCTGGCTTCATTACCGGCAGCGACCTTTTGATCGACGGTGGGGTGATCGCCGCGATGCGCGCGGGCAAGCTTCCTACTCCCGGCTAAAAATCCCGAAGCACTGAACAGCCGGTGTGGCCTGATCGCAAGGCCGTCACCATACCAAACACCAGCGCTCACGGCCCTGTTCGCTCAACGATGGTTTGCTAACCGACATTGAGGAGAAGGAATCATCAAAGAAGTCATTGTCGTCATTGGTCCGGGATCAATCGGTCAGGCCATCGCTCGCCGGGTCGGCACGGGCAGGCATCTGTTGCTTGCTGACATCCGCGAGGACAATGCCGACGCCGCAGCCAAAACGTTGAGCGAGGCGGGGTTTGACGTCACAACGACCGCCGTCGATGTTTCATCGCGCGCGGCTGTCGAAGCCCTAGTTGCGAAAGCGACTGCGCTGGGCGCGGTCCATGGCGTCATTCATGCCGCAGGCGTTTCGCCTTCGCGAGCATCGCCGGAGACGATTCTGAAGATCGATCTCTACGGTACGGCGCTTGTCCTCGAAGAGTTCGGTAAGGTGATCGTGGAAGGCGGTTCGGGTGTCGTCATCGCATCGCAATCCGGCCATCGTCTACCTCCGCTGACGACGGAACAGAACAAGGCTCTCGCGACGACGTCCGTTGAGGACCTTCTCGATCTCCCGCTGCTCCAGCCCGCTCAGGTGAAGGATTCTCTTCATGCCTACCAGTTGTCCAAGCGAGCAAACTCTCTACGCGTGATGTTTGAGTCTGTGCGGTGGGGCAATCGCGGCGCGCGGGTCAATACCATTAGTCCCGGCATCACCATCACGCCGCTGGCGAAAGATGAATTGTCCGGTCCACGCGGTGCGGGCTATCAACGCATGATCGATGGCTGTCCGGCGAAACGTGCTGGCACGCCGGACGAAGTCGGAAACGTTGCGGCGCTGTTGATGGGGCGCGATGGCGCTTTCATCACTGGCAGCGACGTTTTGATGGACGGTGGTGTTACCGCGTCGTACTGGTTCGGAGAACTGGCGCCTCAATAGCGGTCGCTGCAACGGCCGACGACCCAGTGCCCGGCGGCGACCTCGGTAAGAGCGCCGCCGCGTCTTTAAAGCGGTCGTGGAGGCCCAATGGGGAATTGGGCGGAGATAACGGCAACGTCAGCAATGAGTCGATTACCCGCGAACAGCGCGCACGCGGCGGCTTGTGATTAAGGGGTAACTCGCCGCCGCGCCTCAAACTCTTCAATCAAAGCGATCAGACATGGCATGGTTCGCGAAGTGACCTCACTGGGTCGTTGACTCCACAGCTTATCAAACAGTTCGACCGCACGAATATATTGGTCCTCGGTCCACAGGCGCTGTCCACTTGGCGGCAGTTCGTTCATGCCAGGTGTCTCCGGAGCGCAAAGCGGCCTGCTATTGCGCACGACTCTCAAATACAGATTTAACCACCGGCACCGCGGAGAACGTGTTCGGCCATCCAGCGTAGTACGCTAGGTGAGATACCATTTCAGACGCTTCCGTGCGGGTTAGACCGTTATTTATGGCCCGGCCGAGGTGATAGCTTATCTGCGCAAACTGACCGCTTGTTACCAGCGCGGCAACTGTCACCGTACTGCGATCGCGCTGATGCAGCGCAGGGCGCTGCCACGCACCTTGAAAGAGTGCTTCCTGTTTATAACGGAGAAGCGCTGGGGAACCAGCCGAAACGTTTTGTATTCCCATGGTGTCTGGTTTGGCGCAGAAAAGTCGCGTGCCACTTAGGCGCGGTTCGATGGAAGAGTTTTACCGCATAGGGACGGCTTATCAGTCGCCCCTGATTTCTGCTAGTGCGCAGGGGTGGTCACTCGGTGACGAGCGGGCCGGCGTGATATTGCTCATCAGTCACCGGCTCCATCCACTCGACGTTTTTGCCATCGAGCATTTCGGTGACCGCAAGATGCGACATTGCCGTCGTCGCAGCAGCGCCATGCCAGTGGCGCTTGCCGCACGAACACGACACGACGTCTCCAGCCCGAATTTCGGTTCGCGAGCCGCCTTCGCATTGCGTCCAGCCAACCCCTGAAAGTACGACCAGAGTCTGCCCGAGCGGGTGCGTATGCCAGAAGGTACGCGCGCCTGGTTCGAACGTGACGATGGCGCCGCCAAGGCGCGCCGGGGCCTCCGCCTGAAAGTAGCTGTCGATACGAACGGCGCCGGTAAACCAGCTTTCGGGGCCTTTGATGGACGGCTTGGTGCCGTTACGGACGATGGTTTGAGCTTCTTGTGTCATGGTTTCGTTCCTTTGACGTGTTCGGACGTAGGCACAATGTTCAGCGCCATTGAGCGCAAAAACACATAATCTGGCTCTTCAGGCGGCCTGCGACCAGCTGGCCGAATGTGCATACCCTCATGCGGAGGTGCATAAATGACCGGGCGTCATTCCGCATCTTCGGCCTTGTAGACCTCGAAAGTCAGGCGCGGCAGCGTCGCAAAGTCGACGGGCGGATGCCAGTCATTCAGGAGCCTGACATTGTCGTCAACTTCCTGCGGCCATCGCATCCCGACAATGCCCGCATGCACCCGCGAATCCGAAAGGACGAACTTGAGCGCGACTTCGTACAGATCCGACATGGATGCTGAAGCGGGTGCCAGCAGACTCATCTCGCGCTGCAGGATGCCGGACGTCATGGTTCGCATCGAGACGACGCCTGCATCAACTTTCGCTGCCTCTATCAGAAAATGCCGTGCTGCTGCCTGGTATATGAAGTTATAGGCGATCTGATAGACCTCGATCGCTTCGTGCTGGAGAAATGGAATCACCGTCCACGGTTCTTCCGTGGTAATGCCGATGTGACCAATCTTGCCGGATTCGCGTAGTCCGAGCAGCGCATCGAGCGGGCCGCCATGCAGGATGTGCTGGACTTCTTGCGGCGTATACATGCGGCCATGAATCTGCATGATATCGACGTGATTGGTCTGCAGGCGTTCGAGACTTTGATGAACGCTATCGATCACGCCCGCATGGTCGAGCTCGTACCAGACCTTGCTCGCAAGCACACATTCGCTTCGCCGTGTTTTCATAACTTCGCCGACCAACGTTTCGCTATAGCCGTTGCCGTACGCCGGCGCGGTGTCCACGTAGTTGATGCCGAGGTCGAGCGCCCTGTGCAATGTTGCATGGACAACCTGTTTGCCCTCGTTCGACATTGGGTCCCATCTTTTCGAGCGGTGAACGTAAGCGAACGCCGCGCCACCTATCGCGATCGGCGACACTTCGAGCCCTGTGCGGCCCAGTACCCGTTT
Organism: Paraburkholderia phenoliruptrix; assembly: GCF_902859825.1. GTDB lineage: Bacteria > Pseudomonadota > Gammaproteobacteria > Burkholderiales > Burkholderiaceae > Paraburkholderia > Paraburkholderia phenoliruptrix. Next base: position 19,536 of record NZ_CADIKB010000047.1, on the reverse strand, counting down.
TTTCATGGCGTTCCCTGATGTTGATTGGTGCGCGATTCGGTCAGCAAAGCAGGGTGAGCCTGGCCTCGCCGGCAAGGTGTCACTTAGCTGTGGCCGCGACGCCGGAGATCGTGACCGGCCGCGGAACGAGCAGCCTGGCGCAAAGCAGGCTGCCGATCCCCATCGCTGCGATCACGGCGCCCATCGGCCAGGGCGAGCCATCGGCGAAGAAGCCCACGAGTGCCGAGCCCAGAACGCCGGTACCGTACTGGCTTGCGCCGATGAGCGCCGACATGGTGCCGGCGCGCCCGGGGAATGTTTCGAGCGCACCCGCAATTGCATTGGCGACGATAAAGCCGGTCGCTGAAACGAAAAGGAACAGGGGAATCACGAGGCCGGCCAGCCCGCCCCAGTCCGTCCATGCGTCGATGGCCAGCAGCATGCCCGCGATTGCCGCGCCCCACGTGCCGGCGCGCATCAGGCGATCACTCCCGTAGCGCCTCACCAGCCTCGCATTGATCTGGTTCGTGATCATGATGCCTGCGATGCCCGCTGCAAACAGCACGCCATAGCGCTGCGGCGAAACGTGGTGATAGGTGATGTATGCGAACGGCGTGCCGGCAACATACGCGTACACGCCGCCGTAAAGGAATCCGCCTGCGCCCGCGTAGCCGAGCACCCGGCGATGCTGCAATAGCGTGGCATAGGCGGCGAGCGCGCGGCCGAGCGGTTCGTGATTGCGGCGCGCCTCGGGTAGCGTTTCGGGCAACGCGCCCAATGCGGCGAGCGTCGCCAGCCCGACACCGACCAGCGCCCAGAAAATCGCGCGCCATGATGCCACGTGAAGAATGAGGCCACCCACGCTCGGTCCGATCAGCGGCGCGATCGCCATGATCGTCATCAGTGTCGACATCATCTGGGCCGCGCGATGGCCCGTGTAGAGATCGCGCACCATCGCGCGAGCGAGCACAACACTCGCGCACGCGCCCGCGGCCTGCGCGATTCGCCAGCCGACCAGCGCGCCGCTGCTGGCCGACAGCGCACAGCCGGCCGATCCGATAATGAACAGCACGAGTCCGATGGCGATCGGCATACGGCGGCCGTAACGGTCGCCGATAAGACCCCACAGCAGCTGGCCCACACTGAATCCGATCAGATAGCTGGAGATCGTCAGCTCGATCGCACCGGTGTCGGCGTGCAGCGAGAGCGCCATCGCGGGCAGGGCAGGCAGATACAGGTCCGTCGAGATCGACGCGAACGCCATCAGGAGGCTCAATATGGCGAGGATCCGCAGACCGTGCTGGTCCGCGGCGGGCGTCACACTTTCCGTTGCAGTGCCGGGCAATGATGCCGCTGGAGCGGGTGAGCGATTATTCAACGACATGATCTGGCATTTCTTTTAAGCCAATAGCGCACCTGCGTTGCCGCAACCTTGCGACGACGCAGGAGCAAACGGGTGGGGCGAAACGTTGGACTAGCGGTCGACGCGCTGCTGCAAATGGGCCGGATAACGATCACCCACGACCTTGATCTGCTTCAACGCCGCTTCGATAGCAGCGAGATCGGCCGCCGACAATTCGACCGCAGCCGCGCCAATGTTTTCTTCCAGCCGATGGATCTTGGTCGTGCCCGGAATCGGCACGATCCACGGCTGTTGCGCCAGCAGCCACGCAAGCGCGATCTGCGCGCGCGTCGCACCCTTGCCATCGGCAATCTTGCCGAGTACCTCGACGAGGCCGGCGTTGGCCTTACGGTTCTCTTCGGAGAAACGCGGCACGACATTGCGAAAATCGGTTTTGTCGAACGACGTGGTCGCATCGATCGCGCCGGTCAGGAAGCCCTTGCCGAGCGGGCTGAACGGCACGAAACCGATGCCCAGTTCTTTCAGCGTGGGTAGCACCGTCTCTTCCGGCTCGCGCCACCACAACGAATACTCGCTCTGCAATGCTGCCACCGGCTGTACGGCGTGGGCGCGGCGGATCGACTGCGCGCCGGCTTCGGACATGCCGAAGTGCTTGACCTTGCCTTGTGCGATCAGATCCTTGACGGTGCCGGCTACGTCTTCGAGCGGGACATTCGGATCGACGCGATGCTGGTAGAAGAGGTCGATACGATCGGTTTTCAGCCGCTTGAGCGATGCCTCGGCGACCGCACGGATGCGTTCGGGCCGGCTGTCGACGCCTTTGGTCACGTCGCCTTCCGTGAAGCCGAACTTGGTTGCGATCACCACCTGATCGCGAAACGGCGCAACGGCTTCTCCGACCAGTTCTTCGTTGAAGAACGGACCATAGGCTTCGGCGGTATCGAAAAACGTGACGCCTTTTTCGAAAGCCGACTGAATCAGCTTGATGCCTGCGGTCTTCTCGGTGGCCGGTCCATAGCCGTAGCTCAAACCCATGCAGCCGAGGCCTAGTGCCGAGACTTCGAGACCGCTGTTTCCAAGTTTTCGCTTTTGCATCTGCATTCTCCTTTCGAAAAGTGACGAGCGTGGAAGGCGGCCTGTGCGGAGGGGCGCCACTCGACGTTCAACAGCCTCAAGCTTAGGCTGTTGTGCGTAGTTCAACAATACGGCTAGAATTGCAAAAGGTTATGAGGAAAATTCACTTATGTTGCGAGCCGGCTTATCTGAACTGACTGCATTCGTCGCGATCGCTCATCAGCGCAGCTTCAGTGCGGCGGCGCGGACCTTGGGGGTGTCGCCGTCCGCGTTGAGTCACGCCATGCGGGGACTCGAAGCGAGACTCGACGTGCGCCTCTTCAACCGGACCACCCGCTCGGTCGCGCTGACCGAGGCGGGCGAGCAACTGTTGCGACGAGTTGGGCCCGCCATTGCCGATCTCGAAGACGCCGTGAACGAGGTCGCTTTCGCACGCGACCGCCCGTCGGGTTCGATCCGTATCAGCGCCTCCGAGTCAGCCGCGAAGTCGATCGTCCAGCACGTGCTGCCCGATTTTCTGGCGACTTACCCGGATATCCACGTGGAATTCGTCGTGGACACGCGGCTCGTCGACATCGTGGCCGACGGTTTCGATGCGGGCATCCGCGTTCACGAGGATGTGCCGCGCGACATGATCGCCGTGAGGTTCGGCCCCGACCTGCGCTTTGCCGCGGTGGCGTCGCCTGATTACTTTGCGCGCCATGAGGCGCCGAAGGCACCGCACGATCTGGCGAAACACCGCTGCATCCGGTTCCGCTTCGAGAGCGGCACGCTTTATCGGTGGGATCTCGAATATCACGGCAAAAGCGCGAGTATTGATGTCGACGGCCCCATGACGCTGGGCAACACGAACCTGATGGTCGAGGCGGCGCTGGTGGGCATCGGCATTGCCTGGGTGCCTGACTATCTGGTTGCCGAACACCTCGCGGCGGGGCGGCTAATTCAGGTACTGGCAGAATGGAGTCCCTCGTTTCCGGGCTTGAGCCTCTATTACCCCGCGAACCGCCATCCTCCCACTGCGCTCCGGCTATTCGCACAGGCGGTGCGGGATTGGGCCAACACCGCCGGTGTGCGTTGATTGCCGGCTTCAGGCGGCCACGCCGCGTGCATGCTCGGGTGTTTCGTAGAGCTTGTCGATTTCAATTTGGAGAGTCTTTCCCGCGCGTTGGGTTGAGACTCCCTGCTAGTGTCGCGTGCTTAAAGACGATTTGTGAATTGCGCGCACAAGGGCATGCGCGCTAGCGGCCTTTTTCGTCCGGCGAGCCGCCTTTACCATCAATGATTCATTTGAAGGCAAGCGGAGGTGGCTGAACCATGACGCAGAATATCAAGGACAAGGTAGTCGTTATCACGGGCGCAAGCAGCGGGTTGGGTGAAGCCACGGCGCGCCTGCTTGCGTCGCAGGGCGCGATTGTCGTGCTGGGCGCGCGGCGGCTCGACCGGATCAATGCGCTGGCCGAGACAATCGTCGCGGATGGCGGCGTGGCGCTGGCCGTCGCGACCGATGTCACCGATGCGGCACAGGTCAAACATCTCGTCGACTCGGCGGTCAAGAAATACGGGCGGGTCGATGTCATGCTCAACAACGCGGGCCTGATGCCGCACTCGTTGCTCGAGCGCGGCAAGATCGAAGATTGGGACCGCATGATCGACGTCAATCTGAAGGGCGTGCTCTATGGCATCGCCGCGGCGCTGCCGCATATGAAAGCGCAGAAGAGCGGGCACATTATCAACGTGTCGTCGGTGGCCGGCCATAAGGTGCGTCCGGGCAGCGCGGTCTATGCGGCGACCAAGGCCGCCTTGCGCATGCTCACCGAGGGACTGCGCCAGGAAGTGAAGCCCTACAACCTGCGCACCACGATCATCTCGCCGGGCGCTGTCGCCACGGAACTGCCGGACAGCGTGACCGAGCCCGACGTCGCGAAGGGCATTCATGAGTTCTACGAGCAATTCGCGATTCCCGCGGAATCTTTCGCGCGCGTGGTGGCCTTCGCCATGAGCCAGCCCGACGAGGTGGACGTGAACGAAATCCTGTTCAGACCGACAAGTCAGGAAATGTAGGTAGCACATTCGTTCCCTGCGACATTCGTGAATCTGCTTCACAACCGTATACAGAGTCAGGCAGCTAGTCGTATAGGGGCTCGCAAAGTAACCTCGCCTGAATCATTCGATCTGCTTTCGGGCGAGGGCCGGCTGTCTTCGCCGTATTCACTCACATTCCGCTGTCGCGAGAGGAGTCGAGCATGCCAGACAGAGTTCCTGGTTCAGAGGGCGCCCATCACACAGATGAATCGACGGAAACGGCACATCGGCCGTCACGCCGCAACTTTCTGAAAATCGGCGTCGTCAGCGCGACGGCCACGCCGTGGTTGCATCCGGCGGGAGCCGCCACGCGAGACAGCGAGGCAAAGCCCGTGACCGATACGGACGAGCCAGGCCATGGCGAGCATCGCATCCGGTTGAACGTCAACGGACAGACGCGCACGCTCAACGTGCCCGCCAATGCGATTCTGCTCGACGTCGCGCGCGACCGTCTGCAATTGACGGGCACCAAGAAGGGCTGCGATCACGGGCAGTGCGGTGCTTGTACGGTGCACGTCAACGGCAAGGCGGTCAATTCTTGCCTCTCCGTGGCGATCCAGCATGAAGGCGATCACATCACCACTATCGAAGGGCTGGAGAGAAACGATGAGCTCCATCCGGTTCAGCAAGTGTTCTGGGAGCACGACCGGTATCAATGCGGCTACTGTACGCCCGGACAGATGATGAGCGCCGTCGCGATTCTGCGCGACCCCAACATTGCAGCCGACGACGCCAGCGTGCGTGAAGCGATGAGCGGCAACATCTGCCGCTGTGCGGCCTATAAGAACATTCTGGCGGCGATCCAGTCCGCGCGCGCGAAGGTGGAGGAGGTGCCGGATGCGTGACTTCGATTACGCGCGTGCGGACTCCGCGGGCCAGGCCGTCAGCCATCACGCGGCGAAGGGTCAACCATCTTCCTACCTTGCCGGCGGCACGACGCTGCTGGACTTGGTCAAGCTCGACGTGATGCGGCCGGACCAGAGGCATTGTCAGGTTGTTGGATCGCTCACGTAAGATGGCATGATAAAGAAATCAAAATCGCTTTATCACGGTCATCGATTCCCGGCTGCAGTCATCAGTTGCGCCGTGCGTTGGTATTTCCGCTTCCAGTTGAGCTTGCGCGACATTGAAGAGTTGCTGTTTGAGCGGGGCGTGACCGTGACCTACGAGACGATCCGATGCTGGTGTGACAAGTTTGGTAAGGGCTTTGCTCATCGGGTGAAAGCGGTACGACGCAAGCCGGGCAGTACGTGGCACCTCGACGAGATGTTCGTCACGCTTCGTGGCGAACCGTACCTGCTGTGGCGTGCGGTTGACCAGCATGGCACCGAACTCGACATCCTGGTGCAAAAGCGGCGCGACGAGGCCGCCGCCAAACGCTTCTTCAAGCGCGTGCTACGCTCGAGCCCGGTACCGCGCAAGATCGTCACCGATCAGTTGCGCAGCTATCCGGCGGCAAAAGCTGAAATCCCGGAGCTTGCGAACGTGAAGCACGTATTCGTCAAAGCGGCAGCCCGACTGAACAACCGGGCCGAGAACAGTCACCAACCGACACGCGAACGCGAGCGTCGCATGCGAGGCTTTCGCGACCCGAAACGGACACAGAAATTTCTCTCGTGCTTCGGACCGATTCGGCAACATTTCGCGCTCAAGCGGCATCTGCTGCGCGCTTCACTTTATCGCAAGCAACTCGCAGCTCATTTCGTTGCATGGTGCGAAATCACCGACGTCACCGGAATTCCGTCGACTGCTTTTTGACCACTTGTCGTATCTGCCGTCGTCCCGTCTCAATCTCGGCAAGTTGACAAAGCCCTTTATCCTGATGATGAACATGGAGCGGGCGTGCCGCGTTCAGGTCGCTATTCAATCGACGGGAGAGAAGACGTATCCGGTACCTCGGGAAGTGTGCGAGCTGACTGCCCGCCAATACGAAACCTGGGCGGACGCGGAGAAAAAGGCGGGTGGGGATCCGTTCGGGCGCGAGTGGTCAGCTTATTTGCAAAGGCTGGAGGCGACGACGTCGTCGTATCGCGATTGAAGTTTCTCGAAGCTGGGCAGAACGACCATTCCACGGAGCAAACGGGCATGCGGGAAATCCTGCTGGTCAAGACGGACGGTAGCGCGGGTTTGAGCGTGTGGCAGATGGCCTTCAAGGATCTGCTTCCGGATATCGACGTGTATGACTGGGCGGATAAATCCGTCGATCGGGATCGAGTTGTGTACGCGCTCGTCTGGCAACCGGAGCCCGGGCAACTCTGCCGTTACCCACGCTTGCGGCTGATCCTGAGCGACGCTGCGGGAGTCGGGCATATTCTCGCCGACCCGCAGCTTCCAGTGAACATCCCGATTGCGCGCATGGTCACGCACGAAACCGCCGAAAGAATGGCCGATTTCGTTTCGATGGCCGCACTTGGATTGGTGCGGCAATTGCCGGAGCTGATCGAGGCCCAGGGTTCGCGTCAGTGGGCGTCGGAACTGACAGGTAAAGTGTCCAGCCGGGTGTCGGCCGGCGTGATGGGCCTGGGACATCTGGGCGCACATGTTGCATTGCGGCTCGGTGCGATCGGTTTTCGGGCGTCGGGCTGGGCGCGATCGCATAAGACGCTTGCGGGAGTCACTACGTATGCCGGTAAGGAGGAGCTTCCCAGTTTTCTCGCGAAGACGGATATCCTGATCAACCTGTTGCCCGAGACTCGTGAGACGGCCGGGATCATCGGCGTGCAGGCGCTCTCGCAATTGCCGCCTGGTGCCTGCGTCATCAATGTCGGACGCGGCACGCATCTGGACCTCGATGCACTGGTGGAGAAGATCGATAGCGGTCATCTGAGCGGTGCCGTGCTCGATGTATTAGAAAACGAACCGCTGGCGTCGGATCATATGCTTTGGCGGCATCCACGGGTGCTGGTCACGCCGCACGTGGCTTCTTTTCTCCCGGTTCGTGCGCGTGCCGGGCAGGCTGCACGAACGATCCAGGCTTTTCGCCGGGGCGATGTACTGCCTTATGCCTTCGACCGGGCAGCAGGGTACTGAGCCACATCAACCGTGTCGTCAGAGCGCGTTTTTCGTGCTGTCGATACGCTCCTTGAGCCCACTCGGGTAACTACTGGAAAGCATCACCGTAGTAGGTGTTCACCATAGTTGCCACATGCCGCCATCTGCCGAAAAATTCACAGAAATCATTTAGAGTATTTAGTTTTTTGTATGTGAAAAATGACAATTAGATCAACAACATGGAGACAACGAAATGAAGAGGGCTGTGATGTGTGCCGCCGTATTGGGCGTGATATCAGCTTCGGCTAACGCGCAGAGCAGCGTGACGCTGTTCGGCATCATCGATAACGGGGTGACCTATAGGGGTATGAGCAAGGTAAGCGTAAATTCCTATCATAAGACTTTTGGTTATGAAAACGTGCTGGATCATTTCGACTTGACCTGGTAACATTGGATTTTTCTTGCGCTAATCTGAGCGGCCCTCTGCGATCAGGATGACTCGCATGGCTACCATCGAGCGCACTGCCTATCCGCGTTTTCCCAAGGTCCTTGCCACAAGGGACCTGCAAACCTGCTACACGCCGCAGCCCGACGAACTTGAATGGGCGCGCCGTTCGACGCGGGGTGAACGACCTCGGCTGGGCCTGCTGGTGCTGCTCAAGATCTTCCAGCAGATGCATCATTTCCCGGCGCTGGACAGCGTTCCGACCGCGGTCGTCGAGCACGTGCGGGCTGCGGCAGATATTGGTTCCGCGGTTCAGTTCGGCTACGACACGCAGTCGTCGCCGACGCTGTTCCGACATTACCTGACAATTCGTGAATACCTCGGCGTGAAGCCCTATTACGGGACCGATGCCAATGTAATCGCGACACGTGCGGCGCACACCGCGGCCCTGTCGATGGACCAGCCCGTCGACATCATCAATGCCACGATTGATGAACTCATCGCGCAGGGCATTGAACTACCGGCGTTCTCGACGCTGGACCGGATCACGGAGCAGATCCATGCGAAGACCCAGACGCGGCTGTTCCGGCGTGTTGCCCGGCGCCTCACCGACGAGCAGAAGCGTGCTCTCGATTGGCTCCTCGCGCGGGATCTGGTGAGCCGCCAGAGCGCCTACAACCGCATCAAGCGCCATGCGAAACGCCCGTCGCGCCAGCATCTCGATCTGCTAATCGACCAGATCACCTGGCTTGATGAACTCGGCGACTTTACTAACGCCATCGCCGGTATTCCCGCGTCGAAATTGCGCTCGCTGGCCACTCAGGCCATGAGCCTGGACGCGGCGAATCTGAAAAAGGACACCCTGCCCGAGAAGCGCTACACGCTGATCGTGGCATTGCTCAACCGCATGCGGGTTCGCGCCCGTGACGATCTCGCCGACATGTTCGTGCGCCGCATGGGGGCGATTCACAAACGGGCGAGCGAAGAACTGGAGGTGATCCAGCGCCGGCAGCGCACGCAGGTGGAAGACCTCGTGGTTCTGCTCGACGGTGTGGTCGACATCCTCGCCGATCAATCCGATGAGACAATCATCGCGCAGTCGATCCGCAAATGGCTCGCGCCCAAGGGCGACCTCGAACCATTGCGCGAGAGCTGTGCGGCAGTGCGTGCAGTCAGCGGCGGCAATTACCTGCCTTTGCTATGGAAACATTTCCGCGCGCATCGCTCGGTCATCCTGCGTCTTGCCCGTACGCTTGAGTGGGACTCGACCAGCCCAGTGCGAACGCTGCTCGATGCACTTGATGTGGTCCTGGAAAACGAAACACGGCATCGGGAATGGATCGATGTCAACGTTGACGTGAGCTTTGCGGCGCCGCGCTGGCGCAAGCTCATACGGCGCTCGCACGGTGATGGCGCGCCGACCAACCGGCGCTATCTCGAACTATGCGTCTTCTCGTACATGGCCGAGGAACTACGCGTCGGTGACCTGTGCGTGTCCGGTTCGGATGCGTATGCCGACTATAGGGCTCACCTGCTCTCGTGGCGGGAATGCGAGCAGCGATTGCCCGATTATTGCGCGAAGGTCGGATTGCCCGAGAATGGACAGGACTTCGTTGCCCAACTGCGGCAGTGGCTCAGCGAGACAGCGCGCAAGCTGGATGACGACTTTCCGCGCAAACGCGAACACGTCACGATCGGTCAGAACGAAGAGCCGATCCTGCGCAAAACCGTGGCCCGCGAAATTCCGGCCAGCGCGATCGCGCTACAGGAGCGACTCAACGCGCGGCTGCCGACCCGCAACGTGCTGGACATACTTGCCAACATCGAACACTGGACGCATTTCACGCGGCACTTCGGACCACTTTCCGGTATCGATCCGCAGATCCGCAAGGCGGCCGAGCGGTATCTGCTGACGATTTTCGCGATGGGCTGCAATCTCGGCCCGACCCAGGCTGCCCGCCACCTCGACACCGATGTGACGGCGCAAATGCTGTCGTTCGTCAACCGACGGCACATGAGCCTCGATAAGCTCGAAACCGCGCAGCGCGAACTGATCGAACTGTACCTGCGGCTCGATCTACCAAAGCACTGGGGTGATGGCAAGACGGTCGCTGCGGATGGTACCCAGTACGATTTCTACGACAACAACCTGCTGGCTGGGTATCACTTCCGCTATCGAAAGATGGGCGCGGTGGCGTACCGGCACGTCGCCGACAACTACATCGCGGTGTTCAGGCATTTCATCCCGCCCGGCGTGTGGGAAGCTATCTACGTAATCGAGGGACTGCTCAAGGCTGGCCTGTCAGTCAAGGCCGACACGGTCCATGCCGATACGCAGGGCCAGTCGGCCGCCGTGTTTGCCTTCACGCATCTGCTCGGGATCAAGCTGATGCCGCGGATCCGCAACTGGAAGGATCTCGTGCTGTATCGGCCGGGCGACGATGCGAAATATAAGCACATCGACAAGCTCTTCACGGCGACCATCGACTGGGAACTGATCCAGCGCCACTGGCAGGAACTGATGCAGGTCGCGCTGTCGATCCAGGCAGGCACGATTTCGTCACCGTTGCTGTTGCGCCGTCTCGGTTCCGAAAGCAGGAAGAACCGGCTCTATCTCGCGGCGCGCGAACTCGGTAACGTCGTGCGCACGGTCTACCTGCTCGAATGGATCGGCAGTCGCGAACTGCGTCAGGAAGTGACCGCGAACACCAACAAGATCGAGTCGTATAACGGCTTCGCGAAGTGGCTGTCGTTCGGCGGCGACGTGATTGCCGAGAACGAGCCGGAAGAGCAGCAGAAACGGCTGCGCTACAATGATCTGATTGCATCGGCCGTGATCCTGCAGAACACGGCGGACATGATGCGCGCGCTGCGTGACATGGTGGCCGAAGGCGAGAAAATCCGCCCTGAGGACGTCGAATTCCTGAGCCCTTATCCGACGCATAACATTCGCCGGTTCGGGCGCTACCGGCTGCACTTGGATCGCGCGCCAGAGAGCTGGATCAACGATGTGCTGTTTGGTCAGGCGGCACGCCCTGGTGATGAGATGAGGTAACGACTGCATGAGCGCAAGAGCCGCGGTGACCGCGACGCCCTATGGTGAGGTGGACGCCGCCGCGCTGGAAGCACTGGAATCGGGCTACGACACGACGCGGCTACTGGACGCCGTGAGCACGCTCGATGAGGTGCGTATCAGCCTTTACGACCCGGAAGGCCTGCGGGACGATCTGTTGCACCTGCACAGCATCGCCCACACGCTCGTCAACGGCGCCGGGCTGACCATCGGCGCACAGGACGAGCCGTTCGTTGATCAGGTCTCGGACGTGATCGACCAAATCGACCAATACGTTGCCGATCTGCTGGCGATTCGCGACGTGCTGCAGCCTCTGGAGGCCCTTCGCCCTGATGACACGAATTGTCTCGACGGCCGCTGAGTTGCTCGCCGACGGGCACATCGCGGCGCTCCGGTCGTCCACCCAACCCACTTGCGGACATTCAAGCGTCGGTTACGCCGCTGACAGCGGACTTGGTACTCTCTTCCAAGTAAGTCGACGGCCTGCGCCAGAACATTATTCCACGGACATGTGGACCCGATGCTCTTGCATCGCTGATGCGCGTGAACAGCACCCTGTAGCCGGCGTCAATCAATGAGTGTCCGGTGGTTGGCCCAATTCATTTGACACCTGCGCGTCCAGAGCGATCTGCCTGCGAAGCGCTTCGAAGCGCTCCAGTACATTGTCTCCGAAAAGCGGATCGGGGCTAGCCGATACGGCCGCATCGACTGCAGCCCAGTCCTGTTCTGTCAGCACCCGCGCAGCGCGAGGCATCACGTCTCGCTCCTCAGTGGAAAGGTGGTGACGATAGTATATAAGATACGTGGCCGTGGCCGCCTCCAGAGCGGCGCGCGGGATTACAACATCTCCCGCGGCTTCATCGATGCGAATCAGGAGTTCATCGCCGGCCGTGGCAATCACGCGATGCTCCTGCAGAAGGCGGTTCACCACGATTTGAGTCCCGGGATCCCGTTCAGCAAGCCGCGCGTACGCAACATCCTCTCGCGGATGGTGAACACGATCGGAAAAATTCCGCATGTAGTAAAGGATATCTCCCATGAGAGCGTAATTCGGGCTTTCGCCCCGGTAGAGTTCAGCTACCTGTTCTTCCAGAATGTCGAGTAGCCGGGCGAAATTAATGTGCTCGGTGTGCCATACGGCAAGTGGGTCGGCCATGGCGTGCTCCATTGAATCGATCAAGTACACGATAGACCGTCTGGACGAAAGCGCAAATGCATTCCTCGTGGCGAGGTCGACAACGCCCAGCGCGATCAGTGCAATTGAAATACTACTGGTTGCAACCTGAGAAGGACTGACACAGGTCAATCCACTGCGGCATCAGTGCGCGGAGCTCCTGCAGGACCACACGACTGGAGCGTGACTCGCGTGCTACATGCACTTCGGCCGCGTACAAGGCAGCCGACACGACAGTACCGAAGGCAACTGTCCCATGGCAGCGCGTCGTTCCGCCGCAGTCGCATATGGCCGGAAGGGGTTGTCTTCTGCCTGACGCAACCTGTCTGTCCTGCGGCGCTACATTCCGCCGCGATTTGCATCGGGCAGTGTTCGGCCAACAAGGACCAGTTGGCGGCGTAGCTTCGAACTATCGCACCTCCGCCCGTTTCGGACATTCGGGTACCCACGCGGTCGCAACCGTCGGATGGTCTCTGAACCGGATTCAATCATTATACGATTTGTTGATCGTCAACGATTCCTTGTCCCACCGCAGGATGTTCCTGACTCTCTGGCTCGTGCACGCTGATCCAAAGCAAAAGATCTGTCCGTCGTTGGCGCAATTGATTGCGTCCGCCTGAGGATAGCCAACCTTGCACAAGGCGCCAGCGCAAACTTCTCAAGGAAGGTGCCTGGTAAGATGAGTCCCATCGACAGTGCCTGGCTCGGTACGCCGAAACGTGTTCGCTGTGGATCGCACTTCGACACCATTAAGGTTCCTGTCAATGCGCTCGTCAGAGTATGGAGGCTGATCGCAACCACTGCTTGAACTCAAGATACGCGACAATAAAACGAGATCGATAGGGTTCGGAATGCGCGAAATGTCGATTTGAAAACACTGCTTTCCGATAGATTCTCATCGTGGTGTGAACCCATTCGACGGTTGCCGGCAATCCGTCACGCGCGATGAGAAACTCGATACGTGAACGATCTTCAATTGGCTCACCTCGTGATTCACGTTGAATTGCCACCCCAGCCTTCCTGTACGATCACAATGCATCAATCAGATAATTCTGCGCGCAAGCATGGTGCGGATCTCCCCGATTGCTTTTGCCGGATTCAGTCCTTTGGGGCAAACATCCGTGCAGTTCAGGATCGTGCGACATCGGAACAGACGGTAGGGGTCATCGAGATTATCCAGCCGTGCGGCAGTTCCTTCGTCGCGGGAATCGACCAGAAAGCGATAAGCCTGTAGCAACCCTGCCGGACCGACGTATTTATCCGGGTTCCACCAGTACGAAGGGCACGCGCTCGAGCAACATGCGCACAGGATACATTCATAGAGACCGTCGAGTTGATCACGTTCCTCCGGCGACTGGAGCCGCTCTCGCTCGGGGGGCGGGGTATCGTTGATCAGGTACGGCATGATCGAATGGTACTGCTTGAAAAATGCGGTCATATCGACGATCAGATCGCGTACGACTGGTAAGCCGGGTAACGGTCGCAACACCGTGTGGCTGGGCAGATTGTTGAGATTGGTCGTGCAGGCGAGTCCGTTCTTGCCATTGATGTTCATAGCGTCAGAGCCGCATACTCCCTCACGACAGGAACGCCGGAAGCTGAGCGTCTCGTCCTGCGCTTTCAGGCGAATTAGTACATCCAGTAGCATCCGGTCATTCACCGTCACCTCTATCTTAAAGACCTGCGCATGAGGCGTGGCATCCGTATCTGGATCGTATCGGTAGATCTCGAATGTTCTTGTATCACTCACAACGTCTCTCCAATCAGGTGGCAGGCTGCGCAGCACCGGACGGTTGGCCGACGTTGCTGTTGCGTCGATCTGTTACTCGCCATAGCATGCTTAGACGGCTATCAGACATCGAGCGAACACCTCGCAGAAGTCATTGCATGCATCGTAATCCAGTTGCTGCCATCGTCAGCCCACACTGTGTGTCGGCTACCGCCGGAAAAAGGCGCGATATCGAAGAGCTCCGTGCTGTGATCGAAATGGTCCGCCTTGCTGCCGGCTCCCGTTTGACCGATAGCCAGATGAAGGTAGCTGCCGTGCGCTATCCGATACGTTAACGAACCGTCACCGGATCGCGGAACCCGACCACGAGTGACTGGCCGCGACGCACCATTAGCGTTCGACTAACTTGACGTCGTATCCGGCGTCAGCGAACGCAACCAGAAACTCTTCGGCAAACAGCCATGAGTCAACTTTTACGGTCCTCGCATCGACATCAACGTCGACCTTTGCATCTGGTTCGACTGTGCGCATGGCCCGGGTAAGGACAGCCGCATCGTTGTCCCCCTTCATCTGCCCGACTCTGAACATCATGTCCTGCTCCGTCAATCGGTGAATTCAGACGCTGCGTGACTGCCGTTCTGCCCCGTAGCAGTCAGCACCATGGTTCCCAGCCTTCCGGCAGAGAACACCCGTACCCGACGAATGCGAATGCCAGGGAAGCGTCTCTGGCACTCGCGGACTTCCAATGATCTGTTGCGATATGCTGTACATCATAACGTGATCTATTGGGGAATACACCTGGATTTCAGGTGAATTTCGTTGCAATCCAGATTGAGCAGGCGCGTTAGCTGAGTCATTGATCTGCATCAATCCGACCATGCCATTAATGGCTTTTCATACTACGATGGGACGGGAGGATGGCGCAGCGTGCACGATTCAACCTCGACGCTGTCTGCCACTCGCGAAGGCATGTTGCGATTCCTCAGGGGCGCATATTTGGGAGACCATGTTGAGGATTACAGAACCTGTCACGGAACCGCGACCAACAGCCGATTTGGGTCTTTCCGTTCTGCGCCTGGGCTTCCGACCGTTCTATCTCAGCGGTGCACTTTTTGGCTTTATTGCAGTAGCGCTCTGGCTGATCGCGTTGCGTGGCTACCCGATCGCAGGCTCTTCGCCTGCCATGAATGGTGTGCTCTGGCACGCTCACGAAATGATCTTCGGCTTCATCGCCGCGATCGTGGTGGGATTTCTGCTTACTGCCGTGCGTGCCTGGACAACCCTCGAAACGCCACGAGGCGTAGCGCTCGCGGGACTGTGGCTTCTGTGGGTAGCGGGACGCGTGCTGGTCTGGACAGGCCCGGAACCCATCGCAGCCATCGTCGATTGCGCCTTCCTTCCGGTTGTCGCGATTGTGCTGTTACGGGTGCTGATCACGGCACGCAACCGTCACAACATTTTTCTGCCCGTGGCACTAGGACTCTTTGGTTTGCTGAACGTCTGTTTTCATTGGTGGGCGTGGCAGGAACGTCCCGACCTTGCAATACGGGCGTCTTACGCAGCAATCGGACTCGTGGTGATGTTCGTCACTGTCATTTCGGGCCGCGTGGTACCGATGTTTACCACGAACGCCATTCCCGGATTCCGGATGACGCGCTGGAAGGTGATCGAGAAACTCGCAGTGCCGACCGTCATATTGGCATTTGTTGCGGATGCAACAAATGCCGCGCCGTGGTTCATCGTGGCATGCGCCTGCGCCGCAGCGACTGTCCATGGAATCAGAATTGCCGGATGGCATTCGTGGCGAGTGGGGCCTCGGCCGATTCTCTGGATCCTGCATGTCGCCTATGCGTGGATTCCGATCGGTTTTGCGTTGCTTGCCCTGGCGGCCGCAGGCGCCGTCCCGCATTCGCTTGCGATTCATGCCCTGACGATCGGAGCGATAGGGTGCGCCATTATCGCGATGATTACCCGCACCGCGCTTGGACACACCGGGCGCCCGCTCGTTGCGGGACGAGCCGAGATAGCGAGTTACTGGCTGATGATCGCCGCGGCAATCGTGCGGGTTTTCGGCCCCTGGTTCGCCAGCGGCGCCACAGCCGTCTGGATCGACATAGCCGGCATATGCTGGTCTGTCACGTTGATCACCTACCTGGTCAAATATGTGCCCTTCCTGACGGCGTCCCGTATCGATGGCAAAGCAGGCTGACAGGTTATCACCGTGCTGAGTCAAATTAGGTGCGTGGCGAATTCCGAGGATTGTTGTTATGCAATGTGCATGAAGAGAGTGCCGGGCGTGGTCGAGAGAAATTGTCCCCGTTCCAGAGACCACAAGAATCCAGACGTAGGCTTTCCAGATTTCAATCTATCGGCGAGTGTCATGAAAACAATCAGAGTGCCCACAATTCTGGACAACCCGCGTAGACTTCGAGCATCGAGCGCCATGGAGTCGATCAGATGAGCCACTTTATCGATCGCCTGAAGTACTTCTCCACATCGAGGCCAACCTTCTCCGAAGGCCATGGGATGACAACCCATGAAGACCGTGGATGGGAGGACGCCTACCGGCAACGGTGGCAGCATGACAAGATCGCGCGCTCGACCCACGGCGTCAACTGCACAGGTTCGTGTTCGTGGAAGATTTATGTCAAAAGCGGCATCGTCACTTGGGAAACCCAGCAGACCGATTATCCCCGCACCCGTCCGGATATGCCGAATCACGAGCCGCGTGGCTGTGCCCGCGGTGCGTCCTATTCGTGGTATCTCTACAGCGCAAATCGCCTTAAATATCCGCTGATTCGCAGTGCACTGCTCAGGCAGTGGCGCGCCAAGCGCCTGACGCTCGCGCCGGTGGAAGCGTGGAGCGCGATCGTGGATGATCAGGAAGCCCGCGCCTCGTATATGCATCGCCGCGGACTGGGTGGCTTCGTTCGCTCAAGCTGGGATGAAGTGAACGAGATGATTGCGGCGGCAAACATCCACACCATCAAACGACACGGCCCGGACAGGATTATCGGGTTTTCACCAATACCCGCAATGTCGATGGTGTCCTACGCGGCAGGCAGTCGCTACCTGTCATTGATCGGCGGCGTCAGTCTGAGCTTCTACGACTGGTACTGCGACCTGCCGCCCGCGTCGCCGCAGACGTGGGGCGAACAGACCGACGTTCCCGAATCGGCCGACTGGTACAACTCCACTTTCATTATGTTGTGGGGGTCTAACGTGCCGCAAACGCGCACCCCCGACGCTCACTTCATGACCGAGGTACGCTATCGCGGCGCCAAGGTCGTATCGATCTTCCCCGATTATGCCGAGGGCGCGAAGTTTGGCGACATCTGGCTGCACCCCAAACAGGGCACGGACGCAGCGCTCGGTCTCGCGATGGGTCACGTCGTGCTGAAAGAGTTTCACGTCGCCGGCAGGAGCGCGTATTTCTCCGACTACTGCCGGCGCTATACCGACATGCCGCTGCTCGTGCGCATCGTCAAACAGGGCGAGCACTATGTGCCCGAACGACTATTGAGAGCAGACGAGCTCGATGATGCATCCAGCCAGGAGAACAACGCCGCCTGGAAAACTGTTGCGGTCGATGAATTGAGCGGCAAGCTTGTTACGCCAGTCGGGTCGATCGGCTTTCGCTGGGGACAGAAGGAAGGCGGCGACGCCGGCAAATGGAATCTGAAAGAAGAGGATGTCCACGGCAATCCGATCAGACCGGTCATGTCGTTCGTGGAGAAGCACGACGAGACGATCGACGTCGCCTTCCCCTATTTCGGCAACGTCGAACATACTCACTTCACGCATACCGGTCATGCCAGCGTATTGCCGCGGCGCATCGGCGTACGCAAGATCGCCACCCGCGCCGGTGAAATTCTGGTTGCCACGGTCTACGATCTGTTCGTTGCCAACTATGGCGTGGATCAGGGACTCGGCGGCCCGAACGTCGCGGCCGATTTCGACGACGATGTACCATACACGCCCGCGTGGCAGGAGAAGATTACCGGCGTCAAACGGCATGAAGTCATCGCTGTTGCACGCGAATTCGCCGATAACGCCCAGAAGACCGAGGGCAAGTCGATGGTGATCGTCGGTGCCGGCTTGAACCACTGGTTCAATATGGACATGAGCTATCGCTCGATCATCAATCTGCTCGTCATGTGCGGCTGCGTCGGTAAATCAGGCGGAGGCTGGTCTCACTATGTCGGCCAGGAAAAGCTCCGGCCGCAAACCGGCTGGCTGCCGCTGGCATTCGCGACCGATTGGTACAGGCCGGCGCGCGTCATGAATGGCACGTCGTTTTTCTATGCGCATACCGATCAATGGCGCTATGAAACGATGAAAGTCACCGAACTGCTATCGCCGCTCGTCGATGGCAGCGGATTCGCCGATAGCCCGATCGACTATAACGTCCGTGCCGAACGGATGGGCTGGTTGCCGTCCGCGCCGCAGTTCAGGACCAATCCGCTCGAACTCGGCCGGGCATCAGTCGGCTCCGACGCCGCCGCTTATGTCGCGAAGGGTCTGAAGGATGGCTCGCTTGAAATGTCGTGCGTCGATCCCGACGCAGCGGAAAATTTTCCGAGAAACCTGTTTGTCTGGCGCTCGAACCTGCTCGGTTCGTCGGGTAAGGGACATGAGTACTTCCTCAAACATCTGCTCGGCGCCGAGCATGGCGTGCAGGGGAAAGATCTGGGTGCAAGCGCCGGCATCCTGCCCAAAGAGGTGAAGTGGCACGAGAAAGCGCCTGAGGGCAAGCTCGATCTCGTCGTCACGCTCGACTTCAGAATGTCCACCACCTGCCTGTATTCGGACATCGTGCTGCCGACCGCCACCTGGTACGAGAAGGACGATATGAACACGTCCGACATGCACCCCTTCATCCACCCGCTGTCGGCGGCCGTCGACCCAGCGTGGCAATCCAGAAGCGACTGGGAAATCTATAAAGGCATCGCGCAAAAGTTCTCTGAACTGGCCGAAGGCCATCTGGGCGTGGAACGCGACGTCGTGATGTCGCCGCTTCAGCATGACAGCGCTGGCGAAGTTGCGCAAGGCGACGGCATTGCGGACTGGGGTCACGATGAATGCGATCCGGTTCCGGGAGAAACGATGGGAAGCATTGCGGTCGTCGAACGGGATTATCCGAATACGTATCGCAAGTTCACCTCGCTCGGACCGCTGCTCGACTCGCTCGGCAACGGCGGCAAAGGCATTACGTGGCAAACCGGCGAGGAGATCGAACAGCTTCGGGCACTGAATTATCCGGTCACCGACGCGGGCGTTTCGCATGGGCGACCGCAGATTCTTTCGGCGGTCAATGCGGCCGAAGTGATCCTGTCGCTCGCGCCGGAAACCAACGGTGCCGTCGCGACCAAAGCATGGCAGGCGCTGTCGGCGCTCACGGGCACGGATCACACGCATCTCGCCCGCGCTCGCGAGGATGAAAAAATCCGGTTCCGGGATATACAAGCGCAGCCGCGCAAGATCATCTCGTCGCCGACATGGAGCGGGATCGAATCCGGGCAATGTCCCAGGCGTAGTTGAAGGTTGAAGGCGGCGGTTCGCCAGTGGAATCCGAGAGAATCGGGTTTCCAGGACCAACCTCCCGAACAGGGAACCAAGGAGAACC
>NZ_CADIKB010000046.1 GCF_902859825.1 Paraburkholderia phenoliruptrix | reverse complement strand
GGCTGAAACGAGCGTGCTGTTCGAACTGATCGCCGAAAGATACGAGCGCCGTAGCCTCCTCATCACGGCTAACCAGCCGTTCTCGGGCTGGAACGACGTGTTCCCGGATCCCGGCATGACCGTCGCTGCAATTGACCGGCTCGTCCATCATTCGACGATCTTCGAGATGAATGTCGAAAGCTACCGTCGTCGCACCGCCAGCGACAAACAGAACAGCCGGCGCCGACAATCATCCAGCGACAATCAAAAGGAAGGAGCGACAAACATGGCTGAATAACCGCCGACAATCAACCCGGTCGACCGGCCAAGATGGTTGTCGGTAAAGCGGCCATCCTGCTTGACGTTATCCACCGTCTCTAAATCCGTGGCTGTCACGATGCTGCCGCGCTTTGCCATAACCGCTGCCAGTGGCTCTTCGCCGCATCCGAAGCCCAAGCCGCGCTTGCCCGGCGCGAGCATACGGGCCTGCGAAAGTGCCTCGAGCGTATAGACGAACTCCCACTGCTTTCGCGCGAGCCGCGCAGGCGACTTCATCTCCCTGCACCACTGGCGGTAACGGTCGTCAAGACACTGCGATGCCGTACACAACTGGGACGTAATACTAGAAAGAGACGGTTCAGGCGAACCTTGTCCGTCGATGACCAAAGGAGCTGACGTGTAGCGCGCATTCCATTCGCGTTGAGTACGCGTGCGCCAGTATCGTTCCTGATACGCAAGTCTCGCCGCTCGGATGACGGATGCGGTTCCGGTGGCATCCGCGACGCGGCGCAATGTAGTCCGTACTGTAGTTGCTGTTCCCATGACGATTTTGTGCGTAGGCGATTTGCATAACCGCACATTGGCGGTGGTCGGGAGCGTATTTTACGCTGTCCAGCTCCCCATCTCGCTTGGGGTACGTCCAGACATGTATTAGACTCGCTCACAGCGCGGCGTCTGACCCGCGCGCAGTCGATTCCTCGCCTCTTCGGAGGGCTGCGAACCAGTGGAGTCAGATGTGGAACCGGCAGGCGGACGCCTGCAGATTGGAGTGCGAATCGACATCTGGGATGAAGCCCGCCTTGTGCGGGCGTTTGTCCGTCTGGAGCTTGCTCAGTGCCGCAGCCTTTGCCGGCCACTTCCTCGCGAAACCCGCGATCTTCTGGACCGGTGCCTGCTATCTCCGAAATGGAGGGCGAATAGGCGCTCATTCGGAATTCCTGTCTGGAAGCTATCTTCATAGAATCCGGGATAACAGTCGGCGCGACATCTCAGGTGTTGCGACACGTACCGT
This sequence comes from Paraburkholderia phenoliruptrix, assembly GCF_902859825.1. Taxonomy (GTDB): domain Bacteria; phylum Pseudomonadota; class Gammaproteobacteria; order Burkholderiales; family Burkholderiaceae; genus Paraburkholderia; species Paraburkholderia phenoliruptrix. The sequence continues at coordinate 39,770 of NZ_CADIKB010000046.1, read as the reverse complement.
TAGTACTGTGCATGCCGCCACGCGCACACAGGCATCCCCACTTCCCGACAGGAGCCACAATGCAGCCCGATCATCTCTGGAATATGCTCGTAGGAACCACGATCATCGATTCCGCAATGTCGGGGTACGCGACCCGGGTCGGTCGCCGTCCCATGCCGAGAAGACTGGAAGAACTGCTCGATCTCCGCCAGCTTCCGCCGGACGCATGGACGGATGCGGACCGCGCACTTGTGGCGAGCGTGCGCGATCTGGCAAAGATACTGATGAGCGGACCGCTCCTTCTGAAAGATGCGGCGGAGCTTGGTATCGGCCTCGGCGTCTCAAAAGAACTGATGGTGTGTCTCGCCGCGTTTGCTGAACCCTGCGAAGGCACTGGTGTCGGATCGGATCAGTCGTTGCCGAACGCGCGGGACGTCATGCTATCGAGTCTCCGGGTTCTCTGACGCATGAAGCCACGACAACACAAAGTGGAAATGTAGTTCCCATCAAGAAGCAGTTATGGCATACTGAACTCCTCTCAGGTTCTAGCACGGCCCTCGGATTTGGCTAGAACATTTCGATGCGTCGCGCTGGAAGGTGCGACGCTATTTTTTTGTCTGCGGTGGACGCGCTGAGAAATCTGTCTGAAGACGCGGCGGCTGCTTGCGACTCCAGCCTATCCTTCTGCTGCAGCTTGTCTTTCAAGGTCCGCGCGTACGAGCATCCAGTGCAGTTTCAGGTCCCGCAGCTCGGCGGCGTCTTCTTCGCGGCCCATCCGGCTTACCGCGAGATCAATCAGCTCCGTTATTGCTACGCCCACGGTTAAGAGGGTGGATGCCATGCCGGCGATGTCCGGGCCGAAGAAGTAGCCATGTTGCCCGTCCTCCTCTTTCATGTGCCGGACGAAAGCGCCAAGGGTGGCATGCGCGCCATCGCCCGATGTGTACCGGTAGGCGATTTCGTAGAACAGATCCAGGCCTGTGCGCTGCGCCAGGTCACGATAATTGAGAGAGCGTGGCTTTGGGAACGCAGCCGCCAACTCTGCGAGCTTTGCCTTCAAAAGCTCAAGCGACTTTTCATCGGCTCCAGCGTGTTCCGCGTTCAACTCGAGGATTCGGGTGATGGCACGCATGCTGTGATTCGCATCGTCCTCGCGAAGGATATCGAGCGTGCCCTCCACTGTGACGAGTCCCTTGGCCACTATGACCGTCTCCGCGCACAGGCGCGCCAGCGCTCTTGCCTCAGCCATCGCTCCCCGTTCGATCATCAGGATCGAGCATTGAAACGCACCGGTCGCTCGGGCATACGCCGCGACCGCCCATTTCATTTCGTCCGATATTCCGTTGATCGGGATGGCTTTCATGAGTCGCAGTGCCATACCGTTCGCCCGGTACGCGTATGTAAAGGCGTCGGAGTACGCATCGTGCGCGGCGCGCTTCCACTGGTCTAATTCGTCGGACAAGAATCCGACCTCGTCGAAACTGGGCATCGAGCCTCCGCGGAACCGTTCCAATTGTTAGCCGCCAAAGCGGCCCGCCAGCCGGCGGCTGCTCGCGAGCGCGCGGCGCGACAGGGCCTTTCATGCCGCAGGCAGGCGGTTATGGTCCTCCCGCGCGTCGGTTCGAGGCCTGTCTGACCAGCTGCTCCGGAGAATTGCGAGTTTGACGACATGTACTATAATGTTGGCAGATTCGCACAATCCACGGAGGGAGCCATGATCCAAGTCCATGATGACGCAAACGCGGACGTAGTGCTGCAGCTGCCGCTCCCGCGCGGCACCGATCCGGCTGTCGCGTCTTCCTTGCAAAAGGGGATCGAAGAGCTGCTGCTCGTCGTGTTGGCTACACCTCAATGGGAGACGGGGCTGTTCCTGCGTGCGGATGAAATCGCCCGGGCGTTCTCGGGCTTGTCGGCGCCTGCGGCCCCGTTGATTGAGGAGCGTATCCGGCGCCAGAAGACGATGCGTGAGGTTTTCGGGCGCGGCGATTGGCTCGCTGCGGAACAGATCAATGCGCTGCAGGCTGCGCCTCCTGCCAACAAGGCTCAACCCGCCAGCGACTGGAAGCGGCGAGGGCGGATCTTTAGCGTGACGTTCAACGGCAAGGAATACTTCGCGGGGTACCAGTTCGACGCAATGTGTCAGCCGTTGCCGGTGATCAAAGACATCCTCGAGGCGCTCGGGCCAGTGGAGGATTCGTGGAAGATCGCGGCCTGGTTCCATTTCCCGAACGGATGGATTGCGGGGCGCGGCGCGCATGAAACCGAGCCGGTGGCTCCGCGCGATGCACTCGACCGTCGTGACGATGTCGTTGAGGCCGCCCGTCATATGCATGGGGGGTACGTCGCCTGATGGCCGGCCTCCATGCACCCGGCGCGGCAGAGCCGTTCACTGTCCTCCCCATTACAAGGGAGGATGTGCCCCTGTGGTATCACGCGTATTGCACCCACCCTCACGGTACGACGGCAACGACGTTCTCCGAGGGCTGGGGCAATACACGATTTGCCCCAATCAACCTTCCGGACGGTTCACCTGTCCATACATGGTACGCAGCGAGCTCGTTCGAGTGCGCCATCATGGAGTCGCTTTTCCACGATGTGACGCTCAATCCGCCCGGAGTCTTCGACCTGGATCGGCTTACCCATTTCAGAATCGCGAAGCTGCTCCTGAACGACCCGATCCAGTGCGTCAGCTTCCATACGCCATATTTGCCCGCTCTGGAACTGACGCGTGCCGATCTGATAGACAGCATCCCGGCCATGTATGCGCAGACCCGCCAGTGGGCGCAGGCAGCGCACGATCAGTGTCCCACGGCCGAGGGAATCGCCTACGGCTCCCGCAGGAATGACGCAGGCCGGTGTGTCATGCTCTTTGGTCAAAGACTGTCGTCTCCCGGTCTCTACGCTATCAGCGATGAGTCACTGGCGGTCGATCCGCTCCGGAGCAAGGTATTGCAACTGGCAGACACCCTGAAGATCGCGGTCATTTGACCTCGTTCACTGAGCCATCTTCTGTCCGAATCATGGAACACTACAGCCAACGAGTCCGAGAGAGCATCTTGCCCTTGTCGGTGGGCGATACCCTTCCGAAAGCATTTGAAGAGTGGAGTGTCACCGACGACGTGATCGACCACGAGACCCCGCGAGAGACCTGCGAGTTGTGCGGACAGGAGTCACTGCGGTACCAGTTCGAGATCCGCAACAGCCTGAACGGGAACACCATGTGGATCGGTTCCCAATGCATCCTCCGATTCGGGGTCTCCGTGCTCGAGAGCGGTCGCGTTCTCGCGCACGACGAGGCGAAGAGGAAGCTCCATCGGATCATGGATCAGATGCGCCAGGATTCCTGCATTCGAGCACTGGAGAACCTTGCCGCGTCGGAGGAGAGCGACATCCTGTCGAATGCGCTCGGCTATTTCAAGAAAAATAAATACCTCTCGCCTAAGCAGGCGTTTGTGGTGCTCTGGAGGCTGAAGATCCACAAAATCGACCACAATCCGACATTCTTCAAGATCGATCTGAAGCATGACCGGTTTAAGGCCCAGCTCAAGGAGATGGACGAAAACCGCGTGCACGTCCTGTGGCCTGCCTTAAGCTCATCCCAACGGGAAATGGCAAAGCGTTACGGGCATCGGCCGCCGCCTGTCAGACCTTGAACCGAGCTCGCTGTTCGGTACAGTGGTGAGTGGAAACTCGGCAAGCGACGAAGGAAAATTCGATGACACTTCCCGTCAAGCCTCAAAGGAAGGTGAGGCGCATCCACCTCGCGACCAAAACCGGAGGGCGTTCACGCTGCCGCTATACGTCCCGGCCGAGTGTGCGTGCGACCTTCGTACCGTTGGCCGAGTTCCGGGCGCTGCCGCACGAAGTACGGTGCGTCGAATGCGAAAGGGCGGCAAAGGAAGAAGATGGTTGCACGGCGTCTGCCGTATGAACGGGAAAATCATGAAGGTTTTAGTCGAAAAGTCCGCGCTCGACGCGTTGCTGAAAAGCGCTGTCCCGATGTATGAAGGGAGTACGAACGCGATTGCGGACGAACTCGACCTCGAATCACTCCTCGCGGAGGCCGTGGCCGCCGCGAAGCCGCGCAGGCGTGCGAAGGCAGGCGACAGCAACATCGATCCGCTCGACCAGCTAGTGTCTGTAGTGATCGGCGTTCCCGAATCAATGAACCGGTTCATCAAGGCGCAGGTTTCAGAGGCAGGTACGAACGTGCAGGCATATACACGGGCGGTGTTGCATCTGGCGATGCGTGCTGGTCTTATGGAGCGCGTCACGGCAGCCATGCGTGACACGGCCACCTAAGAATGCGCACGACCAAGCCGAAATATCAGATCGTAAGGGAACGCGGCCGAATCTCGCAGACCCGCACGTATTGAAGGACGGTTAAATTGACGAATATTGCCTCGTTTAGCGCGGCCGCTCTGTACGAACTTGCGAAGAGCCTCCATCCGAAAGGCGTTGTGGACGAAGCCTTTATTCCGGTCGAGATTGAGGGACAGCCCATGGAGCTACGCTACTTCACCGACCGGGGCGACGGATCGGACGTTGAGTTGAGTTTCTTCCGCGCGGACGCGCGCTACGCTCGACGATCGATTATCGTTTGGCAGGATGGACGTATCGATCCAACTGACGATGGAGTCCTGCCCGAGTCTGACAAGCGCGAAGGGGAGAGGCCGGCGACCTTGTCGGCGGAAGATCTCGCGCGTGCTGCGTTCGCGGCCCTTCAGCGATTTTGAGAATTGAACGAAAAACCCTGCGCGCGAGCGCCCGATATCAACCAATCACTACGGGGTACACCAGATGAAGAAAGTAGCGCTCGCTGCAGCGATATTGACGATGTGCTTGACGGCACACGCGAAGGTGACCACGTCCATCGACGGCGGGACTTCGTACATCCACCTCGGTGCGTTTTCGAAGGCGTCGTGCCAAGCCCTGATGGCCTCGCCGGTTCTGGCGAAGGTGCGAGTTTCGGTCGACGGTCATGTTATGCCGACTGGCGATGTCACCTGCCGTGACGGGGTCAAGGTGGATCTGGTGACCACGGAGCCTGTCATGAAAACAACGCCGACCGAGATCACGACCTGGCCGCTGGCTAAGTCGGATTGCATGGTGCTGGCGATGAAGCAACTGGAGAAAGGCCCGGTCCGCATCAATGGCGCAGCGGTCAGCAAAGCCGACCAGGTTGAGCATGCGTGTGCGAAGTCGAGCAACTCGGTATCGGTGCCGCTTTAACGGAAAAGACGCCATGGCCTCGACGACGTATCACATCCATATCCCGATCGCGACTTTGTTGGCCATGTCAGATGTTGAACTGGCCGACACCCTGTCACCCGGAACGGCTGTCGAATTGCGGGCAATGCTCGTGTGCATGAAGGCTGCTGGCAAGACAGTGTTTACCGGCGACAACTGTGATCGGCAGGGCGCAGACGGTGCATGCTTGGGGCATCGGCGAGATTGAACGGAGAATCCATGGATCAGATCAGCACATCGGCGGCAGCGATTGGCGACTGCAAGCGCGAAGGCCGCGATGCCTTTCGCAAGCACGGGGTCACGGGGCAAACGAAACATGACTACCCTGACGGCAGCGTGCAGAAAGTGGCATTTCTCGAGGGTTTTTCGGACGAGAAGTTTGTGGCCGGCGACCGCGCCCTCAATGAGGCTCGCGCGTATGACGCCCTGACGGTACGTGATGCCTCGATCGATCGGGCATGGGCCGAAAAGCTCAGTTCGGGAAACATCCATTGAAGGCCTGCCAGATGGCGCACCGTTCAGCCGAATCGTCGGCAGGCGATCGGTTCATCAATAGGGATGGCTGCATCGTGGGCGTGACGTTCCTGCCCAGAAGCGGCGCACGGCCAGCTGTCGTGGCTATCCGCACGAAAGTCGCGTCGGGAAAGTACAAAGCGACCGGCATCTCAGTCGAGAACGTGGATTTTCGCGAGGCGTACGAGCGCGCGGTCCACGTTTTCGCGGACATGCACGAAATAGATCGCTCCGATCCTGTCAGGAAGCGGCTGCTGGCCACTCGGGAGAGCTTCATGATCAAATACGGCCTGACGACCCGCACGGTCTGCTACGAGCAAGTCGTCAGACTCTGAAGCCAAGGCCGGGAATTTCCCGCTACTTATCGATCCGCGGCAGGATCCTACCTAGGTCCCGGCGGGCCGGCGGTCGCGCAAGAATGCGGTGATCCGTTCGCGCGACCGGCTGGTTCCGAGTTCACCATTGGGCAGTCGAAGAGGCGAGACTTGACCTTCATCACTGCCGTGGACGGGATACCCAGTCGCGCACCTCGGCGCGCAAGCCGTACCTCGGTTCCTTCAGCCAAGCCTCGAGCGCTGCTCGGCGATCTTGCCATTCGCAATCCCCGAGATCGAACTCCTCTTCCACCTTCTCAGTGTCGTCGTCGCGCAAATATGCGAAGACGACATCCTTGCCGTTCCACCACGCGATAGACAGGCCGTCGAGTTCTGCCACTGTGCCGGGCGGAAGGTCCCGCAGCAGCATCCCGACTTGCAACTTGAACGCCGCGACTGCGACCTCGTCATCCTCTTGCCGATGAGACTCCGCTGGTGGCGCCCCTGAGTCATCAGCTGTCGCGGCGGCGGGCTTCCATGCCGATAAAAACCCGTACTTTGTCCAAAGGAAAGGAAGGCGGCCCACCTCATCCTCGGATAGACCCGAGTAGGCGCAGAAATGGTCGAAGTCCTCGAGCGGAGAGTGGCCGTGCGCGCTCTTCAGATGGCCGATGCATTCGAGCACCAACGCAATGCCTTTTTCCGGATCTTTGTAACACATAATCTGTCCCCCTCTCCTCGAAGTCTGTGCAGCATTACGCGTGCCACCGACTCACGTTTAATGTACCAGTCGCCACGCGCGATCGATCGCCGAAAAGACGATTGGCACGAAGTCGTGGCCGTCAAACGAAACAGGTCGGTCGTCGTTGGGGTAGGAAAGGGCGGCTGGCGCGCAGATCATTTGCAGCAGCCGCGCGCTGAAGAGTCCGCCGGCGCGGACTTCGGTCAACACCTCTTCCTCGATCTGGTGGATCAGCTTCCACGTCAGGACGCCCTTGTCGCGATGCCGCGCGACGACATGCGGCAGGACTGCCTCTACGGCCGCCTGCGCATCAAAAAGCACGTTGTAGTTTTCCATCGGTTTCCTCTCGTAGAGTTCAGTGAAAATTACGGCTCGCCGTTGGCAATTCGCCGAGGAGGTGCGACACGTCCGCGAGTCGTTGTGCAACGAGGTGCCTCACATCGCCCTGGCGCTGCCACACGCCGTAGACGGCAAGCAGTGACGAGCCAAGCGCCTCGCGCCTCTGGCGCTCGAGCACCGACTGCCAGACGATCACGTTGACGGATCCCGTCTCGTCCTCGAGCGTCATGAACATCACGCCGTTCGCCGTGCCTGGGCGCTGGCGCACGGTGACGATGCCGCACGCTCGCGCGAGCTGGCCGTCGCGATAGCGCATGAGCGCTTCGGCGGGCATCAGGCGCATCGCCAGCAACTTCTTGCGCAGCAAGGCGAGCGGGTGGCGGCCGAGCGTGAGGCCTGTCGAACGGTAGTCGGCGATCAGGTTCTGCCCTTCGGTTGGCGCGACCAGCGCGGGTGCTTCTTCCTCACGCCCTGTCGCGCGCAACAGATCTTTCTCGGGGACGGCTGCGACGGCTGCCCACAGCGCCTGCCGCCTGTCCCCCGCGAGCGGCTTCAGCGCGTTGGCGGCCGCGAGCACCTGCAGGTCATGGCGATCCAGTTGCGCCCGGTTCGCGAGGTCCGCGACGTCGCGGAACAGCCTCACCGCGCGTGCCGCTTCAATGCGCCGCGCGGTCTCCTCACGCATGCCGCGAATCAGGGACATGCCAAGACGCACCGGCGCCATGCTGCCGTCGCCTTCCATCGTTGAATCCCAGCCGCTAACTGTCACATCAACCGGCAACACGCCGACGCCGTGACGCTTTGCATCCTGAACCAGTTGCGATGGCGAATAGAAGCCCATTGGCTGGCTGTTGAGCATCGCGCAGAGGAACGCCGCGGGCTCATGGCGCTTGAGCCAGCAGCTCGCGTAGACGAGCAGCGCAAAGCTTGCCGCGTGGCTCTCCGGAAAGCCGTATTCGCCGAAGCCCTGGATCTGCGCGAAGATCGACTCGGCAAATTCGCGGTCGTAGCCGCGCTGGAGCATCCCTTCGACGATGCGGTCGTGGTAGTGCTGCAAGCCGCCCTTGCGCTTCCATGCGGCCATCGCGCGGCGTAGCTGGTCCGCTTCGCCCGCGCTGAAGCCTGCCGCGAGCATCGCCACCTGCATCACCTGCTCCTGGAAGATCGGCACGCCGAGCGTGCGCTTGAGCGCCTGTTCGACGTCCGGACTCGGATAGCTGACGGGTTCCAGCCCCTGCCGACGACGAAGGTACGGATGCACCATGCCCCCCTGTACAGGGCCAGGGCGCACGATCGCGACTTCGATCACGAGGTCATAGAACTCGCGTGGTCTAAGGCGCGGCAGCATGCTCATCTGGGCGCGTGATTCAATCTGGAACACGCCGACGGTGTCGGCCGCGCAGATCATGTCGTAGGTCGCCTCGTCCTCGGCAGGGATGTCCTGCATCTCGAATGGCTCGCCGCGCTGCTGCGAGACCAGTTCGAGCGTGCGGCGAATCGCCGACAGCATGCCGAGCGCGAGCACGTCGATTTTCAGCAGGCCCAGCGCTTCCAGATCGTCCTTGTCCCACTGGATGACGGTGCGATCCTGCATCGACGCGTTTTCGACGGGCACGAGTCGCGAGAGCTTGCCTCGCGCGATCACGAAACCGCCGGTGTGCTGGCTCAGGTGACGCGGAAAGCCGAGGAGCGTCGCGGCGAGCGTCGCCCACTGCTGGATGATCGACGTCTCCGGGTCGAGTCCGCTATCAACAAAACGACGGATAAGATCGGCGCTCGAATCAAACCAGTGATGCTCTTTTGCGACGCGATCAACGATTACCGGATCGATGCCTAGCGCTTTTCCGGAATCCCTGATCGCGGAGCGCGGTCGATATGTCGTCACCGCGGCCGCCAGCGCCGCGCGGGTCCGTGTGTACTTACGGTAGATGTACTGAATGACCTCTTCGCGCCTCTGGTGTTCAAAATCGACGTCGATGTCTGGCGGCTCCCCGCGCTCTTTACTGATGAAGCGCTCAAACAGCATGCTGCTTCGATCGGGGTCGACCTCCGTGACACCCAGGCAGAAGCAGACTGCGGAGTTGGCCGCCGAGCCGCGTCCCTGACACAGGATGCCTTCGTTGCGTGCGAATCGGACAATGTCGTACACGGTTAGGAAGTAGGGCTCGTACTTCAGGTCAGCGATCAGCGACAGTTCGTGCTCGATTTGCGTCTGCACGCTGTGCGGAATGCCTCGAGGATAGCGGCGCTGCGCGCCCTGATAGGTTTCGCGCCGGAGGTACGCGGTAGGCGTGGTGCCGGCTGGCACGAGCTCGTCGGGATATTCGTATCGAAGCTCGTCGAGCATGAACGTGCAGCGCGCCGAGATGTTGAGCGTTTGCGCGAGCGCGTCCGCCGGATAGACGTTGGCCAGGCGCAACCGCGAGCGGAGATGCTGTTCGGCGTTTGGTGCCAGTTCGAATCCGCATTCCGTCACGGGCCGGTTCAGGCGGATCGCGGTCAACGTGTCCTGAAGCGGCTTGCGCGAGCGCACGTGCATCAGCACCTGGCCGGTGGCGACAACGCTGAGTCCATGCCGCTCGGCGACGTCGTAGACCGTGTTGCGATGCAGGTCATCGAGCGCGCGGGCATGCAGGGTCAGCCCCATCCAGCAACGATCGGTGCCGAACGTCTGCGCCGCCCATTGCGCCTGCGCGTCGAGGCGCGCGTCCTTCGCGGGAAAGTCGGGCGTTAGAATGATCAAACAGTCGCGTAGGGCCCGCAGATGCGTGTACGGCGGGTCTGGATGCTCGAGATCGTGCGGATACACGACATATGTGCCCTTGACCGTGCGTGTGCGCGCGAGCGTGATGAGTTCGGAGAGGTTGCCGTAGCCCTCGCGGTTCTGGGCGATCGCGGTGAAGGCAAGGGCAGGCGAGCCGTCGGCGTTCGTGAGGCGAAAATGCGCGCCAACCAGCAGTTTAATGCCCGCTTCCTTCGCGGCGACGTGCGCGCGCACAATGCCCGCAAGCGAGCATTCGTCGGTGACCGCAATTGCCTCGTACCCAAGCTGCGCCGCGCGCACGGCCAGTTCCTCGGCATGCGAAGCGCCCCGAAGGAACGTGAAGTTGGACGCGCACTGCAACTCGGCATAGCCGGGCAGGCCGAACGAAACGGGCGGCATGGCTTATCCGAACAGTCCATGCAGGTACCAGCGCGGCTCGTCTTCATCGACAGCGCCGATCCGCTCACGATAGATCCAGTAGCAGATGTGCTCGTCGGCCTCGGCAACGAAGTAGTCGCGCGTCACGGGCTCGCCCTGGAACCAGCCCGCTTCGACCCGCTCGCCGGAAGACACCGTGCGCAGGGGCGAGCCGTAAAACGGTCGCTCGCCGCGCATCAGCAGTTTGACTGGTGACTCCAGCAGCCAGGCGGGACGCGGCGTGTCCGCCGCCGGCGCCACGTACTTGGTCTTGTCCGTGACGGGCACCCAGCGCGCGGCGACCTCGGGCCGGTGGTCGGCGACTGGGGCGGGCTTCAGCACGTTTTCCGAACCAAGTCGCGCGACCAGCAGTTCAAGCAGCCGCGCGTGATCCGCAGCCGTGCCGCCGGGCTCAGGGAAGAGGGAATCTGACGCGGGTTCAGCCTCTTTCACTTCCTGCACAACGAGCTGCAGTGCGATGACGGCGGCCGCGAGTTCGACGCGGCCTAGCCGCTCCTTCAACAGGCGCAGCAGGTGGTCTTCGCGCCACGTCGGCTCGGCAAGCGACACCTCGATCATGGACGGCTCGATCGCGTCCCGGCCCCGCTCATGTTCGAGCAGCAGCACTGCGCGCGTGACGGCGAGCTGCTTCTGTGACAGCCAGCCCGTTAGCTGGACGACGAGCCGGCGCGCCGCAAAAAGGCATGCTTCCGCATGCTCGATGCGATCGGGCAGTTCGACGCGCGCCTGGAAGGTTGGTGGCGTCTCAAACCATTCGTACACTTCGGGTGCGACTCCGTTGGCGCGGTCGAGCACATCAAGCAGTGCCGTGCCGCAGCGTTTTTTCAGTCCCGTCCGGGGCAGGCGCATCAGTTGTCCTACTGTCTCGCAGCCGATACCCGTCAGCCAGTCAAGGTGACGGCGGGCGGGCGTTGGCAGGCTCACGGGCAGTCCGGAGAGGGAGCGTACGAGCGAGGCGTGCGACAGCGCGACGCCGCCGCGGTACCGCGCGAGCAGCCATGCCGCTTGCCCCGTCGGTGCGACGCTTATCGTGGCCGTTACTCCGATCGCGTCGGCGACTCGGCGCGCCATGCGGCGCATCGACCGGATGCCGCCAAAGAGCCGCAGGCTCGCTGACACGTCGACGAGCACCGTACTTTCCTCGGCGATCGCGACCTGCGGTGAAAGGTTTAGCAATCCGGTCGCGATCTCGCGCACCGCGTTGACTTCCGCCGTACCGTCGCGCTCCCGCATGACGGTGTCGGGCGCCAGCGTGAGGACCCCGCCGCGGCGCATGCCGATGCAGACCCCCGCAGCGCGTGCGGACGGGTCGGCGGCAATGACGCGCTCCTTTTCGAGCACGGCGAGGCCTGCGTTGTGACCCCGTTCACGCGACCACTTCGGCCGGAACACTTCGAGGCACACCAACGGGAGATGGAGGCCTATCCACAATTGCATGGCGTTTTACGTTCAGGATCGGGGAGGGTGTCAGGGAGACGAACAGCGGCTCATCACGGGCAGGGCCGCGACGCTTCAGAAACTGGACATCGACACCGCCTTTCGCCGCGCGAATCGCGAGGCGCAACGGGGCAGGCGACGCGTCACGTGTCGTCGCCAGCGGCCGCACCATGAAGAAGAGCGACTCGGACGTCTGTGCGGCCAGATGCAGCCGACGCACCGACTCGGGCCGCACGTGCTGCTGCCAGAACACGAGAGCGCCGCAGGTACCCGCGCGCAGGATCTGCTCGGCAGCCCACAGCGCGTCGGCTGTTTTCGGTGCTTTCACGATCATCAGGTTCGACGGATCGAGCCCCCACCACGCGAACGCGGTCGGCTGGACGTTGTGCGGCGGCTGCAGGAGCATGACCGGTCTGGATCCGAGGCGCTCGAAGGCGGGGCGCAACAAACGCAGTTCGCCGCAACCGGTCTGCTGGACAAGCAGATCAGTGAGCGCGCCGCGCGGCCAGCCGCCGCCGGGCAGTTCAGCCGCCAGAAGTTTGTCGCCGCAATGAACGACCCGCGCCGCTGGACGGGCGAGCTGGTTTCCCTTCCATAAATCGGGATGGATCGCTTCAGGAAGCAATACGGCGTTCATGGCACTCTCCACCAAAACACTGTATAAAAAAACAGTATATCCTGGCTGGAACGCGCCGCACAGTCGCGAGCGAGGCCGATAGTCGTGTGACGACGTCGAGCGAAGAGAAAAGCCGGCGCGTAACTTCGTCCCAGCGCGGAAGGGCGGATGTCTACCCCGTGCTCGAGCCCTGACTGCCATTTCGCCGACGCATGATTGTCGGTTCCCCCGGTTGCGCAGGGGCGCATAGCCCGGCCGCAATTGGAAAGCCGCCCGCATGCGCGCTGTTTCGCAGTTCTGCGCAGCGAACGCTCCCCCTACAATCGCTCTTGCCGTGGCCGCGGGGAATCTATCCGAATCCGCGCAGGGTCGCCATGCTGGCTGGGCTGCGAGATCGGCCGATTCCAGAGAGGAAAGGCCGAAAACGCATCGCGGTCCAGGAGCCGAGGAGCACACATGATGGTAGAGAGCGGGACGGAAACTAAGGGCTTCGCGTCTGGTGACCGGATCTTCTTCCTGATCACCGAGTCACAGACCGACCGCGTGGAGGTCTGGATTGGCGCGTCCCACGAAGACGTGATGGGCGCGCTGGAAGCGGTCGGCCAGACGGCGTTGCGGATCGTCAACCTGACGGAACTGGAGGGCTGGATGGAGAAGGCGGTCGCAAGCATTCTGCATCACAAAGCGCAGGCGTTACCGGCAGGCACTGTGAGTAGCATGAGCGATCTCATTCGCGAAGGCATGAGCGGCTATTTCGTAGCGTTCGGTGAGCACGTGAAGGGTGCTGGCGATGTGGCGCTTGGCAAGGCCGCCGGTGAAGCGGATCGTGGCCGGGTAGTCGGGAAGATGTTGGCCGCAGGCCGTACGTTAACGCTGGTTGTGCCGTTCGATATTTTGAGCGTCACGATGCAAAGAATGTTGGCGGTGAAATCTGGTAATGCAGACCCCGATTATCTGGTCTGCCGCTAGCAGCTTCCAGACATCAAGCGTTGTTTCTCAAGCGGCCCGCGACGCATTTCGTAAAGAAGCGCGAGCGGGCCATTTCTATTCTGGAGCACGGCGCAGCCTCGATGATGCCTCTAGAAGCGGAGCCGTGAGTCAATAGAATGAGGACTTCGAAGCGAGAGGGAGAGTTTTGATGCGGAACACGACCGTACTGGCCACGAGAGAGGATTTTAATCCGTTCACGCTCGCACTCAAGGCGCGTTGCGAGGCCGAGGGCGAAGTGCTCGTATGCATGCGCAATGGCGAGTACTGCAAGGTTGTCTATCGGCCGGCCAACCCAGAGGAATACACGGGCGAGGCCTTCCACAAGCCGGATCACTCAGCTTACTGGGACCCCAACGGGGAATCCGTCACCAGCTCCGATTTCGATATCGTGGAACTCCCCGATGCCCTTGCAACGCCCCACACGAAGAAAATCACGGCCGTCGAATTCCGTGACGGCGCCCGCGATGTGGTCCTGAAGGCGCTCGACAGCTATATGCGCGAGCTGACCGGATGTGACAACGCCTGCGGCGCCCGCGACGCTGACCTGCCGCAGTTGTTTGTGGGCATCGACGCTCACATGGACCGCATTGCGGCGCGTTTCAACCGCCCCGACAGCGACGAGGTCGGCTCGGCCTACCTCTCGATCTCCGGCTGAACAGAGACACCCCGCCGCAGGCGAGAGACCGAATGATATTGAACACCTATTCCGTAACCCGTGCCGTGCGGTCCGCCGGCGAGCAGATCAAGGCTCGTGTCGTGTTGCTCGCCATGTTCGTGGGCTCGATGTGGCTGACATTCTTCCTTTCCGCCGCGGTACCGGCGCTGCATCTCACCCGGCATGGCGTCGTTCCGCGCACGCTGAGCGGACTGCAGGGCATCCTGTTCGCCCCCTGGCTGCACGCCAACCTCGGGCATATCATGGCCAACACAGGCGGCTTGCTGATCCTCGGCTGGCTGGCCATGTGGCCGCGCATCTCAAACTTCTACGAAGCGCTCCTTGGCTCGATGCTGGGCGCGGGGCTTTGTGCCTGGCTTTTCGGATCGGCTTGGTCCGACCATATCGGTGCGAGCGGCGTCGTGTTCGGATTCGCAGGATATCTCGTCGGGCGGGGGATCTATACGCGCAACGTCCTCGCGGTCGTGGTGGCGCTATTCGTCGCCGGCACGTATGGATTGAGCATGCTGCTCGGTGTGCTGCCGATCTATCCCGGAATCTCGTGGCAAAGTCATCTTGGCGGCGCGTTCGGCGGATTTCTGGCAGCGCGCAGCGCCCGTGGTGAGCGCACGTAAATGAATCTGATCAGGAAGCTCAAGGAACCCCATGAACCTTGCTGAGTTGCTGGATACGACCGATTCGCTACGCAGGCATGGCCTGATTGTCGAGCGGACCACAACCGACTCGATACGAGCGAACGTCCCGCACGTCCGGTACCACTCGCCGTCCGGGTACGAGTGCGGGTATCTCGGTTCAGGGCCAGCGGACCTCGCCCTGTCCGTTCTGCATGCCCTGTTGCCTCCCTTGACGCTCGAGGAAGAAGAGAAGCAATACGAGCTCGTCGGCGCGGCATTCGACGAAGCGATCAACAATCCGGCGCGATGGGCCGAATGCGTGGGCCCGGACCGCGTGCGCGTCAGCAACCTCGCAATGGTTCTTCACCAACGTTTCAAGGAAGCATTCATCGCGACCATGCCCGCGGAGGGCGGATACGTCCCTATCCAGTCGATTCTCGAATGGATAAACGAGCATCGAGCACTATGAAGCCAGACCAGCCACTCATGAATAAAATCACATGTCACGGATGCCGGGGCTGCCTCTACACAGCGCCCGGTGGTCAAGCGTGGAACCGGGAGCCTCATTCACGATGCGTCGAACTGAATGTCGACGTGCCCATGATTCTCGGAGAGCACGATAAGTGGGTTGGGTCAAAAGTACCGAGTGGGTGCCCTCAATTTGCCCAATCGAATCTCTTCTGAAGATGAGACAGGCTATCCAGATGATCATTCGCTCCGCGGCCGCGGTGATCGCCGTCACGTCCATGGCCGCAGCGCATGCCGGCGCCCCGGATCAACCGTTCCGTGTGCAGTCGGACACCCCGATAGGCGAGGTTTTCATCGGAAACTCGATCGGATGGCTCGTCAGCGTCCATGACGATCGTCGAGTGGTCACCGTCATGCGAAACGCGCGGTATGCGACAGCAACCAACATGATTTTCGTGACGCCGGGCGGACTCGCGACCTACGACATCGCAAGGGACGGGAGAGTGGAGCTGGACACCGATCGGCGGATCATGCCGAACAATGGAACGCTCGAACTCGCGCCGGTGAGAGTGTCTGTCCTTGAATTTCCCGGCGAGGTCAAGCGGGTCGAGTGGACGCGCCCGCTCGCGCTTCAGGTTCAGGCGGTGATCGATCACCACTACGTCGCGCTGAAGTATGCGCCGATGATCGGTGGACCAACGATAAGCGGCCCCCGTCGCCTGACGGTTACCACGGATTCCGGAACGTATTCGTTCAACCTCGTAGCCGGAACTGACGGGGCGCCAGTGTATCGAGTAAGCGAGGGGAACTGAATTTCGCCAGTGCCTATCTTCTCCCTGGCCGTCGACTCTCGAAATGATCGACGATGACTGGAGACCAGAGCGCAACGGCCCGCTGCATGCTCCC
This sequence comes from Paraburkholderia phenoliruptrix, assembly GCF_902859825.1. Classification (GTDB taxonomy): domain Bacteria; phylum Pseudomonadota; class Gammaproteobacteria; order Burkholderiales; family Burkholderiaceae; genus Paraburkholderia; species Paraburkholderia phenoliruptrix. Next base: position 23,724 of record NZ_CADIKB010000046.1, on the reverse strand, counting down.
TGGAGCGCTGGCGGGCCGTTTCGCATTTGTGCTTCTTCAATCACTGCATGGTGGCGAACGCGTAGACGATGAAGATCAGTAGGCTGCTGGCGACCTGAAGCACGAAGCCCTTCCAGCCAGCCGCTTTCGGGCTGATCCCCATGAGTTCGGAAAGTCTGTACCAGATCATGATCGTGAAAATCAGACCGATGAAGGTCAGGTCCACATGCCTGTTGATCATGTGATCGATTGCGATCAGGAACGCGAACACCAAGCCGGTGGACCCAAGATGGATCAGCACGCCCTGCGTGTCCGGCCTGCGGATGGTGACGCCCAAGACTCTCATCGGATATCCCCGTAAAGCAGGTCGCCTCGTTGTTCTCGGACGGCCTGGTGCCGGCATTGTACGCAGAAGCTACGAAGCCATCTATACGCGCCTACTGCGGCCGTTCCGCGGGCTGCAAAAGCGCATAGTCCATGAAGTCGCTCGGGCCGAGAGAGGAGCGGAAAACGGTCTTGTTGCCGTCCGGAGCCGGCGAAGCCAGCTCTTTCTCCGCCGAATAGGCGTCCGCCCAGTCGACGTAGAGGCTTCCGTTGTTGCTCACGGTTCGGATGACGCCGCGGATCTTCGGATCGTGAACGCAGAAAATCTCGCGACCCCGCATCGTTTCGACATACCAGGGAAGCTGATCCAGATGGATATTTCCCGCCTGCCGCGATGTATGGATGGTCCTCGTGCGGGCAGCGTTAAACGCGGCGCTGTCAAAGGGTAGATGCGGTGCGGCCGGCGGTAAGCTGACGCGCGGCTGGTCGGCAAGGGCGGTTTCGTAGGCAACGTAAGTCATGGGCTGGCGCTCTGTTGGGGAGAGACCAGACTGCCATGTCGGCACGTCGTTTCAAGCGGGCTCGATCAAGTGAGCGCGCGCAAGTCAGACAGGTGCTGGCTACCGCGGCCAACACGCAGCGAAAGCGAGATGCAGCGGGCATGCGATCGCCCGGCGCGTTTCACTTCAGATAGGCGATGTACGCACTGAAATCGATCGGCGCGACCGTTCCAACTTGCTGCAAACGCTGCAGTAGGGTGAACAGGAAAAAGGCTAGCGCGTTGTCGGCGCCGCTGACGACCAGTTCAGATGCCTCGTTCGAAAACGCGCCAGCTCGCGCGACACACCCAAGGTTAATAGAACGCGCTCCGGTCAAGCCCGCCATGACCTCGGAAAACGCTTCTCCGAAGGGCGGCGACCACCCACTCTCTGTGCACAGCAGCCCAGCCAGAATGGGAATCGGTTGCTTCAACGGTGTCGCCCCTCGAATGTCGACCGTTGCCGCGCTGGTCCGATGCAGCGCGCGCACAGAAGCGGCCTTGTCCGCCGCGTATCCGAGATGGTTCTTGTCGAGCGATTGCTTGACTTCGAACACGGCATAGACCGCTTCAGCAGGCACGTACAGGAAGTCCTGATGCTTCAGCACGAGATGGCTGTACTGGCGATCGTAGACCACGATGTCAATTGAATCACTGCAATTGCCTCGACTATCGATCACGGTCGCCTTGTCGGCGCGATAGCGCTCCGGCAGGTGTCTGGCCAGCATTCCCAGCCAGTTCGCTTCAACCGCGGCCCCTTTGTCACCAGGGTGGTTGATAGCACTGCGTGCGAGTGCGAGGTCGCCGGCGAGTGACGACTGAAGGTCGGCGAAAAGTACTCTCAGGTCAATCTGATTTGACACGGCATCACCATACAAAATCGCTGTAATAAGGCCGCGCACGCGCGATACCAGCGGCTTGCGCGACCGCTCGCTTTTCCGCTTGCGTCAGGTCATCCGAGATGCAGTTCGCGGTGTTCGCAGGGTCCATTATCCGGCGTGTCTCCAGATTCGCGCGCAGCCATTCGAGGGTAAGCGAGAGGTTCGCGGCAAGCTCTCCGTACCGGCGTCCAGACAGAGCCTCCAGCACACAGAGTTCCAGATAGAAGGACGGAAAATTCAGGCCGGCCAAGTGCCGCCAAAGTTTGACCAGGCGGATCTCGCCCGTACGGCCCGAGTTGCGCACCGTGTCGATGTGCATCGAGACGTTTGTCTGGCGCCAGCTATCGCCGCGCCGGTGATACAACGAATGCCAGTTTTGATAACCCGCTTGCTTCCGACCGGGAACAAGGTCGACTGAAAGGCCGTCGACAGTGACACCAATCGAGACATTCTGCTGTCGCGGGGCCCAGCCCCACCCTTGGGCAGCGATGTACAGCTTGCCGAAGATCTCTTTCAACGTCTCCGGCGTTTGCGAGCTGAGAGAGATGAAAATGTCCATATCCGTTGAGCAGCTATTCGCCGTGCCTTTGGCGATCGAACCGGAATAGGTCGCCTCCACGAGGTAGGCCCCTGCCCAGTGCGCAATGCGCGGGTAGATGATCTGGCTTGCCACGGCCTGCACGCGTGCTTGCCCGACTTCGTACTTGTTCAGCAAGCCGGCAAGGTAAGCGTCAGCCATGGTGATCTCGTGTGATTGAGGTCTATGGGGCGCAGTTCGTCACGATGAGCGCTTTTCCGCATTCCCGAACGGAACGGAGAGGCGGTCGGTCGCTTCGATCAGTTCAGGCAGCTTCTCCGCGTCCCTTGACGGTATGAATCCACCATGTACCTTGCGGATCGCTAGAATCAAGTCAGCCGCCACCAATCCAGCCTGCGCGCATTCCCACAGGTCTACTTTCAGCCAATGATCGTCGTCGAAGTCGAAATAGGTCGTGTAAATGGCCGCGTCTTTGCCGCCGACGAATTCGAAGTTGTGGAAGCTGTTGTATACGTTGGCGTGGGCCGTCTGCTCGTTGATTAAATCTTTTACCCGCCTGATCTCGTCAGAGTGAGTCTTGAAGTGCTTGCCTATCCAGGCGTAGGCAGCTCGCGATGCCTTCTGTGGGTCGTGCTTCTTGTCCGCGGTATCGAAATAGTTCGTGGTATCGACGTGACCCAGCGAAAACGCGGCGTGTACCGTCGACTCGAGAAAGTAGCGGAGTACCATCTTTGCCTGAATCCGGTGCTGACGTACAAGAGACATCAGGCTAAGGGTGTGGGACTTCTTCATCTGAGAGAGGAAGCGCAGGAAGATGTCGCAATCCTTTGTGGGCCATGAAATGATGTTCGACAGCAGCAGGCTGACATCTCGCGCGGTCGTGAAATAGTCGCCGTAGCGCTCTTCGGCGCTCAAGACCATTTGATGCTCGATGTGGGAAAATTCTTCGATACTCACTTGAGCTCCTTTCTGGCCGCCACGAGAGAGCTGCCTTCTGCATCAGCGCCGGTTGGGTCGCGAACCAAGGCAGTGTAGCGACTTATACGCATCACCGCCCCCTCCCGGCCACAAGACTCAGCCCTGTCTGTGCGGCCGACGGCGCTGGCGATCTCAACTGCATTGCGGAACGAACAGACGCGGCGTGGCGCTTAGCCGTGGCGTTTCAGCCAGCGCGCAGCCAGCTTTGTAGCACGGACATGATCCCAGATGCGGGCCCGATGCTGGTCGGTCAATGTGGCTGCGGTGAGGACGCCTTCCCACGTGCGCATCGCCGCGTCTACGGTCTCGGTGATGGTCTTCGACAAAGCGGCTTCTGGCAGATCCCAGTGGTTCGCCCATTGGCGTACGACGGCCGGAGAAATCTCGCGAGCCTTGATGCCGTCGACCAGCTTAAGGCCGTGCCCGGTCGAGCCGTTCCATGCGCTGTACGCCACGATATCGTAAGCCGGTGAAAGCGCGGCAGTACGCGGAGTCGTATACAGCAGGCCGAAATTCTTGAGGTGTGCGTCGGGGTTGCCGAGCAGTTCGTTGACGGTCAGTCGGCGCAGCAGTTCGTGCACGTCGTCCTCGCCGCTCGTCGAGCGTGCGAGCAGGACCAGACCGAGATCCGCATAGGAAAGCGAGTACTTGTTCTGCGGCAGCGTTGACGTGACCTGCGCCATGTCCTCCGCGTGCAGACGGCCGTTCGGTGTGCTGGCGTCCCGGTCGAAGCGATGCACCAGCAGGAAGCGGGTGGAATCTTCCCGCATGGCCTCGTGCAACTGGCCAGCAATCTCCGTGAGTGGCAGCAGTTCGTGCTCGCATGTTGTAACTCCCGCTGCGCGGGCAAGACTCAGCGAAGCGTGTTCGACCTCGGGCATCTGCGGAAAGTCGGACGCTGGCAGCTTGCCGATGTAGTGGCCGCCGTTATTTTTCGAGCGCATGACGTACCGCCCGCCAGGCTCGCGCACGAGCGCGACCTTCGGCTGCACGCCGGAGATCGACGTCGATTCGGGCGCCGGCATCTGTGCGGAACTCATCTCAAAGCTGTCGTTGCCCTGTGTGAGGAGGCGGCCGAGCTCCTGTTCGGTGAGCGTTTCCTGCACGGCCTGCACGTTGCCGGGCAGATCCGAGCCGCAGTAAGCGAGCAGACCGAGGCTATCGCGCTCCTCGATGTCGGCCATCTCGACCAACTGGCGGCGCAGCCGACCCTCAGGCAGCAGGTTCTCGAAGAAGGGCGGCAGGCCGCGCTTGCCGTCACCGCGTGTTTCTTCGAGCGCCGGGTCGAGCAGTTGTGATCGCGTCTGGGCTTCGGTTTCCGCTTCGAAGGCTTGCGAGAGCACCGGGCGCTCTGCCTCGGGCATCATCGCGTAGGCCTCGTCGAAGCGGAAATAGCTGCGGCCATCATCGAGCTCGAAGAGCGATCCGACGTTGACCGTGTCGATGACGATGCGCAGGGAACGGACAAGACTCATGGACAGCTCCTGCGGCTCAGCGGCGGAAGAAGGAGCCGTCTTCGATCCACTGGATGCGATCCAGGGTCGGACGGAAATCCCCGTAGGCGACTGCGGCTTGCTTCGGGTTGAACCCGTGCTTTCTCTGCAGCGACTCGGCTCGACGCCCAAGGGCTGCGATCAAGTTCGCCTTGCTGAATCGTTCACTCATCGTTTTTTTCAGTGCGAATTGGGTTTTGAGATCGTTGATGACCTATTCCTTGGAGGTGCGATCCCGCCGCGTGGCCAGAAGCCGCTTGAGCGCGCCGCTGCGCAGGTTCGTATCGCTACCGACCATCGGCGCCAAGCCACGCGGCAGGACATTAAGATCCAGATCGAGGACGTGGCAAACCGCCAGCAGCGTGCTGAGGCGGGGGTTTCCCGTTCCGGTTTCCAGTTCGCGGAGCGTAAGGCGGTTCACTGATGCGCGGTCTGCGAGTTGGCTGGCGCTCATTCCGCGGGCCTCGCGTGCCTTCCGGATATCGGATCCAAGTGTGGCGGATGTGGTCATCATAGTAACCAAAATGGCTGGATGGCTACCATAATAGCATGGTTAGCAAAGTAGCCAAGCGGCCACAGTGGTTGCTATGATTGCCATGCCACCGGGCGGCGGGCGCCAGAAGAAGATTCCAGACTGGATTTGTCGAAGCAAACGCCGATATTCAACAAAGAGCCAGAAATTCCGGAGTGGAATCGCGCAGCTCACGATCAGCCCTTCAGCAAGGTGTCCGCGAGGGCTAGAAGCGTTAGGCGGCGTCGATAGAATTGGGGCTGGACAGGAGAGCAGGAGAGCGGCAAACGATGACCACGAGATTGACGAAAATTGCCCGGAGCGAGAAGCCCGCGCACCAACAGGTCCATGCGGACGAGCTCGCCATCGGGGAAATCTGGCGCGAGAAAGTCAAGGTCGTCGTTAGCAAGATCACGGCGCCGCGGGTCACGGCCGAGCGGTGGCGCTGGTTTGCGAAGCAGGCTGGCAGCAGGGTTACGCTGGGTCGAGGCACCCGTGCGGCCCTGCTTCTGGGACCGGGCTTCAAATCGAAGGACGAAGCGATTGCCGCCCTGATGGGAACGACTTCGCGGGGCGACGCCTGAGGATTGCATGAGCAAGTACGAAAAACTGGACCAACTCATTCTGGAGCGGATCGGCGCAACGCCTGCACCTGGGCTTTTGACGCCGGTCGCGCCGGTGCCGTTCCTTCTGATCAGCGCGAATCCAGCAATAAGCACCGAAAGTGAACGCCTCGCGCAGATCGAAAAGACCGAAGCTAGACAGGGAAAAAGCAGCGCGCCGGGTTGGCGCATCATTGATCGACGCCTGCAGGCGCTTCGCAAGGCAGAGAAGATCCGGTCGACGTCCAAGGGCTGGGCGCTCGCCGGCGAGGCAGCCTGACGATGGGTCACAAACGTCTTCTCGACCCGGAGGCATGATGGATCTGACACAGTTCGCCAGAGTGAGCGACACCGTTGAATGCCAGGTGCGGATTCCGCTCCCGGGCACTATTCGCATGCAACTGCTGACCCCGGAGGCCAGCGCGCATGCGAATGATCTACTGATGGACCAGTGCAGTGGGTGGAAGCTGGTTCCGTCGAACAGGGAAAAGCATGTTGCTGAATAGATGGAAGACGGAAGCGCTGGCCAGGGAAGGCGATGGCAGCAGCATTGTCAACGCTTTGCCGTCCGCCGGGATTTCGGTGGGACTTGTGGCGCTAGAGATCCAGAGAGCAGGACGCTCGAATAGGGAACGACAACGATGAAGGGCAAGCACGTTTTGTCCTGCGGTGCGCTCGGCGGCCGCAGCCCAAAGACCGGGAAGCGAGTTGGCGAGCGCCATCGCTGGAGCGGTTGCGGATGGGGGAAAGGGCACTGCGAGTTTTGTTTCCGCACGCTGGAGCAGGTACTCGTCGATGACGCTGTAAAGGACGGATCGCCGCAGCACCTGGAGCGAGCGCTAACGACGATGCTGTGACGACTTCGGCGCGTGAGCGCTCCGTACCGGCCGGTAGCCGACAAGGATATCAATTATGGGAATCGCGATTGTTCCGGCAACGCTGCTCGCGGGTGGCGGCGCTATTTGGCTGGGGATGCCGGGGCTGTTGGTCCTGGTCGTGTGCGCTCTGGTTATAGCAGTCGGCTCGTTTGCGGTGTCACGAGACGCGCGCACGATCAGCATCGCCATCGCGCTCGCGAGTGCAGCCTTGCTGAAGTTTGTAGTGTTCCGGCAACCCGGGGTGGCCGACCTGCTGCGCACGCAATATGAGACGCTTTCCCTCCTGGACTCGGATTGGTTCGTCGGATGCCTAGCCGCCATTTCCATTCCGCTTTCAGCTCTGTTCGGAATCTATGGTCCGCTCCAAGGGAGCTACCGACTGGACCTGTTTGGTGGGAGCGCCGGAAAATTTCTCATCAGCGTTGCTGCATGGCTGGCCACCTCTGGAGCACTGTATGAACACTTCAGCGGCCATAATCAGGTTGCGGTAGTCCTTGGCGTCGCTGCTCTCGCGTTCTTCGTCCTGAGCTTCCGCCGTGATCCGAAGGCCGACGCTCAGGCGTGAGGGAAGTCTTCGACGTAACGAAGATCTGATCCGCTGCGTCCTAACCATTGAACAAGCCCGCATGGACAAGTCACGAGTCAAGGTAATCACGGAAATGAATCCACGACTGCTCGGTTTTCGGTTACCGCTGCGCCACTTCGTTGCCGTGACGCTGATCGTCGCGCTTACCTGTGTGGGCGTTGCCGCGGTAGATCATTACCCCTACTACACCGAACGATTCTTCGGTGCGCTGTTCAAGGTGATCGTGACTTTCTACCCGTCTATTCCGGCCACGACGGTCGTGCACGAGCTGGGGCATCTGCTGATGGGGCTGGCGTTTGGGGTGCCGGTGACCGAGGTGAGGCTTGGCGGCGGAAAGAATCGTCGTGTCATCCCATTCGGGACGAATTTCCGCCTCATCCTCGGATGGCTTCCCGTCACGGGCCATGTGGAATTTAGATGGCTGCCGTTGTCCCGTAGCCGCCGTATAGCGATGTACGGGGCTGGTGTGGGCGCCACGATTCTTGCCGCAATCGTGGTCTGTGCCTTCCCGTTCCGGGGGCAGTTTGCCTATCAGGGTGGAGTTCTGCTGGTTGTCGTCTTTTCCGCCCTGGGAAACATCTTCGAGCGTCACCCGGACAAGGTCACCGGCCGGTGGTCGGACGGCGAGGCGATTCGAGGTCTGTGGAAGTACTCGACGACCGCATAGCGAATACGTGCTGGCTTGAAACGAAGGGCGACATCGCTAGTATTGGTCATGCAAGCACAGTTGCTGCCAATCACGGGGAAACAGCGATGTCCAAAGAGGTCTGCTACTGGCACGACGAAATGAGCGAAGAGATCGCCCGTCGCGTGCTCGGCTCGCATTTCAGCTATGCCGTCGCACAAGGTATCGCTTTCTGCGAAGGCCGCGCGGCCGGCGCCTGGCAGGCCAACCTGCAGGAATCCTTCGGCGCGTACAAGACCGCCGCCCGTGTCGCCGCGACTGCGCATCCCTGATCGCACACCGGTACGATCTTCTCCAGCGAGCCCCGACCATGAACAAGAACCAGTACCGCATCGCCCGCCGTATGTTCCGTGATAACGGTCGGTACGCCCTCCAGTGGATGCGCAAGGACATCGGCGAGGAGATGGCGCGCATCGTCGCGATCCGCACGGATCATCTTGCCGATCGCGAAGAACTGTTCCGTGACATGGGCTGGGGCATCCAGCTCTCGAAGAGCATTGCTCTCGATATCGCCGCGCGCCGCGCGATCCTTATGCTGAGTCCAATGGAGCGAACGCCCCCCTTCATCGCAAACCCGCTCTGGGGCGCCAGAGTCCTCGCGCTCGCGGCCTGAGGCTCAGACCGTTTCTTCCGGGCTGACTGGGTACTCAGGAGGATCGACGCCGAGGAACCACGAGATCCTTCCGATGTGGTTTTCCACGTCGCGGATGTCGAACCACCCGCTGGCGACGCCGTACATCGCGACCTCGATCGCGAGCTTGCCCGTCGTATCCGGCGAGTCATAGGGCGCCGTTCGTAGGGCGCGGAACGCTGAGACCTCGCTGTGTCCGGTACGGTCGAAGAATCTTGCGGTCGCGCCGCGAAGGTCGAAGACTTCGGCCACAACTCGGTGACCCTGATAGCCGAGCGAAGACGTTGTCCCGTTCGGGGAGTCCGCGCAATTCGGACAACCTTGCGCATTCCGCACGAACATCCGATCGACTCCGAGGCCGAAGGCTGCTTTGATCTCGCTCGCCTTGCTCTCCGCCAGCGCTTTCCGCGCGGGAATCCGGCAGTTCTGGCACAGGATCGGCAACAGGTGCTGGTGGCTGATGATCAACGGTGGCCCGTCGCCGCGCACGAGCTCGTTCCAGCGCGATGCCGGCAGCGACCAATGAAGGGTCGTCGCCACGGCGAAGGCACCCATCGACTGCATCAGCACAATCCCGCGCATGGTCTTCTGGACCAGCTCTTGTTCCGGCTCGCGCAGGCTGGCTGATACCTCGCCATGAAGCGTGACCTCCGGGTCGAGGGCGGTCAGCGCCCTCGTTGTCGTGTGCCGGCCGTTGTTGGCCGCGCCGGAAACGATGCAGCAACCGCCGCCGCGCGTCGCTTGCTGGAGCAGCCGGACCTGATCAGGGAGAAATCCCATCTCCTCGAGGCGGCGCGCCTGATTGAGCGGGCGGATAGCAATCACGATGTCGCGGGCGCCGGCGTAGTCGGCCTCATCCGTCCAGGCAAACTCAAGATCAACCGGTTGCCCGGTCGACGGCGATAGCCCACGCACGAAGCCCATTGTTGTGTCGTCCTCGTTGTGGCTCATTTGCGCCTTGCTGGACAGCCATTCAAAGATATCGCTGACCTCTGCCAGCGTGCGCGGCTGGCCTTTGACCAGTCGCTTGTGCACGCGGTACCAGACACTCGATTCCCGCGTTCCCCGTTTGATATGGATCTTGTGCCCGCCGACCACCTCCGCTTCGGCAAGCAGCGACAGCAGTTCCGTGGGGAGGGCATTCTGAGTGGGTGCGCCATTCTGGCGGGCCAGCGCATTGCGGCTCCGGGCCGACGGACGAATTTCCTGAATGATTCGCTCAGCGGCAACGCGCGATAGGGTAGGCAAGCCGGCATGCGCACGGTATCGGATCAATCGCGCGACCTGATATTCGAGGCGCGTCGCCAGTTCGTGAGGCGGAAGATCTTCGTCATCTGGCGATGGCTGAGTGACAGCCACGCCGGCGGCTTGATGGAGTTCGTTCCAGCTTGAATAGCCGAGCACGAAAGCGAGCTCGTCCTGCGCGGCGCCGAGTTTCAGGCCGGTCAGACGGGCATGCAGTTTGGAAACCCGCTTGGGGCGAGTGAGAGAACAGAAGAAGATGCGCATGGCGATTTTCCGTAATCGACCACATGCCCACTATGCGGTCGAATCAAGAAAATCGACCGGGTGTGACGTAAAGCAGACGTCGGCTCGGAGAGCACTGCCAGCGTGGGCGGCATGGGGCGACGGCACCATTGGCGCAAGAGTAGGGGGAATTGTCGCAATCGTCAACGCCAGATTGATGCGCAGCGGGAATTTTTTCTCAAATCCTACGGAAAGACCGCCCTGATAGCTTCCCATTTCAGGTTCCTGACAAGAAGCGCGCTCCATAGAATGATCGGCTACAAGGCAGAGAAGGGTCGATGGCCAGCCTGCCGAGTCGTCTGCGCGCTCGTGCGCCGGTGTATCCAGCCTTGGAGAGCATCATGCCGGGAATTTCCCGTCAGGAACTGAAACAGGCGTGGAGCAGGATCATCCAGCCGATGGAGCCTGCCTACGTCTATGAGCAAGCCCGCCGACTGGCGATGGAAGCATTCGACGCAGCAGTCACAGACCTGACTGCCGCGCTCACGGAACTCCCTGCCGGAATCTGTGCGCAATTCGGAGTGGCGGAAGCAGAAGGCGAGGTTTGGACGTTCTGGCTCGCCTGTGAGCGCAAGTCCACGCTGCTGTGGGCGTCGGGCCCGCGCGAGGCGGTCTTCGAGGACGCAGTCGATCCCGGCCGCTACGAGGGTATCAGCGTGCACGACGCGCAGATCGCCACGAGGCTGATTCGAGCGTGGCTCGCGTCGGTCGATCGCAAGACCGTCGCCTATCCGGTCGAGACGCTGCGCGAAGCCCGCGGGCGGCGCGCTGACGATCTCCTCTGATGACTTTCGACACGCGCAGGCTGCTGGCTACGGCGGCGCGACAACCCTGATCTCCCATGGAGGAAACGATGGACCACGGCAATGAACTATTCCTCGCACGCCGACAGGCGGCAAAAGCGATCACCTGGCCGGCGAAGACGCTCTTTCTGCTCAATCCGGATCCGGTAGTGCGCAAGAAGCTCAAGCATCTCGCGCTGGTGATAGGCGCAGCGGCAGCGGTGTTCGCGGTCACTGGTTCTGGCGGTCCGGTTCAGGGCTTGATCCGGTCGCTTGAGTACCGTCACATGCGGCCAGCCATGGAGGCCGCCATGCAATCAGGCAATCGTGCGGCGGGCACCTGGCTCGCCCTGCACTACCGGAAAGACTACCCGGCTCTTCTGGAGCAGGAAGCGGACGCGGGCGAGCCGACGGCAATGTTCCTTATCGGGCGCCTGATGAGTCGTGTCGATCATCCGGAACGCGCGATCAAAATCGATCCGTCGATGTCCGCTTCCCAGGTGAAGGCGAAGGGGTTCGAGCTCATGCGTCGCGCGGCAGCCGCCGGCAACCAGGACGCTCTGAAGTATCTGATCCAGAGCGGCGGCCTGTAAGCGGCCACGAGACTCCATCCGAAGCGCAGGCACGACGATGACCAAGAAGATCAATGAGCAGATTACCGAATCGGCCCGTGAAAATGGGTGGCGGTTCGAAGGGATATTCCACCTCGGTGCGATCGTCCAGCACGACTCACTTCCGCCGGCATTCCGCGATGCGATCGACGAGGAACTGGTCGAGATCGCCAAGGCGGTGGGCATTCCCGGCAAGAAAGCGCTTCTGATGGAGGCCGACGAATTCGTCGAGTACGTCGTTGACAAGAATCTGATGGGGCTGCTCGTCAACGTCGCGACGCCCGTGCGCGAGTACGCCGAGAGCGATGACAGCAACAGCTACGCGTTCAGCTGGGGGCACTACGGAACGGATTGGCTGTACGGCGATGACCTCGCAACGCTGCTGCCGAAGATCGAAGCGTGGGTCAGGGAACGAAGCGAAGAAGACCGGCGCAAGTCTGCCCGCAAGGCGGCGTAATTCCGGTCAGGAATCGAAAAGAGAGAGAAATCACATGCACAACTTTTGGACGGTTCTGGCCCACGGGCCGCGCCTGCTGTCGCTGAATCTGACTGCCGTCGTCGCGATGATACTCGGGCCGCTTCTTGCATATGCAGGAGTACTCAACCAGGCCCGGTCAATGCCTGCGAATACGAAGCGACGCGCTGGCATTGCTTTCCTCGCATCGACCATGTTCTTTCTCGGCGCGTATGTCACTTCCCACGCGACGCTCGCGGTTCCCAGCATCACGGTGCCAACTGCATTCCGCGCTCTCCAGACGGTCACGGATTACCAGGTCGTATGCCGTTGGAACGTCGAAAAGACAGATCAGATGACCTGGTCGGTAGCCCGCGATCGCTTGCTGGCCAACGACGTGAAATGGCGCACATCGTTTGCGGACCTGACGCCCCACGCGCGGGCGGGCAAGGACGTGCCGTGCGGCGAAACACCGGTCCCCATCGACGACAGTCGGATGCAGGCGGATCTTCATGCGGTCGTCGTGTGGATGTATGCAGGCGACCTCCTGTGGCTGCTTGGATGCGCAGGGATCGGCTGGAGTCTGCTCGCCGGGCTAGTGAACGAGAGTCGCCTGTCCACCCGAAATTCGACTGCTTGACTGACAGCGCAAATCGAGATCCCGCGCCGTTGATCCGGCTAACCCTCATTCCTGAACGGATTCTTCCGATGAAAAAAATCCTCACTCTTGCACTGATCGCGGCTGCCTGTGCCGCTCACGCCGACGAAGGCCATGTGGTCCAGCGGAACTACATGGCGACGGGCGCTGCGGACCTGCAGCCAGTTGACGCCAACATCGCTGACGGCCACGTCCATCTTGCGTTCCGCCCCGGGCAGTTCGATCTCGCGCATCCGGACACCTTCCCAGCGGTGTCGTCGCTCGACGACGACGGCCGCGAGAAGCCGGTCGACTTCTACGCTTCGACCGAAAAGGGCCGACTGGAATACCTGCTGTCGGGGACGCCGTCGACGATTTTCCTCGAACAGGGCAAGCGTGAAGTGATCCTGGTCGCGCAGCCGAACTGCGCGATCGAAGGCGTGAAGATCGAAGGCAGCGGGCGTATTACCTGCCCGAAGTAGTACGCAGGGCTATCGTCACGGTGTCGGAGCAACGGTCATGAAACACGTTCTGCACAACATGAGCCCGCGCGGTGTCGCGCGGCGCGTCGCGCTCGGTCGATGGGACTACTCGACCGAGCACATCCTCGGCCTGCAGTTCACGATTAGTTTCCTAGGGCAAGGCTTTGGGCTCAAGGAAGCGCCGGCGAACTTCCTGAGCGCGCGACGCTGGCTCCTTACGCGCGAGACGCCGCAGAGGTTCAGTCAGGCGGTGGAGATTTCGGCCGGGACCGATGGACTCCGCGCTTCTGGCTACGCCACATACCCAGGCGGCTGGTTCGGACAAGTGTACGAGAAAGATCTCCACGTTCCTGACGAGTACATGTCGACGTCGAAGATGAGTGGCGATAAGAACGCAAGACTTCTGCTCGACCGCATGCGGGCGCACATCGAAGCCGTCGTAACCAGCAGCAGTCGCTAGAGGAAGGAGAGTGCGATGTCGAATGTCGAAGCAAGCAACGAGTCGGAAGTGAAACGACTGCCTGCTGTCGGGCAACTCATGCCCTCGTGGGGGCTCACCCGTACCGGCGTGGTCCGTTCTGACGATGACGCGCAGAAGATGGCGCTCCGTGACTTCGGCGCAAAGCCGGGCGACTCCGCCGAAGTCGATTTTGGCGCAGGCTTTTCGCGCGGCGTCCAGTTCGGTCGCGCGACCGCGAGCGCCGATGTGCCCGCGTTCGCCTGGACGAAGGAACCGCCCAGCGAGCAGGGCCGGTACTGGCACTGGAACGGAGACCTCGACGCCCGACCGGTGCCGCTGTCTGTGCTCTGGTCAGGAAGTACGAAAAAGTGCTTCGTCGGCATCGGTCAATACGGCATCACTACGGCGATCGACTGTGACGTCTACGGCGGCTACTGGCAGCCCGTCATCGAGCCGAAGATGGACGAGTCGATCGGCTACTACGGGAGCGACGCATGACTGGGAGCGCGGAGCAATCCATTCCGGAACAGACCCTCGACGAGCTGGTCAAGGAGCGCAATCGGTTGAACGTTGCGATTCGCGCGAGGCTCGCCGATCCGTGTCGGGACCTGAACGCCGAAGAGTTGAATCGTCTGAGGCAGGAGGCGCTGGTGGATCTGGTGCCGGACTTCATCAACGAGATGCTCCGATACCTACGGATGCATAGCATCGCGCTTGTTTTCCATGACGGTCGGATCGAGAACGGGGCAGTGGGATACCCGCCCGAGCTGGCCCTCAAGAAAGCCGTCATGGAGCATGGTTGGCACGGTTTCCCGGATACCTTCCGCAGGAAGCTGGCCGATGCGCTGTTCGCCAACATGTTCGACGTGCGAGCGGATCTGGACAAGGCGCCGATGGCTCGCTGGAAAACCCACGATACCCCGTCCAGCCTGTCGCAACCCCAAACCTCCACTGGAGAATTCCATGCAGGAAACTAATACGCCGACCAGCGCTCCCGAAGAATTTCCTGGCTATCCGGAACTCGTTCTGCGCGAATTGCCGGACGGGCGCGTGACGGGCGTTGCCATGCGCGAAATGCGCTCCTCGTTCCATGTGACCTTCGCGGACAAATTCACCGAGCCTGAAGAGGTCGAACGGGGTATCGAGATCCTGCGCCGGCTAGGGCAGAACGACAAATACGGGACATGGAAGAAGGAGTTAGACATCGACGCGGCCTCGCTCGACGACGCGATCGCATCGAGCCCGGAAAGCTCTGTCGGCCAGAAGTTCGTGTTTCTGTATCGGGGCAACGAATGGGTGTGGGGAATCTGGAACAACCCGGAGCATCCGAAACGCAGCGAAGTTCTCAAGCACCTGGCGGGCGTGGAGCTCCGCAGTGTTGCGGATTTCCATGGCACGCGTGTATCGGCCGCCAAACGAGACGTGCGACCGGGTCTTGATTCGGTGCGGGCAAACAAGACGCTCGCCGGTCCCTACCAGGTGCTCGAGGTCGCGATCGACCTGCTCGAACAAAGTTTGCTGCGGTCTTCCGACAAGCAGGACTATGAGGCCCATCCTGCTGTCCATTATCTCTGTGAGTGGTGGAACCGGAATGCGCCGGAAGGCAGTCGTGAGGCTGGGTTCGTGCGTCTGTACGTCTGGAACGAGACGGACCGGATCTTCAACGCCTGCGATCCGGAAGAGCCGGCGGCGCAGGCCGATCAGCTCCATAGCTGGCCCAGCTATGCGCTCTTTGAACATCCGGGGATGCCGACGGTTCTTGGATGCTTCTACCGCGGCCGTCGATTCAACAAGGACGACGGCACTGGCGGCACCAAGCTCTACGCAGCCGATGGGAGCGAAGCGTGGGACATCGGGCTTGAAGCCTCCGAGGTCGACGAGGCCTATTACTCGCTGGTCGGTCTCGAAAGGCTGGCTGAGCATGACGTGTTCGCGGTCTGAGGCCGTTGTCCATCAGGAGGTCGAGCATGGTTGGATTCGGCATGTATAGATTCGTGGGGCTGTGGTGGCTCGCAGAAACGGTTGCTACTTACGGCGTCGCCACGTACATGGGTCAGTCCGCAAAATCGGCTCTGGAAATCGCGGTCGGTTTCCTCGTCGGCCCGTTTGCGCTCTTTCTCCTGATCGCAATTGCGGCGAGACCCGTTGTCACCTACATGATGATTCGGACCGAGCGCCGCCGTGTTGCGATCGAGGCGCGGTATCCGCGCACGCGCGTCACGGCTTTGTCCCGCGGCAAATGGCTGGTCACCGACCTCGACACCGGAAAGACGCGCTGTGAACTCGAGCGGGACGGTGTGACGATTGCCGACAGAAAGCCAGCCAAGCTCTGCCGGCGCGGTCGTGCGAGGCAGATCAGTTGAGCGCCAGGACTTGAATCGGAAGACTCGTTCAGTAGAGTGAACTCAAAACCGGTGCAGTCTCAACTCCCTGCAAGGAACACTATGTCGAACGGCAATATTGTGTCGCTGCTCGCCAAGGCGCGCAGTGCGCTGTACGCGATCGCAAAGACCTATGACGATCACGAGCTACGCGCCCGCGCGCTCGAAGTTTATGAGAGCACCGCGCCGGAGACGGTCTGCGAAGATCCGGACCGTACGTTGAGCGCAGGATGGCGTCGCCTGACGGACAGCCTCCCGGATGCCGACAGGTATCCCCGCGTACTGATCTACACCGAGGGTGTGGACTTCAACGGCGAGCAATTCTTCGACGTGAGTGCAGACTCGCTCAACGAGAACTCGTACGAATCGCCGGACGATCAACCAGAAGTCTGTCGCGCCGCAACGCACTGGATGGTGCGTCCTTTCGTCGACGCGAATGCGCTGCCGGGGGCGCCCGCTGGGCAGTGGGTGCATTGCTCCCCGTCGCTGGTTATGGCGGGCGTGAGCTGCGCACATACACCGCGGCGCGCGTGCGCTTGCCGGCCCGAAAACGGAGGGCACGATCACTTCATCGCATTCAACGACTTGACCAGATCTCGGGCGCCGACCGCCAGGACGGAATGTGTCGGAAACCCGGGGTGGACCAGCGTCGAGCAGAGACTGCCAGAGGTTCAGAGCGACGAGTTCTACGGGGACGAGCATTCGAAACCCGTGCTCGTTCGTCTGGAAACGGAAGAGGGTCGGGTGGTCTGCTCAATCTGGGCGTGGAAGTACTCGTACCGCTGGAAAGGGTGGGT
Source organism: Paraburkholderia phenoliruptrix (assembly GCF_902859825.1). Classification (GTDB taxonomy): domain Bacteria; phylum Pseudomonadota; class Gammaproteobacteria; order Burkholderiales; family Burkholderiaceae; genus Paraburkholderia; species Paraburkholderia phenoliruptrix. The sequence continues at coordinate 6,969 of NZ_CADIKB010000046.1, read as the reverse complement.
TCGCGCCGACATGTATGACGGCTATGAGCCCGAGCACTATCGTCGGTACGGGCGCGTTACGCACTGGACGGACCAGCCGGATACCGACATCGTATCGCCTCCGCCGCGGCCCGCTTAGTCGCTTGGCGTAGCAGTAGCGGGAGTGGCGGACCGCAAAAGATTCGCATGGACAAGTACAAACCATTTCTCTGAAACGAGTATCGAGGAACCTATGTTCGGATTTATCGCTGGAAATTTTTGGTGGATCATCGCCGTCGTGGCGATAATCATGTTCTTGGTGAACAGTCTGCGCGTCGTGGGACAATTCGAGCGCGGCGTCGTCCTGACGCTCGGCAAGTTTAGCCACGTCGCAGAACCCGGGCTGACCATTCTGATCCCGATGCTCCAGGGGATGACGAAGGTGGACGTCCGCATCACGGCGACAAACATCAAGCCGCAGGACGTGATTACCAGCGACAACGTATCGGTCAAGGTCGACGCCATCACCTACTATCAGGTAACGGACGCACGGAAGGCGCTGCTTGATTTGCGCGATTACGAAGGCGCGATCAGCCAACTGGCGCAGATCACATTGCGCTCGACGATCGGTCAACACAAACTCGACGAACTGCTCTCCCAGCAGGCGAAGCTCAACGACGCGCTCCGGGCAACGATCGAAGATCGTTCGAAGGAATGGGGCATCCGCGTGGATCACGTCGAAATCCGCAGCGTAGATCTCGACGCGACGATGATCCGTGCGATGGCGCAGGAAGCGGAAGCCGAGCGAGGCCGCCGCGCCCGCGTGATCACCGCTTCGGGCGAGTTCGAGGCAGCACAGAAGCTGAGCGAGGCGGCCGATATCCTCGCGAAGAACCCGGCCGCAATCACGTTGCGCACCCTCGCTACGCTCAAGGAAATCGGTGCGGAACAGAACAGCGTAATAATTTTCCCGGTGGCGCAGGAAACCCTGTTGCCGACCAACAGCAGCGGCCTGAGCGCCGCCGCGATCGCGAAAGCGCTGGCGGACCAGATGGGGCACGCGAGCCGCCCAACCCAGCCGGCAGGGCAGAACTCGGCGCCGGCCGCGAGCTGATCGGGCGGACGAAAGACCATGCGGCTATCCGTGCGGCACAGTTGACGCTCGCGGCGGCGCGGGCACCTGCGAGACCCGCCCGAACGACCGCGACAAGCTTAGTTTGCGCGAGGCTGCTCAATGGACAAACACCGCTTCCTCTATCGCATCGACGGTCTGTACCTCGTGCCGGGCAACAAGACGGCCGGTTTCTGCTTTTCCGTTTCAACCCAAGCGCTGGCCGATCTGATCCAGATTCAGGTGCCGACCATCGAACTCGAGCGGCTGATGTCCGGTATCCACCAGCGAATTGTGAGGGTGGGCGGTTCCGCACACGAAGCTGGCCAGCAGGCCGAGATCCTGTTCGTCGAAGGAACGGCGTGCCCACGGGCGTTTGTCTCTGATCCCATGTTCGGCGGAAGTCTGGGCGCCGATCCGGAGACGTTCAGCCGGCTGCAGCGACCAGATCGGCTCGACTGGATCGGTCCCGAGGTGGATTACACGCCTCACAACTGCGATACGCCCGCTCAGTCCATTGTCCTGGTCGTGATGGTCCAGTCCTGGGCCGAATACGCGCGGTCCAAGCTACGCCAGTCCGTGGCAGCTTGAATCAAGGCCTCCTCTTGATAGAGTGGGTCAAGGCCGGGCAATTCCGGCCGTTAACACCGAGGACAGAATGATCACCGACGCCGATGCCGTTCCAGTCACGCAGCCTGTAACCGCGGATTTCGATCCGGGGGAAATGGTCGCGGCAGTCGCGAGAAATGAGCGGAATCTCCACGCCTCGATCCTTTTGAGCCTCCTCCTCGACGAGAGCGGCGCCGACGACGTGACCCACGCGAAGCTCCGGAATGCGATGGGTGACGGGTCCGGCGAGCTCATCTCCAGCTATCTGGAAGCGAGGCGGGCGCTGAAAGCGCGTATGGCTCAATGCCTGCGCGACAGCGCGAGTGAGGCGCGAAATCAGGTCAAGGCAATGCTCGAGGCGGCGGGGTTGCCGGCGACGACCGATTTTCAGGTCGTGCGAACCACGAGCGGAAGAACCGTACGCGTGCGCGTCGTCGCGATCCGGTCAGCGCGGCGGCAGGCGGATGGGGGCGTCTGGGGATACCTCCAACTGGAGACATCGCCCGGATGTTTCGAGGACATGGAGTTTACCTTTCGCGACGGCGTGCTCGTGGTGCGAAGCGAACCCGACATTTACTGAGCGACGGACCGCGATCCAATGGGCATAGAAACGCTTGCCAAACGGCAAGGATGAATGGGTGGAACAGGTGCAGGGACACCAGATACGACTACAAGGATGATCGCATGAAGAAGCTGGTTGTGTTGCTCGCACTGGCGAGTGTGTGGGTTGGGGCGATCGCGGCAGACGAAAACGGGGAAGGCAGTGCGGGGCGCGTTGCCGAATCGTTCCTCGCCCGCAGGTTTATTGTGATGGGCGCTCCCGACGTTCACGGAGAGGGTGCGACTGTCTACGCGCAAGTTGCAGACCAGAAGTGCAGGGTCGAGCTCAAGCGGGACTTCGTTGCAAATCCGGACGGTTGGCGAGTCAACGCACTGGATTGCGCGAAGGGTCGCATCCCGGAATAACCAGAAAGTTCAACGATCCATATTTAAAAATGATCAAGCTCACCATTGCCATCGCGATAGCCTCCGCAGCACTCGGCATGGCGTCCATTGCGGATGCACAGGATACGAAGGCAGCACCGACCGATGAACAGATGAAGGCAGCGCAACAGTTCGCCGATACGCTCGCGGACGCCGCAACCGCAGACAAGAGTCACGCGAAGGTCAAAGCGACGGTGACATGGGCCGGTGACTGGAAGTGTGGTGTCAAGGTTGGCGATAGGGATCTCCAGCTCGAAGCAGCAGGCCCCGATCCGAAGCGCGATTGCGTGCAAGCAATGCTGCAGCTTGCTCGGATCAAGATGCTGTAGCCACGCGGAACGGCGGGTAGCGTAACCCGCCGCGTTTGGAGAGGGCGAGCGCCGCAGAGCCGGTCGGCAGCAAGCAACCGGCAGGGAGCGTAAGCCGGACCGCCCTCTCCAAACGGGGGCGTTAAAGGGAGCCAGACATGGCCAGTAGTTCACGAAATATGACATCGATCCTCATGGCTTTGCTGATCGGATCGGCTGGACCAGCCTTCGCGCAGGACCATATGCGCGAGGCGACGTTACAGATGCAGGCTGGGCAACAGTTCGCCGAAAAGTTGATTCAGAACGCTCTGCCCATTGGAAAGACGGGTGATTTCCAGTTGGCACTCAAGGAAGGCAAGAACTGGGAATGTCTGGTCCGCATCAGGAATGCAGCAGGCTATGGCACTACCGTAACTGCCGATGCAGAAAGCCCTGAGCGCGCGTGCGTGAAGGCGGTGCTCGCACTGAACGAGGAAAAGGCCCTGTAAAGGCGAAAAGACGATGACGAACGACCCTTTGGGCCTTATCACAGGCGCAGAACCCGCTTCAATGTTGAGTCGCCTCAGCGACGAAGAAAGGCGATCGCTGGACGCATGGGTGAAGCAGCAGCAGCCAGAAGCGAATGGCTTCGTGGACCTCCGCAAGTGGCCGGGTTGGCTGGGGGCATTCGTTCGGACAAGCTCCTCGTTCGAGAAGGCGAGCCTGACCGCGGCGCAGCGCGAACGATTCGACGAGCTGGTCGGCAGCCTTCGCTCTGCGGCCGATCTGTCCGCGCAACAAGCGGCCCGCATCGTGGCGATGATGCCCGGAGACGGTGACCTGACATGGATTCGTGGTTCGATCGGTGCTGCTACTCGCGAAGCTGGCCTGGTTCTTCGCTCATGAAAGCAATGAAGACAAAGATTTCAACTGCGGCGTATGTCGCCGCCGCCATATTCGGCGCGTATACCAGTTACGCATTCGTGGTTGACGTTGGCTCCATCTACCACTTTAGCGTGCTGGCGAAGGTGTTGGGGGGCGTTGCGCTATTCGCGGTTTTGACCGGAGCACTGGCGGCGACCATCGCTCTCATCATCGCGTCGCTCGCTGTCGAGCGGCAGTTCTCGTGGCTGGTCAATACTGTGCGAGTCCTCGGCTTCATCGTTGGAACAGGCGCCGGATTGTGGGGTATGGCGGGGGCGCTGAACGACACGCCCGGCTGGCAAGTCGGCTGCGCGATGATGACCGGCTTCACGGGCATGAGCGTCTTTGGCTTCGTCACGTTGTTTGCTCGCCGGCGTACCCTCCTAACGACGCCATGAGCAGACGGAACCAAGTTGCGTGCAATGCGTTCTTTCGCGGGGGTGGTATGACGAGGTTATTTTTCGCAGCAACTATGGTTGCCTGCATCGCCGGATGTGCCGCGACGGGCGGTCACTCGTCCCAGAGCGATCTTGGGGGAAGCTCAAAGATCGTCCTGGCAGACGGGACTGGCAATGTGGACGGACATAAAAGTCCGTTCTCGAAAGAGTACAACGTGGCGCCGGGTAGCCACACAGTTGGAGTCTGCAACGGAGGCGGAGGCGGCCTTTGCGTAAAGTACTACTACATCAAGTTTGATACCAAGCCCGGACTGACCTACACGGTCTACTCTCAAGCGAGAAACGTAAGCGTCTCGAACAGTTTGGGCTATGTGCTAGACACGCGAGGTTTTGTGAACGATCTTCGCGACGGCGTGCCGGCTCCCGTTTCATTCAACGATACGACTGGTAACGGAAGCCAATAAGAAAGGTCTACGAGAATGCAAAAACTGGTACTTGCACTAACGGTTGCAGCAGTCAGCGCGTTGGCCCACGCCGAAGCGGGTCCTCACGTTGCTGGGTCGCCGTGTGAAAGCAATGGAGTAACAGCGCAAAGCGGCGCGAACCATCAGCTCATTTGCGCAAACGGGCAGTGGCGGGAGCAACGTGCTGCTGCACCTTACGCGGCTACCTCTAGCGACGACACGCTGTACACTCTGGTCGCCCGGTGGGCGGCAACGAATGGCCTTCAGGCCCGGTGGGAGACTGGTGCGAAGCCACCCGTCATTCATGACGCCGTGCGCCTCAATGAAACGGCGCATCTGGAGTCTGCGAGCACACTTAGCGACGCGTTCACGCGTGTGAGCAAGGCATATCACGCCGAGCACCCGGACGCCCCGGCGCTGGTTGCGTGCGTATATCGGCACGATCATATCGTCGCCGTCAGTGCAAACGGATGTGGCTCGCACGCTGACAACTGAAGGGCCGGAGGCTCACCATCGCCGCGATCGAGCGAGCCGCCAGATCAGCACGAGATAGGCGCGAAACAGCGAGGGAAAGTTACGTGAGCATCACCTTTTGGGCGCCGTCAGCGCCGAGGCGAACAGTAGTTCATCAGCCGGACGGGTACGAAGGGTACTCCGAAGAGGTTTCCCTGCTGCCGGAGATCAAGCTGGTCGACAGCAATGCGTTTGCAATGCTCGAGGCCTTCGGTGTCGCGCCCGATCAATGCGGTTCCTGGGCAATAAGCGAGCTCGCGGAGATGTTGCGCCGCGCGGTGAAGGTAGCTAATGTTCAATCGCTGCGTGAACCCGCAACGTCCGAGACACTCGCTACCCAAGGAGCGGTGCGGATCGTTGACCGATCCGCGGAAGTCGTCTCGATCGGCAGACGGCCTCGCATGGTGTCGCTCGGGCGGACGGACGAATACGTTCAGCGCACTGCCATGCGGTTTGTAGATCTTTTCCGACAGGCCCAGGCTGGCGGGTACGAGGTCAGTTAGGGTTGAGTCATTCTGCGCGTCAGTGGGTATGTCACCGGTCATGAATGCGACGACGATCATTTCCCTAATCGCACTCGCCATTGCGCTGTGCGCACTCTGGATCTCGGTGCGACGCTCGCCGGCGGAGCCGCATTATCGCGTCGAGATTAGCAGCAATCGCTACCTCGACGAAGGGGGCAAAGAGCGGGTCTCGTATTCGTTTAGCCACTGGCACGATAATACGGTCTTCGGGATGACGGTCGGCCGCTTTCGTATCGCGCTGGCTCGCAGGCGATTCGGTCGCCGGTGTCGGCCAGAAAATGGTGCGCAGGAACAGAACGTCAATTGACAGGGAAGACCGGCTGAGCCGGCGAAAAGGACAAGCACTGAAATGAAGGGGAAAATTGCAGATGGTGAGGCCCGCGAACGGCTGATTATCTGGATACGGAAGCGCATGGCAGAGTTTGGTATTACCACGCAGGCACTTGCGGAATCGATCCAGCACGACCTTGACCATCCGCCTCTGTATCGTGATGCACGCGGCAACGAATGGAATGGAGAGGGAGTGATGCCGAGCTGGCTGACTGCAGCGCGCAACGCTGGCGTGAATCCGGACTTCTTTCGGATCGCCGAAACTCAGTCAACGCCGGCCGACGGTCCGAAGATTGACCCGCGTCAACTCGATTTCTTCCGGTAGATCAGTCTGGCACCCGTCCGCGGAATAGACCGAGGACACGGTGTATCCGGTCGGCGCCAGCCGTGGATGCCCGAAAAAGAGTGGCGCAGTGAGCGCTCCGCACTCGGCCGGCCGCCGGGAAAAAACGAACGAAGGAAACCATGAGCACTGCCGTAGTCACCATTTCTGTCGAAACGATCAGCGATGCCCTCACGAAACAGGGGAATCCTGCGCTCTTTGAAACGCACATCGTTGGCCTGCTCAACGACGGCTACCCGGTGGGGATCAGCAACGAAGGGGCGTTGACGAATGTCTTTACGGATGCCGCTGACTTCGCGGCGTGGTTCAGCAACTTGCGCGCGAGCGTTTAAGGCTGGGTAAACCTGGCTGGCGTCGTCATTCATCCCGACATTGGGTTTGGATGAATGACGGCGCCCACGTGGCATTCAATTGGGCAATGTCCCACAGACAGTTGAAGGTTGGGACGGCGGGTGCGGCATAGATTATGCGACCTTGCGATCATGGTCAATGTTGGATTTCGAGGGCGAACGCTTCAGGGCGGC
>NZ_CADIKB010000045.1 GCF_902859825.1 Paraburkholderia phenoliruptrix | reverse complement strand
GCGGTTCTCCTTGGTTCCCTGTTCGGGAGGTTGGTCCTGGAAACCCGATTCTCTCGGATTCCACTGGCGAACCGCCGCCTTCAACCTTCAACTACGCCTGGGACATTGCCTGCCGGAGAGCACCCGCGACTTTCTTGCGAGACAACATGCGCGCTTTGGTGGACAAAATATTGAAAGTTGCGATAACCGCAGCGACGCGGCCCCAATAAAAGCAATAGTGACTGGCGGGATTTGGGATTATCACCACAACAGACTATGCTTCTTCAACTATTTTGATCATTTGTCAGGGAACGGGACTGTAAGCTACAAGTCCGTCTTTGATCATCTTTTGACGAAAGATGATCTAATCGGCAATGACATTGTATTTTTAACAAGAACCAAGACCAACAACGTCAGCGACATACTACGTTGGTGCAACGAGTTGAGTATTCCCACCGTTTACATGATCGATGATAATTGGTTCAGTGTTGCGGATGACTGGCCAGACCAATACGCCTCGATGTTTGGAAAACACTCAGATTATTATAATAATTTTATCAGGGGCATTGAGGGCGCAGACTGCGTTCTGACATACAACAAACATCTTGCGCACGATCTCTCTTTACATGCAAAGAAAATCGTCATGCTAAAAAATAGCGTGGAGCTGGAATTCTTTGAAGATATGCCCCGCCCTAATAACGAACGGTATGTCATCGGCTATTCGGGATCGCCACGTTATATGTCCGCGCCTTTTGAAGCACTCGGTCAGATTGGACGCAACCGCCATGATGTGGATATTCTAATATCCGGAACGATCCTGCCGGAACAGGAGGAGAGGCTCCGGGACTGCAACTTGATTCGAAAACCTCATATGTCCTATAGTCGTTATGCCTCTGAGATTCGAAAGACAGGCGTTGACCTGCTCCTAGCGCCGCTGGACGACTCGCGAACTTCAGCGTCAAAGTGTCCAAACAAATATTTGGAGATCACTGCCCTGGGTGCAGTTGGAATATATTCAAACGTTGACCCATACACGTGGTATATCCACAACGACATAAACGGCGTTTTGGTCGACGATTCCGATAGCGCCTCCCAATGGTACGCTGCGATGACCTCTCTTTTAGACAAGAAACGACTAGCTGAACTTCACGCTGCGGCGCGCGCAGACGTATACGAAAACTACACCGTGCCTAAGGTGGCGACGGACTTCTTAAATATGGTCAGATCGGTGATCGCAGAAGGCAAGGCAAAATGTTAAACGTCGCTCTCATCTCGCACTCGCCATACATTGCCGGTGCTGAACGCATGTTGACCAACTTGGCATTAAGGCTGAAAGACGATCCGGAATTTAAACCAATTGTTCTCATACCCGATCCAAAAGCGGGAGAGATGGTGTCGCTGTTGGACCAACACGGAATCGACTGGCGCGAAGTTCCTTCGATGAAGTGGTACATTTTTCAAACGCAAAAAACGCTTCCGGGTTATGTTTGTGACTTATTAGGCCGGGCGCGGCAGTATGCCGAAGCACTGTGGAGCGCAGACGCCGACATCGCTATTGTAAACACCCTAACGAATCTTGAAGGTGTGTTGGGATGCTACAACGCCAACATTCCATATGTGCTGTGGGCTCATGGAATAATTGATTCAACGCAGGCCGAAGATGACCCCGCAACTCGGAACGTCTTAGACAAGATTGTCATGGAGCTCGCTTCGGGCATAGTCACATGCTCAGATTGGACCTCGGAATTTTTTAAGCAGGTAGTACCGCATAAATCGATCCGCACCATTCACAACTGGACCAACATCGAGTCGAAATCCGCCAATGATCCTGGACCCCGGACTTTTTGTGCTCTGTCGACACTTCAGCCGCACAAGGGAATTGACATTCTGATTCAAGCAGTCGCGTTGCTCAAAAACCGCGGCTTCCCGGTGCACGTTAATTTGTATGGTGCGGGCGACAGCGCCAACAGCCTGAAGGCACTCGCGTGCGATCTAGGCGTTGATGACCTCGTGCATTTCCGTGGACGTGTAACCGACGTGGCTGGAGTTTATCAACGCAGCATCGCGACACTGATGCCGTCATTCGTCGAGCCCTTTGGCATGGTCGCAATTGAGTCGATGGCTTTGGGAACGCCCGTGATTGCGGCCTCGACCGGTGGCCTGAAAGACATTATCGAGCACCAAGTGAGCGGACACTTGTTTCGACCCGGCGACATAGATGATTTGGCTTCGTCAATATATCTTCTAGCAACCAATGCGGAATATCGGGATACCTTATCGGTCGGAGGTAAAAACCGCGTTCGGCAGCATTTCGACGGTACGCAGTCACTCGCTAAATTTGCCAACGTTTTCGAGGAAGTCACCCAAACGTTCACAACGTACGATAGGCACGCACGGGACCGCGTCGAAATATTGCAGCTGGCTACCTCGGGAAGTACAGCTAGCGCAGACGCAAATGGTGCTCGTAACGGACATGGGGAGGCCTTCCCTCAACTCAGTCTGCTGGGGACGCATGACGCGAACTCCGTCATGCCTCACAAGATAGGATTCGGGGCTGACATTTCGCAAGACCCGTTCAGATGGTTCTATCTAGAGGCCACGGACCCGATGACGTGGAGCGGGATTGACATCGTTCTTCTACTCGCAGATAAGAGCTCCGGCGTTCTGATCACGGAAATCGTCCAGAACGGACAAATCGTCGTTCACGTGGGAACTGAAATGAGCCGCCTCACCTCTCAAGCGACCAGCAGAATAACCTGGCCACCTCTCAAGCTCGACAAGAGGGATTCGATTGAATTACGCTTCGCCGTACGCAATTCCTCGGGAGCCGTTTGTCTTCTTGAGTGGGAGCATACGGGCATTCGCTATCCTCTTTGTTCTTTGCTCGTCCAAGACAGAGAGGCCGGCTCTCATTTGAGATGGTTGGGTGCGTAGAAGCGGGAAAACCTCGACTTATTCTTTAATGAGGCAGAAAACCTGCCTCAAATCAGAAAAATAGCCCTGATTGACACCGGCTGGCAATATTCGATCGAGAAAATTAGAAAATGCCAGCACATCAGATTCAAGCGCCTTTCGGATTTTAAGTTCAAATTCAAAATTTCCCCGTGCATCCCGAACGTCCTTCTGGATGTACAGCTTCGCCCCCACTGTTTCCGCAAGCCTTTGAAGGTCGTAGATCGAATATAGATATTTATCGCCGGCACCAAATTGCGCGAGGAACTTTGCATTTTCTCGATCTACGCCACATCTTTGATCTATATACAGATCTAGATAGTCCAATTCTAATGCCAACTGCGGGGACACACTGTGACTGTCGCGGAACGCCTTCGTAAGGGTTTGAAAATACACGTATGCGTCGAGGCATGGTTCGCAAAAAATCATAATACCAGGCGAATCCAGCTTTTGATATAATCGTTCGACTGCACTTTGGTAGTGAAGGACGTGGTGAAGCACCGAGTGTGACTGGATAACATTGAACGAATTTGGCCTCAAGAAAAGTTCATTTTCATTGGGGTCAAGAAGAGCCGAAAAACAGTTAGGTATGGCCCATTTTTTGAAATTACTTGTCATGGTAGAAACTAGCGTAGGAAATACATCAGTTGCCACATAATATTGTGGCCTCACGCTGTTCACCGTGCCATAGGCCAGTTGCCCGAACCCCCCCCCAATCTCAAGAATACGAAGGTCATCGAGAGACAAGCCCGCGCGAACCATCATGGGGAGATGGAATTGCTGAAAATAGTCGATAATCCATCTATTCTCGGCCTCGCTGATCTGATTCTGAATGTCAGGTTCACCATCTGGGATGCTGATGCTAGATAGGGCCTGGCAAGATTGTGACGAGGGCTGTCGTGTTGAAAAGCGATGCCAAATATCCGCGTTCATATGTACCAGTCCTTTCCACTATGTAGAGTCGAGTCTCGCTTAAGCGCGCTTGGCCAGCTCCTTACTGTACACGTTCGAATAGCTGAATCACAGTCATGAGACAACAATGGGGCCGATGCTTCAGGAGCCGGCGAAGCCGCACAGCACACGTTGCATATGCCGTCTATCGCAGCGTCAACGTTCTTCCTAGGACAGCTCATATCCAGATTACCCGTTAACGGGTACTCGTCCTTGCTCGCTGTCTCGCGCACCGACTTGTTCTGACAATGATGCATCGCCACTGTTCCAGTTGTCGTAACCTGGATCACCTTCGACCGCCTTGCCTAACAGTTATCAGGAAAGCTTCATTGTCCGGCTCAACTTTAAGTCCGCCCCTTACGAGCGGCCAAATTTGAGTAAGCGGTTTGTGCGGCCAACTGACCTTTGACCTGCCGAAACCAACTCAATACACGTACTCACCACGGGGGAGTCCACTTTCCTTGCCGATTCAGGAGCCCGTCGCGGAGCCCCATTAGCATAAATCCCATTCGTCGCAAACGGGGCGCCTGTGTCGCTACAAAAAAGACAATTGACCCAACCAGTCGTGATAAAAGAAAGACACGCCAGCCGAGCGACATCCGTGTCGCACGCAAAATGAGCAACGTATTGCGGCACATGTAGTAGTCACGCAGGGGGGAATGGACGAAAACCTCTCGCTTTCGTCCAAGCCACGCCGACACGACTTCGTCACCCAGAGAGTGAATTAGACGCGCGCCGCAAACGCCGAACAGTGCGTAGCCAGCCGCCTTAGCGCGTAGACACCATTCTGTATCAACGTGGTCGATGAACAGCGCCTCGTCCATACCACCAATTTTCGCAAACGTGTCAGTGCGCACCAGCGTGCCGGACGATATGAGGAAGTCGACGGCCAGTTCTTGGCATCCGGACTCGCAGGGGATGCGTTTGACTAAAAAACTACCAGAGCTGACGAAGCGCCCTGTAGTTCCTGTGCGGACGTCAACTATCGCAGGGCCGACAGCGCCGACGCGAACGCCACGTGCGCGCAAACGAAGGTCGGCGGCCACCAACTTGCCAACCATACCGACGTCGGGGATGCTGTCGTGATCGAGGAAAAGCACGTAACGCTCACCGCTTACGGAATTGCCGTCCATCTTTGCAACGGCAGCAAACCCGCGATTCTGCGCCGCTCCAATGCCGAGGTTCTGGGCGAGCGCCTCAAAGCCACACGAAAGCTCACCAGTCAGTTTTGCGATCTGCTCCGCCACACTCGCCAGGGACGCGTTGTCCACAACGACAATCTCCGCTTCCTGCGCCTGCAATGCCTCAATCATCTTCCGCAGCGTCGGCAATTCGGGATTGAAGGTCACAATCACAGCTGCAACTAAGGGACGCGGCGCGCACGCGCCGTCGCCAGCGGAACGGGACATTGAGGTCATTGACCGCGCTCGCCGGTAATACGGTGTGCAAACGCATGCGCTCTACGCCGAACGCCTGCGGTCCTCACAAGTACGCGAATCCACGTTTGTGCTAGCCATCGTCGCGCTCTGAGTCGCGCAATGGAGACGGCGGTTGCACTTTCGCAAGGATTAGATGTGAAATGCTCGCGCGCGAAACCTTCCAGGAACACACGCCATTGCAATGCCACGACCTTCTGCGAATAGTTAGTTTTAACGTCTTCATATGCCGCCACCGCGATTCGCGCACGAAGCTCTCGGTCGACTACGAGCCTTTCAAGAGCGTCGCGCCACGCTTCGACGCTGTGACTGACAAGCAGACCTGTTTCGCCGTCGGCAACGCACTCAGCGTAAGGCGACGTGTTCGTATAAACACCCGCGATCCCCAGCGCGCCGTATTCTCTGTACTTGTTATTCGTCTTGTATAAATTCGCAGACGACGCGGCCATCGGCGCCAAGCCGATATCGAGTCGATGCGACGCTTTGAGCTTAATGAACTCGGAGTAATTGCTAACGTGTGGCACATATGTCACACGCTCTGAACCAATCAATTCCGGAGGGCAATACCCAAAAAATGTCAACGTGTCGTTCGGATATCTATCACGCACATACCGTAAAGCGGGCAGAATCTCCACAAAGTCGGCCGCTCGCGTCACGCTGCCGGCAAACCCGATGCGCACTTCCTGCACCGACCTATCAGGACAAGGCACTTCCTCAACGAGCGAAAAATCAAACGGCGCGTTCAGGAGCGTAATGTCCGCGCCTGGATACCGGGACTTGATGTATTCGCCAAGACGCGGCGCATTTACGATCACCGTCTTTGCGTCCCTGACTGTCAAGTCGAGCGTGTGTTGGACTGGCGCGCTTTTGTAAAACTGCACTAACGGCGTATCGCCCTCCAGCTCCCAAAAATTATCGTCCACGTAGTAAGCGAATGGGACGTTGTGCGCCTTCATCCACTCGATCATGGGCAGCGACGCAGGGCTCGCTGTCCGGCTCATAATCACAAGGCCGCCGTCGAAAAGAGTACTGGGCGTGAATTCGGACAACAGAAGCTTTTCCACTGTTCCAACAGTACCGACGGCTTCCACGAGTAGTCGCTCGATGATCTGATTTGTCGGTATATCGCCTTCGATCACCAGCTTGATGTTGAGTAAGGGCCCGCTGCGCGCGTCTCGGCGCGATTGCGACGCCAGCGCTTGTGAAGACGCCGACTTGAGAGTTCCAGGTAGCAGTTCCATAAACGGCGTTGGCGGGGAATAGTATGCCCCCAAACGCCGTCGGTTAATCATTTCGTAGACATAGACAGGCACAGAGCTGCGACTGCGCAACCGTACTCGCCACGTGGCTCGCTCTGGCATGACCACTGGATCGAACATGAAGCGCACCGGTTGGTTCAGATCGAGGCGGCTTAACTCGCGCGTCGCACGAGCAACCGTCTCGCCGTTCGACGAAATCAGTTCCACGACGACAGTTCCTTGCGGAGGACCGTCTACCGCGAGCGCAAAAGCTATCCCACCTAGACAGCCAGCAGGTAACGTCACGTGGTACTCCCGTGACGGAAGGGCATGGAGACTGTCGCTGAACTCCAGTGTGCTGCCTGGGCGCCGCCAACCGTGCTTCAACGCATCGCGCTGAAGTCCTTGGAACGCGTTCCCGCAGCTATCCCAAAGATCGGACGGCCTCGGGAGAATCCGATGACGCCACGAATAGCGTCGCATGTGCCGCATCGCATAAAGTTCGTCGGCAGTTCTCCGCCACGAGTCATGGCTACCTTGACGATGCGTGAGGTCATTGCCCTCACGCATCGTGGCCAAGGCGCGCAAGCGCCTGATCTGAAGCGGCCAGGACGGCATGCCGCCTGAAGACGCGATGACCTCCCGGAGCACCGCGACATTGTCCTGCCCGGAAAATTCGTTTGCACAGAAGTCGCCATTGCGCTGCTTGAGACTTTCGACATCCACCTGCCTGTCGACGATGCGACGCAGGACGCGATACCAGCTATCTCGCTCAAAAGGTTCCTCGACGATCAGTGCAGTGGAGTTGTCATCGACCCCTAGATACGGATCTATCGCTGGCAGGACCGCAACAGCATCGACCAGATGCGCAGTCAGTAGTGGATGGAGCGTCTTATAAGAGTTGTTGGGCGTCCTACTCGGCGCCAGCAGCAGATATTGAGGCGAGAGGCTTGCAAAACGGCGGAGCGCGAAAATATAACCGGGATCCCACGGCAGCAGCGTGACGCGAATTGATGCTGGCAGGCCGTCGAGCAACTTGCTATCGCTTTTCATGCCCGGCGTGATGAAGTGGATTCGCTGTCCTTCAGACGCAATCTGCGCCAATGCCGGCAGAATCAAGTCCCAAACCGCCTTTGATCGGTGCAGTCCCCCCATGAAGGCGAAGACCAGCTCATCGGTCTGCGCGGGCCGCGGGAGCGCCTCAAATCGACGCCTAATTTGATCCTGCGTCGCGCAGGCGACCGGGAAATGAAGCAGCCGAGAATGCAGTTGGTGGTGCCGAAAATATTCGATCAACGACGGACTGCTCAACAGTACGCCGTCGAACTGCTTCAGATCTTCCCGAAGCGCTGCGGGGCGAAAGTCTTCGCCCACCATAAGCGCCTCGCCCGTCTCTGCGAGCAACGGCATGTTGTCGTCAAGGAAGTAGTAGACCGGTATGCCCAGCAACCGGGCGTTATCGATCCATGCCTGACAAGAGCGCACCGCGCGAACGATAATGACAGCCGTCGCTCCCGCCAACGCCTCGATAGACGTGTTCGCCTTATGAGAAACGACGCGCAGCCGCTGTGCTAACGGTGGCGGCAACATGTCAAAGTAAAGGGCCGTCGACGCGTCGTATTGGACGTTGACAATGAGGAGGTGGCCTTCGGCATCCGCATTGGTCGTTACTGACGTGACCGCTCGTGGAACGCACCTATCGAGCCAGCGGCTCGCAAGGTCTGAGCAAACCTCGCGTGTCGCCGTGCAGTGAGCCGGGTCAGGAGCAAGCACATCATAATCGCCGATCCGTTCGAGAATCAAACGATCATTGCGCGATGTGCGCATCCATTCTTCGGCTGCCCACAAATCGATATCGACAGCCCCATCCGCTGAGTCTTGGACCTCGCAAACGCCAATAGCAAGATCGAGCGGCTTCATTTCGAAGCACTCGGAAATACGGCGCCACAAATCCCAGTCGGCGCAGCTCGCCATGACGACGTGAGGGTCCAAGAACCCAACGAAATCGATAGCCCGTCTTGGAATCAACACCGCATTACGAGGGATAAAATTGCCGACACGCAACTCCACCATCGATTGTGCTCGCCGCAAGTGCTGTTCGACAACCTCGACGGAGCCACCGTCTCCATGCTCGACAAGTTCAACGTAGCCGAAGACGATCGAGGCCGCATCCCGTTGCGCCTCAGACAGCAGCTCGTCCAGAGCATCGGGGTTAAAACGGTCGATTTCCCGGGCAAGAAGAATCCAAGGCGCGCGGGCGCGCTGAACGGCCTCGATCCATCCCAAGGCAGGCAACCCGATCACCGAAGCGTGCCGCAGCACCCCCATGTGTGGAATGCGCCTCTGAGCAGCCTCCAGCCAGGCCGACACCTGCTCGTCACACGTGTCGTCAACGACGATGAGTTGAATTGCCGTCAGTGGTTGCTGCAACAATGACTCAACGGCGCGGGCGAGTTTCTGGACATCGCGTTTGCCGACGTACAACAGCACCGATACGTCAGGCGTTGTAGGGTTTGATTCGGCAAACCATTGGGTGTCACGGATTACCGTTTCGACTTTCATTCACATTCCTTCCGCACGCCTTGCGCGACGTCCAACGTGAGACTTGGCGGACGTTGAGGTTCCAGCGACGTCACTGCCCAGCTTTGTTTTCGTATTCAGTCAGGACGCGCTTTGCCGGACCGTCCATTACGATCTCGCCTTTGCGCATCCAGATTACGCGCTCACAAAAGGATTCCAGCATTTCGAGACTGTGGCTGGAAAACACAAGAATTTTTCCCTGCTCCATGAACTCATGCATTCGACGCTTAGCCTTGTTGGCAAACTGCACATCGCCCGCGCCCATGACCTCGTCCAACAACAGGATCTCTGGATTGATTGCCGTGGACACCGAAAACGCAAGTCGGATGAACATACCCGCAGAATAAGTCTTGACCGGATAGTCCAGGAACTCGCCGAGTTCCGAAAATTCGGCAATCTGATGAATACGGTCTTCGACTTCTGCGGGCGTCAGACCAAGCAACATACCGCGAATGCGGATGTTGTCCCAGCCTGTCTGCGTCATCTCAAAGCCGGTGGCGAGTTCGAACATGGCCGATACATGGCCGCTGATCATCGCCTCACCAGAAGTTGGGGGATAAATCCCGGCCATCACTTTTAAAATTGTGCTTTTGCCCGCGCCATTCAAACCGATAAGGCCAACGCGCTCCCCATGTTGGATATCAAGCGTCACGCTTTTGAGGGCGTGAACGACGCGGCGCTCCGGCCTTTGCCCGTTGCCGGTTCTTCTAATAGCGTTGAGCAACGTAGATTTGAGGCTGTCTTGGCGCGCAGACACATCAAATCTCACACCCACGTTACGCAGGCTGATTCTCAAATCTTCGGTCATAACACGTACACGATCCGCTGCGACATCTTTTTCACGACATACGTTGCAATCACACCTACAACTGCGCAGTACCCCAACGCAACATAAGTCACTTCTGTCGGTGGTGCCTCGCTGTTCAGCAATGGATAGCGCAGGATCTCAATCAGGTAATACAGCGGATTAAACATGTAGACGAAGGCTAGTCCGCGGTCCTTCAACATGGACACGGTAAAAATCACAGGCGTTAAGTAGAACGCGATTTGAATGAGACTGCCCAACAGGTGCGGCAGATCGCGGAACCGAACGCCCACGTGCGCAACGATAACTAGGTGGAAAAAATTTATAACGAGGAACAAAACGAAACACGGCAAGGCCCATAGCGCGCCCCACCCGATGTGGCGCTGATACAGCGCCATCGTGAGAAAGAATACGAAAAGACCAATAAAAAATACCACCGTATACGGAACAATAGCCCGATAGAGGTAAATGATCTTCGGAAACGGAAATTGCTTAATGTAGCCCTCAGCAACAACAAACGCGGAAGAGCCTTCGACAAGCGCCGATGAAATGAATGTCCATATCACCAAACCTAGGGTGAGAAAGGGCAGGAATTCGTTCATCGACTGATGAAACAGGCGCCCGTAAATCACTCCAATCGCGGCAATGACGGCGCCGAGATTAATGAGGATCCATGCGGGGCCCAGCGCTGAACTCCGAAATCGGCTCTTGACGTCCTGAAGCCCCATATGAACCCAAACACGCCAAAGCTTCGCAGCGCTGACGAACTCTTCCACGGACGGACGAGCGCTGGAGCTGTTATACGTGATCATTTGATGCTTCGCTCCATTGTGATCATGTCCTCCGCGTGTGAGACCTCCGCGAACCCGAGACCTGCATACAGCCGCCGGGCGCGGTCATTCGTCTCACGCACTAGCAGATATACTGATGCAAGGCCGAGCGTTTCCTTGGCAAACGTCATCAAGGCTCCGATTGCCTCCCGCATCAATCCTTTCCCCTGAAATTCAGGTGCGACGACGAATCGCCCAATCTCGGCCCGTCTCGCATTTGCATCGATCCCATAGATCGCCACCTGACCGATTCGGGCGTTGTTTGTCGCATCCTCGACGATAAAAACCAAATCGTCGGACTTCTCGACATAGCGTGTGAACCAGCCGACGTGCTGGTCCCACTGAAGTACGTCGGCAGTCCCGAATTGCTGGCGCACGCCGTCTCGGTTTCGCCACTCGAGCGTGAAAGGCAAATCAGCGCGGCTGAGCAGCCTCAACCGCAGGCTGCCCACCGTCAGCGGAGAATACGCTTGCTTCATGCCGCTGCGTATCGAATTACGAGGTCCGCAATCAGTTCGACGTCCTTGCGCGTAACGCCCATGTGCATCGGCAATGACAGGATTTCGTTACTCGCCTGATGTGATTTAGGACACTGACCCTTGCCATGAGAGTACATGCGGTATTCCGTGTTGTCCCGATAGTGAACCCCCGGATAAACCTCATGTTCGTTCAGAGCGAGCATAAGTTCATCACGATTCTTAACGCGAATCTGGAAGAGGTGACGAGAAGATTCGCACCCCTTGGTAATCGGCACTAGACGTACGTTCCCGTGGTTACCTAGGAGTTCTTCGTACCAGCTCGCCAGCTGGCGACGATACGAGTTGTCGTTGTCCAGGTACTTTAGTTGCACAAGACCGATCGCGGCCATGATCGAGTTGCCGTGGTATTTGAAGCCGACTTCCTCGACGTCATACATCCACTTGTACGCGCCCTGGGACGCCGTACGAGCATAGGTGTCTTTGTTGATGCCCAGCCAACTCATCTTCCGTGCGCGCGCATCATCTTCCGCGTCCCGGAAACAGATCATGCCTGAGTCAGCCGTAGGAAGGTTTTTGACTGCCTGAAAACTGAAGACCGTCACATCCGCATCGTGGCCGACATGCTTGCCGTGGAATCGCGTTCCAGACATGTGCGCAGCGTCGAGAATCAATGCAAGGCCACGCTCGCGGCACAGTTTCAGGACACGCTCGTACTGACCGACATTGCCGCCGACGCCCACATAAATCACCGCACGCGTACGGTCTGTAATTCGCGCCTCGATGCTTTCGGGGTCCAGGCAAAGCGAATCGTCGACGTCAGCAAAAACGGGCGTCAGTTGCGAGTAGAGGATGGCGTGATTCGACGACACGAAGGTCAATGGCGTCGTAATAACTTCATCACCGTCGGCCCAACCATGCTTCGTTTTGAGGAGTTCGAAGGCGAGATGCAAACCAACGGTATTCGAACTCAGAAAGTGGGCGTTCGGCAGCCCCGTGTACGCTTTCCACGCTTCCTCGAACTGATTGGTCTTGAACCCGAGCCCGGTCCAACCCTTCTCGAGACATTCTCTGATCTCTTCAAGGCATTCTTGAATTCGGAAATTTGGTACAAACAACTGGATAGCCATAAAGGTCTCCTCGGGAGTCGGCTAGTTAAATAATTCGGCGTCTGCAAGCGCTGGCGCAGCGGCGTCCTTTTTGGACAGCAGCGGCTCGCCTTGGAACGGCCATTCGATCCCTATGGCGGGATCATCCCATCGTAGAGAGCGCTCGAACTCTGGAGCGTAATAATCGGTGGTCTTATACAGAAATTCAGCGAATTCGGATAGCACCACGAAGCCGTGTGCAAAGCCCTCCGGTATCCACAGTTGACGCTTGTTGTCAGCCGACAGTTCAACGCCAATCCACTCACCGAATCGTGGTGAGCTGCGGCGAATGTCGACCGCTACATCGAAAACGCTCCCACTCACAACCCGCACAAGCTTGCCCTGCGGCTGGCTGATCTGATAATGCAGCCCTCGCAACACGTTCCTGGCTGAGCGCGAGTGATTATCTTGCACAAAACTGCGTTGAATGCCAGTGGCCTCTGCGAATCCCTTTGCGTTGAAACTCTCATAAAAAAAACCACGGTCATCGCCAAACACTTTCGGCTCCAAAATGACCACTTCCGGCAACCCAGTAGGAACGACGGTTAGATTCATGCAACAGACTCCTGAAGGATGCGGTGCAAATAGGCGCCGTAACCGTTTTTGGCGAGGGGCTTGGCGAGTGTCTCGAGGGCTTCCGCGGAAATCCATCGGTTCCGGAATGCAATCTCTTCAGGACAAGCCACCATCAGCCCTTGGCGCTTTTGCAGCGTAGCGATGAAGACAGCGGCGTCCTGCAGCGAATCGTGTGTGCCGGTGTCAAGCCAAGCGTATCCGCGGCCCATAATCTCGACGTTGAGACGGCCGTGGCGGAGATAGTGGAGATTGACGTCAGTGATTTCTAACTCCCCGCGTGCAGACGGACGAATGTCTGCGGCGATATCGCAAACGTCATTGTCGTAGAAGTACAAGCCCGTCACCGCGTAACTGGAACGAGGCAATTTAGGCTTCTCTTCCAGAGACACAGCGCGGAAGTCATTGTCGAATTCTACGACGCCATACCGCTCTGGATCGTGCACGTGATAGGCGAATACCGTCGCACCTTGCGTCTGCGCGGCAGCGCGTTGCAGTTGCCCAAGAAGGTCGTGGCCATGAAAGATGTTGTCGCCAAGGATCAGCGTGCATGGATCATTGCCGACGAAATCACGACCGATGATAAACGCCTGCGCGAGACCGTCCGGGGACGGCTGCACAGCGTATTGCAGGTTTAGCCCCCAATGTGCGCCGTCTCCTAGCAGTTCTTCAAAGCGTGGTGTGTCTTGCGGGGTGGAAATAATGAGGATGTCGCGAATCCCCGCCAGCATGAGCGTGCAGAGCGGGTAGTAAATCATCGGCTTGTCATAGACAGGGAGCAATTGCTTGGACACCGAACGCGTAATCGGGTAAAGGCGAGTCCCTGAACCGCCAGCCAAGATGATGCCTTTTCGTTTCACGATAAATTCTCTCAGGTTTTGCGATGCGACCACAATCAGGCGAGCAATCGCCGGCCCTCGACAAGCTCCGCGAGCAGACGATCCACGCCTTCTCGCCAATCCGGAAGCTTAATGTTCAGCGCCGAGCACAACTTTGACGTATCGAGCCGCGAATTGGCCGGCCGAGCCGCTGTGCTCCCGTAATCGGCGGCGCTGATGGGTAGGACACCCTCCGGTTTCACGGCGAGCGGCACACCCGCCGCTGCCAGCGTCTCGACGATATGGAGCGCATATTGATGCCAGTCGGTTTCGCCTCCGGCGGCCAGGTGATATAGGCCGCTCGGCATTGAGGAAGCTCCACTTAAATAGCGATGGACGGCCAGCGCCGTGACGTCCGCCAGCAAAGCTGCGGAAGTCGGCGCACCACGCTGGTCCGCAACCACCGATAATGACGTGCGACTCAGTGCGGCGCGTGCAATCGACTTAAGAAAGTTGCCACCGTGCGAGCCGAAGACCCAACTTGTCCGAAAGATCCAGTGGTCAACATCCACGGCTTGCACCGCCAGTTCGCCATCCAGTTTTGACCGGCCATATACGGACAGAGGCGAGGTTACGTCGTCTTCTGTGTACGATCCGACCTTAGCGCCGTCGAAAACATAGTCTGTCGAGTAGTGGACGATTAAACTACCAAGCGCCTTGGCTTCGGCCGCCAATATCCCCGGCGCGACCGCATTGACAGCATGTGCGAGATCGGCTGACGTTTCTGCGGCGTCTACCGCTGTATACCCTGCGGCGTTAACAATGGCCACCGGCCTGACGGAGCGCACCGTGATTGCAATTTCTTCGGGGTTAGCCAGGTCGCACGTCTCGCGCCCCACAGGAACGACACGCCCAAGCAGTGACATAGTGCGGCACAACTCCGCCCCGAGCTGCCCTCTAGCGCCAATCACCAGAATGGCGCCGCCAGCGCTAGACCGAGACTCCAGATCACGCATAGTGCCGATCTACCCAGTTGCGGTATTCGCCTGATGTAACGTCGGTTACCCACGCCTGATTATCCAGATACCACTGAACCGTCTTGGCCAGACCCGTCTCGAACGTCTCTGCCGGCTTCCAGCCGAGCTCGCGCTCGAGCTTGCGCGCGTCGATTGCATAACGGCGGTCGTGGCCCGGGCGATCCTTCACGTAAGTGATCTGATCGCGGTACGAACCGCCCGCCTTCGGCTGCAACTTGTCGAGCAGATCGCACAGCGTGTGCACGACTTCGAGGTTCTTCTTCTCGTTCCAGCCGCCCACGTTGTACGTCTCGCCCGGCACGCCGCGCGCGAGCACTTCGCGGATTGCGCTGCAATGGTCGCCCACATACAGCCAGTCGCGGACGTTCTGACCGTCGCCGTACACCGGCAGCGGCTTGCCGCTGAGCGCGTTGGCAATCATCAGCGGAATCAGCTTTTCGGGAAACTGGTACGGACCGTAATTGTTCGAGCAGTTCGTGGTGAGCACCGGCAGGCCATACGTGTGATGGTATGCGCGCACCAGGTGGTCCGAACCCGCCTTGGTTGCCGAGTACGGGCTATTCGGCGCGTACGGCGTGGTTTCAGAGAATTGGGGATCAGTCGCGGAAAGCGAGCCGAAGACTTCGTCGGTCGAGACATGCAGGAAGCGGAACGCGGCCTTCTCGGCTTCGCCGAGCGTATTCCAGTAGGTTCGTGCGGCTTCCAGCAGCGTGAACGTGCCGACCACATTGGTTTGCACGAAATCGGCCGGGCCGTGAATGGAGCGGTCCACGTGGCTTTCAGCGGCGAAGTGCAGCACGGCGCGCGGCTTGTGCTCGGCAAAGAGCGCGTCCATAGCGGCGCGGTCGCAAATATCCGCGCGCACGAACACATGCTTCGGATTGCCCTGCTGCGACTTGAGCGTGCCGAGATTGCCGGCATAGGTCAGCTTGTCAACATTCAGCACCGCTTCGTCCGACGTATTGAGCCAGTCGAGCACGAAATTGGCGCCGATAAAGCCGGCACCGCCCGTTACCAGAATCATGAAATTCCCTTCCAGATGTCGGCGACAGCTCCGGCATTGCTCTGCCGGCCCTCGCCACGCGTTGTGGAGTCCGATTATTTCGGCGCGCGCGGCTTGCGCACGGCACGCAGACGCTCAGACGCCAATCTTATGAACCTGAGATTATAAAGCCGCACGGAACAAAAACTAGAACCCTAACAACTTGAAACAGCTTGACAAATCCGTTTTCGGGTGCAATTTGCCGATTTGCAGGCGAGCGCTTCATGCGCAATGGATCGCAGACGCCCGTTCAAACAGGCGTCAGACGGCGCGGAAATCCGGCCTCCGGCCCGCGTGCGGCGCCAACGGGAAAGGCCCCGTCGGAAGGGAAATGGCAGGTTCGCGGGCGCGGCTCGCCGCCGCTGCCCGCGCCAATGGAAGGAACAAAGACGCGACAGGCAAAAGCGCCCGCCGCCGCGCCTCAGGCCGCGAGCATCCAGCGCAGCGTATCGATGAAC
Source organism: Paraburkholderia phenoliruptrix (assembly GCF_902859825.1). Classification (GTDB taxonomy): domain Bacteria; phylum Pseudomonadota; class Gammaproteobacteria; order Burkholderiales; family Burkholderiaceae; genus Paraburkholderia; species Paraburkholderia phenoliruptrix. The sequence goes on along the minus strand of NZ_CADIKB010000045.1, from coordinate 25,206 downwards.
GGAATAGCCCGCACCTCCGGAACCAGCGAGCGCAGCTTCGCGGGCGAGCCGGCGAGGACCTTCACATCGGTCTGCCGGACGAAGGCGGGATTCACATGCACTTGCAGTTTATGCCCCGTCAGATCGCTGGCGGCGGACAGGATCTCGCGCAGCGTATAGGGCGTGCCCGTGCAGACGTTCACCGTCTCCGCAGTCGCATCGGAATCCAGCAACGCTTCGTAAGCGCGCGCCACATAACGCACGTCGGAGAAATCACGCGCGACGTCGATATTGCCCAGCTCGATGGACGGCTCCCGGCGCGCGAAATGCTCGACGATCTTCGGCACGAGAAAGTTGGACGCCTGGCCGCGGCCCGTGTAGTTGAACGGCCGCACGATCAGTATAGGCAGCCGGTCGAACCACGTGTGCACCATCGTTTCCATGGCCGCCTTGCTAGCCGCGTAGTGATTGACCGGTGTGAGCGGGAACGTTTCGTCGATCGCATCGCTCGTCACGTTGCCGTACACGTTCGCGCTGCTCGCAATCAGCACCTTGCGCGGTGTATGGCCCGTCGCGGCGCAGGCCTCGAGCAGGTTCAGCGTGCCGATCACGTTGACGCGGTAAAAGTCGAGCGGATCGTCATGGCCGACAAAGCTGATCGCAGCAAGATGCACGATGTAGTCAGGCCGCACGGCTTCAATGACGCGCCGGCAGTTTTCCGGCGACGTAATGTCGAGCCTCAGGCGCGTGGGGATTTCGCCTTCGTCGCGGCCGGCGAAAGTTTCGATCACGGTATGGCCGCGATCGAGCAGATTGTCCACCAGATAGCGGCCGGTAAAGCCGCTCGCCCCGGTGACGAGCGTGCGGACGGGTTGCTTCGCATGGAAAGACGACATGCTTTCTCCGTTCACGAGGATCATGCTGCTGTGATGCAATATTGCGCCCGTCGTTCACTCTGGACCGCCGCGCGAACGCCTCACGCGCCGCCACGTCGGCATGGCGCGATGTGGGCGCTGCAAACGGGCTATTATGTCATGCTCTTTTGCTGCACCGCCCAACGCGGCACGCGCCGTGCGCCGCCGCGTGTATCGAACCGCCCCAATTCTGTCGATGACACCGTCCACCGCGCCTTCATCCGTCTCCCCCAACTCGCCGCCGCGCCTGGCACCTCTCGCGTTCGGCGATCTGCAAGGCTGCCGCACGCCGTTCCAGCGACTGCTCGCCCAGGCCGCGCCGCCCGCCGGCACGCCGCTGTGGTTCGCGGGCGATCTGATCAACCGCGGCGCCGAATCGCTGGCCACGCTGCGTGACATCATCGCGCTCGGCGAGCGTGCGGTGCCGGTGCTCGGCAACCATGACTTGCATCTGCTGTCGGTGTCGGCGGGCATTCGCAAGTCGAAAAAAGGCGACACGATCGACGAAATTCTCTCCGCGCCCGACGCCGCGGACCTGCTCGAATGGGTGCGCCATCGCCCGATCGCGCATTACGAAAACGGCATGCTGATGGTGCACGCGGGCGTGGTGCCGCAATGGGACGTGAACCTGACCCTCGAACTCGCCGACGAGCTCCAGCGCGCACTGCGCGCGCCCAACTGGAAAGAAACGCTGGCGGGCCTGTACGGCAACGAGCCGAGCTTGTGGACGCCGAGCCTGAAGGGCATCGAGCGGCTGCGGGTGACGTGCAGCGCGTTGACGCGGGTTCGCTTTTGCAATGCCGAAGGCGCGATGGACTTCAGCAGCAGCGGCGGCCTGAACGCCGCGCCGCCGGGCTGCATGCCGTGGTTCGATGTGCCGTGGCGCAAGACCGCCGACGTGACCGTGGTGTTCGGCCATTGGGCCGCGCTCGGCTTGATGTTGCGCGACAACCTGATCGGGCTCGACTCGGGCTGCGTCTGGGGCGAAAAACTGTCGGCGGTGCGGCTCGCGGACAATCCCGCGGAGCGAACGTTGACTCAGGTGGAATGCGATAACTGCCGCGCGCGCGGCGGGAATTAACTCCGCTGGCTGAACAAGGCCAGACGCTCAGACGCTCGGCGAACGGCCCGATTGATCGACCGGTTCGACCAGCGTCTCGCTGACCGGCGACGCGTCCATCTGCTCCACAACCAGCGCGCCCGTCGCCGCCGTGCCGCCCTGCATTTCGCGCAGCGCCGCTGCAATCACGCCCTGCGCTTCGGCAGCCAACGCGCGCCGATCCGCGCCGGGCGCGAGCGGCCCGCACACGTAGACATGAGCGGTCAGCGGTCCGCCGCGCAGCAGCCGATTCAGCGAGTCGGCGAGCGACAGATCGTCGATATAGGCCGGCGCCGTAGACTGCCGGCCCTGCGCGTCCTCATACATGATGCACAGCGGCTGCACCGGCACGGACGCCGACACCGCCGCCTGGAACATGTTCGCGTGAAACGGCAGCAGCGCGAGCCCGTTCGACGTCGTGCCCTCCGGGAACACGCACATCAATTCGCCAGCGCCCAGCCTGTCGGACAACTCGTGCATGATCCGCTTCGCGTCGCTGCGCTTTTCGCGCTGGATGAACACCGTATCCAGCTGCTGCGCGAGCCAGCCGACCAGCGGCCATTGGCGAATCTCCGCCTTCGACACGAACGGCGTCGGCCGCCACGCATTGATCACGTAGATGTCGATCCACGAAATGTGATTGGCCACCACGAGCGCGCCGCGGTCCAGCCGCGCCCCGTCGTTATGCACGACAAGGCGCATGCCGCACAGGCGCAGCATTTTCAGCGACCATGCGCGATTGAGCGCGTGACGGCGGTTTGCATCGGCTTTCGGGAAACGCGTGGCGACGATCCACATGCCGTGCAGCAGATGCGCGATGAGACGGGCTTTGCGTAACGCGAGCTTCATGGTCGGAGCTTTTCCTGTCAGGTCAATGCAGGCTCGATGCCGGGTCGATGCGGTTCGATGTGGATCGATGCGCGGCGCCGTGAATCGAGCCGTGGCGCTCAGCGTTGCTCGAACGCGACGCGACCGGACACGATGGTCGCGCGCACGCGCGCCGGCAGTTCGTAGCCGAGGAACGGCGTGTTATGCCCCTGGCTCTTCAGCGCGCGCGGCTCGACGCGCCAATGCGCATGTCGGTCGAACACGCACAGATCAGCCACGCTGCCCGCCGCGACGCGTCCGGCCGCGTCGAGATTCAGCACTTGCGCCGGCGCTGCCGTAATGCGGTTCAGCGCCTTGGCAAGCGGCAAGCCGGCTTCGTCGGCCCATTTCACCGTCAGCGAGAGGAACAGCTCGAGGCCGGTCGCGCCAGGCGTGGCCTCGGCGAACGGCAGCAGCTTTTCGTCGTCGTCGACGGGCGTGTGGTCCGAGCAGATCGCGTCGATCGTGCCGTCGACGAGCCCCGCGCGGATCGCTTCGCGATCGCGCTGCTGGCGCAGCGGCGGGTCGAGCCGGAACTGCGCGTCGAAGTAGCCGATGTCGAGGTCGATCAGATGCACGTGATTCACCGTGACGTCGCAAGACACCGGCAGACCCTCGGCCTTCGCGGCGCGCACGAGCGCAATGCCCGCCGCCGACGACACATGCGACAGGTGCACCCGCGCGCCCGTCACGCGCACGAGTTCGAAAATCGTATGCAGCGCGATGGTTTCAGCCGCAACCGGCACGCCGGAAAGGCCGAGCCGCGACGCCAGCGCGCCGCTCGCGGCGACGCCGCCTTTGCCGAGATACGCGTCCACGGGACGCAGCCAGACCGTGAAACCATAGGTCTTGGCGTACTGCAGCGCGCGCATCAGTACCTGCGTGTCGACCACCGGCGCGTCGGCTTGCGAAAAGCCGATACAGCCCGCCTCCGTCAATTCCACCATTTCGGTAATGACCTGGCCTTTGAGCCCGACCGTCAACGCGCCGAGCGGATACACGTGCGCCTGATCGAGATTGCGCGCGCGGAACTTGAGCATTTCGACGAGACCGGGTTCGTCGAGCGTCGGGTCGGTGTCCGGCGGACACACGAGGCTCGTCACGCCGCCCGCCAGCGCCGCGGCCATTTCCGATTCGAGCGTGGCCTTGTGTTCGTAGCCCGGCTCGCGCAGCCGCGCGGACAGGTCGACTAGGCCGGGCGCGATGTGCAGGCCGCGCGCGTCGAGGGTTTGCGTCGCCTCGAAACCGGCGGGCGCGTTGCCGAGCGCGACGATCTTGCCGGCGTCGATAAAAATGTCCTGCTGCTGTTCGGTGCCCGCTGCCGGATCGATCAGCGTGCCGCCTTGGATGTGGATCTTCATGCGCTGCCTTAGTGTTTCAGCCGGTTTGTGGCCAGATTCTGCATTGTTTGCCGCGGATGCGCGGCTCGTGCCGCGCGCTGAGGTCAACCGCGGATCAGTCGTTATTGCCCGCGACAATCCCCATCACCGCCATGCGCACGGCGATGCCGAACGTCACCTGATTCAGGATCACCGATTGCGGGCCGTCCGCGACCTGCGAGTCGATTTCCACGCCGCGGTTCATCGGGCCCGGGTGCATCACGATCGCGTCGGGCTTGGCGAGCGCGAGCCGCTCGGGCGTCAGGCCCCAGCTTTTGAAGTATTCCTGCGCCGAGGGCAACAGCGCGCCGCTCATCCGCTCGTTCTGCAGACGCAGCATGATGATCACGTCGACGTCCTTCAGACCTTCGTCGAGATTGTGGAACACGCGCACGCCCATCTGTTCGAGGCCGCCCGGCAGCAGCGTGCGCGGCCCGATCGCGCGCACTTCCGGCACGCCGAGCGTGGTCAGCGCGTGAATGTCGGAGCGCGCCACGCGCGAATGCAGGATGTCGCCGACAATCGCCACACGCAGATTCGTGAAGTCCTTCTTGTAGTGGCGGATCGTGTACATGTCGAGCAGCCCTTGCGTGGGGTGCGCATGACGGCCGTCGCCGGCATTGATCACATGCACGTGCGGCGCGCAGTGCTGGGCGATCAGATAAGGCGCGCCGCTCGACGCGTGACGCACGACGAACATATCGGCATGCATGGCCGACAGATTGTTGATCGTATCGAGCAGCGATTCGCCCTTGCTCGTCGAGGACGCGTTGATGTTCAGATTCAGCACGTCCGCCGACAAACGCGTGGCCGCAATCTCGAACGTGGTGCGCGTGCGCGTCGAGTTCTCGAAGAACAGGTTGAAGACCGACTTGCCGCGCAAAAGCGGCACCTTCTTGACCTCGCGGTCCGTCACGCTGACGAACTGGCTCGCGGTGTCGAGAATGTGATTGACGATCGCTTTCGGCAAACCCTCGATCGACAACAAATGTTTGAGCTCGCCGTTTTTGGTGAGCTGCGGGTTGCCCTTCAGGAAGCCATAGCGGAAGCGCTCGGTGGCGCTATCGGCGGAATCCTGCGGAGCCTGGGTGGCGGTGTTCATGGTGTACCTGCTTGCAAATACGGGCTTCAACGTGTGGGCTGGGCGAACTGCGCGTTGGCGCTCTTGTGCTGGGCTTTCCTGCTCGGCTTTCGTGCGGGCTCCTGTCTCGGATGTGCTCGCGTTCCGGTCCTCGTGGCTCGGGTAACGCGCGTCCGCTAAGCGGGGCGAGGCTCGGCGCCAGAGCCGCGCTCGAAGACGCGCAGACGCCGCTCAATCAACCCGTGCTTCAGTATGGAACGTGAAACGCGGCTCGCCCGCGCCGCTGGTCTCGTCGCGGGCGAGCACGAGCGTCGCGTCCGCCGGCACGTCCACCACGCCGCCGACGAAGCGCGCCGCCACCGGCAGCTCGCGCCCGCCGCGATCGGCGAGCACCGCCAGTTCGACCGCCGCCGGGCGGCCGTAGTCGTACAGTTCATTGAGCGCCGCGCGAATCGTGCGGCCGGTGTACAGCACATCGTCGACGAGCACGATGCGCCGGCCGTCGACCGAAAATGGCAGCGAGGTCGGGCTCGCCTGGGAGTGCAAACCCTTCTTCGCGTAGTCGTCGCGATGCAGCGCGACATTGACGACGCCGAAGCTCGCCAGGTTCAGATCGCGCGCAAGGCGCTCGGCGAGCCACGCGCCGCCGCTGTGGATGCCGGCCAGCACGGCGCCCTCGGCGCCTTCCCTCGCACCGAGCTTGTCGCCGTAGGCGGCGCGAATCTGGTCGAGCAGCGCGCGATAGAGCGCTTCGGCGTCAATGGAACTCATGGTTGTCGGAAAGTCCGTCAAGATATTGCTGAAGGATGACGCTGGCCGCTTCGGCGTCGAGCATGTCGGCGCGGCCCTTGTTGGCGCGTAGCGTCGCCTCGGCCTCGACCGACGAGTAGCGCTCGTCGACCCACGTCACCGGTAGATTGAAACGGCCGTTCAACTGATTGCCGAAGCGCTTGGCAAGCCGCGTCATTTCGTGCGGCGTGCCGTCCGGATGCATCGGCAAGCCGACCACTAGCGCGTCGGGCTTCCATTGCGCAATCAGCTTGCCGAGCTCGGCAAAGCGATATTCGCGGCTGCGATTCTGCACGACCACGAGCGCCCGCGCGCTCCGGGTGAGCGAATTGCCGACCGCGACGCCAATGCGCTTTTCACCGTAGTCGAACGCAAGCAGCGTCGCCTCGCGTCCGCCCGGCAGGCTCATGCGGCGCCTCTCATGCGTGCCCGGCCTCGCCCGACAGCATGGACAGCGAGACGCCGAGCAGCGCAAGCGCAGCCTCGAAGCGCTCTTCGGCGGGCACGTCGAAGACGATTTTCGGATCGGCCTCGACCGTCAGCCAGCCGTTTTTCGAAATCTCTTCTTCGAGCTGGCCCGCGCCCCAACCGGCGTGACCGAGCGTGAGCAGGAAGCGCTCAGGCCCGGTGCCGCTCGCGACCGCCTCGAGCACGTCTTTTGACGTGGTCATTTCGAGCCCGCCCGGCACCGACATGGACGACGTGTAGGAATTGCCGTCTTTCGGATCGTGCAGCACGAAGCCGCGCTCGGTCTGCACCGGGCCGCCGAAGTAAACGGGAACGTGGAGAAGAGGCTCGATTTCGAGCTTGAGGTCGATGCGACTGAAGAGCGCTTGCAGGTCGATGTCAGTCGGCCGGTTGATCACGAGGCCGAGCGCGCCGCGCTCACTGTGATCGCAAAGGTAGACCACCGTTCCGGAAAACGTCGGATCGGCCATGTTAGGCATGGCGATCAGGAACTGGTTGGTCAGATTGATGCGATCGGTACTCTTGGACATAGTTCGGATTTTAGCAAAGACGATGCAGGATGGCGGGCTTTGAGCGTGGAGCGGCGACGTGAATCATGAAAGCGTGCCGCGAGCCATCGACGGCAAATCATGTTGCACTCTATCACGCACGCGGGGCTCGCCACGGTGCGTGTTGGGCCGGCGCGGCGGGCCTGAATGGCGGCCCTCAGTAGCGAGCCTCAGTGGCGCGCTGTCCGGCCGGTGCGCTGCCAAGCACGCGCTAAGCGCCGCCCTGCTCGATCGCCCGCGTGAGCGCGGCCAGCGCGGCGCCGCTCACCGGCGGCGCCACACCCGCCGCCACCTTGTGCAGCGTCGCGCGCAAGGCCTCCGCGGCGTTCTCCAGCGCACTCGCCGCAGGGGCGTCGACGATCACATGCGCGCGCACCGCAGGTGTCGACACAGCCGCATGCGCCCGACGGCGCCACGCGAGCCCGAGCGCGTCGGCCAGCAGCGCGACGTGGCCGAGGCCCAGCGCGCAGGCGGCGGACCCGAGCCGGTAGGCGGCGTCGCCGGCCTGCAGCGCTTCGCTCGGATCGGCCTTTTCCGGCTGGTCCGCGGCACGCGCATGATCGGCGAGCGCGGAGATCGCGGCGTCGGCCGTCTGCAAAAAATCTTCATACGCATGTGCATTGACGCTCAACACGCCGAGTTCGCGCGTCAGCGACGTGCGGGCGCTGAACGATTGCGCCTCAACCGCGCCCGCTTCCCAAAGCATTTCCGATGCCTGGGTGCCCGCGACGTGCCAGTCGACCGTCAAGCCGTAGTCGTGCAGCACCTCGACCTGGTCCGCATCTTCGGCGGCGGCGCCGAAGAGCGCGTAGTCGCGCCACAGCAGCGCGAGCGTGGCGCGCACGAGCGAGCGCTGCGCGCGCTCGATGCCGCGCGCATGGTCCGCGAGCGCGAGATTGCAGCGCGCGTAGAAACGGCGGGCGTCCGGCTCGCCGGCTGCGCGTCCGCTCACGCGCAAAGCGCGGGCGCAGGCCTTGGCGAGGCGCCAGAAATCGTAGGGATCGGGGCCGGTCAGCTCGCTGAAGACCGCGTCGAGTTCGTCCAGAGCGGCTTCGGTGGCCGCGCGCGCCGCCACACTGCCCGTGTCCGGCTGCGAGCGCAGCACCGGCAGCAGCGCGCGTTCATAGCGCGCCCGCAGATGGGCCAGTTGCTCGGCCGGCTGCGCATGAAAGGACACTGGCGGCACGGGCCGCGCGGTCAGTGCCAGATCTTCGAAAGCCACGGGGGACACCGCCGTGTGCTCGCCCAGATCGGCGCTCAAGGCGCGGTAATGGTCGAAGAGCGTTGGCGAGCAGGCCAGTTCGCGCAGATTGTGACGCTCCAGCGCCGCCCGGAAATCGCGCAACGCGGCGCCGAAGTTCGGCCTCACGCTTTCGGCCTCGGCCGGATCACCTGCGGCAAGCGGCGAGAGACGCACCAGCACATCGGCGAAACGGGTGGCGCTCAGCCAGCCGGCGCTGCGCAGCGAGTGCGAAACGCGCACCAGCGCGGTGGTCAAGCCGGTGTGCTGCTCGAAGGCCAGCAGCGCCTCGGCCAGCGCCAGCTCCGCTGGACGAACAGCGCCGCCGCGCGGATTGGGCAAGGCGTCGAAGGAAACGGGGGCTGCGGATCGAAGAGTCATGAGTTGGCGACGGAAAGTCGGCGGGCCGCCGCCTGGCGCCGCGCTCAGACTGAGCGCCTAACGCGCGAACCGGCGACTGAACAATGACAAATACGCAAAAAACGATGGATGACGCGTGGCGCGCTACCGAATGCTGAACGACCAAGGGCGCCGCAAAAGATATACAACGTCGGCTTACCGTTGCGACACTGCAAGTTCGGCGACGTTCCAACGATCCGGCGTTCCGGCGTTCTCGCTGCGGCGCGTGTCACACCTCGGCCGCGCGCCGCCGGCCGCCATCGGACCTCAGATCTGGACCATCTCGAAGTCTTCCTTGCGCGCGCCGCACTCAGGGCAGGTCCAGTTGATGGGAACGTCTTCCCAGCGCGTGCCCGGCGCAATGCCTTCGTCCGGCAAACCGGCTTCTTCGTCGTAAATCCAGCCGCAAATCAGGCACATCCAGCTTTGATATTCCATTCTTGTGTCGCGTCGTGAAGTCCGTGGAAACGGGAGCCATGATGGTACCGTGTTGCCGCCCCAATGCCTAGCAATGGCAAATGCCCAGTCCAAGTCTCGGAGGGTCTTCCGCTATGCAAGATGGGGCAAACGGCGCAGCGTGCGGCGCCGGGTCACAGGCGCGCCAGAGCCGGGCCGCGCGGTATCGCGCGAAGCCGCCCCGATGCGAAAAAACGCCCTCGCGTCGGTTTAGGACGCATAATTGAGCCAATTGCGCACCGAGTGCGCCGAAAACACTGCTCCTTTGTAAAACTTCATGCCCAGCGACACGCCTCCGATCGTCCTCACCTTCGGCCTTTCCGACCCGACCGGTGGCTCCGGCCTGCAAGCCGACCTGATGACCCTTGCCAGCATGGGTTGTCACGGCGCCTCCGTGCTCACCGGCTACACCGTGCGCGACTCGGCAACCTGCGACGAAGTCAACGGACTCGATCCCGAAGTGGTGGCCACCCAGGCGCGCATGCTGCTCGAGGACATGCCGATTGCGGCGTTCAAGGTCGGCGCCTGTACGCGCGCCGAAGTGGTAAGCGCGATCGCCGAAGTGGTCGCGGATTACGACGACATTCCGCTGATTCTCGCCCCCGACTTCACGCTCGACGACGAACATGTGCTCGCCGCCGACGAGCTGCGCGAGGCCATCGCGGATCTGCTCGCGCCGCAAACTACGCTGCTCGTCGCCGATTCCGCCACCCTGCTCGCGCTTGCGCAACCCGACGGCGACGCCGAAGCGCCGAGCCTCGACGCGGCGATCTCGCATTTGCTGTCGCACGGCTGCGAATACATCCTTTCGACGGAAACCGGCACGCACCGGCTCGTCAATACGCTTTTCAGCGAAGACGGCCAGTTGCGTCAGGACATGTGGGACCGCGGCAACAACCGCATCATGGGCTTGACCGACACACTCGGCTCGGCGATCGCTGCACTCCTGGCCAACGGGCAGGAGCCGGCGGAGGCGGTCCGCGAGGCTCAGGAATATCTGTATCAGGCCGTGCAGAGCGCATTCCGGCCGGGTATGGGCGCGTATATGCCGGACCGGTTTTTCTGGGCCCGCAGCAGTGATGAGGAGACGCCGCCGGCGAGCGGGAAGGATGCAGCGCCTGGGGAAGCCCGGCACTGACCTCTTTTTCGGCGTCAGTCGCGCCTCCCGGGGACCGTAAGCAAACCTTATCGGTGTAATTAAACGTTACAACGAAGCGCAAACGCGCGGGTTACACTTACAAATCGTAATTCGTCATACCGTTATATGCCCGCGCCCACGTTTTTCGTCCACCCGCCCAAGAGCGGGGGATCAACGGTGATCTCGTTCTTCGACCTGAATAGAGGTAAAGACCGATTCGTCGTCTTCGAATGGGACAGGGAAGGTTGGGACAGGTGCCGCGCCAAGCTACTCGAAACAGGCATTGGCGGCGGTCACCAGCCGTATGGCATTCATAGAAATCTCAAGACCCCACTCGCCTATTGCACCATCCTGCGCGATCCTCTCGCGCGGCAAATATCGCATTACCGCTATGCGCTGAATGGCAAAAACGGCGAGGTCGCGCGCGGCGCCAGCGTGTCGGCGACGGAGGCGCTCGTGCGGCGTGGCGCCCTCTCCCTTGAAGAGTGGGTGAGCGAATCACTCGGCGGCAAAAACGTCTTTGTGCAAATGCTGAGCGGCCATTCGGTGCCTGACGTGCCAAGTCTGGATATTGCGAAAGCCAACTTGCGGCATCACTTCAGCGCGGTGGGCATTTGCGAAAACATGAGCGAATTTTTACTCCGGCTCTGTGCGAAGACCGGATTGAAATTACCGTTTTACTTTGAGACGAACATTACGAATGGTTCGCCGAAAGAAATTGGCCAGTTGAGCGAAGGCGCGAAACAGAAATTCGTCGAGGACAATGGCCTCGATTACGCGATTTTGGAGCATGCGAAGCGCGTAATTGAAAGCGATACGCACAGGTCCGGCAGCGTGTTTGCAAAAGCGCTTGAACTGGTCAAGGTAATCCAGGCGGAGATCAATCGGCTTGAGAATCCGTATCTGCACAAGTCGGTGGTGTTCGGCTTCGACGAGGCGTTTCTCGCGAAGGTGCATGGCGTCATCGGCCGCTTTGACCTCGCACCGATCGACGAATATCTGGGGCTCGCAGGCAGCGAAACGCAAACGATTGCGGACATGTACGACGGATTTGTCGACTCGGTGCGCGACGGCATTGTCTCTGGCTGGGCGGTAAACCTCAGTCGTCCCGAACAGACGGTATCGCTCGAAGTGCGGATCGGCCACGAAGTCATTGCTCGCGGCTCGAGCGGCGAGCATAGGCCCGACGTCGCCCAAGCTGGCTATCCGAGCGCCTACGCCGGCTTTTCCATCGCTTTACCGCCTGGCGCGGCCGACGGATTTCACGTCGCCCTCGCCGATTCGGCGGAACGGCTGCACAACGCCGGTGTATGGCGCCAAGGTTGGCACTGCGTCTAAGCTTTCAGGAATATGAGAATGGAGCAATCCTGCGGCCCCGTACAAGGCTTCCACGGCACCATCAAACTCGCGGACAGAATGCGGATTCTCCGCCAGAAGCCGGTCACGATCTGGCTCACCGGCCTCTCGGGAGCGGGCAAGTCGACCATCGCGTTCGAACTGGAACGGCAACTCGTCGCGCAAGGCCACGCGTGCTACGTGCTCGACGGCGACAATGTTCGCCACGGCCTCGCCAGCGACCTCGGCTTCGACCCGAACGACCGCCACGAAAACATCCGCCGCGTGGCGCACGTCGCGCAGTTGATGAATGACGCCGGCCTCATCGTCATCACCGCCCTCATTTCGCCGATGCGCGCCGATCGGGCCATGGCGCGCGACATCATCGGCGCCGGCAATTTCATCGAGACGTACCTGTCGGCATCCGTCGCGACCTGCGCGCGCCGTGACCCGAAAGGGCTCTATGCGAAGGCGCTGGCCGGCGAAATCCCCGTGTTCACCGGCATCTCGGCGCCCTATGAAGCACCCGTCGATCCGGAACTCGTGATCGACACCGCCGCTTTGACACCAGGCGAAAGCGTGGCCGGCATCTTCCGATACTTGCGCGAGCATTGCCTCGCGCTTGCGGTCTAGCCAGCAAACGCGGTCCCAAAAGCAGAAAGCCAAAGAAAAACCCGCCTGAGCGGGTTTTTCTTTGGCTTTGCGGACCTCGCGGTGCGCTCTTCCATCAACTCCCGGGTGAGCCTCATTGAAGAGACCCAACCCGGGAGCGGGCACGAATTTACATGTCCATGCCCATGCCGCCCATGCCGCCGGGCATGCCGCCGGGCATCGGTGCATCTTCCTTCGGCAGTTCGCAAACAGCTGCGTCGGTGGTCAGCAGGAGACCTGCAACCGATGCTGCGTTTTGCAGCGCCGTGCGCGTTACCTTCGTCGGGTCCACGACACCCGCGTCAACCAGGTCGACGTACTCGCCGGTTGCTGCGTTGTAGCCGTAGTTGCCCTGGCCAGCAGCCACTGCCGCCACCACGACGCTGGCTTCTTCGCCGCCGTTCGTGACGATCTGGCGCAGCGGCTCTTCCATGGCGCGCAGGACGATCTTGATACCTGCGTCCTGATCGGCGTTAGCGCCCTTCAGGCCGGCGATCGCCGTACGTGCACGGATCAGCGCGACACCGCCGCCGGCCACGATGCCTTCTTCCACAGCTGCGCGCGTTGCGTGCAGTGCGTCTTCGACACGTGCCTTCTTTTCCTTCATTTCGACTTCGGTCGCAGCACCGACCTTGATCACTGCAACGCCGCCTGCCAGCTTGGCAACGCGCTCTTGCAGCTTTTCACGGTCGTAGTCCGACGTCGCTTCTTCGATCTGCTTGCGCACTTGCTTCACGCGAGCTTCGATGTTCGCAGCTTCGCCAGCGCCGTCGATGATCGTCGTGTTTTCCTTGCCCACTTCGATGCGCTTCGCCTGGCCCAGTTCTGCCAGCGTTGCCTTTTCGAGCGTCAGGCCGGTTTCTTCAGCGATGACCTGGCCGCCGGTCAGGATCGCGATGTCTTCCAGCATGGCCTTACGACGGTCGCCGAAGCCCGGAGCCTTCACAGCAACGGTCTTCAGGATGCCGCGGATGTTGTTCACCACCAGCGTTGCCAGTGCTTCACCTTCGACGTCTTCAGCGATGATCAGCAGCGGACGGCCAGCCTTCGCGACTTGTTCCAGAACCGGCAGCAGGTCACGAATGTTCGAGACCTTCTTGTCGTGCAGCAGCACGAACGGGTTTTCCAGAACGGCGACTTGCTTGTCCGGGTTGTTGATGAAGTACGGCGACAGGTAGCCGCGGTCGAATTGCATACCTTCGACGACGTCCAGCTCGTCTTGCAGCGACTTGCCGTCTTCGACGGTAATGACGCCTTCCTTGCCGACCTTGTCCATGGCTTCAGCAATGCGCTCGCCGATCGACGTGTCGCTGTTTGCCGAAATCGCGCCGACTTGTGCGATTTCCTTGTTGGTCGTGCACGGCTTGCTGATCTTGCGCAGTTCTTCGATTGCAGCAGCCACTGCCTTGTCGATACCGCGCTTCAGGTCCATCGGGTTCATGCCCGATGCAACGTACTTCATGCCTTCGCGGACGATGGACTGAGCCAGAACCGTAGCGGTCGTGGTGCCGTCACCTGCGTTGTCGCTGGTCTTGGAAGCCACTTCCTTGACCATTTGCGCGCCCATGTTCTGGAGCTTGTCCTTCAGTTCGATCTCTTTTGCGACCGACACACCGTCCTTCGTGACCGTCGGGCCGCCGAAGCTGCGTTCCAGGACCACGTTGCGGCCCTTCGGGCCCAGCGTAACCTTCACAGCGTTCGCGAGGATGTTCACGCCTTCGACCATCTTGGCACGGGCGGAATCACCGAATACGACGTCTTTAGCTGCCATCTTCTAACTCCTTGAATTCTTTGGATATAACCTTGGCAAGTAGCGGCTTTGCGCTTACTTGTTCACCACGGCCATGATGTCTTCTTCGCGCATGACGAGCAGTTCGTTGCCGTCGACCTTGACGGTCTGGCCTGCGTACTTGCCGAACAGAACGCGGTCGCCGACCTTCACGTCGAGGGCAATTGCTGCGCCCTTGTCGTCACGCTTGCCCGGGCCGACTGCCAGGATTTCGCCCTGATCCGGCTTTTCTGCTGCGGCTTCGGGGATCACGATGCCCGACGCGGTCTTGGTTTCTTGATCCAGACGCTTGACGATCACGCGATCATGCAAAGGACGAAGGTTCATACATACTCCTCTCTTGATTGAGACTGAAGAACGCTTGGAAAACCCGGTTGGCCGAGCCAACCGGCGAAGTTGTTAGCACTCTCGTGCAGTGAGTGCTAATTATATGGACGGGTGGTGACAAATTCAAGAAGCGGGGAGCAGACGCGCCGAAGGTCGTCCAACTCTTGACTTTGTTGAGTCTGGAGGACACCGTTTTAGACGAGAATGTCTCTCAAATACAGATACTTACGATCAAAAACCCTTTCATCTGGCGGTCCGGGCGGAGCCGCACGGCCGCCTATTTGATGCGCGATTGCGCTGCTCACATCACATCAGTGGAAACCCGAAGGCCAGGCTTTAAGGACAGTGGTCACACTCGCACGCCGATTCGGCGGGCATGTGCGCACATCGCGCGTTAGCCGTGGCGCGTCTTCCATTGGCGGTCGTCCGTGCTCCCGCGGCAAGAAAATCCCGCGACTTTCTCCTCCATACCGCTCCAACGTCAAAGTTGCGGATCGAGCAGCGCGACAGCGCGGTCCAGCAACTTTTCGAGGAGTGGACGGCGGCGCCAGTCGTCGAGCGAAATGCGTTTTGCCCGGGCGACGTCGCGATCGAAAATCGCCGCTTGCTGGCGTGCGAAATCCCGGTCGTAGATGTTCAGATTCGCTTCGTCGTTGAGTTTGAACGAGCGGCTGTCGAAGTTTGTCGAGCCGACCGACACCAGATACTCGTCGACGACAAGCAGCTTGCAGTGGAACATCGTCGGCTGATATTCGTGCATTTCGATGCCCGCCGCGAGCAGGTCGCCCCAGCATGCACGCGACGCCTCGCGCACCGTGTGGGCGTCGATGCGCTTGCCGGGAGTAATGACGCGAACCTTCACGCCGCGCTTCGCGGCTTCGACGAGCGCATTGATCGTCAGCTTGTCCGGTACGAAGTACGCGCTCGACAGGTGAATCGAATGCGTCGCGGCGGTGATGGCCATCAGATACATCAGCTGCATGTCGTCGCTGCCGCCCGAAGGCGAGCTGCTGAACATGTGCGCGAGGCCGTTTCCGGCAGCGTCGATCTCCGGAAAGTAGTGCGAGCCGTGGAGCACGTTTCCTGTCGCCTTGACCCAGTTGTCCATGAAGACGGCCTGCATCTGTCCGACAACCGGGCCTTCGACGCGAAAGTGCGTATCGCGCCAGTGCTTCTCGTCCTGCGCGTGCCCGGTCCATTCGTCGGCAATACCCACGCCGCCTGTAAAGCCAATGCGTCCGTCGATCACCAGCAGCTTGCGATGTGTGCGGTCGTTCATGCGGCCGAGACCGGTCCAATGCGGCTTGTGATACTGGATGACCTCCGCGCCCGCGTCGCGCAGCATCTGGAGATAGCGCCTGTCCATCTTCGACGAACCGACCCAGTCGAGCAACACATGCACGGCAATACCCGCACGCGCCTGGTCCGACAGTGCGCGTGCGATGTCCTCGCCGATCGCGCCGGACCAGTAAATGAAGGTTTCGAAGGTGATCGTGCGCTGCGCCGAGCGGATGCCTTCCAGCATCGACGGAAAGATTTCGTCGCCGTTCAGGAGCACTTCAAAGCGATTGCCTCCGACGACGGCCGGGCCGAGCAGCAGCCCCATCGAACGTGTGAATTGCGGATCGTCGCTGGCGTACAGGCGCTCGATCTTGTGCTCGATCTTCTTCTCGCCGCTCGTCAGATTCGCGATGAGAAGCACGACGAAGAGCGTGACCGCGACAGTGAGGACAATCAGGGCAATCGTCGGCATGCACGGGCCTCGCGTAGCGAACATTCGTCCGGAACCGTTAGTGTACGAGCGTTCCGCACCGCCGATGGATCAATGCTTATGTCGGCGCTTCACCGGCATCCAGTCCTCGTTCTAGCAAAAATCAAACGAAAAAAGCCCGGCGATTTCGCGCCGGGCTCGAGGGCCGCCAGTTCTCAGCGGTTACAGCATCAGGCGTTATTCGCGCCGTTGCCGTTGCGTGCTTCGATAACGACGGCCTTCACTGCCTTGACGCCGATACCGAGTTGCTTCTTCGCGATGGCCAGACCGTAGCTCGCAGCGATTTCATCGCTGTCGTTGACGCCGTTCGGCTCGATGACGACCAGCGTGCCGTCGTTGAGCATCCGAACGCGGTATTCCGTCACCGCGCCGTCCGCACGAACCACCGTGCCATTCTTCCAGTCGCTGCCCTTGCCCTTCATGTCCGGCGTCTTGTTGACCAAGCTCGGCGTACCTTCCAGTTCAATGGCGTTGCCGCGATCGACCACGTGGAACGTGCCGCGGTTGTCCAGCGCTTCAGGACGATCCGAGCGGAACACGACGAGCGTGTTACGTTGTGCGCGTTCTTCAGGTGCGTCATTCAGGCCCAGGCTCGCCTTACCGTCGATACGCAGGACAGATGTGGAGAGCGCACCGTCAGCGACATCCACGGCATCGCCACGTTGAGCCACGGTCAACGGCAAACCAACGATGAGCGCCGGAACTTCCGTCTTCGCGATTGTCTGGTCGCTGATGACCTTGCCTGCGTTTTTCGTGGCTTGCGCCGTACCGTTCATACCCGTGGCGTCAGCAACGAGCGCGGACGGGTTGTAGCCCGGGCGAACGTCTGCCTGCGCGAGGACAGCGGAAGTGTCGAGGATGTAGTTGCCTGCATCCGCACCAGCCAACGACAGACCTTCGCCGTTCACCGGCTTGTTAGTGCCAATGTTGCTGTTGTCGAACCTGCCGGTATTGCCGACGATTGAGACGTTATCGCCCGCAACCACGCCATGGAGCGCCAGATCGCTCATTGCCGCAACCGTGTTGCCATCATACGGCTTGTCTTTCGCAGAACCGGTCAACGTGACCGACTTTGGCGTAATGTCTGCCGTAGCGACTTCGTGCTTCGTGTCCAGAACGTAGTTGCCCGAGTCGTCACCCACGAGCGAGAGCCCCTGGCCGTTCACGGATTTGGACTTGCCGACGTTCTTCGTGTCGAACTGGCCGGTCGTGCCGTCCGGGGCAACCACATCTTTACCGATCACCCCAATCAGCTTCACGTTGCTCAGGTCAGCCGTGACGTTGCCGTCATAGGTCTTGTCCTTTGCGTTCGCGGTAGCTGTGATGAGCTTCCGATCGATGTCGGCGTGCGCAACGACGTCGTTTGCGAGAACGTAGTTGTTGGCGTCGGCACCCGTCAGACCGAGGCCGGTTGCGTGGACAGCCTTGCCCGTCCCTGCGTTCCTGTCTTCGAACGTAGCGCCCGTCGCAGTCGAATCAATGTTGTCGCCGCTAATGGTGCCGTTCAGCGCGATTGCACCGATCGTGGCCGTGGTGGTCGCATCGTAGACCTTGTTCTCGGCTGTAGCGCTTGCCGTGATCGTCTTCTTCGTGATCGAAGCACCCGTGACCGTCGTCGTCAGATCATAGTTCTGTGCGTCTGCACCCGCCAGCGACAGACCGGAACCGACAACAGACTTGCCCGTACCGGCATTCTTGTCAGAGAACGAACCGGTATTGCCAGAGATGGACAGGTTATCGCCCGCAACAATGTCGGCTGCGTTCAGTGACACGTTCGTCAGATCCGCACGCGTTGTGCCGTCGTACACCTTGTCCTGCGCAGTAGCCGTGCCCGTGATCGCGCGTTTGCTGATATCGGCGGTCATGTGCAGCGTTGCATCCTGCGAACCCGAGGCCAGCACGTAGTTGCCTGCGTCGTTGCCCGTCAGGGACGTAGTAACCGTCACATCCTTTCCGACGCCCGCATTCTTGTCTGCAAACTGGCCGCTTGCGGACGTGCCGACGTTGTCGCCGGCAATAACGCCAGTAACGGTCGTGTGAGCCGTGGTCGCCGTGTTGCCGTCATAGACCTTGCCGTCCACGGTCGTCACGCTCGTGAGGGCCTTCGGCGTGATCGTGCCAATGTCACCCGAAAGCGTGTCTTCCGCGAGACGGTAGCCATAGACCTGCACGACCTTCGAGCCGTCCGGATTCGTGCTACCCTGGTTCTGCGCGACGCCCAGCTTCACACCCGACAGCGTAACGGTCTTGCCCGTACCTGCGTTCTTGTCGCTGAATTGGGCGTTCGCCAGGTTCGCGTCATTCAGGATTGCGAGCGGGACCTTGTCGCCATCAATGCCGATGAGGCCGGAGACCGCGACGTTACCGAGCGTGACCGTATTGCCCGTTTGCGTCCCGTTTGCATCCGTAACCACGGTCGTGTTCGTTTGCGTGGCGGTCGTGCCGTCATAGGTCTTCGTGACGGTGCCGACAAGCTGACCGGTCAGGACGGCTGAGCGCGAGTACAGGTAACCGTTCTTGCCCGCCTGGTCGCCATTCAGGATCTGAACGAGGTCCGCACGATTGCCCACCGGGTCGGTGATGACACCATTCAGGTCCGGTTGACCACGGTCATCGAGCGATGCAACGTCAGTGCCGACCCACTTGCCGTTGACGTTGCTGTACGTGCCGTCCGATTCCTTATACGTCGCTTCGTAGACCTTGAAATCGACATCCAGATCGCGCCCGACATCCTTGTCCGGCGTGGTCGAGTAGACGAGCCAACGACCGCCCGCCCCTACCGTCAACGCATCGGCGCCACGGTCGTTCACGAAGTTGCCGCCTTGCGACTCCTGCACGTCGGTGGACTTGTGGTCTGCCGTTGCTGCTGCGAGGATCGCGTTCGTCCCGGCCGTGACTGTGCCATTCGTCGTGATCACAACGTTGCCACGGCCCGTGCTCGTTGCAGTTTGATCTGCGTTTGCATCGCTGCCGACGTTGGCCGTGTTGTGGTCAACGGAATCCGCAGCCTGGATGAGCACCGAACCGGTGTTGTTCGTGACCGCACCATTCACGACAGCCGTGCCGCCGATCAGGCCAACCTGGCCGGCTGCGTTGAAGGTGAAGGGCGCGGACGTGCCGTCCATGTGACCGACTTCGATCGTACCGAGATGATCGGTGCTGCCGATCACGAGCGAAGGCGTGCCTTGCTGTTGCAGATAAGCGAGGTCGCTTGCGCTCAGGAACGTGCTGGAAGTGGTATTGCCGGTAACCGAACCGTCGCGGTTGACCGTGCCGTTACCCAGGACGACACCCTGGTCGTTGCTGACAAAGATGTTCGTGCCCTTGTCGGCCGACGCCAGTTGCAGACCGGTCGTCGCGAGGCCCGTCACACCGGTGTGGCTGATCGCGATCGTGCCGCCCTCCAGACCGACGAGACCCGTGGTGGTCGTTCTCGCTCCGGTCTTGTCCAGAACGGACGGGTCGAGCGTCGTGCCCGAGTCGAGCGTGACGGTGCTGTCCTTGTCCGTCTTGATCGTAGCGCCGCCGTGAATCTCCCAACCGGAGGTATTGACGTTGCCGCCTACGTTTAGACTACCGCCGAGAATCGTCTTGTTAGCGGGTTTCGTTCCGCCCGGACCACCTGCATCCGGAACAGCCCGGAACGTGCCGGCTTGACGGGAGCAGCTACCATCGGCACAGACGAGATCGACGGCACTACCGTAGGTGAACGTCGCGGTTTGGCCCGAGTTCCAACCCCACGCGTAGTTAAAATCGCCGCCGTTGGTCTTGACCTTACTGCTCACAACCAGATTGCCGCCACCCGCGTGGTCCGAATCGGCGTGGATGTAAATGTAGCCGCAATACGTCGTCAGATCGCCGGAAATGGCGAGACCGTCCGCGCCCAGAAGCGTAATCGTACCTGCGCCCGGCGTCGCACCATTCACGCCGGTCCAATTGGTGCTGCCATAAGCGCTCGTGGAAGTGGATTTGCCGTTTGCGTCAAGCCCGCCCAATGCCACGAGGTTAAAAACACCCTGATTGGTGTCGGGATTGTTGCCCGTATTGTTGCCGATGTGACCAGTGGGATTACCGCTGCCAAGGTACTGCCCGGCCTCCATATAAATGGAACCAGCCCCAGACACTTCAAGGGTATTGTTCTTGTTGTCGAATGTGATGAAGCTATTGTTCGCGCCCGTGACGGCCTGGAAACTCACGCCATCCTGAAGCTTGATCTTGCCGTCGCCCGTGGTATAACCCGCTGCCGTGCCCGTGGGTCCGTGCACAACTTGCGTCAGCGTATTGCCGTTCGCATCCTTCGTCAGGTCGTTGAAGTGAATCAACGTATTGGCGTAAAGGCTGACATTGGCCTCTTGCGCTTCCAGCGTGCTCTCGTAGATATTCAGAACACCGGTGGTATTCGTCTTTCCCCAGTCCGAAGGATTGGTGCTCGCACTTGCCGGAGCTTCACCGCCCCAGATCTGGATCGTGTCCGGGTCAAGCAACAGCGTACCTGCTGCGCCGAGCGTGGACAGACCGTGCGTCACGCCCGTATAGCTCAGACCCGTCTTGCCGGAGACTTCGGCGAAACCACCGTTACCACCGTTCTTGCCGCCACGGATAAAAATCTCGCCCGAGAACGCATTGGTGCCGTCCGACCAGACCGCGACCGTACCGCCATTGCCCTTTTGCGTTGCATCCGCCGACAGAACAACGTTCTTGCCCGCTGTGACCGTCGTCGCATTGTTAACAGTAGCGTCTTCACCATGAAGACCGCCACCGATCTTGATCGTACCGCCCCCCAATGCACCATCGGCCTTGATCGTCGCATTGTCGATCGCGATGGTCTTGCCTTCAATCACGACATTACCGCCCACGCCGTCAGCCGACGAGACGTTCAGCGTTCCCGCCACGGTCGTCTTGCCGTTTGCCGGGTCGTTGTCCAGAACGATGCGACCGTTCTTCGATTGCAGCGAACGCGCTTCAATCACGCCCGTGTTGTTGACCACGCTGCTAATAGCCGCGTCAGCAGCACGCGCCGTCAGCACCACTGCGGAGCCGTCAGCCGAAATCTGGCCTTCGTTGCTCACGAGTGCGTCGAGCGTGCCCTTCGTGACCTGAACGCTGACGAGACCGTCGCCGTTGAAGTCCAGATTGACGTCTTGCCCGGCTGCAAGCGCAACGCCCTTCGCGTTGATCGAGCCCTGGTTCGTGACTTGCTGACCGATCAGCGCGACCACGCCCTGGCTATTGATCTTGCCCTGGTTGACGATGTTGCCCATCGCTCCGGTGAACTTCGTTTTTCCCGCGAGGAAGTCGCTGTCGCTGATGTTCGCGCTCGAAGCAACGAGCCCCGCAACGTTGATGCTCGCGCCCTTGCCGATGACCACCCCGCCGGGGTTGATGAGCCACACCTGGCCGTTTGCGTTCATGGCGCCAAGAATCTGGCTCGCGCCGTTACCGCCGATGACCCGGTTCAGCGAAACAGCGGCGCTGCTCGGTTGTGCGAACGTGACGGAATTCCCTTGGCCAATGTCAAAGCCGTTCCAGTTCGTGACCATCTTTCCGGAATTCTGGGTGATAGTCATGGACGAACCGTTTTGCGTGATCGAGCCCTGGCCCGCCACGATTTGACCGCCAGTCGGAAGCGGCGGGGCTGCGTACGCTGCGTCTGCGACGGCAATGACACTGAGGACTGCGAGAAGGGCCGCGCTACCTGTGCTGCGTTTGCCGCGAGCGTTGGTGTTCTCGGCGACGGCGACGAATGAACCGATCGTGGCATTCCACACCAGCCGATAGACGTGATTCAGGGATGCTTTCTTCATTGGGAATCCTTATGAGATTGATGAGAGGGCCGTTCGGTCAGAACGCCATGCCGAGTTGGAGCCACGCACGCCAGCTGGTACTCAGGCCATCGGCGTTGTTACCTGACAGCGAAGCGCCATCATTGCGGCCGATCGTCCGCGCAACAGCCGCGTGTGCGTTCCAGCGACCGCTCCACACGTTCACGCCCAAACCTGCCGAGGTCAACGTCACCTTGTTCGTGTGGCCTTCGTTGATTTGCGAACCGGCGTAGTTCGTGTGATGCAAACGGATCTGGCCGACATCCACGAATCCGAGCGCCTGGACCTTGACGGATGGAACGCCGATGTTCACGAAACGGCGCAGCTCGACCGTCCCCAACCAGCCTTCGTCGCCCGAACCTTCACCAACCGGATAACCGCGAACGCCCGTTGGACCGCCAAGCAGAAACTTCTCCGAACTGTCGAGGTTGGTATTCGACAATTGGCCCGCCCAACCACCGTAGACGCTCCAGTTCTGGTCGAGGGTTTGCAGACGGCTGAAGTTCGCAGCGAGTTTGGTGAACGTCCCTTGCGTGCCCGCCGTCATCGAGTCCGCCAGTTGATCGACCGGGTTGCCCGACAGATCGACGTGACCTAACGTCACTGCTACCCGCCCTTCCGTCACACCACCTTGCAGCAGACCGTCGTAACGGTTGCCCGACAGCGAGAACGTCAAGTTGTCGAGCTTGCGCTTGCTCAGGTTCACGTCGAGCGCGCTGTCCTTCAGATACTTGTAGTCGTACATCACGGTCGCATTGAGGTTCTGCGTGCGCGTACGAATGAGCGGGTAATTCAGACCGGCCGAACCCGTCACAGCCGAACCGCGCAAGTCAAGTGCCGAGTAAGCCTCCTGAACGACGCGATAATGCAGATACGAGCCGCCCAGCAACAGCGTCAGGCCAGTGGGCGTCAGCGGCACGCTGTAGCCGAGGTTGGCGACTTCCGTGCCTTGGGTCTTGCTTAGACCGAGCGTGACCTGATCGCCCATACCGAGCGGATCATTCACGAAGAACGTTGCCGTGCCGCGCTCAATGCCGGTGCTGCGGTTGCCATAGTTGTCGATCGACAATAGGCCGTTGACGATCGGAGTCGGTGTCGCTTCGATGAGAAGCTTGCTGGTGCCCGGTTGTGCACCCTTTTGCAGGATTGCTTTGGCGCTCACGCCCGGACGGTCGTTGATGAGCAGAAGTGCGCGTTCGAGGTCTTCCTTCTTCAGCGGTCGATCGGTCGACAGGGCTGCGTTCGCGATGGCGGCGATCCGCTCATTGCTGCTGCGCGTCTTGCCGTGGATGGTTACGCGATCCTTGCCGGATTCCAGACGGCCCTCCACGATCGTGATGACGAGATTGCCCGCCGTCAGGTCCTGAGGTGCCAGGTAGGCGTAAGCGAGTGCGTAGCCTCGTCCGCGCAGATATTGGGTGATCGTATCTGCGATTTTTTGCAAACCCGCGTGGGTGAGTTTTTTGCCGACCATCGAGGCAGTAGCAGACTGCAAATCCTCTGCATCTGCCACACGCTTGTCACCGTTGAAGGTGATGGACTTCAGCGTCACAGTGGGGCCGGCTTCTGGTTCAGCTGCGCCCGGCGCAGCTTCGGACGGAATGACTTCCTCCGGGGTTGTGGCTTGAGGTGCGCGTGGTTGCGGGGCCATTTGCTGCTGATTCAGGAGGGAACCTGCATTCGGTAACGATTGCGCGTATGCAGGAGCCGCCATGATCAGGATCGCCAGACCAATCGGAGTCGGAAGTTTTGTTCGGAGGGTCATGAGTTGCTTATGGCCGTTGCGGTCGACGCTCCGCTGCAATTGCGTCACCCCATTGGTTAATCTGCTGGTCATGCATTTCACCTTGATAGTAGTTAGTTATGCTTCTTATTAATGTCACCGATCCTGAAAAATGGGATTCGGTGATCAACCGCTCTTCAGCGACATGCGCGACGTACTTGAATCGTCAGCACAGCTGTGAGAACGGTAGGTCTTTGTGCCCTCGCGGACGTAAGATTGCTTGCCTCAAGCACGCTCCTACCGTGGCTCGACACGTAAAACTTACGCTTTGCGCCGGGCCAGAATTTGCACTCGAGAGGAAAGACTTTGTAATTGATTCGCGAGAACTCGCGGATGATATATAAGCCACCAGGAAAGAACTAATAACAAGTGTTAAATCACACACCGTAGAACATGCGAGTTGAACGGGAGCGACGGTCGAGTGGTTATGAACGCCCATGCGCCCGCCAGTTTTTGTACTAACACCCCAGTTAGCTCACCATTAGCACCTGACGTTATGCCCGCGAAGAGCGTACCTGTCGTCGCATTTGCGCTTCATCCCAACGTTTAGTCTTTGAGAATGCTCATGGCTGTGGTCTTTTCTCTGAAGCGTGCGCCGACACTGCGAGGCGAGTCGGATCCGTTCCCTAAAATTCCAATGCATTGTTAAATATGACAGGCACTATGCACAGATGCCTCATGCAGCAACGGGCCGAATGATGCTATTTACCAAATCAGCAATAGCGACTGCGTTCGACCAGGCGTTCCCAAGTCGATTACTTCCTTTATGGGGGAACGGGTCCATCAGTGCGAGCGAAGAGCGCTTGGCGCACATTCAATCCGTCTGCATGAAGGAAAAGCAATCCTATAACGGCGTTGTAAATGCGCGAACGGACAGGACATAGCAACTGCGGTTGCGGGGAGAAGCGCCAACTGCCGGCCTTGAAATTGTTTCTTACGAGCATGCGCCCGGACTCTGTCCGCCTCGGATACTAATGTGTGATTTCCCCTGTTGTCGCATCATTTTGTTTCGCCGGCGCTTAGTGGGTCATGCCTCATCCCCCGCGCAAGCGCTCTTCTATTCAAACAAGTTGGCACTATAAGAGACGAGGTGAGCCTACTCGCGTTAGACGCGGTGGCTCCCAAGAGGTGTTACAGCGACCCGGGTCTCAGCTCTACTATTCGAAACCACCCTTTATGGGCTGATGTTTTATTGCGCTTTCTGTTCTGACTCTGGCGGCGTCACGGGGAATTTCATTTGCCCACGCTCAGACAGGCCGTGAGATAAGGTCAAGTCTGGTGTATGGGCAGTTGATAGCGGGCGACGTCAAGCGGCGAGTTTCTGCTGACCCGGTTGATCGTCTTGCACCGGCTCGCCGTCCTGGAAGGCAA
>NZ_CADIKB010000044.1 GCF_902859825.1 Paraburkholderia phenoliruptrix | reverse complement strand
CCGCCCTGAAGCGTTCGCCCTCGAAATCCAACATTGACCATGATCGCAAGGTCGCATAATCTATGCCGCACCCGCCGTCCCAACCTTCAACTGTCTGTGGGACATTGCCTCGCCGGGCCGCTCTCGGAGGCTATCTGCCCAGAAGGCGGAGAGTTGCATCGGAGGGGCTGATCGTCCCTCCGATGTCCTCCTGGAGCCAGTTCGCGCTGGACGCCAACGGCCGCGAGATGTCCACGACGATGGCGCTCGTGCGCATGCTGACGGCGCTGCTCAAGGACACTGTGCTCGGCCCGCGCATCGTGCCGATTGTCGCCGACGAGGCGCGCACCTTCGGCATGGCCAACATGTTCCGCCAGGTCGGCATCTATTCGCCGCTTGGTCAGTTGTACGAGCCCGAGGATCTCGGCTCGATGCTGTACTACCGCGAAGACACGCAGGGCCAGATTCTGGAGGAGGGTATTTCGGAGGCGGGCGCGGTGTCGTCGTGGATCGCGGCGGCGACGTCCTACAGCGTGCACGACCTGCCGATGCTGCCGTTCTACATCTACTACTCGATGTTCGGCTTTCAGCGCATTGGCGACCTGATCTGGGCGGCGGCGGACCAGCGCGCCCGCGGCTTCCTGATCGGCGCGACGTCGGGCAAGACCACGCTCGGCGGCGAGGGCTTGCAGCATCAGGACGGCACGAGCCACCTGGCGGCATCGACCATTCCAAATTGCCGCGCGTACGACCCCGCGTTCGCGTATGAGGTCGCGGTGATCGTGGACGAAGGCATGCGGGAGATGGGCGAGCGCCAGAGCGACGTGTTCTATTACGTCACGGTGATGAACGAGAACTACGCGCAGCCTGGCGCGCCGGGCGGCGACGTGGATGCCGTGCGTGAAGGCATTCTCAAAGGCCTGTATCCGCTCGCCGCTCGTTCTGACGAGCGCGCGGCGGCGCAGATTCAACTGCTCGGCGCCGGCGCGATTCTCGGCGAGGTGCTCGCCGCGCAGCGCATGCTCAGGGACGACTGGCAGATCGACGCGGCGGTCTGGAGCGTGACGAGCTTCAGCGAACTGCAGCGCGACGGCATGGCGGCCGAGCGGCTCGCCCGCTATGGCGAGGAGCCGCAGCATGTGCCTTACGTCGCGCGGATGCTTGGCGGTACTGAAGGTCCCGTGGTTGCCGCCACGGACTACGTTCGCGCGGTGCCCGAACTGATTCGCGCGTATGTGCCGCGCCGCTATGTGACGCTCGGCACCGACGGGTTCGGCCGCAGCGATACGCGCGAGGCGCTGCGCGAGTTCTTCGAAGTGGATGACAAGGCCATCGTGATGGCCGCGCTGAAAGCGCTGGTGGACGAGCGCACAATAGAAGCACAGGTGCTGCGCGACGCGCGCCGCAAGTATTACGGCGATGCGCCGGTGCCGGCGGCGTCGTGGCAACGTTGATGCGCCGCCGGTGACCGCGCGGCCGCCGCAGCGGTTACACGCGTAATGCGTCGTTACCACTTGCAGCATCTATTTCCGCGCGTCTCGCCGACAATTCGTTCCATGCCTCAACGGCGGGAGCGGACAATGAAAAAGTTAGCAGTGGCTTTGGTGATGGTGGGCAGCTTGAGCGTCGCAGGACAGGCGTCGGCGCATGGCCATGACGGCGGCGATCTGGTCGGCGCGCTGATCGGCGGCGCGGTGCTGGGCGCGGTCGTGACTTCGGTGTTGAATCCCGCGCCGGTCGTCGCCTATCAGCAGCCTGTTTATGCACAACCCGTGTACGCGCAGCCCGCGTATCAGCCGGCACCGGCCTACGACGGCCCGCCGCCCGGGTACTGCTATGACCAGTACCAGCGCGCGTATGTGGCGTGCGGAGCGCCGCCGCGGCAGTATGAATACGCGGACCCGAACCCGAGGTGGTAAGCGCGAGGCGCGCGCTACGCGCTACAGACAGAAAGGCCGTCGCCTGCTGCGACGGCCTTTTCATTTGAGGCGCCGCCTGGCGCTGCCGCTCAGTGCCTGTGGTGCAGCCACTCGGCGTAATGCGTGTCGAGCCAGCGCTCGAGCTTTTGTGATCCCGCCTTGTGGTGATAGCGGGACGTCGCCCAGATTGCCGCGCCGACCAGCACCATGACGGTCGGTCCAAGCAGGTAAGCGATCAACGATTCGGACATGGCAGCCTCCTTGGAAAGGTTGCATCGTTGCTCCAGTGTAGGCGATTGATTGCAGGATAAAAGTGCGGCGTGAAGCGAGGGCCTGGCGCGGTGCTTTCGGTTCTAGGCGGTGTTTTAGTAACCTTATGAACGAGCTAGGTTTCCCCGCAATTACAAATGCTTGTGATGCGCATGCATTCCTTTGTGTACCTAAAAAACGGCGCCCGCCACTGCTGCGATGCCGTCACTGGAATTGGGCCAGTTCAGCTTGCGCGAGTCGCGCTCTTGCGCGCCGCGTCAAGCCGGGCGTCGACGAAGTCCGCCCAGCGCTGCGCAATTTGCCGCGCTTCGGCCGCAGCGCTTGTGGCTTCCAGGTGACGCGCGTGTTGTCGCGTTTGCGCTGAACTTTTGTCCTCTTGTGCGTGCCGCGCCATCTCGCGCAGATGGACCGACGCGGTTCGCCGGAAGTCGTGCAGAACGAAATGCTCGACGTCGAGGCCGAGCGCCTTCACGGCCTGGTTGAGCGTGCTCTTCGCGATCGGCCGGTCGTCGCCTCGCACGCTCGGAAATACGAACCGCGTGGCGGCTCGCGCGCGATGCAGCTCGCGCAGCAGCGTGACTGCCTGCTGCGGCAGATAGACGAGCTGGTCGGCGTCCTGCTTCAGACGTGCGGCTGGAATGCGCCACCACGCCTTCTCGAGATCGAATTCCTCCCACGTCGATTCCACGAGATCGGATTTGCGCACCATCGTCAGCACGAGCAGATGCAGCGCGATCTTGAGCGGGCGCCGAATGCTCGAGGTGTCGATTGCATGGAGCGTCGCGCCGATTTCGTCGCCGGAGAGCACGCGCGTGCGGCTCTCGAAGGTCGCAATGGAGCGCGCCGGCACGACTTCGGCGGGATTGGCCGTCGCGAGTTGGCGCGCGATCAGATACTCGTAGAGGCGCTTGATGACATTGCGCGTGTGCAGCGCCATTTTCGGCGAGCCGCGGCTTTTGATGCTGTCGCAAATGGCCACCACGTGCTGGGCCGTCACGCTTTTGACGGGCAAGCCGCCTATAGCGGGCAGCACGTCCTTGTCGAGCGCGCGCCGCGTGGTGCGGCGATATTCGTCCGACTTGCCGGCCATTTCGGTCGCCATGTAGAGCTCGGCGGCTTCGCGCAGCACGTCGGCTTTCGCTTCGGCACCGCGGTCGCGACGCGCGGTCGCCACCGGCGAAATGCCTTGCGCGACCAGCTCGGCGTACTTCTGCGCCTTGGCTCGCGCGACCCGCAGCGAAATCATCCGATAGTCGCCGATGGTCGCGAGCGGCTGGCGCTTGCCGTTCAGCGAGTAGCGGAAGCGCCACACCTTGGTGCCGGTGGTCATGACTTCGATGACGAGGCCGTTGCCGTCGGCGACGCTGTAGCGGGCGGCGCGCGGTTCGAGCGCGCGGACTTGCGATTCGGTGAGCGGGACGGCTTGGCGGGGCATGCTCGGGTGCGTGGTGGGCGACAGCGCGAGTTTAAACTGTTTGCGCTTTGTGTACCAATGAATCGAAGTGGTGATGGCCCACAAATGCGAACTGCGCGGCTTGGGTGCGATGCGGGGTTCTGCTATGCGAGACCATGCTTGAGGGCACTTCAGGCGCAGTCAGGACGTTCCCCGCACTGGGCACTACTTCCCGATGCAAAACCTGCTGAAAATCACTCCGAGCAGATCGTCGGAGCTGAACTCGCCTGTAATCGAGTTCAATTGATCCTGCGCGAGCCGCAGTTCCTCGGCGAATAGATCAAGCGCCTGGGAGTTCTGGTCGGCATGCGCGGCAGCTGTCGCGAGATGCTCCTCGGCCGCGCGCAACGCGATCAGATGACGTTCGCGCGCCAGATAAACGCTCTCCGCGCCTGCCTGCCAGCCGGCAATACGCAGCAGTTCGCCGCGCAGCAGCCCCACGCCGTCTCCCTGTTTGGCGGACAACCGCACTTCGCTGAGGTCGAAGTCGGCGTCGAGCGCGCGGGTTTCCGGCGGCAAGCCCACCAGATCCGTCTTGTTCAGCACGCGCACGACCGGCACCCCGGCGGGAAAACGCCTCGCGATGGTTTCGTCCTCAGCAGTCATGCCGGTGCGGGCGTCCAGCAGATGCAGCACCACGTCCGCGCGCTCGATCTCGCTCCACGTGCGTGCAATGCCGATTTTCTCGACTTCGTCTTCGGTGTCGCGCAGGCCTGCCGTGTCGATCACATGGAGCGGAATGCCCTCGATCTGAATGGTTTGCGCGACCTTGTCGCGCGTGGTGCCGGCAATCGGCGTGACGATGGCGAGCTCGGCGCCTGCCAGCGCATTCAACAGCGACGATTTGCCGACGTTCGGCTGCCCCGCGAGCACCACCGAGAGCCCCTCGCGCAGCAGCGCGCCTTGCCGCGCCTCGGTGAGCACGCTCGCGAGGCGCTCACGAATGCGCGCGAGCTTGCCGCGGGCGTCGGCGGCTTCGAGAAAGTCGATCTCTTCTTCGGGGAAGTCGAGCGTGGCTTCGACGAGCATGCGCAGCGTGATGACTTCCTCGACCAATGCATGGATGTCGCGCGAAAACGCCCCCTCGAGCGAGCGGCCCGCCGAGCGCGCCGCGGCTTCCGTGCTCGCCTCGATCAGATCGGCGACCGCTTCGGCTTGCGCCAGATCCAGCTTGTCGTTGAGAAACGCGCGCCGGGTGAATTCGCCGGGCTCGGCAAGCCGCAGACCGAACGCGCGGCCGGCGTCGATACAACGTTGCAGCAGCAGTTGCAGCACGACGGGGCCGCCGTGGCCTTGTAATTCCAGCACATGCTCGCCGGTGTACGAATGCGGCGTGGGAAAGTAGAGCGCGATGCCGCGATCGAGCGCGTTGCCGCTGCCATCGAGGAAAGGCACGTAGCTCGCGTGGCGAGGCGCGAGCGTCTGACCGGTGAGCGCCTGCATGAGCGAGGGCGCCGCGGCCTCGCCCGCGCGCCCGAACGAAATGCGCACGACGCCGATGCCTCCCCGGCCGGGCGCGGTGGCAATGGCGACGATGGGATCGGAGTCGGTGGTCAGCATGACAGAAGAGGCGGCGAGATCGGGAGAATGGGGCAGGCAGCGCGCGGAACGGCGCGGCGCCGGGCATTGTAACGCGCGCGCTGGTGGGAGCCTGTGGGCGGTCCGCTTGTGCATCGGCATTCTTGCTTTCAATGCCGCGCTTAAGATTGATCCTAAGCAAGCTAGGATTGTTACTACACCGTTAGGACTAGTCCAAGCCCGAAGCGCGTCGCGCATCGCTCTGGCTCAAGCCCCATATGGAAATTTCGCAAAAATTGACATCCTGCGGAACTGCACGCCCCTTCGGCGCGTCAAGCTAAATTTATCTCAAATACGCTAAACATGAGCCTGTTCAGTTGTCAACCGGGAAGACGCTGAATTGCACAATCTGGCCCATGCCTACCCCCAAAGAAAAAGCCGCCTTCGCCAAGAGGCTGAAGGACAGCCTGGAGCCGCTGAAGATTCGCGGCGGGACCAAGCTCGCCGAACAGTTCAACCTTCGCTATCGCGGCGACCGTCCGGTCACGCCGCAAACCGCGCACAAATGGCTCACGGGCACGACGATCCCCAAGCCCGACAAGCTGCGCACGCTGGCCGAATGGTTGAACGTGAAGGAGCATTGGCTTCACTACGGACCTTCGCCCGGTGCGACCACCAGACCGCTGGCGCGCGGCGAGAAATATCCGCCGTCGCAGGAGACGATCGAGCTGGCTTCGAAGATCGAGTCGCTGACGCCGAAGGATCGGTTTCTCGTCGAAGAAATGATCGTGCGCTTCTACGGTGAGGATACCGAAGAAGAATAACGGATGCGTCGTTTCCGCTGGCCTTGGCCATGAAAAAAGCCGCCCGGTTCGATGAACCGGGCGGCTTTCTCTTTGCGACTGGATTTGCCGCGCGTACTTTCAGTGCAACTCAGGCCACACTCAGGCCGGCTTCGCCTTCGACTGACCCATCATGCGCGTGATGTAATACTGCTGCGCGATGGACAGCACGTTGTTGACCACGTAGTACAGCACGAGACCGGCCGGGAAGAAGAAGAACATGACCGAGAACGCGATCGGCATGAACATCATCATCTTGGCCTGAACCGGGTCGGGCGGCGTGGGGTTCAGCTTCGTCTGCAGGAACATCGAGACGGCCATCAGCACCGGCAGGATGAAGTACGGGTCCTGTTGCGACAGATCGTGAATCCACAGAATCCACGGCGCGCCGCGCATTTCCACGGAAGACAGCAGCACCCAGTACAGCGAAATGAACACCGGAATCTGCACGACGACAGGCAGACAGCCGCCGAACGGATTGACCTTCTCGGTCTTGTACAGCTCCATCAGTGCGGCGTTCATTTTCTGCGGATCGCCCTTGAAGCGTTCGCGCAGCGCCTGCATGCGCGGCGTGATCGCCTTCATGCGCGCCATGGACTTGTAGCTTGCCGCCGACAGCGGGAAAAACACCGCCTTGATGAGCAGCGTGAGCAGCACGATTGCCCAGCCCCAGTTGCCGACATAGCTGTGAATCTTCTCGAGCAGCCAGAAGAGCGGCTTCGCGATGATCGTGACCCAGCCGTAGTCCTTCACCAGTTCGAGACCCGGCGCGATGCCTTCCAGCATGCGCTCTTCTTCCGGACCGGCGAAGAGGCGCGCCGACACGTCGACCGTCTGGCCCGGCGCGATGGCCGCAACCGGCTCCTTCACGCCGACGCGATAAAGCGCCGGATCGATCTTCTCGACATAGATGTCGCGCTTCACGCCCTGCTGCGGAATCCACGCCGACGCGAAGTAGTGCTGCACCATCGCGATCCAGCCGTTGTCGGCCTGCTTCGCGTAGTCTTCCTTGTTCTTGTCGATGTCGCCGAACGTCATCTTCTGGAAGTGGTGCTGGTCGGTGTAGACAGCCGGTCCGATGAACGTGTGCGAGAAGCGCGGCGTTTCCACCGGCTGGTCGTCGCGCACCAGTTCCATATAGACCGACGGGCTCACCGGCGCCGTGCCGACGTTCTGGATCTTCGTGTCGACGCCGATCACGTAGCTGCCGCGCGTGAACGTGTAGGTCTTGAT
This sequence comes from Paraburkholderia phenoliruptrix, assembly GCF_902859825.1. GTDB lineage: Bacteria > Pseudomonadota > Gammaproteobacteria > Burkholderiales > Burkholderiaceae > Paraburkholderia > Paraburkholderia phenoliruptrix. The sequence continues at coordinate 34,904 of NZ_CADIKB010000044.1, read as the reverse complement.
GACCTTCACACCACCCTTGACCGGCGACTCGAAGCTCAGGCTGAACGATTTCTGGTCGCCCTTCAGCTCGGTCTGCTGATTGGGCATCAGCGTGTAGACGTCGTTGTGGTTCGGGAAATCGCCGCCGAGCAGACCGGTGCGCGCCAGATACGTGTGATTGCCCGTACGGTCGAACAGCGTGATGACGAGGTCCGGCTGCTTGCCGTCGCCTTGCTTGACGAGCGACAGCTTGGACAGCGTGCCGCCGCGCGTGTCGATTTCGCCGCTATAGACGTCGGTGCTGAACTTGACGAGCTGCGATTGCGCGGCCGCTGGCGTGTTGGCCGGCGCCGCAGCGTTGGTGGCCGGCAGATCGGCGGGCTGGGTTCCCGGCGTCGTGGTTCCCGGTGCGGCGCTGCCGGCCGTTTTGGTCGGCGTGGCGCTTGGGAAGAACATCGACGGGCGTCCGTGGTCGCGTTGCCAGTTGTCGAACAGCATGACCGCTGACATGAAGAAGATGACCCATAGGACGGTGCGTTTGATATCCATGCGTTGTCTCAGTGTCGATGGAACGGCGCGTCAGCGCTTTTCAGAAGTGGAAGGCGGGACGAGATCGATGCCGCCCGCGGAAAACGGGTGGCAGCGGCAAAGACGCCTGGCGGCGAGATAAGTCCCGCGCGCGGCGCCATGATACTGGATTGCTTCGCGCGCGTAATCAGAGCAGGAAGGGTAAAAACGGCACCGGTTGCCGAGCAGGGGGCTCACGGCAAGCTTGTAAAAGCGCAATAAAGCGATGAGTACCGTTTGCATGGCTCATGCGGCCGGACGGCGCCGCGCAACGTGGAGTACCGGACGACGTCCGCCGACAAAGGCAGCAGCGGCGACGGCGGTCCGGGCGAAACAGCGGACGGTTGCCTGAGCGTCATTCCGTCTTCGGCGCTTCCCCAGCCGGCGCCTCGCGACGGGCAATTTCGCGCGCTGCCTTGTCGAGCAGCGCCTCGATTTCACCGCGGCACAGCGCCTTCAGCGGCGGCGACGAGGCGCTCGGCAAAGCCTTCCTGTCGAAGCGCGTATGCAGACGCAGCAGCACGTCCCAACCGCCGAATTCCGCGCGACGCAGCCGGAAAGCCTCCCGCGCAATTCGACGCACCAGATTACGCGTGGCCGCGCGCGGCGCATACTTCTTGCCGATTACGAGGCCGAGGCGCGCGTCATTGCCGGTGGGCCGGCCGTACACGACGAAGTGCGCGGTGCGGCGCCAGGGGCGCAAACGAAAAACGGATGAAAATTCATCCGTTTTCAGTAGCCTTGCGGCTTTGGGGAAGGCGGCTTGCGTTCGCAACGGTACGGAGCCCTGTTGCGGCGCCTTGGCCGGTTCCGCTTCCGCCTGGCCGTGATTGTCGGGCGTGCCGCGCATGTTGTTTGCCACAGTCAAGCCCGGAGCAACGACGTCTCGCGCAGACAGAGCGCGCAATCCGCTCGCCTGCCTTAGATGGCGAGGCGCTTGCGGCCCTTCGCGCGACGTGCGTTGATGACCTTGCGGCCGCCAGCGGTCTTCATGCGAACGCGAAAGCCGTGGGTGCGCTTGCGACGGGTAACGGAAGGTTGGTAAGTACGTTTCATGTTGCTCTCACTTGATCGAAAAAAAACCGCGCGATCATCGCTGAAAGCGCAATGGCCGGAGGTTTACTGAATTGGTTTTCGCGGAACCCGCTATTTAAACCGGTTTTTCGTTGACCGTCAATAGTTTAGCCGGGGCCGCCCGCGCATAGCGGGCTTCGGCCAGGATGATCCGGCCCTGTGGATAACTCACTTGCGGCTCCGATTTGGCGTTAGAATCTCGCCTTACTTCCCAAAAATGATGCACGCCGCTCCGGCTCGCTTGTCCCGCAAACCCTTGTGGCACAAGCGCCTGGGGCTGCTACGCCTGGCTGCTCCGGGCCTTGTTGCGCGCGCGCGACGGGGGCAGCGGCGAGCCTCGTGCACACCATAACGACAGCATCTTGATGAACGAATTCTGGCAACACTGTTCCGCATTGCTGGAGCGTGAGCTCACGCCCCAGCAGTACGTGACGTGGATCAAACCGTTGGCCCCGGTCGCCTTCGACGCCGCTGCGAACACGCTCAGCATTGCGGCGCCGAACCGCTTCAAGCTCGACTGGGTCAAGAGCCAGTTCTCCGGCCGCATCGCGGATATGGCCCGCGATTTCTGGCACGCCCCGATCGACGTGCAATTCGTACTGGACCCCAAAGCGGGCCTGCGCGCGCCCGCGGCAGCGGCGCCGGCTCCGGCGCGCCCGGGTTCTCCGGGGCCCGCTGGCGGCCATGCGGGTGCTCATTCGGGCGCAAGCGCGGCCGTGGATGCCGCGGTCGGTGCGGTGCAAGCGGCGCAGGCCGCGCGCGGCAATCCGGCAAACGCGGTCAATGCCGCCAACGCGGCACTGGCGGCGCAAAACGCAAGTGCACGCGGCGCAGCGGAAGACGCCGCCGACCTCGATCTGCCGAGCCTCGACGCGAACGAAGCTGCGGCGGCGCGCCGCACGTGGCGCCCGGGCCAAAGCGCGGGCGTGAACGGCAGCGCCGAGACCGACTCGATGTACGAGCGCTCCAAGCTGAACCCGGTGCTGACCTTCGACAACTTCGTGACCGGTAAGGCCAACCAGCTCGCGCGCGCCGCGGCGATCCAGGTCGCGGACAACCCGGGCATCTCGTACAACCCGCTGTTCCTGTATGGCGGCGTGGGGCTCGGCAAGACTCACCTGATTCACGCAATCGGCAATCAACTGCTGATGGACAAGGCCGGCGCGCGGATTCGCTACATCCACGCGGAGCAATATGTGTCCGACGTCGTGAAGGCGTACCAGCGCAAGGCGTTCGACGACTTCAAGCGCTACTACCATTCGCTCGATCTGCTGCTGATCGACGATATTCAGTTCTTTTCGGGCAAGTCACGCACGCAGGAAGAGTTCTTCTACGCGTTCGAGGCGCTCGTCGCAAACAAGGCGCAGGTCATCATCACCAGCGACACGTATCCGAAGGAAATTTCCGGTATCGACGACCGCCTGATCTCGCGCTTCGACTCCGGCCTGACGGTCGCGATCGAGCCGCCCGAGCTGGAAATGCGCGTGGCGATCCTGATGCGTAAGGCGCAGTCGGAATTCGTGAGTCTCAATGAGGATGTAGCGTTTTTCGTCGCGAAACATTTGCGTTCGAACGTGCGAGAACTGGAAGGCGCGCTGCGGAAAATTCTCGCGTACTCGAAGTTCCATGGTCGCGAGATCACCATCGAGCTGACGAAAGAAGCGCTGAAAGATCTGCTGACGGTGCAGAACCGGCAGATTTCGGTCGAAAACATCCAGAAGACCGTGGCCGATTTCTACAGCATCAAGGTCGCGGACATGTATTCGAAAAAGCGTCCGGCCAATATTGCGCGGCCGCGGCAGATCGCGATGTATCTGGCGAAGGAGCTGACGCAGAAAAGTCTGCCGGAAATCGGCGAACTGTTCGGCGGGCGGGATCACACTACGGTACTGCACGCGGTGCGCAAAATCGCCGACGAACGCGGCAAGGACGCGCAGCTGAATCACGAATTGCACGTGCTGGAGCAGACGCTGAAGGGTTAAGCGGCGCGGGCGGAGAAATCGACCTGTTTATTTCCAAAGTCGCCCCCAATTTAGTGAGGCGGTTCCTTTTTCAGGCACAATACAGGTTTAACCGCCCGGCGCGGCCGCGGGCGGATTTCACGCCGTGACGGGCGCTGCGTGGCGCCGGCGGGGAGCCACGGCTGGATACCGGAAATGCCTTGACTGGCTGGAAGGCGCGCAGGCCGTTATATCAACGAAGGAACTCTATGCAACTGGTCAAGACCGAACGCGATAACCTCCTCAGGCCGCTGCAAACCGTGAGCGGCATTGTCGAACGCCGCCATACGTTGCCGATCCTCGCCAATTTGCTGATTACCAAGAACGGCCCGGACGTGTCGTTCCTGTCAACCGACCTGGAGTTGCAGATCACCACGCGCGCCGACTTCGGCGTGGGCGGCGAATCCGTGGCGACCACGGTGGCAGCGAGAAAGCTCCTCGACATTCTGCGCGCCATGCCCGACGGGCAGGTCACGCTCACGCTGAACGACAAGCGTCTGACGGTGCAATCCGGCAAGAGCCGCTTCGCGCTGCAAACGCTCGCCGCTGACGAATTCCCGACCGTCGCGCAAGCTAAAGACTACGGCGCGAGCCTCGTGGTTCCCCAAAAGACGTTCCGCCAGCTGCTCGGCATGGTCCATTTTTCGATGGCCCAGCAGGACATTCGCTACTACCTGAACGGCATGCTGCTGGTGGTGGACGGCGACCAGCTGATGGCAGTGGCGACAGACGGCCACCGCCTCGCGTTCTCGTCGATGAAGATCGAGGGTTCGTTCGCGCGCCAGGAAGTGATCATTCCGCGCAAGACGATTCTTGAGTTGCAGCGTCTGCTCGAAGACATCGACGACACGCTGAAGATCGACATCGCGCAAACGCAGGTCAAGTTTACGTTCGGCCAGGTCGAGCTCGTGTCGAAGCTGGTGGAAGGCAAATTCCCCGACTTCCAGCGCGTGATTCCGAAGTTGCACAAGAATCAGTTTGTGATTGGCCGCGAAGAACTGCAGCGGTCGCTGCAGCGCGCGGCGATTCTGACGTCGGACAAATTCAAGGGCGTGCGCTGCATTATCGAGCCGGGCCAGTTGAAGATCATGTCGACCAACGCCGATCAGGAAGAGGCACAGGAAGAACTGGAAATCGCATACGACGGCGACAGCGTCGATATCGGGTTCAACGTCACGTATCTGCTCGACGTGCTCGCGAACCTGAAGGTCGACATGCTGCAAGTGAGCCTCGGCGACGCCAGCTCCAGCGCGCTGATCACGATTCCCGAAAACGACGAATTCAAATACGTGGTGATGCCGATGCGCATCTGACGCGTCCAATACCAGGAACACACCAAGGGGCGCAGCGCCCCTTTGGCGTTTTTATGGCGTTTTGAAAAGTCCCGAGCAGCAACCCAGCAGTAATGCAGAACCGGAAAAAATCCATGACTGAAACGAACAATACGCAACCCGACAACAGCTACGGCGCTTCGTCCATTCAGATCCTCGAAGGTCTGGAGGCGGTGCGCAAGCGGCCGGGGATGTACATCGGGGATACATCGGATGGCACCGGTTTGCACCACCTCGTGTTCGAAGTGCTCGACAACTCGATCGACGAAGCGCTGGCCGGCTATTGCAACGACATCCAGGTGATCATTCACGCGGACAACTCCATCTCCATTACCGACAACGGCCGCGGCGTGCCGACCGGCCTGAAGATGGACGACAAGCACGAGCCGAAGCGCAGCGCCGCCGAAATCGTGATGACCGAGCTGCATGCCGGCGGCAAGTTCGACCAGAACAGCTACAAGGTGTCGGGCGGCCTGCACGGCGTGGGCGTCTCGTGCGTGAACGCGCTTTCCGCGTGGCTGCGCCTGACCGTGCGCCGCGACGGCAAGAAGCACTTCATGGAGTTCCACCGTGGCGTGCCGCAAAACCGTGTGCTCGAAGAAATCGACGGCGTGATGACCTCGCCGATGCAGGTCGTGGGCGACACCGAAAACCGCGGCACCGAAGTGCATTTCATGGCCGACGAGACGATTTTCGGCAACGTCGAATATCACTATGACATTCTGGCCAAGCGTATTCGCGAACTGTCGTTCCTGAATAACGGCGTGCGCATTCGCCTGCTCGATCAGCGCTCGGGCAAGGAAGAAGACTTTGCGTTCGTCGGCGGCGTGAAGGGTTTTGTCGAGTACATCAACAAGACCAAGAGCGTGCTGCACCCCACGATTTTCCACATCACCGGCGAGAAAGACGGCGTGGGCGTGGAAGTGGCCATGCAGTGGAACGACAGCTACAACGAAAACGTGCTGTGCTTCACGAACAACATTCCGCAGCGCGACGGCGGTACGCACCTCACCGGTTTGCGCGCGGCCATGACGCGCGTGCTGAACAAGTACATTGCCGATCACGAAGTCGCGAAGAAGGCGAAGGTCGAGACATCGGGCGACGACATGCGCGAGGGGCTTTCGTGCGTGCTGTCGGTGAAGGTGCCGGAGCCGAAGTTCAGTTCGCAGACGAAGGACAAGCTGGTGTCGTCGGAAGTGCGCGCGCCGGTGGAAGAAGTCGTCGCCAAGGCGCTCGAAGAATTCCTGCTCGAAACGCCGAACGACGCGAAGATCATTTGCAGCAAGATCGTCGACGCGGCGCGCGCGCGCGACGCGGCCCGCAAGGCGCGTGAAATGACGCGGCGCAAGGGCGTGCTGGACGGCGTCGGTCTGCCGGGCAAGCTCGCGGATTGCCAGGAGAAGGATCCGGCGAAGTCGGAGATTTATATCGTCGAGGGCGACTCGGCAGGCGGCTCGGCGAAGCAGGGCCGCGACCGCAAGTTCCAGGCGATCTTGCCGCTGCGCGGCAAGGTGCTGAACGTGGAGAAGGCGCGCTACGACAAGCTGCTCTCGTCGGAGCAGATCGTGACGCTGATCACGGCGCTCGGCTGCGGCATCGGCAAGGAAGATTACAACCTCGAGAAGCTGCGCTATCACCGCATCATCATCATGACCGATGCTGACGTGGACGGCGCGCACATCCGCACGCTGCTTCTCACGTTCTTCTATCGTCAGATGCCGGAGATGATCGAGCGCGGCTACATCTACATCGCGCAGCCGCCGCTGTACAAGATCAAGGCGGGAAAGGACGAGCGGTATCTGAAGGACGAGACCGAGGTCAACGCGCACATTCTGAAGCTGGCGTTGCAGGGTTCGGAGTTGCTGCCATCGGAGAACAGCACGGCGATTACCGGAGACGCGCTGGGCGAATTGGCCCGCGCGTATCTGCTGGCGCAAGCGGTGGTGGACCGGTTGAGCCGGCTGTACGACGCGGGTGCGCTCGAGGCGGTGATGGATGGCGTGGCGATCGATCTGTCGAGCGAGGCGGCGGCCGAGGCATCGGCAAAGGCTTTGGAAGCGAAGCTGCGTGACGATGCCTTGAAGCCTGAAGTGACCGTGACCACGATGTATGACCCGGTTCGGGAATTGCGCTCGCTGAAGGTGGCGCGCACGCATCACGGCAATCAGAAAATCTCGGTGTTCGACGAAGAGTTTCAGCTGACCGCCGATTATCAGCAGTTGGTGAATACTGCGAATACGTTCAAGGGGTTGATCGGCGCCGGCGCGGTAATCAAGCGCGGTGAGCGCAGTATGGCCGTGAGCGACTTTAAATCGGCGATGAAGTGGTTGCTGGCCGATGCCGAGCGCAACGTTTCCAAGCAGCGGTATAAGGGTCTCGGTGAAATGAATCCCGAGCAGTTGTGGGAAACGACGATGGATCCGGCAGTGCGTCGTTTGCTGCGTGTGCAGATTGAAGATGCGATTGCGGCGGATGGGATCTTTACGACGCTGATGGGGGATGATGTGGAGCCGCGGCGGGCTTTCATCGAGTCTAATGCGTTGAGGGCGGGGAATATTGATGTTTGATTTTTGTAGTGCAGGGAAACGGAATTCATTAGACTATCGCCGAATTACTTAGACGCGAAACAACGGAAATGACTAGATTTTCGTGATGTTATTGTGGAGGAAAGAGCGCGTTGGCCCTGCACATGGATCTCATGTGCTGTTACATCAGGGGGAGTAGCAGCGCCTTCGCAATGCGAAGGTCGGGGGTTCGATCCTCCTCCTCCCACCAAGAAGATCAAAGGGTTACAGGTGATTTGCCTGTAACCCTTTTGTGTTTCTGCGGGTCGTGTAACCCCTGTGCAACCGGATTTAGGGGGTGTCAGAATTTCCGTGTTCAAGGCGGGTTGAGATTCACACGGATGGTCGAACGAATCGATCCTCATAGAGGATCGCGAACTGGTTCATGGCGGCCTTCCAGTCATGAGCGGCGCGGCCCCAATCGGCCGTGATGTTGCGCAGGGCCAGCCAGATGAGTTTCGTCGCAGCCTCATCGGTCGGGAAGTGGCCCCGGGTCTTGATGATCTTGCGCAACTGCGCGTTGATGTTCTCGATGGCAGGCCATACTCAAAGGTTCGATGTTCCTCCATCAGCGCGTCTACTGGTCCCTCATCCCCGAGCAAAGCAATGACGGTATCGAGAGCTTCTCGGGGATCGTCGTAGCCGCAACGCTCGGCAAGCCGAAGCACGAAGTCCTCCGTGCTGTAGAGCCCATGCGCATTCAATGTGGCGCGGAACACGAGAGAATCGTCCGCCGGGTTGAGGCGTTCAGGAGCGTTTCACGCGCAAAGAAGGCGCAATATCGACGGATTCATGGAAAGCTAGCATGCGAACGTTGCGGCCTGGATCCGGTAATCCACTACAAGACGGAGCTGGCGGAGGCGTGTATCGAGGTTCACCATTCTGCTACTCAAGTCGGCCGAATGGTAGAGAATCACAAAACTCGGTTAGACGATCTCCAGTGCCTCTGTGCAAACTGTCACAGATTGGTGCACAGGGCATTGCGCGACGCAATGAAGGACATTTGATACCCGAAATCCCTGTCAGATAATTTGGTTCACACATTGATTTCGCTGAAGCACCCTATCAGTTATTCCAATTGACACCTATTTTCGCAGTCGACGCTTGCGCGTTGCGGTTCGACAAATTATGTAAATGGGACCACTGATCGATTTCCCGGCGAGGCAGCTGGACTGCCATTCGGAGTTTTAAATAACGAGCGACAGACGGAACAAGGTGTGGTGCGGAATTGCAGAGAACGGCTACCGGCAGGGCAATGCGCGGCAGATCGTTTAGCTCCCGCGCCTTTGCCACCACCGCTTGTATGCGTCCTCGTTCATACCGCGCTGCGCCTTGCTCAACGTGCAGCGAGGGCCGAGGGCCGGTTGACACGAAAGAAGACATCGAGACCCGACCTCGTCCCACACCAACGTAATAGTTCGGAGGAAGTGGAAAAAGCGGGTCATATTTACGGTGACAGTACCGTGGTTCGCGACACGAATACGGAATAACTCCTCTTCACCGGTGATCTCTGGTTCGAGCAAGCGAAGTAAAAAATTCCCCGACCGCGGGTATGCGGAACTCAGACCCGCAATAACTACCGGTTTAACAATTGATTTTCCGGTTCGGATTGCAGCTTTCGTCTTATCTTTTGTATTATCGCGGACAATACTGCGGACTTAACGCGCGGCGCCACGTCATGCCATTTGCATATCCCGTTCGCGACCAATGTGGATCTGCGTTTTGGCACAGATTTGACCAGCTGCAATTGATGCATTTAACAGATTGGAATTGCATCCGGTTGCTTTTCAGAATTCCGGTTGGTCTTCAATAGACCGAACCCAATAGCCCGATTGGCCTTCCATCCACAAGAAAGCGAAAAACGAAAGGATTCGCGATGAGCACGCAAGACGGGATCAGCGCCATCACGGGCGGGTTAATTCAGCAAGACCGCCTGCTTAAACTGGACACATCGCTGGGGGCAAACGCACTGGTGCCACAGCGTGCGGTAGGCCGTTCGCGTATTGGCCGCCACTTCGAATTCACCCTCGACGTGGTATCCACATCTAGCAGCATCGAACTCAAGACCCTGATCGCACAGCCGGTCACACTGTGGATCCAGCAGGCCGACAAGTCCTATTTGCCGCATAACGGCTACGTGCACACCGCACGACGCCTCGGATCGGATAGCGGGCTCACGAGCTATCAATTGGGCTTCGCGTCGTGGATGCACTTCCTGAAGTTTCGCCGCGACCAACGCATCTGGCAAGACAAGAGCGCCGATGAAATCGTGACGGAAGTATTCAATACGCATCCCCAAGCGCAAGGAATGTTTCAGTTTGCCTTGTCGCAGCCGCTGCCGTCCCGTTCATACTGCCGTCAGGATGAAGACGACTGGAACTTCGTGCACCGCCTGCTGGAGTCAGAAGGTCTGTTTGGTCTATGGCAACAGGCGCAGGACGGCAAATCGCATACGCTGGTGATCACGGACCGGTTGGCGACCGCGAAAGCCATGTCTCCGGAAACGGTCAAGTTTTACCGGGCGGGGACCAGCAGCGAGACTGACGCGTTGACGCAGTGGTCGGGTACGCGCACGCTGCAGAGTACAACGCTCACCACGCGCACGTTCGACTACAAAAGTCCCTCCACCCAGTTCAACCCGAAAGGCACCAACGTGCCGACCATGCCCAATCAGGGCGCGCTGCCAGATCAGGCCGAAGTGTATGAATACACCGGCGCATACACCTATCCGAAACAGGATCGTGGCGACCAGCTGTCCAAATTTCGGATGGAAGAATGGGAATCGCGCGCAAAGCGCTTCCATGGCGAGGGGGGATTGCGAGGAATCGACGCTGGACTGCGCTTTACACTGAGCGGCCATCCGGATCACGATCGAGACGCGGCTGATCAGAAAGAGTTCGCCGCGATCGAGACCGCGTGGGTAATCGAAAACAACTTGCCCATCGGTGGACCCGCGGCTGGTTATCCGAACAGCCTGCAAGCGACGTTGTCTCAGGTGCGCGAAAGCCACACGGGACAAAACACATTCAAGGTGCCCCACGCAGATGGCTCTGAAGGGTTCTATCGGGTTGAGATAGAGGCTCAGCGCACGGCTGTGCCGTATCGGAGCCCCTTCGAACACCGGAAACCGCAGACGCATCTCGAATCGGCGATCGTAGTGGGTCCAAGTGGTGAAGAAGTCTACACAGACGAGCTGAACCGCATTAAGGTGCAGTTCATCTGGGACCGCCTGAACAGCGGCGACGAGCAGGCGTCATGCTGGGTGCGCGCTGCGCAAGCGGATACCGGGAGTGGCTACGGCGGCGTTCATATGCCGCGAGTCGGTGAGGAAGTACTTGTCGATCACATCGGCGGAGATTGCGACAGGCCCGTCGTCATATCGCGGCTCTATAACGGTGCTACAAAGCCTCAGTGGCATTCCAACGGTTTGCTGTCCGGCTACCGCTCGAAAGAGTACGGTGGCACAGGATACAACCAGATGGTGATGGACGACGCCACTGGTCAGAACCGCCTTCAGCTCTATAGTACTAGCGCCAATTCGCAACTACACCTTGGCTATCTCGTACAGCAGACAAATAACAACAGGGGCGCGTTTCTCGGTAGCGGCTTCGATCTGAAGTCGGATGCCTACGGTGCAATCCGCGCCGGTCAGGGTCTGTACGTATCGACCCATTCGGCCACCGTCGACCAGCCGCTTGATGTGAGTCAGGCGAACAAACAACTTGTCAGTGCGGAAAGTGTCGTGGAGATGCTCTCGGAGGCAAGCGCGGCGAATCAGGCGGAAAGCCTCGAGGACGGTCAGAACGCTCTGAAGAAGTTCACCGATGCCACCCAATACAGCACGTCAGGCAGCAGCAGTTCCGGCGGCCACACCGCTGGCGGTGGCACCGGGAACGCCAACGGTTTTTCGACGCCGATCATGCTGGTGGCGAGTCCCGCCGGCATGGCTCTGTCCACCCAGGATTCCACCCAGATCACCGCGAATCAGCATGTCAACATTGTCAGCGGCCAAAGCACACACATCGCAACCAACAAATCCTTGATTGCGAGCGTGTCGGAAAAGATCAGCCTCTTTGTGCAGAACGCCGGGATAAAGTTGTTTGCTGCCAAGGGCAAAGTCGAGGTCAAGGCACTAAGCGACGAGATGACGCTTGCCGCACTCAAGGACGTCACGATCACCAGCACCGAGGGCAAGCTCGTGCTGTCGGCCGACAAGGAAATCTGGATCGGCGCAGGTGGGTCCTACATCAAGATCACGCCCGATGGAATCGAGAACGGGACAACGGGCAAGATCCTCGAAAAATGCGCAGCCTGGGACAAGCCGGGGCCAGCATCGATGCGCATTCCTTCACCCGTAACAAGTGTTGCGAAGGGCTGCTCCTGGAAGACCGCGTCGGCATCCGCGGACAGCGCGTCCGCCGTCATACTGGATTGAGGCGGCCATGGAATCGTTGAACTATCGTAACTCGAGCGTACCTCGTGCTGAGGCTAACGCGAAGGAAACGGCGGTTGAAGTTCCCGTCCTTGACCAAACAGTTGGCGTGTTGAGGGCGTACTTCAGTCAACATCCGCAGATGCATTGTCTGGTGGTGATCGATCCGAGTCGACTTGGTTTCCCCGAGAGTCTGGAACAAAAGATCCCTGTGTCAGAGCAACCGCATGCGCTCGTAACGATTGCTCATGAGGCATTTCCTGACGAACATCGTCCCTATCTCGTCGAACTCAATCTTTCTACGCCGGATGGCGTGGAATTGTTGGTGGAAACGGTACGCCTCGCGTTCGAAGATCGGCATCCGGATTCCATAGCCCAAGGCCTTGGACAGCGCATCGGTGGCTGGCTGGCAAGCAACAGTCCGGCTGAGGTGGTCGCCGGCCACTGGTCACAACAAGTGCTGCAGGTGGACGACCGCGGGCGCCAATGCGCATTGCGTTTTTACGACTCACGCGCGCTCAGCCTGCTTTGGACAATGTTGTCACCCGGACAACGGCAGGCGCTACTGGGGCCGATAAGCGCATGGCACGCATTGGACGCTTGCGCCAAGCCCTGCATGTACACAAACACAGATACGGCGCGGGCCGACCTGACTTTAAAGGATGCCCAGTGGCGGGAAATTCGCCGTCACGGGTTGATCAATCGGGCAATTGGTCTGCATATGCAGGCCGTCGGGCGGCAACCTGACCCACAGGAGGTGGATGCCGCAGTCGCGAGCGCTGCGCGCGCGGAGCAATATGGGTTAAGCGATCGGGACGACATCGTTGCATTTATCGGTCATGCGCTGGCCTGGCATCCGCAATTCGATCGATATCCCAAAGTGACACAGGCACTGCAACAGAGGGAACCGGATGACTTTTACACAGCGGTCGTCAGTGAACTGTCTGCAGAAGAAATAAAAGAGATTCAGCGCGGTAATTGGGTTAGCGAGAAGTTGTTTTCCTCTGCCGCGAGGTAAGCGGCATCGAATCATTTGCTGGCCGTCAGAGTACGGAAAGACTGTATGGATCCGACCGAACAACAGTGCGCTAACTGCAAGAAAACCGGCCTGCCTATCTTGCCGGTGCGCTATACCGTGCTGCCTAAAACCATTGCTGCCCGGCTGCCCGGGGGCATCAGCGGCACTGGCGTCACGAATATCGAACTGCACGAGCATCATTACGGCTTGCGCACATTGCGTGAAGGTTGGTTGTACCTGTTTTACGTCAAGGGCGCGCGCGGCAGTAACTATTGGGAAGCATACAAGGTTACGGAAGATGGCCGCCTCTGGAGACAACCGTTGCCGCTCACCACGACGCCCACCACTCATCCGGCGTGCGCGCAAAAAAGCATTGCTGTGCCGATGGATCTCATCGCGATCGAGCAGCCGGAGAAGTGTACGGGCCGCGTCTATATCGCGTTTTCGCAAATCACCTGGCACAGCGATATCTTCAAACAGTACGCAGACAACGAGACATTGCGAAACAAGCGAATGCAGTGGATTGAGCCTGCGAGGTGGATCACGGGCAGTAAAGACGAAAACGGCCATGCTGTGACCGCGACGGAGGCGAGTATCGACGACGTGGTTGAGTACATGCCGGGCCTCGATCCGAAGTTGCTGGAACCGCAGCGGTTGCTCGAACCCAAAAATGCAGCGCTGAGCGACAAGAGCGGCAATTACAAAGAAGATTGGGTGAAGAAGGAAGCGACACGTTACCCTCTGCACGTCCGTCAAGCGACCCCTGCGTCGGCGAGCGGCTCGCTTGTCAAACTGATGAACAACGTCGGCGAGACGGAAGACGGCAAGCATCAGCCGCCTATGCTGCTAGCCCTGTGGGACGGTATAGGTAATGTTCACGAACTGAACGGATTCCGCAACGATCCTGCATCGTGGTTCGATCAATACGTCACCGAGCGTGCGCTGGAGGTTACGGCGATGCACAACATCGATACCGCGCACAAAGTCGTTCAGTCGCGTCAGGAGCAAACGCTCAACGACCAGGAGAACATGGCGAGGCAAGCTCATGAGCTGACCCCGCTTGGCCGACCTGGAGCGCAAGCGGCACTCGCCGCGCAACGTGCGAGTGCGCTCGCAAATGCGGACGCGACGCGGGCGACCCAGATCAACGCTTACTACGACGACATGGATTGGATGGCTGCCAACAATATTCCGGGCAGCTATCAGACTCAGTTGATCCAGATGGGGCGAATGAGCAGTGCGGGTAGTGCCAGCTTGACTGCGCCTTACACCGGAGCATATCGCGACGACATCATGAACAAGGCGCGCGCTTATGCCCAGGCGCGCCCCGGATTCCACGATCGAAATATCAAGGACAGCACGAAGCGCGCGTGGTCAGTGTACGAAGCGCGACTCAAACGGGATGACATCGAGGCTTTCCGCAAGAAATATGAAGAGTTGCAATCGACGGTTTATCAGTTGCAGGAAACGCGTAGCGACGACGTAGGGAAGTGGGTCAATGCACCGGTTCTGCTAACTGCGCTCGAAGACTGCCACCCCGGCGACACGCACGATGCGTTGCTGTTCGAAACCATCGTGTCCGATGCGGTGGTTGGTCTGGCGTCCACCCCCAAGGGTAAGACGGTAGTGGATGGCTTGCTCACGCAATGGGATCCGACACAGTCTGGCAGCCTGATCTGGCGCGTAGTAGCGATGAATCAGATGGATGCCCGCCAGGAACTTGGTCAGGCACTGAAGGCCGCACAAGCCCACAAGGCTACGCCGCTGGAAACAGGCTTCGAAACATTCGCGTCGATTGCTGCCTCTACCAAGAAACTGGTTGGCTACTATAAGAACCTGTCTCAAACAGCGCTGGAAACCGATCCCAAGAAGATCACACCGCTTGCGGGATTATTACAACGGCTGGGTGCGGATCAGTTCGGTATGAGCGTTGGCGATGCGATCTTTGCCAAGTTTAGAGTCAACCAGGTGGGTGACTTTGTCGGTGAAAAAGTTATCCAATCGATACTGTTGCAGCGCGCCGGCGTGCCCTACGACGATGCTATCGCATTGGTGCGCAAACAGGCTGAGCTCGACAAGTTGAGCCGACTCGATACCATTAAACGTTTGCTGGTGGCGCGTGCGGCTTTACGGAGCCCTGCCCCGGATGGAGCACCCCGAGCAACCAAGGAATTGTACGAAACCTGGGATAAGGTCAAGCTGACTGAAGAGGGCAGAAAGCCGCTTCTCATGGGGCGTATCGCAGTTGTCAGTGCGCTGCTCGAAACGGTGAACTTCGTGCATCTCTTAGCCGGAGCACACGACAAAGACACCACCATCAAATTGATCCAATCGGGTGCCTCGCTATGCTCGTCGCTTGTTACGATCGGCATGACACCCTACTACGCGGCGTTGAAGAACTCGGTGCGGTCTCAAACCTGGAAACTGGTGGGGGGAGGGCTTAGCAGTTTCGGCACATTTATCTCGGCATGGTTAGATTGGGAAAATGTGGATACGGCGGGTGTGAAACATCAATATGACGTCGCTGCTGTCCTGGGTGTTAAGACGCTTGCGGGCGGTCTGTCCGGCACTGCAATTCTTCTTGATGCAATCAGTACGGCGGCTCCCCTGCTGCAGAAAATCGCTAATCGTTACGGTACAGAAGCAGTGATTGCGGTGGTTGAAACGGCATCCGAACGAATTGCACTGATTGCGGGGTTGCGCGCAATTGGCATGTTGGCGGGCTGGGAGGCAACTATCGGCCTGATCCTGCTTCAGGCGCTGGCGGACTGGTTAACGCCTGACGCGCTGGAGGCTTGGTGTTCGCGGTGCGCCTTTGGGACCGGACAGGAAACCATTTATCGCGTCACCGATCACAGCGTTCCGGCCTATACAAAGAACTCGGAGCAGGACAAAGATTTTACTGACGCCATGGCGAAGGTCTCATGAAAAACACGGAACAGCAGATTTCCACGGTCCTGCTACGCGGCACCATTTCCAAACTCGAGCGATCGCGACGCAGTCACGACTTCGTGTTATCGCAGGTACAACAACGACAGGTCGGCGCTACTGCCATAGGTGCTGCTGCGATGGGCATGGGTGCGGCAGGCATCGGACTTGTCAGTATGGCGACCAACTCGGACGAAGAAGCCGAATGGGTCGAGTTCGAACTCGACGGCAAGAAAATGCAGGGTTGGCTATGGCTCCTGCCGATGCGTAACGGCGATGAAGTAGAAGTCGTCGCGGAGAAAGTGGCAGACGATCGCTACATCGTCTATTCGGTCAAGCGCGACGGTGACGATCTCGTGGCCATCTATCCGCACGCAACCGCGGGCAGGAAAGCGCACTACCGGAACATGACAAAAATCATGCTGTGGACTTTTTTTGTCATTTACGCAATTTTCGCTTTCGGGTCTTACTTTAAGGGAGGTCTTGCAGACGACCTGCATGCCTATTCAATCGTCGTCGCCTCGACTGGTGTGGGCGGACTTCTCGTATTCGGCATCATCTTCTATCGGGTGTCGCTGAAGTTGATGGGCTTCGTTCGCCTCGCTGAAGCAGTTTTTAGAACTTATGGCTGGCCAGATGTTGAAAACATCGACCTGCGAAAGACCTCACGTGAACACCGGGGCACCAATACGCTATCGAACTATGGCCGTCACTACTTCCGATACAAACTCAGTGTGGGATGACCAGGTAAGCCAGATCACGAAGAAAAGCGAATCGACTTTGCAGACGGTCTTATTACGCGGGACGATTGCCAACTTGCATCGCTCCCGGCGTACTCATGATTTCGTGCTTACTCAATTGCAGCAAAGAGTAGTCGGTGCAACTGCCGTCGGCGCGGGCGCTGTGGGCTTGGGCGCAACGGGCGTTGGACTTGTGAATTTGGCCTCCAATGCCGACGAAGAGGCCGACTGGGTCGAGTTCGAACTGGACGGAATGCAGGTGCAAGGCTGGCTCTGGCTCATACCGATGCGCAACGGCGACACCGTAGAGGTCGTGGCGGAGAAAATCGGCGAAAACGGATATGTCGTTTATTCGGTCAAGCGAGACGGTGACGATATTGTTTCCGTCTACCCTCATGCTACTGCGGGTCGCAAGCAGCACTATCGCAGCATGGCAAAATCATGATTTGGGCTTTCGTGCTCATCAATGCAATCGGCGTGCTTGCGATGTACAGACCCGGAGATTTTGGGGAAAATTTTCTTTCGTTTGCTGCGTTCATGGGGGGCGCAATGTCGGCAACTCTTGTCGTATTTGCCATTATTTTTTACCGTGTCACACGAAAGATGATGGGCTTTGTTCGGCTTGCCGAAGCGATCTTTTCAACCTATGGCTGGTCGGACGTGGAAAACATCAACCTTCGCAAGACGTCACGTGAGCACCGCGGCTCCAACATGCTCTCGAACTATGGGCGTTACTACTTCCGCTACAGGTAAGCCGCTCGTCGGAAGCGATAAATTTCAAACAGATTGCACGATCTTTTGCTGCACAGAGGTGACAACTTTATGATGAATCTCATTCGCCTCGACGACGATACCGATCATGGCGGCAAGGTGATCACCGCCTCGCAGACCATGTCTTTCGATGGCCGCTTTGTCGCTCGCAAGGGCGACGAAGTCTCCTGTCCCAAGCACCAGGATGTGAAACCCAATGTAATCGTTGAGGGAGATGAGTCGGTGACGGACAACGGCGTGCCGATTGCGCGACATGGTCACCAGGCAACGTGCGGATGCAAGTTGATCTCAAGCCTGGTGTGAATGCGGTCAGCCTTTGATCTCGAGAACACAGCGTAACCATTGATTAGCGACGGCGTGGAAGTCCCTGACTATTGCGTCCAATACTCGAACACGAAAATTCACCATGGCAACGACCGAACAAAAATGCGCAAACTGCGAGAAAACAGGTTTGCCGATTCTTCCTGTACGGTACACGGTGCTGCCGCAGACTGTGGGTGCAAAGCTGCCGGCCGGCATTAGCGGTAAAGGCGTAACCGATGTCTCTCTGACCGCGCATCACTACGGCCTGCGCACATTGCGCGAAGGCTGGCTTTACCTCTTCTATACGAAGGGAGCACGGGGCAGCAATTACTGGGAAGCCTACACGGTAACCGAGGATGGGCGCCTGTGGAAGCAGCCCCTGCCACTTGCGACTGCCCCGGCGATTCACCCTGCCTGTGCTCAGAAGAGCATTGCCGTGCCGATGGACATTATCGCGATTGAACGCCCTGAAAAGTGTGCCGACGTCTATATCGCCTTCTCCGAGTATCCGTGGCACAAAGACATCTTCAAAATGTATGCGAGCGACGCGGCACTTCGCGCGCAGCGCATGCAACGGATAGAACCGGCGAAATGGATCGCAGGCGCAAAAGATGAACACGCGGCGGTCGCGACCCAGCAGAGCATCGATGCTGTCGTCGAGTACATGCCGGGCTTTGATCCCAAGTTGCTGCAATTGCCCAAACAAAAAGTCAGCAATCCAAACGGGAGTGTAAATGCGGCCGTGTTGAAACACGAAGCGACGCGCTATCCATTGCACATACGCCAGGCGACGCCGGCTTCGGCGAGCGCGGCGCTTGTGAAGCTGATGAATGGCGTTGGTGAAACCAAAACGGGCAAGCATCATCCGCCGATGCTGTTGGCCCTTTGGGACGGCATCGGCAACGTGCACGAACTGAACGGCTATCGCAATGACGCGGCCGTCATGATGACACGTTACGTACAGGAATTGCCCAAAGAGATTGACGCGTTGCAGTCAATCGAAGCGGCGGAGGTCGCGGTAAAAAATGGCGCAGTTGCTTCCAAAAGCCGCTGGCGTTCGGCTCGCCAAGCAGGCTGGGAGGCGATGATCAATTCGCCTGGCGCGATGGACGGCATACCGTCGATGCCGTCTCCCGAGCAGGAAGCAGCGTCGCAGAAAAACATTGAGGATGCCGGAAAAATCAGCCCGGCGGAAGCGAAAGAAATCGGCGAGGCGGAGTGGCCTAAATATCTGGATAAGCTCAACAAATTCAGGTTCCAGCAGTTTCGCGGTGCATTTCAGGCTATGCAAGCTACAGTGAACCAGATTCAGGCTGACCGTACAGCGGACGTTGCCGCGTGGCTGAAAGCGCCGGTGCTCCTTGCTACTCTTCACGATTACCACGAGAACGACATTCCGAATGGCACTGCGTTCGAGGGCGTGGTGAACGAGGCGATCACTGGACTGCCGTCCGAAGAGAAGGGCGCCCAGGTCGTGGTTGATCTGGTGAACAACATGGATCCCACCCAGCCGACGAGTCTGGTTTGGCGAGCATTCGCGTTCAACCAGAAACAGCCCAAAGTGGAAATCAAAGAATTGCTCGCAAAGGCGACAGCGTACAAGGCAACGCGGGCGGAGGAGATTGCCGAGATCCTTGAAAAGGTTGCCAAGCCGTTGGAGAAGTTGAAAACGTTTGTCGAGTTTCGCGAAAAAATGGGCGAAGTCAAGGAGCACGAGTACGCGGTCTCGGCTACCGAGCGCGCGATTAAAAAAATTAAAGTCGACCGGCTTAGCGTTACGATCGCCAATGCACTTTTCAAGTGGACCGGGATGGGCAAAGTAAGTGACTGCGCGGGAGCATTCCTGATACGTGGCGCGCTTATGATGCGGGTTGGCATTAGCCAGACTGACACCCTTGGCTTGATCAAGGAATCGGCGAATGTCGAGCCGAAGTTGCGCGCCAAGCTCGAAACTGGCTACCGCGCGTTGCGCGCAAGGGGCGTGAAAGCCGCTGAGGCATATGCGCAAACGCTTGAGACTCTGGCATCGGATGAAAGGGGGCTCGTGCTCCGGGCGAAGTGGAACGCCGTCAAGCTGACCAGCGAGGGCGCCGAGGCAGCTGCGGGGATTCGAATCGGCGGAACGTTGGCAATCATTGAGCTGTTTGGCTTTGGTGCGAGTCTCGCGAAAGTAGATAAGAGCGGTGAAGACTATGCGATGCTGGTAGCGAGCGGATTTTCAGCTTCATCTGCCTGCCTGCAAGCGTCGAGCAAAGCAATGGCCGCGATGGCGAAGGATGCTGCCCAGACAGCGGCTAATTTGAAGGCCATCACAGGCTATTTTGGTGGTGCATCGGCCGCGATTGGCGCGTTTTTCGACGCGAAAAAAGGTGTGGATCAAACAAAGGACAGTAAGATCTGTCTTGCTTCACTTTATTTCATTAAGAGCGGTCTAGGGTTTGCCGCCACCGCTGCTAATCTCTTGACGGCTCTAACATCAAGCGCACCCATGATCGCGAGAATCACTGGTGGGCGCGGGGTCGTTTGGCTAGGCAAGGCGAGTGCTGGCATTGCAGGGGCGACGGCAAGAACGGCCACCCTGGCAACAGCCACCGAAGGAGGCACGACAGCGGCGGCACGGGCGGCTGCTGCAAATGCGGCGGGCAGGGAGGCAGTCGGTGTGGCAGCTGGAGAAGTTGTTGTTTCAGTCGGCGAGCGCGGTGCGTTGCTCATGATAGGACGGGTGGCACTCTTTATGGCAGGTTGGGAGGTCGCCGTTGTAATCACAGTGATTCAGGTCTTGATCTGGTATTTCTCGGATAACGATTTGCAAAGCTGGTTTGAAAAATGTACGTTTGGCAAGTCGCCGAATAGTCCGCCATGGGAAGCGGGCAAGCAGCATGAGGAATTCGAAAAGGCACTCAAGAGCGTTGGGTTGACGGCAAGTGAGGGTTCGGAATGACTATTGAGGCAAGATCGCCGGCGACCGCGAAGTTGCTGCGCGGCCGCATCGCCAATTTGCGTAAGACACGTCGCAGTCAGGACTTTTTCTTTACAGACTCCGACCGAAAAAAAATGGGCGCAACGGCAATCGCGGCCGGGCTTGCGGGGTTGGGCGGCATCGCAGTTGGCCTAAGCGGTATGGCAATGGATACGACCGAGGAGGCGGATCTTCTGGAATTCGATCTCGATGGAAAACCCATCAAGGCGTGGGTGTGGCAGTCGGTCTTCGACGAGGGTGACGAAGTCGAAGTAGTCGCCGAGCAATGGGGCGACACTTGGCAGGGGTACGGCATAAGACGTATCAGCGACAAGATCGTGGCGCTGCACCCGCATTGCAGTAGGGGCAGATACGCTCACTACAGGGCTTCTCTCCGGCTGTGGCTGAAAGTCTGCCTACCATTGCTCCTGTTCATGTACGTTTTGACCGGCGCAATAGCTTTCTTCGATTCTGTGCAAAATTGGACAGGGATCGTGCAAATGTGGGCCTTGGGCGGGCTCGGTATCTTGGCCATACTTGGGGTGATTGCCTATCGAATGTCGCGCAAGTTTATGGGATTTGTTAGTCTTGCCGAAGGCATTTTCGAAGGGTTTGGGTGGAAGGACGTCAAGGAAATTGATCTACCGGCGATCACCAAGAAGAGCAAAACCTCGAGTGAACCGGGTGCGCTCGGGGTTCTCTATTTTAGATACTGATGGTACGCGACATCGCCGCTGGGTCAAACACGGCGGTTTTGATAAATGAATGCGCAACGAAGTTCGGTGGTAGGAAGATATAGGAACTCCGCTCCTCGCTGGAGAAGCGTTAATCGAAGGCGGCGGGGCTCATCCCTGGGGCCTGTCATCAATGAGATCCGGTCTCAAAAACTCACGCCGCTCGAACAGCGGCGGATGACATGCCGTTTCAATGTCTAATGCGGCGCCTAGCATCGCAGTGGCGATGCTAGGCCCACCTATATAAGAACGCGCGAGAGCGTGAGGCACGAGTTGCCCGGGTTGGACCGCTTCTGCGCGCACGATGGCCATACGCTGGCTAGGATCGGTGTCGAGACCAGCGAGCAACTCGACGTGATTCCCGAACAGGTCCGCGTCGTCCAGCATCAGCGGGTGAAGTACGCGTGTCCCTGCTGTGACCTCGGCATCAAGGTCACGCCAGCACCGGCAAGAATCATCCCTCCCGGGCTGCTCACGGAATCGGCGCTCGCCTGGATACCTCCTATAGTGTTGCTGATCAGTAACAAGCTCGATGTGGACGACATTCGTTGGTCAGACAGCGCTGTGCTGTTGAGCGCGAACGGCAGCTGGTACACATTTGCAGGCTAGAAACCGGCGCGCTCAAAACCTCACAAGGAATCCGCGCAGTAAGTATGTGCGTGTGGTGGTCTGCAAAGGTGGGGCGATGGATAGAACGACAGAACTCCACGATGCGAACGTTCAAGTATTGATCGCAAGCTGTTTATGATCGAGCGAGATCGTGGCGACGATGGATTCAAATTCGGAGAATAGATCGGGCTGGTGTCTCTGCAAATAATGACGGGCGGATTCGTTCTCGAGAAGCTTGGCAAGGTATCCTTTGGCAAGCACCAGGTTTAACACGTCCTGGCCGTACGTCTGCTCCACAAGCTTGTACTGTTCCTGAAGATTGCTCATCTCGGACTCCATCTTCAGCATTTGCTCGGCGCTGATTCCGGTTAGTTTCCTGGGCTTTTTGCCGGCGACAAGGCCGGTGGCGGGCGTTGCAACAAGAAGCGCCTCGGCGTACCGGACGGTTACGCTGTTTGCTGCAATCATCAGTTCCACGCATTCAACCTGTCGGGTCGGCTTCATTTTTCGCAGGACCCTTGACAGTTCCGCGGAAAATTGACGGTCTCCAAGAAGCTCGGCCGCCTCTGCGCAGATACCGTCGAGGAGCGACAGTTTTTTCACGATGGAGGTCACATCCACCGCGAGCGCTCTTGCGAGGCGTTCTGAAGAAACGCCTCGTTCGATTACTCTGCGAATCATGTAGTGCTCCTGAATCGTTGGAAGCCTGTTCACGTGATTGTTGTACGTGTAGCTTTCGTCATCTGTAGCAATCAGACACGCAGCATCCGAAAACCCCAGTTCCCGCATGGCGAGCAAACGTAAATGGCCATCGAGCACGACATGCTGTCCAGTGATCTTATCTGCAGGAGTCACTGACAGCGGTTCTATAAGTCCTACTTCCTGGATGGACGCCTTGATCTGCTTGAACTTTCCAGATCCATAGATGGTTGCGGACAGCTTTCTTGAAGGAAGGATGTCGTTCACGGGCACCAACAAGGGTTCAGGAATGAATGCAAGTGTGACGCCCGTCATTTGGGGCTCGCGCTGGACCAAACGCGCTCAGAAAGGTATTTTGGCAACGTTGCCAGCCCCTCTGCACGCAAGAGATTGACGAAATTTTCGTCAGTGTACAGTTGCCGCAGCGCGCCAACGACGAAAACCAGGCGCTGCTGCGCGAACTCTGCTTTGCGTACCATCGCTTTTTGGCGCGAAACCTCGGTTTGATATGCCCGCAGAAGACTTGAGGTGGTCACCTCGCTAGCCTTGGGTGACATGATCCGGTTAGCGGAGCGTCCGAGCGTTTTTCTTCGCTCTATGATGCGCCGAGCTGCCATCAAGGGCCGGCCACGTAATTTTCCGGACTCGTACGCCTCCTGAAGTGCTGCCTGAACAGCTGCATCGTTGTGAGCTAAAGTCGGAAGTGGTGTACGGGGAGTTGAGGCGGGAAGTTGAAGGCGGTGGAGGTTTCAGCTGAGAATCTGATTGTCGAAGTCGGAAGCCAGCAAACAACAAACCATCCACCATGAGCAAGGATATGGAAAAAGCAGTCGTCGGTCTATCAGGAGTCGGGCTCGGTCTGGACGAATTGGTTCGTCACGGGGCGCGGCAAGTGATTCAACAAGCGATTGAAGCGGAGCTGTCGGAACTGATGGAGCGGTTCGCGAACGTCAAGACTTTGCAAGGCCAGCGCGCCGTCGTGCGCAACGGCTACTTGCCAGAGCGCGAGGTGTTGACGGCCGCCGGGCCGATTGCGGTGAAGGTGCCGAAGGTGCGCGATCGATCGGGATCGGGCGTGAAGTTCAATTCGACGATCGTGCCGCCGTACGTGAGGAAGTCGCCTCGCGTGAGCGCAGCGCTGCCGTGGCTGTATCTAAAGGGCATCTCAACGGGCGACATGGGCGAAGCGTTGAGCGTGCTGCTGGGCGATGACGCCAAGGGCTTGTCGGCCAACGTGGTGAGCCGGCTGAAGGCGCAATGGGCCGACGAGCATGTGGCGTGGAGCCGACGTGACATGTCCGGGTCGCACTACGTTTATTGGTGGGTCGACGGCATTCACACAGGGCTGCGCAGCGAGAACTCAGATGGGCAATGCTTACTTGTCGTCATCGGCGTGAAGCCGGACGGGAGCAAAGAGCGTGTGGCGATCGGCGATGGGTATCGCGAAACAAAAGCATCGTGGCTGGAGCTGCTTCTCGACCTTAAAAAGCGCGGTCTGAAGGCGGGCCCGCGGCTAGCGGTCGGCGACGGCGCTATGGGCTTCTGGGCGGCGCTGGAAGAGGTGTTTCCGGCCACGCGTGGCCAGCGCTGTTGGTTTCACAAGATGGGCAACGTGCTCAACGCGCTGCCCAAATCACAGCAGGCGCGCGCGAAAGCCGACATGCAATCGATCTGGATGGCGGCGACCCGCGCCGAAGCCCACGCCGCGTTCGATCGTTTCGTGTCGATCTATGCGGCCAAATATCCGAAGGCGACCGAGACGTTGAAGAAGGACCGAGACAGCTTGCTCGCGTTTTACGAATTCCCTGCCGAGCACTGGCAGCATTTGCGCACGACCAACGCGATTGAATCGACGTTCGCGACGGTGCGCCACCGTACGACGCGCACGCGTAACTGCGTATCGCGACCAACCTTCCTTGGACTGGCATTCAAGCTGATCGAGGAAGCCGAGAAAACCTGGCGCCGTATCAACGGCCCGGAAAAGATCAAGCTGTTGCTAGAGGGCGTTGCCTTCAAGGACGGCGAACCGGTGCAAGACGATCGACCGGTTCAGCAGATACTCGCCGCTTGAAATCGATCGCCGTCAAATTGCTCATACACCACTCTTGACGTTAGCTCTTCGATCGTTTCGTGTCGATCTATGCGGCCAAATATCCGAAGGCGACCGAGACGTTGAAGAAGGACCGAGACAGCTTGCTCGCGTTTTACGAATTCCCTGCCGAGCACTGGCAGCATTTGCGCACGACCAACGCGATTGAATCGACGTTCGCGACGGTGCGCCACCGTACGACGCGCACGCGTAACTGCGTATCGCGACCAACCTTCCTTGGACTGGCATTCAAGCTGATCGAGGAAGCCGAGAAAACCTGGCGCCGTATCAACGGCCCGGAAAAGATCAAGCTGTTGCTAGAGGGCGTTGCCTTCAAGGACGGCGAACCGGTGCAAGACGATCGACCGGTTCAGCAGATACTCGCCGCTTGAAATCGATCGCCGTCAAATTGCTCATACACCACTCTTGACGTTAGCTCCAAATCGCCGGGCGCGACATCTAGGGCCAACGCCAGTTTGATAATCAGCGCTGGCGCGGCGAGTTCGAAATCCTGCAGCCGCTTCACTTCGCGGAAGGCGACTTCTGCTTTGCTCGCAAGCGCTGAGATAGTCATGGCGCGCTCCGTGGCAAGCGACTCGATGCGTTGGTAACTTGCGCGTGCATGCCAGGTCGTATTGCCGGTGCCTCCGACAGCGAGTAGAGCTTCCGATACGTTACCGGGTAGGGCCTGGCGGTAGCGCAGATAGCGTTGAAACACTGACTTCAATGTCGAAGCGGCATCGGCCTTCTTTGCCTCGGCATCCTTGCCAGTCATGTCGACCCACGCTACCTCGACGCGGAAACTTTCATCGCGACCCTCGAAATATAAGCTGCCATGTTCGGCGCGGAAACTGTCGCAACCGGTTGCGTCGAGCATGAGGAACAACTCGCGCTCATCAGAGACGATGCGTGCGGTGCGGCTTCGTAATGCTGTGAGATGAAATGCTGCGCAATACCACGGTGACAGGTTTTCGGGCACAGCGCCGTTCAATACAAGCGCGGTTGGGCGAGCCTGCTCGATGTTTGCAATGACCTTCCGAAGCGCAACTCGCAACACGTCGTCGCCAATCGGTTGCAGGACGAGGTTTTCCGAAGCGAGACTGTCTTCCCGAAACTTGACCAACTGCACGATGAACCACGGCGCATCTACTTGGCTGACCTCTAGTTGGAGTCCGCTCGGATGGCGCGAGACCTTACAGAACGCAGGTCGTGTACGTGAAGGCATGAGACCGAGAGTGGTCGTAAGGAGGCTGGTGACGGCTTCTCCAATGGACGCCGACGCGCGCGGTTCATGCATCTCTCCGTCAACTGCACACAGAATGACGTGAGTAGCTACAGGTTCGGCTGAGGCTTGCTTTGCCCGCATGTAGCAACTGTGCCCGGCAATACGAGCTAAGACTTCAAGCGCGTGCGTCTGCTTCAGCCTGATGACATGTTCGAAAAGGGCGTCGCGCAGTGGTCGAGCCATCGACTTGATGTCGACTATAGTCGCGAGTGCCAATGCCTGACAGATGTCAACGGCGATTTCTAGCCTAAGCGAGTGGCCTTGGTCAGAAAGATATGAGCAGAGGATGTTTGCAGCAGATTGCGCGTCGGCGCGCGAAAGGTCAGCAGATGTCATGGCACAACTCCGTTCGTTGCGCTCACTCCGGGCGAAATCGAAAGGCGTCGCGCGTTG
The DNA here is from genome assembly GCF_902859825.1 of Paraburkholderia phenoliruptrix. Taxonomy (GTDB): domain Bacteria; phylum Pseudomonadota; class Gammaproteobacteria; order Burkholderiales; family Burkholderiaceae; genus Paraburkholderia; species Paraburkholderia phenoliruptrix. The sequence goes on along the minus strand of NZ_CADIKB010000044.1, from coordinate 8,429 downwards.
CCGTTTGCCTGAAGTGGGCGGGACGGGGTTATAAAGCCATGGCCACCATGGGTGGTCTACGCCGGATTTGCCGTATCCGCTTTCGCGGTGCGCAACTGACAGGCTCCGGGCTGCACGGAAAGAATGAAAACACAAGTTTCGCGTTCAAGCAAGTGGCTAAATATTTGCGACTTGGCAGTCATACAAGCGCCCGAGAGAGGAGAGAAAACCACACAGGCTTTAGGGACATATAAACCGCGGTCCTAGACATAACAACTTCACTTGCAACGGGAGGTTGCAAAATGCGTTGTGTCGCCGCTTTATTTCTCTCGGTAGTCCTTTTGGTCTGCTTCACGTCGCCGCCGCGGCCGGATTACATCGGTCTGCTGGACTCCGGGACGGGAAGAATGCATGAGCTTATTCCTCGCCGTAAGGCAGCGACAATACAACCTTTGGGCTAGATGTTCGAGCAGCTCCTCTCGACGGTGTCGTCGCCCGGGCTTCCCGCGGGGGCCACCTAGAGGCGCACATATGGTTCAGTTCCGTCGGGGTCTAACGAGCCCGACCTGTTATGCGACGTACGCCCAATGGGTCAAAGGTCGAAGGGAGGCTGGTTCGCGTTCACAATCCGGTCCATTGCAAATACTTGTTGACGGAAACTTCGCGCGTCTCCTTCAAAACTAGCGAGAAAGCCTAAGCAGTGGCCACAGGCTAAAAGCAGGACTTCTGCTTCGCTTCGGTTGGGAACTTCTTCGATGCCAGACATGCCAGCAGCTTCGCGCAGATAGATTTCCTTCACCCGGTTGAACTTACGCTCTCGCTGAGGTGACTGCAACGTGTGGGCAACATTGTTCCGCAAGCCGTTCAACGCTTCAATCAATTCCCATTCGCCGAGGTTATTCTTCCTCAGGCAGAGTGCTCGACAGACATGCACCTTAGTCGCGAAGGTCAGACGAGCATCAGCCAAATGTTCTCGATGGAAAACGAACTGGTCGATGATTCTGGCGAGTGCTTCTTCAATCAGCAGATGTCCCTTGAGCAAGGTGTGGACGGTATCGTCGACGGTGCCCATTACTTGGCTGAAGCGCTCGAGTGCTATCTCTGTGTCTTTCATGTGCGTAATTTTTCTTTCCGTGAGATGCTCGGTCTAAGGTCGCTGCAGGCTGGTTCCTTAAACGATATGCTGGCGGCAAAGGCCTGAGAAAGCTGCAAAGGTTTCCTGTCCGCTTTCCAAACCGGAAATGCTTTGTGGCTAAGCGGACCTTCTACTTTATACCGAGCTTCGACTTTGTCATCAGCTCCGCCGACCTCTTGCAGATGGCCATGAGCAGCTTGGGTATCTCTTTGAAGTCCGCGACTCGCTCGCACCAGACTGCACGATTTTCCCAAATCGATATGTGAGCATCATTGTCGGTGCATATACGCACGCCCCAGAATGGATGGCCGGCGCTCAGCGATACGTGAGTCTGTTGGACATCCGCGAGGACGCTGCGCAGGTTCTGGTCTTGCCCCGATAGGCCTATGAACAGCGGCGTTGAGCTTTGCAGCAGTCCCAGCAATTTAGCTCGCCATGGATTGGATTGCTGCCCGGTTTGTCGGTCGAAATCCAGTGCAGTGAAAGTAATCGTCTTACTCGACGGAAACACGTCTGGCCGTCGAGATGCAAAACCGTGAGGATGCAGGATGGAGACATCTTCGTTCAGAAACCAGCTGGGTTGCTCGATATGCGGATACGCAAATAAGCCTCGTTCAGCAAGGTAGGTTTCCAGAAGGTCATCGAAGTTATACGTGATTACGGTACCGTGCCCCCGTCTGCAGGACAGCATTACGAGCGCGCTTATTGCGGAAAGTAACTCGTTTTCAAGCAGCAGATTTTCGTTGAACGCCTCGTAGGCGCCCGTAGTGAGACTCTTCACGGAGTAAAGTGCGCGCCCAACAAGCTTCGCAAATTCTTCGGCACCGCCCGGGAGCTTGGACGCCAGATTTTCTGCGGCCTGCGCTGCGTCCGCGCCTTCTGGCATTTTCTCATCGGCAAATTGATGAGCCGCGGCCACTAAGGCTCCCCAAGAGGGTAGACCGCAACCCATTGAGGCTCCTGCTCCTAGAACGAGAATGAGTTGGTTGTCGACCGCTCTCCTGGCGAGGTAATCAATAACCTTGCTACTTTCCTTCCACGTGTCATTAAGGCTGTAATCATCCATTATGTTTCAGGCGCCAGTGGATGTAATTGCCGCGACGAATGTGAGCGAGTGCTTTGTCTACGGAGTCAAGTGACCCGGCGCCCCGGTAATAGAAGTTCATCTCGCCCTGGGTGCTGATGCTGAGCACTTCCTGGTCATTTCGAATGTCTCGCAGCGTAACCCGAAAAGGATTCAGGTATTCCAGCATGGTGCGCACCATCGTCGCGCCGCCAAGGTCGTCGCCAAAGAGCGACACGGTCCTGACCGACCGGCCGAAGCCATCCACAGCTGCATACAGTGCCCCCAGTCGGTAAGGTGTCGCTGAATTGTCAACCTCGCCGTCCGCGGGAAAGATTGTCTGCTTCACCAACGCTGCCACGTCAACGAGAGGCTTTTCGACAGCCTTGGCCAGTCGATTGCGGATGATGAATTGCTGGACGATGTCTGCATGCGTCGACGCAAGCAGGAAACGGTCTTCGACCTCGCGGACCAGTAACCAGTAGGTGAAATACTCTCCGTCTTCGGTCGCTCGCCTAGTTTCGACGCCAGCGTCGAAGTCAGTTGTCCATTCGAATACATGCCAACCACGCGCTGATGTCACACCGACCGGAATCACATTCTCCAGGCGTCGCGCGACAACGGGAAACTTCTCTTCATTTCGCAGCCGGAGAAGTTGACCGGAATAATTTGCCTTCGGCGCCGGTGAGCTCACTGTGCCTCCGCAAATGCGAGCTTATGCAGTATCCATAGCGATTTCCGAGTGTTAGGTTGCTGGTCACTCGCGAAATTGGCAAGAAACTTGAGCGGATTCCGTATCTGCTGATTGCCGAGTTCATCACCGCGCAATGTGGCGTATTCGCCTCCAGCCGTTGGAGCTTCCCTAGCGATATTCGCCGCTGTAGACGGGTCGTAGAAGAATGCGAGTACAAGCTTTACGATATGAATGCGACGCTGCATCCGGTCCAAGAAAACTGTGGGCGCCTGTTTCAGGCGCTCATGTGCCGAAGCGATGTAATGGCTTCCGGTCGCACGCGATGCGAGTGCTTCGAGCTGCGCGAGAACGATGTCATACGTCGCTTGGACGGGTTTCGCAACGTGCTGATTTGCCGACAGCACGGCGACCAGCGTCCGAATCAGGTACTCGTCAATACGGCTTTGGATGTTGGGGATAACATCCCAGCTTTCCCACAACGACGTCATATACAGCTGTGCATCGCGCCCATAGAAATACTGGAAATCGAGCAGGTGCGTCACCAGCTCAGACATCTCATCCCTGTACCTATGAATGAGCGGCGACACGTCCTCTGGCTGAACGATTGATGGCTTCCGTTCCCCGCCGCTTAGGTTTTCGCGGTCAAGAAAAATATATGCGGTGATGAGGGTCTTCTGGGCCTGTTCCAGCGCGTTGCGAGGCGCGTAGGCTTCCCCCGGACTAACTAGCCGCGCAAGGTGCTCCAGCTGACTCCGATTATTCGGACCGAACGCACCTTTGAGCAGAACGCCAATGAGTTGGGAAGTGATGGTGTGCGACAGCTCATGCGTGAGTGTTAGGGGTGTCCACGCGAACGTGTTGCAGCCCGTAATGAGTTCAAGCGGGGCACTTAGCGTGAAAGGCGTGCTTTTGTATCCATCGCGACCACTAAAATATGCAATCAGCTTCAGAAACTTTTGCGGCGCATCTTCTGGAGCTAGTGTCACCTCACTCAAGATGTGCTTGCGCCATGCGGCGTCCGTAAACCCCAACTGCGTGAGATTCTTCGGCCCAGCAGGAAGGTCGACCAAGCCGGCCACTTTTTCTGCAAGTCGCGAAGCCCGAAGCGCATTATCGTGATGGCGCCGGATATTCGTTAGCGCTTGCGATGCCGTACCAATCCCAAGCAGCGAATGAGTCCAGAAGTGGCACTCGGTCTCTCGGATGGGCGACGTTCCAGCAAAGGTCTGCGATGAAAACCGTGAGAGCGCAGCGTTGATGTTGGCGAGCCATGCAAGCTTCTCTACAGCGTTTTGATTCGAGTTTCTTAGCGTCCGCTGGAATACCTCGTCGAAGTCGTCGATGTCAGGGACGAACTCGGGCAGATATTTCTCGCACTTCGCACGTGTTACCGCAATTAAAGTCCGATATTCTTCCGAGGCGCTTTTCAGTTGGGGAGGCAGCGACAGCCGAGAGGTCACATTAAGATTTGCGGAGGGCTTCGCTGTAGTCAGCAATGGGCTGAAGGCGACATCGATGATGCGCGTGCCGCAGACAGTCCAAGCCTCCCACGGAACTTCAGGCATCTTGTGAATAAGCGTGGCCACAGCCAAATCTTCATCGACGTCGGTTGCGATGACAAGGTTATGCACCCCATAGCTCGCGAACGCGCGAACGCCCTCAAGGTCGAGCGTACCTATGTCGACCGGGCCGATAAAGAACACGTACCATCGCGAGCCGTCCTCCGTTGATGGGAAGGTCGCGTTGTCGATGGGAAAAATTGGGCTGATGCGCGTTGTCGAGTTCCACGCCTGTAGAGCGCTATCGACACTTGGTACGACGTTGATTTCGTGGTCGCGAAGGTCAGACGACCTGTTCAGGAGCAGGAAAACCTGCTCCCCAGCAAGCTTTGCCAACACTACCTCGGCTTAGTAGGTCGACAGATATTCGCCGCTTTTCTTATCGAGATTCTCACCGATGCCGACGAGCCCGACGCGCAAAACCGCACCACCGCGAGCGCTAGGCTCGTTGGGGCCAGTAATATTTGCTGCGTCGTGGTCGAAATGCCCGTAGCGCCGCCCACCAAGGGCGCACTCGAGCTCGAGCACTGTCATCAGGTCGTCTGGTCGGAACATGGCTTTATAGGTTGATTTATCAAGTAAATCAATGGGTTCGGTTGCCCGGTTGGCTATGCTATCGAAAACAGAGCGGATACGCAAGTATCATATTGCCAGCTTAGCACTTCCTGCTACAACGCTTCAGTTTGTCGACAAGACGTACGTCACATTGAGGAGAATCATCAATGTTCAACTATTTGAGACGCAACCGCGGGGTCTCAATTTCGAGCGTGTCGACCTCAACCTGTATAACAAGAAATCAGCAAAATGCCGCTGTCTGCGAATGCAGAATGTTCGCGCCCTCAAAAATGCACGGTTATAGGCATTTTCCCGAGTAGGCGATTGTCGTCACGGCGCGCTGACGGATGTCCCAATGCAATCCGTAATGCGTCACCGCGCTACGCCGGACAATATATATGGACCGGTGCATGAACTTCGAGCCCTTCGAAGCCAGAATCAGCAGTTCGCGGCTTCCAGAGCAAAACGAAGAGCCCGAAAGGTCCACTGCACCAAGTGCACGATGAGTTCATGGGGTCCTGAAGAGGATGGCTGTCCACGAGACGGTGTTGAGAATCACGACGCCGCCGTCGAGACTGGTCACGTGATGCCTGCCGCATCCGAGCCTTGTCGACCATCAAGCTTGCGTCGAGCTGCCTCCACAACGTCAGAAGAGAAATGCTCTTGATGTCGCAACACCACTGCCTCGAAGGTGTAGTCGCCCAATCCCAGAGAATGCAAAAGCTCAAAGCTCTCACTTCCAGGTTGCATCACCACGTACGCAACAGCACCCAGCTCGCCTCGATTGGTGATGGCCTTGAGCGTATTGCCGGCGCGCAGACGTTTGCCGTGCTTCACGAAAATTGCCTCTTCCTGAGCGTAGACGACGCTCCAGATGTCGCGACGCAATGCTGAGTCGAGATTCATGGCGTTCACCCTCACTTCAACCGACCGTTGACGTGCCGCAGGCACGAGATGCGGGTATTTGTTGCGGACATTCTTCGCAAACTCTATGCAGTCATCGCGAGATTTAAGATATGACATGCGTTTTCGGTCCTCGGAACTAAGGTTCTCAAAGCTATTCATCTCGCTATCTCCTCGCGGTTACCAGTTGATTGCGACCGACTCGGCGCCGCGACGCTTCAGTTCGGCGACGATTTCCTCCACGGAGGCGTCCTTCAGGCGCACCCCGTCCGGCGACGTGGTTGGCTCCGCCGCCTCAGCGTCAGCTGGGAACAGTGCCGCGTTGAGTCTCTCCCACGTAGCGAAACTTGGCAGAGTCGCGTCCGCGCTATTCGCATTTTCATATCGTGAGGGCATCACCGCGTGAATGCCGGCGCGTCGCGCAAGTTCACGATATGAAAAACGCATGTTTTCCCGCGCAGCTCTCAATGCTGCGCGGAAGCTCGGGTCTGTGACAGGTGGAAGCTGTTTCGTCATATTCACTACTAAGATACAAAATGCACACTGAAAGTGTACATCAAGGTGCGATTTATGTGTACATGTAGATACATTGTGCTGCGTGTAGGCAACGATAGACGGCACGGTAAGGGGGGGGCGGCCTGCACAGTCAGCTGAAGCGTTTGCGTGTCCTTACATCCCATTTCACGAGCAGGGCGACATCGGGTATAAGGGGCATTCAAACAACGCATCAGCAGCGCCTCCACCTCGGTAGCGCTGACCGCCAACGGCAGGTGAAACCGGCCCAGATTGCGTCCGTCCACTCAAAGCGCCTTTGGAGCCACGTTGGAAATTCGACAGGTCGTGCTTTGCAAACAACTTTTCTCTGAAGCGGAACGCTACCTTGCGCGTGGAACGCCGATGGGCCATGGGCTGGCGGTCTCAATCGCGCAAGATGCAGTTGAGTTGTTTCTGAGGGCCGTGATGAAGGAACGTCATGCCGCTGGTCAGAAGGTGCCGGACGAGTTTATTAAGGCGATGGACTACATCGACGCAGCGGCCGACGGTATCGAGCAACTGAAGGTTCCACTCCGAGGAAAACTGCTTGAATTGAACAAGGCGAGGGTTAACTTCAAGCATTACGGTCTAAGCCCTGAACGCTTGGATGCCGGGCGCCTGGTGAGCTACGTGAGTCATTTTTTTGACGAAGCGACTCCGCGGTTTTTCGGCACGTCATTCGAAAGCATTTCCTTGGCAGACCTCCTTGCTGACGCGGCAATTCGCGACAGACTGAAGGCGGCAAACGAAGCGCTGACGGATGAAAATTTCACGGAAGCGATGGGTCTGAGCGCAGAAGTGGTAGAGCTCGCTTCCGCCTCTGTCATGACAAGCCTTAATCCCTCGGGAGCCTTGCACCCATCTTTGATGTCCACCCGACTCAAGGCCACCCTTGGCGCTGAGGTAGTGGACGATTTGTCTCGATACATTACGGGACTGGTGAAAGAGTCGAACAGGGCCGCACTGATGTTGGCGCTGCCAGTAGACGTAAAGCATGCTTCGAGGTTCGAAGTCTTGGCCCCGCCGGTTTGGGTCTTTCGAGGCGATGCAAGCTACCAAAAGCAATTGATGGTTCCGGCAGAGTTTCATACCGCAGAGAACGCGCGTTTCTGCGTCAGCTTCGCTACGGAAGTTTCATTGGCTGTGGACGCGCGAATGACAATCCCTTTGCCACCACTAGGCCAACAAAGCGCAGACGAACTTGCCTGAATTGAACAAGCCGAGGACCAAATGACGCCGGAAGATGAGCGCGAGATTCTTGCCCTGATGCGGGAAGCGCGTAAGAAGGATAGAGGGTACGCGAACTTCTTTAGCTGGCCCCCCGACAGAGACCTCGAGGAATTGGGCGTGGTGCAATCCCTGCAGGAAGCCCTTGCGCACGCGGGTACCGCTCCATTCACCGACATCGCCTCCAGAGGGCGCGGCGAAGACCCGCCTGACTGCGAAGCACGAAATGCGTCCGGCAAACGCATAGCGATTGAAGTGACAGAGCTAGTCAATGGGAAGGCCATCGCAGCGTTCAAAAAGGGGGACCGCTACAACTAGGCTTCCTGGACCGGAAAAGAATTTCTTACGGCTTTGACTGACCTCATCCAAAACAAGGACAAGCGTTTTCCGAAGTTAAAGGGTGCTCCGTACCCGGGCGGATACGTGGTCGTTGTTCATTGCGACGAAACCGAACTGTCCGCTGCTCAGGTCGCGGCGTTCATGGAAGGTGCTGCCGGAATCGCGTGCTCATATATCACGCAAGCGTACCTGCTGCTTTCCTACGACCCCGCACTGGAAGGTTGCCCGCATTTCTTGTTGCCGCTTATCGACACACCCCACTTGGGGTCCTAAGAAGGCAATGGCAGCAGTTAAGTTGAGATGACGATGTCACGCAGCTGTACTGTATATATGTATGGGCTATCCATTTAGCTCCACTTGCGCCATGATCGGGTAGTGAGCGAACTCAAGCATACCCCGACTGCCGGTGAAGATTTCCCTCGAACATGGAGCCAGTTTCTG
>NZ_CADIKB010000043.1 GCF_902859825.1 Paraburkholderia phenoliruptrix | reverse complement strand
ACGCGCTGCTTCCCTGGAAGCTGCCGGCCAACCTACGCTGATCCGCGTTCCCACCACATGTCACACGCTCCGTCACCTGAATTGAGGGGCGTCGCTGATGGACCGCATACACACAAGGTAAAGCTCCTCCGGCCAGACTTCGGAGTCGACAACTTGGTTTCTCTCCTCTCCGTCGGCAATCAGGCAGCGGACGGCTTCGAAAGTTGTCGATTTTCCCGTGCCACGGCCGCCGATGATGCAGTTGAGGTTCGGACTGAACTGGATCGTCTGACCCGAAAGGAAGCCCCCGTCGATGTTGACGCCCATCACGCGCGGGATCGAAGACGGAACCAAGTCTTCTATCCGTACTCTGGCGTCGGCGTCTTCGAGTGCGATTCGCAAAGCGTCGAAGCTTGGGTCGTCCATCTTGTAGCGGGTGACCTTGCGCGCGCTTTCGGCGTTGCGTCCCAGCGCCGTCAATGAATGGGCGTCTGAGTTGAGGACCCGTGCGAGATACTGCTTCGAACCAAGCTGAAGTCGCTTGATCCGTTCCTCGCCCAGCCGGGTGCGGTTGGGCTCCGGATCACTTGCTGAATACGCGATCACGGACGAGGCGTTTTTGAGTTCCATGCCCAAGAGGGCGGGATGGCACAGGACGTCGGCCTTGTGCGGCGACGCACCGGTGACTTCTTGCTCGAAGCCCGACGGAGCATCCACGTGAGCCAGCAGGCAGAACCCGCCTAGCGCCTGCACCAGGTTGAGACATTCGAGCATCGACTGTTGACACCTTGAGGTGGACAGTCCGCTGTCGAGCAGAGACAGCTGTCCGTGAAAGCGCCGCAGAAGCTGCAGAGACTTGAAGTAGCACAGCAGGTGTCCTTGCAGTGTTGACAATTCGATAGCGGGGATCACGATGAGGGGTGTGCCTACTGCGACCGCCAAGGCTCTTTCAACACTTGAAATTTCGTTATGGTCTGCGATCGCAATCAGGGTTAGTTTCTCCTTCACCGCGGTCGCCACGACCGCTTCCGGCGTCATGGCGGGGTCCGTGACGTCGTGGGAGCCGCCGTAGCAATGTACGTGAAGGTCGGCGCGAACGAATGTCGCCCCGACTGGTTGTTCAAGTATCGTCTCAAGAATTTGCATGCTGCGCTCCCCGAACGTTGTCTTGAGCACATTATGGCCTGGCGGGTCCGCGCAGCCAAAGCACACAACTTGCCGCTCAAGCGAGGGTTCAACGCACCATGTAGTGAGCGACAAACAGCAGGGTGAAATCGCGCAGCCTTCGGCGATTGACGAATGTCGGCTGCGCGTCGACGCAACGATGCTTTCGTACGGCCGCGTCACGCCCTGAGGCAGTCTGTCAAGCGGTTCGGGGCGGACGTGCCGGGCTTCCCAATCAGTAAGACTCCTTTGGCAGTAGGGCTGGCCGCCCGGGGGAATTGCAACGGATCTCTCCCCCCGCACCTGCCACAAGACCCAATGCCATTGCGCCAAAGCGCGCAATGGTAGGTCACTGGTACTGGAGATCGAGGACAATCACCGCCACCGCGAAACCGAAGACAGGAATCGGATTGATCGGCACAAACGATTCCTCATCGGATCGCACACGTCAAGGTCGCTATCCAGAAAGCCCAGTCATTCAGTGACCGACGATACGCTAGGATGCCTCGAAGCGCTCCCATTTGAAGGATTCGCTCATGACTTGTACTACCAGGCCATCAATCGGAATTGAGTCGACCGAGCCGCACCACGCCGCGGGATACGCCTGCTGCAGCTTCCCCGCCGTATACAAGGCCGCCCAGACCTCGTGGGTCATCCGTGCTTTTCGCCGCAGCGCTTCGCCGGCGTACAGTCGTTTAACATCGCAGCCATACCGCACGAGTCCGCCGCTCGCCACGTATGTTTCACGCATCGTCAGGCGGCGCACTGGTTGTCCAGCCTCCTGGCACGCGTTGCCAGCGGTTTGCTCCCAGTGCTGATGTCGCGAGAACCACAGCACTGGCGTCCCGGCAGGCTCGACCCTGATGCCGCCCGGGATTAGCATCCCGCTTGAGCTGATGTGCTGAAATTTGCGTCCCGTCGTGTAGTGCCATGCCAACATCGTTTGCTCCGATCAGATTTGCCAGCCACTGCCATTATTCGTCTCCTGTCTCAACCTGTTCGAAGTGCCGCGATCAATCGCCAGGTCGTTGGAAAAGGTAGCTGCGCATGAAACCGAGTATTGAAGATCCTGTTCGCTTGAGGCCGGGCCCATGGACACATCGGCATCGACCATATGGCACCGGCAGGGGGAATGTACCGCGTCGGCGCGGTACGCGAGTGGCCGCCACGCATGCACGAAGCTACCGGGCGCAAACACCCCGTCTAAACCTGACGGCGAGGCTGACCGGACTCAGGGGAACTCGCGATGATATCGCCGCCGTCCGTCTCGCTGCCCATCGGCAGCTACGTGGCGCCGCGTTACGCTGCCCGGGGTTGGCTCAGGGTGAAGGCGAGCAAATCGCCATCGGTCGGCTCGCCCCAGGTCTTGCGAGCCAGCCAGTCGAAAAAGGCTGTCTCAACAAGCTTTGAATCGAGTCCGCGCCGGCGCCAATCGTCGCGCATGTGCGAGCCCAGGTCCGGCAACTCATCTTCTTCGAACGACTGACGTGCGAGTTGGCGCTCAGACTCGCCCTGCTCCTCGTAGACGGCTCGCGCTTCCTTGCGCCGGAAACCCGAATACTCGCCGAGCAAACGCGCTTTCAGGTCGTCGGCCGGTGCGGCCGCGACTCCCTTGCTGTTGCTGGCTGACGGCAGTGCCTCGACCGGCGGTGCATAGCCTTTCTTCAATGCGTCCTTGAATAGCGCGGGTGCGCTTCGCACAGGTGGCAGCGACGTACTGCGCATGCGCTGTTCGGTCATCTGCAACGCTGCGCGAATACGGTTTTCCTCGTTGTCAGCGTAGAGCGTCTGTGCTTCCTTGAGCGGAATCCCGATCTTGATTATTCTGTCCACGAGCGTGCTATCGAACACGTTCGGATGCTGGTCGAGCGCGAGCATCGGCTGCTTGCTCTCCGTGACGCGGAACTGAATTTCCGCGACGCGCCGACCTTCACGATGTTCGATCAGCTCGACCAGGATGTTGGTGACTGCATTCACTTCGGCGATCGCCGGCCGCAGATAGTCGCGCTTGAAGTATTTGTACTCGCGTTTTGCCTCGTCGCCAGCTTCGGTGTCGGGCGTGCCAGACAGGATAGGCCGCCACCATTCCGGCGGTTCGCGCATCGTCAGATGGCTTGGGTTTGTCAGGTATCGAACGCAAATCTCATACAGCGCGAGGCCCGCGCTACTGCGCAACTGGCTCTGGAACTGTAGGCTCAGGCGCGCATACTGAACAGGGTCGAGCAGCTTTTTCTTGATCTTCGGCGCAAACGAGAATTCGACCCACACCCGCCGCGTGACGGGGTCTTCGATAATCTCCGCGTCGGCGATCAGCGTGGAAATCCCCCACTTGCGGCCCGGCTTCTGGCTTGAAGTACCCGTACTCCATTCGACCTGCACCGACACCATACGCCGCAGGTGCTCCTTGACGAGCGCCGTGTCGTTTGAATCGAACGACGAGTTCGCGACAATATCGGAGAGCAGCGCGCGGTACGTGTCGCCGGACTCGTCCGCCTGCTGGGCAACAGCGAGCAGCACGTTGAACAGCTTCCGGGTGAGGAGCGTGATCTTGCCGTGCTTGGGCTGAATTGCGATCGCCTCAACGGCTTTGCGCAATTCGGCTGAGCTTGGGCTCACCAGATCGGTCTTCTTCGCGCGCGTTGTGGCCATGCATCCGGTCGAGGAAGGATTTTGTGCGAGCATACCGGCTGGGGTGATGCGCGTCTATAGCGTTTATCTCACCATTTACGGTGAAGTGGGTTGGAGAATCGCAACTCACCTTGGTTTACTTCGGTAAATGGAGGAATTGGCCCATCCCCCTACAAACAGTTCCGCTTTCGTTTGCAGTCGATTCCACGCTGGACCCATACGACGACCACGCGAAGTGCGGGCGTCGGGCCTCGGGGCTTGTCAGACGTCGGTGTTAGTATCTTTCGCACAGATCAAGCCCACCTTGCCGATACCCGCCTCGGACGGCCGTTCGAATTTCTACCCAGCACCTCCGTTCGAAGGAACAAGCAGTGACCCGACCACACTCGCCGGCGCGTCTCGATGCACCCGGAGATGATCAGCATCGACGTATCGTGGATGCCATTCATGACCATGGCTGGTCGGAACAGGACAATTTTTTCCCACCGGATTTGACGCTCGCGCTGGCGTTGGAATGTGCAGCGCTTTCGACGGCCGGGACACTCACATTGGCGCGTGTCAGCCAGGGCGCGGCGCGTTCGCTCCAGCCCGATGTGCGCGGCGACAGGATTCAGTGGCTGGAGGCGGGCCAGTCCGAAGCCTGCGACCGGTATCTCGCGATCATGGAAATGCTGCGTATGGCGTTGAATCGCGGGCTCTTTCTGGGACTCGAAGAATACGAAAGCCACTTCGCATGCTACGCTCCGGGCGCGTCGTATCAGCGACACCGCGATCAATTTCGCGATGACGATAGCCGCACGGTGTCCGTCATCGTCTATCTGAATGCGGACTGGCTGCCTGAGCACGGCGGTGCGTTGCGGCTATATCCAGAGGGCTTGAGCACGCAGGACATCTCGCCACTCGGCAGCCGGATCGCAGTGTTTCTATCCGCCGACATGCTGCACGAAGTATTGCCTGCGACGCGCGACCGCATGTCGCTCACGGGATGGTTTAGACGCCGCTCGTGATCCCCCTGGCGGTTCTCATGCCTTCCCCTTCCTCTCGTCGGCGCCGCCGGTACTTCGCCGAATACTCCCGTGAGCATCAATGCGTGCTGCTTACCATGCTGTTTTCGGAACGAAGCTCCTTGAGTTCTGCCACGACCGCCATTACGCGCTGCGCACGCGCTTCATAATCGCTCTTCACCTGTGCGTCACGCTCAAATTTCTCGAACGCCGCTTTCTGTTCGGTGCTCATCGGAACGATACGCTTGAGTTGATTGTCGATCGACTGCGAGGCCTGTGAGGTCGGGTTGTAGGCCTGCTGGACGGAACTGATGATCGTGAATGCAACCGACGCTGTTACCTGGTCTGCGATGACGTCCATCAACTGGTTATACAGCTGGATGGCGTCGTTCTGGTTCAACCCGGAAAGCTCTATCATCATCCGTTGCATGTTCACTCCCAGCACGTTCACAAAGGACTGCTGAGTCGACGACAAAGCGATCCCGGCGTTGAAGTTCGCAATGATCGATCCAGGCTGGATCGTCGTAATGATGTTCCCGGGTTGTCCCGCCGTAGCCCCTGACGCTGTCGGCTGCACGCCAGCCAGCTGATCGATCAGGTACCGGCGGATTCCCTGATAGGTGAACGCCGTCTGTGTGACCCGCTGGCATCCCTCGTCGTTCGCCTGGAAGTCCATGCACTGATATACGACTCGCGGTTTGGCCGGGTCGTAACCGTCCTTCAGGTCTTCCCACGTCAGTGTCGCAGGGAAAACCTTGTCGTCCTTCGGGGAAGTGGAGACCGGACTGTTGTTCAGGTCAGGTGTGACGGACGTTCCGAAAAGGCTCATCATCAGTTCCATGCCTGGCTCGGCGCCACCCAGCACACCCAGATCCATGGTGTTCGGAGCCCCCGTCGCGTACATGGTGTTGAAAAATGTGTTGCGATACGCCGTCGTGTCGTCCTGGCGTGCTCCCCGAGATACGTTCGGGCCGTTGGAAAAAGCCGCCGTGAGGCCCGCGTACATGTCCGAGTACCAGCCTTTGGCGACCGCAGCCTGCTTCTCGACATCCTGCTGGAATGAGCCGCCGACCTCGTCGTCGAGACCCGTTGCGTGAATCGCAGAGCCGATCACCGCCTTGGAGACCGCACACGAATTGATCTGCCCGTTGTTGAGCATGTCGGCGTAGTGTTTCATCGCGGCCATGATCGAGTAGCAGTCGTCGCATACCGCCTTGATCGCAAGCTGCATCAGGTACCCGGGAGCGGCCTGAATGATGTTGCGCACCAGCGATTCGAGCTGCGCTCCGGAAACCATCGAGAAACTTCCGAAGAACGTGTCGATTCCGGAACAGCCGGCCGCAAGCCGCGGCGGGTCGATGTGCACGAGTTCATAGCTCTGGACTGGAGCCCGCATGTAATACGAGGGTCCGTAGACCCCCATCCCGTTCTGCCCCGTCACTGTACCGCCTGCTGACGAGGTCCACATCGCATTGAGGGATGAGTTGATATCTGCGTGAGAGCCGATACAGACGAGAGAAAATGCCGTCGCGATCGCGACATGACTGAGCCGAAGTTTCATCGCTAATGATCCGGGGAGTTCTGTGTCAAATCCGGCATGTGCCGTCCCACTGCCTCACGCATGAGCTTCACGAGCTGCTGCGGGTCGTCGGTATCGGCTGCGGCTGCCTGCGCTTTCATCCGTTCGATGTCACCTGGGCTCACAATGCCGCGCTCCTCAAGCTGCGCGATGTCCATCAGATCGTGGGGCACGAGTTGGCCATCGATCGCTGCCTCCACAATCTTGCGCTGCAACTCGTCTTGCGCCATCGCTCCGTGTGCGACAACCATCGCCGTCGCCGGCGGCACTACCAGTACCACCGCCGGTGTGAGCTTGAGTTCGAAGGCCTTGAATGTCCCATGTCCACGATCGACGACCATCGCGGCCCGCGCCATGCCTTGCAGAGGCGCACCATCCTCGGATATGAGCTGCAGAGGGAAGTGATATCGCTCCGCTATGCCCTTCACTACGGGAAGTTCTTGCGCGCAAAACGCGCAGCGTGAATCGAAGAAGAACCACAGTCCCGCGCGGCCAGAGAGGTTCTTCAGGATCTCGTCGCGCGCGCGGTCAATCTGCCACAGGGCGTTGCTTCGGGCGGCAGCGGCGGTCGGAAAGCGCACAGCCTCGTTGAGATAGGGATCGTCCGCGGCCACCTTCGAGCCGACATCCGCGAAGTTCTGGCTCATGTCGAGCATCATCCGCTGCGCCCACATGAAGGCCTCGAGGTTCTCGACGGTTGGATGGTTCATCGAGTTCAACTGCAGGATCTTGATCTTCTGACGCAGCCATTCCACCGAAAACGGCTCCGGCTTTGCCTGGTTCGATGCGGCCGCGGGCGGCGCAGCCACAGGCGCGCTGGTGGTCGGTGCCGCCTCGGACGCACTTACGGTCGACCCCGGGGGCGTGCGTCCATCGTCATAAAAGTACCAACCCTGTCCCTTCCCCTCGTAAAAACCGTCCGCCTCCACGCCAGGGCTCCCAAGGCCGGCCGCTGCGGCAAGCAGGACCGCGTAGGCGAAATTTCGGCTGGCTCGGCTGGATGGCATCGTCGATTAAATTCACAATCTGAATGAGATTATAGTAACCCGATGATGAGTGATTATTTTTTCCAGATGAGCCGACTGATAATTTCCTTCATTTTCTTTACTGTGTCGACGGCCGTGCTGGCCGCGCCAGGCTCCGATATCAGCGCGTGCTTTGAGGCTTCTGGTGCGAAATATCACATCGACCCTCGCCTGCTGTGGGCCATGGCCGAAACCGAGTCGAGCGGTCGCGCTTCGGCGCAGAACCTCAACCACGTTTCCCGGACAGGGACCGTGGATCTTGGCCTCATGCAAATCAACTCGTCCTGGCTACCGACGCTCGCGCGCTACGGGATCACCCGCGAACAGCTGATGGCGGATCCTTGCCTGAACATCGACGTGGGTGCGTGGGTTCTCGCGGGCATCATCAAACAGCAAGGAGCCCGCTGGGACGCTATCGGTGCTTACAACACCGCCTGCACCCAGCTCAAGGGCGAGGCCTGCACCGCGTCACGCGCAGCGTACGTCCGCAAGGTCTGGAGCTGGTATCAGGACTCTCGTCCGGCGACGTTGCCCGCGGTCGGACCTGACGCAAGTAGCCGGGCACGACGTTCCCCGCTGACGGCTGCTTCGCAACCTCAACGCGCACCCGTGCTAGGCGCATCTGCGAACGGCTCAGACATCGTCTTTACCGCCGAGGATGGCGCCGAATGAAAACAGTCATCTCCTACGTTGCCGGCGCCGCACTTGTCGGCTGGGTTGCGTATATCTTTGTCTCAACCGAACCGGCCACCCGGGTTAGCCGCACCTGCATGCCGGTGGGGGGCGCAGTGCGCGCGCTCGGATCGCTCATGCGCATGCTCGACGAGGAAACCGGCCAGGATCTGGCGGACGAGGCCCTGCCATTCATCCAGGCCTGCCGGTCGTCGGTCTGGTACTGGGCATACGACGGGCAGCCACTTCCTTCTTTCAATGATGTGGATGCGGTATTCGGCGACTATCGTCCCCGCGGAAGCCCGGCGCTGCGTGTCGACACCCCTTCGTCCAGCCCATCCGCGACGTCTGGCGCGCACCGGCACGAAGGCGACGCCGCGAGGACCGCGCCGGCGTCGGGGGCAGACGATGGAGAGCGCCTGTGAACGCCCCTGACCTTGTGCAGGCCACTGTGCCCGATTTCAGTCCGCTGCTCGTCTCGTCGACGGGATACCTGCGCGAGGGGCTCGATCGCTTTATCTCCACTGCCAACGGTGACAGCAAGGTTGTCGACTTCCTCAACTACCTCTTTCCGGCGGCCTGCCTGGAAGGCGCGTCCGACATACACATGCGGCATCACCCGGATGGCTTTCGCATCCTCGTGCGTGTCAATGGTGTTCTCCAGGAGCGTTACTTCCTGAACAGCGCGGCGGCTCGCGAAATCAATATCAAGCTGCGTTCCCGATGCCGCCTCGAAGTGTCCGACACTGAGTCGCCTCTTGACGGCAAATTCGCGGTCGCTCTCGGGAACCGCCGCGTCGAGGTCCGTGTATCACTCCTGCCCAACGACCTGGGCCAGTCCATCGTCTGCCGCCTTCTTGACGAAGCGAATGCGGCGCGCCAGCTTGACGACATCTGGATGCCACCGCTTTTACGGGGGGCGTTGATGGAGGCGCTCGCGTATGAAGAAGGGATCATTCTCAACGTTGGACCGACAGGCTCCGGCAAGACGACGACCCTCTACGCCTGCCTGAACCACCTGAACGAGCCCGGTATTCATATCATCACGGCCGAAGATCCGATCGAATATGCACTGAAGGGCGCCAACCAGGTCTCGGTTCACCCCCCTTACCGGACGTTCGCGAAGATCTTGCGCTCTGCGTTGCGTCAGGACTTCGAAGTCGGTCTCGTTGGAGAAATCCGCGATTCGGAAACCGCGAACATTGCGTTCACTGCGGCTAACACCGGGCACCTGATGCTCTCGACTCTCCATACACGGACCACGCTTTCGACGATCACCCGGTTGCTCGATCTCGGCGTCAAGCCCTACGAGATCGCTGACGCGCTACGCCTCATCACCGCCCAGCGTCTTGTGCGCAAAATCTGCGACAGTTGTTCAACGCTGTTCGTCCCCGCAGCGGAGCAAGTCAGGGCGCTGCGTGCTCAGAACGGTGGCGAGCGAATCGAACTCGATCGCCCCTTCTACGCCGTTAACCCCCGCGGCTGCGAACATTGCAAGGATGGGTACCAGGGGCGGATTCCCGTTATGGAAATGCTGGTCGGCACTGCGGCCCTTCGCGAAGCGGTCGAGCGCGGTGATCGCCAGGCAATGCGTGAAGAAGCTTTTTCGCAACCGCAGTATGCCCCGCTCCTGCAGATCGGAATGGAGATGAGCTCAAAGCGCTTTGTTGACTTCCACACGGCACTCAAGTTCAGCCAGTGAGCGACTCATGACCAACCGCCGACGCTTTCTCCTGTCCGCCGCTGCAGCTGGTTTTGCCACCCTGGGCGGCGCAGCTTCGCCGATTGCCCGTGCGCAGGCCAGCAACGACGACGATGTCGTAACAGGGACGCCGAACGTGCCTGGCCGCGGCTCGCAGGAAGACTCGAAGATCAACATTCGTCCCTATCTCGAGATCGGCAATTTTGCTGAGGACCGTAATCGTGTCTTCATGTTTTTCCTCTACACCTGTCCTTTCTGCGCCCAGTATGCGCAATCCCTTGAGTCGTGGGGCAAAACGATGCCGAAGCCGATGCTCTTCGTTCCTGTACCTCTGATGATCGACGATCCCGTCGCGCTTTCTGCCGCCGCCGCATACTACGTCGCGCGCTCACTGGTGCCCGACAGGATGGCGGACTTTGAGGGGTTCGCATACACCGCAGGTCAGCAGCACTACCCTGCTCCTACCCCCGTGGACTTCCCCCAGATCCTCTACCGCATGGGCCTGCAGCGCAATGCGGTCCTCACGGCGCTCCATTCGCAGGAAACCCGCGACCGCCTGCAGCGTGCAGCGGCTCTTGCCCGACGCTATCGCATCAATGTCACTCCTGATTTTGGCGTTGGTGGCCGGTTCGTCACCAACGCGAATTACACGGGGGGCAACTATGACACCCTCGTCCAGCTCCTGAATGGTCTTGTTTCGAAGGTCATGAGTTGATGAAACGTCGCCACTTTCTCCGCGCGAGCCTTGGCAGCCTCGCGACGATCGGCATGTCCGCTTCTGGAGCGCTCGCGCGCGCTGCTACGGGCGTGTCCGAACGCCCCGACCCGCCGCGTGTCGATCTCACGCAGCTTCACTTCATCGTAGACGAACGGTCCTTGGGCAGGACACCCCTATGGTTCATCCTTGATTCAGGCTGCAGCATTTGCCGCACCGCATATTCTGACCTCCGCTCACGCGCCGCGCTTCACGATCGCACGTTCGCGACCTTTCAGGTCCGCTTCGTTCCCGTGGGCGATACCCATGACTCTGCGCAGGCGGCCGCCCGTGCCTTTGCCGCACATAGCATGGAGGGCTTCTTTGTCCCCGGCTGGGATATCCAGCTGGTGCCGGGCGTGTGGCAGACCGTCGAGGAGGACGTGAAGCGGAACACGGCAGCGGCCCGAACGTTGCCCGGCTATCCCGCCTTCGTTATCGAGGGCCGACCGATCAAACTGGGGTATGACGGATGGCACGGCCTTTCCGACTGGCTCTCATCCTGATAATCACAGCCGCACTCACCGTACATGCTACGGGCGCGGCGCGTACCCAGAACAGCCATCCACCGACAGTCTCCACGAACCAGGCCCCGTGGGCAGCACCTCCCGCGCTCGCACGCTGCGACAGCTGGCAAGTCCGTAGCCCGTTTCTCTCGGCCGTCCTGTCAACGCTCACGCTCAGCCTGTGGCCAACCAGTTTCGGCGACGATTGCCGCCCCGTCTCCGTCATCGCAGAGAAGGGGTGGACCTCGGCGACGTTAGACCTCGTCAAGCCTCACGCAGAAAACGCGTTTTTTAACGCAAGGAGGATTATTTACCTCATTGAGATTTTGTTACTCTGGCGAATCATCAGACCCGTACGGGCTTTGCGGACCTTGCGCAGGAGCAAAACTTGAGAGGTTTCATCCGGCCGGTTACTGCCAGTTCAGCACGTGCGGTCTGTTCATACCTGCTTTCCACGTCAGGCGCGCTGATTTTGACCAGCGTTCTCTGTTTGCTCGGCGGGTGCGTCCCCGCACAAGCTCCTGAGCCGTTCGTGGCCAAGCGCACATGGCTCGGTGTCGAGACGCGATCGACCGGCTCCGACTACGCAACGCTCGGTTATTCCCAGGAGGCGGTCATCACCGCGCAGCCCGTCCAGTCATTGCCAAAGGACTCGTGGCAGGTCCAGCACACCGAGCCGATCGAAGTTTCCGTGCCAGTTGAGATCGTGGAGATGCCGGGTGACCAGCCGTCTGTGCGTCGCGGCCGCCGCGCGTATCGCGCGGGCGCACGTCACGTCGCAAAGCACCTGCCTGCGCGCCCGGCGGCCATGTGCCGTGAATCGAAGCCACGGACCCCGTCATGATCGAACGCGATATCCCTCAGATGATCGACAACTTTCCGCAGATCGCTTTCTGGGAAACGGACGACCTGATGCCGATCATTCTCTCGATGTTCGTCGGCGTCATTTTTGATGTCATGACCATCTCGATCATTAGCGGCCTCGTTCTCAGCACGATCTACATTCGCTACAAGCGCAAGGCGTTGCCGGGTTCTCTTCATCACATCGCCTACTGGTACGGCCTGTTGCCGCTGAACCGGATCTTCACCAACGGGCTTGCCAGGGAATACATTCAATGAAAATGCCGCGCCTCTTCGCCACGTGGAACGGCACGCGCAGCGCCAACTACTGCCTCTCGGTGTCTGTTGGTGGCCTCGTTCTGATAAATCTCATGTTGACGTTCAAGGTGGTGTCCATGCACGAGCGCCTCGTTGAACAACCGCCCAACATGACCGCCGAATACTCCGTGGGCTGGGACAGCGCATCGTCCAACTTCTACGAGGCGTGGGGTCTGTACGTTGCCAGCGCGGTCGGATCGGTCACGCCGCAGACCGCACATTTTGTTGCTGATCATCTCGCGTTCATCGTCGACGCATCTATCTACCCTGCAGTGCGCGACCAGATTTATGCGATCGCCGATGATCCGGCCTACGTCTCAAGCGGGTCACTCAATGTCTTCGTGCCACGCAGCAGCAAGTGGGAAGCATCAACGCACCGCGTATTCATCGAGGGTACGCTTAACACAACGGCATACAAGACCACTGCACAACCCCTCGCACAGCTGCCCGTGACGTACGAACTGACCATGAAGATGGTGGCTGGCCTGCCCAGGATCACCGCCTTTACGTCGTATGTTGGTGAGGCCCGCACACTTCAGTGGCAGAAGGCGCATCCGCCGACGACAGGGGTGGCCTCTGGCCACGATCGCCTGCATCCGAATATCGTCCCTCAGGCGAATGACATCCGGCACGCACTTGAATCCGGTCAGGGGCGTGTCAACCCCGCTGACAACACAGCCATCCCGTCGACCGCGCCTGCTACGCCAGCGCGCGGGGCGCGCGCCCTCACGGGGAGCGCGACCGGTGTCGCGCAACCTGCAGCGGTCGGGTCCCAGTCGCCTGGGAACGGCGGGACAGAAGGTATTGCCGGGCCGTTGCCTGCGCTGCCAGTCGATCCGGCACAACGCGACAACGCGAACGCAGCATCCGGACGCCTATAAGGGAAAGACCGTGCCCATCCTTCCGTCCCTCACAGAGCACCTGACTCGCCGCACAGCCCGACCCGGGGTGTATTACTCGACGTCGGCGCGCGCTCTCGCGCCCTTCATCCTCGCGATCGCTGCAGTGGCAGGCCCTGCGGCTGCCCAGGACGACGGCGTGGTGCGCAACGTGCACATCCAGATGGATCCAGCCGGCGTCGCGCCCCCGCCCCCCGCGACTGGAATACCGATATCGTCCGCCCCGGTGCAACCGCCGGTGCTCACACGCGCGGACATTTCGAGGCTCATTACTTCGCTCAAGAGCGGGCAAAACGACGGTGCTGCCGCGGCTGTGCCGGTTGTGCCGTCCACCGATGTCTCCCCGCAGCGCGCCACGGCATCTATCCCGTCGGCCCCTATCTCTCAGGGCCTTGGCCCCAACGAGACTGTCGTACGCACGGTCATGCAGCAGCTTGTCTCCGCAGGGGACCGAACCGTGCTGGGTAACCGGGGACATTTTCCGGCGCCGCCGACGCCGGCCGTGGCCCAGATGCCTGCCGAGAATCCAGCGGTTCTCCACGTTCGACATGGCGTGACGGCTGACTTTGAAGTGTCTGCCGCGCAGCCGAACATGGTTGCGACACCATTCATGAAGCCCAAAGTAGTTAACAAACGCGTCAACGGTGAGGACCTGTCGGGCTCGCGCGTGTGGGGGAGCGATATCTTTTTTTCGCCCAAAGAGGAAACAACAGTCTTCATCAAGGATTCAGGGCTGCCGAACTCGCCCGTTGTATCGCTGCATCTGCTGCCCCGGAAGATCGCCGGGCGTTCGGTCACGCTGGTGCTCGACGGTGCGATTCCGCAGGGCCGCGGCGATCCGCACAGTTCCGGTGAAGAGTCAGGGTATGTCGAAGGAATCACGGCCACGATGAAGCAGGCCGTGCTGGGCCAGGTTCCAGATGGATACACCGAAGCCCTGCTCGATGCTCCGATGGCTATTTCCGGCCCGATCAAGGCCACGCCGATCGGGCGTTATGCGGGAACTGACGCCGACATATACCGCTATCGGCTGCTCAACACTGGCACAGAACCCATCACGCTGTCCGAAGAAGCGTTCGGCAGCGACCATGTACTCGCCGTGACGATCTTTCCCAATCTGGCGGTGAGACCGGGCGAAACGACGGACGTCCTCATCATGTTCGCCAAGCAGGTAATGTAATCATGTTCGACCAGCTCAAACGGAACTGGGCGCTGATGACGCCCGCGCGGCAAAAGCGGACCGTGGTCGTCGGCACCGTGACCGCGTTCGCCGTCGGCGCCTGGATCTTCAGCGTGAAGACGACACCGCCGAAGCCGCCCAGCGACCATCTGGCTGTCAATGTCGTTGCTCCGCCACAGCGCAATACCGACCTGGCAGACGTCAATGCATCCGTCACCGCCCTGCAGCGCCAGATTTCCGACTTCGATCACCGTCTGCAGAGCCAGCAAGATCAGGTTGATCACAGGTTCGACGTGCTGGAGGCCCAGCAGCGCGGCGGCGCCAGCAATTCCTCAAGTCACGGAACCGCACCGACAGGTACCGGAGCCAGCGCCCAGCTTCCCCCGCCCGGCACAGGCGATACCATCACCCCTCCCGGCTCGGCGCCGTTTCCGGCTGGCGGACAACCTCGATTGAACAGTTTGCTGCCAGGTGCGGCCGGCGCGGGCAGCACCGCCTCCCCCATCAGTCCCGGGCGTACCGGTGCCGACTCTGCCACCACCCCTGACGCCGAGCCGGCCGATGGCATCCAGATCGTCGGAGACGACGGCGACGGTGCAGCCGACGCCGCGACCGGCGCGGTCAGGACCGCATCGGCGAAAGCGGCCGAAGTTCCGGAGACGTTCCTTCCGATGGGCTCGATCGTTACGGGGTTTGCGATCAACGGCGGCGATTTTCCGACTACACGATCGGCGCAGCGCAATCCCATGCCGATGCTCATTCGCGTCAAGAAGGACGCGATTCTCCCCAACAATCAGCGAGCCTCCGTCAAGGAGTGTTTCATGATGGTGTCTGGCAATGGCGAGCTCTCCACGGGCCGCGCCCAGCTGCGCGCCGAGCGTATGTCGTGCGTGCTCAAGAACAAGCGTGTCGTTGAGGTTGCCGTGGACGGCTATGTAGTCGGCGAAGATGGTAAGCCGGGGCTGCGCGGCAATCTCGCGTCCAAGGACGGCGCCGTCATCGCCAACGCCATGCGTGTCGCTCTGATTGGCGCGGCCGGCGAGGGGCTGGCAACGGTCGTTTCGAACGAGGCCTCCAACATCCACAGCGCTGGTGTCAACGTGCAGCTGGGAAGCAACAGCAACAGCGGTTCGCAGATGAGCGCGCCGATCGGCACCGCGTTCCAGAACATTGCCCAGTACTACACCGACCTTGCCAAGGAAATCGTGCCTGTCGTGGAGATTAATCCCCTCCGGCAGGTCGACGTGATTCTCGTCAAGGGCGTGAGCATTCCCATTTGAGGACAAGCCGTGCGAATCCAATCCATTCTGATGACCTTCTTCGGGTCGGCACTGCTGACCGGGTGTGCATCCATGTTTGGCATCGGCACCTCATCGCCAGCCTGCCCGGGCGGGCAGGGGGTCGGTTGTGTGTCGGCACGCCAGGCTTACGCCATGTCGAACAATTCCGCCGCCGTTGAAGCGGCCGAGGCGGCCGGCTCTGGTCAAGGCAATCGCCGCTCGAGCCTGGATCCGGAACCGGTATCCGCTATCCAGGTGAGCCTGCCGGAACCGATCCAGCAACCCATGCCCGTGATGGAGCCGGCGAAGATCATGCGCCTGTGGATTAACACGTGGCAGGACGATCGGAACCAGCTGCATTTTCCGAGCATCGTGTTCGCCGAAGTGACGCCGCGGCGCTGGTCGATGGGCAACAATGCCGCGATATCGGAGGCTAGGGTCCTCACCCCCTATCGCATAGAGGCGAACGCGAAGTCCAATGCCAGCCTCGTGACTTCCGGGCCTGGCGGTGGACGTCCGACACCGGCGCGAGTTGCACCATCGACGCCCCAGTCCAGCCCGTTGCCGACGCAAGACACGTCCCGCTGACCTCATCGAAATACTATTAAATTAAAAATTAAATCATTTGGCGATTATGAATTACCATCCGGAACACTTTCTCCCAGCACGGAGTCGACATGAGTAAATTCAAGGAACGCTGGACGGACCCAAAATCCCGCAAGAAGCTGCTGATGAGCCTGGTCATTGTCGTCGTGGCCGCGCTGCTCGTCGTTCACGCGTACGCCGGGTCCGATTCAACCTTCGACACGATCAATCTGTGGCTCACTGGCGTACTGCAGGGCTCTGGCGGCAAAATGCTCGCCATTCTTGGCCTTGCCATTGCGCTCATCGCGGCCACGGTACGCGGCTCTCTCGTAGGCATGGGCATCGGTCTGGGTATTACGCTGGGTTCCATCTACGGTCCGAACATCCTAACCGGGATGTACACCGCCATCTTTTGACTTCGGCTCTCTCAGGACGGGTTACCCCTCGGAACCCTTTCTGCCTGACCGCCCCTTCCGGGCGGTCTTTTTTTATCTGCTCGTAGCACCTTTGAAGTGTAAATAATTCTCTCATTGCGATTGATGCTAATCTCAATCAGGACATCCAGTCACATACGTCTTCAACGGAAACCTGATGGGCGCAATCGACCGCATACGCGAAATGATGAACCGCGGGCGGCCGGCAGACAGTTTCACCTGTCTGGCGGCCGACGACGACATCTATTTCTTCGAAGAAGGGGCGTTGGGCTGCCTCCTGCAGGGCGACTTCATCACTGGCGCGGACCTCAACATCCAGAAGATGCTCGAGAACATGCTGGGCGAGCATTACCCACCGGGGACTTTTATCCAGGACATACAGATGGCTGTCCCGGACCTGGAGGGCGCGCTCGAGATCTACCGCGAGGCGCGGATACACAGCCCGAGGGGCAACCGCATCGCGCAGACCGCATGCACTGAGCGGGCTGACTTCATCGCTGCTGCAGCCCATCGGCCCCTGGCGCCCACGCTGCACACCCGCGTACTGGACACACGCCATTACGTCACTCTCAAGGTTCCCACTCGTGGTCTGCCGTTTCCGAAAGACGTCGAGATTGCCGAGTTCCGCGAACTGCGTGACCGGCTCCAGTCGATGTATGAAGCCGCCAAGCTGGATATCCAGCCAGTCGGTCCCGACGAGTACCTTTCGGTGCTGCGGCGCTACTTCGACATGTACGGTGCATGGAACCGTTCATATGACGAGAGCACAACACTGCGCGATCAGATCTTTGAACCGGCCCAGCGAATCAGGCAGTACAAGAACACGATCCGCGCGGATTCGCCGGGGACCTCGGGCCACGTCCATATCGGACTGATGACGACGGCCAAATATCCCAAAAAGGCGAGCCTCCATCTGATGGACGTGCTGCGCGGCACACCTGACGGAACCGGCACGCAGATCAGCATGCCGTTCGTCCTGACCACCACTATCCACATCCCCGAGCAAAGCGCAAAAATCGGCAAGCTTCGCACCAAGTCGACTCTGGTCACGCAGCAGGCGTTCGGCCCGATGCTCAAGTGGGTGCCCATTCTGGCCGCGAAGAAACGAGGCTTCGACACACTCATTGCCTCGCTCGACGCCGGCGCGAATGCGGTGGAAATCAACACGACGCTGGCCCTCTTCGATCGTTCGCCGCGTAGGATCAACAAGATGATGTCGCGTCTGAAATCCTACTTTGCCGGCCAGGACATGCAGATGGCGCCTGAGAAACACATCATCTGGCCGAATTTCTACAACACATTGCCACTATGCCCGACGGCCAGGACGATCGAGAATACGCGCCGGTTTTTTACGATGGCGTCGACCCACGCAGCCCAGTTCCTGCCTGTGATCGACGAGTGGCGTGGGTACGGCCGCGCCATGCTGCTGACTACCCGGCGAGGCCGCCCTTTCCGTTATGACGTGTTCGATCCCCGCAATTCGAACTTCAACTGGATATGGACGGCCGACCCTGGAGCAGGCAAATCATTCGCCGTGCAGCGCAAGGTCCAGGATTACCTCGCCTTGGGCGCGGTTGTCCGCATTCTTGATATCCGCCGCTCGCACGCGAAATTCACGCGTGCGCACCATGGCGACTACATCGAATTCTCAGAGCACGCCCGCTGCAGTCTCAACCCGTTTACGCACGTCACAAATATCGACCAGAGCATCGGCGTGCTGCAGGCGCTGCTGTGCAAGATGGCGAATCCGCATGAATCCACGGGTTCGTCCGAGGCAGTTCGGATCATGTCGGCCACCAAGAGCGTGTGGGCATCATACGGCCCGGCCATGGAAATTACGGGGGTCTACCTGTACCTCATGAATCAGGATGACGACATCAGTCGTGAGCTTGCACGAAAGCTTTATCCATTTACAACCGAAGGCCCCTACGGCGCGTGGTTCACGGGGCCGAACACGCTGCGCGCGGACGCTCAGCTGACCACCTTCGAACTCTTCGACCTGCGCTCACAGCCTCACCTGCAGCAGGTCATCCTGCAACTGCTGATGATTCGCTGCGAGCAGGACATGTATGAGACCAAGGGCAGCAGCCAGCAAAAGCTGCTGATCATCGAGGAGGGTGGCGATCTCATGCCCGACGAGCCATTCGCGCGCTTTCTCGCGCAGCTCTATGCCAAGGTCCGCAAGGAAACCGGGTCGGTCGGCCTGGTCCTGCAGAACCTGACACAGCTCTACAACAGCCCCCACGGTCCGACGATCGCGGGCACCGCAGCCACGAAGTACATCATGAAGCAGACCTCCGAGGCCATCAACCTCGCACGGCAAAGCGGCTGGATGGATATCGGCGAAGGCGAGGCCAACCTTCTGCGTACTGTGCACACCATCAAGGGGCGCGCCGGATACTCCGAGATCTATTTGCGCACCGAACACGGCTCCGGTATCGCGCGCCTCGTCGAATCGCGCTTTAACCAGGTCCTCTTCTCGTCCGAAGGCCGGGAACGGGACGAAATCATCGCTGCCCTCCAACGAGGTGACGACGTTGTTCAGGCCGTACACGAATTCATCCGCGGAGAAACAGCATGAGCGAGAGCTCACAACGGCCAGACGCGTCACAAACGGTGGCGGGCACTGATCGTCCTGTCGATGCCGGAGCACCGGCGCTGCATCAGACGCCTCCGCCGCCGCAACTGGCGTCGATCAGTGAGGCTTCTGACGCCACAGCGACGTCCGTGCCACCGCAGGCGTCGACCCCGGCCAATGCCGGCGGGACATGGGGCATGATGCGTCTCGTAGTCGTCGTCATTCTCGCCTGCACCGGCCTTCTTTTCGGCGCGCGCGCACTGTTCGCGCATCTGCCCCCGATCTCATCCCTCGCCGCACCCTTCAGGCATGCGAGCGCCGGCGGCAGCGCTTCCTGCTACCGAACCATCGACATGAGCCGTCTGACAGCGCTTGTGGTTTCGGACCTACTGGCCCGCACTAACGGCAAGAACCAGTCGGAAGCCCAGGCGCTCTACCACGATCAGCTTCGCAAGATGGATGCCGCGGTGAGCGCGGTCGCAGACAGTTGCCTGCTGATCCGGCGCGAAGCGGTCGTGGCCTCCCCGGCCGACGTTGACGTCACCGCGCAGATCGCGGGCCAGCTCGGGCTGGACTGGTCACGCGGCCAGAAAATGTCCGCGCCCGATGCGCTCCCTGGCACGCCGGCGGCAGCGCCGGCTTCTCAGCCGGGAGCGACGGTATCCCCGAGCGCGCCCGCGACCCCATCAGCCCGTGGGCCAGCGAGCGAATCCGCAGGCAACCCATCCCTCGATGACTAAGCTGCCTGCCCGCAACGCGATGCTGCTTGCCGCGACTCTGGTCCTCGCACCGTTCCTGCTGTTCGGTGCAAAAGCAACCTCGACCGCGATGCATCGCCATGCGTACGTCTTCTTTGACGGTGAGGAAACCGGATGCCTGCCCTGGGAGTGGTATTGGGGCACCCGGCAGGTGGGCACCCTCTCGCGTGGCGACATGGTGACGTTTCGCAATGAGCAGGCATCACTCTTTGCCCGTGGCGCACTCATGACCAAACTGATTGCGGGTGTGCCCGGTGACACCGTCGTGATTGAGCAGGGCGTGATCAGTATCAATGGCCGCGTACTTGGCACGCTCGCGCGCGGCGCCCAGCATTTTCTCAGACCGATTAACGCCTGGGACACCCGTTATCGCATCGCCCCCGGTCACTACTTTGTGTTCGGGTCTGAATACCGTTCGTACGACTCCCGCTACTGGGGAACGATTCGCTATGACCAGATCATCACGAAAGACATGCTGCTGGATTAGACAGTTCGTTATGCTTCTCTGCAGCGCCTGCCTTCTCAAGCCAATCGCGCGAGCGGAAACACCGCCCGCCTTGGGGACCAATGCCTCGCCATCGGCTGACATCCTCTCGATCGTGCGGCAGCAGAACCAGCAGATCCGCAAGGGAGCCCTCGCCGCCCAAGGGGTCTTCGGTGGCCGGACTTCTCACGACAACGGCGTCAATCCGGCTGCCCGGATGGTGCGAGGCGCGAAGACCGTCGTTTTCATCTCAATGTCGATGCCTGACCGCGAGCTCTCTGCGATGCTTGAAGAAGCACGTGGGAAGCGCGACGTTGTGTTTTTTCTGCGCGGCCTTGAGGCAAACGACGGACACAGGACCGCAGAACATATCAAGGCGGTCTCTGGTTTCAGGGATCACCTTCGCGAGCCACAACCTGTCGTCGCCGTGCTGCCGCAGGCCTTTGCCCGTTGGGACGTCACGCAGGTCCCCGTCGTCATGCATGAGTCGATCGCAGACCACAAGTGGTATCGCGTGGACGGCGCCCTGTCCATCGAATCGGCCACCCGCGATATCGATGCCGGCGTCAAATCGCGCAATGTCGGCATGACCTGGCCGGTTCGGGAAAAGGACCTCGCCGAGGTGTTCCGCGACCGCATGCAACGGTACAACTGGCACGCGTGGCAAGATCGCGCTGCCAAAGCAATGACGGACCGGTTGGACCGCGGCACGCCGCTGCCACGAGCAGAGCGCGACACTCGTTACACGGTTGATCTGGGCGTGACGTTCCCGCAGGATATCCGCGACCAGAAAGGCAATCTCATCGTCGCCAAGGGAACTCGCTACAACCCGCTCACCAAAGCCGGCCTGCCCGGCGCAGCAATTGTCGTCGTGGATCCATCCGACCAGCGCCAGATTGTCATGGCGCACACGTGGTTGCAACGGTACCCCCAAGGACGGCTCTTCGTCACCCACTACGACGAAGAGGGCGTGCGGTCCCTTACAGAGGGGACCGGCATCAAGCCCATGCTGCTCGATAGCATCATCGTGAAACGCTTTCAGCTGCGCGCAGCGCCGAGCCTGTTGACCGCCGAAGACGGCAAACTCGTGGTGCAGACATTGTCTCCGCGCGTCGAAGGAGGCATGTAATCGTGAAGCATCTGCTGCGCATTCTCACCGTCGCTGTTCCGCTTTTCCTGTGTGCCGGCAATACCCAAGCCCAGAGCGTGGCCATGGGCTGTAACGTTGCGTCACCGTCGGACCTGTACACGAACTTCTGCTATGACTCGATTTTCCCGTTCCTGATCTCCGGCGTCGACGCGGTTCCGCCTACCGACGTCGACGCTCCCTACGACGCGTACCGGGACCCAGTCTGCTATTGCGACGGCCCGTTCGACATTCCCATCCCCGGTTATCCCGAGGGCATGTGGGTACCGATTTCCGTCATCGAAACCACGCGGGCACCCGGTTGCTCGCCGATGCTGGGAGGTCTGAACCTCGGCAGTGAGCTCGGCGCCGGGCGTCGCACCGGCGGCAGCGGCGGATCCGCAGAAACCGGCTCAAATGCGGAGGGCGGGTTCCGTCAGTTCAATCTCTACGACTTCCCGCTGGCCTCGATGTTCGCGAGTATTGTCGGGACCAATTGTGCCGCCGTGGGTACAACGGACGACTCATACATGTCGTCGCTGCTTCTGCCTTTCTGGGATGACTCCGCCCTCTCGAACCTCCTGTTCCCTGAATCGGCCGTCTTTGAAACGACTGCGGCGATGATCGCCGCGCCGCTAGACTGCGCGGCGCAATTGGCCTCGGGTCTTCTCAACATCTCGAGCCCAGTGGGCGACGCCATGTTCTGGTGGATGGGCTGCTGGGGCGCGACCTACCCACTCACCGGCAACTTCGGCAACAAGAGCGTCACGACTGGTTCGTCGCTGGTCGCGGCGAAGGCAATGTTCACCATGAACGCAATGGCCCGCTATGGCGCAGTCAATTCGAAGTACGGGGTTACCACCGTCGGCCCTGCCGTGGTCAACGGTGCCTGCTCCCCGCAGCCCATGCCGGTGATGAACAAAAGCGAATTCAAGATGACCATGCTCTTCCCGGTCAGCGAAGCTGGGCCGATGGTCGCCACCGACGGCGATCCGGGTCTCAACGCAGGGTCCATCAATCCGGCTTCGTTTCTCGAAAATCGCTGCGCGCACAGCGTGGGCTCGTCCGAATATCTCTGGGGTCTCGGGCGCAAGGTTCCCGGCTCTGGCGAAGACGAGGCGTATCTCGTGTGGCGTTGGGTTGATTGCTGCGAACTGTGAGGACGTGAAGTCACGCAACCGTGTTCAAGCGAGGCGAATATGGATTGGAAGGCCGTAACACACAGTCTGACGGGCTGGCTATCACGCATGCTGCCGCAGCGCTGGGTCGGGCGATTCGAGGCGTTGGCTGACGCGGACATCGAGGCGATGATCAGCTGGGGTATTACCAGTGAGCTTGCAGCGGTGCCGGTCGAATATCTGCAATTCCTGCCACCGGACGTCGCGAATCTCGTGCAGCGGGCAAAGGACCTTCACCAGGTCGTGGCACGTGCGCAGGCGCGGCAGGTGTCGGAAATTGCCAGCCGGCAGATCGGCTTTACACCTGTGCATCACGTTTTCAGGACGCTAGGCGTATGCGCTGGCAACTACGTGGCACTGCCGGCTGGCAAAGCGCCGGTGGATCTGGGTGACGAGGCCCTCAACGAGAGGACACGCATTCTCGAGACCCTGATTGCCCAGGAAAGCGAAACCACAGTCTGCGACCCGTGGGGCGGCGAGCCGCTGTAAGCGAAGCCGTGCACGGCGCAACCTGCGTCTCCAACAATGGGAAAGACAGAACGGAGTCCGTATGCAAAGAAAACTCATCTGGGTCACTCTCCTTTCCGGACTGCCGGTGGCGGCGACGCCGGAGGCCGCTACCGCACAGGTTTCCGACGGCTTTTTCGCTGCGGCCGGTGCCGCTGGGTCCCTCACCTCGGCGGTGCAGGGCGCGGGCCAACTGGTCTCTTCGGCAGGGTCCACGCCATCGGGCACGACCGGCCTCACCCGGTCCACCCTCGGCGGGTCGACAGCAATGGGGACGGGGATGACCAACGCATCGAGTGCTTCACCGTGGACGCCGGAGCAACAGGCAACGGCCATGCAGAACGGCGCAGTCCGCGCGGCCAACGCCCTGTCGTCGATGGGGCTGCCAGCAGGTTCTGTCGTCATTCCGTGTCCTGCGTGGATTCAGGCCATGCAGGCCTACGCGGCCTCCTACACGAGCGGTGGCGCAGTCAACCCGAAAGCAGCCAGGCAGGCCTTTCCAAGTATGGCGCAGCTCTGTGCCGCGCCGACGGACGGTGCTGGAGGTGATGGGCCCGCCGGCGGCAGTGATGGTTCGGGCGGCAGTGATGGGGGTGGTGGGAGTGATGGAGGCGGTGGTGGCAGCGAATAACCCGGAGACAGTCAATATGCGACGACGTGCCGCCATTGTTGCGGTCCTCGCGGTGGGTGCGGCCTCTGCCACGGCACACGCGCAGGTGTCCCCTTTCAGCCTCTTCGACAACGGTGAAAAGCGGGCCTACACCCTCTACCGCGCTGCGGCGGCAGGAAGCACCGCCGCGTTCGAGGAGCTACGTCGTCGCGGCAACAACGGCGATCGCTGGGCGGCGTTCCAGTTCGGCTTCCTGCACCACGTCGGCAAGGCTCCCGGTGCTGGCAAGGACATCGCAATTGCAATGAAGGCGTACCGGATCGCATGCCGCACAGCTGCGGACAATGCGGCGATCACCGGCAACACCCTCGCCAGCTACAACATGGGACTTATCTACCTCTACGGCGATGACGGCGTGCCTCCGGATCCGGCGATCGCAATCAAATGGTTTACGGCGTCGGCTGGGGACGATCAGCACGCTTTCGTTCCGGCGGCGATGAACCTTGCCAATGTCTACGAGCGCGGCTACATGGATGTGCAACGGGACCTTCCGGAAGCTGCGCGCTGGTACAGGGCTGCGGCCGCCGGTCAGGAACCGTACGCGCTGTACAAACTGGGCCTGTGCCTGCTGCGAGGAATCGGTATGCCGGCCAATCAGGCTGAAGCCAACCTGAAGCTGAACGCCGCCGCTGATCTCTGGAGCCGCGAAGCGATGTACACCCTCGCCCTCATGCAGACATCGAGTCCCAATTCGCTCATCGAGCGCAATCCGGTCGCTGCAGCACGCTGGTTGCTCATTGCGATGGAGGGATATCCGGCGTACGAGAAGGCCGCGCGGGCAGCCATGGACCGTCTCACCCCAACCCAGCAGGATACGGCGCGCCAAAGTGCACGTCTGTGGATGCAAAACCACGCGCGCGTGCCCGAGCGCGTCGACTACAGGACGCCGATGAACACCGAGCCAACCTACGGGACCAGTAACGTCCCATCGTGAGTGCTTTGCAAGCACAGCAGCCCCCAGGAACCACCTGCCACAGTGGACACGCCATGCGACACGCCATTCTCTCGTCCGGTCACGGTGTGACCCGTTCGACGGGCCGCAAGATCGACGACTTCCTGCGCTCGATGAGTGAATACGTACGGGCGACCGTCTACGGCGTCCCGCGCATGATTCACTACACGGCAGGCAACGTCATTCTCGACGTCGACGTGCCGGAGACCGTTGCCGAGCTTGCGGCGCGCATTGAGCGCAGCGTGCCGGCAAAGCACGGTTACTTGCATTACGAGCTCGCGCGTGTCAGGGCCATTCGCAGCGCATCGCGCGCGCTGAACGTGATCGCACGGGACGCACTTCTGCATTATGCGCAAGCGCTCGACAGTGATCTCGAGCGGCTCGAATCGAACGACGGCCGCCTCTGCGTGGATGCCACGCCCCTGTTGTCCTCAACCCCCTGCGACGCTTCAAGTCATGACTAAACACCCGACGTCCAGCCCCCTGTTTCGCAACGCAGATCCCGACGCCCCCCTGAACACCGGTCGCAACGGCGCGCGCCCGGCGGGCCTCCTTCACCAGGCGCTGCACACACTCCCGCGTTTGGCGTGGACCGGCGAATCGGCGGAGCTCGCCGGCGCCTGGCTCGCCTGTCCGCGTGTGAGGGCGATCTCGCTGCGCCATGCTTACGTGTACAGCTGCGACGTCGACGACCTCCTCATGAATACCTGGATCATCCTCACGGAGAAACTTATCGGTGGCCTGGATGACCCCGCCAATGTCTACTCGCTCGTCTTCACGACCGCGGAGAACTGCGCGCGCACGCTGCGCAACGCGCAACGCGAGGTTCTGCTGGATGGTGGCAACGAGGATACGGGCGACGCCATGGACCGGATCGCCGATGACGCCAGCATGAACTTGATCGCCGAGGGCAGCGCCGTCGAAATCAACCTTGATCAGTACATTGCAAAACGGGCGCTTGCGGCCAGAATCGAGAGGCTGGGCTGGCCACAGGATATACCCCGCAGCGATACAGGTTATCGGCGCGCCGGTCGGCCGATCGGTTCTCGCAATAAAATAGACCCTTATAATGCGCGAAAACCGACTGGCGACTCTTCCATGAAAACGCAGCTTTCTCCTTACCTGACCCGAGGCAAACCACGTAGCGCCGACCACGGGCTCGCGCGCGAGATCGAGCGTCAGCTTGACAGCACGAAAGGGCAGGCATCAGCGGAAGTGCGCGAGCTCGAGCCTGTAGCCCGCCAGCTGCTCGACATCCGGCTTGAACTGGGGATGACGAACCGCAGTTTCGCGCAGGCACTCGAGGCGTCAACCTCGGTCGTATCCGCCCTCCTGACGGGCAATGTTTATCGCCACGAGCAGGCCCAGGCACTGCTGGCACGCGCGGAGGCCTTCCGTGCGCAGCTGCTTAAAAAGCGGGATATCGGCTTCCTGATTACGAACGATATGCAGACGATCATGCAGAACTGGCGCAAGCGTCTTCGCATCAAGGACGTGCCGGAGAAAGCGGCGCGGGAGATCGCCGCGCGCTGCTCGGCGATCATGCCTGACGGGCAACGCGTCAGCGAATCGACGATGTATCGCTGGTGGCAGCAGAATCGCAAACCGGTCGATCTCGAGACGCTCGTCCATATCCACCGGTACGTGCTCGAGCTCGAAAAGCGCGCGAAAGCCACAGCCTGAGGTTGACCGGATGAAACGTGCCATCAGTTTGGCATGGGGGAAATCACCGGGTCATATCTGCACGGCGGAACGAAAGTGTCGAGGAGCCGAGTTCGGCGCACATAGGATTTGTCATCAGTCGCCGATCGGTGGGCGGCGTTGGGGCTCGGGTAACCTAACGCTTTCCCCGCACCGGAACATACATGCCGATTCTCGAAACTGACGTCTATCTCTCAAGTGCGCCGCGCCTTTTCCAGCGGTTCGTCACTGTGATTGAGGACCGGCACTGGCTGCGCCGGGTGAAGCTCCTGAAGGATCATTCGAAGCGCAACGACTTTCTGCGCGCGCATCATGCGAGCGAAAATGCAATCGCTTTCCAGCTCAACACATGCAGCGAACTCTCGAAGAAATATGGACATCTGCGTCCGGAAGACGTCGAGCAGCACGGACTGATGCCGGCGCTCGGCATCATGACTCAAGTCCTCTCGCTGCAGGACGGTCTGCCGGCGCCGCAGCGCAAAGCGTTGATTGGACGTGTGCGCGGCACGTTGTCGAATCCGGAGGATATGCGCGCGTTCCAGCTTGAAATGATGGTGGCCACCCACTTCGGGCTTCGCGGCAATCTGGTGCGTTGGCCGGAACTCGAACCTGACCATCCGACGGTTCGGGGCGCAACGTTCGACCTTCTCATTGAGGACATCGGAGAGTCCGGCCTCGAGGTCGAATGCAAGGCGGTCTCGCATGACAAGGGCCGTACGATTCACCGCGCTGGCGCGCTGACTTTCTACGAGGAACTGCGACACGAACTGGCGCCCCTGTCCGGAGAGATCCGCACCGGCCTCGTGGTAATCGTCACAGTGCCTGATGCGCTCCCCGCAGCCCGGGATGGCCAGCGTGAACTCGCCAGCCGCGTTCACAGCCAGGTTATCGCGGGCAGCTCTGCAACCTTCGACGACGGTGTGCAGGTACGCATCGAGCCGTTTGATATGGCGCGGCTGCGCGACGTGGAAATCCGGCCAGACACGCCTGCCGCGCGTGCAGTGGTCGACAGCGTGACCGGTACCCGCAACCGTGGCGCGCTGGTGATGGGGCGACGTAACGTCGGCGCGATCCTTGTGGTCGTGCAAAGCATGAAGGACGACAGTCTGATGTCTGCCGTCTTTGATACTGCGCGCGTGGCCGCTCGTCGCCAGTTGACTGCGCAGCGGCCGGGCATCGTACTGCTTGGATTCAACGGGATCGAAGCAGACCAACTGGCGAGCATCGCGCAGCAGGATTCCGATCCTTCGCAGCCGCCAACTGCCGCCCGCGTCGCCGTAAGCGAGTTTCTCGGCAGCAGCGGGCGCGCCCATGTGGTCGGTGTCGGGTTCCTGAGTCGGAACGAGCTAACACGGCGTGCCGACGGCCAGATGGACCATGGCGGCCTCTCCTACTATTTCCACAACGAACCGAGCCCTTTCTGGCGACCCGATTTCAGGGGAATGTTTGGAGTCACGGACCGTTCTGCTTGACGTTCAGATGCAGCGTCGCGAGCTGCACTTTCGATTCCAGGTCCGGCGGCGGCGTCTGTTGTCTGATCTCGCTGCCACGCCTATTCAAGGATCCAGTCTGTCTCAGATGTCGCTGGCAGTCAGCTTCCCCAGCAGCGCTTTGGTCTCTTCAAGCACGGCATCCAGTCGTTCATGATGCGCCTTCGCGACTGGACTTCTGATTCTGGTGGACTGTCTCAGCTCCTCGGACTTCAGCAGAGCTTCGGCTATCTTGGTTCGTAACAGGATCAGTTGAAACTCGGTCATATCCGCCTCCATGAAGAACGGTATTTCCTTCATCCCTGGCGCTCGTTGTGCGGAGCAGTGCGCATGAACTGCGCTTGCCGCCAAACAAGCCACTTGCACCTGCATTCGGGCTCGATGACGTAGGTCACCGGCTCGCTGGTAGTCTGCCTGATCGTGTCATCCAGCATAGCTTGCAAAAACGCCGTCCGCGAGAAATCGTCCAACGCCAGCACGCCAACCAGGAGTAAGCCACCGATCACGATCAGGTGATCCGGAAAACTCGACATCAGAAAAATCATCAACGCGCCGAACAGCACGCGTTCCTCTATCTGATATGCCATCGCGATTCATTCTTTTGACTCGAGAGCTTGCGTTCTGTCGCGCCACACGCACCAAATTGCGCATGGTCGGCAGTTGACGTCGGCTTCCGCAATGTGGCCGCTGCCGATGAACTCATTCGCAGCTTTCTATCCTTTGAGCTCACGCTGGATCTGGTAGCACACCCCAACCACCTGTACGCCGTCTACCACACCCTGCCTGATCGCCTCGTCCATCTGATCGAAGGTGTACGTGAGCTTCGCGCGGGTGGCCACGTATGCCTTGACGTCCGCGGTGCGGCACATCACGAGACTGCCCGGAGTATCGTCGTACGTGCCGATCTCGCGATGCGCGAGTTGTCCCGTTGAAATGCCGGTCCATAACATCGAGCGCACCGCTTTGCCGAGCGTGCGGGGCGAAGCAAGAGGCTTGCCTCCGCCCTCGGTCGACGATGTGCCATCTACATCCTCATGCCGTGCGACAGGCCCCCGATCCTCTGTGCGGTCATCGCCCGAAAGAGGCACGTCCGGTGTCGGGTCAACGGCCCCTTCGCCCTGCCCGGTTTCCTCCTCATCCCAAGGGTATGCCTCTGTCTCGCTGGTCGTCGCGGCGCCGGGCTCCTCGTCCCATGGCGCCCCGCTACCGGATGCCGGATGTTCATTGTTGGCTGCGGGCTCGAGCTCCTCATCCCAAGGCGTTTCGGCGTCCACGCCGGGATGCCCCGGCTGCGCGCCCCCATCGGCCGCGGAGGCCGCCGGCGGATTGCCGGCAGCCTCCTTTGCACGCCTTATGGCTTCCTGCGCCTCGAACGCGGCTCCGAGTGCATCAAATGCCCCCGACGCTGCTCCATCTGTTTGCTTTTCGGTGCCGCCAGCACTCACGGTCTCCTGCAACTGTTCGCCCAGCGCGAGATCCGCGAGCGTCGTGCGGGTCCCGGACCCGGCGGCGCCAGACTTGCGCACACCTCCCATTCCCAGCCGGGATTTGCCGATCACGGGCACCTTGTCGAAGTCGGCCAGTTGCCCGAGTGCGGGAAACAGCGCGTCAGGCAGGACGACGATCACGGAGCCCAGTCGGAACGCCGGCGCGCCGCGCTCTTCCTCCCGCTTCGGCACCTTGTGTTCCCGGTCGGCCCAGTAGCTTTTTGGACTGAAGAACTGGACGTTGTAGAGGGCCGTTGTCGGACTGCGCTCACGGTCCGTGTACAGCAGGCCGCGATCGTTCAGCAGCATGAGCACCTTTTTTGAAACCGCCGACACATCGTTTCTCAGTTCCTGGATCGTGTTCGTTACCCCCGCCTCGGCGCTGACCGCGTCAACGAAATCCTTCTCCACCAGGTAGACGAGGTTCGCTCCACTAGCCGGGTCACGATACTTGAAGCCAATATTGCCTGATCCGGTACGGCCGTTGATCGTGCCAACACGCGTGAGGACGGCTTCCACGGCCTTCCACAGATCCTTTCCCTCGACCGTCTCCACGAACTGACTCTCGCCACCCAATTCGCTCGTCGCAGCGGCCTCGGCGAGTCCAGACTCACGCTTTGACGACAAAACGTCAGCGCGAATCAGCAGCTCGAGCATCGCGTGATTCCGATCGGAGAGAACTTCAAATCCATCGACGGTCGGCATGTCTTGTGGATGGTGATAGTGACCGACCACAAGCGACAGCGTGTCGCGATCTGCATCAGGCAGGTCCCAGAATTCCGGCATCCGCGCGAGGATCCGCGAGCCTGTCAAGTCGTGGTCGCGCCGACAGCCCGTCAGGTTGCCGCCCTGGTCGTACTCGTAGCATTCGATCTTGCCGATATCGTGTGCGAGTCCCACGATCGCGATCAGCGGATCTTCACTATCGAACTGGTATCCCGACTCCTTGAGCTTGAGCGAAATCTTGAAGTCTGGGAGCTTGATCGTGCCGTTATACGTGTGCGCGGGCGCAAGCCTGACCATATACCAGCAAACCAGCAGACTGTGCACCAGCAGATTTCGTCCGCCGTGGCCGCCTGGCACGTGTGTCGCGGGCAGTGCGCGGTGCTGCGCCAGCATGCGTTCGAGGGCCGACATGAGCCTGCCGTGCTCAGGCGCACTTACATCAAAGCGTGCGTGCCACTGCCGCATAAAGTCCGTCGACCCATCCGCCCGGATCTCGCGAACGTCCGCGATGTCCTGCTCCGAGAGTCCATTTTCGGCGCGTGGAAGATCGCCTAGATGGATTGGGATCGGACCAATGGTCACGCTCACGCCTCGCTCGCTTCGGCCTCTCAACGCCAGTTGGACCTGCCGCCGATCGAACCAGATGGAATAGGCCGTAATGGCCACGCCCGCGATCGTGCCGGCTATCGTAGCCACGATGGTGGCAAGGGAGTACTCCCATCCCATCGCCGTGCGATGCAGCACGATATCCCGCAGGCTCCACCCTCCGTGCCAGAGCGTAAGAATGCTCCACCAGAACACGGCGACGAACGCTGTCGCCCTGATGACGGGTTGCTGACGCGCAATCACGACCGGTCCATCCAGAGAAAATACTTGCACCCGGGGAACGTTGTACATCCCGCATACGGCCGCCCACTCCTGGGTGCCGATCGCAGCGTGAGCGTGCCCTTGCGGCACCCCGGACATGTCGAGCCGATCGGCCCGCCTGTCGTCTGGCCAGCGCTTGCCTCGGATGGCTTCGTGGCGATCGCGACCGTACTCGCTGCGGAGTGCACCTCCGCACCAACTGCGTCAGCACGGGTTGGTTGGGGTGGCGGCGAAACGGGCACGGTCAACCGCTCGACCTCCGTGCGCGTGGCCTTCCCCCCTACATTTTCGGTTCTCACTCCCGGTTTCCCGTTGTCGTCCGGAAGCGTTCCGTTGCAGTCGGGGTAGGCGCTGCAGCCCCAGAAAAAGCCTTTCTGCCCCTTGCGGCGCGTCAACGGCTTGCCGCACTTCGGACAGGGTATCGTGACGCCGGCCGACGTTGCCGACCGGGCTCCAGCGGAAGCATCCCGCGATGCACCCGGCTTGCCGTTGTCGTCGGGTAACGTTGTCTTGCAGTCCGGATAGCCTGTGCAACTCCAGAAAGGCCCGCGGGGACCTTTGCGTTGCGCCATCGGCTTGCCACACTTCGAACACCCAATCGTGATGTCGGACGGCATCGCGTGAGAAGTGCTCGACGAAGCGGCGCGGGCGGCGCCCGGCTTGCCGTTGTCGTCAGGCAATGCTTCCTTGCAGCCGGGATAGCCGGTACAACCCCAGAAAAGCCCCTTGGGGCCTTTACGGCGAAGCATCGGCTTGCCGCATGCTGAACACGTTGCCGCCGGCGGCATTTGCAAGCCGCGCGAAACGATATCAAGGGTGAGATTCTTGATGCCGTCGAGAAAATCAGAACCCTTCCCCTGCCCTGCCTCGATCGACTTTAGTTTGGCTTCCCAGTCGCCGGTCAGTTCCGGCGATAGCAGCAGCTCAGCCTTCAACCTGGTGAGCAGCTCTTTCAATTTGAATGCCTTCGCTGTTGGCACCAGATTGCGCTTCTCGCGCGTCATGTATTCTTCGCCCAACAGCTTCTCGATCGTCGCCGCACGCGTGGCGGGCGTGCCCAACCCTTTCTCAGCCATCGCAGCGCGCAGCTGTTCGTCCGACACTTCTTTGCCGGCATGCTCCATTGCCGAAAGGAGCGTTGCTTCGTTAAACCGGTCTGGCGGTTTGGTCTCGCCCTTGACGACCTTCATCGATGCGGTCTTGCCGCTCTCGCCGGGGGCAAGCGCCGGCAACCTGGCAGTTGTTTCGGCAGCAGTCGCGTCCTTGGATTTTTGCTCGGGGGCTGCCTGATAGACTGCCTGCCAACCCGGAGCGACCAGCACGCGACCGCGTGCAACAAAGCGGTCCGTGCCGATCCAGGCTGTGCGCACAGTTACTGCATACTCTGCGTCAGGATGAAACACCGCAAGCAGGCGTCGCGCGACAAGATCGTAGATTTTACCTTCGTCGGCGGTAAGGCTCTGTGGTGTGGCACCCGTTGGGACGATCGCGAAGTGATCAGAAATCTTGCTGTTGTCGAACACCCGTTTCGTTGGCTTGATCCAACCGTTATCAAGCACCCTTCGCGCGGCTTCCGCGTATCCCTGCGTCGCAAGTGCTTCTATCGTGCGGGTAACCGTCGGCACGTAATCTTCCGGCAACGCCTTCGCATCGGTACGCGGGTAGGTCAGCACCTTGTGCGTCTGGTAAAGTGCCTGGGCGATTTTCAGCGTGTTGTTTGCCGACATCCCGAAGCGCTGGTTCGCTTCACGCTGCAATGTCGTCAGATCAAAGAGCGCCGGCGCTGCGGAGCGGCTCGGCGTCGTGGTCTCGTCAATACGATCCGGATCCTTACCCTTGCAGCGTGTCGCGACCGCATCGGCTTCAGCGCGGTCCCATATCCGCTCCGCCGGCTCCCTCGGACGAACCTTGTCGGCCGGACACTGCCAGATCGCGTCGTAAGCTCGAGCCGTCAAACTAATTGAAGTGTGCACCTCAAAGTATTGCCGCGCGATGAACGAGCGGATGGCCTCCTCGCGGGCCACCACGATCATCAGGGTTGGAGTCTGAACACGCCCCGCAGTCGTCATGTCGCCAAAAATAACCGAGCAGATGCGCGTCACATTGATGCCGACAAGCCAGTCCGCTTCGCCGCGCTTTCTGGCCGCGTCAGCCAACGGGCGCATCTCTGCATCGCTTCGCAGGTGCTGCCTGTAGGCGTCACGGATCGACTGTAGCGTCATCGACTGCAACCACATGCGCTTGATCGTCTTGGTGGTGCGCGCGTACTCGGCGATCAGCCGGAAAATTTCCTCCCCTTCCCGACCAGCATCGCATGCATTGATCAGGACGTTTACGTCCTTACGGCTCATCAGGTCGACCAGCTTCCTGAGCTGGGACTGAGTCTTCGGCAAGGCCTCCAGCTCGAACTTCTCAGGAATCACCGGCAAGAGGTTCGCTATTGCCGGCGGTGCGGCCAACTGGACCAGATGCCCCACGGCGTTGGAGATCACCAGTTGATCATTTTCCCAGTGCCCGGCACCGGCTATCGGCGGTACGTTGAGTGCCTTCGCAATGTCCTTTGCTACCGACGGCTTTTCGGCAATGATGAGCGCCTTCATGGCCTACTCCCCGAGGATCATCTTGCGATGCTCGGGATCCTCGCGGCACAACTTTTGATGCTCCGGCGACAGTGATGCCCACAGCGGATGGCTTTCGAGATCGACCGTCGCCGTGTCCGCCTCGATACTGTTTTTGGTCTCAGGTCCACCGCTTGCTGCGGTCGCTGCAGCTTGTGCCCCTGATCCGTTGGCTGGCCGCTCAGCGCGTTTCGCCCCGCGCTTGAAGCGCTGATGCATGTCGATCATCCATGCCGGATACTTGTCCGCGGGGCCGCCGATATAGACGATGTCGATTGCGGTGGGCAGTGCCGGCTCCTGGATCTGTATGAACGGAACGCGTCGCACCTTCGGCTTTCCGTCAATGAGTTCGCCGCCGATCTCGACCGGTTTGACCCGGTATTTACCGTCGGCGTAAATCATGTCGCCTGGTTTGATGTACGACGCGACCGTTTCCGCGAGCTTGCCGTAGTATTTAACTGGTATGACGTTTTCCTCGTCCGCATCCTGCCGCAGCAGGATCGTGCAGGCACCTGATTGCACGACGGCGCCGTCCGGATCCACTTCCGTCTTGCGCACACTTATCCCGACCACCATCCCAGCAATCTTGACCTGATTGCATGCATTGCTGGCACGGTATCCACTGCCGTACGGTCGAAAATCCCTGTCTTCCGGCGCGCGATCGGGAACCGCCTTTTCAAAAGCACTCTTGTTGGGAAGCTCCAGCACGTTCGGCCGCTCGAACGAGCGTGCGTATACGCGCAGACCAGGCTCCCCGTCATCTTCCTTATGCGGCTGAACCTGACAGATCATCTTGACCGCTTCACGCACCTTGAAGGGTCTCGGCAGGCGAATTCCCGGAGGTACCGCGACCGGCACAAGGAGATTCAGGTTGTTGGTCAACTGCAGCCAGATCGTGCTGCCTTCGATCGAATGAATATGGCCGGTGAGATAGACGACGTTTTTGAACCCACGGTAGTACTGGTGTTTCGCGGGCACCGAGCGCGCCGCAACGGACAGCAGGGTGATCGACTTTTCGGACATGGAAAGCTCCCATTTGAGGAAGTCCCATCCTAGTTTAAAATCTTCGCAAGAAATAATTTTGGCCCGGCGAGGCTGGCTGCTGGCTTGGGATCAGGAGTTCGGCTGCCGGCCCGAACCCTGAGGGGATTCTGAAAATATTTGAGCGATTTTCATAAATTGGGTATATAAGTAGCCGGCCCATATCTTTCCTACCGTCCAGAAGGACATTTTTGAACATGGATCATCCATACCTCGAGCAGCAGCGTCAGCTCATCGTGCAGGTAAAAACCTTGATGGGGCGACGCAACATCGACGCCAGGCAGCTCTCGGAAATACTTGGACTGTCGTATTCGCACGTCGTCGGCATTCTCGCTGGTGACCGATGGCTTGGTGGGGGCAACAAGGAGAATGTGCAAAAGTTCGCTACTTTCCTGAACGTCCCTGTTCTTCAGGTTTATGTATGGTGCGGCGTACTTTCGCCTGAAGACTGTGTCGTCACACATGGTCTCAAGGAACAACTTGCACTGGCGCTACGCAAGATGGAGCTTGATCCCGCTGTGGGCATTCTTGCGCCTCGCCAGGAGGACTGGGATGAAACGCCGGTGAATGTTCAGCTTGCGTTCATGATGATGTACGAGACGTATTCGAAGCAGACCCTTCTGGAACACGCACAGATGGAACTACCTGACGATGCGTTTAACAAACCCTTACCAAAGGCGGAATAGTTCGGCTTTCCACCAGGTATCTGAACCGCCCGCCTCGTTGTCCCGTCATGCGCCGGGCGATGTAGGTTGCCCTCACCGAACCAGACGGACCAACCCGAAGTAAATCATCTCCAGGGTGCCTTGGGGCTGTCCGACCGAGGCGCAGAGCCGAGCGCCCAATATAGGAAGCCGGTTAGATCCCATTCTCCAGATGAATGATGGTTTTCATCGCGTTCTGCGTGGGCGCCTGACAGGCTTTCCGCATACATGATGTAAAAGCCGTGGATGCAAATGCTGCGAGTTGAAAGCATTGCACCCTTGCCGCCCTCGCTAAAGCCACCTTCTCCCTCACAGTCCCTTACATCGCTGCGCGATGTGCTCGCCTACAACGTCCGCGCATGTCGTGTGGTAATAGGCCTGTCGCAGGAACAACTTGGGTTCTCCGCCAATCTCGACCGAACATTCATCAGTCAGGTCGAGCGCGCCCCCTTCAATGTTTCAATCGACAATATCGAGAAGCTCGCTACGGCCCTGGGTGTCAGCGCTTCAGCTTTGCTCGAACGTCCGGCGTCTACCCGTCGCTAATCGAGCGCG
This sequence comes from Paraburkholderia phenoliruptrix, assembly GCF_902859825.1. Taxonomy (GTDB): domain Bacteria; phylum Pseudomonadota; class Gammaproteobacteria; order Burkholderiales; family Burkholderiaceae; genus Paraburkholderia; species Paraburkholderia phenoliruptrix. Next base: position 7,998 of record NZ_CADIKB010000043.1, on the reverse strand, counting down.
TCGACGTGCGGCTTTTCGGAAATCACTCGATGGAAGCACCCGTGCGCCCCACCCCTGATACTGCCCGAAGGCGGGACGTCCTCGCCGCCGGACGGGCTCGGGGGTTGGCATGGAACAACGATGCCAGCCCCATGCCCTTGAGCGTCTATGGGCGGGTGAGCGCGTCAATGGTCCGCTTCGCCGGACGTGCCGCCCGCCATTGACCCGCTCACCCGCCCAAAAGCGAGGATATGATGCCTGCTCGAACGGGAGGAATAGACCGGCGCTCACGAGTTGTATTGAAATATGTAGTCCGAATTAATAATTTCGTTTTGAAGATAAAAAAATGCCGCGCCTCCGGAGAGTACGCGGCCATTGAGTTGCGGTAGCGCAGCTTTCGCCTATGCTCCGGATATCGCGGCTTCGAGCGCTGCTGGTGTGACTGCCATCAGGGTCAACCTGCGACACATCTCCTCGTAGTCGGGATCGACTGGCAAGCTTTTCAGTCCCCGGCCCTGCAGGTCGTGAAATGCGTCGTAAGCGCTATCCTTGTGGGTTATCTGGACGCCCTCGGCATTCCGTGAAACCACTACGACCCCGGAGTCGGCACCGATACGGTAGAAGATACCGTGGAATTCACTGATCGACGGGCCGCCTTCTTCTGCTGGCTCGAAGAAACAGTAATACCGTTGCAATGCTAGTAACCATGGAGTATCCGCCGGCGCTTCCGTCACGCAGGTTCGCATAAGTGTGCTACCCGACACCGGGAACCCCTTCATCTCGAGTGCCCGACAACGTTCGGCCAGCTCCAGCGCGTCGCGCCTGCTCTCTGAGGGGTCGCTGTGTGAGTAATGTTCGATCTGCTTGCCCTTCCAGTACACGTACCCTTGCTGATCGCGCGTCATATTTTCTATGCCGTGAAACCAATGAGGTGTGCTCGCATACGCGCCCGACGCAACCGAGCTGAAAAGCGTCTCAAATGCCTGCTTGCCCTCTTCGTTCAGGAAGTTATTGACCGCCATCTCGACGAGTTTGAGATCCCTTGGTTCGAGCGTGTCGCCGTCGCGTGTTTGCCGAAGGATTTCGATTGCCTTGTCTTCAACCGTTAGCTGTGCGCTTTCCATATTTCAATCTCCTGTGAGTAAGTCCGCCGCCGCGGACGATGAACTGAGCACAAGAGATGTACGGGCAAAAAAAACCGCCTGTCCGAAGACAGACGGCTCGTGAGTTGTAGTCCTTTGGCGTTAGCGTCGGGACCGGATGCGAACTGCTTCCGGAATGTGGATCTCCCATGTTGGGCCGGAGATCTGCATCGGCAGGCTATCAGTGTCTTTTCGCCGCGTAGCAATCTCGGTTCCGAGAGCGATCGCGGCGTCGCGATCCTGCAGGCTGAAGTAGTGCGAGCGCTTGATGTTCGAGTTATAGGCCGACGTGACGAAGACCCCTGTTCCACCGTGATTGCACCCGAAGCCGAAGGTCTGGACCACGTAGCGCGGCTCGTCACGTGGGCGATAGGCAATGCCGTCCACAATCAGGTGCTCACGAGCAAACGCACGCAGGCGTCTGGTCACCTCTTCACGCGACAGGCCATGTGGCTCGTGATACAGGAAGTCGTACGACTGGTTTTTGCTACCCAGACGAAGGTCCAGCACGGGTTCCCAGACCGGCCAGTCCCAGTTGTCCTCGCTTGCATACCGACCGCGCGGCTCACCGTTACCGTCGACGTTCAGGGACGTCCAGAGTCTGCCCTTCCACCAGCGATATTCCACGGCGTAGGAGGCGTCATCGCGATGGATGAACGTTCCATGTGCGCGAAGCGCAACCGGAGCATCGTCACCCGTCACCTCAGTGATACCGATTTCGATTTCACCATCCTCGTGAAACGTAGGCCGGGGCTTTCGGCACCGCGGTGGAATCATATGCTCGGTGTAGCAGAAGCGTACGACGACCGTCTTCCTGTTCTTCTGCAGCAAGCGAGGAACAGGCTTCGCAAGAGCCGGAGCATGTGTCGGGCAGTAGTACACCTCGAGCCCGCACTCCAGGCGGACCGCGGTTGCATCCTTTGCCGGAAACTGGTCCCGGCATTGCCAGCAATATCGGGTGTTGAAAGCGAGAAAGGGTGTCAGGTTGGTTCCAGCGAATGCACGACCGGACGTCGAAGGGGCGTTGGACAATTTTCGCTGCATGATTGATCTCCGTGAGTAAGCCCGTGCTACCGGGCGATGAACTAAGCACAGGAGATGTCACGACGAAAAAAAACCGCGCGTCCGGAGTGGATCGCGCGGGTTGTGGATTGCGGGTGACTAGGTCTCGTCTTTCTCCACCTCATCGGTCAGGCCGGACCATTCCCTCGCGAGGCGTGCGATCGCCTCGTCTGGCTCGTCGACGACCTCGCCGCTTTCGATTTGAATCAGCACGTGCCCCTCGCCAGGAATTGCTCCCGGGTCGTACTCCATTCGAAACCCGGCGGATTTCAGCACCTCCGCGATTTCCTCGCGGCGATCTTCCATGCTGTCGGGCGAATCGGTCCTGTTGGCCAACGCGCGCTCCGCGAGGACCGCCGAACTTCGCACGAAATGATGCGCGTCGTTTAAGAGCGCATATCGGGCCTGCGCACTGCAGCGCGTGAATAGCAGATCCGCGACCTTGGCGCGCGCGCCCCAATCCAAGTCGAGCAGGCGTGTCGCTGTGACTTCCTGCAGCGAAGCCAGCCGGCGTATTTCTTCCTCACGCAGGGCATACAGTTGCTCAACGAGCTCCGCCGGCATGCTGCCTTTTGCCGGATAGCGTTCGCTCAACTCCCGGGACGACAGCACCACGTGAGCGCCAATACCGAACTCGACTGAGTCAGCCACGCGATGGTGCTTCGCCGGATCGATGACGAACTGCCTGTCGCTTTTCAGAAGTTGCCTGTATTCCACAGCCGGCACGAGCCACTTGCTTCTCGACTGCACATCATCGCGAACGCCGTCGAGACTCGCGATCACGCCGATCATCCCGCTGGGTACGTTCGCGGACCATGCACCGAACGCTGCAATGACAATCCATGTACGGCCTGCCTGCACGTCGTTTTCGCTTTCCATGATTTGAAATCTCCTTGTGTGAGCCCGTGTCAGTGGGCGATGAACTGAGCACAAGGGATGTCGCGGCGAAGAAAAGTCGCGCGTTCACATTCTTTGTGGCACCGCATATCCGGGCGCCATGTATATGATTGCGCTCACGCTCGCCGGACGAACCTGTCTGGCAAAGCGGGACGGCTGGCGACCGGAGCGCTTCTACGGAGAAAAAACATGCTTGAAGATATAATGTGGCTGTTCATCAACCTTGTGCTTCCAGTTACCGCACCCATTTTGGGTATGTGGCTGGAAATCGTGTCCGCCCGAAATATCCGGGACGACACCGAGAGGTTGGAGGCGCTCAGGCGGCGGCGGATTGTCATGTTGTTCAAGGACGGCCAGCTCGGATGGGTCGGCCTGCTGATGTGCTTTGCGGCGGTCTCGGACATGCTTGACGGGATTCGCAGGCATGGACTCCCCGTCTGGGCGCCTCTTGTTGTCGTTGCCTTGCTTGGACTTGTATATACAAGTGGGTATTTTGCAACGAAAGGGGCCGTGGACACGGCTGAGGCACTGGATGGCTTCGCGTGGAGGCGGTTCCCCGAGGACTACCCGAGCGCTTTTTACACTATAATTTTCACGTTGATTTCGGCAGTACTATTTGCTGGCACCCATTTTTGGGCTCAATAAGGGACAGAACATGACTACCATCGCACATCGCCTTTTTCCTCGCGCGCATGGCAAGGAAGCCATCGTCGCACTGTCCGCCGTGATTGCAGGCGGCATCGGATCCGTCGCGGCGCTCGCGACCGTGGTGCTGATCATTCTCGGCCATTGAACCAGCTGTATGCAGCAACCTCACGGGGTTGCCAAACCGCTTGTGCCAAAGCCGCCCTCTAAACCGGGGCGGCTTTTGTTTTTGCAGGCGCTACGTCACCTTCCTGCAAGCGGGTTCGGCCAGATGAACGTCGGTCGTCGCCGTGCCGGCGACAGGATCATTTCCGCTTTTCGTGTAATCGGCGCCTTCAGCCAGCTTCGGTCTTTGTCGGCAGCATGATTGCGACAACAGTGTATCCCTCGGATCGCAAACGTGTAGAGTTAATTTGGACTGCTATGCATTCGGCGTCGACAAACTGGTGCGGTACTCCTTGTCACTCCCGTAGCGCAGCCAGGTCCGAGAGGCCGCGTTCGGCCCAGTCAACGAATGCCTGAACGTCCGTGCGAAGCCTGTCCAGTTCATCGGACTGGGAGGTTGAGGTCATCGTTCGCAGGACCATCAACCATGCCTTCCCGGTTTTGACGAATCCGTCCAGCAGCGAGCGCCGGTTCTGCATGAAATGGATCTTGAACTCGTCAAGCAACGGAATCTTCATGTCCGTGGCGTTCCGCCACATCTCCATCGATACCCGCATGAAGCCGGGGTCGAATTCGACAGCTATTTTCTCGTCGGCCACCTCGGTTACCTCCCGGGACGAAGCATGGGTGCAATCGTTTCCAGCTCAGGATCGCCGTTCGGATCATAGCGACGTACCTCCGTGAAGCCGAGGTCGAGCAGAAAGGCCCGCACGCTGTTCTCCGTTTCGTGGGGCAGGAACCCGCGCAATCCGCTGGCGCCATCACGCTGCCAGAAGTCAACGACTGGATGACCGTCGAACTGGCGGCCGAAGCGAAACAGGCTGTCCGGCACGACTTTCTTTCCAGCCTCGTCATTCATTGCCAGCATCCAGCCGTTTTCGAATTCCCGATACACCATCATCCCGATTCCCCGGACTGTTACTACATTTCCCAGACCGTTCGCTGGGCCATCGCCGACTGATTCCGACTGCCCGGTCCCGAGTGCACGAGATCATCAAAACAAGGCGGCGAGCGGGCTTTCCCCACCTCTTGCGGTTCGAAGACCGGTTGATCGCACGCGGCGCGGTCGACGGCGGTGCGTCTTGTCGGCCAGCATCGATCGCACGCGATTCAGCCGCCGATCCAGATCCGACCAGTCAGGTTGCGCCAGCGTACCGGTACCGACCAGCAGAGGGAGCGTTGTTTCAAGTTCGTTCAGAAGCATGGAAAGTCTTGCGAATGATCCCACTCGCCGCACATCCGGATTCATCAACGCTACCTCCTATCTGTCGGATAACACGCGGTTACTCTAGCATAGCGTCGTGGCGTCATTCACCATCGAAATGCAGCGGCAGCCCAGGCTGGATTGACAACGACGCACGTCGAATTTGCTCCGTGGCGCGTTGGCTGTTCGCCGGCGGCGCCACGGGGAAAAAGACGTCACGGTGAAAGACCACATCCGGGCCGATACGCACCAGATGGTCAATTTTGTCCCGCTCAGCGTCCCGGGAATGCTGCATGCCGTACCTCGCAATTTCGTGTGATGCTCATGAATCGCCGAGCATCGTCCCGCGACATGAGCGCGACCCACAGTGACACGCGTACTGTTCTTCGACTTCGTCGGTTCGAACGTCGTCGACCGCCAGCGCATAACTGATACACAGTTCCTCTCCTTCGGCGATATCGATGGCAGCTTCGATGAACACGCGGCCTTCAATTTCGAAGGCGGTGCAGTTGGCGTCGCACGCGTGATTAAGCCATCGCGCGCTGTTGCCCCCTCGCCCACCGTCGATCACGTGCCCATCGGTCAATCCGAACAGGAAGGTATGCCCTGTGTTTCCAGCCTGTCGATATCGGTTTGCGGCCCGACGCCAGCTGATCACTTCGCCTTTGTATTCGAACACCCGTTCACCGGCAACCAGCGAACGCAGCGCGAACACACCTCTTCCATGCACCGGCGATCGCCGGACGCTTACCCGTTTCATATGCGCTTGATAACCATTCAGACGGGCGAAGTATACGCGGGCAGTGAGGTCCGCCACACCGGTTGTTCAGGTTTTTCGCGGCCGCTCGATCGGCATGTCGAAAAAATGATTGCAACCAGTGCAACGGAACAGGCGGCGCCCGAGTGTCAGCGCGGATTGCGTGCGGGTCCGCTTGAACCCGTGTGGCCTTGCCGTTGCTTCTGCCAGGCAATGCGGACACGGAAGTACGGGCCACGGCACCTTCAGGCCCAGCTTGACGCGCTGTTCGTACTGCCCCGAAGGGTCGAGCTCGAGCAGCCAGACGCGGAAACGTCCGACCCGCGCCTTTATCACTTCCGGCGACGTGCCAAACTCGGCCGCAGCGTGCGTGAGCGGTCGATGTTGTGAGAGCCACGGCAGAAACGCAAACAGCATGTCCTTTCGCAACATATTCGCCATCGGCATGCGCGTTGCGCGGGTAAAGTACCGCGTGCACCCGCGACAATGAAAACTCGGCAAAGTTGTTGATGTACGCGGTCGACTCGACAGGCGCGTATCGATGCCAGCACAATGCGGACAGCGAGGTGGATCTGTGTTGTCGGAAAAAACCCGGCTGATTTCGCTTGTGAGAAACGTGGTGAGGCGCAGGTCTTCTACATGACGGCGGGGCAATGGGCTGTTTGCGCGCAGCGGCTGGTTGAAGTCGAAACGTCCAGAATGAGGAGCAGGGACGGCCGGGGCGTCAACTAGCTGAACGGTCGTCCTCGGTGGAACGCTGAGCACTGCATGGTCGGCACTGGCCAGTTCCGGCGCATCGTGCCCGGCCCGCTTTCGACGTGCGACCGCAGTCAGCGCGAGATCCTTCACGACACGCACTGTAATTTCCGCACCCTCGGCATCCCGAGCCATAGACCAGCCCCGTTTGCAGTGCGGGCACAGTGCGCGGCGGCGTCCGTCTGCGCCAAAACCGCCGTTGAGGAGTTGGCCATGAAAATCGCAATGCGGGCACGTTCCTTCCGGTCGGTACTTCACACCGAGCAGCACCCGTGAAGCCCATCGGGCGTCTGGGTCGTGATGCGCGATCAACTCGCGAAACCGCATCAGCCAGTTCGACAGCGCCGTATAGTCGACTCGAAGTCGCCGGCTGGCCTCCTCGAGCGGAATCGGTTGACCGAGGAGTCGCACGAAAGCGGGCACCTTTGCCGCAAACCGCAACCGTGCGAGTGGCGTACCGGTCAGACGGCTATAGATGCGTTGGCAGTCGTTGCATCGGAAAAACGGCCGCGCGTGATGGCGATTGGGGCGGCTCTGCAGTGCAGCGCGCTGAGACAGGCGGTCGTACCCGCAAAATGCTCACCGGCGCCATCGGCGCCCATCACGCGCGCCGTACCCGGCAGTAGCCGGTCCGCCCACGTGGAGGCGATTGCGGGCGTGGCGCATAGCTCACCCCAGTAATCACCCAGGTACTCGATATACGGCATCTGATCGTTCTGCAATGCGTCGAACAGACGCTCGAGCCAGCGCTCCCGCGTGGCGGCTGTCGGCTCAGCCCCGGCGATGACCGGCACAAGCACCTCGATCGTGCGGTTCACGGCGGCGCCGAGTGCACCGGAAGAGCTGTCAACCTGTTCAAGCGCAGGCGACAGTTTTTCGAGCAAGGTGACGGCGCCATCAGCCGCGAGGACGTGATCGCTGCGGGCGATCTGCCTGATTTCCGTGACAGCTTCCTTCAGACGCTGGATCGGAAGCGCGGATTTCCAGCCAAACGCGCCGCGCCGGAACCGGGCCGAGAATGTCCACTTGTGAGAGGGTGTACGAGTCATCATCTGCGAGTTGCGCCAGATCAGCGCGTTTTCATGTAAGCGGCGTACAGGCCGCCATGCAGATCGCGCAACGCCTTGCGGCGCTCGACCAGATCATGGTGACGGCCCTGACGTTCAAGACTCAGGATCTGCCACAGCATTGACGTTGCCCGTTCGGCATCGACATGTCGCGACAACCGTGCCCCACGCAGGCGGTCCGCCAGTGCCGGTTTTACCGTGAGCAGCCATGCTGTATGCGCAAGCCAAGAACGATTTCGTGATACTCGCAAGCTGTGTTAAAGCGGACATTAACACGAACACAGCAGAGGATCCGGGCAATGACGGCAAGACGAACCACCATCC
>NZ_CADIKB010000042.1 GCF_902859825.1 Paraburkholderia phenoliruptrix | reverse complement strand
CGGTTCTCCTTGGTTCCCTGTTCGGGAGGTTGGTCCTGGAAACCCGATTCTCTCGGATTCCACTGGCGAACCGCCGCCTTCAACCTTCAACTACGCCTGGGACATTGCCCAAGGATGTCGTTACGCCTGCTGCGGCACCTGTGCGCCTGAACCACAGCGCAAGGTTGTGAAGGCGGAAGGTTTGAGTTTCCCAGGTCGTCTCGTGACCAACTTTGGAGAGGATCGCCTCGAGCGCCGCAGCGTTTTCTTTCCCCGAGAAGTTCTCTGCGCAATACTGGACGTTCTTTTCGCGAACCAGGTCAAGAACCGTCTTGTCCTTCAGGATATTGACGAGCGCTTTGTACCAGGACAAGGGTTTGGCGGAATCGTGCACAAAAACTGCATTGCCGCGATCCAGAATGCGATCGTATGGCTCTGTATCGGGCAGCACGGGAGCGGCGTTCATGATTAGCGCGGACATGAGCGGATGCAAGGTCTTATAAGCATTGTTGACCGTCGCACTGGGCGCGTGCACTAGCAGATCGGGAGCATGCCTCGCGAAACGGCGCATCGCGAAAACATAGTCAGATTCGAATGGGATGAGTGTTACCCTTAAGTTCGCTGGGGTATTCTCGATCAGAGACATGTACTCGTCTTCGCTTGGGGCCGGCGCAACAAGGTGAACGTTCCGACCGTCGCTCGCCAGTTTTTGGATAGCAGGAAACACGATCTCCCATAGCCCCTTTGCACGATGAGATCCTGTTGCACAGGCAATGACCAACTCTCCCGGCCGCTTGTCTTCGTAATAGTCGATGAACATTGATCGCTGGTCATGACAAGCAACGGGGAATAGGTGGAGTTTGTCGTGCAGTATCTCTTCTTCGAAGTATTCAAGTAGATTTTTGCTGGATAACAACACCCCATCGAAACGAGCAAGATCTTTCCGATATTGCTCGGGACGATAGTTTTCATTGCCGCTAGGCAATTCCCCAGTTTTCGCGAGCAACGTGAGGTTGTCGTCCAGGAAGTAATACATCGGCACTTTCATGGCGCGCGCTGCAGCTATCCAGGCGCTGAACGCATTGATGTGACGTACGAAAATCACAAAGCTAGCGCGCGCAAGTTCCTCAACGCCGTATCCGGAATTTGCCGAAATAATGCGAACCCGCTTGGCGACTTCCGGCGGAAGCATGTTGAAGTACAGATACGTCGAAGCGTCGTAGTTCAGCGTCACGACAAGAATGTAACCCAAGCCATGAGTCGAGCCCGGGGCGCCAGGAAGCGTCCAACCGCGAGGTTGCGCATGCTTCACCGCAAGGCCATGTGACACGCTTTGGGTAGTCGATCCGTGGGAAGGGTCCGACGCCATGACTTCATAGTCGGGCATATTGGACGGTCGCAAACGCTCGTTTCGAGCGGTGTGCATCCATTCATTGACTGCCCAGTTATCAAGCACATAGGTGTGACCTAGGCTATCGTTGGTGATCGGACCTTCCTCTATGCCAACCGCCACGTCGACGGCCTTAACTTCGTATCGCTCGGCAATGCGGCGCCAGAGATCCCAATCGCATAGACGCGCAATGAGGACGTGAGGATCATAGAATCCGACATCCTCAATGATTTCCTTGCTCAACAGTACGCCATTGTTCGGGATGAAGTTTTCGATGCGCAGCATGCCTTGCGAGCGGGGGGTGCCGAGCCGAGTCGTCACGATATCGCCCGTAGCGTCGTTGCGCAGAGACATTTCGACGTGCCCATAAATCATGGCGTATGGCGACTTCGTCGATGCTTCGAATAGCTTTTCAAGCGCATCTTCGTTAAACATGGTGTCATCGAACGCAAAAGCAATTCGATCAGACCGAGCCTTAAGATAGCCCTCATATTCTGAAACCGCGGGCAGGCCGATATTCTTGGGGTGGCGCAGTGAGCTGACGCGGCCGTCTTTTCCCAGAAACTCTTTGGTCTGTTCAGCGGTTCCATCCGTGCTCGCGTCATCGATGATGATCAGCTCAATGTCTTTGAGTGTCTGCGACAGGATCGATTCGACGCATCGTCGAAACATGCCACTCTGTGCGCGCCTATATGCAGGCAGCAATACAGAGATTTTGGGCTTGTGAGACGGATCATAGTCCTTCCCCGGCGTCCAAACGGTGTCGCGAATAAGATCTTTGACCAGCATCGTGAGGGCTCTCAGTTCGAGTTTATACGGCGCGGATTCTACATCAGTAGCCGCGCCGTACCGGTTTATGCTATTTACATGAGGTCTTTGACGAGCGGCGCCAACACTGCAGCCTGGCGCTGAGCCTTGATTTGAAGCACGAAGTTGTCTGGGTAAATCCCTGCCGTGTAGTGCGAGCACAGATTCGGGATCGTCTGCAGGTATTCGTACTGCTTGACGATCGGCACGTTGTACTGCGCGGCGACGCTATTCATCACAGAAACGTAGTTCGCGAGATACGGGCGGCTGTCGTCGCAAACCGGGCCCGGCTCCTCCAGCACAGCAACCTTCCCTGCTGCTCTGACGGCTTGAATCCATGCAATAAGCGCGTCGGTGTACGGTCCAAGCGATTGTGACAGATCGTCATTGACCGCGTGAGCGTCCAGCACGATCTGCGCTTGCGATGACTTGATGCGCTGGGCGAACGGAGGGCCACCGCCGTCGAGGCCATTCATCATGTTCAGAAGCGTGCTCGACGTCCCACCCGATGCCCTGTTGTCGACCGTTACCGTACTGCCAAACTGCGCCTGCAGAAGCGTCTGTGTATCAAACGGCTCGCTCTGCGGGTTGGGCGCATAGAACGGCGGCGAAACTCCATACATCGCATCGTCGCCATGAATCTCGATCAGGACCGCTTTGGCGGCCGCCGGATCACTTGCTGGCGTAGAAGCGGCCGGCTCCGAAGCAACAGGCACTGATGCTGCGGGTGTAGATGCAGCAACCGGAGCTGATGCCTCAGAGGATGGGGTGGTTGGTGATACCAGCGCAGGCGCAACAGCCTTCACAACTGCCGTGTCAGCGGGCTTTTCGCCGCCGCAGGCTGCCAGACATGCGGTCAGTCCTGCGACGAGCCATCTTCTCCAGTGGTCTCCGACAGATCCACCATGCCGCCGACTTTGCGCATTCGAGCCAAGACGCGCTCGATGTCTTCTGGGGGCAGCACTAGACGAGCCATCGCGAAGAAGAGCATGTGCATGCCCATGTCGCGCTTGTTGTTCTCGTCCGTTGATAGATACCGTCGCCACTGCCGTCCGCTCGCAAGCCCGAACAGTTCGGCCATTTCGCCGCTGCTCTTGCCCAGTTCGTTCTTCAGCCTTTCCAGGTCTTCTGGGAGTGGCGGCTTGTAGGTCATCGATGGTTCCAGAGGCGCAGAAATGCGCACGAAGAGAGTTCTTCATTTGATGTCGTTCCTTGTCGGAGTGTCGAACCACACGAAGTGCGCGGCTCATTGAGGCGAATCTTAGTACCCATAGGGTACGTTGTCAACACCAAATAAACATGACCGGCCACATTTGTGGCTTTTTCTTTTTCTGAATCGGGGCCTTGATGGACTTCCTTTCCGCTGGCGTAGGCGGCGCTGTCGCCACTGGTGTTTTCTCTGTCTTCGGATGGGTGCTTAAGCGCTCGATAGCGCAACTGGACGAAAAGATGCGATCGCACGACGAGGCGCTGAAAACACAGAGCAAGGAAATCTCCGATTACAAGCTCCACGTCGCCGAAACATACGCACCAAACGCCGCAATGGAAAAGGCGATGGACCGCTTCAGCAAGTCAATCGATGCCGTCTTCAAGAAGTTGGAATCGATGGATGAGAAGTTCGACCGGCGCCTCGATTCCAAGGCCGACAAGTAACAACCCGCTTCGGCGGGTTTTTTATTGGGCGCTCACATGACCCCTCAAGACTTCATCGCCGCTATCTCGCCGGCCGCTAAAGCCTTCGCAAAGACAACCAAGATTCCCGCCAGTTTCACTGTCGCACAAGCGGCCCTTGAATCAGCATGGGGGGCGCACTGCCCAGGCTTCAATCTGTTCGGCATCAAGGCTGATCCATCATGGAAGGGGCCCGTCACGTCGCAGATCACAAATGAAGTGGTCAATGGCAAGACGATCACCATCACGGCCAAATTCCGCGCGTACAACGACTGGCTGGGCTCGATCAACGATCACGCGCAGTTCCTGTTGACGAACAAGCGGTATCAGCCTGCGTTCGCTTACACGACCGGTGCTCTCTTTGCCCAAGCTGTGGCAGCAGCCGGTTACGCGACAGATCCGCTTTACGCCCAGAAGATCGTTTCGATCATCAAGAAGTACGGGCTCTCGTCGCTCGACATGGCCTGAAATATCCGCCCCACAGCTATTCCGCATTTATCCGCATACCGGCTAAACGACAAATACAGCCAGTAGGCTGTTCACAGGATTCTCATGGCCATCACGACAAACTCGGGCGTTGGCTCTTTCAGCTTCACGATCAAGCAGGGCGGCGATTTCTCGCTGTCGCTAACCTGGCTTGACGACAATGGCGCGCCGATGAACCTGACGGGCTATTCAATGGCCCTGTCTATTGCGCGCGGTGTCGGACTCACTCCGATGCTGACTGTCTCGAGCACGGCATCAGCGGGTAGCAGGATTGTCCTGGGCGGAACTGCGGGGACTATCGACGTCATTCTCGCTGACGCCGATACCTCTTCACTCACGTCGACCGGCCTGCCCTCCCTTCCAACGTTGACGAATTACCCCGTCTTCAGGCTCGGTCTGTACGACCTGAAATACACCGACCCGAGCGGGAATGTCGGCTATCTGCTCGAGGGCATCGTTTCGCTTGATCCGAGGACAACCGTATGAGTTCGCTATCCATCAGCGTGAATGGCGGGACGATTCAGGTTGTGCAGCTCGGCACGTTGAGTGCCGCGGTCAATCAGCAGATCACCCAGGCCGTATCGGCTTCTGCTGCAAGCGCTAGTGCCGCAGCGGCCAGCGCGTCCAGTGCCTCGTCGACCGTGGGCACGGCACTAGCCGCATTGCTGCCTCAAAACCTTCTGGAATGGGCGTATTCGAGCGCCTTCCGGCTTGTGTCCGCGACACGCGACGCCAACGAGGCAATCGTTACAGCAAGCATCGTCTGGCCGGATGGCGGAACTGGAACATTCACGACCGACACCGCCAGCACGGCATTCCCGGGCGCCATCGACGCATGGCATGCGACCTACGTCAACGGAAACGTGACGCACACGGTCACTCAGCCGGCAGTCACTCGAGACTCTAACGGCGCCGTTACGGCTCAGCCCGCTATCACCATCACTTGAGGTAACACATGGGGATTCTTGACGCGCCGAGCCTGAGTAAATCAGTTGCAGATGCTCGATATGCGCCGCTGACCGTCAGCCGATTGCATGAGAATGCAGTCGCAGCGCTCGGCGATAGCCGGACTGACATGGTCTCGGACGCCTTCATTTCGACGGCGCCCACAATCACGCAGTTTGCGGCCAACGGTTATCTGAACTGGGCCCGCTTTCTCTCAGGCCAGCGCTTCCACTTCGACGATACTCTGAACTTCGGCAAATCGGGCGACACCATCGCGCAGTGCGCAGCGCGCGTGCCGAACGTCATTGCGTCGGGCGTGAGCCGCTGCTTCGTGCTGATCGGAACGAACGACCTGGCGGTGACACCCATTGCGACGATGATCGACCAGTGGACGAACCAGATCATCATTCCGTTGCAGAGGGCCGGTATTCAGCCGATTGTCCTTCTTGAATATCCCCGCGTCGGCATCACGGCCTATGCGTTGGGCGTCAAGAATCAGTTCAACGACTACATCCGCCGCTTTGCGCAGGCTCAGCATGCAGTCCCCTCGTCCGTGCGCTGCATCCTGATTGACGCGCAGGACTACATGGAGGATTACGCCGGTGCGGCCGGCAGCGCGCTGAGCGATCGTCTATACGACGGTACGCATCCGAGCATGATCGGTGCGTACTGGCTGGGCAAGGCGATTTCGGACGTGATCACACAGTTGTGGCCGCCGCGCCGCTTTTCGTGCAGCCCGGCCGATCTCTATGACTCAACCAACAACCCGCGCGGCATCCTGAACGCCAACCCGGCGTTGCTCGGTACCGCCGGGCTGCTCGTGGCAAACACGGGCGTGACACCAACCGGCCAGATCGCGACGGGATTCAAGCTGTACCGCGGCGCGGGGACCTCCACGTCGCTCACGTTCTCCGGCGCAAAGGAAAACCCTCGTACCGATGGCCCAACTTCGGGGGAGCGTCAGCGCGTCACGGTGAATATCACTGGCGTGGGATCGTCCGCAGAAACGTACATCCTTCAGCCGACGACCAACCCTTCGGCGTATGTCGCCGCGGGAACCACGGTCGAGCTTTCATGCGCAGTCCAGTTCGTATCGGCTCCGGTCAACCTGATCGGCCTTGAATTGCAGATGGCCGAAATCGGCCCAGCAACGCCTCATCAGGCGGTCGATATGGTGCGGCAAACCAGTTTCAAGATGCCCGCCATTGCGGTGTCTGGTCGGCTACGAACCCCTCCATTCCCGCTGCAATCTGGCGTGACATCGATAAGCAGTTACGTTCGCATGGTGTTCGATGCGAGCAGCGGATCGGCGAGTGGGGATGTGTATTTCTCAGACTTCCAGATGCGGCCGGTTGTTTAACAAAACGCACTTCAGACAAGCCGCCCGCGAGGCGGTTTTTTTACGCCTATGGAAAACGAACACGAGCATAAGGCTGTCGCATCCGAGGATATTTTCTATCCCGATCACGACGCGCGCACGGAATCGAAGACCTTCCTGAAGACCAAGCGCGACGGCAAGAAAGCTGGCCTGCGTTGCGCCATTACTGGGCAGTCTGAAGATGTCGAGTATCACCACGCCACGCTCGAATATGCATTTCAGAATGCTGTGCGATGGGACATCGTGAAGGGCATTGCGCTCGGCACGGTTAAGGAACTCCCCGTTCTCGATCCATACACCTGGGAGCCGACCGGCGAAATGGCGCCCGTCGAAGGCTTCCTGATCTTCTGGATTGTCGAGTTCTTCAAGTGGCGCGGCTTTGACTTCGAAGCGTTCGATCCCGCTTTCCCTGAAACATTCGTTGATAGCGCGCAGGCGATGCTGGTACTCCACAAGCACCTGCATCGCGAGAAGAACCACGGCGTGCACGCGATCACTGGCCCGATCTTTTTACTGCAAGCCTTCCCATTCGTAGACGGCTTTGTGTTCAGCCCTGACGAGCTCGAAGCGCGTCACAAAACCAAGGAGTAACCATGTACAAGGCAATGATTAGCGGCGGCCTGACGGTCAGTGCTGCCGACCTGATTCCGACCGTAGATTGGGCGCTGCACGGCTTTCATGGCTCGGTCCCGGCAAATCTCTCTGGCCTGATTGCCGGCGCGATCGTGGCCGCTATCCATGCTGGCTATAACGCATGGGCCGCCCGTTCAGCAGCCAAGCAAGTCCCCGCCGCGCAGTAATCCTACCGCTACAACTCCCGTAAAGGCTCACCAAATGAAGATGCTGCGTATCGCGGCAGGCCTAGCCCTGTCCGCTTGCTTTGCCATGCTCGTTGCCTGCAACTCGCTGCCGACCGTTCAACAGCAATTCCAGACCGGCTGCACGATCGTCAACGGCGATCTCGCGATCATTGCTGCTTCGCCCCTGCTCAACGCAGAGCAACAGTCCGCAATCACGAACACCATCCTGCCCGCCAATCAGGCGATCTGCAAGGCAGGCGGCACGCTGAACGTGACCGATCTGAAGTTGTTTCATGACTCGCTGCTGCCGGCCGCGATTGCGATTGTTCAGGGCGTCCCGGCGTTGCCGAATCAGCCCGCAATCCTGCTCGGCCTCCAGACGTTCGGCCCGATGGTTCAGGCGCTGGTCGATCAGCTCATCGCGACGGCTGTTCCGGCCTCGGCTCCGGTCGCGGCGAGCCAGTAATGTCGCCGCTGGACTACGCAAAGCTCGCACAGGAGGCATACACCGCCAAGCCAGACATTGGCGATCCGGATAGCGCCTCTCGAGCGATTGTCAGGCAGACATCGGCGGGGCTTTGCGTCGCCTTTCCGGGAACGGACAATGCAGATTGCTGGGGCGCGGATTTCGACGTGCTGCCCGTCGCGGTGCCCGGAGCTGGCGAGGTTCACCGCGGGTTTCTCGATGCATGGCGAGCTATCTCAGTTTCGGTGCTCGCCGCTGTCGCTGGGCGGCCGGTAACGCTCGTCGGACACAGTCTAGGCGCGGCCATTGCGCTGATGGCCGCCATGGACATGACCGTATCGGGCAATCCGCCGGCCGCCGTGTTCGGATTCGAGCCGCCGCGCGTGAGCCCCGATCTAACCATCCGGACGCTACTCGCGAAGGTCCCGGTTCATCTCTATAAGAATGGACTGGACTTGGTTCCAGACGTCCCGCCAGGGTGGCATCACGCCGGGTTGCTGACGCATATCGGCAAACCCGTGCTGCCGTTTCCCAATGTGCGTGACCACTCGATTGCGCGAGTCATTGCCGCGCTAGCTTGATGCACAGGTCGGCCCTTCGTGGGTCGGCCCTCGCCATTCCTCGGCGGAATATGCAGCCTTGATCCTCGCGCGAAACAGAGCGTCGCCCTCCTCGTAGTGCTCGAAATAGTCGTTCCAGAAGTAGCCGTCCTTCGGCTCATGCGACACCATGCGCACAAAGCGCGGTGTCGGATCGTTCATCAGTTCGTCTAGCGTCACACCCCCTCCTTTCAGTACTTTTCCAAAGAGTGCTGAAACACCCCTCTCTATTCGCCCGTTCGCGGCGATCAATATTCCCACCGAAACTGAAAGTCCTGCACTTCCCGGACGTTACTCTCACCAAGCGGAACCATCGAATTCCAGTCAATCTCGAATGTCTTGATCTCGCCTCGATGCCAGACCGTGATGCAAGACTTCGGGCCGGCGTGATAGCCCCGTATTGGCGTGCAGCCGGGCCATCCGAGCGCTAAGAAGTCCAGCGTTTCATCATCCATTCGGACTGGCCAGAACCATGACGAGCTGTAGGGCTCCGGCGCGATCGTCTTATATAGGTCGATTTCTACGACTCCCATTAGTCCTCCCGCCCCATGAGCGCACATCACTTACCCGCTTTCTGCGGCGCATCAAACTTCATCCCCATAAACACTGGCCACATAGCAACGCATCATTGCGATTAGGGGTGTCGGTCCAATCTGCAGGTGCGTATCTTCGTTTTCATTCTTCGTGATCAAAAAAGCCGAATAAACGCCATCTCCAGGTCCTGACCTGTATGCGATATGGTTTTTTATAATGGGCGCGGCTGCATCCCAATCCGTCGAATAACTGATTGCGACCGTGGGTTGATTCGTCATTCCCACGCGGCCCTCAAATCGAAGCGCACGCTTCACCTGATAGTCAAGTCTAGGTCCTTCCAGTTCCGATACCTTCACACTTCCTCCCCATGGCCTGCCGTTCGGCAGCGCGTCAAATCCCTTTCCCATCCCCAAAGAATTCGGCGGCCCTTCGATCTTCTTCGGCAGTCGTCCCGAAGAACCGTGCTACAGCAGCTGCGCTTTTTACTTCGACTACAAGCGTTCCCCTCATCCGCGACATGCGGAAATCAGGCCGCTTCGCGCGTCGCTGAAGTTGGCGAATTTTCATCGTTTGGCTACCTCCCCCAGATCCCGGCCGTCCTTGGTCTCGCCAGACCTCCATCCCCACGCCAGAGCCAGCTTCGCCCATGCTTCGTCCTTCGGGCAGCCTGTGACCGCGCAAAAATGCTGAAAGTCATCGTCCAGCGTATGCCCGTGCTCGTTCCGCTTGGTCCGGTCGGGCAGAACGACTTCCAGAATCGCTTCAGGGTTGCTGTACTCGAACATGGCGTCACCTCCTCGCCTTGCGACCAGCATGATTCGGGCCTTCGCCTCGTCTATTCGTCCTTCTCGCCTCGCATCAGAGCGCCAAGCCCAGGATAAAACACATCGCAACGCACGTTGAAGTTGCTCGCGTTTCTGTTGGGACACGGCGCTACTTGTTCGGCAAGGTCCGGAATCCCCAGGTCAGGTCCGAATTGCCGGATCAGTCCTTCGAGTCGATACCTGCCGTGCCGGTCGCAACGCGTGCAAGCCAGTTCGATATGCGTCGCTCTAGCTGCCACATCGGATAGGCAGACTGCTCCGTTTTTCATGGGGGTATTCGAGCGATAAACGATGGGAATCTGGCCGTTCCAATAGTATACCTATGCTTCTATGGTATACGCGACTCATTGCGAGATCGCTGAAAGCCTTGCTGTGTAAGGTGGCGGAGAGAGGGGGATTCGAACCCCCGATAGGCTATTAACCTATACACGCTTTCCAGGCGTGCGACTTAAACCGCTCATCCATCTCTCCGCGGGGAGCCGAATTATAGCAAACTTCGCGCCGTCCGCCAGACCCTCATGAGAAACGTGTCTATGGATGGCGAATGTAGTCCACCAGCGCCTTCGTATAAGCATCCGGCTTGTGATCCAGCAGACTCACGCCGATCGCCACCAGAAAGCCCGCCGGCACGCCGAACACGCCCGAGCTGATCGGCTCGATGCCGAACCAGCGGGGTCCCGCAAAGCCCGTCATCTGCGCGAAGAAGGGATACGTCGAGACAATGTAGTAGATGCACACCAGCAGCCCCGCGAGCATGCCCGCCACCGCGCCGAGGCGCGTCGTGCGCTTCCAGAACACACCGAGCACGAGCACCGGAAAGAGGCTCGACGCCGCGAGCGAAAACGCCGCGCCCACCAGAAACAGAATATTGCCCGTATTCAGCGACGCCACATACGACGCGAACAGCGCCACGCCCAGCAGCAGAATCTTCGAAATCGTCACGCGCCGCTGACTCGACGCGCCGGGGTCGACCATGTGGTAATACACGTCGTGCGACAAAGCATTGGCGATCGTGAGCAGCAAACCATCGGCCGTGGACAGCGCCGCCGCCAGCGCGCCCGCCGCGATCAGCCCGGACATCACGTACGGCAGGCCCGCAATTTCCGGCGCGGCCAGCACCACCATGTCGGGCTGCATCTGAACCTCGCTCCATCGCACGATGCCGTCGCCGTTCGTATCCGCAAGACTGATCAGGGTCGGCTCGACCCTGCGCCATTGCGTGAGCCACTGCGGCAAATCGGCGAAGTGATGTCCCACCAGATTCGTCAGAATCTCGTACTTGATCAGCACCGCGAGCACCGGCACGGTCACGTAGAACATCGCCACAAAAAACAGCGTCCAGCCGACGGAGCGCCGCGCCGACGCCACCGACGTCGTCGTGTTATAGCGCGTCAGAATGTGCGGCAGGCTCGCCGTGCCGAGCGACAGGCACAGCAGCAGCGAAAGAAAATTGCGCTCATGCATGCGCCGGTCGTCATCGGCGGCAGCCGGAAACGGCTCGTGCATCGGCAGCGGCGGCGCCGCGCGCAGCAGCATTTCGTCGCGCTGCTGGGTCCACACCACCTGCGCGGCGGCGGCATCGCGCGGAAACTGCTCGAGCGCTTTCTCGCGCTCCTTGATCTCGCGCAGCGGACCATTGCGGCGCCGCAGGTCGGCGACCTGCTGCGTGAGCCGCAGTTTTTCTTCGACGAATGAATGCGGCAGCATGTCGAGCCGTTGCTGCATCAGCGCGGCCCGGCGGCGATAGTCGTCGCGCACGGTCTGCTCGAGCGGCTCGTCGCGCACCTGTTTCTCGAGACTCTCCATGCGCTCCATCAGGCGGCCGTAACTCAGCTGCGGCACCCAGCCGAGACCGTCCTTATGCGCAATCATCGAAACCGGAATCAGAATCGCGGCGATCAGAATGATGTACTGCGCGACCTGCGTCCACGTCACCGCGCGCATGCCGCCCAGAAACGAGCACACGAGTATGCCCGCGAGCCCGCAGAAAATGCCGACGGCGAAGTCGACGCCAATGAAGCGCGTCGCAATGAGGCCGACGCCCTGGATCTGCGCGACGAGATAGACGAACGAACACAGAATCGCCGATAAGGCCGCGAGCGCACGCACCGCATTGCTCGAAAAACGCGTGCCGAGGAAATCCGGAATGGTGTAGCGCGCGAGCTTGCGCACGTACGGCGCGAGCAAAAACGCCACGAGGCAATAGCCGCCCGTCCAGCCCATCAGATAAGCAAGGCCGTCGTAGCCCGTGGCGTAAATGGAGCCGGCGAGGCCGATGAACGATGCCGCCGACAGCCAGTCGGCCGCAGTCGCCATGCCGTTAAACGCCGACGGCACGCGCCGCCCGGCCACGTAATACTCGACGAGATCTGACGTGCGCGACAGCAAACCGATCACCGCGTACACGGCAATCGGCACGAACAGGAACACATAGCCGATCCACATGCCCGGACCCGTGGTGCGCTCGATGCGCCACATCACGTAGATGAAAAGCAGGAAGCCGAGCGTATAGAACGCGTACGAGCGGATGAGCCGGTTCGTGAGCTTCATCGGCTCAGGATCCGCGCGCGCCGGAATCCGCCGCGGCCTGGCGCTTCGTCGTTAAACTTTCATGGGCGGCATTCGTGTCATTCGCGGGGCTGGCACCACTCGCACCATTCGCACCATTCGCACCATTCGCACCATTCGCACCATTCGCACCATTCGCACCATTCGCACGATTCGCACCGTTCGCACCATTCGCACCGTTCGCGCCGCCATTCTCCACGTGAGTGGCAACAGCTTGCGCGAGCGCGTCGGCGTCGGCTTCGAAGGCGCGTTGCAACTGGCGGTCGGCGCGCTGCATCGACACAATGTAGACGACGATCAGCGCAAGATAGATCAGGATTGCGCCTTGGGCGCCGAAATAGAACGGCAAGCTGAAGCCGGCAAAGCGCACGTCCGCGAGCGCGGGCGCGGCAAGCGGCAACAGGAACGACACCGCGAAGCCGACCGTCATCAACGCGGCAATCAGCGCAAGATTGAAACGCCAGTACTTCCGGTGCGCGCGCGCCAACGCCTCCGAGACCGCGGGCGGTTCGGGCGCAGGATTGTGCGTGGCGTGAGGGATGGAGTGCGGCGCGGCCATGCGCCTATGTATCAAAAAGGCACCGCACAGGCAATTAGGATTGTCCGCGCGATGCCGGATGGCGGCGCCGGGCGACAGGCGCGTCGCTCGACACGCCCCACCCTTTCATAGGCGCCGCAACCGCGTACCAAGCCTTACAGCGACTCGCCGAGCTGGTCCAGAATGGCCGGATTCTCCAGCGTGGAGACGTCCTGCGTGATCGCCTCGCCCTTGGCGAGCGAACGCAACAGACGGCGCATGATCTTGCCCGAGCGCGTTTTCGGCAGATTCTCGCCGAAGCGAATGTCCTTCGGCTTCGCGATCGGGCCGATTTCCTTGCCGACCCAGTTGCGCAGTTCGTTGGCGAGCTTGACCGCCTCCTCGCCTTCCGGACGCGCGCGCTTCAACACGACGAAGGCGCACACCGCTTCACCGGTCGTCGCATCCGGACGGCCCACCACCGCGGCTTCGGCGACGATCGGGTTCGACACCAGCGCCGACTCGATCTCCATCGTGCCGAGACGGTGACCGGACACGTTCAGCACGTCGTCGATGCGGCCCATGATCGTGAAGTAGCCGGTTTCCTTGTCGCGCACGGCGCCGTCGCCCGCGAGATACAGCTTGCCGCCCAGCTCCTCGGGGAAATAGCTCTTCTTGTAGCGGTCCGGATCGCCCCAGACGTTGCGCAACATGGAAGGCCAGGGCCGCTTCACCACGAGAATGCCGCCCTGCCCGTTCGGCACGTCCTGGCCCGTTTCGTCGACGACCGCGGCCATGATGCCCGGCAGCGGCAGCGTGCACGAACCCGGCACGAGCGGCGTGGCGCCCGGCAGCGGCGTAATCATGTGACCGCCGGTTTCGGTTTGCCACCACGTATCGACAATCGGGCAACGTCCGCCGCCGACATTCTCGTGATACCAGACCCACGCTTCCGGATTGATCGGCTCGCCTACCGTGCCGATGATGCGCAGTGTAGACAGGTCATAGCTCTTCGGATGCACTTTCTGATCCGCCTCGGACGCCTTGATCAGCGAGCGGATGGCCGTGGGCGCCGTATAGAACAGCGACACCTTGTGCTTCGCGATCATGTCCCAGAAGCGGCCGGCGTTCGGATAGGTGGGCACGCCTTCGAACACGACCTGGGTGCCGCCGAGCGTGAGCGGACCATACGTGATGTAGCTATGGCCGGTGATCCAGCCGATGTCGGCCGTACACCAGAATACGTCGGAGGGCTTCCAGTCGAAGGTCCACTTCATCGTCTGCGCGGCCCACAGCAGATAGCCGCCGGTGCTGTGCTGAACGCCCTTCGGCTTGCCCGTCGACCCCGACGTATACAGGATGAAGAGCGGATGCTCCGCGCCGACCCATTCGGGCGCGCATTGATCGGACTCCGCTTGCGACAGTTCATGCATCCACAGGTCGCGGCCTTCGTTCCATGCGATCTTGCCGCCCGTGCGTTTGTAGACGATCACGCTCTTCACCGCGTCGCAGCCGCCCATGGCGAGCGCTTCGTCGGCGATGTTCTTCAGCGGCAGCGCCTTGCCGCCGCGCATCTGCTCGTCGGACGTCACGAGTGCGACCGCGCCCACGTCGACGAGCCGCTCGTTGAGCGACTTCGACGAGAAGCCGCCGAACACGACCGAATGCGTGGCGCCGATGCGCGCGCAGGCCTGCATCGCGACAATGCCTTCGATCGACATCGGCATGTAGATGACCACGCGATCACCCTTCTTCACGCCGCGTTTTTTCAGCGCGTTCGCAAAGCGCGATACGCGTTGCAGCAGATCCTGATAGGTGACGTTGGTGACGGTGCCGTCGTCCGCCTCGAAGATGATCGCGACGCGCCCGCCGTTGCCCGCTTCCACGTGACGGTCGATGCTGTTGTACGACGCGTTCAGCTGGCCGTCTTCAAACCACGTGTAAAACGGCGCGTTGGATTCGTCCAGCACCTTCGTGAACGGCGTGTTCCAACTGAGCGTTTCGCGGGCAAGACGCCCCCAGAAGCCCTCGTAATCGCGTTCGGCCTCGGCGGCCAGCGCATGGTAAGCGTCCATGCCGGAGATCGTGGCGCCGGCCGCTGTCTCAGCGGAGGGCGGGAAAACACGGCGTTCCTGAAGAACCGATTCAATCGCAGACATCGACAACCCCTTGGTGAAGATGAAAACCTGTGCCGGCGCACACGGGGTGCGCCATGTCATGTTGAGCGCCGCAACCGGCTTGCGATTCACGGCGCGCTGTCTCCCGCCCTCGCGCGAGCGACCCGCGATGGATCGCCACGCCGCGGCCCGCTGCCTCCATCTCATCCATGCGGCCATGCAGCATGAATGTGAATGAGGCCACGTCCGCTCTCGTGTTCAACCATAAGCGGTGCAACTTACCAGCCACTTACGCGCGCCGCGCCGGCATGCCCGCAAAAACCCTAACGCGATTCGTACGACGCTTTCGACGAGGCTCGCCGGCTATTGCTGCACCCGCGTATGGAGGCGCCTGCATCATGCAGCCATTCCATGCCGGATCGAATGCTGCGTTGAAGCGCCTAATACAATGCTAACTGAACTACCTGCTCTGATTCCAGTTTGAATCGCTACGCTGATGATGCAGCTTGCCCGCGAGCGTCGGGACAGTGATGCTGAGCTCAGAGCCGTCCGCGTGTAGAGCCCGCCGCCGCGCGCCCGCCCCGCCCGCCGCGCCGCAGCAAATCGGCCTGACGCTGTACAATAGCGCGCCTGACACGAGCGTCGCCGGCGGCTCGCTGCACTGCCGTCCGCCCGCGCCGCTTCGTGCGCGCCTCGCTTTGCGTGCCGATCCGCGCGCGTGATCCGCACGCGGACCCAGCACATTGGCCCCTGTTCCGTCACCTGCGTTAGATCCGACTCCTGCCTATGTCCGCTTCGCGACCCGACTCCGCGCGCCCGCGCCGCCCCATGCGCCCGCTGCCTGTCATCATCTTCATGAGCCGCTGGCTGCAGGTGCCGCTCTACCTCGGCCTCATCGTCGCCCAGGCTGTCTACGTCGTGCTGTTTCTGAAGGAAGTCTGGCATCTCGTCACGGCGTCCATGACGCTCAACGAAACCAACATCATGCTCGTCGTGCTGGGCCTGATCGACGTGGTCATGATATCGAACCTGCTGATCATGGTAATCATCGGCGGGTATGAAACCTTCGTGTCGCGGCTCGGTGTCGAGGGTCATCCGGACGAACCGGAATGGCTCGACCACGTCAACGCCGGCGTGCTGAAAGTGAAGCTTTCCATGGCGCTCATCAGCATCTCGTCGATCCATTTGCTGAAAACGTTTATCAGCCCGGACCAGAACACCACGCACACTATCATGTGGCAGGTCATCATCCACGTCGCGTTCCTTGTCTCCGCGCTCGTGATGGCTTTTGTCGACCGCCTGACCACGCACACGCATCCCAGCCATTTTCAGGAACCCGCGGACTTGCAGCCGCTGGGTTCCGCCAGTTCCTCTCCCCTGAAAGCGCACGACTGACCGCACAGCCTGCGAACAGAACAATGCGCCACCGTCCCCACCGAGCTTAGCCATGACCGTCATCAAACAGGAAGATCTGATCCAGAGCATTGCTGATTCGCTGCAATACATCAGCTACTACCATCCGCTCGATTACATTCAGGCCTTGGGCCGCGCGTACGAACTCGAACAGAGCCCGGCCGCGAAAGATGCGATTGCGCAGATCCTCACCAACAGCCGCATGTGCGCCGAAGGCAAGCGCCCGATTTGCCAGGACACGGGCATCGTCACCGTATTCGTGAAGGTCGGCATGGACGTGCGCTGGGCGAGCGAGTCCGGTCCGGCGACCATGAGCGTCACGGACATGATCAACGAAGGCGTGCGCCGCGGTTATCTGAATCCGGACAACGTGCTGCGCGCATCGATCGTGAGCCCGCCGGAAGGCGCCCGCAAGAATACGAAGGACAACACGCCGGCCGTGATCCACTACGAGATCGTGCCGGGCGACAAGGTCGACGTGCAGGTCGCGGCCAAGGGCGGCGGCTCGGAGAACAAGTCGAAGTTCGCGATGCTGAATCCGTCGGACTCGATCGTCGACTGGATTCTGAAGACCGTGCCGACCATGGGCGCCGGCTGGTGCCCGCCGGGCATGCTCGGCATCGGCATCGGCGGCACGGCTGAGAAAGCGATGGTCATGGCGAAGGAATCGCTGATGGACCCGATCGACATTCAGGACGTGATCGCACGCGGCCCGAAAGACTGGATCGAAGAACTGCGCGTGGAACTGCACGAGAAGGTCAACGCGCTCGGTATCGGCGCGCAAGGTCTCGGCGGTCTTGCCACCGTGCTCGACGTGAAGATCATGGCTGCGCCCACGCACGCCGCCTCCAAGCCGATCGCGATCATCCCGAACTGCGCGGCCACGCGCCACGCCCACTTCACACTGGACGGCTCGGGCGTCGCCAAGCTCGAAGCGCCCTCGCTCGACGCATGGCCAAAGGTGCAGTGGGAACCGAACACGGAAACCAGCCAGCGCGTCGACCTGAATACGCTGACGCCGGAAGAAGTCGCTTCGTGGAAGCCGGGCCAGACGCTGCTGCTGTCGGGCAAGATGCTGACGGGCCGCGACGCCGCGCATAAGCGCATCGCCGACATGCTGGCCAAGGGCGAAAAGCTGCCGGTCGACTTCACGAACCGCGTGATCTATTACGTCGGCCCGGTCGATCCGGTGCGCGACGAAGCGGTCGGCCCCGCAGGCCCCACCACCGCCACGCGCATGGACAAGTTCACCGAGACCATGCTCGCGCAAACCGGCCTCATTTCGATGATCGGCAAGGCCGAGCGCGGCCCGGTCGCCATCGAGGCCATCAAGAAGCACAAGGCCGCGTATCTGATGGCCGTGGGCGGCGCCGCGTATCTCGTGTCGAAGGCCATTCGCAGCGCGAAGGTGCTCGCATTCGAAGATCTCGGCATGGAAGCCATCTACGAATTCGACGTGCAGGATATGCCGGTCACGGTCGCGGTCGATTCGAACGGCACGTCCGTGCACCAGACCGGCCCGAAGGAATGGCAGGCGAAAATCGGCAAGATTCCGGTCGCCACGGCCTGATTCGCTGCTCGCGCGCATAGCGTGTCATGACAAGCCGGGGCCACTGTCCCGGCTTTTTTCATGGAACGGCATGCATGGCGTGCAACGCCCGGAACGACGTCAAAAGATGTTCTGTCCGCTTGGCTTTTTCAGGTATGGCGTTTATTGTTGTTGAAAAATTGAAGTTCCCATAAAGGAAAGATCATGCAAGGCGACAAGAAAGTTATCGAGTATCTCAACGCGCAGTTGAAGAACGAACTGACCGCGATCAATCAGTATTTCCTGCATGCGCGGATGTACAAGCACTGGGGTCTCGAGAAACTCGGCAAGCATGAATATGACGAGTCGATCGGCGAAATGAAGCACGCCGACTGGCTGATCGAACGGGTTTTCATGCTTGACGGTCTGCCGAATCTGCAAGACCTGCATAAGCTTCTGATCGGCGAGGAAACCAAAGAAATTCTCGAATGCGACCTGAAGCTGGAGCAGATTTCGCAAAGCACCTGCAAGGAAGCCATTGCCTATTGCGAGTCGGTGCGCGATTTCATCTCGCGTGAAATCTTCGTGAAGATTCTCGACGACACCGAAGAACATATCGACTGGCTCGAAACCCAACTCGACCTGATCGACAAGGTCGGCATTCAGAACTACCAGCAAAGCGCCATGGGCTCGGTGGAGTCCTGAACGGATAGCCGGCCAATGCCCGCGCCGGCGCATGACGCTCCTCTTGCGGGATAGCATGCGCCGCGCTGGCGACTTGGTGCCGACTTGGTGCCGACGGGTTGGCGACGGGGTGACGATATACTTGCCGGCTTCACTCGTCACGATTTCCCCCTGATACACCCGACCTGCCACGCTTTGCCTGAACGCGCGCCGCAGTGCCTCCCTCGCCTATGCCCGCAGAATCATCGACTCCGAATGCATCAATCGCTTCTCCTGGCGCCGCTTCGCGCGCGCCGGTCGGCATTTTCGACTCGGGTCTCGGCGGCTTGTCGGTGTTGCGAGCGGTTCGGGCGCAGTCGCCTGACGAGGCGCTGCTGTACGTCGCGGACTCGCTGTACGCGCCGTACGGCGAGCGCGACGACGATTTCATCGCCGACCGCACGCTCGCCATCGGCGAGTGGCTCGTCAAGCAGGGCGCCAAAGCGCTCGTCGTGGCCTGCAATACGGCCACGGCGCAATCCATCGCGCTCGTCCGCGAAAAGCTGCCCATTCCGCTCGTCGGCGTCGAGCCGGGCGTCAAGCCGGCCGCCCTGCAATCCAGAACCCGGGTGGCCGGCGTGTTGGCCACCCAGGTCACGCTGCGCAGCGCCCGCTTCCAGGCACTGCTCGCGCGCTACGCCGCCGATTGCCGCTTTATCTGCCAGCCCGGTCACGGGCTCGTGCAGGCGGTCGAGCGCTGCGACGTCGGTTCGGCGGAGCTGCGCGCGTTGCTCGCCAGCTATCTTCAGCCGATGCTCGAGGCCGGTGCCGATACGCTCGTGCTCGGCTGCACGCATTATCCGTTTCTCGACGCGGCGATCCGCGACATCGTCGGCGACCGGATGGCGCTCGTCGACACGAGCCTGGCCATTGCCCGTCAGCTCGAGCGCGTGCTCGAGCAGCACGGCATGCGCGCGGCACCGCAAGCGGCGGGCGCCCCGCGGCCCCGCTTCTATTCCACCGACAACGGCACGCATCTGCGGCAACTTGTCGCGACGCTGCTCGACATCGACGCGCACGTCGAACGCGTGCTGATTCCTTCGCGCCGCACCGCGGCGCTGGCCTCGCAGCCCGTCTGAGCGCCTCTGCGACGTGTTTTCTGGGCGAGTTTTCGCCCGGTTTCATGCCGTTTGACCACTTCGCCGGCGCTGCACATCGCCCACCGGGGGGCGCCGCTCAAGCGCCGAAACCCTTCTAAGAGTCTGGTTTTGTTACAAAAATCCGTCCATGGCGCTTGCCAAACGGCTCAAACAAAATGATAATAATTCGCATTAACGTTAGCTATGACGCCTCACCATGATTGTCTGTGTCTGCAAGTCTGTGTCTGACCGAAAGATCCGTGCCTCGATCGCGGAAGGCGTCGACTCGTTCGACGAGTTGCAGTTCGAACTCGGCGTAGCCACCTGCTGCGGCAAATGTGCGGACTCGGTGCGCGACGTGATGATGCAAAGCGGCGTATGCGCAAGCCGCTGCGGCTTCGAGCACCATCAGCAGCCCACGGCTATGCCGGTGACGTTTTACGAACGCAAAGCGGCGTAAGCGCGGCTCCGGCATGCGGCCCAAGGCCGCATGATCCGCCTGCAGCGCCGCTTCCGCTCCCCGCCTTGCTGGCTGAGCCACCGCCAGTGAGTTAATCCACTGCCGTCAGCAAGCCAGTTCGCTACCAGCCAGCTACCGCTCGTCCGTCAAAGGAGTTCAGATGGAATTGCTGATTGGTTTCGTGACCACCTTGTGTATCTCGCTGCTGATCTTCCGAACATGACCATGTTTTGTCGCGCATGCTGCATCCACAGCGCGCTGTCACGCTAACATGCAGGCTTCGCATACCGTTTCAGCCGGCGCCGCGCCGGCTTCGTCCACTCGAATGAATCCCCGCGTGCTGACTGCAACCGCCCTAGTTGCGGCGGTTCACGTCGTGTTGCTCGCCGTGATCCTGACGCTGCGCCATGAGCCGGCGCAGCCGGCGCTCGAGTCGCGCGTGATGACCGCTCAATTGCTGCCGCCCGCGCCTCTTGCCGCGCCGGCCGTGGTGCAGTCGGTCGCGCCGCCGCCGCCCACGCCCGCGCCGCCGGTTCGCAGCAAGCCGAAGGTGCAGCCGAAGCTGGCGCAAAAGCCCGCTCCTGCTCCGTTGCACGAGGCGCCTGCGCCGTCGCCTGCACCCGTCGCGGCCGCGCAACCGGCTCCGCCGACACTGCCGGCGCCGGCCGCTCCGGCGACGCCGCCCGCCGCGCCCGCCATCGGCCGTCAGACAATGGACATCGCCGCGCCGAAAAACGTCTCGCACCTCGACTGCAACATCGCGAAGCCCGACTACCCGGCGCTGTCGCGCCGTCGCGGCGAAACCGGCACCGCGTACGTGAAGTTCGTGGTCGGTCTCACCGGCAAGCTCGAGAACATCGAATTGAAGAAGAGCAGCGGCTTCAGCCGTCTCGACGACGCCGCGCTCGCCGCCGCGCATGCGAGCGCGTGCAAGCCCTATCTCGAATACGGCCAGCCCGTGCGGGCCGCCTACACTCAGCCTTACAACTTCAATCTGGAAGATTGAAGCGGATTTCAAAATAAAGGAATGGCAATGCAAAACTACGGATTGGCGCACGTGTGGGCGCAAGGGGATTTCGTCACGCGCGGCATCGCGCTCGCCTTGCTGGTGATGTCGGTGATGTCGTGGAGCGTGATCGTCATCAAGGGCTGGAACGTGATGCGCCTGAACCGCCTCACGAAAAATGCGGAACAGGCGTTCTGGCATTCGGACGACCTCGCCGACGGCGTCAAGAAACTCGGCGCCGGCTCGTCCACGCCGCATGACAACCCGTTCCTCGCCCTTGCGCTGTCGGGTCAGGAAGCGGCCGATCATCATCACCAGACGCAGCCGCATCTGCACGATCGCATGGACGTGTCCGACTGGGTCACGCGCTGCCTGAAGGACACCATGGACGAAAGCGTCGCGCGCATGCAGAGCGGTCTGGCGATTCTCGCTTCGGTCGGCAGCACCGCGCCTTTCGTGGGTCTGTTCGGCACCGTGTGGGGCATTTATCACGCGCTGCTTGCCATCGGCGCGAGCGGCCAGTCGTCGATCGATCAGGTGGCCGGTCCTGTCGGCGAAGCGCTCATCATGACCGCATTCGGTCTCTTCGTTGCGATTCCGGCCGTGCTCGGCTATAACGCTCTCACGCGTGCGAACAAGGCGATCGTCGCCAAGCTGAGCCGCTTCGCGCATGGCCTGCACGCCTTCTTCGTAACAGGCGCGCGCCTGTCCTCCACCAAGCGCGACGGGCTGCGTCTCGCCACGCGCGCCAACTGAAGCGCCCACTGAACGACGAGGCACAGAGATGGCAATGAGCCCCTTCGCCGGCGACGATGACGACGGCCTGATGAACGAAATCAACATGACGCCGCTCGTCGACGTCATGTTGGTTCTCCTGATCGTTTTCATGGTGACGATTCCCGTGATCCGCCACGCAGTGAAAATCGACCTGCCGCATGCAAGCAGTCAGAAGGAAGACACGAAGCCGGCACAGGTGACCGTCGCGGTCGACGCCGATGGCAACGTGCTGTGGAACGACAAAAAAGTTGACGAAGCGCAGTTGAGCGCGAAAATTGCAGAGACCGCGCAGGCGAATCCGCAACCGGAGCTGCACCTCGATGCGGACCGCAAAGTGCCTTACGAAAAAGTCGCGCAAGTCATGTCGGCGGCGCAGGCAGGCGGTCTGACGAAGATCGGATTCGTCACGCAGCCCAAAGGCAAGTGAGTGTTTCGCGGCGGTCGCCAGTGCGGGCCGCGCCGCTCCGTGAAGTGAAGAAAAGCCCTTGAAACAGGGGCTGAAAAGTAAAAGGCCTTCATCGTCAGATGAAGGCCTTTTTTTGTGCGCGCTCGGCGCCTTCGGGCGGCGGGATCATTTGCCATCGGTCGAAGACTGCTGGCTCGGATCACCGCATGCGACAGCCGTGCTCGACACGGACAGCGCGGTCAGCCCTATCAGGCTCGCTATGATAGCGGCCATGAGTTTTCGCATAAGAGACTCCTTAGCGAAGGGATTTCAATATAGCGCCGCGAGCTCGCGCATTCAAGCAAACGCTCATTGAAAGTACTCATGACAGGCCGCGCTTCAATGCTAAAAGCGATGCCGCAACGCGCGCGATCTGCTAGGAAGCGATTGCCACCGAGGTTCGCAAGACAGCCGATTCCGCGCGCACCGGGCATTCACGCATGATGTGCTTACCTTCATTGGGATCGAGCATCTCGACCAGATAGTCGACGAACGCGCGCACGGCCGGCACCATGCCCTGCCGCGACACGAAGACGGCGTACAACTGCGGCGCCGGAAAGGTCCAGCCGGGCATGACGGGCGACAACTGCCCGGCGCGCAAGGCGGCGCCGTACATCATCTCCGGCAAGGCGGCGATGCCGACGCCTGCGAGTACCGCTTCGCGAATCGTCGAGAGATCCGCGGTCACGAGACGCGGTTCGTGCTCGTGCGCGTGACGGCTGCCGTCGGGCGCAATCAGGTTGTAGACGTGCCGGCCGTCGCTCGTGGGGACGTCGAGCGTTTCGAAGCGCGACAGGTCGTCTGGCTGCAACGGCGGCGCATTCTGCTGCAACAGACTTGGCGCGCCCACCAGCATCTGCTGCGTGCGCCACAGCGGGCGCACGACAATGTTGGCGTTTTCCGGCGGATCCGAGCGCACGCGCAAGGCGACGTCGATTGAATCTTCGAACAGATCGACCACCCGATTCGTCACCCGCATGACGACGCGCACTTCCGGATAGCGGTGCATGAATTCCGGCAGGATCGTCGACAGAATGGTCTGCGAAATCGTGACGGGCACGCTCACGCGCACGGTGCCGCGTGGTGACGAGCGCAGCTGCTGCACGACGTTGACGGCCGCCTGTGCCTCGTCGAGCATCGCCTGGCAGTGCTGGTAGAACAGTTGGCCGGCCTCCGTGAGCGCGAGCTTGCGCGTGGAGCGCTGCAGCAGCCGCACGCCGAGCGACGCCTCGAGTTCGGTCAGGCGCCGCGACAGACGCGACTTGGAAATACCCAGCACGCGCTCGGCGGCGGAGAAACCGCCATGTTCGACGACCTGCGAGAAATACATCAGGTCATTCAGGTTGTGTGAATCGATCTTCATTCATCGTTCCAGTAATAGAACAATCCATTGCTGATGGCGGCTGGCACCCCGAAAAACGGTCCCTATAATAGCTCCATGTTTCAAAAATAACGCTATTCCCGAATTTTAGAGGTGATATTGATGATCGCGACACGCACGATCGAACGCACGTATCCCGCCGTTCGCACGATTGAAGGCGGCGGCTTCGTCGTCCACCGCCCGTTTCCCACCCGCATGCTGATGGACTTCGATCCGTTTCTGCTGCTCGACGAAATGGGACCGG
The DNA here is from genome assembly GCF_902859825.1 of Paraburkholderia phenoliruptrix. Classification (GTDB taxonomy): domain Bacteria; phylum Pseudomonadota; class Gammaproteobacteria; order Burkholderiales; family Burkholderiaceae; genus Paraburkholderia; species Paraburkholderia phenoliruptrix. The sequence continues at coordinate 25,056 of NZ_CADIKB010000042.1, read as the reverse complement.
TCGACTACGCGCCCGGCGAGGCCAAGGGCGCGCCGGACCATCCGCATCGCGGTTTCGAGACCGTGACCTATGTGCTCGAGGGGCAGTTCGGCCACAAGGACTCCGCCGGTCACTCCGGCACGCTGCACGCGGGCGATGTGCAATGGATGACGGCCGGCGCGGGCGTCGTGCACAGCGAAATGCCCGACCCGTCGTTCGTGCGGACGGGCGGACGCGTGCACGGCTTGCAGGTGTGGGTGAATCTGCCGCGCCGCGACAAGATGATCGCGCCGCGTTACCAGGAAGTGCCGTCGGCGAAGATTCCGCTGGCGACGTCGGCGGACGGCAAAGTGCGCGTGAAGGTGATCGCCGGCGAGGCGCTCGGCGTGAAAGCCGCGGTGGAAACGCGCACGCCGATTCTGTATCAGCATTTTTCGCTGCAGCCCGGCGCGACGATCCGCCAGCCGGTGCCCGCGGACTATCGTGTGTTCGCGTATGGGCTCTCCGGCAAGGGCTTTTACGGCGAAGGCGACGCGCGTCAGGAGATCGACGCGCGCAAGATGGTCGTGTTTCGGAATGACGGCGACGCGGTCACGCTCGCAGCCGGCGAGGAGCCGCTCGAGGTCGTGCTGCTTGGCGGCGTGCCCTTGAAGGAGCCCGTGGTGCGCTACGGCCCGTTCGTCATGAATACCGAAGACGAAATCCGCCAGGCGGTCGTCGATTATCAGGCCGGCCGCATGGGCGCGATCACGCATTGAATGGGCGTGTGGGGGAAAGCACTGGCTGAGCAGCGGGCGGGCGGCGGATCGCCGCTCGCGAGTCGGGAATCGCCGCTCGCTGCAGTCACTTACGCGCATGACAATAAGCGGCACGCGACTCCAACCGCACCGCCGCCATCACACGCGCCGCGCCGCCGGACACAAACGCCGCCGACTTCGTTCACAATAGCGATTCTCGCCGCGCGCCCCTCTTTCAAGCTTCATTGCTGCAGAGCCGCTGCGCGGCAATTTCCATCCCTGCTGAAGGAGCGCGCATGGCAGAAGCCACCGTCACCGCCCATATCGGTTCGACGAATTACCAGGTCCATTTCGACGACGGCAAGCACACCTGGCTCGCCGACGAACCTGAATCGCTCGGCGGCGGCGATCGCGGTCCCACGCCGGTTTCGTTGCTGCTCTCGAGCCTCGGCGCCTGCACGTCGGTCACGCTGAAAATGTACGCGCAGCGCAAAGGCTGGCCGCTCGATGAAGTGCACGTCACGCTCAACATCGAGACCGGCGAAGAAGGCTCGACCATCGACCGCAAGATCACACTGCACGGCGGGCTGTCCGACGAGCAACGGGAACGGCTCTTGCAAATTGCGAATGCGTGCCCAGTTCACAAGATCCTCACGCGCTCGATCGCCATTCGCTCCGGCTTGACCGCCGTCTGACCGCCGTCTGACTTGCGCCCGACGGGCGAGGCGCGCGAAACTGAGGGGGTCGCCTCACACTTGCAACGCTTTCATAGGATGCTGTCGCCTTGAATTTCGAACACCTTATCCAGATCAACGACCCGTTGAATCCCTTCGTCGACTCGATGACCCGCGAGCAGTTGTGGGAAGGGCTCGTGCTGCGCGCCGAGCAGCCGCAACTGTTCGTGATGGGGCTCGACAGCTGCACGATCCTTTCGCGCGAGGGCAATACGCTCGAGCGCGAACTGCATTACGGCCAGGCCACGGTCCGCGACCGCGTCACGCTGCACGAAAGCCAAAGCGTGCGCTACGACATCCTGCCGACGGCGGATTACGTCGGCGGCTCGCTGACCATGACTATTGAGCAGCCGGACGAATTGCAGCTGTTCCTGCGCTTCGAATACGCGACCACGCTGCCGGTTTCAAACGACCAGGACGCGGTGCAGACGCAGGAGATCGTGAAGTCCGCGTATCGCGAGAACGACATCGATACCGTGCGCCTGATCCGTCAATATGTGCAGGCAAAGCAGGAGCCCGGTTCGCTGCACTGAGTGTTGCAGTCGATGTCCCGCGCCGCCTCCGCAAGTTCAAATGGGCGGCGCTAGCCGGGTGCTTGCGCGTGCAATGCGCCGCTGTCATCCGTCCCCTGCGCGGCGCCCCTTTGGGCTGGCCTTCCTCGCGCTCCTTGGCTTGTGCGGCTATCGAAAGTTTGATCCGATGAATTTCTCCCCCTTGTAAATAGGAATGGTTATCATTTAGAATTCTTCCATCGAATCAAGCAACAGCCAAGCCGCATGACAGATACCGCTCGCACTTCCACGCTCAGCCTGCGCCGCCCGGCCGCGGCATTGACCAGCCGTCCGAAACCGGTAGCGGCCACGGCCGCCCCCGCCGCAAAGCCTGCTGTGAGCCGTGCGAGCGGGTCCGCGGAGTCGGCCGCGCGGGTGGTGCGCAGCGAGACTTTGCTGCAAGGCCACAGCCACGTCAGCATCGTGCATAACGGCGAGACGTATCAGCTACGCGCCACGCGTCTCGGCAAGCTGATCCTGACGAAGTAACGAACGAACTGGAGTACCGGGTATTGTGGGGACCACCTCCCTTGAGAGGTGTTAGGCATTAGCCAGCCACGACGGCTTGCACGCGAGAACTAGACCCCTTCGTGCAGACACCAAGCCAGCCGTCGCAGCCAGCCAGGCCGCTTTTTTGGTTCCCGCCGATGCGCCACGCGAAACCCCGTGTGCCGTCATGCCAATGAAAAAGCCGTGGAGGATGTCATCTCCACGGCTTCTGTTTTTTGCGTCGAATTTTGCGTCGAATGGATTCGCGCCTTTCTTACTTCGACGCCCAGCCCCAGAACATCAGCCACCATGCGCTGTCGACCACCGCGAGCGCCGCGGCGAACCACAGCATTGCGAGGCCGCGTCGCACGAAGCGCTGGCTGTAGCGTCGCGTGACGAGCCAGAGAAGCCATGCGCTCCACAGATTCGCGATTGCCAGAATGCCGATGCGCACGTCCGACGCCCACCACAACGGCACATGCTCCGCCCGCAGCAGCGACAGCGTGGTCGCCGACAAGCCGAGGAACACGCCCGCGCCGGCAAGCGGAATCAGCGCTTGCGTCAGATGATGCAGGCGCACGCTGCTCAACCGCCCCAGCATGCGCGTCGCGCCCATCAGCAGCAGGAGCAGCGCAGTGCCGTAGACGAGTGCCGTCGCGAGGATGTAGCCGATCACCATGGTGCCGTCGAGCCACGAGAACACGTCGTTCTGTTCCGGGTAGTGCGTGAACAGGAACCACGGCGCATTGGTCTGTAGCGGCCAGGTGATGTCGTGGTCGACCAGCCACGTCGCGAAGAACATCTTCAGGTCGATGAACCAGCGCGATGCGGTCCAATGGAACGCGCCGATCGCAATGCCGAGCAGGCCGTACAGGATGAGCGCGGTGTCCCATGCGCTCGCGTGCTTGTCGCCGAGCTCCACGACTTCTGACGACGGCGCGCGCCACGTCAGGGCAATTGCGTCGCGGTGGCCGCTGCAACGGCCGCACATATGGCAGTCGGAGGCGCCTTTCATGTTGCGCAAGGGCACGAGCGGCGCGCAATTGATCGGAATGACGCGATGGCCGTGCTCGCCGTTCTTGTACGAACGGCGCCACGCGTCTTCGTCGACTTTGTAGTGGAACGGCGCGAGGCGCGCCAGAAGCGAAAACACCCCGTTCACGGGGCAGAGGTACTTGCACCAGACGCGCTTCTCGCGTCCGTAAAGCAGACCGATCACGATCGCCGCCACGGTCGAGCCGCCGAGCACAAGCAGTACCGCTTTCGGATACTGGTACACGCTCACCATCTGACCGTAGATCGTCGTGATGCCGAACGCGACGAACGGCCAGCCGCCCCAGCGCATCCAGTGCGGGATCGCCTTGCCGCGGCCGTGCTTGCTGGCGAATTCGGCGAGCGCGCCTTCGGGACACAGGACGCCGCACCAGACGCGGCCGAGCATCACCATCGAGAGCAGCACGAACGGCCACCAGATGCCCCAGAACACGAACTGCGCGGCAAGCGTCAGGTTGTTCCACAAATGCGCGCTGTCGTCCGGCAGCGGCATCACCGCCGGCACGATAATCAGCAGCGCGTACACCGCGACCACGACCCACTGGATGCCGCGGATCACCGAACCGTGACGCTGCATCCACTGCCCGGCCGCGGCGAGACGCCCCGGACGGGTCATCACTGTACTCATGCTGCGCGCCCTGCCGCCTGTTGCGCCGGCTTGCGGTTCGCGCGCCGCAGCAGCAGATAGACGACCACCCAATACACCGCGTAGGCCAGCAGGTTCATCAGCGCGGGATGCGCGCGGTAGCCGGTGAGCGTCGCGACGAGCGAGCCGAACGTGCTCGAATCGTCGAGGATCGCCGACGTATTCCACAGCTGATCGACGAGGGTCGGCAGGAATTCCTTGTCGATCAGCTTGTCGACGCCGGTCTGGAACAGACCCGCGCCGAGGAACAGCAGCATGATTTCGGTGATGCGGAAAAAGAGCCGCCACGAGAAGAACTTGCCGCCGAGCTGCAGCACGTAGAACGTGAGGAGCGCGAGCGCGAGGCCGATCACGACGGCAAGCATCTGGGCGCTGTCCACGTGTCCCGACTGGCCGAACCCGAGGCCGTACAGGAAGATCACCGTCTCGCTGCCTTCGCGCGCGATGGCGAGTGCGACGAGCAGCGCCACGCCCCACCAGTTCGAGTCGCGCTGGCTTTGCTGCAGCGAGCGTTCCATGTCGCGTTTGAGCGAGCGGCCGTGCTGCTTCATCCACAGCACCATTTGCACGATCAGCACGCAGGCCACCAGCACCATCGCGGTCTGGAAGTAATCTTGCGCGTCGCCGGAGAGCACTTCCGTGAAGCCGACGAGCGCCGCGCCGAGCGCCACCGCCGCGATCAGGCCGGCGGCGACGCCGCTCCACAGATATGGCAAACCGCGGCGCGCATCGTCGTCGCCATTTTTCAGCCATGCGTACAGGATGCCGACGACCAGCAACGCCTCGACACTTTCCCGCCACACGATGAATAGAATCTGACCCATCAAGCACTCCCTTCTGCTCTGCTACTGCTGCCGCGCAGCGCCGGCGGGCTCGAGGCCCCGCGCCGCCTCGCATACCTGCTATTTCGCGACGATCACGCCTTGCGCCTGCTGGTGGAAATCGTCGAAGAACTTGTATTCGCCCGGCGAAAGCGGAGCGATCACCACGAACGAGTCCGCGCCCGGCGCAAGAACTTTTTCCTTGCGCAACTGCACGCTTTCAAACTCGGCCGCGCCCTTGCCGGTGTTGCGCACCTCAATCTTGATGCGCTGCCCGGCCGGCACTTCGATGCGCGTCGGCGTCAGCTTGCCGTCGTTCATTTCTAGCTTGAACGTCGGCAGATCGGCTGCATGCGCCGCGCCCGCCAGCACAATCGACGACGCGAGGGCCACGATCTTTCGGTTGATTCTCATTGGCGTTTCCGGAAAACGCGGCGCGAAGGATGAAGTTCGCGCCGCCTGATTCATTCACTCAGTCGCTCCTCTGCCGCGGGTCGCGGCGCAGTCGCGGAGATCAGTACCCGCCCTTCTTGCCGATGCCGGCAAACGTGAAGTCGTATTCGAGCGTGATCGGCTTGAACCACGGACCCACGCCGGTTTCCTTGTCGACGTGACGGCCGAAGGCCATGTGGCCGGTTTGCATCGGCGGTTCGACGATCAGCTTCAGGTGATACTTGCCCGGGCCTTGCAGCTTGACGTTGTCGCCATAGTGCGGACCGTCGTTCGCGACCATCGCCATCAGGTCGCCCTTTTGCGCGTCTTTCGAACCGGCTTTCGTCAGCTCGTAGCGCACTTGCAGATACGGCATCCAGTCGCCTTCCGCGAAACCGGTGGGATTGTTCTTGACTGCGTGGATGTCCGCTTCCAGATGGATGTCCGAGTCCGACGCCTTGCGCATCATGCCTTCCGGCTCCATCGTGATCGGCTGCAGATACACCGCGCCGATTTCCATGCCGCCCTGAATCTGCTGCTTGCCGATCGGGTATTCCGCGGCCGTTGCCGAGAGCGCCGCAACCGCAGCCGCCGCGGCGACGCCGCCACGCACGAATGAAGAAATCCGCATTGAAACTCCTTGTTTTTATCTGACTCGATTCGGTTCGATTGGAACAGTGTGCCAGGCGACAAGCCGAAGCAGATCGCATAGTTGAACGTTAATGCGAACCATTCTCAATATTGGGCGAGTTTATCATTGTTCGTCGGCCGGAACAAATACGAACGCATGCCAGGCCTTATGGCAACAGGGTCTTAAGGGTGTCTTAAGGAACGGGGTGTGGGTGAGGAACGGGGTGACGTGGGGGCTGTTGGGGCGGGTGTTGCGGCGGCTGTTGGGGCGCTCAGAAATAAAGGGCCAGGAAGGCGCGGCGGATTGCCGCGCCCTCTGGGCGCCTATTCAACGCCCGACACATGATCGCCGACGTTCGCCCCGAACACGCGCTGGCGCAGCAACGCGAGCTGGTCGCGCGTCTGGGCGGCCTTCTCGAATTCGAGGTTCTTCGCGTGCTCCATCATCTGCTTTTCGAGACGCTTCAGCTCCTTGGCAAGCTGCTTTTCGGACATGTCCTCGAATTTCGCGCGCGTTTGTTGCTCCTTCAACTCGGCGCGCGCGTCGTCGACGTTGTACACGCCGTCGATAATGTCGCGGATGCGCTTGACCACCCCGCGCGGCGTGATGCCGTGTTCGAGGTTGAAGGCGATCTGCTTCGCGCGCCGCCGCTCGGTTTCGTCGATGGCACGGCGCATCGAATCCGTCACCTTGTCCGCATACAGAATCGCCTTGCCGTTCACGTTACGCGCCGCCCGGCCGATGGTCTGGATCAGCGAGCGCTCGGCGCGCAGGAAGCCTTCCTTGTCCGCATCGAGAATGGCGACAAGCGACACTTCGGGAATATCAAGCCCCTCACGCAGCAGATTGATCCCGACGAGCACGTCAAATGTGCCGAGCCGCAGGTCGCGGATGATCTCGACGCGCTCCACCGTATCGATGTCGCTATGCAGGTAGCGCACCTTGATGCCGTGGTCGGCCAGAAACTCCGTCAATTGCTCTGCCATGCGCTTCGTCAGCACGGTAACCAGCACGCGGTCGCCTGCCGCGACGCGCTCGTTGATCTCGGCGAGCACGTCGTCCACCTGGGTGCGCGCGGGGCGCACCTCGATTTCCGGATCGACGAGTCCGGTGGGACGCACGAGCTGCTCGGCCACCTGCCCCGAGGTCTTCTTTTCGTAGTCCGCCGGCGTGGCCGACACGAACACGACCTGACGCATCTTCCGCTCGAACTCGTTGAACTTCAGCGGCCGGTTGTCCAGCGCGGACGGGAGACGGAAGCCGTAGTCGACCAGATTTTCCTTGCGCGCGCGGTCGCCGTTGTACATGCCGTTCAGCTGGCCGATCAGCACGTGCGACTCGTCGAGCAGCATGATCGCGTCGGACGGCAAATAGTCGACGAGCGTAGGCGGCGGCTCGCCGGGCGCCGCGCCGGAAAAGTGCCGCGAGTAGTTTTCAATGCCTTTGCAGAAACCGAGTTCCTGCAGCATCTCCAGATCGAAACGCGTGCGCTGCTCGAGCCGCTGCGCCTCGACCAGCTTGCCCTCGCTGTAGAAGAACTCCAGCCGCTCGCGCAACTCGGCCTTGATGGTTTCGACCGCCCGCACGACGGTGTCGCGCGGCGTCACGTAATGCGATGACGGATAGACCGTGAAACGCGGAATTTTCTGACGCACGCGTCCGGTGAGCGGGTCGAAAAGTTGCAGGGTTTCGACTTCGTCGTCGAACAATTCGACGCGTACCGCCATTTCCGCATGCTCGGCGGGAAAAATGTCGATCGTGTCGCCGCGCACGCGGAACGAGCCGCGCTGGAAGTCCGCTTCGTTGCGGTTGTACTGCATCGCGATCAGCCGCGCGATGATGTCCCGCTGGCCGAGCTTGTCGCCGGTGCGCAGGGTCAGGATCATCTGGTGGTATTCGGACGGGTTGCCGATACCGTAAATGGCCGACACGGTCGCGACGATCACCACGTCGCGCCGCTCCATCAGGCTTTTGGTGGCCGACAGACGCATCTGCTCGATGTGCTCGTTGATCGACGAGTCCTTCTCGATGAAAAGGTCGCGCTGCGGCACATACGCTTCCGGCTGATAGTAGTCGTAGTACGAAACGAAGTACTCGACCGCGTTGCGCGGAAAGAATTCGCGGAACTCCGAGTAGAGCTGCGCCGCGAGCGTCTTGTTCGGCGCAAACACGATAGCCGGGCGGCCGAGCCGCGCGATGGTGTTGGCCATCGTGAAGGTCTTGCCCGAACCGGTGACGCCGAGGAGCGTCTGGAACGAGAGACCGTCCTCGACGCCTTCGACGAGCGTTTCGATCGCCGTCGGCTGGTCGCCGGCGGGCGGATACGGCTGATAAAGCTGGAACGGCGAGCCTTCGAAGCGGACGAATTTGGATTCGTCGAGCGTATCTTCGGCTTCTGTCAGATGTTGTTCGGACATGGGGGCGGCAGCGGCCTTGGGCAAAAAACTATTCTAACGGGTTGGGCAAAGTCGGATCGGGGGACGGACTGAACGGATCCGCGTAGGATCGCAGCGGCGCACACGCCGGTCCCATACGCCGGTCCTTAGCCATTTAGCGACGCGCTGCCTCTTTTTCAAGCAAATAAGTCCCCCGAATGGACGTTATCGTCCTAAAAACGGTCGCAGATTCGTTACAATGCGACGTTGCGCTCGCTTGCAGTCTTCCGCGTTTTGCGTCATCCGGCGCTTGCGTTTTGCATAAACGCAGCCGGCACGGTCGCGCAAGCTCGTAGCCGCCCTCTTTTTACTACTGCTGGCCACCCACCATGTCTCTGTTCTCCGCCGTCGAACTTGCTCCCCGCGACCCGATTCTGGGCCTGAACGAAGCCTTCAACGCCGACACGCGTCCCACCAAGGTCAATCTCGGCGTTGGCGTATATTTCAATGAAGAAGGCAAGATTCCGCTGCTGCGCGCCGTGCGCGACGCGGAAAAGGCGCGTGTCGAAGCGGCGCTGCCGCGCGGCTATCTGCCGATCGAAGGGATCGCCGCCTATGATGCGGCCGTGCAAAAGCTGCTGCTTGGCAACGATTCGCCGCTGATCGCCGCGGGCCGCGTCGTGACGGCGCAGGCACTGGGCGGTACGGGCGCGCTGAAGATCGGCGCCGACTTCCTGAAGCGCCTGGAGCCGAACGCCAAGGTCGCCATCAGCGACCCGAGCTGGGAAAACCACCGTGCGCTGTTCGAGGCCGCGGGCTTCGAGGTGGTCTCGTACCCGTACTATGACGCGTCGACGCACGGCGTGAATTTCGACGGCATGCTGAGCGCGCTCAACAGCTACGCAGCGGGCACGATCGTCGTGCTGCACGCGTGCTGCCACAACCCGACGGGCGTGGACCTCAGCGTCGACCAATGGAAGCAGATCGTCGAAGTCGTCAAGGCGCGCAATCTGGTGCCGTTCCTCGACATCGCTTACCAGGGTTTCGGCGACAACATTGACGCAGACGCCGCAGCCGTGCGTCTCTTCGCCGCTTCGGAACTGAACGTGTTCGTTTCGTCGTCGTTCTCGAAGTCCTTCTCGTTGTACGGCGAGCGTATCGGCGCGCTGTCCATCATCACCGGCAGCAAGGAAGAAGCGACCCGCGTGCTGTCGCAACTCAAGCGCGTGATCCGCACGAACTACTCCAACCCGCCGACGCATGGCGGCTCGGTGGTCGCCGCGGTGCTCGCTTCGCCGGAACTGCGCGCCACGTGGGAAACGGAACTGGGCGAAATGCGCGACCGCATCCGCGCAATGCGCAACGGTCTCGTTGAACGCCTCAAGGCAAGCGGCGTGGACCGCGACTTCAGCTTCGTCAATGCACAACGCGGCATGTTCTCGTACTCGGGCCTGACGGCGCCGCAAGTCGACCGTCTGCGTGAAGAATTCGGCATTTATGCCGTCAGCACCGGCCGCATCTGCGTGGCTGCGCTGAACACGCGCAACCTCGACGCGGTCGCGAGCGCGATTGCACATGTGTTGAAGTAAAGCGTTTTGCAAAGCGTTCACGCGCGCTTTACTTAGGCTGGATGGAGAAACGGCGCCCCTTCGAGGGCGCCGTTTCTCTTTGCGGCTCGGAATTCGCTCAGGCGGCTGTCAGCGCGAGTCGCGGTGAATGTCGTGTGTGACGAAGCCAGCGTCGTTGTCCGGCATGGCAAGCCAATCGGGCTGGGCAAGCGAATGGCGAATGTCATCCAGGCCGCTTTGCCAATGCTCGCGCATGGTCGACAGGCCGAACTGGAAGTCTTTATAGTGCCCTTCGTACTCCTTCTGCCGGTAGATAAGATGAATCACGTTGTAGCGCTTCGAGCACGACAGGTCTTCGGCGAGCCGGCACCAAGGGTCGTCGCGCTCATCCGGCGATACGCGGTCCAATACCTCGCGCAATACGTGCCGAAAACGTTGCGAGCGTTGCAGCATGTCGGTCACGAGACGCGTGCGGCTTGAATACTGAATATCTTTCATCCGCCCCTGCACGTCGGTGATGTTGTCGGGCACCGGCCCGATCGCGCTCCACAGGTCGACCTGGAACGCGAGCGTATCGCGCCGCGGCGTAGTCTGCACGACCTCGTAGAGCGGCGTGTTCGACATCAAGCCGCCGTCCCAGTAATACTGACCGTCGATTTCGACCGCCGCAAAGCCCGGCGGCAATGCGCCGGAGGCCATGAAGTGCTCGGGCCTCAGTGCGGTATGCGTATTGTCGAAGTACGCGAAATTGCCCGTGCCGCAATTGACCGCGCCTACCGATACGCGCATCTCCCGCGAGTTGATGCGGTCGAAGTCGCATAACCTTTCCAACGTCGCTTTGAGCGGTGCCGTGTCGTAGTAACTGGCGGCTTGCGGCGGCCCCGATACGGTCGGCAAAGGTGGCGGAAAGCGCGGCACAAAGAAGCCCTTTTGCCCCTCGACAAGCGCGCCGATCGCCTGGGTCGCAGTGAAAGCTTTGCGCACGGCGTCGCTGGAGTTGAAGAACGCGTGCTCGATAAACGCCGGCAAGGGCGGACCGAACGCCGGCTGACAGATAGTCTCCCAGAATTGCAGCAGCCGCTCTACCCGCTGTTCCGGCGGATTACCCGCGATGATCGCTGTATTCAGAGCGCCAATAGAAATGCCCGCCAGCCAGTTCGGCTCGATGCCGGCCTCGTGGAGCCCCTGAAAAACGCCAGCCTGGTAGGCGCCAAGCGCGCCGCCGCCCTGCAGCGTGAGCGCGATCGTTTCGTAGTCCGGCAATTGAACCCGCCTGCCAGCCGCCGTGGCGGGCGTCGCGCCAGCGCCCGCGCCCTCCTCATTGCCCGGCGCACCGAGGCGCGCCTGCTTGAGATTGCGTTGCGCCATGCGCGCCTCCTTATTGCATGTACCAGCCGTGACTGACAATGAAGGATTGGCCGGTCAGTGCCGCCGTCGGGAAGGTGGACAGGAACAGCACCGTTTGCGCGACGTCCTCCACGGTGGTGAAAATGCCGTCTACGGTGCCGCCCAGCATGACCCGCTTGACCACTTCTTCTTCGCTGATGTTCAGTTCCTTCGCCTGCTCGGGAATCTGCTTGTCGACAAGCGGCGTCCGTACGAAGCCGGGACAGACGACATGTGAACGCACATTGTGTTTCGCGCCTTCCTTCGCGAGCACGCGCGCGAGCCCGAGCAGCGCATGCTTGGCCGTCACGTAGGCCGACTTGAGCGGCGACGCCTCATGCGAGTGAACCGAGCCCATGTAGATGACGATGCCGCCGCGGTCGTCCTTGTACATGTGCTTGAGCGCCGCCTTGGTCGTCAGGAAGGCGCCGTCCACGTGAATCGCCTGCATCTTCTTCCAGTCGGAAAACGAATAGTTTTCGATTGGATTGACGATCTGAATGCCGGCATTGGAAATGAGAATGTCGACCGAACCGAGCTCCGCTGCCACTTTGTCAATGCCCTGATTGACCGCGTCTTCGTTGGTGACGTCCATTGCGATGCCGATCGCCTTGCCGCCGCCCTTCGTGATTTCTTCAGCGACGGCGTTCGCCCCGCCCTGGTTTAGGTCGGCAATCGCGACAGCCGCGCCCGCAGCTGAAAGGGTCAACGCAATCTGCTTGCCGATGCCGCTTGCGGCGCCGGTAACCACCGCGACCTTGCCATTCAGATTTGTGTTCAGTGACGACATCCAGAACCTCCATGCAGTTGATGAGCAATGAGACCACGAGCCGCGCGCAGCGTGAAGTCGGCCGAATGACATAGGCACTCTTAGGCGCTGTCCTATACCGTTCGGCCGAATGTTGCACTGCCGCCAATGCTGCTATTGTGCATGAACCGTGTGGGTTGGATCGGTAAAAAGCACGCTAGGGCTTATCTATTTAAACTAGGCGTTCTGACAGGGTTCCGGTCGCTTCACTATCAGGAGAATTGCATGAAATATCGGCGTCTAGGCCGCTCCGGCCTGCAGGTCAGTGAATTGTCCATCGGCTCGTGGGTGACGTACGGCAATCAGGTCGATCATCGCGCGGCGCGCGAATCGCTCGCGGCCGCGCGCGACGCGGGCGTCAACTTCTTCGACAACGCGGAAGTCTATGCTGGCGGCAAATCCGAAGAAATCATGGGTCAGGCGCTCAAGGAACTCGCGTGGCCGCGCGTGAGCTACGTCGTGTCCACCAAGTTTTTCTGGGGACTCGAGGAGGCGCCCAATCAATACCACACGCTGAACCGCAAATATCTGCTGAACGCAATCGACTCATCGCTCAAACGTCTGCAGCTCGATTATGTCGATCTGGTGTTCTGTCATCGTCCGGACCCGAACACGCCCGTCGAGGAAACGGTATGGGCCATGAGCGACATGATCGCGCGCGGCAAGGCGCTGTACTGGGGCACGTCCGAATGGAGCGCTGACGAAATCCGAGCGGCTTACGAGATCGCAGAGCGCCACCATCTGCACAAGCCGGTCATGGAGCAGCCGCAATACAACCTGTTTCATCGCAAGCGCGTGGAGCAGGAATACCGGCGCCTCTACGAGGATATCGGTCTCGGGCTGACCACGTGGAGTCCGCTCGCATCGGGCCTCCTGACCGGCAAATATCGCAACGGCGTGCCGGCGGGCAGCCGCGCGCAGTTGCAAGGCTATGACTGGCTGCGCAAGCACGTCACCGACGAAAGCAAAAACAACGTGGTCGGCAAGCTCGGCGAAGTGGCCGACGAACTCGGCTGCACGGTGGGCCAGCTTGCAATTGCATGGATTCTGAAGAACCCGCACGTCAGCACGGTGATTACGGGCGCGTCGCGCGTCGAGCAGATCGGCGAGAACATGAAATCTGCCGAGGTTGCCGAGCGGATCACGCCGGCGATCAAGGAGAAGATCGAAGGCATGATCGGCGACACGTACGACTGACCGGGCTGCAGTGCACTGCGGCGGGACCGCGTCGGAATCGCGCTCGCGTGGCGCATGAACATGGCGCGAAGGCTTCCGCGTGGCGGATCACGGCACGACGCAACGAGCCGGCGCGAAGGCCGCCGCGTGGCAAGTCATGGCACGCGGCAGCCGCCCGCGCGGTATACGTCGCGTACAATACGCGACCGCGCTTCGCTGCGGCGCTCGTGCCGCCGTGCAGCGGCGTTGCATCCGCATCGCCGGTTCGGGCCCGAACGGCACGCCCTCTTTCAGCGTCTTCTCATATGCTCAGCTACCGCCACGCCTTTCATGCAGGCAATCACGCCGACGTCCTCAAACACGCGGTCGTATTGCAGCTATTGCGCTACCTCGGCCAGAAGGACAAAGCCTACTGGTATATCGACACGCATGCCGGTGCGGGCGTGTATTCGCTGAAGGAAGGCTACGCAGTGAAGACGGGCGAATTCCAGACCGGCATCGCAAAGCTGTGGGAGCGCAACGACCTGCCTCCCCTCTTCGCCGAGTATGTCGACGAAGTCGCCGCACTGAATCCCGACGGCCGGTTGCGCTTCTACCCCGGTTCGCCGTATATCGCCTGGCGGCAGTTGCGCGAGCAGGACCGGCTGCGTCTTTTCGAGCTGCACAGCACGGAGATCGATGTGCTGCGCCACAATTTCCGCGATGCGGGCCGTCGCGCAATGCTGTACGCGGGCGACGGTTTCGACGGCATTCTCGCTTTGCTCCCCCCGGCGCCGCGCCGGGCGCTGGTGCTGCTCGATCCGTCGTACGAGGACAAGCGCGACTACGCGCGCACGCTTCGCTGCGTCGAAGAAAGTCTGAAGCGGTTTCCGACCGGCACCTACGCGGTGTGGTATCCGCAGGTGAAGCGGCCGGAGTCGCAGCGCTTTCCTGAACAGCTGAAAAAGCTGCAGGACCGTAACTGGCTGCATGTCAGCCTGACCGTCAGCAATCCGCCGGCAGCAGACGGCTTCGGCCTGTTCGGCAGCGGCATGTTCATTCTCAATCCACCATACACGCTGCCAAAAATGCTGAAGGAGCAGATGCCCTGGCTCGTGAAGACGCTCGGCGAGGACAAGGCTGCACAGTTCAAGGTGGAGTACCGAGGCGACTGAGTCGCGCCGAGGGCACGCGCGGCCGGCCGCGCACACTTACCCGCGCACTTACTTCAGCTCTGCAGCGGCCTTGCGCGCGAAGTCGTTGGTGTAGGTCGCGTTGAGGTCGATCTTCTTCGGATCGAGCCGGCTGTCGAACGACGCCAGCGCGCGCAGCGAAGTCGCCGGGCCGTCGGCGGGCATCAGGCCGTCGGGCGAATAGGCGTCGCGCACGTTGTGAAAGGCCTCCACGTATAGCGCGGAGTCGTTGAGCAGATACGCGGGCGGGACCATTTTCAGCAGGTCGGCGTCGCTTGCGGTCTGCAGCCAACGATCGGCGCGCACGATTGCATTGGCGAGCGCCTGCGTCGTCTTCGGATATTTCTGGATGAAACTTTCCGGCGCATAAAGCGTGGCGGCGGGCATCGTCCCGCCGAATACCTCCTGCGTTCCCTTCACGGTGCGCGTGTCGACGAGCACCTTGATTGCGCCGCTACGCGTGAGCTTCGTCATCATCGGATCGACATTGGAAAGTGCGTCGATCTGTCCGTTGCTGACCGCCGCCAATACCGTTGCACCGCTGCCCACGCCGATCGCCGCAATGTCGCTGCGCTGCACGCCGGCCTTGCGCAAGGCGACCGTCAGCACCAGATCGGTCGACGAACCCGGCGCGCTCACGCCCACCTTCGCCCCCTTGAAGTCTGAGAGTGTCTTGATCTTGTCCGCCTTCGAAGTCAATACCGCGACGACGATCTGCGGCGCGCGGCCCATCAATACGAAGGCCCGGTAGCGTTGACCCTTGGCCTGCATGAAGAGTGTGTGCTCGAAGGCACCGGCGCCGACATCCGCGCTGCCGCCTACCACCGCTTCGAGCGCTTTCGAGCCGCCCGCGAAATCTTCGAGCGTGACCTCGAGGCCTTCGTCCTTGAAATAACCCAGTTGCTGCGCCGTCAGCACGGGCAAATAGTAAAGACCGGGCAGGCCGCCCACGGCCATCGTCAATGTCGGTTTTTCAGGAGTGTCTTTCGCAAAGGCTTCGCCATGCAGCGCGGCCACGGCAACAATCGCGGCACAGACGCCAGCGGCGCGCCGCATCCAGTGAGAGGGCATTTGTCGTCTCCTTTTGTATTGTCGTTCGATGCGGTGGCCTACCGGCTACCGTGCAGGCCGGACGGTGGATGAGAGGGACCGCCTGAAGATTGTCGTCGCCCGCCGCGGGGCGCGCCATGCGCCCAAACCCGAATGACGGCGCCGCGGCGCGCGCCGGCATGCAACCGGGCGACGGCGAGGCCGCTCTGCGCTATTGATGGCGCGGCGCCAGCACCGGCTGGCCTTGGGGCTGCGCCGGCGTTCCACCCACTGGGAGTTGGATATAAGGCGCGACGACGATCGGCAACGACGGGTTCGGCGCCAGTTCGACAGGTGTCGCAATGGGTTGCGCTTCGACGATAGGCTGCCGCGAAAGCGGCGCTGTCTGCAAGACCGTGCCGCTCTGGCCGTCGCTGATCCCGCTCTGCGTATCCAGAATCACGGGCTTGCGGGTATTGCTCGAAGCGGCGAACACGTTCGACCCGGCACAGGCCATGGCCAATGAAACGACGATGAGCGCTGCCGCGGATTTGAACGAGTGGATTGAAGACATGGGCGGACCGGTTTAAGTCGGCGAGGCCGGATTGCGCGGAAAACGTCTTACCTTACCGCGACGCGCGCGCAGAGGCTAGTCGATATTCGCCATGTCGAGTGGCGGGTAGGCCGGCGGACAATTCAGGACGCCAGATGTGACAAAGCCCCGCGACAACGGGGCTCGACACTGAACTACGCGGTACTGCAACCTGGCTGCGCAGACCGCGAGGTCTGCGCAGCCGGTGAAACTCACAGCGAGTAGCCGTTGGTTTCCAGCGAGCGGATACGCTGTTCCAGCTGGACGATGTCCGACGACGAGGCCAGATAGGCTTCACGGCGGTCGCGTTCAGCGGTTTCAAACCAGGTGCTCAGCTTTTCGAGGATGTATGCAAACATGATGTTCTCCAAGGATCAGAAATGAATCCCCGGTGGATTGGGCATCAGGGATTTCCCGTAAAAGGGTTAACCCGGATTATAGGCTGATGGTGCAACCGCGCCAGTGAAATGCTCGCATGGTGGGCATTCCATTTTGGAATGACGCACCATCCTGGTGCAATCAAGTCTTTGTTTTCATTCCGTTGTTTCGATATTTCATCGAGAGGCACAAGTACACGTCGCGGGATTGTGCACAATAAAAGTGCATCGCGCGTGGTTGCACCTTCCGTTGCCTGCCAGCCAGTCTCCGCCTCCTACGCATGCCTCCCGCAGTTCCCGCTCTCGGCTTCAGAAACGCTGTCCGCGTGCGCGAGTCTCTCGATAATCGGACAATCCGGCCGGTCGTCGCCGTGGCAGTGGTGGGCGAGATGCGCCAGAGTGTCGCGCATCTCCGTGAGTTCCGCGATGCGCCGATCAAGCTCCGCCACATGATCGAGCGCGATCGCCTTGACTTCCGCGCTCGCGCGCGTGCGGTCGTGCCACAGCGCGAGGAGCCGCCGAATATCCTCCACCAGGAAACCGAGCCGGCGCGCCTGCCGAATAAACCGCAGCGAGTGCACTTCCTGCGGGCCGTAAACCCGATAGCCCGCGCTCGTGCGAGCTTTTGCCGCCAGCAGACCGACACTTTCGTAGTAGCGAATCATCTTCGCCGTGACGCCCGACGCGCGGGCCGCTTCGCCAATGTTCATCATGTTTCCCGATTGATTGGGCAGATCGTACACCTTCCCATGATGGGAAGGTCAGCCACTTAAATCCGCTCCGACAGGCATAATTCAACTGTCGCAACGTCATTTCCCAGGGCAATTCCGATGAAAACCGAATTCGAGGTTGAAGGCATGAGCTGCCAGCATTGCGTGGCCGCGGTCACGAACGCTATCCGCGAGCACGACGACGCGGCGCAGGTGCAGGTGGACCTCGCGGCGGGCCGAGTCGTCGTCGAATCGACGCAATCTGTCGAGGCCCTGAAGACCGCCATCGATGACGCCGGCTACACAGTCAAAGGCGTCTTGCCGGATGCTGCACGCGGCATAAGCAACGGCGCCCCGCGCTAGGCGGAGTCGGTCATGTTCAAGGTCGCCGTGATGGGAGCGTCGGGCCTGCTCGGCCGCGCTATTGTCGACGAACTGGCCGGGCAGCCTGACTGGCAGGTCGTCGGCACCGCGTTCAGCCGCCCGACGCCGAACACTGTGGTGCTGGATGTTCGCGAGGCGCGGGCAATCGAGCAGTTTATCGACCGGGAAGCACCCGATGCGCTGCTGATCGCCGCCGCCGAGCGCCGCCCCGACGTGTGCGAGCGTCATCCGGAACTGGCCCGCGCGCTCAATGTCGACGCGGTGCGCGCAATCGCCGCCGCCGCACATCGGCGCGGCGCGTGGACGCTCTCGATTTCCACCGATTACGTTTTCGACGGCACGCGTCCGCCCTATCGGCCGGATTCGGAGCCCGCGCCCCTCAACGCGTACGGGCGCAGCAAGCTGGACGGCGAGCGCGCGCTGGCCGCGGCAACCGACTTCGGCTGCGTGCTGCGCTTGCCGCTGCTGTACGGGCCTATCGTCGATTGGGCGGAATCCGCCGTGACGAGCCTCGTGCCGGCGATTGCCGCCTCCGCCGCGGCCGGGGGCAAAGCGGCTCCCATGGACGCGTGGGCGATCCGCTATCCCACCTTCACGCCGGACGTTGCATTCGTGATCCGGCAAATGCTCGAGCGTCACGCCAAGGGCAATGCGATCTCCGGCATCGTGCATTGGTCGGGCGACGAGCCGATGACCAAGTACGAAATCGCCGTGCGCCTCGGCGAAGCGCTGCAACTCGACGCGCGGCTCACCCCGCAACATACGCCGACCGATGCGACGCCCCGCCCGCATAATTGCCACCTTGCGTCGGACCGGCTCGAGCAATTCGGCATCGGCCGGCGCACGCCGTTCGACACGGCGATCCGCGAGGTGCTGGCCGCCTTTCCGTGGCGCGGGGGGGCGCCGGCATGACGGCGCACAGAGCGAGGTTGTGAAGAGCCGCAAGCGAAGGCCGAGCGGGCATCAATGGAAATCGCGGCTCGCGGTGGCCAGGTCGCCGAGCCACTCGCTGAGATCTTCCAGACGGTGTGCCACCAGATGCACCACCTCGCCCTTGTTTTTTCGTCTCGTCTTGCCGTACTGATTCGCGAGCGCGCTCTCTTCGCCTGGATGGCCGCCGGTCGCGACGCCGTCGTCGCGCTGCAAGACGCCGTAGACCGCGAGCAGCGAGGAACCGAGCAGCGCCTTGCGCTGCTTTTCCACCAGAGACGGCCAGACGATCACATTGATCGAGCCGGTTTCGTCTTCGATGGAAACAAAGATGGTGCCGTTCGCGGTGCCCGGCCGTTGCCGCACGGTGACGATGCCGCATGCCCGCGCGAGCGTGCCGTGCTGACACGCCGCTAGGTCCGCTGCCGTGCGAAAACGCTGCCTGGCAAGACGCGCGCGCAACAGCGCGAGCGGATGGCGATTGAACGTGAGCCCGAGACTCGCGTAATCGTCGATGATTTCACGCGCCTCGTCGGCCTGCGGCAGCAGGAGCGGCGCTTCGGCAATCGGCGCGTCGCGCAGCAGTTTGGGAACGATGTGCTGCGCGGTCACAGCCCACCACGCTTCCCGCCGATGACCCGCGATACTCGCCAGTGCATTCGCCGCCGCGAGCGCTTCGAGATCGCGCCGCGTCAGCGCCGCGCGGCGCGCGAGATCGTCGACATTGCTGAACGGTGCATCGCGGCGCGCGGCCACGATGCGCTCGGCAGCCGCCTGCGCGAGTCCCTTGATGAGATGCATGCCGATGCGCACGGCGGGACCGCGCGCGCCATAGGTGCCGGGCGGTTGAAACACGCGCGCGCTCAACCGCCGGGCGGCGCGCCGGATCGTCCTGCTCACGCTCAGGCGACGCAGCGACAGATCGCGCAACTGCTGCGCGGACACGACGGCCTGCTGACGATGCAAGCAGGTCTCGCTTGCCAGAACGCGCTCCCCTTCGCGATCGCGCTTCTCGAAAGTCGATTCCCAGTCGCTCAGTGTCACGTCGGGCGGCAAGACCTTGACGCCGTGGCGCTTTGCATCCTGCACGAGTTGCGACGGCGAATAGAAACCCAAGGGCTGGCTGTTGAGCAACCCGGCAAGAAAGGCCGCCGGCTCATAGCGCTTTAACCACGCGCTCAAATAGACGAGCAGCGCAAAGCTCGCCGCGTGGCTCTCCGGGAAACCGTACTCGCCGAAACCTTCGATCTGCTGGCAGATCCGTTCGATAAATTCGGGCTCATAGCCGCGCGCCGACATGCGGTCGCTCAAATCCTTCTGGTACTTCGCGAGGTTGCCGGTGCGCCGCCAGGCCGCCATGGCACGTCGCAACTGATCGGCCTGCTCGCCGGTGTACTTCGCCGCGACCATGGCCAGATGCATGACCTGTTCCTGGAAAATCGGCACGCCGAGGGTGCGCTCAAGCACGGGCCGCAACTCGTCTTTCGCATAGTCGATCGGCTCGAGGCCCTGCTTGCGACGCAAATACGGATGCACCATGCCGCCCTGAATCGGCCCCGGCCGCACGATCGCCACTTCGATCACGAGGTCGTAATACTTGTTCGGCTTGAGGCGCGGCAGCATGCTTTGCTGCGCTCGCGATTCGATCTGAAACACGCCGACCGTATCGGCATGGCCGCACATTTCGTAGACGGCGCGGTCTTCGCGCGGAATGTCCTGCACGCGGAACCGCGGAAAACCGCGTCTTAGCGCGACGAATTCCAGCGCGCGCCGAATGGCCGACAACATGCCGAGCGCCAGCACGTCCACTTTCAGCAGCTTGAGCGCGTCGATATCGTCTTTGTCCCATTCGATCACGCTGCGGTCTTTCATGGTCGCGTTTTCAATCGGCACGAGCCGCGAGAGCTTGTCCCTCGCGATCACAAAGCCGCCGACATGCTGCGACAGGTGACGCGGAAAAAGACGCAGTTCCTTCGTGAGACGGATCAGATTCTTCGTGATGTGAGAGTTGGCGTCGAAGCCCGCTTCCTTCAGATATCCGGCCACCGCCTCCGGGCCGTCCCACCATTGCTGCGATTTGCTGATGCGCTCGATCAGCGACGCTTCGAGACCGAGCGCCTTGCCGACGTCCTTCAATGCACTGCGCACATGATAGGTAATGAGCGATGCGGTCAGCGCCGCGCGATGGCGTCCGTACTTCGCGTAGATGTACTGGATCACCTCCTCGCGGCGCTGATGCTCGAAGTCGACGTCGATATCGGGCGGTTCGTTGCGCGCGCGAGAGATGAAGCGCTCGATCAGCATGTTCATGTGCACAGGGTCGATTTCCGTCACATGCAGGCAGTAGCAGACGATCGAATTGGCCGCCGAGCCGCGGCCCTGGCAAAGAATGTTTTTCGAGCGCGCGAAGCGCACGATATCGTGCACCGTCAGAAAGTACTTTTCGTATTTCAAATCGGCGATAAGATGCAGTTCCTTTTCGATCTGATCGATGCGCTTCAGGTCCATGCCGTTCGGCCAGCGCTCCGCCGCGCCCGCCATGACAAGCTTACGCAGGTAACTCGACGGCGACTCGCCCGCGGGCACCAGCTCCTCAGGATACTCATACTTGAGTTCGTCGAGCGAGAAGCGGCACCGTGCGGCAATCTTGAGCGTTTCTTCGAGCGTATCGCGCGGGTAGAGCTTGCTCAACCGCACCCGCGTGCGCAGATGCCGTTCGGCATTCGCCTCGAGCGCGTGGCCGCATGCCGGCAGCGGCGTGTTCAGGCCAATGGCCGTCATGGTGTCCTGCAAAGGCTTGCGCGATCGCGTGTGCATCAGAACGCCGCCCGCCGCGACGAGCGGCAGACCGCTCGCTTGTGAAATCATCCGCAAGGCGTCGATCTGAAGATCGTCGCTGCCGGTTTGCCAGAGCTCGAGCGCGATCCACGCCCGGGTTCCGGCAAACGCGGCGAGCCAATGTGCGCAATGCAGCGTATGCGACAGCGTGGCCGTGCGCTGCGGCACGAGCATCAGCACACAATCAGGCAGGCTTCGCAGATGCTCCAGATGCGGCAACGAATCGGTGAAATCCGCCGGACCGAGCCGGTAGCTGCCCTTCTCCGCGCGCGAGCGGCCGAGCGTGATGAGTTCCGAAAGATTGCCGTAACCGTTGCGATTCGTTGCAAGCGCAACCAGCGTGCAGAAGGGCTCGCCATCTGCACTCGTGAGATTCAGTTCGCTACCGATGATCAGTTGCGGCAGCGGTTTCAACATCCAGTTTTCGAGCGCCTCCTGCTGCAGCGCTGCGTCCAACGCTTCTTGCGGGAGCCGGCCGGCTTCGCTCCCCTCGGCCGCCTTCAGCTTTTCCTCGATTTCCTTGCGCAAACGATCCTGCTCTGCCTCCATTTCCTTGAGCGCCGTATGAGCGCGCACGACGCCCGCCAGCGAACACTCGTCGGTAATGGCAAGTGCGCTGTAGCCGTGCAGCATGGCCCGTTCAACGAGTTCATGCGGATGCGAGGCGCCGCGCAGAAACGAAAAATTAGTCAGGCAATGCAACTCCGCATACGCCGGTAGGTTCCTGGCGGGCGGCTGCGGCGGAGAAAGTCCTGATGCGGATGCCGTCATGATGTTCAACCGAACAGACCCTGCAAATACCACTCGCCGGTCATGCGCTCGCGATAAACCCAGAACATATGGCCGCGATCGTCGGCGGCCACGTAGTAATCGCGCTCGACGAGATCGCCGTCCCACCAGCCGGCCTCGATCCGCTCGGTACGCGTCAGCATTTTCAGCGGCCGGCGATAGATTGGTCGCTGGTCGCGCATCATCAGGCGCAGGGGTTTGTCGAGCATCCAGACAGGACGCGGCTGTGAAGGCAAGATGCTGTCGGGGAAATCTGGCGATGCTTCTTGGGGTCGTTGATGTGCGTGTTGCAGGGTGGACGTAGTGGTGGTTTCTGCGTCGGCCGAGGTGAATGGGCTCGGGGTGGCTTGGGCTTGGGTCGGAGCCTCAGCGTCCGCTTCCGTGTCGGTCGCGCTGGCGGGCGACGCGCCCTCGCCCGCTGCGTTGCGCAATTCATCAGTTAGCCAGGTTTTATCCGCTTTGATTCTGGGCCGCGCCAACGCCCGCGAACGCTTCTTGCGCGAAAATGCCTGAGCCTGGTACGCCTCGACACGCATTGCACGTTCCGGTCGATGATCGTCCTGCACCGACATCTGCAATACGTTTTCCGGCCCCAAGCGAGCGCTCAGGCGTTCGAGCAGCCGTGCGATCGACTCACCGTCCGACTCCGGCATGGGAAACAAGGTGTCCGACTGGCCTGCATACTCGGCGATCTGATCCGCGACAAGCTTCAATTCGATGACGGGCGCCGCGAGAACCGTCTGATTCAATTTCTCGCGCAGCAGCCAGATAAGATGCTCGGCATCACGCGACGGTACGGCCCACGCGACCTTCAGGCTAGAGGTCTTCGGCGAATGGCGGGACGCCAGCTCATGCTCGAGCAGCAACGTATAACCGCTCAGCGCCGCATGATGCGCGCTCAGCCAACCGGCCAGTTGCACGATCAGCCGGCGTGCGGCGAACAGGAGTGCATCCGCGTTATCGACGCGCGACGGCAATTCCAGCTGCGCATGAAACGACGCAGGCGCACGAAACGATTCGCGCGGATCGGGGCGCGTGCCATACGCCTGGGCCAGCAGATCCAGAATGCCGCTACCAAACCGCCGGACTACGCCCGCGCGGGGCAATTGCCGCAATTCGGCAAGGGTCGCGCATCCGAGATGCGCGAAAGCATCGCGATAAGTGGGCGCAACCGGCAGCAGCGACACGGGCAAACGGTCGAGTACACGCGCGAGCGAATCTTCTTTCACCACATGCCAGCGACGCCCTTGCCGGTTGGCACGTGCCTGCGCCAATAGCCAGGCGCCCCATGCCGTCGGCGCGCAGGCGACGCGCGCGGTATAGCCAAATTCGGCAACCGTGGCCGACACGCGCGCCAACAAGGTTCGCAAGCCACCGAACAACCTCAAGCCCGAGCCGACTTCCAGCAGCAAGGTGTGCGTGTCGGCCAGCGAGAGCTTCGGCGTGTACGTCAGGAGCGCAAGTGCGATGGCTTCGAAGGCCTGAATCTCGCGGCCGGCGTCGGCAGTCAGCAGCTTGAGCTCCGGCGCCAATGCCAGTGCATAGGAACGCGAGTGGCCGGGTTGCACGCCGGCACGCAAGGCATCGACGTCCGGCAGCAGAATGTGTGCGTGGTCGGCGAGCGCATAGCAGTGCGCGTCGGCGATGTTTCCAGCATCGCACGACGGGTTTGCGTCGCGAGGCGGCTCACACCGATTCGGCTTCGCGGACGAACCATCCGGAAGCGAGGTCAGCGGCTTTACCGCTTCCAGCGACAAGAGAGGCAATGCGACGGCGATCCACAACATGTTGAGTCTCTAATCCTTGACCGCTCTCTGCCCCGTTCGCCGGTAATAAAGCGTCCTGCACAGGCAGAACGAGACGAAGCGGCTCGGCGAGTGGCGGCCCGCGGCGCTTGAAGATGTCGATCGACAAGCCAATGTCCTGCAACCACTGACGACGGTTGATCGTCTCGGCATTAGCCGGCAAAAGCGGCTCACAGATCATGCGCAATGGAGCTGGCGACGATTGCGCGGCGGCCGCTACGGGCCGCATCAGAAATGCTAGTGCAGTGGATTCCTGAGCCGCGACCTGCAAGCGCCTGACTTTATCGGCGCGCGCATTCGATAACCACACCAACACCGCGCCGATGCCATCCTGCTTCAATGCCTGAGTGGCGGCCCAAAGCGCCTTATCTTCGTCCGAGCGCACCCAGAGGACCCGTTCCACGTCGACGCCCCAAGCCTTCAATGCCGCGGCGCATGGCTGATAAGGAGGCGCCACGAGCATTACATGCCGTCCGGCTTGCTTCGTCAGATGACAAAGCGCGCGAGCCAGCAAACGCAGCTCGCCCGCCCCCCAATGTTCGACCAGCAACTCCGTCAGACTACCCGCCGGCCAGCCTTTTCCGGGCAATACCTGATCCAGCGCGGTGTAGCCGCTCGGCACCACACGCGTATCCACCTCGGCAAGTTCGTTGCCCTGCCACATTTGACGCCGCAATTGCGACGACAGCGGAGTTGTCACAAGCTGAATCGCTGCTGCCATAGACACACTCGTTCAATTGAGAACGTTCCGCCCTGCTCAACCACGAGCAACCGAGGACGACAAGTTTCACTGTATATTTATACAGTATTTTGAGGGTGATGTTAAGCAGGAGGAATGCGAGAAGAGGCAGCAGCAGTGAATGGTTCGGATAAGTGAGAACCGACGTTGAGTTTTAGTGTCAGTAACCGGCTTGATTCAAGCGGATGGCACAGACGTGGCGCTCACCGCGCACGAACACCGCGTATCCGGTCGCGATGACGGTCAGGGCCGGCCCGCTGACCTGGAAGCTCGATCCGCTGATGGACGATCAGGAGCTCGACTCG
>NZ_CADIKB010000041.1 GCF_902859825.1 Paraburkholderia phenoliruptrix | reverse complement strand
CGCCGCCCTGAAGCGTTCGCCCTCGAAATCCAACATTGACCATGATCGCAAGGTCGCATAATCTATGCCGCACCCGCCGTCCCAACCTTCAACTGTCTGTGGGACATTGCCCTGGAAACGGCATCCATAAAGGTCCCGATCGCGCGCCTCCTCCGCTGGCCGCCTCAAGGTAGCAGGAAAAACTGTCGAGGCAAGCCAGTGCAAAAACGCGCAGGGTTGTCCAGCGCTCCACCGACGGGGTCCATCCGGGCAAGCCGACTGGTGCGAAGAGCGAAAGCCAGACAAGAACACCAAGCAGCCCATGTTCGCATCGGCCGAAAAGATGCGCCGGTACGCCGACACCCTCCCATTTTGTCCGCCATCGCAGTACCGCTTGAGCAACCGGACAGAACGGTGTCGTTGTACATGCATCGAGCCGCCAGGTGAAATAGCGGCCAGCGGTATAGACACACCTTCGGTGCCTTTGCACGACATGTCGTATGAGATGTCGTCGAATCGACTTATAGCACGCGATGGCGTCAGGCAGCAGGTCATCGGAAGTGGATACCGCCGGCGAACGGGGTAAATCGCCGACGCACTTACGGCGATGGTCAACATCTGCTTTTAGCGAATCGCGAGCAAAGGCCACCGGATGGACCAGGACGTCCGAAACGCCTTCAGTTTGCCCCTGCACGACATGCGCGCAGAAGCCGCCGACCCCATCCGCGCCGCTGCCCCTTGGCGGCGCCGACGCCAGCCAGGCCTCGCAAACGTCCGACTGGCCTAAGTTAGCCAGTAGTTGCCGAAGATTCGATGAGCGGCGGCCGAACCAATCCCGAGCAAGACCGTGCGCGACCTTGCACCGGTACACAAGCGATAACCTGGTCGCCGGATCTTCTGCCGCGCCGGGCGAGCGAACCCAGTTGTGCCCGCAAGTCGGACAACATAGGGGCAGCCGGAAATTGCACGCCTGCAGCCGATAGGTCATCAAGGCCTCGCCGCATTGGATACAACGGTCACGCAGTGGACTGCCGTGGACTGGGCATGTCTTGCACCCGTCAGACTGGAAGACGGCGAGATGAATGCCGCGCGCCGCACACTGCATGCACCACATCACTTGTTGCGGTCTGACACCCCGCGAGACATCGCTAACCGGCAAAAACGCAGCCGCGACGTCGCAAAGCGGAATGCACATCAGATCGGACATCCGGAGGAGATCGAACTGTCGCATGTCGCGCAGGTCGATGCCGTGCTTCACAGGCCAGCGATCCGGTTTTCGTAAGAAAAGTTCCGCCAATGCTGTACACGACAACGCGTTCAATTGCTGGAATCTGGCGAGCAGCATAAACGCGGACTGCCCTGGCAGATTCCAGTCGTCGCGCCAGCACCAGGCACCGGTTTGCCAGGTGTAAGCGCCGGGGAGCAGAATTCCGAAGCGACTTTTCATGGTGCAGCAGCTACGTCGTCAACGAAGATGATGCGCAAATCTTCCAGCGCCGCGACGTAGTTGGATTCGGCTACCGCCTGCGCCCACGATGCAGGGCTGAGCGCAAAATCCGATGCATCGTGGTTCATGTTGTCGTTTAGGGCGATCTCGACAGTACGCGCCACATACTCCATCGGAACAGAAACGTACTAACAGTTAGTTGAGCGTAAGTGCGTGAATTTACTGGATAAGTTTCGGCTAACAATTTTTGCGCACCTTTCAACCCTGCTCACGACAATATTTACTCGTTCTTCCGCCCGAACGGCGCGGTCAACACCTTGCCCTCGACAATCCCTTGGAGTACCTGGACTTCCGCTCTGAGCGCTTCGTTAATCGATGCGAGGTCAACAATCTCCTTATTTTGATCGGCGATCACCTGGTAGAGCCGGGCGGTCGCCGCCCGTTGTAACTGCAATTCCCGATGCTTGTCGTCGCGCTGTGCTCGTGTGGATTTATTGACCAGAGCGCGGACCTGTTCGGCGAAGTCGGGATAGGTGTTATGGATCAGGGCTGGGGTCACTTTGGCTTCGTTGGCGACGGCCGCAATCGACACTTTCTTGCAGGCGCGTTGTAGACGGCTCAGCGCCAGTTGCAACTCGGTCAGCGTTCGCGCGCGATCACGCTGGCGGGGCGGTTTGACCGCTTCGGGCGTGGCTGCGGTGCTAGGCGTTTGCTTCGCTACCACTTGGATCTTCCCCTGGTAGTTCAACGCCCAAGTCCTTGAGCACGCGAGCCGCTTCTTCTAGATCGCGCCTCGCGCGCTTAACGTCGCCAGGACCGAGTTTCTTGGTCTCTTCGAGAAGTTCCCTTTGGTGCCGATAGGTCTCCTGCCAGAAGGGCTTGAAATGGTCATCAATGACACCGTGGTGGCAGGTTCCGCAACGCCCCTTCTCGTAGATGCCGGATCCGCCACAGCCCGCGTCCTGGGCCAAGCACCACGCATGACTCGTGCTGCGAATGGTGATACGGTCGGATGTTTCCTCGATCATCGCCTTCCGATCTGGAAAGTCTTGCGCACGCAAGGCCATGATTTTCTTGCCAGCCCCCCCGGCCAACAATTCCTCGCCCTCCAACCATCCGGTGATGGTCTGGATTTTGTGCTGCCGCGTTTCCTCCAGAATTTCGTCATATAGGGCGGCGTCCTGGCGCGGGTTGGCCGCATATAGCTGAGTCATGTTGATCGACGAGTGCTTGAACTGTTCCTTGAGGAACAGCAGGCCGCCCAGCCGATGCCGCGCGAAGGTGTAGGCATATAGCCGCCGCATCTGGTGCGGCGCCAGAGCCCAGTCCACCCCGGCGTCCTCGGCAAACTTCCGAAGCACACCGCCCCAACCCGTGGCGGACACAGGCACGATGCCGCATTGGCTCTTCCCAAGAAACAGCTTGCTGAGATTGGCGCGGGCGACGGCGATCTGTTGCAGATGCTGGTGCGTCCTTTCCCCTCGATTCGTTTCCCACTCCCGCAACCGCTCGGCCAGCCTCACGCGATGCGGTTCGGACCAACGTTCGAGCACACGCAGAATATCGTGGCCCATGCTTGGCATTAGAAATTCGACGACACCTTTCTTGGTCTTGTGTTCGAACGACTTGACCCAATGAAAGGTATAGTTGTTCGTGATCTCGGTACGACCGGCACCAACTTCGATGCCAGATAGTTCAGAACTTCGCATACCGGTCAGCACCCCGAGAAGGTAAAAGCAGGCATTGCGGATCGCGGTGACCTCCGCATCTTGCCACGCAGAGCGCCTGCCCACGTCACGCTGGTCCAAAATACCGTCGGCGTTCTTCAGAATGTTTTCTGCATGAATGAAGAGGGCTTGTGCCACCGCCGCCGGAATCAAGGGCGTCTTGCTGTCCTTTTCGCCATCCTTCCTTGCCTGCCCGACGCGTCCTGCCATCTCGCCAGCGGACGAATTGGGCCATGGATGGAAACCCAATTCCTCGGGATGTTGGTCGCGGAATGTGTAGAGCCTTTCCAGGGCGCCGAATTTATTGGCTAGAGCACCCCTCACGTTGTCGCTGTTCTTCTGGTCTTGAACGTAGTTGGTAATGTGGATCGGACGAACGTCAGCCAACGAGGTGACACCCACTGTTTCCAGATATCGGAAGAAGATGGCGAGATGACCCTGGAAATGTTTCAACCTCGCCACGCCGGGCGGAGTACTGCCCTCCGTTCCCACCCGCCAGTATCGAAACACGATCGCTTTGCTCGCCTCGCGGAACGGTTCGGGGATGCGTGACCAGTTCACGCGTTTGTTGCTTTCGTGAGCATTCGGTGTAGTCACGAAGGGCCACATTTCCCACACCAAATCGCCGTAGCGGGAAAGCACTCGCTCTTGGCCGCCGTCGCTGACGGCCGAGATGACCACATCGCGGCGGGTCAACTCGTCGAGCCCGGCAACACTTAGGGGCTGCTCAACCAACAGCCCGTAGGCTTTGGTCAGTGCCTGCACGGCAACGCGCTCGAGGTGCGTTTTGGGAACCGCTAGCTTGCTGGCTTTAGCCACGCTCGAGCCCCATCAAGGTTGGCTCGATCGCATACGATTTCCAGAAGATATGTGGGTTGACGCGGGCGCGCTCTTTGGCGGTTTGCACCAGCGCCGAATCAAACTTGTCCGTAGTGAAGGCGTCAATCAGGCGCATCGTGTGATGAAACTGCATGCGCCAGTCGCCGCTTCGGGCGTGATCTTTCTCCCGGTCGAGAAACCAGTAGAAACTGAATAGTCGATGCAGGTCGTCCGGCGCACCGACGATGGCATAGCTGCGACAGGA
The DNA here is from genome assembly GCF_902859825.1 of Paraburkholderia phenoliruptrix. Lineage (GTDB taxonomy): Bacteria > Pseudomonadota > Gammaproteobacteria > Burkholderiales > Burkholderiaceae > Paraburkholderia > Paraburkholderia phenoliruptrix. The sequence goes on along the minus strand of NZ_CADIKB010000041.1, from coordinate 47,055 downwards.
GAAACAGGCAAAGAAGTCGTCGCAGGGTGTGCCGTCCCGCGGCGCTTTGTCGCCGTAATACGGGTCTTTGCACCCACCCACGCGTGTCGTGGTGATCAGTGCGATGGGGATTACCTTGCCGTTTCCATCGCTCTGCTCGGCGTTGCGGTAGATGTCCGGCAGCGCCTCCCCGACGAAGGTTGCATCCTCGCGCATCGAGTTTGTGCAGGCGAGGTAATGATTGTCCGCAACCTGTGGTGTGTGGCCCATCAACGCTGCGGTGGCGATGATGTCGCCGCCACTGAGTTGCCACAGGCGGTTTTCCATCGTCTTGCGTAGACGCGATGCATTGATCTCTAGGCGCGCGCCATCGTCCGCCTTGAGTTGATGTCGATCGATCAAGGATTGAATGCCGCGACCAAGCGTACAACTGCTCATCCGGGTGAGCAGGCGCGATTTGTCGCTATTCCCTTCACGGACAAACAGGCAAGCGAAATCTTTGAGATCGTCTGGCGCAGAATCGGCGAGAGGCTGGGTCATCGCCAATACTTTCCGCACGAGGGCGACGCCGTCCATCGCAACCGGTAGCGGGCGGTCTTCCTCCTTGGAGAAGCGCAGGCTCTTGAGCTGCGTTGCATTCCCGCGCCGCTTGAAGGTCTCCAGCAGCATCATGTTAGGCATAAACGGGTGCGGTTTTAGGCAATCCCGCTTCATTTCCAGGAGCGGCGTGGTGTTGGCGCCGGTACGGACAGCTAATGCGAGCAGGTACACAACCAACGCCGCCGAGGCTAGTCCGTCGAACTGTTGCTTGTGAATGGCGATGATGTCGTCGCGCAGTGCCATGACCAGTCGGGTGCGTTCTCCGGTCGATAGTGGTGTCGCTCCCCTATATCGCGCATTGCTATGCGGAAATGGATTGGCTGGAAACAGATCCCTGCCCTCTCGCACCACGCGGCGATGCTGAAGACCGATGAGGACGGGTTTGGTCCTGGCATAAAAACTTCTTTGCGAGGTGTAGGCCCAGTCCGCGTGGCCCTTAAGCCATGCGATAAATGCAGAGATATGCTTTCGCTCCAACGTCTCCGGCTGACATGGCACCCCGGCGGCGATCAGGAAGTTACAGAAATGGACAAAACCATTGATCCAGTAGCCGCGCACCGTTGCCGGAGTGGCGCCACCGCCCGCGAGGAATGCCCGCAACTGCGCGGTACACGCCCACACCCAGGCGTCGATGCCGCGGCCAAGGTAGGCAGATAGGTCGAGTGTGCGTTGTGACGTGGCATTGCCTCTGGCCGGCAGCGTGACGGTGGCGCCGCCGTTCTCCACGTCGATGGGGGTGATCGATACCCGGAGAGGAGCCGCGGCGTGGTTTTTGCGGCTTGTTTTCACGGTCCAGCTCCCGCGAATAGTTGATCAATCTCGTCCTCGTGGGCCAGCAAAAGGTGGCCCTCCAGCGAGTTGATGAGATGCAAGTAGATAGCCGTGGTAGTGACATCGGAATGACCCATCCGATCGCGCACGTACAAGAGCGGCTCTCCTTCGAAGGTCTCGCTCTTGCGCAGGCTCCAAAGCAAAAACGTGGCATAGGTGTGGCGCAACATGTGTGCGGTCACATGGAATCCCACTCGCCTGGAAAGCGCCGCGAAGATGGCGGTCAAGGCTGCTTTGGTGTAGGGCGCGCCGTGCTCGGTGAGAAACAGGGTGGGGAATTTCGCCCCATTACGATGATTTCTCTCGCGCATCTTGCGGTGCCGAACGCCGTAGGTATCCAATTTCTCCATCAGATCATAGGGCATATCGATGCTGCGAGGTTTGCTGTTCTTGATTTCCATGTCGCGCGGGTCAAGACTCAGCCGAATCTTTTGGTTTGAGCGGAGATCTCTCCTGCGGCTGGGATCGAATACGTATCCCGGCTTCTCCGGCCAGGTCCGACATTCAATCTGGCGCAAGCCCGTACGAAGCATCAGCGAAAACATGAGTCGATGGGTGACGTTCGGCAGCGCCTCATAGCAGACCGTGACCTGCTCCTTAGTCAGGATTTTGATGGACTGCGCTTGCTGTTTCAGCAGGATGCTTGGCGACTCCACCTTGCCGCTTGTCGCATCGACGTGCGCCAGGAAACCCGGCTGCCGACTGGTCTGGATCGAGACCAGATCAAAGGGCGGTCGGTCAATGAGTCCCTTCTTCACCGACCATTGATAAAAGCGGACAACGACACGCAGCCGATTGTTGATGGTCGTATTCGCCAGCCCCACCGTGCCCTTCGACCAGTCCCGATACGCTTCAAGTGCACTCGGCATGCCGGGCGAGTCGGGCTGCCGCCAGTCCAGACCGTTGGCAAAAACAAAGGCAAAGAAGTCGTACAGCGCCCAGCCATACGACTCCCACGACTTCGGACTGCTCACTCGGCCATTTGATGCAATCAAGTCCCAGAGAAATGACTGCGCGGGTTCCATCGGGTGGCCGCCGGTATTGAGTAGCAGCGGAAAGCCCTTCCAGACCCGCCCAGCAACGACTAACTTCTCGTTTGCCAGGAGGTATCTCATAGCACTTGCCTAAGCTTTGTGACGGCCTGTCTGAAGTTCAGTGCCAATAAGTGCATGGCAAGATCGACACCGCCGCCACCACCCCGCTTGAGTCGTGTGTCGAACCATTTCGGGCCGGTGGTTAGGAGTTCAAATTCTCGATCGCCCACACGTAGGTGCCAACGGTGCGTGTGACTGTCACGTATTGGAATGAAGCTCGCATCCGCTTTGACGTAATCGACCAGAAGGGGAAGCAACACCTCGCAGTCCACAGACCGGTATTTATCCAGTTCAACAGCATCGACTTGCCCCCGCGCCGGAACCATTCTTCCCCTCCCGCTCCCCGAAAACCCAACCCCGCTACTCGTCTGTAAAACAGACTTTGCTACTCAACGGCAACAGCCGTACCGTTCGAAATAAGCATAGATCAAACAAAGCTTTTGTCACTAACATAATTAACTATCCTGATCATCGGAAGTTCCATCGTGAAGTCGAAGCGTGCACGCCGATGCGCCTCGCTGAATGCGTCCCACACCAGCTCATTCTGCCCGCCGAGCCGGAATCCTGCGTCATATGCCCGCTGGAAGAAGAAACGCGTAAAGGTCCAGTCGCTTCCTTCCGGAAAAACCGACTCGTCGTACGCGCTAAGCGGCACCTCCAGGTCTGCGGCCGAACGGAATCCCTCGAAACGCATTTCCTCAATCATGAAGCGCGACACGATCTGTGAGGTATCGATGCTTTGTCTGAACGACGTCTTGCGGTTCAGGATGCCCGGCTGACCGATCAGAAACGTATACATCCGGACGCCGCGACGTTCCAGCTCGTCCTGCACATCGCGCAGCCATTCGTAGTGTTCAATCTCGAGACGCTGTGCTTCATCGACAAATACGATCAGCGATTTGCCAGACACGCGCTCCACCATTTCGGCCAGCCTGTTATACAGACGGAAGCGCCGCTGCAAGGCCGAGCCGCTGTCAGGCCGATCATGCCTCGCGGCTGCCAGCAGCATGCCGAAGAAGAGGCCTTCCGAGCGGGACGGATTTTGCGGCATGCCGACATGAAGGATGGCGGAACGGGGCAGTTCCTCGCGAAGCAGGCGAACGCAATAGCGGATCGCGTATGTCTTGCCCCATCTCGTATGGCCATAGATGATCGCCCCTGATACGCCGTGTCTGACGCACCGGAGAATGCGCATGTACATCGCGCCTATCGAGGGTGTGGGCACCATGTAGCCCTTGTTGAGCAGGGGATGGGCATCGGGCGCCAGCGGTCGCGTCGTCGGGCGGAGCATCGCGTCAGGAAAACGTGAAGATCCGCGTCAGCCGGATCGACGGCCGCGGACTACCGGGTTGCGTCGCGGCCCGGGTCGCGGGTTGTGATTGCGCTTGCGGCGACATCCGCCCGGGTACCGCCGGTGGGCTCTCGTGGGATTTCGCCCGATCCGTCAGCATGCGGGCGAGGTCGTTCGCACTGCGCTGATGTCTCGCCGCTTCGGTCTTCTTGTACGCAAACCATGCCTCGACCGGATCTTCGCCGTCCCGATACGTAATTTTGCGCTGGTGGATCAGTCTGAAGATCTCCTGCCGCACCCGCAATGAGTGCTGCGAAAAACACCACGGCCGTACAGCGGTCAGCACGCCGAGTTCAGAGCCGTCCATGAAGAAGGCATGCACGTGCCGGATGTCCTTGACATTGAAGTAGATGCGCAGCTGCTGGCCAATCAGCGACGCATTGCTCGACAGGATGCTGCCGGTGTAGCGCACGTATTCGAAGTTGACGTGGGGCCGCTCGCCGCGTTTGACGCTGCCGCGTATCGTCACTACCCGCGCGTCCTGCAGCAGGCACAACGTGCCGCGTCGTTCGGCAGGTAACGTGCGGAGGAGGCTTGAGTCGCGCGCAAGGAAAAAGCGCATCGCTTCGAGCGGGGTACGCCCTCCCAGTCCGGTATGCGGTTCGCCGTTGTAGTCGGCGAGGACCACATCAATCACGTCCTCGAGCTCATCAAGGCTCATCAGCAGCGACAGATCTCCGCCCACATCGTTGAGTGCGCGTTCCACGGACTGCGGCGCCGCGCCAGTCGTCCCGGGCAGGCGATGGGCGAAATGCGCCGCGAGCTGACCAAAGAACCGTTCGACGAATGCACGTTCATTCTTTTCACACAACGGTCCGTTATCGCACCAGCAGCCGACGATGCCGGTCAGGCGCTCGAGCGTTGCCTGCGCGAAGTGTGCCTTTGCGGCGTCGAAGCGCAGCGTATTCCAGCACGCCCACGCGGTCTCTGGCATGGCCTCCGACGGAAACCCACCGCCCGAACGCACGCGCAGTCCGGGAATCCGGAAGGCGCGCGTCGCGTGCGGGGTCAGTGTCGCCTGCAATGCTTCGGCGATATCGTCCTTGTTGTATTCCCGGCCCACGGCGAGGCTGTAGCCTAGCACCGCGCGCGTCGCGACATCCAGCAGCACCAGTATCCAGATCCGGTGCAGTGAGAGAAGGGTTTCGAAGCCAAGCGGATCATCGATTCTGAGCGTGAGACGCAGGTCGATCTTGTGACCGTCGAATTCGACGACGTCCAACGGGTCGACGGCCGGCTTGCGCACATGTTCGCCGGCATCTTCCCAAGCATGCGCGATCTGCGTCGCGCCGGCCGCCTGCGCCGCTGCATCAAAGTGCCGGGTTGCAAGACGCCGCACATGCGTCGCCAGCGATCGCTCACCTAGATACTGCTGGTTGAACGGATAGTCGTGCGCCTCGACGCCGGCCCGCCGGCATTGATCGAGGAAGTCGCGATGCAGGCGGCGAAGGCCGCGCAATACCTCGCGTTGTCCGCCGTTTTTTCGCCGCCGTTCGTCGACCTTTCGTTCGATCCAGTGCGCGATCTCCGGGTAGCGGAACAGAAGCTGGGTGAACGCACCGCTTGTTCCACCCTTGCTGCCGTCACGGGAAAGCGTGACGGCAGCGCTACGCTGATAAGCGCGCGTATGCCTGTACGGTATCAGCGCACGCACGCCGAAGATCCGGCCGTCCTCGTGCATCGTGACGCAGCGCTCGAACAGCCTGTACAGATCGTTGAACCGCAGTCCTGTCACGCGACCGATTTCGCGTAAGGACGTGCGGCCATCGGCAAACAGCGCCATTGCCTGAATACGTCGATGCAACACATCGCGCGCCTCGCTCGACAACGCACCGTCATCGGCGCCCGGCCAGCTGGCGACATCGCGCAGTTCGGCCGGGATCGAGTCCCGGTCGAACCTGAGTTCGCCAAAGGTCATCGTCTTCATGCGCACACCAGTTGGGTCTGTCGGCTGAGTGGCTCGCGGGCAAGCGTCGGACACAGGAGGCTGCCATCCAGCACCAGCATGAAGGCGGCAGACCGCACCAGCGTCCCGCCCAGCGGCAATAACCGCTTTTCGAGTTCGCCCACCGTTGCGCCCTCCCCGCATGCGGCGAACGCACGCTGCTTCATTTCGGCGGTTACGAAAGTGTGATCGGTTGCAACGTGATGAAGTATGGTGGCCTGATTCCGCCTCAGGACATCCACTGGCGCACCTTCTTCCGCACCGACCATGCAAATCTGTATCCCGGTTTTCCGTGCCCACGCATCGAATGCCGCGAATCGCAGGGGTTGTGCCGCGAACGACTTCAGTTCTGAACCGCGTAGTACGATCAGGAAGCGTTCGCCGTCATTACCTCGATGCACCCAGAAATCGACCATCCGTGCAGGCCGGATATCGGGAACGCGAAGCGGGCGTTCGCAGTAAGCGACGACATCGGGATTGAACTCGAGCTGCAGCCAGGCGTTCAAAGTCCGATGACCGAACAGGGTGAGTCGGCGGTCGACTTTGGGTCCATAGACATCGTAGCGATGCGTCCCATAAGGGCGCACATCGTCGATCGCACGGACGAACCGCAGGTTGGTCATCGCCGCCCTCAGTCTTCAAACACAATTACCCAGTTGTAGTACAAAAACGGAAGACGCGACGCGGACACTGCCCGGGCGACGGCCGCGCCGGAGCGCCGGCAGAACACGACGGGATGGAGCATCCTCTACGGACCTCCGCTTGATGCCAAAGCCAGCACGCGCCCAACCCGCTTCGTAACGATTGATACGTTTTACGTTCGAATCAATACAAACTATGTGTTGAGCTCGGTAAATGACCCGCTGCAAACGAAAAACGGGCTTAAGAAATGCATCGCGCCGGCGGACCCGCCCATTTTTGTGAAACATTCCCTTTTAAATTGCCGGAAGTCCATACCACACATGGACTTCCGGGCGAGGCCAGTTCAACGCCGGATGTTTCACGGTCGTCTTGCCTCCCTGCGCTAATATCAGCCGTCGCAAAGCTCGAATGCGGGACTCGCAGCATGGCCATCACCGAAGTTTCCAACATTCAGTTCAGTAGTCCGAAGATTCCAACTTTCACTTCTCCGTGGTCGGAAGTGAATCTGGAAGCGGTCGGGCGGCGGAGGCCGAGAATTCAAGGAGTTGCGCTTCCGGCGGTGCTATCACTTTTGCTTCACCCGACGGCGACGCAACGCTCTTGATCGGCGTCGACGCGAAGTCGCCGCGCTGGGACGACTGGGCACGCCTGACGCACGACATTCCGCACGACTTTGCCGCAGGCGACGTCGAGCTGGTCGAAACGGCCAGCGGTGACGAGCTGCGCTGCCTGCGCGCGCAGCACGCCGACACGCCGGCGTACCGGCCCGGCTTCGTGCTCACGTTCGAGCCCGGCATGCGGGTCTTCCTCTACACGGAGCTGCCGCGCATCGAGCGTGTGACCCACCTGACTGCGGCCCTGCGCGCGGCCGTCGAGCCGCACCTGGGCCGGACACTTGAGCCCCACGCGCGTTCCACGGTGCGCCCGCACGAAGCTGCCGCGCTCATGGCGATCGCCTCGCGCTTGCTGCTGCTAGGCAGTGCGCCGGCCGAGGCGATCCGGTACGCGGTGCTGCTGCACGACCACCGGTGGGCGTTTTCCGACGAAGGGGACGATCCGCAATACGGCGAACTCGGGGCCGTGCTGCGCCGGCCCGAGGTGCTCGCACTGCTGGATGAAGCCACCGCGACATCGACCAGCACCCCGGCATGAGGGTTCCCTCCACCCCGCAACCGTCGGCTGGCCTGGTACGAGCGCTGCGTAATGCGCTCGCGGACCAGCTGCACGACGTCCCCGTATACGCGTCGACCACTGCCAGCCAGCTGGCCGGTTGGGAGCCGGTGCCGGCGGACTGCCACGGCAATGCCGATCGATGGGTGGCGGCGCACCCGGGCGACACGGCCGTGCGCGGCTGGCTGCATGAGCCGCTTGCTGACCAGCCGCACCGGTTCGTCGCGCATTCGCTCGTGCGCACGACGACTGGTGCGCTGGTCGATGTGACGCTCCCCGCGGGCCCGCAGCCGTTGCGTTTTCTGACGCATCCGGGGTCAGACTCTTATTTTTTCTCTTTTCTGCGTTGTCCCCTGCCCTTCCCCGTGCTGGCCGCGCCGGTGGCTGACTTCGACGAATTCCTGATCGTCCCGTTCGACGATGCGTCGGCTGAAGACGGCGGCGGAGGGAACCGGACTGCGGGGTTGCCGGAGGACATCCCATGAGCGCCCGTGATACTTCGCCGATTCGGCGCGAGGGCGGCGGCGCCGGTGGGGTCTCGCGGCCCGCGCCGGCTGCACCCGCCAACCGGCAGGAAAGCCCTGTCCTGCCGCCAGGACTCACCGACGAGGAGATCGTCGCTCGGTGGCTGACGGCCAAGGCGACCGGCCGCGGACGGCTCGCCACCACCACGCTTGCGCAGTACCGGATCGAGGCGGAGCGCCTCTTCTGGTACGCCCGACAGACGGACGTGCCAATTTCCGCGTGGACCCTGGACGACTTTGCCGGCTTCATCGCCTTCCTGCAGGCGCCGGCGCCGTGGGCCATGCGCGCGCGCGCCGTGCGGCGCGGTTCGCCGGACTGGCGGCCGTTCCTCGGGCCGCTCACTGACCGCTCGGCCGGCCAGACCCAGAAGATCGTCACGTCGCTGTTCGAGTGGCTGCGCGACGTCGGTTACCTGAAAATCAACCCTGCGGTCGGCCTGCCGACCGTCGGCCGGCGCGCTCAAGGAAAGCAGGGCCGGTTCGTCCCGCCCGACCTGTGTGCTCTGCTGTGCGAGGCGATCGACAGCCGCGCAGACGACACCCGACAGGAGCAATTGCTCAAGGCACGCGACCGGTTCCTGGTGGAACTGTTCTCGCGCACGGGACTGCGCACCACTGAAGCGGTGAAGTGCCGGATGCAGCACATCGAGATTCACCGGGTTTCCGGGGCGTTGCGTCGGGAGTTCCCGGACGCGCCCGAGTTCCAGTGGCTACTTCACGTGGAGAGCGGCAAGGGCGGCAAGGAACGCTGGGTGCCGTGCAACGAAATCGCCCTGTCGCTGCAGGCGTACCGGCTTGCCTTCGGTCTGCCGCCCGTGCCGGCACCGGATGAGGCCCTCCCACTGGTGCTGTCGGCCCGCCGTACCCGCTTTGGCCAGTGGAAGGGCGTCCGGCACCGCCAGGCGATCTGGGACGTGATCACCGGCCTGCGGGATGAAGCCATCGCGTATGCCCGGGCCACCGGGCGCGACGTCGACGAAAAGGAGCTGAAGCAGTTTGCCGGAGCCTCCACCCACTGGCTGCGGCACAGCTACGCGAAAGGGCTCGCAGAGGCGCTCAAACACGGGCTTGACGCCCGGTCGGCGCTCGAGAACATGGGCCACGCCGATCAACGGACCTTCAACCAGTACGTCGACGACGAGCCGCTGAAGCGCGCGCTGGCGACGCACCTGGCACGCGAACGCGCGACTCGCTAACAGTCGAGGGAACAGTCGACACACCGCGACTATCGGGTGCCGCCGCGCCATGAAGGCCCTTGTCAGCGCGATTGGCGTGGCGGACACTGACGGCACGTAGGGCGCTCACGAACGCCGCTCGCCAGTGCTCCGCCGAAACACGGGGCGTAGCGGCGCGCCAGTCACGAACCATCATTGACGCGGAGTCCCTCGCCGATCCCACGTCGACTCTCGACCGGTTGTGCACTCGCTTGTGTATGGGACTCTTCTGGGCTGACTTCACCCACTTGAAGCAACACCTTAAAGGGGGTCGAGGCAGAAGCCCAGCTGGGTAGAGATATTCATGTGCCGAGTCGTTTGCGCAGACGCAGAGATAGCCTAACCACCGCGGCCACGAGCCTTCAGGGTGCCCAGACCCCCAGTGCCAGATCCGATGCCATCGACAAGAATCTGAGCGCGCGGCAAATAGACGCTCTGGGTGTTCATGGTTCGGCCTAAACGGTCGCGGATTTCTCAGCGGAGCAAGATCCCAAAAGCAGCTTGTCGCGTGGCAGTTTTATTGATGCGCCGAGGGTAGTTTGAATGTGTCAGTAATACTGACACAGCCTCCAAACCGGCCGATCCACAGCTTCAGTTCTGTGCTGCTCGCTAGAGTGTCAGTATTACTGACACCGAGCGTAACCTCGACTGAATATAAAAATGCCCGCTCGAGGCGGGCTTTTCTATGCGGGACACGCCTGACGTTCAGCGAGGCTCACCCTTGTACAGCTCACTAATGAGCTGCCGTATTCGAGTCTCCTGCGCCTCGGTCAAGGACCCGGTCTTGATTTTGACCGTGAAATTGTTGACGTCCTTGGTGATGCTTCCAGCTTGGTCCTTGCCGGCGAAAAACTTCTCAATGAGACGCTCCCGAGCCGCCGTCCCGGTCGCGCGACGTGTGACCATGGCGACAATTGCCGGAGCGAATTTGCCTTGAGCCAATTCGCCTTTCACCACGTCTGGCCACAGTTCTCGCGCTGCCAATTCAGCGTCCGCCCCGTGTTTCTTCAGAGCAGAAACAACCTCCTCAGCAGCGTTGCAGCCGAGAAGACCAGGCTGCAAATCGAGGTCGTTCGTGATGAAATCAGGCAAATTTTGAAACGCGAGAAACTGGTATAGGCCAGTGCGTGACAGGCCAAGTGATTCCGCCAACCGCTTGCGGCTCGGAAACTCAGTCTCAGACCGACGGATGGAGATGGCCACCTCATAGTCAGAAAGGTCGTCCCGTCCCAGATTCTCGACAAGCGCCAAGACAATCATGTCCTGGTCGGAGCATTCGATCACTACTGTCTTGATGTTCTCAAGCCCGAGCATCTTATGTGACCGCCAGCGGCGTTCCCCGGCGACGATCTGGTACGCCGACTCGACGCGCCGAACAACGATGGGCTGCATGAGCCCCACTTCTCGAATCGATTCCGCCAGCTCAGACAGTTTGGCTTCATTGAACACTCGCCGTGGCTGCCAGGGATTCGGGACGATGGCGGAAACAGGCAATTGCGACGACGTGCCCGTCGACTCCAGTTCCTGCACCCTTAATTGCGCGGCCGCCAATGCCCCGGCCATACCCGGCGCGGTCTCTGTGCGACTCGCGCGCCGGCCGGCGTCGGGGGTTCTTTCCGCTGTCGACCGAAGACCGGCGGTCTTGGCCAGCATCTGGTCACGAATATTGCCGTTGCTCATTGTGCTGGCCTCCATTGTTGGACGAACATGTCATCAACCCATTGGCAGTAGTCGACGAGCGGCTGTCTTACCCGCGCCAAGGACTTGGCCTGGCTGTGTGAGCTGCTGATGTCAAATACGGTAGTGAACGCGAGCGCGCCCGAACTCATCACGGAACTAGCTGGAACCTCGAACTGCGACAGCCAGTGCCGGTAAGCGCCCTGCGCCCAAGTGCGTACGACAGGAGCCGCGGAAGTGGTGCTGTAATTCACACGAGTCAGCAAGACGGACACGAAGTCATACTTTTTGTTGGATTCGTATTTGATAAAGGACTTGGCAACGTCGGAGAAAAGCCGCCAAAACGAAAGTGAACTGAAAAAGTCGAGATTCTCCGGGACCATTGGCATCACCATCGCGTCCGCGGCTAACAGAGCATTCAGATTCAGGTACGAAAGAGAAGGCGACGTGTCCAGAATGATGTAGTCGTAGTGCTTGCGCAAAGGCGCAAGCCCGTCGCGCAGCACCTGCCAGAATTTGAAGCCGGGAATCTTCATCTGCATTGCTGGAAGGTGATACTCGGCGCCGACCAGCTCAGTATGAGCAGGGATGATGTCTAGCCCATCCCAATAAGTCTTCTGCACTTTCGCCAGCAGGCCGCCCTCTACCTTCTGGTCATAGATATAAGGGAGCACCGTGTCGTCAGCAAAGACTTCCTTCTCGGCATACAAGCCACACAGCTCCGAAAGGGAAGCTTGGGGGTCGAGGTCAACTACCGCAACCTTTCTCCCGCGCAAGCTCAGCCCTTGGGCGAGACACATAGCTGACGTAGTTTTGGCCGAACCGCCCTTGAGCTGCGAGGTAACGACCACTTTGCCCTCAAAGTCACTCGGACCAACTACGAGCGGCGTCTGGTAAATGTTCGATACCTTCTGCACCCAGTTTCGAGCTTCAACCAATGTGAACAGCCGACTACGGCTTCGGCCAGTGCCCGTGGACTGCCCCTCCGGCAAGACACCGTCCCCCTTCGTTGCAAGGTATTGCACTTGCTGGCGCGTCAGCCCACACAGCTCGGCGACTTCTCCCGTAGTGAACACCGGTGCTTCCTTGCGCGGGCGCGGCGCCAGAATCTGGTCTCGCAATTCAGTTGCATAATCGGTGACGACGTCCGCGAAATCGGAGATTTCCTCAAGCGTCACGGTTCGGTCTATCGGCATCGGTTGACTGACATTGGCCATTTCTGAGTTTTCCCTGGAAATTGAAGCTAAACGGAGAATACAGGAAAAACGCAAAAACATGCTTGTTTCATCGCCTGAAATCTGAAGAGTCGCGCCTAAGCCACTGTTTTCTATATGTTCATCGCCCAGCCCCAGCGGCAGACAGCGAATGAGTCACCGCCGCTACCGGTACAAAATCTCTCACCTTTGACAAGCTACACGAGCCGAGGTGAGCGTATTCCGGTCGAGATGTAAGAAACGACGTAATCAGGCTGCTGCCGTAGTTGGGAAAAATCAGACATGTCCAGGCAGGAAAGCGGGCCTGCGCCACGAGAATCGCGGCTCGACACCGTGTACATCTCACATTCGCCTTTCACTAACCACGAACCAGAGCTATAGGTGAGAGATTGTGTACTCGGTTTGTCCGGTTTCCCATGTACCAGCTTATTGGGCACAAAGTCTCTCACCCTACCGATGCACGAAGGCTCCCCACGGAAGCGCACTTCCATTGGCCATCGGCGGTCCACTGAATAGGTGGGAGATTCTGTACCGTACGCTCCTCGCGCAATCTCAAAGCTAGGCCACGCGTACAAAATCTCTCACCTTTCGTAGAGCAACTGCAGCTACGTCCGTGCGGCATCTGTTTTGACTGTTTCGGCCTCACTGCCAGCTTGACGACGCCCACTTTCATCCGCGTCACGCGCTTTCAATCTCTTCGGGGCGGATTCCCCGGTACTTGCGACGTAGGCCGATCGAAGATCGGCAGTTGGGAAAGCCGCAGTTCAAACCGCGCCCCTTGGGGCAGGGAGCTTGATTCGCGCGATGAGCTGCGCACCGGTTTGTAGGTTGTTTTATAAAAAAACCGACCTACAAACTAACAGGGAAAATCAGAATCCTTTAATATCAATAGGTTAAGGCGTGTAGGGTGAGAGTTGATGTGTCACAGGTGAGAGAAAATGTACCTCTCAGGTGAGAAATCTGAAGGGTAAAAGTGAGACTCGTTGGACCGGGAGGTGAGAGAAGGTGCCATAGCCGGTCCTGAGGTGAGAGATTTGGCGGCAGGTCTGTGGATAAACGGGCGGAACCCCGGCCGCACAGAGGTTTGGGCGCCACGTGTCTGAATTGGCGGTGAGACTTGTTGTACGGAAGGTGAGAGATGTTGTACCTGCGGTCGTCAACGGCGCGAAAGGTGAGACGCATCCATTGACATCTCACCTTTATATGCTTAGAGTCTGCTGAAATTTTGGCATAAGAATAGCTGCATTTTTCAGGGAACAGGCATGGCCAGCAGCGTCGAACGGCGAGTGACCCCGCTTCAATATGCGCTTGACCTTTTCGTCGAAATGGCGCCGACACGCGGGTCTATCAATGAGGCCGTCTCTGACAAGGATATCGGCTATCAAAAGAACCGGGTCTTTGCTCGCATTATTGGCCTCGGTCTATCCGCTAGGCGTTTCGTCGACGCCGCCTACTTTATCGTCGCGCAGGACCCTGAAATCCAGGAAGCCTACGATGTCACGCTCAGCTTTTTCAAATGGCTGATGCGCTATGACAGTAAAAACAAGAAGCATTTTTCCAGCGTCATTCGTAGCGTCAAATCTTCCATGCTCGAAGTGACAAGCGCCCCAGTCGTGTCAGTCGATTCGGCTGGACGGATGGTGGAAGAGTCCGTTGAAAGCGGTGGCGAAAAGGGCAGGGCAGCCGATGATGAGGCGGATGACCAAGACTTGGTGGTCGAGAATGAGGATGGCGACTGGCTTGAGCTGATAGGCCGCGTCAGTGTCAGAAATGGTCGGATTCGATTCAGGGTGCCGGTTGAGCTGCAACGCCTCATCAAGGACCCCGAGAACTCTTACTGGACTAGCCTGTTAATCACCTCGAGATTTACGCTCATCTATGCGCGCGCAATCTACGACCATGTCCTGCCATTTGTTCCGAATGCGGTAACGGAGTGGCTGCCGCTGGACCTCGTTAGAAACCTGCCCGGAAAGTCATGGGCAAACAACGCTGAATTCAAATACTTCAAGCGCGATTACCTAGAGCCAGCCGTGAGCCAAATCAACGAGCTGTCTGACATCGAGCTGTCGTATGAAACCCGGGCAGGGACACCGGGTTCGCGAAAGAAAGACCAGATTCGCTTTAGGCTCAAGCGCAAGGAGGCAGCTGTGGCCTCCAAGGCGGATATGCTCAATTCAGTAGCGCTTTTCATGACGCTGCAGAAGGAATTCGCTCTGTCCGAAAAACAGTTTGAGACAATCGCGCAGAACCGGGCAGTGTGGACCGATGAGCGCATTCAACAGGCCATCGAATACACCCGGTGGAGAATCCGACAGGGCGACAAGATTAAAACGGCTGCGGGGTACATGATGAAAGCCCTTTCGGACAACTACCGAGTGTCCGAAGCCGATAAGCAGGTTGAGTTGATTCAGGCTCAACTGGTTGACGCGGCGTCGGTTCAACAGGAGTCCAAGTCCGACATTCAAAAAGCTGTAGCGGCCAACTTGGCGGCAGCTAACGCCGCAGCCGAACAGCGTCGACACGAAGAGATTCGCCTCGCGCGCGAATACTTTGACACGGCAGACAAGAAGAAACGGGAGGACCTTGTCCGCAAGTTTGTCGCATCGAGCACGATGGGACTCCGGGCAATTGAACGTCAGAAGCTTAAACCTGCCCAGGTAACAGAGGCGAACATCCTGACCTTTCCGGATATCGCCAATACGTTTGGCTCCTTTGTCGCCGGCGAACTTAGAAAAGCCGGACGTGTGCAACGCAAGTAGACGTAAAGGCGCACTACCCGCTCCTCCCACTGTGAGTCATCGACGACGAGTAGCTTGCCACATTTCCTGAAAGGCCCGTCAGTCCGGGACATAGACGCCCCCTCATCCCGGTGTACATGCCGGACACGACGGTCCTTCATCCGAAGCTCACGTATTTGCCGGGCACAGAACGACCATCTGGTGGTGTCGAGCGCAAATCTGACGCTCGCCGGCCAGGGTAAGAACCTCGAGATGCCTGACGTCGTCGGCTCATGCCGCTAGGCCGGCGTGTTCGCCGGTTTCGTCGAGGCGCTCACACGCGAGCAAAAATTTTCTTCGACAACCTCTACAGTTCTGCAAGGTTCCTGGCGCGGGTCTCGGGACGCCAGTGAAGACGCTTCGACCGCTGCTTGAAAAGTGTGCAACTACTGTATATATTAACAGTATGTTCATTCATACAGCAACGAGGACCAGCATGGAACATCTGGTGCGTGTGCAGAACGAATATGACCGACAGACCCTGGCGTGGCTGCGTGAACGGGTAGGTGATAGCGCAATTGCGAAAGCGGCGCAGGACTGGACCGGACCGGGCAAGCCTTGGCTGTCCGTGATCTGCCGTCAGCTTGGCGTGACTCCGCCACCGGCCGCGGTCTGGCGGGCGCCTGGCGCCCCAGGCCGAGGCGAGGTGGGCGAGCAACATCTCGCGGCCATCCGGCAGATTCTGGCGCAACCCCGTCAGCACACGATCCGTCCGTAATCGCCCCGCATCTTTGGTGGCCAGACGGCGAATCCCAGTCGTTGTTGGCCATGGCTGGCGACCGATGATCGCGCAAGGCGCACGGACCCGTCCAGGTGTGACGACACCGCCTAAGTGGCAGGCGCCGGGCAGGCTGTCCGCGCCCCCGCGTTTCTGTCACCGGGTTTTCGGGTTGTGTGTTAACGAAAAACCGTTCGCACGTCAGCAATCGTTAGCGGAAAAGCGCTCGCACATCAGGGATTGAGGAGCAGCTCCTGTATTCCCGGTTGCGGTGTTAACGGCTGTCGGGCCGGAGCTCAGGAGTTTCCCAAAGGGACGTCTCCTATCCGAGGCTGGCCCTTGCGCCGTCGGCGTCCGAGCGCGCGCAGCGTGACAGCAACCCGGCGAACCCATTCCGATAGCAGTCCTGCAACTGCCCTGTGTCGCGAACCTGCTCACGCACATATTGCCAGCCGCTGTAACGGCAAGTTATCGCGGCAGGGCTCGCAACTTCCAGGCGCGTGCGTAAGGCGAAGGCCAGCACCACACCGCATCGTTTCAATATCGCGGATCACACGGCTGACTGATCAAAGTCCAGCGGCGATTGCACCGGCCCGGATCACACGACGCCGTCATTGATCGGAACCACTCAAACCGATCGCGGCCGTAGTGGCGCTCCTCTGGTCTCCAACGACCGTCTCGTCCCACGCGCGCAGGGGTTTGGCACAGACCACCCGGGCGGTGCACACATGATCGCCATCAAAGTTCTCCATCGACAACCTGCTGCCGGTCATTCCCAATCGCGTGTAAAAACCTCGTGATGAAATAATTTACCTTTTGGCGATTCCACTATGATCGACGCGAACACCTGATCTGCCCACGTGAGCTCGCGTCGTGCGAGCACTTCAGGGCGAAACCCGTTCTCGTTCCGGAGTCATCGATGGGCAACAAAGCGGCCATCTCACGCAGGTCCTGGAGGCATCCGCTCGCGGCCTGCACATGCGTCGCGATTTTCATCGCTCCCGCAGCGGCTGAATCTGCAGGGGCGATGCCGCTCATTGCGTCAACGCAGACCGGATCGTCATCGGCAACCCGCGCAGTGAACGCCACGCTCTCGGCCGACGCGATGTTCCGTTTCGGTTCGTCCACGCTGTCGGCAACCGGTACCTCGAGCCTGGCGACACTGTTCGATTCTCTCGGTGGCACAAGCCGCATTACCCATCTAAGCGTCGTGGGTCACACAGACGCGATCGGAACCGCAGCGTATAACGAGCGGCTTTCCGTGGCGCGCGCGAATTCCGTTCGTACATTTTTTATCCGGCAGGGTGTTCCAGCAGACTCGATCGACACAAGCGGAGTAGGGGACACGTCGCCCGTCACGACGAACTGTCCTCGCGCCCAAACGGCCGAGGCGATCAGGTGCCATGCTCCGGATCGCAGGGTCGAGCTCCGGGCGATTGTGCGAGGGGACTCCCCCGCAGTCTCGTCAGATGCAGGCTTCATCGATCTGCATGCCGGCACCCCGATACCTGCAGGCGCAGCATCTGGCGCAATCCAGATCGCTGCACTTCATCCGACATCGCCAAACGTCGAACCATCAACACCCGCTGTTGCCCACGCTCCATCTGTGCAGATATCGCCGGCACCAGCCGCCGAAAAACCGCAACCCATCTCGCAACGTCTACCGGATACAGCTGCGATGGATCACGTCGACCACCCTGCAGACCTTGGGTCCAGCGTGCATGAAACCAATCCCCAACCCATACAGATCGCTCCAGCCATGCCGGTCGCGACGCCTGCTGTCGTCCCGGAGAACGTTCAGCCGTTTGAGCTGAAAGCCGGGTTGCCGCTCGAGGACCAGATCCTGGAATGGGCACGGCGCTCGCACTGGGCGGTGCTGTGGAACATTCCCGGTAACTGGACAGCCCCAAACAACGCCTCCTTCGGCGGGAGCTTCGAACAGGCCGCCATCCAGGTATTCGAACAGATGGGAGACAACGGCGCTGATATCTGGGTGGACGTATGGGAGGGGAACAACACCATCATCGTCACGCCGACGGGCTCACAAGGAGCGCAGCAATGAGACTTTCCTCAGCCCACTTGATGGCAACGAGTGCGATCGCACTCGCGTGTTCGCAGTTTGCTGGCTGTGCCATCCGTGACGTACACGATCAGCAAGCGTCGATCGCCGCGACCACGCAAGCCAAAATCGATGCACCGCAGAACGGGCGCCCCGTTGTCGTGATTCACAAGGGCTCCTGGCTGCTTGGCGAGCAGGTCCCTGCAAGCAAGCCGCAACCGTCGATCTACAACAAGACCGTCTCCTACAACAGCAGTAGTGACGCAGGTGATCCAACGTTGTCGGATATCGCCAACTGGATCGCGAAAAAGGTCGGTGTTCGCGTCGAGATCGATGAGTCGGTCAGCGCCGGTGTGCCGGGTAACTCGGTGTCTCAGGGCGCTAGCGCCCGCCTGATCGGAGCGATTCCTGCTCCAGGCATGCAGGGCAGAGGGGTTCCGGATCTGACAGCTGCGCTGCCCGGTTCAACGCCGAGTCCGCATGAAGCCGTCAGTTCCGGCCCCTGGAAATTCACCGGCGAATTCGGAGATTTTCTGAATGTCGTCGACACCCGCTATAAGGTCTGGTCGCGATACAAGGACGCCACACTCACGTTTTTCCGGCGCGAAACGCGAACGTTCACCATCGCGAGCCTGCCCAAGGCCAGCAGCATGACCGGGTCGATCTCGACCGGCGACTCGAGCAATTCGGGAGGCGCGCCGACGATCATGGGGGGCAGCGGATCCTCGTCATCGACGACCGGCAGCTCGGGTTCCAGTGTGCCTGCTCAATCGGGCAGCGGTGGTCAAACTTCGGCGGAAACGCTCATCATCGATCCGTGGCAAACCTTTCAGGAGTCCGCACAGGCTGTTGCAGGACCTGGGGCAGTGGTACATGCCGACCGGAATTTGAGCCTCCTCACAGTAACCGGAAGCCCACCCCAATGTGATCGTCTTGCCGCTTGGGTGAAGAACGACATCAACGCGACGTTCGGCAAGAATATCGCGATCGAAGTGCGCCTCTATCAGGTACAACGCACGAGAGAGGATAACTACGGTTGGAGCCTCTCGCTTGCGTACAAGAGCGGAAGCGGCCACACCGGCGTCACCGTCACTGGCGCTCCGGCCCCGACGGTTCTCGGGACAACTTCACCGATGACCTTTGGCGCAAGCATTATCGGAGGCTCGCTGAGCGGTACCCAGGGCGCCGTACAGGCGCTGTCCACGCTCGGCAACGTTGCGGCTGTCTTTGGAACTGGTGGCGTCACGCAGAATGGCCGTTCAATCGCCTTGCAGGACGCAGAGCAGCAGGATCACGTCACGTCGAATCAGTCCACGCTCGTTGCTTCGGTCGGTGCGACCAACAGCACGCAGGTAAGCACGATGGTCTCGGGCTTCACGGGCACGTTTACCCCGAAGATCATCGACGGCCGGATCGTGATCTCATTCCAGCTGACCCTCACGGACAAGCCAACCTTCACGGTGTTTCCGCCGCAATCGGCATCCAGCAGCAGTTCCAGCGGCACGACTACTTCGTCGGTTCAGCTGGCAGACCGCCACATCGACACCCTCCATCAGGACGTCAACCTGAAGCCCGGCGAATCCCTGGTGCTGACCGGTCTTCGCCAGCAGACCCTAACGTCGACGAATAACGGCGTTGGCTCCCCCTCGTTGCCCTTTCTCGGTGGGGGCGTCGATGCGCAAAACAACGACACGATGCTCGCCGTTGTCATTACGGCGCGTCTGATGTGAGGCAAACGATGATGAAACTGTCACGCGCGCTGTTTGTGATCCTCATGGCATGCCTGCCACTTGTGACCTTCGCCGCACCGGACTCCGGAGCTTCGGAGTCCGGTGTTTCCGAATCTGATGAGTCGACAAATCTGCAGAAAGAGGCAGTCCGCTGGAAAAAGCTGGCAGAAATCGCGAGGTACAAGGCTGACGTTGCCGCCGCCGATGAGCGCGCGCGCAAGGCCCTGACTGACGAACCGGCGCAGGGATCGAGCGCGGCGCCGACGCCGGCTCCTGCGCAGGCGACGCCGCCGGTCCAGTCAATCTTCCACCGTGATGGATTCGAATTGCACTTTACGGGTGCCTTCAATGGTCACTGGGAGGCCGATATGACCGTTGACGGCCGTCGGCTCCCGAATGTCGAGGTTGGCGACGTCGTGGGAAACGGCTGGAAGGTGAGCGCCATTACCGATAGCAACGTAGAGCTCGCGAAGGGGTCCGGCGTTGGCAGACAAACGCGGGTCGTGGGGTTCTAGGATGGCCCAGACGCTTGCGATACCTGGCATCAAGGGCGAGTTTGCGGCCGGACTTTCATGGCGCACGGAGACACGTTGGCCGAAGCCCGACGCGCTTCGCGCCTGGTCAGTGCGGGGTGGACGGTGGGGACTGGTCTACAAGACGGGGGAAGGTCGTACCCAGGTGGGACTCTGCGCACCGATCGCCGGCTTCGACAGGCCAGGCAAACTGCGCTCGCTCGCCGCTTCTGTCGCAAGTCAACGTGTAGCGCCGTGGCGCGCCGTCTATGACCTGGGCGATGGTCGCTTCTGGTACATCGCGGTACGCGACCGCAAGGCGATCATCCCCGATGGCGATCAGATCGGCACGAAAAGCGATATCGATCGTGTCTGGAATTCTCACAGCAAGCTTGGCAACTGGAATGAGGTTTCGGAGGGGACGGTTGAGGACATCGTGGACATGGTCCTGGCAGCGTCAACCATGCCCAGTCTTCGTGATCTCCAGTCCAGGCCATGGTTCTCCGCGGTCAAGCTTGCTGTTGTAGGGGCAGCTGCCGCGTTGCTGGCAACCGCCGCCGTGTGGGGAGTGCGCAAGGGACTGGCGTACATACGCCACACTGGTCAGGCTGCAACGCACGGCGTCGCGCTAAGCGTCCCGCGACGTCCGGCGGTTTCCGAAGCGCTCGCGCATCCATGGGCCCACGAGCCGGCACCATCAGCAGCGTTTGATGCATGCCATCGTGCGTGGAGCACACAGGCGCTCTCTGACCCCGGGTGGCCACTGACATCATGGAGCTGCTCGGTCACGCACGACGGCATATCGGTAGCAGCCGGTTGGCTACGGGAGGATGGTCTCGCTACCGATGCCCCGGGTGTCCTCGCCCAGGATGGCCAGTCCGCGAGCGCGTCGACGGTCATTGCGGTCCGTTTTGAGGGAGCCTCGGCCCCGCCCGACGCGACGCGCCTCGCGAGCCGCAAGATGGCGGCGTTTGCCCAATCGCGCGGGTTCCCCATCACGTTCGATGGCACTGGCCAACCAGCGCTTCCGGGCGCTGCACCGTCCGCATCGACCAGCTCTGCATGGACGTCATCGAATGTCACTCTCGAAGTTCCGTGGGCACCGTGGCTCGATCTGAAACAAGCCTTCGATAACGTCGACGGCTTGCGGATCAGATCCATCTCCTGGCAATCCGCGACGGAAACATGGACGGTCGCCGGCACGCTCTACGGACTGAACCGCACGCCTTCATCTGCCCATGGCGATATCCGTCCAGTAGCAGAGCGCTCGCAGCAGCTGACCATTCAGGCACAGGCACACCATGGCAATCCTTGAAGCTCTTCGGATGCGCATCACGCGCGGGATTACGTTCGTATCCGATGGCCACGCGCCGTCGGACGCAGAGTCCGCGACGGGTGCGGCGAACCGCGTTACCTTGCCGGCACCGCCGGATGTGGTGGAAAAGCATGTGATCTATCCGTCGACGATCGGGCGGCCGTTCGGTGAAATCGCCGTAGGTCTTGGGCTGCTAACCCAGGCTCAGGTCAATGAGCTGCTGAGAACGCAGGAAAAGTATCTGGTTCGCGGCGAGCAGAAGCACATTGGGGACGTGGCCGTCGAGTCGACGATGCTTCGCAGGGAAGACGTGGAGCGGGTGCTGGCCGAGCAGGCTGCGGTGATCTACGTTGACGTCCGATCAGAAGGCTCTCCGGACTTTCTCACCTGGATGAGCGATGTGCGTGCCCAGATTCCGTCCGCGAAGGTTGTTCCACTTCCCGCACAGCAACTGCAGGAAATGCGGCAGGAGCGCAGCCAGTTTGTTCGCAAGGACGCGACAGACCAGCCGAACCTCAACATCGCGCACAACCTGTATGAGAATTGCGCGAAGGCACGGGGTACCGATCTCCATCTGCTGATTCACGAGAACCACGCCGAGGTCCAGCTTCGCATCAACGGGGATCTGTGGAAGATCCAGAACCTTAGTATGACGAACGAGGATGGCGTGGCACTTGCTCGCGCCATGTACATCGGCGCGGCAAAAACCAATGAAGGCAGTTTCATCCCTCACGAGTTTCAGGACGCGCAGATCAAAGGGGACTGGCTGCCCGGTACCGGTGTGACGAGTATCCGTATCATTCGCGGCCCGGCCTACCCGGTCGACGCCGACGCGGGCTTTCTGGTGGCGCGGCTGCAGTATTCAGATCTGCAGCCAACCGGAAAGGCGCCCGAACACAATCTGATCCTGACTGTGCCCGCACGTCCAGAGGAAGAAGTCAGATTTAGCGGTTTCACGGACAGGCAGGTTGAGCTGCTGAATCGCATCGTCAGACTGCCCGGCGGCATTTTCATCAGTACGGGTCCTGTCAACACCGGCAAGAGCACGACGCAGTATCTCCTGATGATGCTTCATGCGCAGCTCTTTCCTCACAAGCGGCAGGTCACCTTCGAGAATCCGCCCGAGTATCCGAAACCGTGGGCACTGGTTCTTGACGCCAAGGGACACCCATTTTCCTATCTGCTTGAAGAGTCCCTCCGTATGGACCCGGACCTGCTTCTCATCGGCGAGTGGCGCAACGCTGACGAATGCATGATGACGATCCAGGCCTCCCTGGCTGGACGCTTGTGCCTGACGACAGCACACGTTGAAGACCCGTACGAAACGTTTCTGCGGATGGAAACGCTGGATCACGAGCGACTGAACAAGGCAGTTATCTGCAATCACAACATTGTGCGGGCGCTTATGGCCCAGCGTCTCGTGCAGCAGCTCTGCCCTGATTGCAGACAGCCAATGGACCGATCTGATCGCGATGTTCCGAGGTATATCCGGGACGCGATTGGATCGTGGCAGAACCATTCGAAGGGGCGGTTGAGCGAAGTGTGCGTTCGAGGCAAGGGCTGCCCGACATGCAATAGCACAGGCATCGTAGGACGTTTGCCGGTCGCGGAGATCGTGATGACGTCAGAGGAACTGATGACGGACCTTAAGGACCGTGGAACGGGGACCGCACGCCGTAATCACCGCCTCAAACCGGATTCCGACCGTTCGATGCTCGCACATGCAATGGAGCGCGTGCTGGCCGGCGAGGTCGATCCGATAGACGCTCATGTAGCCGTCGGAATGCAAGAATGGGCGGAGGGCGCATGAAGAAAGCGATGGACTGGCCGCTGCGCAAGCAACTCTACGAGCAGGCAGCGAACGACCTCGAAAACAAGCGGGGCATTGCCGAGAGTCTGTTCGATTTTCATTCGCGACTGGTACAGAAAAAGAAGGTGGGGGAGGCGGATGTTGTAGAGAAGGTCTACAGGATGGTCGACGACGGCACCATGCTGGCCAACGCGTTCGACCAATCCGGCACCGCACTGACAGACATCGAGCGCGGACTACTCGCCGGTGGGGAGAAAGCGGGGCGACTGGCTGTCGCCATGCGACTCATCCTTGATGTGCGGGGTGTGACGTCCAACCTGCAGCTCAAGCTGCTTGCTGCGATGTTTACGCCGGCAGTCTATGTCGTCGGCCTCTACTTGACGCTGTTTATCGTCGGCTTCTGGGTCACCCCTGCTTTCGAGGGATCCCTGCCCGGGTCCAGGTGGACTGGATGGGCCTACGTGCTCTATTTGATGGGCGAGTTGGCCGTCGGCCCGATCGCTCCAGTATTTGCTGTCTTGTCAGCCATCACAGCGACGATCACGGCCAAGGCGTTGCCTCGATGGACTGGAAGTCGGCGGGAGTTTTTCGACCGGCACATTTTTCCCTTCAATGTGTACCGGCAGGTTGAGGGGCTCGCATGGGTTCTAGCGTTCGCTGCGATGAGAACGGCTGACATCGGGGAGAGGGAAGCGCTCTCGAACCAGATCCAGTATGCGTCGCCGTGGCTGGCATCACGTCTTCGCCCTATCCGGGCGGGTCTCACCGGACATGGCGTGGATCTGGCGAAGGCCATGAGCCGCAGTGGCCATCAGTTCCCGTCTATCGACATGATCGGGGAAATCGCCGCATATGTCCGCTATGCAAATTTCGCCGAAGTGATCGACAAGACCGCACGCGCATACATCAAGAGGCTCGAGCGCACCTTGATCGTCAAGGCGGTCGTCTACGGCGTTTTGTTTCAACTTCTGACGTTCGCCATCGGCGTGGTCATCCAGCTCGGCAGCACTTCCGTTACCGCGCAGCTTGCCACCGGCCTGCACCTTTAAAACACGATTTACCTTCCAATAGAAAGAGGATATCTCCATGGATTCAATTCTCGGATTTTTCGCTGGTCGCGGTATGCAACTGGCCGCAATGGCCGGCGTCGCGTTGCTGATCGCTGCCGTGGTCGTCATCATGGGAAGCGGCAACATGGTGTCTGATCTGACGTTCATCATGACGCAGTCGCGCGCGCAATTGGCGCAGGGTAACAATGGCTACGCAAACTTCACCAACGCAAACGCATCCGGGCTGATCGGTGCCGGCGTGTTCCCGAGCACATGGAACAAAAGCGGAACGCTCTATGACCGCTGGGGTAACGCGGTTACGTTGGCCAGCACCGCCAATGGCGTTCAGGGGCAGGTGACCTTCGGCGGAGGGGGCACCGAAACCACGAGCTCGTGCTCGTCTGTGGCCTCGAACCTTAACGGCTATTCGAGCCTTCAGATCGGCGGGAAGACGTTTACGCCTTCGAGCATGCCTGACGCCGCGACCGCCGGCACCGCATGCGCTGGCCAGCCGACGCTGACCTTGACCTTCCAGTAACGCCACTACCGCGCAACAGGAGAGCGCCGCATGGGGTCGATCCTGCCGGTCCTTCTTGCCGTGGTATTCGCGGGGTTGATTGCACAGGGAATGCAGCTTGCTCAGGCGCTTCCCGGCGGTAGCTCACAGTCCGGGCAATCACAGAACGCCGCGGCGGCCGCGGCGGTGCAGGCTGAACTCTTTGGCGCTGCCTGTATCAACGCGGCCCTCGCGTCACCCGCGATCAGTTCGAGCATCAGCGTGACCATGCCCGCGGGGGTCCCGGTGCCGGCGCAAGCGTTGTGCGAGACAGTCGCGGACCCCGTTGCCGGGCGTGACGTTTACAGCTATACGCCCGGCGTTCCTGGCGAGGCAACCAGCATTGAGTCCGATACGGAGGGTAATGCCAGCTGGTTTCGGTCCATCGCGTCAGGGCAAGCCGCGTCGCTTTCCAGCGAGGAGATCTTGCAGATACCGGCAACGATCCCGGTTGGCGTGATGCTTGAGGTCGTACAGGTCAATCCTTGAGGGTATAGCGGATGGATGCAGTTCTCGGCGTCATGGCCGCCACAGTGATCTCGCTTCTGAACGTGGCGGCGCTGACGATATGGGCGATGATCGGTGCGGCTAACGTGCAGACCGCCGTTACGGCAGCGCATATGCGCGTTTGGGACGCTGGCGCCCTCCAGTACGTGAAGGACTTTGCCTCGACGATCGCGGCCACGGCCACAGCGACGACGCCTGTTACGGTCACGACGGCGATGATGGGGGCGGCCGGCAACTATCTGCCGCTGGGCTATTCCGGCGTCAATCCGTTTGGGCAAACACTCGAACTCCAGGTACTGCAACCGACTGCCGGTCAGTTGCAGGCCATCGTGACGAGCCAGGGCGGCCGCGCGATTAGCGATCCAAAGCAACTGGTGCAGATCGCCGCGCAGGCGCAGGCGGGCTTCGTGCCGTACAACAACCAGAACGGTGACCCTACGATGAACGCCGGCAACGCGTACGGCGCGTTTGGCGCGTGGGGGCCCGTTGTGCTGTCGCACTACACCAATCCGGGTAGTGGCCATCTTGCAGCCTTGCTGGCGTTCTCTGGTTCCAGCACGCAGGCAAACAGTACCTATCTCTATCGGGTGTCCGTGCCGAATCAGCCGCAGCTCAATCACATGCAGACTGATCTCGGTTTGACGGATGCAGGCGGAACTGCGCACAACATCACCGGGGTGAACACCATCACGGCGACGACCTTCCAGAACTCAGGCGGTGGCCAGTTCAACAGTGATCAAGGTGGTTCGCTCGAACTCGGTGGAAACAATGGCCAGGCCGGGACCGGACAGCCGTATATCGATTTTCATCAGGGCGGACAAGGTGTCCAGGACTTCAACGCGAGGATCCAGAACGACTCCAACAACCACGTCGAGATCAGCGCTGCCAATGGGCAGGCCACCCTCGGCGTCCAGGGGGCGCTCGAACTGGGCAATATCGCGACGCCCAACGGAGCATGTTCGCGTAACGGCGCTATCGCCGGCGATAGCGATGGTTCAGGCCTGACTTTTAACTGTCTGTACGGCAGGTGGGTACCTATTGGCGGACACGGGTTGCGCTTTGCGTACTACGTGGTGTCCAACGGGTCGACCGTGCCCGCTCCGACCTGTCCAGGCGGGGGGACGCCGGAGATTGTTCTGGCCGTACAGAACTTCTATGTCGATCCGACTGCCACGGTGAACCTCAGTCCGATCAGCGGGACGGGCCCATGGACCGTCAACATCACGGATGGCAGTGGCTCGGGGATCCCCGGCGAAGCGATTGCCGAAACGTACTGCACCTATTGAACGAGGTACTGAAATGCGATGCGCAAGCCTGTCGCCGAAGGGGTTGTTGCTGCTAGGTCTGGCACTGGCGGCCGCGACCGGGGGAGCGGCTCCCGTGCGATGTTCATGGGGTTATCAGGACTCGACCTGTACGGCCGGGCTTGCGAGAGCTCCGACGCCGGCGCCAACCTGTTCAACCGATCCGGGATGGACAACCGTTGCGTCGGCACGCTGGATCGGGTCGCAGTACTCGGCGCCACAGTGCAACTATCAGGCGCCACCATCGTGTCCCACCGGATACAGCCAGACCGCAGCGCCAAGCTGGAACGGATCGAGCTGGGTCGGCCTTGGATGCGCAGCACCGCCGCCGGTCTCAGCGACGCCAACGGATCCGGCGACGGACCCGGCAACGTCGTGTAACACGTATGCGGCAGGCCTGGGTTTCTCTCCTTACCCCTATGCCCATAGTTCAACCGGAGACTCGTCCCCGATCTTTCTCGCGAGCGATAAAACAGGAGGCGGAACGTATGTCAGTAACGCACTCGGGCCGGGTATCACGAACACTGCAATGTACCAGGGATCGTCGATATACACGGTTCAATGCAACGTTACGTCGAGCGGAACAGTGACGCAATTTCTCTATAACGCCCTGTCAGGCTACGACGGCGGTTAAAGCCGAATGCGGCTCCAAAAAGACGAAGAGATCAGCGCTGCCAATCAGCGGGACAGGCTCATGGACCGTCAACATCACGGATGGCAGTGGCTCGGGGATCCCCGACGAAGCGATTGCCGAAACGTATTGCACTTATTGAGCGAGGTACTGAAATGCGATGCGCAAACCTGCCGCCGAAGGGGTTGTTGCTGCTAGGTCTGGCACTGGCGGCCGCGACCGGAGGAGCGGCTCCCGTGCGATGTTCATGGGGCTATCAGGACTCGACCTGTACGGCCGGGCTTGCGAGAGCTCCGGCGCCGGCGCCGACCTGTTCAACCGATCCGGGATGGACAACCGTTGCGTCGGCACGCTGGATCGGATCGCAGTACTCGGCGCCACAATGCAACTATCAGGCGCCGCCATCGTGTCCCACCGGGTACAGCCAGACCGCAGCGCCGAGCTGGACCGGATCGAGCTGGGTCGGACTCGGATGCGCTGTGCCGCCGCCTGCCGGCGGCATCCCGGTGGGCACGCCGGAGTCCCAGGTATGCCTCGGCGCGGTGGCAACTGTTGACCCGTGGGGTACACCGGACAATGGGTTTATGCACTGGTCGAGTGATCTTGCGGCTGGACAGGCCATTTTTGGGTCGTTGGGCGGTCCGACGTATGGGTCCGTTAGCGACACCTATGCGACGTGGTTCGCTTCATTCCCTTGGGCGAACATTGCACAAATCAACTACCAGGCGGGAGGGGAACCGGACCCTGCGGCGATGGCCGACATGTGGGTTGGAGGCGACGGGTATGGTGGAACGGCGGCATGCTGGGTGACTCCGGGCACGACGAATGTATTGGGTGTCGAATACTACAACTTTCAATACGAGACCAACGGAGGCTGATCAGAGGGCGAAAAAAAAGAGGGGACCGAAGTCCCCTCTGTCGTTTAGTAGCCTGTGATGCCTAGCTACCCGTTGTGAATGTCCACGTCGTGCTGATGGGCGTTCCGTCACGCTGTCCGCTGAACGCCACGGTGTACGTGGTGTTCGCAGCTAACGCAGCTTGCGGCAGCAGGAATGCCACACCAACTGCCATCGCGCTATTCACATCGGCCGTCGCGCTCGAGGTGGAACCCGTGAGCGCGGCTGACGGCACAATGATCCGAGCCGGCACAACCGTACCACCTGACGACGTCAACGTGAAACTGGTCACCGTGAGAACATCCCCCGCGTTGGCGGCGGTAACCCGGACCATGATCGGCCGACCGGGAGAAGCGAGATCCGGTGCCGGATTCGGGCTTTCCGCAGTCATTGCGCGCGCCACACCGGTTTCGTTGGCGAGCGGCGAGTGTGCGATCGCCGTCGTTGCCATCTGCTGACCAGCGGACGTGAGGTAACCATTCGCGGTTGGGGTACCGCTGACCCCCGTTGTCTGGCCGAAGTCCAATACGCACGAATAAGTCCCTTGCGTGGTGTTCTGCTGGAAACCGATACCGATCGTTTCCTGAACTTCGGTTGCGTCCTGCAAGTGGTAGACCGTGTTCAAAAACTGGCCGACGCAATCCGATGCAAATGCGGAACTGCTTGCCTGGCTCAAACCGACTGCGGCGTTCTCACTGATCCATTCCGTTGCAGGAGCGCCCGCCTTTTGGGCGCGACTGAGCGGCGTTGCTGCGTAGTAGTCCGCGTTCGTCGATACCTCGTTGTGCGTCACGGCGGTGATGCTGCCGTTGGCGAAGTTTGCGTTGAGGTACAGGGCATGCGCCTGACCCGACGTGTCCAGGACAGTGTCCTGAGACAGCTCGCCGACACCCATGGCCAGACGGTATGCGTTCAGCATCGAAAAGGCCGAGGCCTGCATCGTGGAGCTCGCATACGTCGGTGTCGGGACGCTGGTCTTTGGCGACGTTGAACTTTGCGGGGGCGTTGTGCTGCCGTTCGACGTGGTGCTCGAGCTGCCACCACTGCTGCTTCCGCCTCCACCACCGCATGCGGCAAGGATGGTGGAAGCTGCGATCACACCGTACACGGCAAATTTTTTAATTTCAAAGTTCTTTTTCATGGTGTTGTATTCCTTGGTGTACTCCAATGTGCAAAGCGATGACGTGGCGCAACCTGCGCTCCACGCACCCACTTTGGTTATCGGACTGGAAGGGGAATTTCTTGAAAGATCGGGTAATGTGAATTGCCCGGATCCGTGAATTGAGGCGGAAAACTGCCTCAGGGGCCTAGCGAAGAGACATGGCGGGGCAAAAATTATGTCTCGGTGGTCTGCTAACCAGCATCGGTCACAAGGATCTCGCGGGTCTGGGGATTGACCTTGATGGCGAGATGCGGCACAAGGCTTTCGACGGTGCGTAGCGCGTCGAGAAAGCCACCCGTAAGCGGGCCGCCCTGAGTAATGTTGTAAGGATCTGAAGCCTTCCATTCAGGAACCTTCCAGCCCGCTGAGCGTGCCCACTCAGTAATGCTGTCCCTGAGCGTGTGGTTGGCGTTCAAGATCCAGACCTTCTGCACGGGCGCACTGGGCGCTCCCACCGGCGGCACCACCATCTGTTGTATGGCTGGTCCCGGGGCTGCCACGGCAACAGAGACTGCTGGCTGCTGCGATGAGGTGTAATCGCGCGGGGAGCCGTACGGCATCGGCTCGGGCCGGTACACGGCCGGGATCAGGTAATTCGGTGCTGTCGCCGCGGGTGCTTCGGCACCGGTGGTTCCGCGCGCGGCTGGTTTTACGTCCTGTCCGCGTGTGGACGCTGGCGCCGACGTTGCGCCCGTGGTGTCCTCCTTCATCAGCAGCGACAGCAGCTCGGCCGCGTCCTCGGGCGGAATCTGGTGTCGTGACACGAGGTCCATGATGTCGCGTACGAGAGTCGTGCGTTTCACGTCGCCCTCACGAGCGGCCATTTCAGTTCCTGCTCCGCCCGCAACGGCATTCACTCGGCTGCCCGTCGTGACCCACTGCGCCACCGCCGGCGCCGCCGCGGCAGCATCGACTGGCAGGGGATGCGCTCCAGTGTCGGACTCGGCTGGGTAACCTCGTGTCTGCGCAGCCGTGTAGGGCGGTACCGTTGCGGAGATGGAATGGCTGGGTGCCGAGCTCGTCACGATGACCGCGCAGTCAAACAGCCGTCCACGCCGGAGCACGCTGGAATCAGTATCGGTTGCAATCGCAACGGTTTGCCCATCGACGCCGTTGTTCACGAGCCATGAGCGGATCTGCGTCGCGCGCTGGTAGGGAATCGAGGTCCGCGATGCGCCCGGATCGCCGCAGCCGGCGATCGTGATTGCTCGCGCGGCCGAAGTGCGCTCGAGTACCGGGTCGAGCGCAGACGTGGCCTGCTTCGACAGGCGACTCTTGCGGGCGGTGAACGGTACGCGGTAAACAGACTCGACCAACGCGGGTTGCTTTCCGTCTGCCGGGCTTTGCTGTGCATGGACATAAGCTGCGGGCAGCAGGGCAATGCCCGCCATCAACGCAAGGCTCGAACGCATGGTTTTCTCCGGGGATAGGTGTTGATCGACCGATGAGGTCGGCCCGCCTGATATCGCAAATCGCCTAAAGGTAATTATAAGCGCGCGGCGATTGATGAAAATATCGGCTTAACCTGTTCCTGGAGCCGGTATATGAGGCGGCCCAACGCTAACGGACGGCAGGATCGTCCAGCAGCAGTTCCGCCTCGGTTCTGGTGGCAAGGAGCCGAAATCCGTGTGGCCCGATCATGCCCCAGTCCCGGGCGCAGCGCGCGAGGACAGGCGCGTTGGCCAGTGCGTTCTGCTCGAGCAGGTTCGCGGTTTCGATCCAGGCGAGCCCAACTACCTCTTCCGGAGCGAGGGTCAACTGTTCGCGCGTAATACGGTCGATCGCCGCCGGCCGACATCCGCTGATCAGCTCGCTGATCGTGGCGACCCGACGATCCAGCCGGCAAAATAGCCACGCGATCCTGGCCGTCTGCGGACCAACCAGCTCCGCGATCATTGAGGCTTCGTTCCACGGGCAGATGGCGTGCTCGAATGCGGCCGTCCCATGCACCGAATGGACAAGGCCGGCGAGCGCTATCGGCGCAGGCGCGCCCGCCTGCGCGAGGATGTCGTACGTGCCGATAAGGTGACGTAGAAGATTCGCGCCGCTGTGTTGCAGCCCGTCGGCGCCCCGTGCCCGCAGAAAAGCGATCGCCCGGGTAACCGGTGCCGCGAGTTCGGAGTCGATCGTCATCGTGGGGCTCGGGTCTTCAGCACAATGCAGACCCGCAATTGATGGCAGTCGCGATCCACCGCACGTGCCGCGTGCATCACGTTTGCCGGGAACACGATCGCGCGGTTCGGACGGGGCAGGCATGACCAGGCGATGTCGCCGGCATGGTCCAGAAAAACAGTTTCGCCACACCATTGCGCCCGCCACTCTGGCACCGCGTAGTACACGAGAGACCAATAGCCATCGTCGCGCCGGTCCATATGCGCATTGCCACCAATGCCGTAAGTGTGGGCGTTGGCGTAGGCGCGGACGAGTGTGTGTCCGTGCATCGGCCCAGCCACGGCTGCGGCCCAGAGCGTGCGGGCGAGCTCATGCGTGAGCAGCGTCGCCACTTCGCCGTCATTGTCGGTGCGGGTGCCACCGTCGAGGTCGACATGCCAGTGGCCACCTGCCATGTTCGCATTTGATTTCCAGCCGAATTGCCAGGGCAGGGTTCGCGCTGCGTTGGCTAGCGCCTCGGCCTGCGGGCCCGGCAGAAAATCGTCGAAGCGCATCAGCTGGTAGCTTTGCGCCCGCGGTTCGCGTGTGACTGTCATTTCGATGTATCCGCCCTGGCAAGCTCGATGTCGGTCTCGGCTCGCGAGATCTGGTCATAGATCACCTCGACCTCTTCGAGGATCTGGGTCGCGGCCACCACCACCGGGATGCCACGTACGCGCGCGCGGGCGGTGATGATCGGGTGAATCGACGGATCCTCGCCACGCAATGCGGCTTGCGCCTGCGCGCAACGCAGGTGCGCCGCGATCGCGCCGTACCCCGGTGTCGTGCGCGTATGCAGTGGCGCCCGCCAGTCCTCTGCCCCGGCCTCGGGCACATGCGGGGCCCGGATCGGGACCGGCAGCACGAAGCTGGGAGTTGCCGGCGCGCTGTCATCGACGTCCGTCCTCGTCAAACGTTCGCTATATCGGTATTGCGCACAGTTGAGAGCGTGCATCTCGGCGGGTACGTCGCCATCGGGAACGTCGACGACGCGAAGCTCTGAAGGGACAAGACCGCGTTTGCCGTCTTCGGAAACGACGAGTTGCTCGGTGGGTACCGGACCGGATCCGGAGCGGTGGAAGTACACGATCCGGGACGACAGGGGATCAAGGAAGAGGGTGGCCATCGGCCCAGCATAGCAGCTCGAGCCTGCTTCAAATTATCAACGTTGGTAGTGCTCAGGCATGGCCTGCGACGACGGCAAGCGAGCTATTTTTCTGTGGGACCTTTCCTTGGCTCAGCTCTTCTCCCGCACATCGCGGGCTTACACGCAAACAAGGAGATTCGCATCATGAATGGGAAAATGCCGTGGAACACTGACAGCAAGTCAATCGAAGACCTGCTGGCCAGCACCGGTTGTCTGCCGGTCGAGTATGGCGGTCTGACAGCGCTTGGACGGTCCGATGACCGAGGCGGAAATTCGGTGGCGCACTTCATTGCCGATCAGGCTGAGTCGCAGGTAGAGACTTTGGCCGGGTTAGGAGTCAACGCATCGGTTCGCCCCACGGCTCTGCCTGGAAAATATGTCGTCGTTTTCGATCCGAATCAGCGAAAGATCCATGAGAACGGCGTTGTCCACCGTATCGAAGCCGTAGGGCAGAGGGTTGACGGACTCACACGGGCGCTCATGCAGGTGCTTGAACTGATCGCGGCGGGCAACGCGACGGACGCAAAGACCCTCGCTGCGGCCACGCTTCACAAAGCAGGACTCAGGCGGCCGCCTGCAGCGAAAGCCGGGGCAGTGGCAGTCGACGTTGTTCAGGTCCCCTCGGGGGTGCTGGCCGTGCTAATCGAGATGGCGAATGCGCATATCGAAGATATCGAAACCGGTCTCGAGGATGGGACGTATGTTCGATCCGAAAACGGCAATCTCCCCGACAAGCAGGCCGCCGTCAAAGAAGCAGAAAAGCTGTATCGCTCTGCGCACCCGCAAACCCGAAGCCCGCAGGATGACGCAAGTCCGGAGCCAATGACGAGCACGTAACTTTCTCAACACACGGCCCGCCAGTCCTTTACGGATGGCGGGTTTTTTTCGTCATGACATCCCCTGTGCTCAGTCCATCGCCCGCCCGCTTCGGGCTTACTTCCCAGGAGATTTGAACATGGAACGGAACACTGCGCAGATCACCGCATTTGACCACCGCGGCGATGTCGATCATGTGTTTGAGACGCGGTTACAACCCTTCACCGAACTTCAGAGTCGTACGCGTACGGTGCGTTTGTACGGGGACATCGAAGCGCCTCTACGCGTCGAGCTCTTTGACACGAACGATGGCGTGTCTCCTCCGATGGCAGCCTTTGTGCCGAACGATCAAGGCAATTACGTGCGGGATAAGGAAGATGAAGAGTCAGATCATGAATACGCATTTGACATCAGGCTGACGTGTTCGCTGCGATTCAAGGCAAAAAGCGTGACGCACGCGGAACGCTCCATGCGAGAGACATTGCGGTGCTCAGACGCCAATCTGGGTGAGATCCTTGGCCAGACGATCGTAAGCGAAGTCTCGCTCGATCCGGACCTTCCGCCGTACCTCTACGAGGTCGATGGCCAGCCCCAGAACTAGAACCACGATCGCAGCCCGCGCAATCCGTCATCCGGATGCGCGGGCGAGCTCCGTCCAACACACGCCCGCACCTTTCGAGATGCGGGCTTTTTTTTGCGGCGTCATCTCTTGTGCTTAGTCATCGTCCGTCTCAGCAGCGGGCTTACTTACATAGGACATTTCGTTATGGAAAGCAAAATCGAGTCGACGTTATCCGATGAGCAAACTCTCGCCGGTGCGCTACACGCGGTGGTGACTGCTGTCCGGCGATTGGGTCGCTACAGCGTGGATGAACCGGCGGAGGCCTGGACTCCCATCGTCCTGAACGCGATGTCACGCCACGACCTCGACAACCGCGATCGCGACCGCCCCACCCGAACGGATGCGAGCATCCTTGCGATGGCGCTGAAAGACATTCGGAACGCCGCCGATAGCCAGTCTCGGTATTCACTCGGTGAGTTGACGGGCGAGTCATTCAGGACGGCATTTGACGTCGCCAGGCGTTACTGCCTCGAACCCAAGCATGGGATGAGGCCCGAGCCGCGTTTTCGTATCGAGCATTGTCCAAACTCCACCGGTCTGAACTGGTTCCTGGACCACTGGATCGAAGACGACGTGGGTGCCGGATGGAAGAACCTCAATAGCTATCGAAACGAAGATGAGGCTGTGACGGCGCGCGACGGCACGAAAAGGCCGTTGAAGCCGGAAGAGAAGCAGATTGCACCGACATTGCTCTACCCTTTGTCACGCGAGCAGCACGCGACCATGCTGGCCGCTTTGCGGTTCTACGAGGAGAAAGGTCAGGGCAATCCCGCGAACCGAAGCGATGCCATTCACGACATTGCCACGAACGGAGACGATGTCGTTTCACTCGATGATGGCGGGATTGACGAACTCATTGAGCACCTGCAGTTTTCCGGGCAGCCGCCCGTGCGGGTACTCGTGACGGTGTCAGGAGGTATTGCAGACTATGTTTCAGACGCCGGGGCCGACGTGATCGTTTTCGATCACGACGACTACCGGGATGATCCTGAGGGGACCGGCGGGGTACCCGATCGTTTTCTCGATCTGGCCGCCCCGATCGAGGTTCCCGTTGGTGATGACACGGGACTCGAGAGTTCCTTGTCCCGCAGGTGATCGACTCGCAATCCACGGCCCGCTAATCCTTACGGATGGCGGGCTTTTTCTCGCCCATTCATTGCGTGATTTTCACTGGCCCGACCGCGAAAGTGGGAACTGGCGGTCCGCGTTCAGGGCGATTATTTTTCGGCGGGACATCCAATGTGCTTAGTTCATCGCCCGGTGGCACGGGCTGATACGACACGATGGAGATCTGAAACATGGACAACTTTCATAGCCAGCAACCACGGCAAGAGCAGGAGACGGTCTTGACGCTGGTGGAAATTTACACTCAGCGAACGCGCGATGCGCAGGACAGGCTGGCGCGACGTCTCCAGGGTTCGACCTCAATCGGAGCATCGGACGCCGCGCTGCGTGACCATCGCTTCGCGATCGCACGTATCGACACACAGTATGCGGCTGACCTTGCCGACGCTGAACAAGCGAAAGGGAAGGAGGGTCCGCCTGATAGCCTGGATAGGTCGCAGATTGACCACTTGTACGTAGTGTCTGGGCGAGTGCCGGGTGACGATGATGATTTGGTGGAGCTGATCGCTGCGGGGAATCTCGAGGAGGCCGTTGCGAGCTTTCGCGAATGCGTGACGGCGGACCTTGCTCCGGATCGGCGGGCGGCACTAATTGCCCGGCATGATAGCGACTGTTTTGTGGTGTCGACGACGTTGATCGGTGAATATACTGGCGCAGGTCGTTTGCACCTCGTCGAGGAGTTCAAACTTGACGACCCGAAACGCGTCGGTACCGAACCTGCTGTGGAGTTTATGCAGGAGTTGCTGGACGCGGTCGAAGCGCTGTCGGATATCGTGGAGACACATGGTGCACGCACGTTGGCTGACTTGATGTACCTGCAGAACGCCATCATGAACGAGACCTTCATCGACCACTATCCAGATGAGTCGGCTGTCGTGGATCTTGTGAAGGCACTGCCGTCCAGCGATCGCTGGCTGGCATTTGTGAACGTCGCGCCGGATGACTTGCGGCGTCCGAGCCCGCCCCAGGAATGTAACTAAACCTGCAACCCACAGCCCGCCACTCCTCACGGATGACGGGCTTTTTTTCGTGTGCTTCACATGTTCTTGACCTCTCGGCGCGAACCCGAAAATCCGTCGCCCGCAATCTCCTCGAAGATACGGTTTTTTTTGCCGCGCCATTCCCTGTGCTTAGTTCACTACCCGCCCATGGCGGACATACTCACACAGGAGCTTTGAAGATGGAACAAACAACGCATGAAAAGGTGCCGGAGAATGTGCGCAGTGCCGTCTCGTTCGCGTTGAACCGCCTGGCGGAGATACGAGAGGGCATAAACAGAGCTGCGGACCTCGAGAGGCGTGTCGGGCAGGCGGGGCGCTATCAGGCGGACGCATTTCTCAATCGCCGCCGGGAGATTGAGAGTGCGCGCGCGACGCTAGCGGAGTTCCGGAAGGTTGCACCTGCGAATGGGGTGGACCCGGACGCCTTGATCCGCTTTCTGGGCGGAGAGCCGGACATGACGCCGTCCCCAGAGGCCCAGGCGTGGTTGGAAGATTCTCGTGGCCCGGTGATTGGAAAGATGGCTACATGAGCGCTACCGCATAGTAACGTTCGACAACTTCCTTCTTTATATGCCCAACATTCTCGTGATACTAATTGTCGCGCTAGCCGGCTCCTCTTTGTGCGCATGTTCCGCATCCTCGCAAGCGCGCAGTCCGGACTTTCGGCCGAAGATAGTTGTTAAAGAACCGCCAGGCGAACGGGGCGATTTCGTTCTTTGCGGGGACGGTCGGATCCTGGTTTTCCCCGTTTCGCATCCGATGACGTGTTCCTGACCGAACATTCTGAAACCCACAAGCCCGCGCTCTTTCGAGACGCGGGCTTTTCCTTTGCTGCCACTCTTCCCGTTTCTCCGAGGTTTGATGGTTGACGTGCAGCGGCCGGTGCCGTCGCGACGATGTGAGCTCACGCCTGCGTTTCGCACGACGGGATATTTTCCGCCGGGACATTCCCAGTGCTCAGTTCATCGCCCGCGTCAGCTGCGGGCTTACTTACACAGGAGATCTCGTTATGGAAGGGAAAAGGCCGGTAGCTGCAAGGGTTACGTCGGAAGTTGATATTGCTGCAGCGAAAGAAGCGGGATACCGCGTCACTTTGTATGCTGTTGTTCGAGTCACGGTCGACGTCGCTTCGGCGTCGTCGCAGCTTGACGCGATTGCAAAGGCAGAATCCTCGACTGATCTGCATGATGCCATCCGGGGTGGTGAGTATGCCGAAGAAGTCGTCGGTATTCTGGTGGACGAAAACGGTGACGATGAATACCGTAAATCGACCACCTATCTCCCGAGCCAGGACGTGGAGTCGGGTTGGGCGCCTGATACTCCACGGAAACCGCGGCAGAACGACTTGCCGGCCGCCACCCTGTCAAGGAGTGGTCGACAGCAGGCACTGGTCGCCATGCTGGCCGAAGTTGCCGTGCCGGGCGGCATCGGTGAGCATGAATTCAGCCGTCCGGGCGGCTGGCTGGAGCGTGCGCAGAAGGTCTTGAAGGGGAGTCCGGTCGAAATGGACCTTTTGAGGCAGCTAGGCGAGGCGCGCCACGCAAACCGCCGACTCTTGGGCAACGTGGGACAACTCCTTTCCGCGTATGCCGAAGTCGACGAACTGCTGGATCAGGTGGTAGCCTCGATGCCTGAAGGCCTGACGGACGCCGAAACCGCAACTCAGCATGCCTCGAATGAGACGCGCGATCGAGTACAGCAGGAGTACCTGCAGGCTGACGATGACCGGTCTTCCGAAGCACGAGCGGAGTCTGAAGTCGCGCGCCCTTGCTCGTGCACGTAACTCGTTTTTGAACGCGTAACCCACAGCCCGCCATTCCTTTCGGATGGCGGGCCGTTTTTTCGCCTGTACGTTCTCGCGACTCTTCAAGCAAATCAGTGTTTGACCTTGTGCCACGTTCGAAAAAGAGCCTGCGCGGCTTGCGGAATATATAAGGG
The DNA here is from genome assembly GCF_902859825.1 of Paraburkholderia phenoliruptrix. Taxonomy (GTDB): domain Bacteria; phylum Pseudomonadota; class Gammaproteobacteria; order Burkholderiales; family Burkholderiaceae; genus Paraburkholderia; species Paraburkholderia phenoliruptrix. The sequence continues at coordinate 8,988 of NZ_CADIKB010000041.1, read as the reverse complement.
CGGCGAAGACCGAAGGCGCTTCGGAGGAACGAATCGAGCGCGGTCGTACCAGCTATTACCCCTGCCATGTTGATGGAGAGGTCCCTCTGCTAGCCAATAGAGGAAGTGAGACGTTCTATGCATAAACCGCGAGCATCGTCAAAGCGCCAGCGCTCCCAAAGCTGGTTCCTGCGGTTCCCGTTTGGCTCTGTGAGGAAAATTACGGAGTCCTGTCCGCTGCGAGGCAGGAGGGAAGCGGCGCCTTGATGCACGGTATAGGTAAGGGGGAAAGAACTGATTGGGCCGTGAGATTCCACGCACGACTCAGATCAGGGAACGTACCTCGTCAATGATGGTCTTCGCGAGCGTATCCATCGAATCTGTCAGGGACGGCTGCCGACCGAACTTGCGTAGCATCTCGGCATATGGCGCGACATAGCGATCCCCAGTCTTTGCGATCAGCACGGTTGCTATTTCAATACCCATCTCTTGCGCATCGGAGTACAAGGCCGCCACCTGCTCCATATCTGGAGTCCGGCCGTCCAGCACCACCACGACGAGGCGTCGCGCCTCATCGCGATCGGCTATCCCCGTCAGCACCGATTGTAATGCCGGGGCGAGTGCGGTGGTGCCGCCGAGGACGGGGATCGACTGCGCGCAATGGGACACTCGTTTCCAGCTTTCGCCGAACTGCTTGATCGTACAGACGCGAGCGTTGAAGACAGCAGCGGCAAAGGGAATCTCGTGCAGTTCGAGCAACTCGGCCAGCGCAACGAGCGTCCCGCCAGCTGCTTCGAGCGGAACGAAACCGGCCGGGGATTTGACTCCCATGCTGCCCGAAACGTCGATTAGCAGACTGACGCACGCATTGATTTCGTCCTCGACGCGCCGGCGTCGGAATACCCGGCCGTCTAGCACCACAAGGCGATGAATGCGGTTCGATTGCAGACGACGTCCAACGAAGCCGACATGGCGATTCGCGTCCTTGCGCGACTCGAGGAGCGCCTCGAAGTCCCGCCCGAGCCGCCCCCGGATCCGGCCAGCCGTGGCGATCCAGGTCGGAGGCAGTGGCAATTTGCGCGTGCCGGCAGCCTTCGTAGCCATACGGGTGTCCGCCGGCAGCGCGCTTACGGCGCCCCCGAGGGCTTCGCCCACCATATCGCCCATATCCGCCTGCCGTACGTCTTGCTGCACCAGTACCGAGAGTGCGAAGCGCTGTTCCTGTGTCGTCACCGCCACATCGCTGGGCGACTGGGTGGCAGCTTCACCGGGCGCCTCTGTGGCGGCTGCGGCGTCCTCTTCCCCGCGAATCGCAGACGCAGGGCCGCCTTGCCCGTCACGTTTACAGTCCGTGTCGTCTGCGCCGCCGCTCGAGGAGTCGGGACAAGAGGAGGGCGTCGCATCGCGCGCTATGGTGTCGCCAGTGGCGAGGTCTCCGAGCAACTGCATGGCCTCGTCGACGAGCGTGACGACTTCGCCGGTCGACGAGGCACTCCACGCCCGTCGAATGATGTCCATCATGTGCAGCCACAGCGTGGGGCACTGCGCCCGGATCCACACTTCATATGCACGGGCCAGGTCCCTCAGCGGAGCGTCCTGGCCACGCAGGAGCGTCGCCCGTCCCACGCAGAGCATGGCCTCGACAAGCCCTTGGGCAGGCCGTGCATGGCCTATGTCGCGGATCTGGCCGAAGAAGCCCATGGGAACCAGCAGCTCCACTGTCCTCGCGAGATTCCTTGCGATGCCTGGGTAGACTTCCGCCGCCAGCCTCTCCACGCGCAGGTCTTCAAAAATACCCAGGATCGAGCTTTTCAGTGGTCCAGCGTGCGCCATACAGGCGTCGTAGGCATCGAAATCCGTGTGTCGGGCGTGTCCCGCAGCCAGGTGATCGATGACACCCTCGAGCAGCTCGGTAATCTGCGGATAGCCGGTGGGCAAAACCGCGTCGACCCAGATTCCGGGCAGTGTGAGCTTTTTCCGGGTCGTGCTTGCATTGTCCGCCTTGGGATTAACCTCAACCTCGAGGTTGTGCCTGTTCGCAAGCATCCGGGCGAGAAGCATAAGGTTACGCATCGAAGTGGCGTTTCCAAAGAAATAATCCCGCCTGCACAGGGTGCGGGACGGGATCAGTGTATTGGGAGCGAAGGAAGTATTCAGACATCGCCATCGATGCCGCAGCGAAGGCAATAACAGCGACCTTCGCCGAAGTAACTTGTATCGTCACCGCCATAGGCCGTTCCTGTATACGCCCACTGGTGTGCACAGGTGTATTGCTCCATGTCGACCGATGGACCTGGGTCACGGACATAGCCGAGCGCGTCGATTGCGCGGTAATGCAGGTTCCCACGTGCCTCGCGATAGGCCACGTTCGTCACTGCAAAGTCGAGCAGTTGATGGGTGGTACGCATGATTTTTCTCCGTCGTGAAGATTGGGAAGGAAGGGGCTTGGCCCACAACATGTCCCGGAGAAAAAAAGCATTTTGCCGATGGCTACCTCGCGGCCGCGAGGTGCTTTTGCATTGCCCCTACCAGCATTCCCGCGGCGCCGGTAACGACCCACGTTGCACCGATGAGACCATAGTTTTTCTTGCGGGCGAGGGGATACCACAGTATGGCAACACCGCCTGCGCTGCCAGCATTGAATGCTGCCTGCGCGAGGTGACTCGTCGGCGTCGCCCCGACATCGCGCCCGAATGCGAGTGTTGTGGGGCCAAAGAACTTGTGGGTTAGCGTCACGGCCCGTACCGACTTGATCTCGATAACAAACCTGATTTTGCCGGTCGACACGATGGCGTCGCAGTCACCCGATGGGGTCATCACGTTGGTTGTGATTGTCCAGCCGGCAGGCAGTCGCGCGCGAAGCGCGTCGAGTGCTTTCCCCTCGGTGTGTTTTCCATGCCAGCGGTAGTAGCCGCGTCGCACGCCAGTACCCGAAGACAGTCAGAAGCACCGCGAACGGACCGTAGCGCAGGGGGCTGGCTATCCCGGTATGGATGAGAATGGCGAGTGTGCCGACGCCAATGATTATCATTGCGCCACCAAAGTGAAGATCGCGACGCCACGGAGTAAATGGTTTGCTTGCCATCAGTGAACTCTCAAAATTCAGCCAGAAGCTGTAAATCGCTCTCGCAAGAAAAAAGCCACACCGGGGAGGTGTGGCTGTGGATTACCGTTGCTGGAACGGAAAGCCGTTTTTAGAACGGGACTTCGTCATCTTCGGGCGCGCCTGCAGCGACCGGGGTTCCAGGTGCGCCGCCTTCTGCACCCTCAGCACCTTCTGCGCCTGCAACTGCCGGATCACCGTCCTTCGGCTGGAATTCCGATACGCTGACCGACAGATAGCGGCCGGCGCGATCGCTGGTCTTGAGCCACGCTGCAAGACGCAGACGCTCATTGCCGTCGCGATCAAGATCGACCGAGCCGGTGTAGTCCGGCTGCTTTTCGCCATCCTTCTTCTCGTTCAGAAAGAGGGCCGCGTTGTGATACTCGTTGTCGAGACCATTGCGATCGATGAAGACCAGGCGGATGTACTGCTTGCCGCCTTGCGAGAGTGCCTTGATGCCGATGATCTGGATCTTCTCGGCGCCGTCGCGTTCGCTGCCGTTGCCGTTGTAGTCCGCGCGGACCTTTTCGTCTTTCGCCTTGTTGAAAGTGAGGCTATCCACGGTGTTCTTGAAAAGCGAGAAATTGAAGGCTTTTTTCATGATTGGTTCTCCGGAGAATCAGCACTAGGGGAGCTGAACGGGTTGGTTTGACCTAGTGCCCGATATGGTTTTCCAAAAAATATTCGTGGCCGTGGTTGCGCCACCCTGCTGCCTGCTCACTGCGTTCTGCATAAATCTGCGGATTCGGTGCCGGTTAGCACTCGAATATCCATCCGTCCCACAACATCGTTGGCATGTCGAGGCGCAGTGAGTAGCCCAGCCCCCGGATGGCCTCCACTGCGCTGCGTATGCTTTGTTCCCCTTCGAGATCCGGGCGCAGCCGCGCGATCAGCGTGCGCGGGCGGTCATGCCGGACATTCGCGATCGCCATGGCGATTTCGCAAGCCATCCCGGACGTTTCGACGAACACAGCGTCCGGGCGTATCCGACGCACGAGCCGCTCGGCGGACTCGAGCCAGGGAACGGGCATGACATCGGGGTCGCCAGCGCGCGTGTAACGTTCGACACAGGCCGCGTCATAACCGTGCCCAGGCAATACCAGATTGACGGGTCCGCCCTGGTGGCTGGGCACCACGGCCCAACGCGAATGAAACTCAACGGGAAGGCACCGGTTCGCATCCAGATTGGCCTGCGCGACAGGACAGAGGAGGGGGGAAGGCTCGAACGTTTCGACGCGTGCGCCAAGACTTGCGACCCACAGGGACCACGCGGCCGAACCGGCGCCAATATCGACCACCGTTTGTCCTGGCCGGATGATCTGCGCAGCAAGTCCAAATTCGGTTTGCTCGAGCGGCCGAATGCCAAGCAGGGTCTCCACCGTGTGTCTGTCCATGTGTGGTGACACCCTCAGTTCGAGATGTTCCAGCTTCACGACCTGATCAGTCAGGGCATGCTGGCTAACCGGTCGTGGTGCGTTGTCTCGCGTGGGGGATGCGCTCATGAATGCCATTGTCGACGTTTCTGAGTGAAATTCAGCGTAAGATTATTATTCATACTATCTGATTTCATAAGCGGGAAATTATCGGCCGAGATGACATCAGGTGATGTGGGGCCGAGTTACCGGGCGACGCGAGCCTTGCAGACGAAAAGCTTGGTGTTGTTGCCGATAATTTAGTCAGAAGAATCGGTGCTATAAACGGTTGACCGCTCACTCCTTCCTGAATATTTCTAATGCATGAGGTCCGAAAGGGTTTTGAAATATTCGATGATTCTCACAGGATGTGATCGGATGGAAATCGGCTCAAGAATTCAGTCGTCCTGATTCGGGTATCGGGAGGCTAAATTTCTGCGGGAATGTGCCGATATAAACGGTGGCGAGTATTGCATTCTCAGCTTGCTCAAGTCAGATCGGACTCCTCGGGTCAGGTCGCGGCTCGCGTACGCTGTGGCCGCCGACGCTGATAAATGCCAAAGAAAAGAACAGTAGTGACCATGACCATCAGAGCACTCCTCCCAGTTGTCGCTACACGCGGTATCAAACGTGATACACCGTCCGTCCAGGCAACCCTCATCTTCACGCATGTGCAGCCAGACAGTCGCGCAAAGATGCGCCCCGTCCACCTCTATTCATCCGCTGGAGCAGAAGTGATTTATGCACTGGTGGATGGAGTCGCCGGCGCGCTCCGTGCGCTCGATGCGCAGCGGCTGGGCACCGCGCGTGCGGCGATCGATATCCGCGATCTTTTCTGTACGGCAGCGCGAGCACACACTCACGTCGATGATGCGTCGATCCTTGCGTCGTCGCTTTCCGATCCTCTCGATTCGATGCTGGATCTTTATGGATCCGTCGGGCAGGGGGTGTACGTTTTCAGTGGTGGTGGAATGCTGATCGCACGACGCTCAAGTCTGAGCCCCTTCGACAATGCACCTCTTGGCGACACAGACCTTCTCGGAATCAGCGCACATCCTGGTCTTACTGACCGTTTTCTCGACGTCCGGCAGAATGCGTGCCGAACGACAATCGAGATACTCACGGCTCGGCGCAGGATGTCTGCCGCGACAAAAGAGAAACTGATGTCCCTGCTGATTGATGCCACCGCCCTCGCGCCGCTGAACCCGTCATTCCCGAGCTCGCAATCCCTGACCCGGTTGAACGCCTGCGCGGGAGTGCGGCTGGACCAGAACGTTCGTCGACTTCCGAAGGGAGCGCAGACCAGTGGCGGGCGGACGGGCCGGACCAATGTCAGCGCGGTGTCGATGGACTGGTAGGTCGAGATAGGACCCATTCCACCGCCGTGTGGCGGTTGGAAAACAGGATGAAGTCTGGCTATGGATGAAGAAAAGAACGTCGAGCTGTTGGAACTCGGACACGCTGCGATGCGGGAGGTTGTGCAGCAACTCGGAACAGTCCGACGCCCCGACGCGCGAGCGCTCCTGCAGGCCATCGCCATCTCGTCAATCACAGCGCTACGGCTGAATTTCGGGGACGCCTACGCGAGCGAGTTTTTGCGCCAGGCTATCGCGGCGATTGAGACGGAAAGCCTCGCGCAACGGCACGCAACGCATTCCCACTAGAGTGCAGAACGCCCATGCGTCGCGACATCACGCGCAGGCGTCGCTATCGACCCTTTAGCCTGGCGGCTTTGTACGAGCGTGCATCGGCTCGCGAACTGTCGCTCGAGCCTGAAGAAATCAACCGGCTGGTTGAAGACGAGCTCAGCTTCCTCGCGGACACTCACGCCAGTGTCACCTATTCGCTATTTGAACGAGCGCGGCGTCAGGCCTTTTGTGCCCAAATACAGGGAAAATTATCGGTGCCGCAAGACGCGCCCGTCGGCCAGCTCACCGGGCTGACAAACGCCGAGGCAGGCTTCGTCGTTGGCCTGAAGGCGGAGGCTGAACGCCGCGCCGACATACGGGCGAATGGTCATTCCGGTGCAGCCGCACGCGGCGACTCGCACGAGGAATTAAATGACGGCGGTGTTTGAATGCAAAATCGCCGTACCATCCAGAGTTTGATCGCACACCATGCCGAAAGTCGCACTACTGTCGTCCGTCTCGGGCGACATTCAGCATCAGAAGCTGCTACTGGTACCTGATGGATGCATGGACCCAGAAGCAGAAGTTGACCGGGTACTCGTCGCGCTGGCAACAGAAGCGCCGTACTTTAGCTGGCAGCAGGCGCGCGAGGCACTGCGCGCTGCCGGCTATACACCGCTTGAGGACATCGTTGAGGTCACACGGCCGTGGGACGAATCCCGTTGCAGTCATGCGATGACCTTCGCTGTCGCCTTTCCTCCCGACGCCGAGCACGAGCATGCGGGCAAAACCCTGCGGGCGAGTACATGGCTAGCGGCGGAAGGCGGGGCGATCACCCTGGTCGACGAACACGGTCAATGCCTGATGGCAGATGATCAGCTCTGGAAGCGGGGAGCAGAAGGCTCGGAGCAGGTACCCCTCGGCGTCATCCTCGTGCCCCGCGCGCAGTTCGGTTCCGCGGAACAACTTTCAACGGCAATCGCATTGCTGAGCGAATCCGGATTTCGCGTCCAACCGGGCGACCCAGATACCACCGGCAACGTTCAATCCTCGCAATGACACGGCAAGGTGGCTTCCGCCGTGTTCCTCGTGCGTTGGCGCGCGGCCGAGGGGGCGCTGTACCGGGTGTCGACGAAGCGGCCGCTGTGTCGGCGTGGCTGGGTCGCTATCGTGGACACACGCATACCGCATATAAGCGGGAAAGCTCGCGATTCCTCGACTTTGTTTGCTCGTCCGGCATCGCCGGTGGCCTGGTAGGTGCCACGCCGGCCGTGTTCGAGGAATATGCGCGTACGCGTCCGAGCGAAGACGTGGCGCGATACGGGCTGCAAGTTCTGCGTTCCCTGTATGCGACGCTTTGCGAACGCGGCGTTATCAAAGTCAATCCGGTCCCGGTGGTAAAGGGCAGTAGTCGCGCGAAACCCTCCGTTCATGATAAACACTTCACGCAGGCCGAGCTCGTTACGATCGGTGGGGTGATTGACGCGCTGGCACATGAGCCGGGCGGTCATCGTCGCTCGTACTCCACGCGGCGCTGGATCTTCTGGCTACTCGCCTATACCGGAGCTCAGCGCGAGGAAATCGCGGCCAGCTCGCGACGTCCCGCGCTCACGATGGGCAACCTTCACTGCTTTCGGCAGGTGGAGCACGCAACCGCGACCTGTTGCTGGGTCCTGGACGTTCGCGACAGCGCCGGCCTGCTTCGCCGCATCCGTCTGGGTGACGCTCTTGTCGCCGAGCTCGTGCGATACCGACAATCACTGATGCTGAACTGGCACCCGAGGCCAGACGACGAGACCCCACTCATTGTTGGCAATGGTTGGCGCCCGATGGGCGCGCAAGGCATCTACACCAACGTGCAGGCGATGTTCGCTGCAGTTGCGTCGCATCTCCAGGGTCAGGGCCTCGAATCGCGTCTAGTGGCGCGGCTCGAAGAGGCGACGCCGTACTGGCTGACGCGCTCTTTCTACGCACTTGACAGGTCGGGAGACAATCGCGAGGAGCGTCACACGTCGAAGGAAATGACGCACGCGGTGTTGGACTGAACTGAACGTGATCGTGGAGCAGCTCGAATCGGCCCGGATTGCCGTTATCGTTTTCACGTGAGTCGATGCCATGACCGTCGCCGGGATACTCAAAGCGAGACGCGAAGAACTTGGCCTGACGTTGCGGGGGGGCGCGTCCGCCGCAGGCAGTTCGAAAGGACATCTCCAGGGCAGTGAGTCGGGGCGCTATCCGAACATCCGTTTTGCGACGGCCGTGCGACTAGCCAGCGTGCTGCAACTCGGTCTCCTGATGATGGCGGGGGCCGTGCTGGCCGAGTGCGACAAACAGGAGGACGTCCCGTGATCAGTTACGCGTGTTCGCATGACCCGCGCGCCGCGATCGCTTGATGCTCCCGTGGCAGGGCGTCATCGGATAGCAGGGTCACCACGGGGCCGGTCGCCCGTGCAGCCTTCAGTGCAACAATCCGCTCGACAGGGATACTCGCCGCGGCGAGGCGGGCGCCCAGCCACTGCCAGAACGCGGGATCGTCCAGGCATGCCGTCAGATCCTCACTCTCCGCAGCCCTGGGATATTCACGCACGGCGTTGAACTCCTCGCGCAGGATCACATCCGTCTCCGAAGCGCGGTAGTCCACCTTGAAGATCACCACCGCCGGATCCAGCGAGGCGGCTCGCGCGATGGCGTTGGCGCGGCGCGATGCAACCCGTTGCTCCCTGCGGGTAGGGGGCATGTTGGCGACGCGCCAGGCTGTTACGTCCCGGTCTATTTGAGGATCGGCATCCCGCGCTATTCGAGATGAAACGAAACGGGTTGTCTCGCGCTGCGATAGAAGTGCACATGATGAAGCAAGGCGCGGGAC
>NZ_CADIKB010000040.1 GCF_902859825.1 Paraburkholderia phenoliruptrix | reverse complement strand
GCGGTTCTCCTTGGTTCCCTGTTCGGGAGGTTGGTCCTGGAAACCCGATTCTCTCGGATTCCACTGGCGAACCGCCGCCTTCAACCTTCAACTACGCCTGGGACATTGCCTTCTTGAGCCGCTGCAAGTACTCCACGGACCATTTGGCCGTGCCTTGCATGGCTTCAATCTGCTCTACACGCTCCAAGCCACTCCGGTTTATGAGGCCCTTGCGGAAATCCGAATGCATCCCGCCTCTGTCGCGATTGCATTTTTTGCACTGCAGCGCCAGATTTGGAAGAAAAAATCTCAGATGTGGGGCACTCCCTACTGATCGAAAGTGACCCGCATCAAAGGCTCCGCCAAACCTCGGATTGAGCTTGATATCGCACGAGATGCAACCGTGACCAGCCAAGATGTCCCGCAACCGCGCCACCTTGTTGACGACTACCTGTGCCTCGGCAATCCACTCGCGGCGTGTCTTCAACTTCTCCTTCGCCACCCGAGTAGCCGCACGTTCCTCGCGCTTGGCTCTGGCTTCCTTGCGAGCGTTGGCCTGACGGACCAGATCAAGAGCGCAAGGTACGGAGCAAGCCTTGGACATGCTGCTGATCGGTTGAAAGGAGTTGCCGCAGGATTTGCAACGGCGCGGCTTCAGTGCCTTCTTTACGGGGAGGGCGGTTTTCTGCATCAAACGTCCCACCATGACTCCCCAGATTTAATGCGATGCACCGTCGCCTGAGCGACTCCAAACCGTTCTGCTATCGCTCGTTGAGGCCCAGTTGCCGCGCGAACGGCCCGAATTTCATCGTCCGTCAATTTCCGGCGAACGCGAGTACATCCTTGACGTCCTCTAGAAAATTTATCGTCCGAATTCTCTTTATGCGTCCCCGGAATAAGATGATCTGGATTTACGCATCCCGGCACATCGCAGGTATGTCGCAATAACTTACCTGGTGGGATCGGCCCCACATAAAGCTCGTAAGAGACGCAATGAGCGCCAACCTGCTTGCCATTCACAGTGAACTTTCCGTAACCCCCAGCGCCACCACTGCGCCCAGCAGTCCAAAGCCAACACCCAGGCGTCACGATGAATTTCCGCTCAAACCTTTCACGCAAGGGTTGTGCTTTTCTCCCTCTTGGCATTACACCCCCCTCCGCTCACGCCACTTGATCCACGGCCCGCGAATCTGCGCATGGAACCGATCGGCCGCATCCGTATGCCAATCCAGTTCAGAACGGCTCTCGATCTCGCAAACCTCGCGGATAACCTCGGCGGCGCCCTCATCGCTCTCGCACGCTTCCTCAAGTGAGAATTGATACGTCAGGAACTTCCAGAACTCGGAATCGGCGCAGAGCATGCCCGCCAGCTTTGCCAATGCGCCGCCCTTGGGCTTCTCCGGTTCCGGCTCGCGACGCTCGAAGTCAGCGACAAGCGGAGCGATTGCGACGGGCATGTCGATGCTCGGGAACAGCGACCAGAACGCGCTGCGGCATGTCGGATCGATGTCGATCTGGACGCGGATCGTCCCGTCAGCCATTTCTTTGATCGCTCTGCGGGTGCCGCTGATTACTTGAACGTCGCTCACGCCTTCACCTCACTAGCCAGATACTCCGCAGTGGCTGTCGACATCAGCGCATCCATTGCGGATTCGAGGGCGTAGAGCAGTTCCATGGATGGCTTCGTGCGGAATCCTTGCGCGCTCGCTTCCTCAACCTTGCGGGCGAGGGCTGCGACTTTCACTACGTATTCGGATGAGTTGGTCATGCTGTTTGCCCTCTCCAGGTGAGGTTTTGATCGATCAATGAACTTCCGCCTTCTCGGTCTAGCCACAGTTGGCGAACGTCGTCCCAATACACGGTCCAGTCGTACATCCAGCCGGCGTCGAAGAACTGAGCGCGGTAATTTCCGGGGCGGACCGGCTTTACGCTCGGCGGGTACCAATCGGTGAGGGCCACCCATTCCCCGTTGACAATGCAAACGTCTTCGATCACTTGATCTTCCCTCCCGCAGCGAGGATTGCCGAGCGCACCGCGTCTGCCTTATCCTTCGGCACCTCGACCGACAGGAACGCGGTCGATTGCTGCTTGCGCCACTTGCTAAAAAACGCGCTAAGGGAACTGGTCTTTTCGGACCCTTCTGCCTGGTCCCACACATAACCACCATCGACCTTCACTGCGTCTGTGTCGGCGAACGTGTCTTCATGCACGTCCATACCGAGCTCGTTACCGTTGACGATGTAGCAGTAGTCTTCGAACGCCCATTCACCCCAATAAGCGTCATCGTGGAGGAAGGCCTTCCATTCAGCCCCGGTCGTTTTGATCACGCTACCGTCTCCTTATTGTTTTCGTTATGTGCCGCAATCGCCCGGCGCTGTGCTTCCTGAAGCAGGCGAGTGAACTTGTCGGTTGAACAGAAGATCCCGTTATCTGCCATCCACGTGAGCATTTCCTTATGGGTGAGGCCGATAACTAGCTGTGAGGGTTCTTTGAGTTCGGTGCTCATACAGCCTCCCAAGGGCCTTTCGTTCCAGCCCAATCCTGAACGTCACTTGATGCGAGCATGCAGCGGCTGTAAGCGGGGTAGAGGACTGGCGCCAGACAATCAGCCCAATGCCACCAGATAAGGGGGCGAGACAGAACATGCCCAATCCAGAAGAGCGCCCATGCTATGGGCCATCCGATTACGCGCTTCATGCGACCTCCAGTTCTTCTTCAAAATCGCTCAGCTTCATGCTCTGCTGATAGACACGCCCGCGTTGGCCTTCTGGAATCGTCACGAATCCTGCCGCTGCTGCGAACGGATTGAATGCACCTTTCTTGACGCGCTTCTTGTGATATCGCATGCGCGCTTTTCGAAGTTCTTCTTCGTGCGCCTGAAGAGGTAGCCGCAGTGCGTCAGGCATAGTGCCTACCGACCATCTTGGAACCTGATTCACGCCGTGCTTTTCCCAATCAGAAATGTAGACGCAACGGTTATCGCTTTCATGGTTGGTCTTGAAAAGTTGCCATGCGTGGCGATAAGAACACCCGACGTGGCGACTGATTTCGTGCGCAGTAATGTTCGGATGACCCTTTAAATACGAGAGAATGGCGCTCCATACCCAAGCAAAACTCTCCGGGCGCTTCACATTTTCTTTTGGCAGTTTTCGCAGCATGTGATGAACGCTGTTTAGACTTCTTCCTGGAAGAAGATGAAGTTGTGTCTTCACAGCTTTGCCACTACTCCGAATGGCCAGAAGAGCGCGCTTTTCCTCTTCGCTCCAATGACGATAGTCAGTCATGCTGCCTCCCGCAATTGCGCACGCTCTTGTTGTGCTTCCAGTTCAAACTTAATCTGGATGTCTCGAATCAAGCGATAAGCGTAGTCGGCTTCCATGTCGCCGGATTGCTTCTTCAGTGCTGCGATAGACTCGCGTGCGCCAGCCAGATCGAACTGATCCAGCATTTGGCCCTTGTCGAGCTTCACGCAGACCGTTTTGAGCGCGTTCGTCACGATTGGCAGAGCATTGCGCTCGGCATGCAAGTCGAATGCATCGATGAGCCCGCAGAGAGACGGCACGAACTCATACACATCGTTGTGCGCCAGTTCGCTAAAGATTGGCTTCCCTTCCTCGGTCACGCTCACCATGCCGCTTAGCTCGATCTCATCAAGAATTGCCTCGACAGGCTCAAAGACGGCATGAATCTTCCAGGGCTGCGCCCGAAGTTTTACTTGGCCGGCGCGGGATTTTGGGCTGTAAGCCTTCCCACGCGATTTCGACTTAGGCATGCGCCACCTCCACAACCATGATTTGTCCCATCCGATGTCGCGCCACTTCCTGCATGGCCCACAGTGTTTCCATTGCCCTGAATACGGCCGGCGTCGTTCCTTCGCGCTCAGTCGGCAGGCGCCATAGCGATTCCGCGCGCGACTTGCCTTGCCACATCAACTTGATCCGGTTGCGAGTCTCGAGAAGCAGAAGCGTCTGGCCGATACTGGCGTCGGTTACTTCAAGGTGCGCGGCGATCTGCCATCCGTAGGCACCGTTCGGATAATCCCGTAGGAATTCGAGGACTCTGGGGATGCTGGAGATGGTCATGCTGAAATTCTCCGAGTAATGCCAGGGCGATCCATGAAGCCAGTCCCGGTGCCGCCAGCTACCTTCAAATGCTCGACCTCTACCTTGGCCGAATTGATGATGGTTTGCGCCACTTCGGAAATAGCCTTGGCCCGGTCGATGTCCATGGGTTTTTCCTTGTCGCCGAGTGCCTCGAGCGTCGCGAACAGGTGGCGGCGCAATTCGTCAATGTTGTTCATTGATCTTCCTCGCAAGCTTTGCGCTCAGGCGCATGACGTGTTTGAGTTCGGGCGGATAGCGATGGACGGAATTTGCTTCCATCAGCTCGGCTCGACTCTGCAAAAAAAGGTTCTCGAGAGCGCAGTTCTGCTTGTTGCCGTCGCGGAACCGTAGTGCGTAGCCGTCCGGAATCTCGTTACCGGCGTCGCGCCATACCTTGCGATGCAACAGTTCCCACGTCTTCGGCTCGGCGGTCTTGATCTCGACGTATCCGTCCTGCAGCGTGCGAATCGTTCCGACCGGCGACTTGTTAATCGACTGCCCTGGCTTGAACTGGGTCGCCTGAACGCCTTCGGCCTGCCAGCCCTTCATGCCCTTGTTCCACGTCTTGTGGCCGGGTTTGAACTGTGTGGCTGCGGCGCGCTCTGGCGTGATTCATCCCGCCGCTTCCGTCGCCAGATACTCGACGGTCTTCTTCAGGCCCCGCATGCCAGCCATCATGTAGATGGCTCGATCAGTGCGACCGAGACGAGACGCCAGCGTCGGCGTGTGAGTCGTCGGATATTCGCGGTCCAACGTAGCCAGATCATCCGTCGACCATGCACGACGCTTAGTCGTACTTACTTGATGCTTCGTAACTCTTCCCATGATTGCTTTCCCCTTAACCCTTTCTCTCAGCCCACAATTTAGTGAGCCCTTCCTTTACCTGCTGCGCTTCCTCGGGATTTGTCATCGAGAGGTTAGCTATGTAAGCTCGGCGCTCTTCAAGAGGCCAAGCGGCGATTTCTTCGAGTACTTCTGCCAGTTGGTCGGGAGTCATTCGAATCCCCTGCGCGCTCTTTGCCGCTCCGGCTGTTCGCTTCTGACGTACCCTGGCGCAAGGTCTGCAAACCGCTGATACTCGCCAGCGAAGGCGAGCCGAACCGGGCCTGTTTCCCCGTTGCGCTGCTTGCCGACGATGATTTCCGCCGTGCCGCGGTCAGGAGAATCCGGGTTGTACACCTCATCGCGGTAAAGCATGAGAATGATGTCGGCGTCCTGTTCGATGGCCCCGGAGTCGCGCAGATCACCCATGTTTGGCCGCTTGTTCGGTCGTTGCTCGACACCGCGGTTAAGCTGAGCAAGAGCGATCACGGGCACATCGAGTTGCTTGGCAAGGCCCTTCAGGCCAGCCGAATAGCTGCCTATCTTCAAGTCTTGTCGCTCTTCCGTACCTCCAGTCATCAAGCCGATGTAGTCGACCAGAATCAGGTCCAATCCCGAACGCCTCTTGACGTTCCGGCTACGACTCACTATTTCCGCGAGCGACAGGCCTGATTGATCGTCGACCAACATCTGCATTTCGGACATGACCTGGACTGCGTGAGTAAGCCGGGGCCAGTCTTCCTCGACGATCTTCTTCCCGTCTAGCACGTGATCCAGACGGATGCCGCCGACACGTGCGATATTTCGTTGATGCAGGGACTTGCCGGACATCTCGAGTGAGAACACCAGAACTGATCCGCCTTCCTGCGCAACGTTGCCGGCGATCGCCATCGAGAAGGCGGTCTTGCCCATCGAAGGTCGACCAGCTACGACGACCAGCTCGGAGCCGCGCAGGCCGCCGCCGAGTTTGGCATCCAGATCGCGAAACCCGGTCGACACAACGGGAAGCTCAGCGCCGTGATAGCGGGCGTCGATTTCCTCGACAATGCTCGTCAGGATTGGGCCGACTTCTTTCGGCTCAAAACTGCGCGCCTCGGCCAATGGCTCAAAACGAGCCTGCGCCTCGGCGATGATTTCGGCGGCTGTCTTGCCGGCGCGGTTATGGACCATTGCACCGATCTCGTCAACGGCGCACAGGACGCCACGGAGTTGAGCACGCTCGATTACAATCTCCGCGTATCGGCGGATGCCGGCGCTGCCAGGCACGTTCTGCGCCAGTGCGTTGAGGTAGGGCAGACCGCCAATCTGATCAACCTTGCCAGCGGTGCCCAACGCCTCGTAGACAGTAACGACATCGGCATTGCGGCCAGCCATGATCATCCGTGCGATGCACTCGAAGATGATCCGATGGTCATAGCGATAGAACTGGTCCGCGCGCAGCTCCGGGATGCGGTCAATCGCATCGTTGTCGATGAGAAGCGCGCCGAGGACGGATTGCTCGGCCTCCTGGCTGTGCGGAGGTACGGCTAGGTTTTCGGGAATTCTGTCTGGTGCGTTCATTGTTTTTCCTTCATGAATTGACCTCCAGAGACTTTCGAATAACCGTCTCTGCTAATCAGATAATCAAATCCACTTCTGGGCGGCATATCGACGTCCTTAGCCACCCACGGGAAGTAGCGCTGCCAGAATGTCGGGTCTTTGGGTCTAAAACCCAGAAAATCATCGATCGCGCCGGCGCGGTCTTCGGTGAACACACTTGCGTCGATTTCGCCGAGCATTTCGCCGAGGGCGGCGTTGTACGCATCAATGACAGCGATCTGCGCCGGGGTGAATTCGACCGTCAACTCGTCCGTCCAGCATTCGCCGCGCAACCAGACGGGCGGCTGCTTGATGAATCGACGCACCTTCCATTGCTGGCTCCTCTTCGCCGTCTCGACCGCCCTCAGGATTTGCGCGAGCAGATCGTCATCAGGATTGAGTTTTTCAAAAAGGGCGCGTGCTTCCTTCTTTTCCTCTTTTCTCGGGTATGCCTTCCAGAAAATATCAAAGCGTTCGCGAAGCGATCGCGGGAAGGTTTCTGTCTTTTGTTGGTTGTCTTTTGAAGGGTTGTCTTTTGTGGTTACTGATTCGGTAACCGGGGGGGTTACTTCTTCGGTAACAGGGGGGTTACTGATTTGGGAACCCTCGTCGAGGGTCTCAGGGGTTACTGATTCGGTAACCCCTGGCAATTGATGCGACGGAGCAGCGCCATCTGTGGAATCGCCCACCACGTCTTGTTTAGGGGTTACTGATTTGGTAACCTCTTTCCACGCGCGATGGTTTTTGTTGATGCCAAGGCGATGACCAAAATGTCCCGCCTCTCTGGTGATAATCCGACGCGACTCAAGTTCGCGGACTGCTACGCTGACATGCGCCTTGGCAATGCCGGTCATATTCGCGAGTTGGCTCAGGCCGATGTCATCAGCCTTTTTGTTGAAGCCATACGTTTTGCGAACAATTGCCATAAATACCGCCCATTGCCTCGATGTCAAACCTGCGTTGATGAGTGCGTCCAGAAGCTCGTTGGCGAGCCTCGTATACCCGTTTTCGAGTTGCGGAGACGCTTCTTGCACGTAGCCGCCTTATTCGAAGCCTCTGAATCCACGGCGGGAATCCCAATGGATCGGGTCGTGGCACTGATTGACGAAATGCTCTATCAGCGATCGACGGTGATCCGCCTTTTCTTGCTGCTCCTGCAGATACAGTTCATAGTTGTACATGTGGTCGTAGATAAGCCACGGCTCGACGATCCTGTCGATGTAGTCCCGCAACTCCCTGATCGGCGCCCGAAAGAATTCGCGACTATCGTTGACTCTGTAGTCTTCGAAATAGCGATGCATTTCCTGCTCGACCTTCAATGCGTTCTTCACCTGCGCGAAGAAAATCATGTTGAACGCCTCCGGAACAGACGTCGCTGACGAGAGCTGTTCAAGCCTCTCCTGCGGCGCCTTCTCCGTCATGCCAATTTTGTAAATGCCGGGCATTGAATCGTTGCCCAGCACATAGACGAACCCCCAAGCCATTCAATTCCCCTTCATCAAAAAGGCCCGCAGTCTTCTAATCGCCTCACCCGCCATGCGCGTAGCCGGCGTGTCTTCCTGACACACAGTCATGCGGTGCAGCAGCTCAGACAAGGCCGCAAGGTCAGGATCAGCAATCGGGAAGACGTCGGCGGGCAGTTTCATGGAACTGATCGCCCTTGCGATGCGAGATTCGGCCCTCGAGAGCCGCCGCGGTGAGTTCATCGCACAATCCCCATAGCCGAGTACCACTGGATGAAGTCGATAACAGTTACGCAGAGCAGGGTGGCAAGTAGGGCGACCATTGAGGCGAAGATGAAGGCCTTCATGATGCTTTCCTTGTCCCGTTCATCTTGACGGATTCCAGTTGAGCGGCAGCTGCGACCAGGCGCTCGTATTCATCTGCCGGCACAGGAACAAGTCCCAACTCAGCACATTCGAACTGAACCGGCGCGTACGTTCCGCACAGCCTCATCAGCGCGATTCGCTTCTGCATCAAGGCGCCTGCATTGCCTTGCAACAAACGCGTCATATATCCCTTGTCGATCGACAATCGCTTACCAATGAAATCCTGAGTGAACTTCGACAACTGAATGCAAAGACGCACAGCGTCCAACTCGTCGTCGCACATCTTCACCAACTCACTAGGGGCTGCCTTAACTTCCTGCACTGCACTCTGCACGGTCATTTCACTTTGCATGTCGTTCACCTTTCCTGTGGTTTGCGCCCCTTGCGAGGCGTTGACGGTCCATATCGGAGAAAATGGCGACAGTTCGAGCCGCCGTATCAGGCTCTGCAATCCATGAAATCCGCTCCATGCTTGGTGAATCCGCTTATGTTAGAAACGCTGCTATTGGCCGCCTTGACCATCTTCGCCCGAAGAATCGCGCTCGCCGGTCGGTGGCTGGGCGTCGTCGCTAGCAGCCTGAGAGTCAACAGACCCTCCGCTGAAAATTTCCTCATGAAGGCGCAGAATCGCCATAAGTGTCGTGCCCTTGCAGTCGACCTGTTTGTTCAGGATTCGATTGACCGTGGGTTGGGAGATGTCAAGTCGCTTAGCAAGCGCGATTTCGCCGAGCCCGGTGGCGGCCTTGATCTCTACGAGCATTTCGTGGCAGGTCTTCATCATGTTTTTCATTCTATTCCACAACGCATAGCTTATCAAGCAGAGAATAGCGCTATGTGCATAGACAGTTTTCTCGACCTATACGCACGTGTATATTCGCCGCCATGAAGATCGCAAACCAACTAGACCGCCTGATGCAGATTCGGGGAATCCCAAGCCAGAGCGCCTTAGCGCGGCTTTCGGGAGTAAGTCAGGCCGCCATCAACCGGATACTCCAAGGAGTCACCGAGAACCCCGACCTTGAAACTCTGCGCAAATTAGCCGTTGCTTTGGATGTGACAGTCGAGCACTTAACGAAGGGGATCGACCCTAATGGTGTAAGCGCTGAAAAGAAGCCAAAACATGCCCTTGATCCGCATAAAGGGAATGTCACAGTTTGGGAGAATGAAGACGACTTGGAGCCAGACGATGAGAGGGTCTGGATTGACAGGTTCGACTATCATTTCTCAGCGGGGACAGGCGTGATTCAGTGGGAAGTACGAGAAAAGAAGGCGCTTCCGTTCAACAAGTCATTCTTTCGTGAAATGGGAAGCAACCCAAAGGACTGCAAGCTCCTGGTTGTTCGCGGGCAGAGCATGGAGCCCTTTCTGTTTAATCGCGACGTTTTCATGATTGACACGAGCCGCACGCACATTCGAGACGGTAACGTGTATGCGATCTACCTCGAGGATGAGGCGCTCGTGAAGCAGGTATTCAAGAAGCCCGGCGGGACGCTCGTCCTGCATTCGTACAATCCGACTCACCCGGACGTCGAAGTGACGCCCGAACAGATGGAATCAGTTCACATCGTCGGCGAGTACATCTATCGATCTGGCGCCGGCCCAGCTGGCCGGTAACAATCCCCTCCGCATCGCAATGAGCCCCGCATAGTCGGGGCTTTTTTACGCCTGTAAGCATAGCTCCTATCGAAAATCTATAGCGATTAAAATAACTCAACGCATAGCTATGCACGCAAGCATTGCATTTGGCTATTCTCTGACGCATAATGAAATCACTTCGAAGCACATCACACGGTGCGGAACGGCCAGGCCCGGAACGGCTCGGCGCGGCAGAGCCCGGCGATGCGCGGATGGGCCAGGAATGGCGAAGCTAGGCGAGGGTTTTTCAAACATGGGGAATAGCAATGACCGTAACGACTTCATCGGACACGAGACTCGAGAAGATTTCTCGGACCGTCGTTCTGAAGGGCATCCGCGACATCATGTTCGACCGCTACGCGGGCGACAACAAGACAAAGCTGGAGTGGCACCAGAAGATTTACCAGATGCCAGGTACCGATATCCTAGCTCTGCCCAGCACCAATATTGTGTCGTTTCTAACGGCGCACAACACGAACTCGGCGCCGAAGCGGCTGAGGGACAAGCGGGCCTATAAGGACATCGCGAACGCATGTCTGAGCTTCACGACGATCAGCGGCCACGCGAGCAACCCGAACTACATTACGTTCGTGCGTGATGCAGCGCCGATCCGCGTGGGCAAGTTCGGCGACGAACGCGACGAACTGAGCGGCATCTACCTGCATCGCGCGGTGGCCCGACTCGACAAGGGCATTCCGAACCCCAAGGAGCGCCCGGTCCTACCGCTTCCGTGGTCGATCGAGTTCACGCTCGACATCTACCCGAACAAGGAGATCAAGGAGCAAGAGATTCGCAATCTGGTTGAGGAGGGCGGATTGGCTATCGGCCTTGGCACCTTCCGAGGCGTGTTCGGAAAGTTTGTGATCGATAGCTGGAAATAGATTTCGTTGCGCGGCGGGGCATGTTAGGGACAGGCCTGGCAAGGAGTGGCACGGCAAGGGCAGTACTCAGCGGTTTCAATGAGGCCGCTGACTAATGCGACTTACCGCAGTAGAAGCAAGTACGGCGACAGCATGGAGCTAGCCGGTAGTGCAAACGATCTTTAACCTGACTAGAAGGGATACCCGTAAGGGAGCGCCCAACGCCCTACCGCTGAAAAGATCGGGGCCTATCACTCTGCCGCCTGGCTCCCAGATGGCGCTATAGAACGGCAGGGTGATTGAGTAGGAAACCACGCGGCAGCTGGAGCCGGCAAGGCCGGGAGTAGTCAGCGCCGCGTGTCGCAGTTTTTCGTGAATGGCGTTGTGACGAGCGTAAATGCTGCCGCTCCGTAAGCGCTGCCGTAGTAGAGGCTCTGTGGGCTTGCAACCTCAACGCAGGGACGGGAATCGACTCCAACGCCCTCGATACCAGCTGGACCATAGCACCAGCCACAGCGCCATTCACGAAGCACTGCAGTTTTCAGATGAGCGCATTGCATTCCCTGCAAAGTAACTCGGCGTAAGGCCGGATGACTCGGTGAGACAGCGCCTGATAGCGCATAGATCATATCCCTGTACCCCGTTGCGGTATATCTGCGGCGCGGTTTAAAGATTCCGGAAACACCAGTAGAGAGCTTCCATGCATAGCGTAGTGCGTTCTTCTGAACACTGCACCGAAATTGCACCCAGGTAGACGGGCAACAAACCCTGTCGGTGTGTGCGACTCGCTGATCGACGAGTAATAAAGACATGATCTCCGCGCCTTGAGTTGGGGTAGCTGCCTGCGGATAAGGCCACGATCTTGGGTTGGTAGCGCGACTCAAGCGTTTGCCGGTACGAGAACCGGCACGAATTGCAGTACCGGGCAGAGGGAATCTATCGAAACCCAGCATGACTCGAGAATCTGTGACCTGCGCAGGCCTAGATGGAGGATCGGGAAGCAATAGTGCGAAATTGCGATGGTGACAGCCGGGAATAGACCGGCACTGAATACCCCCGTGAGAGCGGACTATGACCCCATGTACCTGGCTGCCGGCGCATGGGCGAGTCGATGACAGCCTACACCCGCGAGCTTTGGCCGGCTGGATAGCGGGGAAGTGGTGATAGCAAAACTGGCCCCTCAGCAGTTTTGAGGCGTGGCGATTGGATGGCGTGCTGACGATACTAAGGCCGCCCTAAGACGCGGAAAGAATATCGGTGGGATACACCGACGGTCCAGTCGCCACGACCTGAACACTGCAAATCGAGTCCCCTAGCCGCGTCCGATTCCCAGAGTCGGCGGCGGTTAGGTGATTCTCACATGATGGCGATTAGTACAACTATTTTTGTGGAGCAGCCATGACACCCGAGCAAAAGATCAAGCACATGATTCTCGCGCGCTATGCCGATCTGTACGATTGCGCGCCCCGCGTACCTGAGAGCGTGACGGCCGACAACATCGACGCGCTCTACACCGATGTCTACGGCAACGACGACGGCAGCATCTGGGATGCAATCAATGAGGTTCGTTGCGGCGAGGTAGAGACGAAATTGCCGTGTGAATGGTCACGCCACTATGAGTCAAAGGCCGTCGCGTCGCGATACTTCGATGGATCGTGGGTCGGCTGGACCTACTGGTACGGAGGCGGCAAGCATGGCGAGCCTGAGGCAGTCGATTGGATGGATGTTGCGTATGCCCTCAGCGTGACCGAGGAAGAAAAGACTGTCGTTGTGCGGACTTTTGCGAAAGCCGCCTGACCTCCCCGCAGCATAGGAGTTAATCATGAACGAAATCAAAGACGGTGGGCCAGCGTTTCCGTGCGACGAGCAGATCAGGGATTCGATGATTTATCAGCCCGAGCCCGGCATGACGCTGCGTGACTACTTTGCGGCGAAGCTGATGCCAGTCGTGTGGAACGATCACAAGCCACTGAACGACTATGACTGCGCATTGCTGGCCTACCGGATGGCCGACGCCATGCTTCGCGCCCGAGGCCAATCATGAACTGGCAACAAGACATGACGATCGTCGATGGCCGCCTCTATGCAGGCGACAGGTGGCTGGGCAATTTTTCGTCCCACTCCGCGGCAATGGCAGGGATTCAGATCATGCGCAACGGCGGCAGCGACTTCGAGCTTGCTGAGGATGACCGCGATCTTCTTGCGGCGATTGATGCGGACGAGGAATAGCCATGCTCTACAGCGACTACGAATTTCGGGCCTTTGCTCCGAGAATCTCAAACTACATCCTGCGCTTTGCCAATCACTACGACCAGTACGTCAACTCGATACTGGTCCGCAGTGTTGACTACAGCCAGATTTGCATTCAGTGAGGCGACTATGAATATCTACCACTGGATCGCACTGATCGCAGCCTTGGACATCGCGCTCATTCTTTTTGTGCGCGGGGCCGATGAGCGACGTAGCGAGCGTGAGCGCAAGTCTCGTCAATGGAGGACTCAGCCATGAAAACCGCACTTGACGAGTGGGTTGAATTCACCCGCGCATGGGTCGATGAGCAGATGCGGCAGCAGCGGGATAGGGATGAGGCGGCGTTCGCGAAGTTTCTCGAGCGTCTGTTGCCCGCTGACTGATTCAGGTTAAGCGACGGCCGCTCTGAGCAGCTATAAGCCGCTGCCCGTGAGAAGCGGGCAAGAACTCAACGCGACACCTGCCGGGCCTGTAGTGGGCGTAAGGAGCGGTGTGACAGCCGGAGAGACGGCGCCCTGACGAGTAGCGGATTCCCACTGCAAGAACGCCGGATAACCGGGGACCGGCCCGCTACTCGCCAGGGCAATCACCTTACAGATTAGGACAACGAATATGAGCCACGA
The DNA here is from genome assembly GCF_902859825.1 of Paraburkholderia phenoliruptrix. Classification (GTDB taxonomy): domain Bacteria; phylum Pseudomonadota; class Gammaproteobacteria; order Burkholderiales; family Burkholderiaceae; genus Paraburkholderia; species Paraburkholderia phenoliruptrix. Next base: position 37,711 of record NZ_CADIKB010000040.1, on the reverse strand, counting down.
ACACATCGCAAGAAACGCAAGTGGCGTGTACAGAATCACCGCTGCCAGCGGCGATTGCTATATCGGAAGCAGCGAAAACATATGGAAGCGGTGGCTAGGTCATCAAACAATGCTCCGCTGCGGCAATCACCGGTCGAAGTCGATGCAGGACGAATCTAATCGGGCTGGCCTAGATGCCCTCCGGTTTGAAATTCTTCTGATATGCGACAAGAGTCAACTGTTGTTCTACGAACAGCGAGCAATTGACGCATACAAGCCTGCTTTCAACTCATCGCCAACGGCGGGCAGCACTAAAGGCATCGTGGCATCGGAAGAAACACGCGCGAAGCTGGCATCAGCCAAGTTGGGCAAGAAGCGAGGCCCAATGAGTCCCGAGACGCGGGCAAAGATTGCCGCAAGGGCGAAGGAGCGGTACTTGTCGCCTGAGTACCGAGAGAAATCGGCCGCCTCAATGCGCGGCATCCCCAAATCGGACGAACACCGGTCCAAGCTGTCCGCGTTCAATTCGGGCAAGACGTTGACGCCAGAACACCGAGCGAAGATTGGCGAAGCGAATCGTCGCAGGCAAACAAAAGCACAGCAGGGAGATTGAGATGGGCAAATTTCACAATGCCGAAATCTACCGGCAGTTTTCGCCCCTACGCGACTATGACGAATACAAGCCGGACTATGAGCCCGACACTAAGTATGGCTACTGCCCGGAATGCGCATGCAATGTCGAAGCAAAGCGCATGGATTTCGGCATAGGCGCTTATGAGTACTGGGGCAGCAAGGAAGTCCACAAAGACATTCGAGATGTCTGCCCGCGTTGCGAAACAGAAGTCTTGGACGAGCAGCCGGAAGAAGAGGAGGAGGAATCATGAGCGCCACCTACGAAGTGCACGACGGCTGCACAACACTGATTTCCGACGCTGCATACGCAAAGTACGACGAGGAGCAGCGCGAAAAGCAAGCCGAGATCCTCATGTGGGCCACGGCTGGCTCTGTAGTGGCGATCGCGGGACTTGTACTCAAACAGCTACTGGGAGCCTGACATGACCGACTACAACGAAACGCAGCGCAAGGAAATGCTTCGCCAGATGAGCGAGCAGGCCGACAACAGCCCCGAAGCCAAGCGCAAGCGGGCGATTGAGGCGCTGGGTACGAAGTATCTGCTGCACCCGGCCAATCGGGTTCAGCGACGCGCCGTGCCTTACGGGGAGTGGACGCGATGAAACCGCTCGCCGGCAAGCGCTGGTTCTATTCACTAGGGTGGCGCATGTTCGTCAACCACCACGGCTGCCGAATCGATTCGAACGTGCCGATTTGGGCTATACGCGAATTTGAGCGCGGTTATGAGGATGCTCGCTGGTCGAACGCTGTGCAGACCGTCAAGGCGTGGCCTGCAAGCAAGCTAGCGGAGGCGGCATGAGCGACTACTACGTGATCAGCCTGAAACACACGCGGCGCACTGACCGGTACGTCACCCTCTGGAAACCGAACGACAGGGGATATTGCTTCAGGACGCCGAACGCGGGGAGGTATCCGGAAGAGACGGTGCGCGCGCATCTTGGATATTACAACTCGGGATGCAGCATCGCCGTGCCGTGCGACGTGATTGACTCACGAACGGTCATGACGACTCCCCGCGATCAGTTCGACGGGCCGGATGGGCCAGCGTTTCTGAATACCGCCGCTAACTGGAAGTTGCTGCTCGCAAATGTGATCGAGCCGCCAGCGTACCCACCTAAGCCCCAATACAAGGGTGCACCAAAACAAGAGGAGTTCGCATGAGCGAGTCCAAAGATTTGACCGTGCCCGAGCGCGCATCGGTCGCGCTGGGCGCACCGAAGTACGAGCAGGAAATCCGCGACCTGGTTGCCAAGACCGTGACGATCACCGAGGTAAAGAACAAAGACGGGCGTGAGCAGTGCCACGGCGCAATGATGACCCTCAAGAACACCCGGGTCGCGATCGAGAAGGCAGCGAAGGCGGCACGCGAGGACGCAACGGCGTTTTCAAAGGCCGTGATCGCCGAAGAAAAGCGCCTTGTGGCACTCGCAGAGCCGGAAGAGGCGCGGTTGCAGGCTCTTCGCGACGCGTGGGATGCGGAGATCGAACGCGAGAAAGCTGCCAAAGCCGCTGCCGAGAAAGAACGAGTTGACGGCATTCGCAAGCGCATCGCTGAAATGCAGTCCATCCCCGCGATGCTGGTCGGCAAGCAGTCGGCAACCATCGCGACAGCGATTGAGGGGCTGGAGGCGGTTGAGATCACGCTGGAGAGTCATCAGGAGTTTTCCGGCGAAGCGGAAGTTGCGAAGCTCGCCGCGATCCACAAGCTGTGGGAGATGTTTAAGGCGCAGAAGGATCACGAAGCTGAGCAAGCCCGCATCGCGGAGGAACGCGCCCAGCTCGAACGCGAACGCGCCGAAGCCGCCGAGCGGGAGCGGATCGCTGCGGCAGCGAGGGCTGAGGAAGAGCGTAAAGCCCGCGAAGCGCGGCAGGCAGAGGAAGCCCGACTGCGGGCCGAGCGCGAGGCACACGAAACCGAGTTGCGCCGGCAGCGCGAAGCGGAAGAGGCGAAGTTGGCCGAGCAGCGTGCCGAGATCGCCCGCCAGCAGGCAGCAATCGATGCGGCAAGGGCAGAGCAGGAGCGCATCGAACGCGAGCGTCAGGCGGCCATTGAGGCGGAGGCGCGGGCCAAGCGTGAAGCCGAAGCCGCCGAGCAGACGCGCCGTGACCGCGAAGCACGCGAGGCCGCTGAGGCCGAAGCCCGCGAGAAGGCACGCCGCGAACGCGAACAGTTCGCTATCAACGGACCCGGCGACGTCGAGATTGTTGAAACGCTGGCGAATCACTACGCCGTCGAAATTGGCGACGTCATGGAATGGATGAAGAAATTCGACTACGCCGCAGCAGATGAGCATTTTGCCGCCGCGAACGTCGCCGCTAACTAACTGGAGCAAGTATGCAAACCGCAACCATGGCAGACATCACAGAGGTTGAACTGGCAGCGCCCGCGGCGAAGCCGCCAGCAGTACAGCAGACACGAGCCCTTGCAGCATCGGCTACGCCGGCCGATCTTCTGCGGATTGCCGTCGAGAGTGGCGCCGACCTGGACAAGCTTGAGCGCCTGATGGCACTGCAAACGCAATGGGAAGCGAAGGAGGCGAAACGCGCCTTCGATGCCGCATTTTCCGCTTTCAAGGCGGAGGCCGTCACGATCCTGAAGGGTCGCAAGGTGACGGATGGCCCGCTGAAGGGAAAGAGCTACGCCGAGTTGCATGACGTGGTGAATGCGGTAACGCCGGCACTCTCGAAACATGGTCTGTCGTCGTCGTGGAAGTTGACGATGGATGAGAAGGACTGGATGCAGGTGACATGCTACCTGCGCCACGTCAACGGCCACGAGGAAAGTGTGTCGATGGGTGGGCCGCCGGATGCGGGCGGGGCAAAGAACGCCATACAGGCGCGCGCCAGTACGAAGACCTACCTTGAGCGCTACACGCTTAAGGCAATTACCGGACTGTCCGAGCAGATGGACGATGACGACGGCAACGGGAAGGAGCAGAAGCCTAGCGGCGACGAAACTTTCATGAAGTACGAAAGCCAGTTGGTCGACGCAAAAACCGTCGATGAAGTGCGCCGTATTCGTGCATTGGCTGGCGCCGCATTTGAAGCAGTTGGCGACGTCAAGGGGTGGAACCAGTTCAAGTCGATGGCCGACAAGAAAAAGACCGAACTCGAAAGGAGCGCGCAATGAAGCGGAATTTCATCGTCTCGGAGCATCCGCAGAACACGCCCGAGTGGCTGGCCGATCGCGCCGGCCGGGCAACCGGCTCGAAAGCTGACTGCGTGACGGCCAAGGTCAAGTCTGGCGAGGCGGCCACGCGCGCCGACTACCGTGTCCAACTCGCGCTTGAACGACTTCTCTGCAAGCCGTGCGGTGACGAGTTTTCGACGGCAGACACCGAGCGAGGACAGGAACGCGAGCCTTTCGCCCGGATGCGGTACGAGATTCAGACGGGCATCACGGTTCAGGAAAGTCCGTTTGTCTATCGAGAAGACATGATGGCCGGATGCTCGGTTGACGGGTTTCTAGAAGACGCTGGCAAGTTCGGGATCTGGGAGGCGAAGTGCCCGAAGACAAAGACGCACTTCAAATACCTGACCGAACAGCGCGTACCGCCGACCTACGTCAAACAGGTTCTGCACAACATGCTGATAACCGGCGCTGAGTTTGTCGACTTCGTGTCGTTCGATCCAGAAATGCCGGAGAAACTCCAATTGTTCGTGTTCCGTTGGGAGCGCGACGAAGCGCTGATCAAAGAGTACGAGGCCGAACTGCGTCAGTTCCTTTTCGAAGTCGACGCCACCCACAAACAGATTGCGGCGATGGCCGCCTGATTCACTTACACAAGAGCGAAACATGATTCAAATTTTCGGATTGGCCCGCATTGGCCGCGATGTCGAAGTGCGCAACACAACGGGCGGCGATGCCGTCGCAAGCGTATCGCTGGCGTTCAACTACGGTCGCAAGGGAGACGACGGCAAGAAGCCTACGCAGTGGGTCGACGGGGCTTTGTGGGGCAAGCGCGCCGAAGTCCTCGCACCGTATCTCACCAAGGGATCGCTTGTGACTGTCGCACTGGAAGATGCGCACGTCGAGACCTTCAGGAAGGCTGACGGGACGGAAGGCGTAAAGCTCGCTGGGCGCATCACTGCGATCGACCTCGCGGGTGGCGGTCAGCCACAGCAGCAAGCCCCGGCGCCCACGCCTAAGCCGCAACAGCGACCGGCTCCGCAACGTGCGCCGGCTGGAGGCGGATTCGAAGACATGAACGACGACGTGCCGTTCTAGCAAGCCACGCACCACTCGCCCATGGGATGAAGCCGGAACATCCGGCGCGAATCTCCCGCCGATTGGCGGAGTGGTGCGCCCCTCTTGAGAACCACGAGCCTAACGGTCCCCGGCTCGTGGGGCGTTGTTGGCCCGGCTTCGGCAGGGTCTTTTTTACCTCATCCCCGAACCGCGCAGACAGCGCGGCGTGTTTAAGCCGGTCCGCATGACGGCTTCTTTTTAAAAGATACGCCTGACCCACTACGTTACCGGCATAGACATGCAAATCTTAATCGGATGCGAAGAATCAGGAACCGTGCGCGATGCTTTCGCCTCTCTCGGGCACAAGGTTCTCTCGTGCGACCTTCAGCCATCGCGCAAAGACGGACCACACTACCGCGGCGACATCTTCGACGTGATCGACTATCCGTGGGACCTAGCGATTTTCCATCCGCCCTGCACGCACACATCGGTAAGCGGCGCCCGGCACTTCGCAGAGAAATGGATGGACGGCAGGCAGGCAGCCGGCGTGGCGTTCTTCATGAACCTATGGCGACGTTCGAGTCACATAAAGCGCCGCTGCTTTGAACAACCAGTTTCCGTTATGTCGTCGCTGTTCAGAAAGCCTGACCAAATAATCCAGCCGTGGATGTTCGGACATTTCGAGACGAAAACGACATGTCTATGGCTGGAGGAGTTGCCTCCACTCACGCCGGCCTACTCGTCCATCGAAGAATGTCGCGAAGCGCTTGGACTGCCGATTGGCACGAAGCCCGCCGATCGCATCCACAAGATGGCGCCAGGACCCGATCGCGCCCGCGAAAGGTCGAAAACATTTGACGGTATCGCAACCGCAATGGGAACCCAATGGGGCGGCGACCTTCTTTCACAAGCTGCCGCATAGAGAGACCAATTATGACAATCACCATGAATACAGGCGCAGCGAGCGATGCGGCAACTCTGATTAATCGACACGCACTGGCAGCGCGTGCACTTGAGCGCGACTATTCTCTGCCGAACATCGAGCACTACAAGGCTTGCTCGGATGCATTACTTGCCGCTCTCGTCACTCCCACCCCGCAGGCAGACGCCGACTTCAAAAACTTTCACCGATTGCTGTGCGAGCGATTCGGATACGTACACGATGAACGCGACTGGAAGCGCGATCAGCTGTCTCTTATCGAGCATATAGCATCCCGCGCCGCGATAGCTGCTGGCGGAGCGCAAGAGGCGGGAGAGCTGATTGATTGCCCGCAATGCCATGCTGCGCTGCAATTTGCTGAGTGCTCTCACTGCGGCTTCGATACGACGCGAATTCAACCTGAATCTCTGGCGCTAGCAACAGAGATTGACAACGACGCGCTATCGGTAATGCGCAACGTAGTCAAGACATGGGATTTTTATTGCGACAACGGGAGAGCCGATCGCAATCTAGTCCCGTTCGTTCAGGAGCTGAATCGCCTTCGTCACGTAATTGCATGCGCCTCGCCGCTCCCTCGCGTAGCCGCGACTGTGGCGAATGACGACCTGTCGCTCGTGCGCGAGTTGCAGAAAGCGCTGTTCTACTGGATGCCAGCCATTGCGGGCGAAGATAGTCCGGCGGGTCAGAAGGCTGCTGAGCACGCCTACCTGCTTATTGGCTTCGACGGCAACTCGCTCGATTGCTACGGCGATCAAATGCGCTCTTCGCTCGGCATCGTAAATCGCGAATTGGAGCGAATCGGCATCGCATGCGCCGATGCAGGATGCCCGGACGAGATGGAAGTGGCCGATTTTATCGCCGACCTCCATGCGCGTGCGGTGGCGCCATCCACGGCCGATTTCAAATGGCCACCGCTTCCCGCATTTCCCGAGTCATTCGCGCATGTCGCCGGTCACGCGTACTTCACCGAACACCAGATGCAGGGATATGCGAACGCATACGGCGAGGCAGTCCGCGCCCTTCTCGCCGCATCTAACGGGGAAAAGAAATGATGCTGATGAACCGACACCACCGCGCAGTTTTGCTTCGTTTGCAGGTAGGTGGCTGTACTTGCATGACGAAAACCAATGAAGTCAAATACCACGCGTCCGATTGCCAGTACCGCCTTGCCTCTGAGATTGAGGACGCGCTGACGTTTGAAGATGACGCCCGCCAGCCTGCCGCTATCAACAAAGAGGCGGCTAAAGAAAAATGCCTGAACTGCAACGGAACGGGGTCGCATGGCGGCAGATTCCACACGGACGGCAAAGGAGCAGCCGAATATGAGCCGTACAAATGTGATATGTGCGACGGATTTGGAACGGTCGCCGCCCCTCTCGCCAGTGAAGCAAGCAAGCCTGCCTGCGCGCACCGCATTGTGGATGCACGGAATGAGATAGTGAAGTCCGGCTATCTATGCGTTGACTGCGGCGCAGTGTTTGCAGGCATTCACGCCCATGCCGCGCCATCGGTCGAGCAGGACGAGCGCGGGGCGTTCGAAGCGCTTATGCGTTCACGCGGCGAAGATTATATGTATCGCCGCGATGTTCCGGGATGCGAGAAGTTTGGCGAGTACTGCCGCCAGAACGTGCAAGACCAATGGGAAGTTTGGCAAGCCCGCGCCGCATCAACTTCCGCCAATGTGGCGCAAGACGATAGTGCGGCGCGCTACACGATGGATCAAATGCGGGACTATGCACTGGCGTTTCACGAGACGCGTAAGACCGGCGCACAGACGGGCGTGTGCACAAAATGCCCGAAATGGATGTTCGATGAGCGATGCTGCGGAGATCGAGCGCTCCCCGCCAATGTGGCGCAAGGTGCGGAGGCGGTAACCGAAGCAATGGCGCGCGCGATGGTCGCAAATTCAGTAGCGAGCATTAACGGTCCGCTTGAAACTCCGCATGCTTTCTCCAAGCTCGCAGAGAGCGCGGAGCGTCGTCGCTTTTCTTCGGCGGAAGAGTTTGATAAATGGGCCGCCGCAAGTGAGGAAGAGTCCGCAACCAAGGCTTCACACCGATTGGACTCTCTTAGATTCCTTGCACGTAGCGCATCGCGTAACCTTGCCGCACCATCGGATGCTCCGATCATCACCCGCGATTTTCTCGGCCAGATCGTGCGCGAAGCGTGGGTTAAATGGGCGAAGCAGCAGCCGAACCCGAAGCCGTCATGGCTCGCGCCTTACGACAAGTTGAGTGAAGCCGATAAAGAGGCAGACCGCCAGATTGGCGAGGCCGTCGCACAGTGGGCTCTATCCGTCAAAGGTGCCAAGTGGGAAGCTGCCAATGTGGCGCAGGGTGCGGAGGCTGTGCAGTTCGTTTTCCCGCCGATGCCTCAAGCCATCGTCATGCACGAGAAACTAGGCCCGTTGTTTGATCGGCTGTCGATGCACTTCTATGCCGACAAGTGCATGAGGATCGCCGCCCCGCCAGCACAGACAGCGCTTACGGATGATGCGCTTTCCTCGCTACTGCCGGGAACCTATTACATGGACCCGCCAGACGGCGGAAGCGTCACCGTGCAAGAGCAACTTCAAAGGATGGCGGCCGATGCGGCCCGGTATCGGTGGCTTCGTCAAGGCGGAGACAAACAGGCGCGGGTTTTCGATCGGGTCTACGGCAAAGCATTAGACGAAAAGATAGACCGCGCCCTGACCGCCGCTCAATCAGCAAGCGGAGACACGAATTGACTGCTCCCATTCCAAGAGGAATGGGATTCCCACTTCACAGACCGCAACCCAACTTCATCTCAAAGAGACATGGGACTTACGCTTTCTCCATGGGCTGACACCGCCAGTCCGGCGGCCAAAACATTGCGCGCAGCGTTGATGTCGCGATCATGGATCGACCCGCATTCTGGGCAGGTCCACGTGCGGATATTCAGCGGCATCTTGGCTGCCGTGTGTCCGCAATCGCTACATCGTTTGCTCGATGGATACCACTTGTCGATGCCGACCAGTGTGCGCCCGTACCACTGCGCTTTGTACTCTAGTTGCCGAGTAAATTCGGACCAGCTTGCATCGCTAATCGATTTCGCTAGGCAACGGTTTTTCTGCATACCCTTGACGGACAGGGTTTCGATGGCGATCACTTGGTTTTCGTTGATCAGCCGGGTCGAAAGTTTGTGCAGGAAGTCCCTGCGTGAATCTGCCGTCTTGGCATGCATGCGTGCAACCTTGAGGCTCGCCTTCCGGCGATTGGCGGAACCCTTTTGCTTCTTCGAGAGACGCCGCTGTAGCGTGGCGAGCCTAGCCTCGTTCTTTCGGAAGGCGTTCGGCGCGGCAATCTTCTCGCCCGTCGAAAGGATTGCGAAATGCGTCAATCCCAAATCGATGCCGACCTTAGCCGATGCGGCAGGTTTGGCGACCACCACGTCATCGCAAAGCATTGAAACATGGTATCGGCCCGCTGTGTCTTTTGACACGGTCACGGTCGTGACCTTCGCGCCCTTCGGGATTGCGCGCGACCAGCGGATGTCGAGCGGAGCATCCATCTTCGCCAGTTTGAGCGATACGCCATCCCATTTGAAAGCGCTTGTGGTGTATTCCGCTGACTGCTTGTCGTCCTTGCTTCGGAATGTCGGGTATTGCGCACGCTTAGCAAAGAAGTTCGCGAATGCCGTTTGCAAGTGGCGTAGCGCCTGTTGCACTGGAACGCTCGATACCTCGTTCAGCCAGGCGTGCTCTGGAGTTTTCTTGAGCGCTGTCAGCGCGGCGGAGGTCTCGTGATAACCAATACGTTCTTGCCGCTCATACCACGCATCCGTGCGCAATCTGAGCATGTGGTTATAGGCAAAACGCGCACACCCAAATGTCTTGGCAAGCGTCACTGCTTGCTCGGGCGTCGGGTAGAACCGAAATCGGTATGCGCGCTTGATGTCCATTCACACAGTATACCCGAGTTGTGTAAGGGTCCCGGAGACACGAAATGAGTGATGCAACGAAACTGGTTGAGTTGTTGCGCACCGCGTCCGTAAAAGGAGGAATGTGCGATGTCGCCGCCGACCTGATCGAGCAGCAAGCCGCGCTGATACTAAGCCTCGAATCCAGGACCGCCCAGCAAGCCCGTACCATCGCGGCGATGTGTCAACAGGTGGCGGACTTGGAGCGGCCTGTAGCGCCAGCCGTCGATGCGCAGCCGGTTGGCTGGGCGTGGAAGCCTCGTGGAGGATCGCTTGACTTTTCTGACGCTCAGGACCGCCCATCCGAAGTTGATCTTGAGTACGCCAAGGAGACCGGTGGCGAGTTTGTGCCTCTCTACGCATCCGCTCAATCAGAGGGATTGAGGAAGGATGCGATACGGCGCGAGTCGCTGGAAGAAGCGGCCAAGGTGTGCGACGAGATCGCCGCCGATTGCTGGAGCCTTTACAAAGGCCGCGCCCCATATACCGGCAGGGAAGCGGGGCGAGCCGATCCCGGCGTTCAGGGTGAATCGGATGGTGCCGACAAGTGCGCCGCCGCTATCCGCGCCCTGTCTCAAAAGACGGCACAAGGAGAGACGGATGGCTGAATGGCAAGCAATTGAGACGGCGCCGAAGGACGGCCGCATGTTCTTGGGATGGGTGGATGCTGTCCAGTACGGGGAGTCGGATGACGGGCGCCAATTCGAGACGAACGTCTCTGAGCATGACTTCTGCCGATGGAACGAACACCACGGCTATTTCGAAAACATGATGGGCACAGTCGGAGACGCCTCGCATATTACGCACTGGATGCCGCTGCCGGAACCACCACCACCCGCGGTCGACCCCGAGCCAGAGCGCGACACCAAGACCATCGACATGTTTGAGGCGAGCCAGTGAACCAGACCACCAACCGCCGCACCTTCATGGAACAGGCCTACGCCTACACCCGAGCCCGTCAGCCAACGCCGCAACTGATCGCCGGCCTGTGTACGGCGTTCGCCCAGATGCTGGCGGATGACTTCGAAGGGCAGGTAGCTGTGAGGCTGCCAGAGGGGATTAATGTGGTCAGGGAGCCGAGGAAATGACCGAACTGGAAACACTGCGAGCCGAGCTTCAATGGGCGATCGCCAATAACCAAGACCGTCCGCGCACGGAATTCGCCCTGAGGCTCGCGCTGGAGGCGATCGAGAAGATGGAAGAAGAGGAGGTGAAGGCGTGAAAGCACAATTCAAAGCCGATCGGCCGGCCGACATTCAGATGACGATGACGCTCACCATGACGCTAGCCGAATGGACCGAGATCGCTGAGCACTTGACCGACACGCGCCACTATCGGCCAGATGGGAAGTTGCTCGATGCGATTCGAACGATGACTCGCAAGGCGTCGCAACATTTCGATGAATCGACGGAGCAATCATGAGCACGAGTTACATCTTGTTCTGCGACGTCTATGACGATCCGGTCTGGGGCCCGCAATTCATCGAATATCCCAACTCCGGCTTGGTGAGGGTTTTCAGGAACCGTCTGCGCAAGGCCGTTTTCGAATACGTTGGCAACCCTGGGTTCCGGTTTGACCTCGAGGCGGTCCGCAAGCGATACCCAGTGTGCAAGTACGCCGATGCGAACGAAGGGCCGATTGCACACGGGTATAGGCGGGCACCGTTGCCCGACAGGAAGCAGGCGACATGATGAAAGAAGCACAGCGGGTGATTGAAACCACACGTAGGGACTGGTTTCGGAGGGAGGAAAGATGAGCGATCTGATATTGAGCGAGGACGAAATCGTCGACCTCACCGGAAAGCACCGATGGGGTTCACAATCAGCGGTATTGAACAGCTTGGGGATCCATCACAAGGTTCGTCCGGACGGCAGGATCATTGTCGCCCGCGCTCACTTCAATCACGTGATGGTCGACAAGGAAACGAAGCGACGGAAGCCGGTCGAGGCGGAGCCTGACTGGAGCGCCGCAGCATAGGAGCAATCATGCCAAGGCCACGAAGCAAAGAAAACAAAGGCCTGCCGAAGCGCTGGCGGAACATCAACGGCGTCTATTACTACGCGGTGCCGCCGGGCCTCGAAGAATCGTGGGACGGCAAACAGCTGTTCAGGCTCGGAACAACGTTGCCAGAAGCGTATCAGGTATGGGCGGACCGGGTAGGGGCGATCGACAACGCCAAGACGATACAGCAGTTGCTTGACCGGTATGCGATGGAGGTTGTGCCCAAAAAGGAAGTCACAACGCAGGCGCACAACGCCGTAGCAATCAAGAAGCTGAGCGCCATTTTAGGCAAGATGACTCTGCTAAGTATCAAACCGAAGCACATCTACCAGTACATCGATAAGCGATCCGCGAAAGTGGCCGCAAAACGAGAAATCGAAGTCTTGTCTCATGCCTTCACAAAAGCGGTGCAGTGGGGCTACCTCGACAAGCATCCCTTCAAGGGCGAAATCCGCCTGGAAGGCGAAAAGCCGCGCACGCGCTACGTCGAGGATTGGGAGATTGTCGAATGCTTGTCAATCGAAGCCCGACGAAAGAAAGGCAGTGTGTTGGCAGTCCAGTCCTACATCCGCATCAAGTTGCTGACCGGAATGCGCCGCGGCGACTTGCTTCGGCTCACCATGTCCAGCCTTCAGGAAGACGGCATCCATGTCCAGCCGGGCAAGACTGAAAACACGACCGGTAAGCGCCTTATATACGAGTGGTCAGACGAGCTAAAAGAAGCTGTTCAGACGGCTAAAAACGCGCGGCCAGTCCAGTTCTCGCCATTTCTATTCTGCAATCGCCAGGGGTCGTGCTACTTCAATGAGGAGTCGGGGCGGGCAGGAGGGTGGGATACGATGTGGCGGAACTTCATGCGCCGCGTCAGGACGGAGACCGAAGCAAAGGAGCATTTCACTGAGCATGACCTGCGGGCAAAATGTGCCAGCGACGCGGAATCTCTCGAGCGCGCCAAGCAGCTTCTTTCACACGCCGACAGCAAAACGACCGAGCGGATCTACCGCCGCAGGCCTGAGCGGGTGAAGCCACTGCGATAGGCTAGAACCATACTTTTGCAAGATGCCGCTAGTTTACGAATCAATGAGTTAGCGGCGTCGTTCTGATCGAAGAATGGTATAACCTGCAAATGCAAACCATTGATTCTGAAACGGAAAGAGGTCTCGGTATGATAGGTTAATAGCCTATCGGGGGTTCGAATCCCCCTCTCTCCGCCAGAATTGGCGGAAAACCCCGTAAAATCAATGATTTACGGGGTTTTTGTTTTTCGACTCACAAAGTGACTATCAAACGCCGGTAGCAGACTACCGCTGTCTCGCGCGTCGATAGAGATTCACCACACTGCGCCGAGCGCCGGTGTGTGTCGCAAGCCCAAGCCCCTTCGAAACAATTCGGGTACTTCGTAAGGAGGTGACTCTCCAAAGACGATGCCATGCCTAATCAGAGCTTGGACCTCTGAATTGTCGAGTCCAATCTCAGCTATCTCCTCATTGCCGAGCGGCGCTGCAACATGGTCGGCCCGCGATCTGAATTTTGCAAACGTTGGTGCGAGCTCGGATATTTCCTCTTCAGTTTCTTTAACCTTGGCATTGCTGGTAGGTTCTATCGCACCTCTCAGCGAGCGAGGTACCAGTAATCGCCCGGGAGACATCCCCACTTCGTCGCCTTGCGGTGAAATGATTGCGGCGTTGGCCAACAAACGGACAAGGTCTCTAGGAACCAGTCGACCACGAAGATCAGAGAGCACCGCGATGATCCACGTCGCGGTGTACGCCTCTCGCGTGCGCTTGCGAGGCATATCGTCTGGGCCCAACTTTCGCCCCCACAGGCGTTCCAGTCGTGCCGTCTTGTCGGACAAGCTCAGCGTTCCAAACTCAGACGACCACAAATCAGGAAGAGCCTTCGATTGCGTAGCCAACCACGCTGCGAGTTCAAGTACGTCGTCCTCAGTCCATGTAAGCGCGAATGCCGAATACTCTCGGCGATACTGGTCGAGGTTCTGCTTGACCGCCGCCTCGACCGTATCCCTTCGCGAAAAGACCACTGCACCGAGTGGCCGACACGCTTCGGAACGAAGCTTTTGCGGGAGTGACACCAAAACTGCCCGCATCGCCGTATCCACACCGGGATCACTAGGTGTTGTGTACAGTTCCTCTAGGCCTTCAACAATTGCGACGGCAGTTCGTCCCGAGGCACGAAGATGCTCAATGAACTCGTTCCCTGCGCCCGCTACCCCCGGCTTAAACCCCGCGCTCCAAGCTGCGACGTCCAGCCAAATCCCAACCCACGCTTGCTCGCTATGACCAGCGCCGAACTGCTCCTTCACCCGCCGCATCCCAAGAAGAAATACTACGCAACGCAACACACCATCACGTCGTCCCTTGAATTGCAAAAACCCTGAACTTGAACGCTTATGAAATCCATCTTTGCGGCTGCGCTCTTCGCTCTACCTCTTGTCGCGCATGCAGAAATAACGAGCGAGACATTTTGTTTCAGCTCCGGCAACGGGAAGCCTATCAACTTTGAGATGCGTACGTATTACGACTCAGCTAGCAAATTCTCGTCAGGCTTCGTGAGATACCAGAACTCAAAACAACCGATCCCGCTGGTCCTCGCCAACTCAGCGGAGGAAACTCTGAACAAGGATGCGCCCGATCAGGAAACCGCAACGTGGATCGAGATATACAACGGACAGGCGACCGGTGAGTACGAAATGATCACGCAGGGAACGGAAGTTTCATCCATGGTCTACACCAATAAGAAAAAAAATCAGAAAACGGGATTCATGCTGAATACAGGCGCAAGTGGTCAAGGAGGCTGCAAGTGGTGATGCCGGTACCTTGACGGGCGCAGGAGCTATGCCTTGACAACAACCGAAGAAGCGCCAGTGCTCTACGGAGCCGCATGGAGCGTGTATGTGCGAATCGCCCGGCTTGCACTCGAAGAAAAGCAGGTCACGTATGACTTGGTCGAGGTCGACGTTTTCGCAGAAACCGGCGTTCCGCCGGAGCATCTCAATCGTCACCCGTTCGGTCGCATCCCGGCCTTTGAACATGGCAATTTCCATCTTTACGAAACGGGAGCGATTGTTCGGTATATCGACGACGCTTTCCCTGGATGCAAGCTGCAGCCGATAGAGCCGAAAGCTCGCGCCAAGGTAAACCAGATCGTCGGGATACTGGACGCTTATGCATACCGAACCCTCGTTTGGGACATCTATGTTGAGCGCGTCGTTTCGGCTCGCGAAGGCCGGTTAGCAAATGAGCAGAAAATCGCCGCTGCGATCCCGCGGGCCGCCGTGTGCTTGTCCGAGCTGACTCGGCTGTCGGACGACCGCGGATTTCTAATCGGCGATAGCGTGACATTGGCCGATCTGTACGCCGCGCCTATCTTCGCGTGCTTCATGCAAGCGGGCGAATCTACGTTATTGATGAGTGGGCACAAAAAATTGACCGACTGGTGGCAGCGATTCGCCGCCCGGGGCAGCATGTGCCGGACACAGGCGTGAGGCGCGTAGCGCCTAAGATCGGCCATTCGACAGCTCTCAAGATCGTCGACAATTCGACGTGGCTCACACGTCTATCCGTCCATCGAGCTGATCAAACTCATTTAGCTTGTCTCCCCGCATATGGAGGTTGGTATGCCTGTACCCTACAGCGGCAATTGCCTCTGCGGGAAAATCAAATTTGAGCTCAGGCAAGAGCCGCTCACTTTTTACGTTTGCCATTGCACCGTATGTCAGCGCAGGACAGGCGGCGCCGCGCTACCTGTGATGTGGGTCCGTCGAGCGGATATGCATATCTTGGAAGGCGAGCCAACGCTGCTGACATTTGACTTTGGTCACGGGCAGCGGCGGAGCAAGGCATGTCCGCGCTGTGACACTCGGCTTTGGGCAGAACCACACGATCAACCCGACTTGTCCATACTCAGGCCGGGGACATTGCAGAACCAAAGCGAATTTGTCCCGATAGCGCACATATTTACCTGCAGCAAGCAGCCATGGTTTTGATTCCCGAGGGAGTTCCGACTTTCGAAGGTCCGGTGAGCGATAAAGGGGAACTGCTTCGGTTATGGCGAGAAAGGAGTATAAGCGAACGCACTGAACGCCCTACTGATGCGGTGCGCCCGTGACTCGATCGCACACGTGAAAGGTCTGGGCTCCTCCGCCCATCGCATCGGGCGCCGTTCGGCTAACAAGGGACCGTGGGGTGATAAACCGCTCAGCCGTTCAAGCGACCGCAGCGCTCCCCAAACGGCCATACAATCGCCGCGCACGTGTGTTGCATCTCGATGTCATGCGAATTTTCATGAACGCCGATGAATTCAACGCAGACGGACCCTCGCTCCGCCAGGACACCACAAGCCCTTGACTCCACAAGGGCTTTTCCGTTTGGCTCACGCAAAAGCGTTCCAGACCAGTGTCCCACGGCTTCTTCCCGTCACGGACCACACCGCAAACACCCAGCCGTCACTCGTCGCCGCCAACGGGTCCAAAATCGCCGCCAACCTTCATCCCCAACAGGCTGCGACGCAGTACCTCCACGTTTCGTGCTCCATTCCGAACACTGAACGCGCGCTGCGCCTCACGCCATAGCGGCGCCGCTCGCTCGAAAAGCCTGGTTCCTTCCGGCGTGAGCTCCACAATGCGAATGCGACCGTCCTCCGGCGACGGCCGCACCGCGACCAGACCGTCGCGTTCGAGCACCCCGATCATTTTCCCCATCGCCGTGCGCTCGATGTCGAGGCGCTCGGACAGCACATTGACCGATGCGCTTTCCCGCTCGTTCAACGTGGCGAGGATGAGGAACTGCGTGATGCGAAGGCCGCAAGGCTGGAGATAGCTGTCGTAAAGACGCGAGATCTGACGGGCGGCCTTCCTCACCGTGAAGCAGTTGCATTGGTCCACACCGATGGGTTGGTCTTTCGCCCGCATTTCCTTTCTCCTTAAGGTCGGCACATTGCCGGGTTCACGCCCACGTCACGCAAAAGCGCCGCGGTACTTCTGGATGAAAGCCGGGACCGCCAGCGCGGGTGTACCGGTGATCCTCTCGACGACGTCGTTGGTACCCTGGAAAACACCCTCGCGATAGTGCTGCGCGACTTCCACGAGGTGCTGCACCAGAAACGGAGGGAACATGTACACCTGTTCCATCTTCTGCTTGAACGCCTCGATCGAAGTGGGAGCATAGTCGATCTTGACGCCGAGCACCTCGCTGACCAGCGCGGCGATCTCCGTGTGGTTCAGTTCCACCGGACCGTGCAGCGTGTAGGTCTGGCCGCCGTGGCCAGCGGGATTCGCCAGAAGGTGAGCAATGACTCTCCCTTGGTCGTCCGCGCTGATCGGTGCGTGGCGGCCGTTCTCGAACGGGAACGTGATCTTCTTCGTGGCCCAGATTTCCTTTGCGAAGTGCGGGTAGACGAGCCAGTCCGCAAAAAATGTGGGGCGCAAATGTGTCGTCGGTACTCCTGACCAATCGAAAACCCGCTCGGATACCCAATGATCCTGCGCCGCATGACTCGTCGATTCACGCCGCGCTGAAATCTGCGACATGTTGACGATCGCACCGACGCCAGCTTCCTTCGCGGCCTGCGCGAAATAGGCCGCCGCGCTCAGAATGCCCGGCGCGATCGGGTACAGGAAGTAGGCGGAGCTGACGCCTTCCAGCGCGGCACGGATCGCGTCGATGTCCGTGAAATCGCCGACCGCAATGTCGACCCCGCGTGCGCGCAGCGCGGCCGCACGGTCGTCGTCCGCTCGCACGTAGGCGCGCACGCGCTTGCCCATTTGCAACAGTTCGTCGATGGCGGCGCCTCCGGTGCGGCCCGTCGCACCGCTTACAAGAATGGATGATTCGTTCATGGCTGTAGTCCCTCAGAGATTAAGAGCATATGCTCCTGTCGACCAATATAGGAGCATATGCACCTATGTGCAAGTTTTTTTTGCATAGGGCGTGTTGGCAGAAATCGAGGTGCCTCCGGCATTGCTGCCAGAGGCGGGTGGTCCTATCGTGCCCCTGACAAGACGTTGCGCCGACTGCCGCATCCTCAAAAACCACTGCGCAAATCGGCTTCTTAGCTTATTCCACGCGCTTCACTTAACGACGCACAAATCGTCAGTTCAGCTTTTCGCGCCGCGCTGCTTGAATAGGACCTCAGCCATCTTCGGAGAGAGTCCATGTCAGAAGTCCAGTCCGCGCGTCGTGAGGCGTCCGTCAGCGCCGAAAATGCAGCTAAAGCGTCGTTGAACATTCGCCGGGTGGCGGGCCGCATCGGCGCGCAGATCGAGGGCGTCAGGCTCTCGCCGGAACTCGATCAGGCGACGTTCGAGGCGATCGAGGCGGCGCTCCATACCCACAAGGTGTTGTTCTTTCGGGGCCAGCAGCATCTCGACGACGCGAGCCAGGAAGGCTTCGCGCGGCGTTTCGGCGATACGGTCGCGCATCCGACCGTTCCGTCTCACGCCGGCGGCTCCCGTCTGCTCGACCTCGACTCGGCGCACGGGGCGCGCGCCAACTCATGGCACACCGACGTCACATTCGTCGACGCCTATCCGAAAGTCTCCGTCCTGCGCGCGATCACCATTCCGCCGGTCGGCGGCGACACCGTCTGGGCCAACACGGCCGCCGCATACGAGCGCTTGCCCGAGCCGCTGCGCGCGTTCGCCGACCATGCCCGCGCGATTCACAGCAACGCTTACGACTACGCCTCGGCGCACGCGGATGC
Organism: Paraburkholderia phenoliruptrix; assembly: GCF_902859825.1. Classification (GTDB taxonomy): domain Bacteria; phylum Pseudomonadota; class Gammaproteobacteria; order Burkholderiales; family Burkholderiaceae; genus Paraburkholderia; species Paraburkholderia phenoliruptrix. The sequence goes on along the minus strand of NZ_CADIKB010000040.1, from coordinate 19,310 downwards.
AGACGATACGCAGTTAAAGCGCTATCGCGAGCTCTTCATCTCCAAGGTGTACGAGACCGAGCATCCGGTGGTGCGCGTGCATCCGGTGACCGGCGAACGCACGCTCGTGCTCGGCCATTTCGTGCAGCGTTTCATCGGGCTGTCGACTCAGGAATCCACCGCTTTGCTGCAGGTCCTGCATGAGCACATCACGCGCCTCGAGAACACAGTGCGCTGGCAATGGGCGGAAGGCGACGTCGCGATCTGGGACAACCGCGCGACGCAACACTACGCGATCAACGATTACGGCGACTCACGCCGCGTCGTGCGCCGCGCGACAGTGCAAGGCGACGTGCCGGTCGGTATCGACGGCAGGCGCAGCGTGGCGCTTAAAACGCCCTTTTAACCGCGAGCGCCGCAGCCGCGGCTCCGTAACTACTTCGATCCTCTTTCGATGAATCTCTCGCGTCTAATCAAAAGCGTAGTAATCGCCTGCGCCTGCGGCCTCGCCGCCGGTGCAGCATACGCCGACAAACCCGCGGCGATCCGCATCGGCATCGCGCAGCAAGGCAGCGGCGATCCACCGACGTTCGGCGGATCGGCGGCGGCGACAGTGCAGCAGCAACAGCTGCTCGAAAAGGAATTTGCCGCCGACGGCATCAAGGTCGAGTGGCTGTTCTTCAAGGGCGCGGGGCCGGCGGTCAACGAAGCGATCGCCGACCGTTCCGTCGACTTCGCGTTTCAGGGTGATCTGCCGTCCGTTCTCGGCCGCGCAAATGGCCTGAAAACGCGCATCCTGCTGGAATCCGGCGTGCGTGTCGGCGTGAAGATCGGCGTGCCGCCCGACTCGGACGTCCGTTCGATCAAGGACCTGAAAGGCAAACGCGTCGGGCTCTTTCGCGGCACGAATCTGCAGACGGTTGCGGACAACGCGCTCGCGAAGAACGGTCTCGATGAACGTGAATTGCGCGTCATCAACCTCGATACGGCGAGCGCGCTCGCCGCGCTGGCATCGAAAGGGATCGACGCGAGCTTCAACGACTACCACCTGTACAAGCTGCGCGACCAGGGCCTCGCGCGGATCATCTACGAATCGCAGGACGACGGCCCGCAGTTCACGCGTCAGGCGCACCTGCTCGTCACCGACGATTTCGAGCGCGCGCATCCGGACGTCGTGCAGCGTGTAGTGACCACGTTCGTGAAGGGCGCGCAATGGTCCTCGGATGAAGCGAACCGGCAGGCGCTCTTCAAAGCGTGGGCGCGCAGCGGCGTCAGCGAATCGTCCTGGAACGCGGAGTTTCCGCCCGGCACGCTGAAGTCGCGAAATTCGCCGCTGATCGATCCGTTCATCGTCGCACGCTACAAGGCAGTCGCGCAGGACGCGCTGAAACTCAAACTGATCCGTCAGCCGGTGCAGGTCGACGGCTGGTTCGAGACGCGCTATCTGGACAACGCGCTGCGCACGCTGAAACTCGAACGCGAATGGACACAGTACGACGCGGCCGGCAAGCCGCTCGGCTAACCGGAGAGCGCCGATGAGCAACACCATCACCCTCGATCTCGATGCGGCCCTCGGCCACAGGTCGACGCCGACGCGGCGCTGGCGCGCGCTCGGCTGGGCGCTCGCGCCATGGGCGCTGCCCGCCGTACTATTCGCGCTGTGGTGGGTCGGCTGCGAGCGCGGCTGGATCGCGCCGCAGATCTTGCCGCCGCCCGCGCGCGTATACGCGACCTTCGTCGATCTCGTGCAGAGCGGCGATCTCTTGCACAACACGCTCGTCAGCCTGCAACGCGTGGTGTGCGGCTTCGTCGCGGGCACGCTGGGCGGCGTCGTGCTCGGCTCGGCGCTCGGCCTCTCGCGCAGCTTCGAGGCCTACGTGTTGCCGGCTTTCAACGCGGTCGTGCAGATTCCGGTGCTCGGCTGGCTGCCGCTTCTGCTGTTGCTCGTGGGCGTCGGCGAGCCGTTGAAGTACATCCTGATCGCGCACGCCGCGCTCGTGCCGGTCACGCTCAGCACGCTGCAGAGCTTTCGCGGCGCCCCCGTTACGCTCGACGAAGCGGCGCGCGTGTTCGGCTACACGCGCTGGCAACGCATCGTGCATGTGGTACTGCCGTCCGCGGTGCCGACGCTCGCCACCGGCGTGCGGCTCGCGTTCACCAAGGCGTGGCTCGCACTCGTGGTGGTCGAACTGGTGGCGTCGTCGGAAGGGCTCGGCTATCTGATCGTGTACGGGCGCCAGCTATTCCAGCTCGATCTCGTGATGGCGGCCGTCGTCGTGGTCGGCGCGATCGGGTTCGCGATCAACCGCGCGCTCGACGCGCTCGAACGGCAACTGCGCCGCGGCTTGCCGTCGGCATTCCGCTAACAGAACGGAGATTCGTCGGTCATGATCAGCTTCAGCGACGGGTTCAAAGCTCGCAACGCGCCGCCGCGATGCGATTGCGAGGTCGATCGCGCTGTCCCGCGAAAACGGAGTCTGCCCGACTTGCGCGGCCTCGTGCTGCCGGCGGCAGCTCTCGCGATCTGGTGGGCTGTCAGCGCATTGCATGCAGGCAAGGGCGGTCTGCTCGTCACGCCCGCGCAGGTCTGGCAAACGACGTGGCAGCAGGTGACGAGCGGCGCGCTTGCCAAGGCGCTCGGCGCATCGCTTGCGCGCGAGGCGAGCGGCTTCGCAATCGGCACCGTGCTCGGGCTTGCACTCGGCGTCGCGCTCGGTTTGTCGCGCATCGCGGCCCGCGTGATTGGTCCGAGCTTCGACACGTTCAAGCAGATTTCGCTGTTCGCGTGGATCCCGCTGATTTCCGTGTGGTTCGGCCTCGGCGATGCGGCGAAGGTCGTGTTTCTCTCGCTCGCCGCTTTGCTGCCGGTTGCCGCGCATACCTGCGACGGCATTCATGCCATACCGCGCGTCTACGTCGAAGCCGCGCGCGTCTTTCGCTACACGCAACGGCAACTGGTTTGGCACGTCATCCTGCCGGCCGCGTTGCCGTCGATTTTCACGGGCCTTTATCTCGCGCTGATCTATTCGTGGCTCGCGACGCTCGGCGCGGAATATCTGCTCGTCGCGGGAAGCGGCATCGGCAACACGCTGATCGACGGCAGCGAGAACTTCCGTATGGATCTGGTGCTGTTCGGCATCGTGGTAGTCGGCGCGGTGGGCTCGTTGCTGAGTGCACTGGCGCGTGCGGCCGAGCGCGCGGTGCTCAAACGCCGCGGTGCCGCCTTGATCAAGGAGAACGTCTGATGACAGCGGTTGTATCCGAAGGCGTGGAGATCGACCACGTCAGCAAGCATTACGCGGCGCTGCCGGTGCTCGACGATATTTCGCTGCGCATACGCGCGGGCGAGTTCGTCAGCGTGCTGGGTGCGAGCGGCTGCGGCAAGTCGACACTGCTGCGGCTGATCGCGGGGCTAGACACCGACTATACCGGCGAGATTCGCGTCGCCGGCGATCGCGTGCGCGACACGTCGCTGCAACGCGGCATCGTGTTTCAGGATCATCGGCTGTTTCCGTGGCTCACGGCCGCGCAGAACGTGCTCGCAGCACTGCGCAACGCGCCGTTGTCGCTCTACGAAAAGCGCCAGGCGGTGGCGGAGCACATCGCGCTAGTCGGACTCGAAGGCTTTGAGAACGCGTATCCGCATCAGCTCTCGGGCGGCATGGCGCAGCGTGTCGCAATCGCGCGCGGGCTCGTCAACCGGCCGCGTGTGTTGCTCCTCGACGAGCCGTTCGGCGCACTGGATGCGTTGACGCGCGCGCGCCTGCAGAACGAGCTGCAGCGCATCTGGGAACATGAGCGGATCACGATGGTGCTCGTCACGCACGATGTGGACGAAGCGCTTTATCTCGGCGACCGCGTGGTCACCATGGCGCCGCGGCCCGGCCGCATCAAGCGCATTGCCGAGGTGAATCTGCCGCGGCCGCGCGACCGGGCCGATCCGCGCTACGTCGCCTTGCGCGATCAGCTCCTTGCTGGTTTCGGCCAGCCGCACACTACGCATGCCTAAATATAATGAGCCAACGTCAGATCAAGCTCGGCGCGTTCCTCATGGAGACGGGCCACCACATCGCCGCGTGGCGTCATCCGCATGCGCATGCCGCCGCGGGCCTCGACTTCGCGCACTACGCGGAACTCGCGCAGATCGCCGAGCGCGCGAAGTTCGACACGATCTTTTTCGCCGACAGCGTCGGCGTGCGCGACACGGACCTCGCCTCGCTGTCGCGCACCGCGCGCGCGGATCACTTCGAGCCGCTCACGCTGTTATCGGCGCTGTCCGCCGTGACCCGGCACATCGGTTTAACCGCGACGGTATCGACGAGCTTCAATGAGCCGTACAACGTCGCGCGCAAATTCGCGTCGCTCGATCATCTGAGCGGCGGGCGCGCGGGCTGGAACCTCGTCACGTCGAGCAGCGAAACGGAAGCGCATAATTTCAGCCTGGATCGCCATTTCGACCACGCGCTGCGCTACGAGCGCGCGCGCGAGTTCTACGACATCGTCACAGGCCTGTGGGACAGTTGGGAAGACGACGCGTTCGTGCGCGACAAGGAGAGCGGCCTCTACTTCGATCCGGCGAAGCTTCACACGCTGAATCATCGCGGCAAGCACTTCAAGGTGAAAGGGCCGCTGAACGTCGCGCGTGCGCCGCAAGGCTGGCCGGTGGTGGTGCAGGCGGGCGCGTCGGAAGCCGGGCGCGAACTGGCCGCGCAAACCGCCGAGGCCATCTTCGTCGCGCATCAGACGCTCGACGAGGCGCAATCGTTCTATCGCGATGTGAAGGGACGGCTCGCGCGATATGGCCGTCACCCGGAAGATCTGAAGATCATGCCAGGCATCTTTCCGGTGATCGGCCGCACGCAGGAGGAGGCGGACGAGAAGTTCGAAGCGTTGCAGGCGCTGATTCATCCGGTTGTCGGCGTGTCGCTGTTGTCGAAGATGGCAGGCGGAGTCGATCTCTCGTCCTATCCGGTCGATGGCCCGGTGCCGGACTTGCCGGAGACCAACGGCGGCAAGAGCCGCCAGCGTCTGCTGCTCGACCTTGCCCGCCGCGAAAATCTGACGATTCGAGATCTGTATCTGCGCATCGCGGGCGCACGCGGGCATCAGCAGGTCGTCGGCACGCCGCAGAGCATCGCCGATCAGTTGCAGCAGTGGTTCGAGGAAGGCGCGGCCGACGGCTTCAACATCATGTCGCCATGGCTGCCGGGCGGGCTTGTCGAATTCGCCGCGCACGTGGTGCCGGAACTGCAACGCCGTGGCCTGTTCCGCACCGAATACGAAGGGACGACGCTGCGCGAGAATCTGGGTTTGCGGCGGCCTCCCAATCGTCACGCGATCGAGCGGTCAGCCAACGCGCATGCACTCGCCGATGCCGGCTGATGAGCCGATGGCGCCCGATCGTCGCCGCCGACCGGGGCCGACGCCGCCCATCCGCATGCTTCACCCGAGCGAACTGCCGCCGCACACCATGATCTGCTGACCGGTGATCGCGCCGGCGTCGTCACCGAGCAGGAAGGCGACCAGCGAGGCGACTTCCTCCGTCTTCACATACCGGCCGATGGGCGGCATGACGGGCGCACTGGAACTGCGCTGCGGATCGCGCAGCATCGGCGTTTCGGTGGCGGCCGGCGAGACCACGTTCACCGTGATGCCGCGCGGCGCCAGTTCAATGGCCCACGAGCGCGCCATCGCCACCATCGCGGCTTTCGCTGCCGCGTACTGGCTGCGTCCTGCCGCGCCCGCCGACACGCGGCTGCCGATCAGGACGATGCGCCCGCCGGCGGGCAGGGAAGGCGCGAGCGCATCGGCGAGCGCCGCTGCCGCCGCGACGTGGAGCCGCCACATGGCCTCGCCGCTCGCCAGGTCGAGTTCGCCGACGCGCGCCGTCTTCATGAAGCCTGCCGCGTGAACGAGACCGTCGACCGGTCCGAGCTCGCGGGCGAGCAGCGCAATCGCGTCGACATCCGCGAGATCCGCCGGGACATGGCGAAAGCGCGCGTCCGTGAAATTCGGCGCGCTGCGGCTCAGTCCGATCACCTCATCACCGTCTTTCAGCAGGCGATCCGCCACGGCGCGCCCAATGCCCGAGCTCGCGCCCGTCACCACGATTCGTTTTGCCATATCCGGTTTGCCTGCCGCGTCCGTCAAGCGGCTCTTCAGTTGCGGGTCTCGCCAGGTAGCGGTACCGATTCGACCGTGACACCGTTGAGATTCTGAAACGCCTGCCATGACGCGTCGGCTGAGTTCGCGTTGGTAATGAGCGTCCACGGCTTTTCGATCGGTGCCCAGTGTTGCTGACTGTCGCGCTCCAGTTTGTCCGAGGTCGCCAGCACATACACGGCCGCTGCCTGCCGCATCACGCATTCCTTCAGATACGCCTGATCCGCCGTCGCTTCGCACAGTCCGCGGCCTGCCACCACGCCGTCCGCGCCGAGAAACGCCTTGTCGACGGTCAGGCGCGTGAGCGCGAGCAGTGCAATCGCGCCGAGCGTGCTCATGCTCGACTCGCGCACGTCGCCGCCGATCAGCGTCAGATGCACCTTGCTCGCGGCGAGTATCTGCACGGCCAGCAGGTTGTTCGTGACCACCTGAATGTCCTCGCGATTCGCGAGCGCACGCGCGAGCGCGGCAGTGGTCGTGCCGCTGTCCAGAAAGATGGTGTCGCCCGGCGCGACGTGCGCGGCGGCCGCGAGGCCGATCGCGTCCTTCTCTGCCTGGAAGCTGTGGCTGCGCTGCTCGAGCGGTTCCTCGGGCGCGTGAGTGCTGACGGACGCCGCGCCGCCGTAGGTGCGCAGAATCAGCCGCTCGTCGGCGAGCGCGCGCAGATCGCGGCGCACAGTGGCCTCGGACATGCCGAAGTGTTCGCAGAGTTCGGCGACTTCCGTCATTCCTGACAGAACGGCCTTGAGCATGGCCTCCCGGCGGCGGGCTACTTTCATGTGGTGATCGGTATCGGGTTCAAGACGCCGCCTGCAGGCACGGCGGGCGGCGGCGCGGACGGTCCGGCGCGAGGGTAGTTTATCCATTTCCCGATTGCGTTGTCGCGGCTATGCGCCGACGCGTGCCCGCTGCCCGTTGCCCGATCACGCCGCCTGACGCTCCCCGGCCGATGCCCAGTCTTCGCTGACGCTCACGTATTTGATGCGCTGGCGGAAGTACGTGTAGGCGATATGCAGGCGTCCGTCCGCAGATTGCACAATGGACGGATACGAAAACTCGCGGTTCAGCTTGTCCGTGGAGTTATTCGTCATGCAATAGCCGTCGCCGGTTTCCAGATTGCGCATGACCGGCCACGTGCGGCCGCCGTCCATGGAAACGGCGAGCGTCATCGGCGCACGCGGCGCGCCCCAGAATGCCGTGCCGCGCGCGGAGGCGGCTTGTGTGGCGAGCGTGCCGCTGTCTTCCGCATCTTCAATGTCGTCGTAGAGCGAGGCGCGGCGGCCCGTGCTCTGCGCGGCGCTGCTGTTGTTGAAGACAAGCGCAAGGTGACCGTTGGCCAGCGTCACGAACTGGATCGACGAATTGTTGTTCGGCAGCGCGAGCGGTTCGGGCTCGCTCCATGCGATGCCGTCGGCGGAACGGCTCATGTGAATGTGGTCGGCCCAGCGGCTGCGAAAGAGCGCGACGAGCGAGCCGTCGCGAAGCGGCTGGATGTTCATGTGCACGCAGCCGACGCTGCCCGGCACATCGTGCGCGGTCCATGTCGCGCCGTTGTCGGTGGAGCGCATGACGGCGCTGACGTCGTCGTTGCCCGACCAACGCTCGCCGGGCGCGACCCGGCACAGGAACACGGGGCATAGCCACGCGCCGTCGCGCGCGACGACAATCGGTTGCCGCACGAACGTGCCCGGCAAGTCGAACAGCGTGTCGATCGGCCCCCACGTATGGCCGTTGTCGCCGGATACGCGGCGCCGCACGATCGACGTGTTCTGATGCCCTGACAACTGCGCCGTGTAAATCAGCCATAGCTTGCCGTCCGGCGCGGCGAAGAGAACCGGGTTCTGCTCGGAGCGCGTCGGGTCGTCGGAAAGGCGCACGGGCTCGCTCCACGTCGAGCTGCCTTGCGCGAGCCGCGACAGATAGATCGAGATGTCGGGCACGCCTTCCTGCGTGCCGCCGAACCATGCGCACAGCAGGTCGCCGTTGGCAAGCGCAAGCAGGTTTGCCGCGTGGTTCTGCACCGTCGCGGCGGGCAGATAGGCGTCGATGCGCGCGGCGTCGCCGCGAGCCTCGTGCAGTTGGCCCGGCATGGTCGTCGCTTCGTCGGGCATGAGGGAATGGCTGGTCATGATGAAATCCTGATGCGTTGAATCGTGGTAACGGGACAGCATGCGGCTCACGAGTCCGTATGCGCGACGCGGCGTTCGATCCGCGAGCCGTTGCCGCTTGCCGGATGAAACAGCAGCTTGTCGATGACCATCACGACGGCGGGCGTGAGCAGCGCGATATACATGTTGTCGATACCGAGCGGATTGCCGAGCAGATACCAGGCCGTCGTGGCGAGCGTGGCCAGCACGAGCGCCCAGATCGCGCCGCGGTTGCTGTTGAAGAAGGGCAGGTAGATGCCCATCAGCGCCACGACCGTCACGGTCAGACGCAGCGCGCGGGTGAAGAACGAGAGCGCGAGAATCTGCGGCACGAACAGCACGAAGATGAGCGGCAGAAAGCCGACCACGAAAGAGATCATGCGCGTTGCACGCAGCTCGCGCTCCGGCGACGGACGATAGCGCGGCACATAGAAGTCCTTAACGATGAGCGAAGCGATGGCGAGCGCAACCGTGCTCACGCTCACGAAGATCGACGCGACGAGCGACACGGTCACCACGCCGGACAGGAGCGGATGCATGTGCTGAAGGAAAATCGGCAGCGCGTAAAGGCTCTTGATGTTGGGAAACAGGAACTTCGCCGCCACGCCGAGAAAGCCCAGCGCGATCGCGATGGGCACGCACAGCGCGCCGGCAATCAGCGTGGCGTTGCGCGCCTCGTTGGCCGACTTCGCGCCCGAAATCGCCTGAATGATGAACTGCGTCGAGAAAATCGCGCCCGCCGTGCCGATGATCCACGCGCCGATCGTTCCGCCGCCGAGCGCGCCTTTCCACGTGAAGTATTGCGCGGGCATCTGCTGCATCATCGGCGCAATGCCGCCTGTCATGGACAGCGCGACCCACACCAGAATGCCGATGCCGAGCAGTTTGACGGCGCTATGCAGGATCGTCACATACGCGACGCTCTTCAAGCCGCCCCACGCGAAGTAGATCGTGCTGACGATCGCGGTGATGAACGCGGCCGTCGGCAGATTCACGCGCATGACCGTCGAAATCGCCGCGGCGCCGCTCACGTAGTTGCCGACGTTGACGATAAAGAGCGCGTAAATCATGATCGCCGAGACGACGAGCTTCGCGCCCTTGCCGTACTTCTGCGCGATGAAGCCCGAGATGGTGAACTCGCCCGAGCGATACAGCCGGCGCGCCATGAAAAGACCGAAAAACACGAAGCCGATCGAGGCCGAGATGACCGACCACGAAGCGGCAATCCCCACATTGAAGGCTTCCTGCGAAGTGCCGATGGTCGACTTCGCGCCGATGTACTCCGACATCAACAGGATCGCGATGACGACGGCGGGCGTCGAGCGGCCCGCCACCATGAACTGTTCGGTGGTCTTGCTGCGCAGCCGGATGCTGATCCAAGCCGTGACCACGATATACACGACGACCATCGCAATGATGATGGCGGTGTCCCACACGGTGAAGTGATTCATCAATGTCTCCGATTTGTTGTGTGTGCGGCGCGCGGCCGGACAGGGCGTCGGGGCGTCAGGCCGTCTGCACGGCGCGGCGCGTGGCCAGGTCTTCTGCCTGTTTCAACGCTTCAAGCATGCTGCGTTCGTCCGCGATGCCCTTGCCTGCAATGTCGAATGCGGTGCCGTGATCGACCGAGGTGCGGATCACCGGCAGGCCCACCGTGACGTTCACGCCGGCTTCGAGGCCCATCACCTTGACTGGACCGTGGCCCTGATCGTGATACATGGCGACGACCACGTCGAAGTCGCCGCGTCCCGCGCGAAAGAACAGCGTGTCGGCGGGCAGCGGTCCTTCGACGTCCCAGCCGCGCTCGCGCAGCACGGCGACGGCGGGTACGATCTTCTCTTCCTCTTCGCCGTAGCCGAACAGGCCGTTTTCTCCGGCGTGCGGATTGATGCCGCACACGCCGATGCGCGGCTCGTCGATGCCCGCGCGCGCCAGGGTTTCGTGCGCGCGTTCGATCGTGCGCTGCACGAGTCCCGGTTCGATGCGGCGAATCGCGTCGAGCAGGCCGATGTGGGTGGTGACGTGAATCACGCGCAGCTTCGGCGCGACGAGCATCATCGACACTTCGGGGATGCCCGTGAGATGCGCGAGCATTTCGGTGTGACCCGGGAAGATATGTCCGCCCGCATGCAGCGCTTCCTTGTTCAGCGGCGCGGTGCAGATGGCGTCGAGTTCGCCGGCTGACGTGAGCTCCACCGTGCGCGCGATGTACTGATACGCAGCATCGCCGGCGACAGCCGAGAGCTTGCCGTAGGGCAGATCCGCCGGGATCAGTCCGAGGTCGATGCAGTCGACTTCGCCGTACTGGAAGCGCGCCTCGGCGGGCGACGCGATCGGCCGCACGCTCAGCGTGACGCCGGTGCGCTGGCCTGCATCGACGAGGCGCTTCGAGTCGCCGATCACGAGCGGACGGCAGCCGTCGTACACGGACGCGTGCGCGAGGCTCTTCATGATGATTTCCGGGCCCACGCCGGCGGCATCGCCCATCGTGATGCCGATTACGGGACGGTAAGTCATAGCTTCCTCTTCGCTGGATTGACGCGGTGCTTGCGCGACCGCTTGCTGCATGGCGGCGAGCCGTTGCCATGCGCGATACAGGGTGTCGGGCTGGCCGAAGCCGCCCGCCTTGGTGACGACGGGTAATGTGCGGCCCGCATGCGCGGCGGCAAGCAGGGGCACGCCGGTTTCGATTTCTTCGATCACGCGCAACGCATTCACCTTCATGGCCGACAGCAAGGCACGCGCGGTCTCGCCGCCGGTCGCGATCAGCGCTCCCGCATGAGCGGCGGCCGGCGCGAGGCGTTCGGCGAGCTGCCGTGCGATGTGCGCGCCGTCATCGACAGCCGCGCGTCGCGACTGGCTTACCGCGACGATTACGTGACGGCCGCGCATCAGCGAGTGCGTGACACGCGTGGTCAGCGTAAGTGCGGCCGGGCTCACAGGATCGAGCAGGTCGGCGGCGTCGACGTCGAAGAGATCGAGCGAATCGCCGGCCTCGCCGCGCAACAGCGCCACCTGTCGATGCGAGACGCTCGACATGCTGCCGACCACGGTCATCACGCCGCGCGGATGAGCCGTGCCGCCGCAGCGCGCAAACGCGCGCGCCGGCGGCGTGGGTCGGTGCGTCGATCCGTTTGTCGTTTCCGGTTCTGACTGGCGAGCCGCGAGCACCTCGATCAGCGGCGCGGCGAGCCCTGCCGAGCCGACCCAGAACACGCCGTCGAGCGGCGCGGACGCTGCGGCGATGCAGGCAAGGTCGGCATCCGTTTCGCTGTCGCACACCACGGCTTGCCATTGCTCGACGAGGCAGGCAGAAAGACGCGCCTGCAGCGATGCCGCGCCTTCGCGCACTGCGGCGAGATCGATGGTCGCGACCCGCAGACGAGCCGCGCCGAGCATCGCCTGAAGGTCGGCCGTGCCCGCGATGCCTTCGTTGCGCCATACCTCGGACTCCTCCACTGGCGTGCCGAACACGAATTGCCGCGCGCCGCGCGTCGTGCGTCCGGCTTGCGCAAAAGCGGGCGCTACCACGGCCATGCCCGCGACGCTCGCGAGCGCCGCCACTTCGGCGGCCACGTTGCCGCGCAGTGTCGAGTCGATCTTCTTGTAGATGCGCCGGCCCGCGGAATGCGCATGCCATGCTTCCCGATTGGCGCGCGCGGCGTCGGCGGGCAGCTGGCGGCGCGTGTCCGTGTCGATGGCGAGCACGTCGATCTGCGTGGCATCCATGGCGGGCGCCGGTCCGAAACTCACGACGCTCGTCAGGTCATGACGCGCGCAGGTCACGGCGCAGTCGGCCGTGCCCGACAGATCGTCGCCGATGATGAGAAGCCGCGCGCTTCCCGTGTCAGGCGAGCTCATGGCAGCAGGCGGCGATAGATCGCCTTGATGTCGTCGAGATTCAGCGGCTTCGGGTTGTTGCCGAGCAGCCGCTTCACTTTCGACGCCGCCACGGCGAGCGCATCCAGGTGCGCTTCGGCCACACCGAATTTGCGCAGGTCTTGCGGAATCGCGAGCGCGGCGGTCCATTCGCGAAGACGCGCGAGCAGCGCGTTCGCGGCGGCGTCGTCGCTGTCGTCGTGTCGCACGAGACCGAGCGCGTGCGCGACACGGGCAAGACGCCCGACGATGGCGTCGAGGTTGAATTCCATCACATGCGGCAGCAGCATCGAATTCGCCACGCCATGCGTGATGTTGAACATGCCGCCAAGCGGATAGGCGAGGGCGTGCACGGCGGCGGTGCCGGCTGCCGTCAGCGCGAGGCCGCCGTACATGGAGCCGAGCAGCATGGCTTCGCGCGCCTTCAGCGAATGGCCGTTCTCGTACGCTTCGATCAGGTTCGCGCCGATCAGCCGCATCGATTCCATCGCGTACATGTCGCTGACCGGATTGGCCTTGGTCGAGATATACGATTCCAGCGCGTGGATGAACGCGTCCATGCCGGTTGCGGCGGTGATCGGCTTGGGCAGATCGAGCGTGAGCGTCGCGTCCAGAATGACGAGCTGCGGCAGCAAATGGCGGCTCACAATGCCGACTTTCAGTTCTTCGTCGGGCAACGTGACGATCGCATTCGGCGTGACTTCCGAACCGGTGCCGGACGTGGTGGGCACGAGAATCAACGGCTTGCCGGGCGACGCAATCAGATCGATGCCGAGCCAATCGCGCAGCGGCGCGTGATTCGTCAGGCGCACGGCAAAGAGCTTGGCCGCGTCGAGCACGCTGCCGCCGCCGACGGCCAGCACGGCGTCGGGCGCAAACGGCGCAATCTGGTCGCGGTACACCGTCTCCACGTTTTCGATGGTCGGCTCCGGCTGCACGTCGCGCACCGTCAGCACCTCGATGTCCTTCTTCGCCAGGGTTTCGACGACGCGCGCGGCCACGCCGTTGGCTTCCATCGCCGGCTGGGTGATGAAGGCGATGCGGCGAACCGGCCGGTCAAGCAGCGCGAGTTTTTCGGGCAACTGATCAAGGCTGTTCGGCCCATGCACGATATGGTTGACGGTCTGGAAGTGATAAACGGAAGACATAGTGCAAATCCTTGTGCTGTCGGTGCTGTCAGTGCTGTCGAGCGGTGCTGGTCTGTCCGGCTCGCGGTTAGACGGCTCGCGGATACTGCGCGAGCGCTTTCGCAAGACGCCCGCGCGCGGCGTCGTCGAGGGGTTGGGCGGGCGCGCGCGCGGGGCCCGCCGGCATGCCGAGCATCGTCGCGGCGGTTTTCAGCACGACGGGCAGGGTGCCGAGCGCGAACGCGTCGCGCAGTGCGCGCAGCGATTCCTGAGCGCGACGCGCGGCATCGATCTCGCCCGCGTGGAAGTTGTTCCAGATCGACATGACGACGCCCGGCACCGCATTGGTCGTGGCCGCGACGGCGCCGTCGCCGCCCGCGATCAGGGTCCACAGAATCATCGAGTCGGTGCCGGTGAACACGGCGAAGTCGTCGCGGCGCAAGTTGATCAGCTGTAGCAGGCGGTCGAAATCGCCGCCGCTGTCCTTGATGCCGCGAATATTCGGAATCTCGGCGAGACGCCGCACGGTGTCGACATTCAACGTGATGCCGGCCTTGGCCGGGATCGTGTAAAGCATGACGGGCAGCGAGGTGCCTGTCGCAATGCGCTCGTAATGCGTGAAGAGCTCCTGCTGCGTCGCGCCGTTAAAGTAGGGCGTGATGACCGAGACCGCATCCACCCCGACATCCTGCATCTTGTGATTGAGCGCGATCACCTCGCGCGTGGCGTAGGCGCCCGTGCCGGCGATGACCGGGACGCGCCCGCGAGCCTGATCGACCGCAATGCGCGCGACGCGCAGTTTTTCGGCCTCGTTCAGCGCGATGAATTCGCCGTTGGTGCCGAGCACGAAGAGGCCGTGCACGCCCGCGTCGATCAGACGGTCGACAAGCGTGCGCAGACCGGCTTCGTCGATTTCTTCGTCGGCGGTCATCGGGGTGATCAGCGCGGGAACGATGCCCTTGAATGTAACTGACATGCCAGAACTCTCCACGGTGCTCGCCGGCCGGCTCTTTGCGTCGGCGAAACTCAGGTTGATACGGTCCTTCTGCCGCTGCTTCAGAACTTGTGGCGCAAGCCGAGGGCCGCGACGATCTGATGCGAATTGCTCGACGCGCTGACCGGCCACAACGCGGCCACGGCGGTCTTGCCGGTCGAGTCGGTGCCGCTCGCGCGCTGATAGCCGGTGGTCAGATAGACGTCGGTGCGCTTGGACAGAAAATAGTCGGCGCCGGCATTCACCTGGTTGTAGTGTGCGTCGCCGGCGCCATGGCTGCGCGTGTAGTTGTACGCGAGCCCCACGAGCAGCGCCGGCGTGAACTGGTAGCTGAAGTTTGCTTCGGCGTTGTCGAAGACGGCCGTCGCGCCGTTGTAGCGGGCAATGGGCGCGGACGCCGCGCCGGAGCCCAGATCCTCGAAGCGCGAATTCGAGTAGACAAGGCCGAACTTCGCCGCGCCGAACGTGTAGTTGCCGCCCACGGACGCGACGCGCTGCGTGCGCGCCGACGTGTAGCCCGAATAGATCGGCGTGTTGTTCGGCGAAATGGCGGCGGCGCCGGCCGTGCCGTCCCACAGTGCGGTGTTCGGGCGCGAGGTGTCGATATAGGACACGCCGAGCGCGAGCGGTCCGCGGTTATAGCCGGCGGCGATGCTCCAGATGCGGTTGTTGTTGAAGTTGCCTGCCGTACCGCCGAAGCTGAACAGCGCGCCGGCGCGGAATCCGCCATAGTCCTGCGAGATGTACTTGACGCTGTTGCTGATGCGCGCGTTGACATAGAGGTTGTCGGTGTCGCCCGGATGTGCGCCGATGCCGCCTGCCCACTGGTTCGCGGCAATCAGCGGGCCGACGAAATCCGCGGACGGCTCGTTCTGCCGGCCGAGCGTCACTGTGCCGTAGGGCGTGTTCATGCCGACCCAGGCGGCGCGGCCGAACATCCGGCCGTTCTGGCCGAGCGTGCCGGTCGTACCGCTGAAGCCGTTTTCCAATGTAAAGATCGCTTTCAGGCCGCCGCCCAGATCCTCGACGCCCTTCAGCCCCCAACGGCTGCCGGATTCCACGCCGCTCGACATCTGCCAGGCCGTGCCGCCTTTCTGGTTGTTCGTGTACATGAGCGATGTGTCGATCAGACCGTACAGCGTGACGCTGCTCTGTGCATGAGCCGATACGGCGAAACCGAGCGTGCTGAGCAGCGCGAGGGACCTTCTCATTCGTTTTGTCTCCAGTCGTTTGCGGGTTTGAGCGAATCAATCATTTGGCGCGGGGCCGCTGTGCAACAGGCCTCGTGTGTTTGATCGTTGTAGTCATTCTATGTCGCTTATTTGATCGAACCAAGCAGGAGTTAACCCTGATTTTGATCGAGTCAATCGTTTTTTTGGCGAGGAAGGGCGGCGAGAGGGGACGAGCGCCGTTCCTGACTGATGAGTCAGGCGTCAGCGGTGTTGCTGGACGGGTTCTGTCGATGAGGTCTATGCCGGGACGGCGTTTGTCTCGGCGCGATCCCATGGAGGAATTCCGCCAAGCGCATCGACCAGGAAGTCGATCATCACGCGCACGCGGGCGCTCAGGTGTCGACGGCTTGGATACAGGGCGAGTATGTCGATCTCAGGCAAGCGATAGTCGGGCAACACGTGCACGAGCGTGCCGGCACGCAGATCGTTGCCGATCAGGAAGGTGGGCTGCCAGAGCAGCCCGTGCCCGGCGAGCGCCGCTGCGCGCGCCGTATCGCCGTTATTCGTATGCATGTGGCAGTCCACCTTGATCGCGTGCGTCTTGCCGCCGCGGTCGATCAGTTGCCACTCGTCGCCCGTAGCCGCATAGGTATAGCCGATACAGCGATGCCCGAGCAGATCCGCGGGCGCTGCCGGTATGCCGGCGCGAGCCAGATAGGCCGGCGACGCGCACAGGATGTTTTGCGAAGTCGCGAGCTTGCGCGCTGCATGGTTGGTCGAGCCGGCGCGCGAAATGCGAATGGCGAGATCGTAGCCTTCGTCGACGATATCGACAACGCGGTCGATCAGCCCCACGTCCAATTCAATGCCGGGATATTTGCGCATGAACTCGGGCCAGAGCGGCGCCAGATGCAGGATGCCGAAGCTCACGGGCGCATTGATGCGCAGGCGTCCGCGCGGCTCGACCGAGGCGGACGACACGAGCCCTTCGGTTTCGGCGACATCGTCGAGAATGGATTTGCAGCGCGCGTAAAGCGTCTCGCCGCCTTCGGTTAGAGACAGCGTGCGCGACGTGCGATTCAGAAGGCGCGTGCCGAGATGCGCTTCCAGTTCGTTCACATAGCGGGTCACATTGGCGGGCGAGGTGCCGAGCATCTCCGCCGCGCGGGCGAAGCCACCACGGCTGACCACCGTCACGAAGACCTCATAAGCGCGCAAGCGGTCCATTCACGTCTCCATCATTCACAAAAACTGACTGATAGGACCATGTTTTAGGCCTTTCTGCCATGGGGAGTGAAGCCTATAGTGCTTCCACGGGCCGACGCATCGGGCAGCGGCCGACATGCATCAGGAGAGAGGACATGCAACGCTTGACGGGAAAAGTCGCCATCGTGACGGGCGCCAGTTCAGGAATTGGCCGCGCGACTGCAAAGCTGTTCGCGAAGGAAGGCGCCAAAGTGGTGATGGCGGCGCGCCGCGCGGCCGAACTCGAAGCGCTCGCGGCAGAGATCGCCGCGGAAGACGGCGAAGCGGCGTATCTCGCCGGCGACGTGCAATCGGAAGACTTTGCAAAGGCGCTCGTCGCGCTCGCCGTGAGCCGCTTCGGCCGTCTGGACATCGCCTACAACAACGCCGGCACGCTCGGCGAAATGGGGCCGAGCACCGGCATTTCCGAAGCGGGCTGGAACACCGCGCTGGCCACCAATCTCACGAGTGCCTTTCTTGGCGCGAAGCACCAGATTCCCGAAATGCTGAAGCAGGGCGGCGGGTCGATCATCTTCACGTCGACCTTCGTTGGCTACTCGTTCGCGTTTCCGGGCACGGCGGCCTACGCGGCGAGCAAGGCCGGACTGATCGGTTTGACGCAGGCGCTCGCCGCCGAGTACGGCGCGCAAGGCGTGCGCGTGAACGCGGTGCTTCCGGGCGCGGTCGACACGGAGATGTATCGCGGCATGAACGACAGCCACGAGTCGCAGGCCTTCGTGACCGGGCTGCATGCGCTCAAGCGCGTCGCCAGGCCGGAAGAGCTGGCGCGGTCGGTGCTGTACCTCGCATCGGACGATTCGTCGTTCGTGACCGGCACCGCGTCGCTCGTCGACGGTGGTGCATCCATTACGCGTACGTGAACCGTTGCGGCATCCGGCGTGCATGCGCCGATGCCGCTACTTTGACTTCACTCAATGAAAGGACATGACCCATGGACCTGAATCTGACGGGCAAACTCGCGCTGGTGAGCGGCAGCACAGCCGGCATCGGTCTCGCAATCGCCAGCACGTTGGCGCAGGAGGGCGCGCGCGTGATCGTGAACGGCCGCGCACAGTCATCCGTGGATGACGTCGTTGCGCAGCTGAAAGCGCAAACGGGCGGCGATGTGGTGGGATTCGCGGGCGACCTCAGCACGGCCGCTTCGGCCGAAGAACTCGCGCGACGCTATCCGGACGTGGAGATTCTCGTCAACAATCTCGGCATCTTCGAGCCGAAGCCGTTTGAAGACATCCCCGACGCGGACTGGCAGCGTTTTTTCGACGTGAATGTCCTGAGCGGCGTACGTCTCGCCCGGCTCTTTTTGCCCGCGATGAAGCGCGCCAACTGGGGGCGCATCATTTTCATCTCCAGCGAAAGCGCGGTGCAGATTCCGGCTGAAATGATCCACTACGGGATGACGAAAACCGCGCAGCTGGCGGTCGCCCGCGGACTGGCGGAAGCCGTTGCCGGCACGGGCATCACGGTCAATAGCGTGCTGCCGGGCCCAACGAAATCGCGCGGCGTGGGTGAGTTCGTGGAGACGCTCGCGAAGGCCGACGGCAAATCGTTTGAAGCGTTCGAGAAGGAGTTCTTTGAAAAGGTCCGTCCCACCTCGCTCATCAAGCGATTCGGTTCGCCGCAGGAAGTGGCGTCGCTCGTGGCCTATATTGCCAGTCCGCTCGCGTCGGCCACCACCGGAGCCGCGTTGCGCGCGGACGGGGGCGTGATCAAGAGCGCTTTCTAGCGCCGCGCCGGCATTGGGCCGGCTTCGGTGCACCTTTGTGCGCAGCTTTTGGGGCGCGGGTACGTTGAAACTGCTACCGCTTCGGCGTTGCCCGCCCTATAACTCTCACTAGCAGGGCGATTATGTGTGTCGAGGGTCCACGAAACCCGCTGATACCTGCCACTTCGCACGCCAACTCGCACCGTTCCATGCGGTGCACTGCTCGCCTCATCTGTCAAATCACCCACCACCGGAGTCTTTCGCTCGTCCAGTCATGGCCGATGACGCGCCATGCGTGCGCGGGCGAGTGACGCGTCCCACCCATGCAGGTTGAACGTAATGAAGGAGCCAACGTGAAAACACGATTGATCGTCGCCTGTGCGACAGGCCTGTTCGTGACGAGCGGTCTCGCGTATTCGCAAGCAATGCCGGAAACGTCGCCGCCGGTCCAGCAGGAAAACGCCGCGACTCAAAGCGCCGCGCCCGATACGACGTCGCAGTCATACGGCGGCATGCCCGGCACACAGATGCAAAGCGGCATGAAGCGCGCCGAGCGCTGCACTGCCGGGCCGCAATGCAATATCTTTTTCGGCGGGAGCTGAAACGAAGTGAGATCCGACAGGCCACCGCGTGATCCGCGATGGCCGGGGCGGCCGACAGCTGATGTGTCTTTCTCAAGGCACTATGTTTGGGCGTTGAATCGCGAATGTGACAGTGACCTGAAAGGAGAGAACCGCTGTATGTCAGATGGTGACCAGATGAAGGTTGATTGTATGCGGTCCATCAGCGACGCCCCTCAATTCAGGTGACGGAGCGTGTGACATGTGGTGGGAACGCGGATCAGCGTAGGTTGGCCGGCAGCTTCCAGGGAAGCAGCGCGTC
>NZ_CADIKB010000039.1 GCF_902859825.1 Paraburkholderia phenoliruptrix | reverse complement strand
GATGAAGTTTCTGTCGTCGATGGCGCCCGACTGGAACATCAGCCTCTTTCACTACCGGAACCAGGGCGCGGATTACAGCTCGATTCTCGTCGGCATTCAGGTGCCGGAAGCTGATAACGCCGAGTTCGACCGCTTTCTCGCGACGCTCGGTTATCCGTACTGGGAAGAGACGCAGAACCCGGTTTATCGGCTGTTCCTGGGTTGAACGACTGCAACACGACTGCAACGAACCTGACACCGCAGATGGCTCTTTCGCTTGTCGACAAACTGGTGGTGGCGATCTCCTCGCGCGCGCTCTTCGACTTCGAAGAAGAAAACCGCGTCTACGAGGAAGGCGACCTTCAGGCTTATGAAGCGCTGCAGCGCGCGCGGCTTACCGTGCCCGCGAAGCCCGGCGTCGCGTTTCCGCTGATCCGCAAGCTGCTCGCGTTGAATGCGGGCGGCCATCATGTGGAAGTGGTGATTCTGTCGCGCAGCGATCCGATCAGCGGATTGCGCGCGTTTCATTCGTGCCGCGAGCACGGACTCGCGATCGAGCGCGGCGTCTTCACGCGTGGCCGGGCACCGTTCGGCTATCTGAAGCCGTTGAACGCGTCGCTCTTTCTGTCCGCGAATCAGGACGACGTGCGCGATGCGCTCGCCGCCGGTTTCCCGGCCGCACGCGTGTTGCCGGAATCGGCGAAAATGGCGAGCAAGTATCCGGACGAAATCCGCATTGCTTTCGACGGCGACGCGGTGCTGTTTTCCGACGAAGCCGAGCGCGTGTTCCAGAAAGACGGCTTGCGGGCTTTCGTCGGCCATGAGACGCACAACAGGAATCTGCCGCTTGCCGACGGGCCGCTCAAGCCCTTGCTCGAAGCGCTGCATCGGCTGCAAAAGCTCGCGGATCAGGCCGCGCCCATGCATATTCGTACGGCATTGGTGACGGCACGTTCGGCGCCCGCGCACGAGCGCGCAATCCGAACGCTGATGGCCTGGAACATCGAAATCGACGAAGCGATGTTTCTGGGCGGCCTCGACAAGAGCGCATTTCTGCGCGAGTTCGAGCCTGACTTTTTCTTCGACGACCAAATTGGCCACTGCGAGTCGGCCCGTGTCGTGACGGCGACCGGGCATGTGCTGAGTGGCATCGTGAACGCATCATGACACCCGAACAATCACCGCTGGGTAAGGCCTCCACTTACACCGAACAGTACGACGCCTCGCTGCTCTTTCCGATTGCGCGCGGCAACGCGCGCGGCGCGATCGGCATCGGCGCGCAATTGCCGTTTTTCGGCACGGACATCTGGAACGCGTATGAGCTGTCGTGGCTCAATCAGCGCGGCAAACCGCAGATCGCGGTGGCCACCTTCTTCGTGCCGGCGGACTCGCCGAACATCGTCGAGTCCAAGTCGTTCAAGCTTTATCTCGGCTCGTTTGCGCAGACCGCGTTCGACTCCATCGAAGCGGTGCGCGACACGATCAAGCGCGACGTGTCGGCGTCGTGCGGCTCGACGGTCTCGGTTTATCTGACCGCGCCGCACGATTTCGCCAAATTGCAGATGGAAGAATTCGAGGGCACGCCGCTCGACCGGCTCGATCTCGACGCGGATGTCTACACGCCCGACGCTTCGCTGCTTAAGGCAGCACTGGACGAAGCCCCCGTCGAGGAAACGGTGTTCTCCAACTTGTTGAAATCGAACTGCCCGGTGACGGGACAGCCGGATTGGGGCAGCGTGCAGATTCACTACGTCGGGCCGCAGATCGATCATGCAGGCCTGCTGCGCTACATCATTTCGTATCGCAATCACACCGGCTTTCACGAGCAATGCGTCGAAAAGATTTTTATCGACGTGCTCAACGCGTGCCGCCCGGTCAAGCTCGCGGTCTATGCGCGCTACACGCGGCGCGGCGGGCTCGACATCAACCCGTTCCGCACCAACTACAACCTGCCGATGCCGGACAACATGCGTCTCGCGCGGCAATAAGCACTCGTTGAAGCCTTTTCGCCGCGGACGTGCTTCGGTCACGTCCGCGGCGAACCTTCAGGCGCGTCAGCCCGCCGGCTTCTTGTAGGCGACGCAATCCACTTCGACCTTGCAGTCGATCACCATCGACGAGACCACACATGCGCGCGCCGGCGGATTGTCGCCGAAATATTCGCGAAACACCTTGTTGAACGACGCGAAGTCGCGCGGATCGTCGAGCCACACGCCGCAACGCACCACGTGCTCTGCGCCGTAACCGGCTTCCTTCAGAATGGCGAACACGTTCTGGATCGCCTTGTGCGATTGCTCGACGATGCCGCCGTTGATCACTTCGCCGTTTTCCATCGGCGTCTGTCCTGAAACAAACAGCCAGCCGTCGGCTTCCACTGCACGTGCAAACGGCATGTGCTGGCCGCCCGTTCCTTTACCGCCTTCAACGCCATATCGCTTCATCATTACGCTCCTTAAAGATTGGACGCGCGCAGCCGTCGCGCCGCGCGCCTTCATAAATCGGGATTCGCTAAACCGGTTGCCCCGGCCCCATCAGAACGCGCCCGTGGCGTCCCCCTTCGACGCCGCGCCACGCGCGACGAAATGTCCGGCGCGCTCGCCCGTGACTTCGCCGTTGCGGTAGGTCAGCACGCCGTTGACCCAAACCGCGTCGATGCCGTCGGCGGCCTGCTGCGGTTTCTCGAAAGTCGCCGCATCGCGCACTTTCGCCGGGTCGAACAACACGAGGTCGGCGTGATAGCCGATATGCACCTCGCCGCGCTGCGCGAGACCGAAGCGTCGTGCGGACAGGCTCGTCATCTTGCGCACGGCTTCTTCGAGCGGCAGCAAACCGGCGTCCCGCGCATAGTGGCCGAGCACGCGCGGGAAGGCGCCCCACAAACGTGGATGCGGCAGTGGATCGTTCGGCAAGCCGTCGGAGCCGACCATGGTCGCCGGATGCGAGAGAATGCGCCGCACGTCGTCTTCCGACATATTGTGATAGACCGCACCCGCCGGCCGCAGGCGCTGTGCCGCTTCCTGCTGCGTGACGCCCCACTCGGCGGCAATGTCCTTGACGAGCTTGCCGGCCATTTCCGGATGCGGCTCGGACCACGTCACGGTGATGTCGATGTCGCCCGTGACCTGCTTCAGATCGAGCGTCGACGAACTGCGGTTATACGGATAGCAGTCGCAACCGATAGGCTGCATGCGCCGCGCGCCTTCGATCGATTTCAACACTTCCTCGCTGCGCCCCCAGTTCGACGGCCCCGCGCACTTCAGATGCGAGATCACCACCGGCACGCGCGCGTGACGGCCCACGCGGTAGGCTTCGTCCATCGCGTCGAGAATCGCATCGAATTCCGTGCGCATATGCGTGGTGTACAGCGCGCCCGCGGCGGCGAGCGGCTCGGCGAGCGCCATCACCTCTTCGGTCGGCGCGGCAAACGCGGATCCGTACGCCAGTCCCGAACTCAGGCCGAGCGCGCCGTTCGCGAGCGCCTCTTCGAGCTGCGCGCGCATGCCTTCGATTTCCTGCGGCGTGGCCGCGCGGTCGAGGCGGTCCATGTGATTGTTGCGCAAGGCCGTGTGCCCGATCAGCGCGCCGACGTTGACCGCAGGACGCGCAGCGTTCACTGCCTTCACGTACTCTGCGAAAGTCGGGTACTGGAACGCGTCGCGCTCGCCGAGCAGGTTCATCGGATCGGGCGGATCGCCCTTCAGCGCGACCGGCGAAGCGCTGATGCCGCAATTGCCGACGATCACCGTGGTCACGCCTTGTGTGATCTTCGGCAGCATCTGCGGCGAGCGGATGACATGCGTGTCGTCGTGCGTGTGAACGTCGATAAAGCCCGGCGCGAGCGCCCGGCCCTCGGCTTCGATCACGTCTTCGGCCAGCCAGTTCGACAGATTGCCGATCGCGACAATGCGCCCGTCGCGGATCGCGACATCGCGCTCGACAGGCGGCGCGCCCGTGCCGTCATACAGCTGCGCGCCGACAATCAGAGTATCGGCGGCTTCGGGATGCGAGTGCATGGATCAGTCTCCTATCAGTCACCCAAGGGTTGTCGATCGCCGCCGCCGCGGTGCGTGTCGAGTGCGTGCTTCATGCGGCGGAGCAATTCGCGGCTCTCGTCACCCTGACTGACGGCAAGTTCGGTGACGAGCACATCGAGCGCCATCATCATCGCGTAGCGCGACGACGACGGCTTGTAAATGAAGTCGGTCTCGAAAGCGACAATCGGAATCAGCCAGTCCGCGAGCCGTGCGAGCGGCGACGCGGGCGCCGTCAGCGCAATGACCGTCGCGCCGTAGCTGCGCGCGATCTGGCAGTTTTCCACCATCTCCGGCACTCGGCCGGTCGTGGACAGTGCGATCAGCACGGTATCGCGCGACACGGTGCTCGCGACCATGCGCTGCAACAGGCCGTCCTGATACGTGGCCACGGGTCGCCCGAGGCGCACGAGCCGGAACCGCATTTCGTCGGCGAGCGCGGTGGAGCCGCCGCCCATGCCGAACACGTAGATCATGCGCGCGGCGCGCAGCGCGGCCGCCGCTTCGGCCAACGGCGCCTGGCGCAGCAGTTGATGGTTGTGCGCCAGCGCCGTCTGCAATTCGTCGAATACGCGGGTCGCAATGGGCTCCGGCGCGTCGCCCGGCGTGCCGGCCTGCAAGAAGCGCTGGCCGACCGCCGCGGCCTGCGCGAGCCGCAGCTTCAATTCCCGGACGTCGCGGCAGCCCACCGCCTTCGCAAAGCGCGTGACGGTCGCGACGCTCACCTGCGCCTGCTCCGCCAGCGCGCCGATGCTGGCGCGCGAGGCGCCCGTCAGATCGTCGAGAATCAGCGCGGCCACCTTGCGTTCGGCCGAGCGCAGCTCCGGCGCGCACTCGGCAATGCGCGCAACGATGTCGAAAGTCAGCGGTTCGGCGGTGGAGTTCATGGCTGCTCGTGCCCGGCGGGGGCTTTAAAAGCCGTGGTACTAAATAACATTTCTTTGCCCATCGTACTTTCGGTAACATGGTAAAGTCAACCTCGACGCAATTTAACCGGACGATGGAGCAGGAGACATGAAAGTTACAAACTATCAAGGCGCAACGATTGATCCTTATAGCAAGGGCTTGGGCATGGTTCCGGGCGCGAGCATCCAGCTCACGGACGCGGCGCGTCTGGAGTGGAATCTGTTGAACGAAGACGTGAGCCTGCCCGCCGCCGTGCTCTACGCGGACCGCATCGAGCACAACCTGAAGTGGATGCAGGCATTCGTCGCCGAATACGGCGTGAAGCTGGCGCCGCACGGCAAGACGACCATGGCGCCGCAACTGTTCCGCCGCCAGTTGGAAACCGGCGCGTGGGGCATCACGCTCGCCACCGCGCATCAGGTTCGCGCGGCTTATCACGGCGGCGTCTCGCGCGTGCTGATGGCCAATCAACTGGTGGGCCGCCGCAACATGATGATGGTCGCCGAATTGCTGAGCGACCCGGATTTCGAGTTCTTCTGTCTCGTCGATTCAGTGGAAGGCGTCGAGCAGCTGGGGCGCTTTTTCACGTCGGTGAAAAAGCCGCTGCAGGTGCTGCTCGAACTGGGCGTGCCGGGCGGGCGCACCGGCGTGCGCGACGAAGCGCAGCGCAATGCCGTGCTCGAGGCGATCGCGCGCTACCCTGGCGTGCTGAAGCTCGCGGGCGTCGAATTGTATGAAGGCGTGCTGAAGGAAGAACACGAGGTGCGCGAATTTCTGCAAGGCGCGGTCGCGGTTACGCGCGCGCTCGTCGAAGCGGGGCGTTTCGAGCGCACGCCCGCCATTCTGTCGGGCGCGGGCTCGGCATGGTACGACGTGGTCGCGGAGGAATTCGTGAAGGCGTCGCAGTCCGGCAAGGTCGAAGTCGTGCTGCGCCCCGGCTGCTATCTGACGCACGACGTCGGCATTTACCGCAAGGCGCAGACCGATATCTTCGCGCGCAATCCGGTCGCGAAGAAAATGGGCGAAGGCCTCTTGCCCGCGCTGCAACTGTGGGCCTACGTGCAGTCCATTCCCGAGCCGGACCGCGCGATTATCGGCCTCGGCAAGCGCGATTCCGCATTCGACGCGGGTCTGCCGGAGCCGGCGCGCCATTACCGGCCGGGCAATCAGGCGCCGCGCGACATCGCCGCGAGCGAAGGCTGGGAAGTCTTCGGCTTGATGGATCAGCACGCGTATATGCGGATTCCCGCCGGCGCGGATCTGAAGGTGGGCGACATGATCGCATTCGACATCTCGCACCCGTGCCTCACGTTCGACAAATGGCGCCAGGTGCTGGTGGTCGATCCGGCTTACCGCGTCACGGAAGTGATCGAGACGTTCTTCTGATTGTTCCAGCGGTTTTGACCGCGCGCGGGCCGCATGCTGCGCGCGGGCTGCCGCGGTCGGCGCGCCTCGTTGGAGCCGGCCCGGCGGGCGTCTGGCCGACCGCTTGGCGGGGCGTTTGGCCGACCGTTTAGCCGGCCGTTTGGCCGGCCGTTTAGCCGGCCGATTAGCCAACCCTTAAGCCGACCGTGTGGCCGAGCGCTTAAGCCGACCGTGTGGCCGACTGCTTAAGCCGACCGTGTTGCCGAGCGTCTCGCCACCGCTTAGCCCAGCTTTTCTCCGGCCGTTTCTTCGACGTTAGCCGCCGACACCACTTCGCCGATTCTCGCTTCGAGCATTTTCAACGCGCCTGACAAGGCGCAGAGCGCGTCGTCTGGCAGCGCGGCCATCGTGTCATGCAGGAACGCGTTGCGGCGCGGCAGGCTCGCTTCGGTGGCGGACAGACCCGCTTCGGTCAGGCGCACATTGGTCACGCGGTTATCGCGCGAATCCATGCTGCGCGCGACCCAGCCGAGCCCTTCGAGCGCTTTTAACTGGCGAGTCAGCGCGCCGGGATCGACCCGCAATTGCTCGACAAGCCGCTTCTGCGACGACTCGCCCGCCTGCTCATGCAGCGCGAGCATGATGCGCCAGCGCGGCAACGGGTGGCCGACTTGCGCCTCGAAGGCCGACATGAACGCACGATAGGTGCGGCCGAACTGCTGCATGACGGCGACGCGGTCCTGTTCTTCCATAAGGGTTATGTATCGCTGAAATCGAAAATCAATCCGCGTGGATCACCGGCTCGAGCTTGCGCTGGAGCTTGATCGGCGGAACACGGCGGCTTTGCCATACCGACACGACCGCGACGATGGCCGCCATCGCAAGACCAAAATGGATCGCGGCGACCAGCGTCTCGCGCGCCGTCTCGAGAAGCATTGCGCCATTATGGCCCGCGTGCGCCAACTGGCCGAGCAGGCTGGCTTGCGCTTCGTGGTTGATCAGAATCTGCGGATCGCCGAGGTCGCCGAACCATTGCGACGCGTGATCGCTTTCGAGCGTGCTGCGCACGCCGCTCGCGTACATATGGCTGACGAGCGTTCCGGTAAGCGCGGTGCCGATCATGCCACCGATCATCCGCAGAGACTGCAGCAGCGCGGTTGCGATGCCGAGATGCTCCCGGCCGGCTGTCTGTTGCGCGAAGATCGTGAGGTTCGGCATGACGAAACCGAGGCCGAGGCCGCCGAGCACCATGAAGGACATGAGCAGCCAATGCGGCATGGAGCGCGTGGCCACCACCACGCCGAGGCACGACAGCGCAACCAGCGCAAAGCCGACGTACAGCATCAGATTCGGATTACGCACGCGCGACACCACGCGGCCGTTGGCGATACTGCCGATCGTGATGAACACGACGAGCGGCGTGATCACTACACCGGCTTCTTTCGGCGACATGCCGAAGCCGCCCTGGAACAGCAGCGGCGCGTAAAAGAGCAGCGAGAACATCGTGAAGCCGCCGAGCACCGCGAGCGTGAAAAGCGCGGCGAGGCTCTGGTTGCGGAACATGTCGACGGGAAGAATCGCCGTGGGGCAACGCTTTTCCCACTGCCACAGCGCATACGCCGAAGCGACGCTCAGCGCGAGCAGCGCGCACGCGCCCAATGTGAGCCCATGTTTCGGCAGCAATTCGACGAACAGTTGCAGCGAGCCGAGCGCCACGGCGATCAGCGCGGCGCCGGGCCAGTCGAGCCGCATTTTGCCTGTATGTTCGACGTGCCGCAGATGCGGCAGGAAGCGCCAGACGAAAAACAGCGACAGGATGCCGACCGGCAGATTCACGTAAAAGACCGAGCGCCAGCCGTAGTACTGAGTCAGGAAGCCGCCGAGCGACGGCCCGACGGCATTCGCAATGCCGAACGCCGAGCTCATCAGCACCTGCCAGCGCAAACGCACGACCGAATCCGGAAAGAGGTCCGGAATGCAGGCAAACGCGGTGCCGACCAGCATGCCGCCGCCGATGCCTTGCAGGCCGCGCGCGAGCACCAGGAACAGCATGTTGTTGGCGACGCCGCAAAGCACCGACGCGCCCGTGAACACCACGATGGACGCAATCACGAACGGCTTGCGCCCGTAGTAATCGCCGAGCCGCCCGAAGATCGGCACGGTAATCACCGAAGTCAGCAGATACGACGTGGCCACCCACGCATAGAGCTCGAAACCCTTGAGTTCGGCAACGATGGTGGGAAGCGCGGTGCCGACCACCGTCTGGTCGAGCGCGACCAGCATGGTGACGAAGGAGATGCCGAGCATCGCCAGCAGCGATTCCCGGAACGGCAAGACTTGCCCACTCGAATGATGGGCAGCGGTATGGACAGCCATTTTTGATGTAGCAACAGTTGACCCGTCAAACGATTTGGGAATCATACCACGCAGGCGGGCTCTAAGCAGGACGTCGAAAAGCGCTACGCCGCGCCTCGCTCGACTGAAGAATGCATTTCACCTGACGCCAGGGAGGCACATGGAGCCGAGTTCGCTCATAGCACAATCCTTGTCGGAAGAAGACCTGGCCGCGCTGCGCCGCGCGAAACACGAATTGGAAAGCCCCGCGCTGACGATGAAACTGGCGAGCATCGTCGGTGCGCCGTTGGAGAAGCTGATTGCGCGCATGCCCGCGTTCGCCAACGAAAAGGTTGCGGACGCGACGGAACTGGCGCTGCGCAAGTGCCTGTCCATCGCGCTGCGCACGCTCGGCCGGCGCGACGGCGGTTCGTCGCTCGTCACGCCCGAGAAGCCGAGCAACCTGCTGCATAAATTCGCGGTGGCCACTACCGGCGCGGCCGGCGGCGCGTTCGGCCTCTTCGCGCTGCCCGTCGAGTTGCCGGTCACGACGACGCTGATGTTCCGCTCGATTTGCGACGTGGCGCGTAGCGAAGGCGAGGACCTGAAGTCGATCGACACGCAGCTCCAGTGCCTGACGGTGCTGGGCATGGGCGGCACCTCCACCGCGGACGACGACGCCGACTACGGCTACTTCATCATGCGCGGCGCGCTTGCGCAGGCGGTATCGAAAGCGTCGTCCGAAGTCGCGACGAAGGGTTTCACCACGCACGGCTCCGCTGCCCTGCTGCGCCTCGTCAACACGATCGCCGCGCGCTTCTCCGTGCAGGTCAGCGAGCAGATCGCCGCGAAGTCCATTCCGGCGATCGGCGCGGTGCTCGGCGCAATGGTCAACACGGTGTTCATCGACCACTTCCAGCAGGTCGCGCACGGCCATTTCACCGTGCGGCGGCTCGAACGGCAGTACGGCGAAGAGACCGTCAAGGCCGCGTATCAGACGATCGACGTCGCGCTCGACGTCTGAGCGGCATGGGCGGCGCGACTCGTCGAGCGCCGGATGAAGGCGGCGCCGCGGTCGAGCGCGCGATTCGCCTCGGGGATGAACGGCGTGAACAGCGGCCACACGTGCGGCATCTTGTTCCAGACCTCGAGTTCGCAATCGACGCCCGCCGCGCGCGCGTTGGCCGCGACGCGCCGCGAGTCGTCGAGCAGGACTTCGGTGCTGCCCGCCATCATGAAAAGCGGCGGCAAGCCGCGCAAATCCGCGTAAACCGGCGACGCATACGGATGCGTGGCCGGCATATCGCCGAGATAGACCCTGGCGGCTCGCGCGATTGCCGGACCGCTGAACATCGGATCGGCGCCATCGTTCTCGACAATGCTTGCGCCTGTTGCCGCGAGATCCGTCCACGGCGAGAACAGCAGCGCGCCCGCGGGCAGCGGGTCGCCCGCGTCGCGCAGCGCGACGAGCGCCGCGAGCGCAAGGCCGCCGCCCGCGGAATCGCCTGCAATGACAATGGACCGCGGCGGCGTGCCGTCGGCGATCAACTGGCGATAGGCGGCGGTTGCATCGTCGAGCGCGGCAGGAAAACGGTGCTCGGGCGCGAGGCGGTAGTCCAGCGAAAAGACCGGCGCGTTTGCACGCGTGGCGAGGCCGAACACGATCGACCGATGGGTTCGCGGCGAGCAGAAGTAATAGCCGCCGCCGTGGCAGTACAACACCGTGGCTTGCGGGCCGGCTGCGGGCTCGGCGCCCACGCGCTCAATCCATTCTCCGCGCGGCTCGCCGTCGGCGCCATTCAGCTGCCGCAGACGCCAGCCGCGCGGCACATCCGGCGACCAGACGCGCTTTGCCGTCAATGCGCGCGCCTTGTTCACGTCGATCTGCGGATGTAGCGTTCGAGGGCGAAACTGCCTGCGCAAAAACCAGCACGCGAGTGCGCTTTGCCAACTCATCGGGACATGCTCCTTCGGAAATGTCCCCTCATGGTACGTGCGTTGACCGCAGCGCCGGTGGACGGCGGCTTCTAATCTCGAAAAAGCCGCGGCCGCGGCGCGCGCTAAACACGCGGCGCGGCGCGACTCTTGCGATTTTTCCGGACGTGTCAGTTTGCCGGCAAGACCTGCCCGCGAATTTCACCGGTTGGATTTTGCGCGGTATGAATGTTGAAGTACCACTGACCCGCCATCAGGTCGGTGACCTGCTGTTCGCTGAGCGCAGCCGAGCCTTTAATCGGACTCGCGAGCGCGTTCTTGTCGATGGGCACCTGCACTTTCGCGTTTTGCCCCACGGGCGCCGGGCCGTGGAAATGCGCGGCTGTTACCGGGCCGCTCAGCCCTTCGTAGCTGACCGTCCATTGCAGCGATTTCGTCGACGTGTCAAAAGTTGCATTCAGCGCGCCGTGCCCGTGACTCACACGAGGCGGCACTTCGCTGGAAGGTTCGAGGTCTGCCTTCAATGCGACGGTGTCCGCAAACGCCACACCCGCCATTGCCGCCCACACAGCCACCGCCAGATTCAGTTTTTTTAGCGTGATCATGGTCTTCTCCGACTGGTTGCGCCCCAGCGCCGACCCATCGACCTGTGGGCCGGCGGCGAAGCCATCACATACTAGTGCAAAACGTCGGAGCACGTCGGCCGTGGAAAGCGCGTCGACGTCTGCGTGGCGGCGCGCTGCTTGGCGCGCCTGTTGCGAGCTTTTGAAACGGTTATTTGCAAATTCTGTAATGAATTATCCGCGCGATCCCGGGTATGCTTTGGGCTCGCGAGAAGTGACTCCTTCATCGAGGGATGTCTCCAAATCTTTAACGCGGCTTCGGCCGCGTTTTTTTTCGCCTGGGTTTTTTGCCCCGCTTCATTGCCCCGCTTCATTGCAATGCGGTTGACGGAGGGTTGTCGCGAGCATGCGAGTCTCCGCAGGGAGCGAAACGATCAGGCGAGCAACGCGGCTTGCTGCTCGATGCCGTCGAGCATCGCGTTGCATCTGTCGATGAGCGCCAGTCCGTCGCGGCGCGTGCGCTCCGGGGAACGGAGGATCAGGCGGCGATAGTCGTCCAGCGCGCTGATCAGCGGCGGATACTGCAGCACGCTCGCTGCTCCCGCCACGCGATGAAGCCACTCGCGCACGCGGACCCCGTCCATGTTCTCGAGCAACGGCGCGAGCGACTGAATGTCTTCGCGCACGGAAGAGACGAACGAATCGAGCAACGCCTTCACCGTGGATTCGCTGCCCCACAGTTGCGTCATCTGACCGAGGTCGACGGGGACGAACGGATCAGCGGCCTTTGCCGACGACCCGGCAATGTCAGCTGCGTCGGCGGTCTCGGCCGGCGCGGCCTGCCACGCGCTGTCCGTGCCGAACCAGCGGCTCAGATACTCGCGCAGCGTGGCTAGGCGCGTCGGCTTGATGAGACTCTCGTCCATGCCCGCTTCGCGACACAGGCGCAAGTCTTCGGGCGCGGTGTTCGCGGTCACGCCGAGAATCGGCAGACGCTGCGCGCCGCCCTGCTCGCGCTCGCGCTCGCGGATGCGACGCGTCAACTCGTAGCCGGACACGTTCGGCATATGGCAGTCGGTGATCAGGCATCCATAACTCGTGTGTTCGAGCGCGGCCAGCGCTTCGGCGCCGTCGTTGGCGACGTCGCACGCGAAACCGAGCAGCGCCAGCTGATGCCGAATCAGCTCCTGATTCACCGGATGATCTTCAGCGACAAGGATCAGCCGGCCGCTCGCGATGGCCCGCTCGCGGTCCGGCGGCGCGGTGATCCGCTCAGGTCGCGGCATCCCGGCCGACGGCGCCGGCACGGACTGAAGCCCCGTCATGGCCGCCGCGCACGCCGCCCCGAGCCCGCGCCACGAGATTGGATTGATGCTGAGGCGCACATTGTCTTCGAGAATGCGGTAACCGGTGGGCTTCGCTTTTTCCGTGAGCGATATGACCCGCACGCTGTGTCTAACGTTGGCGGGCAACCTCACGTCCTCGCTCACGAACAGCAGATCGATGCCGCCGAGCGCGGCGCTGCAACGCAGTTCGACAGCATCCGCAGGCATGTGGCGCAGTTCGAGCCCCAGCGCTTGCCCGAAATGGACGAGCGCCTGGCCGACTCGCGCGTCGTTGATCGCGACGAGACCGCGCCTGCCGCGCAAGCCGTTCACCGAATAGCCTCGCGTCTCGACCGGCATGCCGAGACGCACCGTCATGCGTGTGCCGCGGCCCGGTTCGCTTTCCAGCGCGAGCGAGCCGTTCATCAATTCGATCAGCTTGCGGCAAATGGTCAAACCGAGGCCGGTACCGCCGAAGCGGCGCGTGGTGGAAGATTCGGCCTGCACGAACGGCTCGAACAGTTTCGCCTGAACATCGGCTGCAATGCCGATGCCGGTGTCTTCCACGATCACCTCGATCGTCTGAAGCTCACTCGTTTGCGCAACGACAGCCACGCTCACGTCCACCTGGCCCGCGGGCGTGAACTTGATCGCGTTGCCGAGCAGGTTGAAGAGCACCTGCCGCAACCTCACGCTGTCGCCGCGCAGCGTGGCGGCGACGTCGGAGGCAATGTCCACGCGGACTTTCAGACCCTTCTCGTGCGCGCGCCCGGCGAGCAGGCCCACCGCGTTGTCAACCAGTTCGCGCAGGTCGATGGGCTCCGCCTCGATGGTCAGGCGCCCCGCCTCGATTTTCGAGTAGTCGAGCAGATCGTCGAGAATTTGCAGCAGCGCGCCCGCCGACTCGTGAATCATGCCGAGCATTTCGCCTTGGTCCGCATTGAGCGGCGTGCGCTCCAGCACTTCGACGAGGCCGAGCACGCCGTTCATCGGCGTGCGGATTTCGTGGCTCATCATTGCGAAGAAGTCGTCTTTGGCGCGTGAAGCGGCCTCGGCGACGTCGCGCGCGCGAGCGAGTTCCTCGGCACGCGCATGTTCGACGCTCGCGTCCACCCAATAGCCGCTCCACACGACGCTTCCGTCCGCCTCGCGGCGCGGCACCACTTCCGCGCGGGTCCATTTGAACTCCTGCTCGGGACCGAGACGAAATTCGACCAGCACGGGCGTCTCCAGCCGCGCCGAACGCTCGAGCTCGGCCATCACAAAGGCACGGTCTTCTTCGCAGATGCGTTCGAAGTCGGCGTGCTCGCGGCAAGCGTCTCTCCTCCGCCCCTGGCGAAGCAGAAGTCCTGGCGCACCGCCGATGTAGGGGAACGAATAGGCGCCGTCCGCCGTGCGTCGCAGTTGGAACACCACCGCCGGCAACGAGCGCGTGACGTCGAATAGCCGCCGCTCGGTATCGCGCGCACGCATTTCGGCGCGCCGGATATCGGTGATGTCGACCATGGTGCCGAGCGAACACACCGGCTGGCCGTCGTTGCCGCGGCAGATGCTCGTCCAGAACAGGCCATGCCGCACATCGCCGGGACTGCGCTCGAACTGAAGCTCCACCTGAGCCATGTCGCCGCCTTCGAGCAAGTCGAGCCGCATCTGGTCGAGCACGCGGCTGTTGGCCTCGCCCCACGTCTGCACCTCCATGGTGGTGCGCCCAAGAACTGCCTCGCGGCCGAGCCCGCACGCTTCTTCATATGCACCATTGACGGCGATATAGCGGCCTTGCAGGTCTTTGGCGACGAGCGGATAGGGCACCATCTGCATCATGGTTTCCTGGAAGTTCAGTTGCAGCGCGAGTTCGCGCTCCGTCTTCTTGCGGCGGCGCACTTCGCGCTGCAGAAGCAGATACGCGCGCAACGTAACGAGCAACGCCACGCCGATGCCGATAAGCACGGGCAGCAGACGCACCGCGGAAACGCTCCATGTACCCACACCGGCCGCATTGCCGGTCACCCATTTTTGCCGGATGCGCTGTTTCTCGGCGGGCGGCATGGCCAGCAGCGCGCGGTCGATCAGCCCGGCGAGCGGGCTCAGATCAGGGCGCACGGCAAAGTCGAGCGCGTCCGATTCGCCGACGGTGCCGAGAATCTTCAGCACGCCCGCGTATTGGCGCTTGAGCACGATGTCCACGGCGGCTACGTTTTCCACCACCACGTCCGCCTCGCCGGACGCCACCATGCGCAGCGCCTCGTCGAGGCTGGGCGCGATGACCACGTGGTCCTTCGGAACGCGCTGAAAGGCGAGCGGGTCGACCCCGGCGACATGCGACGACACCACGATGCGCCGCGCGGCGAAATCGCTGAGGGCACGCGCAGCAGGCTCGTCGTCGCGCCCGACCATGACGAGTGGATAGCTCTCGTACGCGCGCGTATGCCGCGCCTTCGCGAGGCGTGGATCGTTGCTCGATCCCGTGGTGAGGACCGCAAGTTCGCCGCGCTGAAAGGCTTCGATCGTGCTCGGCCAGTCGGGTTGCCGCGCGCGGTTGAACACGACGCCAAGCGTGCGGCTCAGGTAGGCGAGGTAGTCGGAGGTCACGCCGGCGGGGCTCCCGGACGTGTCGATATAGCTGAAAGGCGGCCAACTGCTGTCGAAGCCGACCTGCAACGGCGGCAGCGAGCGCAGCCAGGCCCGTTCCTGCTGCGTGAGTTCCAGACGCGAAGTGGCGAGCTCAGGCTTCACGCCGAAATTGCCGGAAAGCCAGTGCACGCGAATCGCCGTTTCGTCGGCCTGATTCATGGAGGCCAGCGCGCGGTCGAGGTTGTCGCGCAATGCGACGCGGCTGCGCGGCACACCGAAACGCAGCTCCGCGCTTTTGGTGGTTTCCTCGAATGCCACGCGCAGATTGCGGAATTCCTCCGTCGCGAGCGCATATTGGACGGCAGGCGTAAAGCCGAGATAGACGTCGGCATCGCCATGGGCGACGGCGGCGAGCGCCGCGTGCGTCGACGTGAACGCGCTGATCTGCGCATGCGGAAAGCGCTCGCGCAAGGAGCGCTCGAGCGCAAAGCCCTTCTCGATTGCAATGGACGCCGCTGCAATGCGCGCCGGACCCTCGTACATGTCGCTGTCGCGGCGGACCACCGCCGACGTCGACGCGCGAAAATACGGCGCCGTGAAACTGATGCAACGCTCGCGCTCCGGGGTGCGGGCGAGGCTCATCACGAGATCCACTTCGCCCGCGCATGCGGCGGCGATCAGTTGCGGCATGTCAGGATAGGCCTTGGGCTCGATCGCGACGCCCGGCCCGACGAGCGCGCGCAGGTAATCGACGCTCATTCCGCTCAGCCGGCCGTCCTGCAGCGAGTCGAACGGCAGCCAGTTGTCTGCAAGGACGCCGACGGTGATGTGCTGCGGAAAGGCGCCGGCCGTCTGCCGTGCCGCGGGTTCGCCGAACGGCTGCGCGATGGCCGCCAACTGCGCCGCAGCGAGCAGACAGAGCCCGGCGAGCCACATCCACGCACGCCGCAGCACGCGCGCTCTCGTAGCCGTCTGCAAGCGCATGGCGATGAAATTCAGCGACACGGCGCGGCTCAAGCGGCTTCGCTGTGCCCGTCGGCCAGCGCAGCGGAGGACGGGTCCGATCGTCCGCCAAGGAACGAAAACAGAAAGCCGGCCAGCACGCCCCCGGACATGGGCGCCGCCCAGAACAGCCACAGCTGGTCGAGCGCCCAATCGCCGACGAACAGTGCCTGCCCCGTGGAGCGCGCCGGATTGACCGAGCCGTTGGTCACCGGAATCGACACCAGATAGATGAGCGCGAGACATCCGCCGACCACCATCGGGCCGCCAGGCTCCGCCTTGTATCGCTTGGCCACGACGAGACTCACCATGACGAACGCGAACGACAGCACGAATTCGACGACGAGCGCCGAGTGCAGCTTGTAGTCGGAAGGCGAGTGATCGCCAAAGCCATTGGCCGCGAATTCGCTCGCGCCCATGTCAAAGCCGGGGCGACCGTTCGCCACATAGACGAGGAGCGCTGCGGCCGCGACCGCGCCGAGAATCTGCGCGGCAATGTAGGGCAGCAGGTCTTTGACTGGAAACCGTTGCGCGGCGGTGAAGCCGACCGTGACGGCCGGATTGAAATGGGCGCCGGAGGTTTCGCGAAACCAGTAACTCGCCGTGGCGAGCGCAACGCCGAATGCCAGCGAGACCTCGAGTACGCCGTATCCCTGCTGAACGGCGCCGGTGTTCAACACGATACTGCCGCAGCCGATGAACACAAGCCATGCGGTACCCACACCTTCGACCAACAACCGCTTACCTAGCACGGCCATGCCGCCCTCCTGTCGCTATGCAAAGCAGACGGCGCCGCGTGATTTGCGCGAGGCGCCCGCCTCAAGTTCCCGGCTTTGCCCGGCGCGGCCTCAAGAAATCACTGCTTCGATGAGGCCAACGTCTGCAAATGCCGAAGCTAATTCGCAACTATGGAGGGGCCAGGCGTCTCGACCAATCAGAAGACTCCTAATTTCGGGACTGCGAGCTGGGGATAGGCGCGAGTGGCCGCACGGGTTCCGCTAGATCAAACCGATCTGCCGCGCGTAGTCGACAAGATCGGACTCGGTTTCGAGGCCGAGCTTGCGCATGGCGGTACGCTTCTGAGTGCTGATGGTTTTGCCGCTGCGCTGAACACGCGCGGCAATTTCGTGCACCGCGAAGCCTTGCGCATAAAGCTGAAATATTTCCCATTCGCGCGCGCTCAGAACACCGGCACGCGGCTGCGGCGGCGCCTCTGCCGTCTTCATCACGATGCGTACCTGTTCCGACAGATAGACGTCTCCGGCCATGGCTGCCTGGATCGCGTCGATCAACGCAGCGGCCGTGTCGCGCTTGTCGACGATAGCGCTGACGCCCAGATGCAGAAGCCCCGACAGCATGTGCGCCTGAGAGGTCATGGTGAGCACGACAACCGGTGGATGGACGCGGCCCCGCAACACGCGACGCAGGAACGAAACTGCATTGCTGCCGCCGTCCAGTCCGGGCATGCCGATGTCGGATATGACGACGTCACACTCGCAGTTGTCGAGCAGGCTGGCGAGGCCATGTGTGTCGCAGGCCTCGCCAACGATTTCGACGCCAGGCGCGGCCTGCAACAACCTCGTCACGCCGACGCGGATCCAGTCGTGGTCGTCCGCCACGATAACGCGCATTTTCTCTGTCATTGTTTTCTTATGTGATCGACTGGCTTGCCGAGTACAAAAGTACTTCCCCCGAACAACGCCAATGCATTGGTTTGCTGGCCGCGCCGGCTGCGCGCAGCCTCTGTCTGCACGTGCGCCGCAGGTCAGCGACCTTCGACGCGCGCCTCGGACACCACGCCGTGCTCGACAGCGAAACGGAACAGTTCGGCGTCGCTGTACAGCGCCAGCTTGCGCATGGCCGTGCATTTCTGCGCGCTGATGGTCTTGACGCTGCGCCCCAGCCGGCCGGCAATTTCCGTGACGCCGAGCCCCGACGCGTACTGTGTGAACACCTCGAGCTCGCGCCGCGACAACACGGAACGCACGAAGTCGAGACGCTGCATGGCCGTTGCCTCGGCAATGAGCGCGCGCACGGCCGGCCCCAGATACGATTCGCCCGCGAGCGCTGTGACGATCGCCACGTGAATCAGATCGATGCGGTCGCGCTTGCTGATCAGCGCATGCACGCCCAGCGCGAGAACGCTTTGCAGCGCCGCGGCCTCCGTTTCCATGGTGAGCACGACGAGCGCGACATGGGGATAACGCCGCCTGAACTGCCGAACCGCCTCGATGCCACTGCCGTCCGCGCCGCCTGGCATGTAGAGATCCATGAGCACGAGGTCGCATCCCGTGCGTTCGACCTCGGCAAAAAGCTCCGTCGCGTCGAGCGCCCGGCCGACCACCTCCATGTTGGGGTAGCCGCTCATCAGATTCTCGATCGCCAACAGGACGAGCGGATGATCGTCCGCGATGATCGCCCGAACCGGCGCGCCTATTTCAGCCGTCTCGCCCATCGTCTACCTCTTCTCCATATCCTGGCTCCCGTCGTCGTCTCATGCGCAACTGGCCGTGTTCGATCATCCGGCATTCCGCCGGCTTTAAACATAAGATCGATCCGAAACAGCTTTGAAACAACCTCAATAACCACGTCGATTAAATTGCTTAGCTATGCGATTCAATTTTAAGAATTTCAATGTACCCGACGCACGAGAATAACCAGGATCGTTAGTAAAGCCAAGTTTTGTTATGGCCGCATGCCTTTGCCGAATAACAGTGCGGCGATGGCATCCGGGAGCAGCGGCAATTTCCGCGAGGGGGTGACCTTCGACGAACATTCTGACAATCACCGTCCGCATTACTGACAGAGGCAATGCAAGCGCCGCCCGCAGCGGACCTCGGGCGGTCATGCGAGAAGTCTCGCGAGCGGGTCACCAACGCAAGGAGGACCGGCTTACTGTAGGAATGGGTGCAACGAAGCGCCACGGATCGACGCCGATAAAATCACCGCCACGCGCGCAGCGAAAATCGCAGCGCGCGTGATTCTCCGTGAATAGATCCGTCAATCGTGTCGTCCCGACGACAAAAGCCTGAATACTCAAAATGAATAATTCGAGAAGAACGGTCGCGGAATTCGCCTGCCAATAACGCCGTCTTGCGCGACCTTCGATCAAAGTCGCGGAGCTCGGCAATTCATAGTGCCGGCGATCATCGAGCGGCATTGCAGTTTTGCGCGCCGCTGGCGGGGCCGATGCGTTGCACACGCGGGAAAACCGGCAATGCAATCAGCGCGCTGATGCTGGCCACCGCCCACACCATCGGCCATGATCCGAGCGAGAGCAGGGGCGGAATCGCGAGCGGCGTAAAAAACAGCATGAGGAACACGCAGGTGTTGCCGATTGCCAGCGCCGTGCCGGCGCGCTGAGTGCCGGCGAGCGTCGCGAGTTCGGTGAAGGCGACGCCGTGCCATGCGGACGCGCTGACGCCGCCGAGCACGATCATCGACGCGAGGATCAGCCCGACCGTCGGCGTCGCGGCGTGCTGGATGCCGGCGACGCCCGTGGCAAGCGCGAGCGCGGCGAACAGCACAGCCGTCAGCAGACTGCAGCCGCGCATGTAAGCGCGCCGGTTGCCGCGCTGGTCCGTCCACCGGCCGCTCCACACACGCGCGATGGCGGCGCCGACCTGTACGGCGGCCATGGCCACGCTGATCTTCAGCACGCCGGCGTGGCCAAAGTCATGCAGGAATACGGTTCCGAAGGTCACGACAGCAAGTTGAGGCACGCAAAGCGCGCCGGCCCCGAGTGCCACGCGCCAGATGCCGATTTCGCCCAGCGGCGAGCGGGCAACGGGGTGTGCGCCGTGTGCGACCGGAACCGCATCGGCATGCGCCGCGCGTGCATCGCCGGCTTCGGCATGTGCCGGTTCATGCAGCCATTGCCATGCAAACGCCGCCGTTATCGCGCACGCGAGCGCGAGCACCGCGTAGACGCTCACGAAACCAAACCGCGCGGCGAGCAGCGGCAGCAGTAACGCGCCGACCCCGCCGCCCGCGGGCACCGCCGTTTGACGAATGCTCATTGCCAGTCCGCGCTCGCCTTCGCGGAACCATGCCATCACCGCGCGGCCGCTCGACCCGTTGACACTACCGCCGAGCAGCCCGACGAGCAGCAAGCCGAGCGCAAGCGTCGCGATATGCGGCACCTGTGCGCCGGACGGCGCGGCAAACAACGCGAGGCCGGCGAGCGCCGCGGCAGTCGAAAGAAGCCCCAGCAACAGCACGCGACGATCGCCCCAGCGGTCGGTCAACAGCCCCCAGGGCAGTTCGCTCACCGCAATGCCCAACCCGAGCATGCCGAGCACGAGGCCGAGGCCGTCGTTGCCGAGGTGATAACCCGAGCGCAAATAGACCGCCGTCGTGGGAATGCCTGAGAAGGCCGCCGAAAAGCTCGCGTTCGCCGCGAAGCCCACGCCCAACACCTTCCATCTGTGGCTCGCCGTGCGGTGGCCGGTGATGAGTCCGCTTGCCGTCAATCCGTTTGCCATGATTCCTCCGCGATGATTTTGGAGGTATGCTACGGCGACGGTTTCCATCGGAAAAGCCGGAAATTCAGATGCTATCCATCGGTTCTAGCGAAACATGAGCCAGCGCGGATTCGACCTCACCCAGCTGCGGACCTTCGTTGCCGTCGCCGAATCGGGCAGCGTTTCGGCCGGCGCGGAGCGCGTGTTCCTGTCGCAATCGTCAGTCAGCGAGCAGTTAAAGAAGCTCGAGGAGCGCGCCGGCCAGCCGCTTTTCGTGCGCAGCAAACAAGGCGTGAGCGCGACGCCCGCGGGTAGCCGCCTGCTCGAGCATGCGCGGCGCATCCTCGCGATGAGCGAAGCGGCGTTCGAGGATCTGCAAGGCCGCTCGCTCGACGGCGAGCTGCGCATTGCCATCACCGACTATTACCGGCCGCACGACATCGCCCGCATCCTCAAGACGTTCTCCGAGCAGCATCCGCGGCTGAAGCTGCATGTGACCGTGCTGCCGAGCGCCGTGATCGACAGCCATGCCGGCGACGATGCGTCGTTCGACATCGGCCTCTCGTTGCGGCTCGTCACGGGCAGCGCGCGCGGGCCGAGCCGGCGCGGCAGTGCACAGAGCACCGTCGTGCGGCGCGAGAAGCTGCTGTGGGTCAGTGCCGCCGATGCGGATGCCC
This sequence comes from Paraburkholderia phenoliruptrix, assembly GCF_902859825.1. GTDB lineage: Bacteria > Pseudomonadota > Gammaproteobacteria > Burkholderiales > Burkholderiaceae > Paraburkholderia > Paraburkholderia phenoliruptrix. The sequence goes on along the minus strand of NZ_CADIKB010000039.1, from coordinate 30,967 downwards.
GACCCGGCGCGCCGTACCCACTGGTCCTGTTGCCGTCGAGCTGCCAGTTGCAGCGCTTCGTCGTCAAGCTGCTCGACGAAAACAAGGTGCCCTATGTGGTCTCCCACTCGGCCTCCGGCGTGGCCGGATTGCAACTCGCGCTGAAGGCGGGGCTCGGCATCTCGTGCCTGAACGAATCGTCGATCGGAGCGGGCGTGATGGCCTGCCCGCCCGGCATCGGCTTGCCTGCGCTGCCGGCCGTCGAGTTTCACCTGTTGCCGGGGCGGATCGGCGAAAGCGAACGCGTCAGCAATGCGCGCACGGCGTTAATGCGGCTCTTCAGTTGAGTCCACCAAATCCCGCTATGGCTTGACCACGGCCGTTTATATGCAAGGCGAATCGAGGTGTTGAAAGCGCTTTGATCGACACCTATGATGGTCAAAGACAAATCAATAAGTCCCTTCGACCGGTGATGGGCATCGGCCAACCAGGCGTCAAGCCGGCAGTGAATCAGTCGCCGTATTTCGGCGCCTCACGCGTCTGATTGATTTCGATCAAGCCATTGCATCGCCATGGCGAATCAGATTTCGCCATCCAGCATAAGCTTCCGTTTGCTGTCTTAGGCTGTCTGAATCTGTCTGAAGTTGTCCGAGTAGCGAAGTGGCAGACCCGCTGTGCATGGCATATCGAGGCTGGATCGAAAACCAGCCGCGAATGCAGGTGAAGCAGAACCGATAAAAGAACGTTCCCCAGCGAGGCCCGACGTGCATCGTAGAGCATTGGGATTTGCCGTTTTATTCGTGCTCCACGTAGTGTGGAGCGGCACCGCGCTCGCGGCCGGGGCTGCGGCCGGTGCAATGCCTTCGGCCATGGACGAACGCGTGCGTGCCTGCACCTCGTGCCATGGCGTGCAAGGTCAAGGCCTCAACAACGATTATTTCCCGCGCATCGCCGGCAAACCCGCCGAGTATCTGTTCAATCAGCTAACCGCATTTCGTGACGGCGGCCGCACCTATCCGCCAATGGGTTATCTGGTTGCTTTTCTGCCCGACGACTATTTGCGCAAAATCAGTCAGTATTTCGCCGATCTTCAGCCGCCGTATCCGAACGCCGATCAATCCGACGTCGCGCCCGCGGTGCTCGCCGCCGGTCAGCGGCTCGTCACGCAAGGCGATCCGGCGCGCAAGATTCCCGCGTGCATCGCGTGTCATGGTGCGCGCATGACCGGTCAGCAGCCGGGCATTCCTGGCCTCCTCGGTCTGCATGCGAGCTATATCGCCGGGCAAATGGGCACCTGGCGCTCCGGTACGCGCCATGCGCTCGCGCCCGACTGCATGCGCTCCATTGCCGTCAAGCTCACCGACAAGGACATCACCGCCGTCTCCACGTGGCTTGCGCGCCAACCGCGCCCAGCCGATCCGCGGCCCGCGCCGGCATCGGCGCAACGGTTGCCTCTCGCCTGCGGGAGCCAACCGCAATGAAATCGCTACTTCGTTGTTCTCGCCTGATGACGCGCCGCCGTTTCTCGCTGATCGTCGTTGCAGCGCTCGTGGCCGGTAGCGCGACGCTCGCCCGCGTGTCCGCGCCGTTGCCAACCTTCGTCGCACAGGCGCGCGCCGCGGAAAGCGCGGCGGCCAAAGCCGGCACGTCCGCGGACACTCGCCCGGACATCGTCAAACGCGGCGAATACCTCGCGCGCGCAGGCGACTGCGTGGCCTGCCACACCGCGCCGCGCGGCAAGCTGTTCGCGGGCGGCCTTCCGATGGAAACGCCGTTCGGCACGCTCTACTCGCCGAACATCACGCCGGACGCGCAATACGGCATCGGCACATGGAGCGAGGAGGCGTTCTTCCGCATGATGCGCACCGGCATCACGCCCGAAGGCGCGCTGCTCTACCCGGCCATGCCGATCGCGCAATACACCAAGGTGACGCGCGAGGACTCGGACGCGATCTTCGCTTATCTGAAATCTGTTGAGCCGGTGCGCGAGGCGAACCGCAAGCACACGCTGCGCTTTCCGTACAACCAGCGCAAATTGCTGTACGGCTGGCGCACGCTGTATTTCCGCGAAGGCGAATTCAAGCCCGATCCGACGCGTTCGGTGGAATGGAATCGCGGCGCGTATCTCGTCGAAGGGCTCGGGCACTGCACCATGTGCCACACCAAGATCAACATGCTCGGCGGCTCGTCGCAGAGCGAGCAGTTCGCGGGCGGTCTGATTCCGGTGCAGAACTGGTATGCACCGTCGCTCACCTCCGACAAGGACGGCGGGCTCGGCGACTGGAGCATCAAAGACATCGTCGATCTGCTGCAGGCGGGCATTTCGGACCGCGGCGCGGTGTACGGCCCGATGGCCGAAGTCACGTACCACAGCCTGCAATACATGACCGACGAAGACGTCAAGGCCATGGCCGTGTATCTGAAGACGCTGCCCGACAATTCCGGCCGCAAGTCCGGCCCGACTGCGGCGACCGACACCAACCTGTTCGCGCTCGGCGAGAAGATCTACGCGGACAAATGCGCGCTGTGTCACGGCGCGAAAGGCGAAGGTCAGTTGCAGCACTACCCGCCGCTCGCGGGCAACCAGTCGATCGAAATGGATTCCTCGGTCAACCCGATCCGCATCGTGCTGAACGGCGGCTTCCCGCCTGGCACGAAACGCAATCCGGAGCCTTACGGCATGCCCCCTTTTGCACACGAATTGAACGACACCGAAGCCGCCGCCGTCGTGACGTATATCCGCACCGCGTGGGGCAATCACGGCAAGCCCGTGACCGCGCACGAGGTCAACGAACTACGCAACGCGCCGCTGCATTAACGACGCGGCGGCCGCGCACCCGCCGCTGCATCGGAAACTGGAGAAGCCTCGAATGGAAGCGAACGATACGCGCGCTGCGCGCCCGTCCACGGATGAAGAAGTCGACCGCGTGGTAGCCGCCGGTCCGCACGGCGCCGTTGCCGTGGCGGGCGTGGCCACGCTGATCGTCATGGCGATCTGGTTCGCCTTCTACTTCCTTGTGTTCCTGCCGCGCGGCGTCGTGCACTGACCATGTCCACCCATTCCCCCGACTCCCAGCATCAGCCCGGCAGCGGCCACGCAGTCGCCGTGCGTGCGGAACGCCGCTGGGCAATTTTCGCGAGCGCGCTGATCGTGCTGATGCTCGCCGTGATCGTCTTCTCCGGACTGCATTGGGCGATGATGCCGCCGTCACGCGTCGAGACCATCGACCCGTCGCGTCTGCAACTCTCCGGCGAATTCGTCGAAGACAATCTCGGCAGTGCGGTCGAGCCGGACGGCTCGGTCGTGGTGCGTTTCATCGCGCAGCAGTATTCGTTCACGCCGCAGTGCCTGCTCGTGCCCGCGGACACGCCGATCACGATTCGCGCGACGAGCGCCGACGTCGTGCACGGCCTGCTCGTCACCGACACCAACATCAACACGATGGTCGTGCCCGGCTACGTCGCGACGCTGAATACGCGCTTCGACACGCCCGCCGATCACACCATGCCCTGTCACGAGTTCTGCGGCTTCGGCCATCAGGCCATGTGGGCGCATGTCAAGGTGATCGACAAAGCGGCTTTCTTCGAACAGGCCCGACAATCACGGAGGCTCAGCTGTGTTTCACGCTAAGCGACTCGTTCTCGCGCATTTCTGGCTCGCCTTCATCGCGTTCATCATTGCGCTCTTTCTCGGCGCCTGGCAGATGCTGGTGCGCAGCCCGCTCGCCCCGTGGATCGGCGACCCCGAGTTGTACTACCGCTCGGTCACCGCGCACGGCTCGGTCATGGCGTACGTGCTGCCCACTCTGGTCTCGATGGGCTTCGGCTACGCCATTGTCGAACTCGCGCTCGCGCAGCGCCTCGCCGGCCTCAAATGGGCGTGGGCCGCGTTCATCATGCTGGCGGTCGGCGCGGTGATGGCGATGGTGCCCGTCGCGCTCGGCAAGGCGTCGGTGCTTTACACGTTCTATCCGCCGATGATCGGCAGTCCGTTCTATTACCTGGGCGTGGTGCTGGTGGTGGTCGGTTCGTGGATCTGGGTCGCGCTGATGCACGTCAACCTGCGCATCTGGCGCCGGGCGAACCCCGGCAAGCCGGTGCCGCTCGCCATGTTCGCGAACGTGGCCGGTGCGTACTTGTGGGCGTGGACCGCAATTGGTGCCGCGCTCGAAATCCTGTTGCAGATTCTGCCGGTCGCGTTCGGCCTCAAGAATACGATCGACGCCGGCCTGTCACGCGTACTGTTTTCGTGGACGCTGCACGCAATCGTCTACTTCTGGCTGATTCCCGCCTACATCGCCTATTACACGCTGGTGCCGCGTGCGATCGGCGGGCGGCTGTACAGCGATTCGATGGCGCGCGTGTCGTTCATTCTGTTTCTCGTGTTCGCGATGCCGATCGGCATTCACCATCTGTTCGCGGATCCGCAGGTCGGCTCGGGCTTCAAGTTCCTGCACGCGGTCTTTACCGGCATGGTTTCCGTGCCCACGCTGCTGACTGTGTTCACGATCTGCGCGTCGGTGGAAATCGCCGGCCGGCTGCGCGGCGGCAAGGGCGCGTTCGGCTGGCTCACGGCGTTGCCCTGGCAAAATCCGATGATGCTCGTCGTCGCGTTCTCATTCGTGATGCTCGGCCTCGGCGGCGCCGGCGGTCTCATCAATATGAGCTACCAGTTGAATACCACGGTGCACAACACGCAATGGGTCACGGGTCACTTCCATCTGATCTTCGGCGGCGCGATCGTCATCATGTACTTCGCGATTGCGTATGAACTGTGGCCGCAATTGACCGGCCGCGCGATCGTCTCGCTGAAGCTCGTGCGCACGCAGTTGTGGCTGTGGTTCATCGGCATGCTCGTGGTGACGCTGCCGTGGCACTACGTCGGCCTGCTCGGCGCGCCGCGCCGCATGGCTTATTACGATTACCACATGCCGGGCCTCGAGTCGCAGGCGTTCTGGGTCGGCATGTCGGCGGTGGGCGGCCTGATTCTCGTGGTGTCGGGCGTGCTCTTCATCTACATTCTCGCGAAGTCGCAATTCGGCCCGGCGGTTCAGCAACCAGGCTTCCGTTTCTCGACTGCGGTGCATCCCGTCGAGCGCGTGCCGGCCGCGCTCAATACCTTCGGCTTGTGGGTGGCGTTGATGATCGGTCTGACCGTCGTCAACTACAGCGTGCCGATCGTTCAATTGCTGAAACTGCCGCAGACTTCGGTGCCGGCGGTTGTCGTTGGAGCACAGCGATGAACCAGGAACGCGTCTTCAGCTTGCGCAACCCGTGGTTCACGGTAAGCGTCGGGGGCACGCTCGCGATTGCCATCATCTCGATACTGATCGGCTTCATCTGGCTGCCGTCCGCGAATAGCGCGTTTGCGGGCCGCGGCTTGTGGGCAACCATCTGCAGCGCGGCGGGCGCGCCGTCGAGCTGGTATAGCGGCACGAATGTCGCCGGCCCGGCGCCGAGCAACGTGGTGGTATTGCCGCCGCCGCGGCGCGTGAAAGCCGACGCCATTTCGATCGGACGCGGCGCGACGATCGCCACGCAAAATTGCTCGATGTGCCACGGCGTGCTCGGCACCGTGCAAATCACGGCGCCGGCATTGGCCGGCCAATACGCGGACGTCGTGTACAAGGAATTACGCGATTTTCAGCAGGGCGTGAGGCAGAACGCGATCATGCAGCCGATCGTCGCGGCTCGCAGCGATCAGGACCTGCACGATCTCGCCGCTTACTATGCGTCGCTGCCTCGGGGTCCGGCGGCGGAAGTCGCGCCGACCGGCAGCACGCCCGATGCCAACGCGGTGCGCCTCGCGATGCAGGGCGATCCGCAGCGCAACATCGCGCCGTGCGCGGCCTGCCACGGCCAGCTCGACCGCAAGGGCTCGGCGCCATGGCTCGGCGGCCAGTCGTCGGTTTATCTTGCGGCGCAAATGCGGGCTTTTGCTTCGGGCGCACGTCACAACGACATCAATGAGCAGATGCGCAATGTGGCGCGCCACATGACATCGGCGGAAATTGACAGCCTGGCAAAGTACTACGCCGCACAGCAGTAGAAGAAGAAAAAGCGGCAGCGAATAGAGAGCGACCGCTGCGGCGCGCGAAGCGCCGCCGGAAGAATGACTGCCTTGTCACTCACGCGGAATGTGCGAGAACACAGATTCCAGATGCACCACTGCCCCCTCCAAGCCAGGGGACCCGCTTATGAGCTAGCGGTGTAAAGCCGCTTTCTTTGCCTACTTTCTTTGCGGCATGCAAAGAAAGTAGGTGCCGCCCCGCACAGGGGCAACACCAATAGACCACCGAGACAACAAGGAAAGGCCAAGGGTTTTAAGAAGAAAGCGCCGCAGCCCCGACACCCAGCTCTTCCCTCGCACCCGCCACGCCGGGCAAAGCCGTCACCCCGCCCTCGGTCCGAAACACAGCCACCGCGGAAGTCAACCTCCCCGCCTGCTCCTCCAGCGAACTCGCCGCCGCCGCGGCCTGCTCGACAAGCGCGGCATTCTGCTGCGTGACCTCATCCATTTGCGCGACGGCGAGATTCACCTGATCGATGCCGGTGCTCTGCTCGGTGGCCGCCGCCGCAATCTCGCCCATGATCGAGCTGACGCGCGAGATAGCCTGCACGATGTCGCTCATCGTGGAGCCCGAGCGTTCGACGAGATGCGAGCCGCTTTCCACCCGCGCGGTCGACGCCTCGATCAGCGTTTTGATCTCCTTCGCCGCCGCAGCGCTTCGCTGTGCCAACGAACGCACCTCGCTCGCGACGACCGCAAAACCCCGCCCCTGCTCGCCGGCGCGCGCGGCCTCGACCGCGGCGTTCAGCGCGAGAATGTTGGTCTGAAAAGCGATCCCTTCGATCACGCCGACAATATCGGCAATACGCTTCGAGTCGTCGACGATCTCGTGCATGGTCCCGACCACCTTCTCCGTGAGCTCGCCGCCCTGCGCGGCCAGCGTCGACGCCCCCTGCGCGAGCGAGCTCGCCTGCTTCGCGTTCTCCGCGGTCTGCTTGACCGTCGACGTGAGTTCCTCGATGCTCGCAGCCGTTTCCTCGAGCGACGCCGCCTGTTCCTCGGTACGTTGCGACAAATCCGTGTTGCCTGCTGCGATTTCGCTGACGCCGCTGTCGATGGCTTCCGTGCCTTGACGCACCGAGTTCACCGTCGCGATCAGCGACTCCTGCATCTTGCGCAGCGCGGCGGCGAGGCGTCCCATTTCATTATTGCTCGTCACGACGATCCGGCCCGTCAGATCACCATTGGCGATCCGTTGAAACTGCGCGATGGTGGCATCGACGGGACTCACAATAGCGCGCACCAGCACGGCACGGCCGATCAACGAACCCAGCAGCGAGATCACAATGCCGATCGCCACCGTCACGCAAATCGCGTAAAACAGATCCTGTGCGCTCTGATAACGCTGGGCGCCGTGATCGAGTTGCAACTGCTCGAGCGCGAGCATCGCTTTTTCGTATGCGCTGTAGAGCGACGGCAGCTTGTGCGCCTGCAATTGCTGGAACGTGGGGCGGTCACCCGCTTTCAGCGCGTCGAATGCCGGTTGCACGCCCTCGCGCAGGAACGTGTCGCGCTTCGTCTGCATATCCTTGATCAGGCGCTGCTCGTTCTCGTCGGCGCTGGCGCGGCTCAAATAATGGGCAAGTCGTTCGTCCGACGCTTTCTGGTACTGGTCGAAACGTTTGAGCACGGCGTTTGCGCCGTCCTGATCGTTGAGATCCACGAGCGACGCGTACGTGGCGAGCGCGAGGCGCAGCCGCAGCAACTGGCCGGCGCTGCCTTCCAGGTCGGCGACGGCGGGCGTATCCACGGTGTACATCTGTTGCAGCGACGCGTTGCTCGAGCGCAGCGACAGCAGCCCGGCCGCAGCGCCCAGCAGCAGCGCGGCGGCAAAGAACGCGATCATCAAGGTAAGGCAACTGCGAATCGACAGATTTTTCAGCATCGGGCTAGTCTCCAGATTGGGCTGCCTGACCGAATACTCAGTGAATGTGCCCCGGCCACGCATGCTGCGCCCAAGCCCGTTTTGGCATGGTCCGCAACTTTTGTCAGAATTTAAGCGAATGCCACACATAGGGACTACGGCTGAATGCCTGAAAACTTTATGGTGACGGCGCAAGCGTTTGCGTGACGTCAAGGGATGACGACGCCAAACGGCGCAAGCGCACTGGGAGCATTGCTATGTCGGAAATAGGCTCGGCTCTGCTGGTTTTCGTTCTGCTGCTCGTGGCGACCGGCTGCGGCGTGTGGGTGCGGCCGCTGCTGCCCGAGGAACATAAGGCGCACGAAACGGTGCAGCTCGTGCAACTGGTGATCGGCATGCTGGTGACCTTCGCCGCACTGGTGCTCGGTTTGATGACCGCGTCGGCGAAATCGAGCTTCGACACGGCGGCGAACGATTTGCGCACATATGCCGCCGACATCATCGAGCTCGACATGACGCTGCGAGATTACGGCAGCGACACGGACGCGGCGCGCAAACTGTTGCGCGTCTACACGGCGGCGGCGATTGCGTCGACGTGGCCGCGCGAGGCGGCCCCGGCCGGCGACTATCCGAAAAATCTCGGCTCGCCCGACAACTCGCAGAAGCTGGAAAACGTGCAGCTCGGCGAATTGCTGAGCGCCGTGGGCCGGCAATTGCGGCAGCTGCGCGCGCACGATCCGCTGCAACAGCGCGCGCTCGACGACAGTCTGACGCAATTTCGCCGCGTGGTAGACGCGCGGTGGAAGATCATCGAGGAGGCGCACAGCTCGATTTCGCAGCCCTTCTTCAAGACGCTGACGTTCTGGCTTTGTGTAATTTTTCTGAGCTTCGGGTTGATCGCACCGCGCAATGCGCTGGCGCTGGTGACGATTACGCTGGGCGCGGTGTCGATTGCGTCGGCGATCTATGTGATCGTGGATCTGGATACGCCGCTGACCGGGCCGATCATGATTTCCAGCTCGCCGATGCGGGACGCGCTGGAGCATTTGATGCGGTAGCGGCGCGTGGATATGAAAAACCCCGCTGCATGAGCGGGGTTTGCTTGCGGCTTTCGGCAGCGGGAGTAGCTTTTAGAACGGAATATCGTCATCCATCTCATCAAACCCGCCACCAGCCGGCGCGCTCGGACGGCTGGAACCGCCACCGCCACCACCGCTGCTGCCGCCGCGCGAACCGCCGCCCGACATCGCGCGGCCGCCACCGCCGCCGCTGCGTTCCGACGGCTCGCCGCGGCTGTAGCCGCCTTCGTCGCCGCCGCCCATCGAGCCGCCGCGACCGCCCAGCATCTGCATCTGTTCGGCGACGATTTCCGTGGAGTAACGGTCGGTGCCGTCCTGCGCCTGCCACTTACGGGTGCGAATGCGCCCTTCCAGATAGACCGACGAGCCTTTCTTCAGATATTCGGACACGATTTCCGCGAGACGGCCGAAGAACGACACGCGGTGCCATTCGGTAGCCTCCTTCATTTCACCCGAAGCTTTGTCCTTGTACCGATCCGTCGTGGCAAGGCGGATGTTCGCCACTGCGTCGCCGCTCGGAAGATAACGGACTTCCGGATCGGCTCCGAGATTGCCGACGAGAATGACCTTGTTCACGGATGCCATGAGTTTCTCCTGTTGATTCCATTGCGGACGGCACGGCAATTCGCGGTTTCCCGTCTCGCGGCCTGCGGGCCCGGGATCGGAAGTGCGCCTCTGCCCGCCGCCGGGTGAGTTCTGGGTGATGCCGGGCTAGACCCGAGCTGATCCCGCCGCGAAAACGGGGCTGTTACGCCTTGCGCGGCGGCTGTTTCATCCTGGCGGCGATTATAAGCCAGCAAAAGACGAGCCCTGAGCAGGTAAAAAACACCGCGCTCTGGCCGTCCACTTTCAGCAGCCAGCCGCCGATCATGCCGCCCAACGCCAGACCGATGGACTGCGTGGTGTTGTAGACGCCGGCCGCCGCGCCCTTGCGGTTGCCCGGCGCCAGTTTCGACACCAGCGAAGGCTGCGACGCCTCCAGAACATTAAAGCCGAGAAAGTACACAAAAAGGATGGCCGCCACACTCAGAATCGTATGCGGAGCCACGCCCAATAACAACTGTCCGAACAGGATAAGCGCGATAGCGGAAAGCAGCACGGTTTTCATATGTCCGCGCTTTTCGGCGGCGATGATGGCGGGGACCATCATCACGAAAGACAGCCCCATGACGGGCAAATACACCTTCCAGTGCGACGCGACGGGCAGGCCGCCCGCCTCGAGAATACGCGGCACCACGAGGAACAACGCCGTTTGCGTGGCATGCAGCACGAGCACGCCGAAATTCAGGCGCAGCAGCTCGACGTTGTGCAGCACTTCGGCGAACGGCGCGCGCACGTGCACGGGCTTCGGCGCATCGGGCACGACCCACAGCACGACGCCCACGGCCAGAATCGAGAACACGCCGACCAGCGCGAAGAGCCCGCTCATGCCGAGCCAGTGAAACACGATCGGCGCGCCGACGATCGCCACCGCGAACGAGATGCCGATGCTGCCGCCCACCATGGCCATGGCCTTCGTGCGGTGCTCCTCGGCAGTGAGGTCGGCAATGAACGCGATCACCGCGGACGACACCGCGCCCATGCCCTGAATCACCCGGCCGACGATGATCCACGTCATGTCGTGCGCGCCCGCCGCGACGAAGCTGCCGAGCGCGAAGATGAGAAGCCCGGTCGCAATGACCGGCTTGCGGCCCACCTTGTCGGAAATCCAGCCGTAAAAAATGTAGAGCATGGACTGCGTGACGCCGTAGGCGCCCAGCGCGATGCCGACGAGCAGCACGTTCTCGCCGCCGGGAATCGTCTTCGCGTAGATGGAGAACACCGGCATGATCATGAAGAGGCCGAGCATGCGCAACGCGAAGATGGCGGCAAGCGACACGGTCGCGCGCAGTTCAGGCGCGCTCATGCGTGAAGATGTGGCGGACGGATTGGACATCGGAAGCGTTCTTTGAATGAGCTGGCGGCGCGCTGCGGGCGCCACGACCGGACGGCTTTCCACATGAAGGCGGCGGCGCATGCGGCGCGGCCCGTTGGAAAACCGGACCGGCCACGCGGCGTTCGGACTCGTGCCTTGCAGGCGCCTCATGCCGGGAGCTGCGCGCCTTCGCACAGTTCACGGCGCCTTGTACTGACGGAAAACGGCCCCAGCTAGCTCTTTTGCCGCGACGCTCAACCGCAGTCTTACGGCATGCCCGAGGCCTTGTTCAGGCCGTCAGCAAGCCGTAACGGCGGCCTTGAAAAGTCGTTATAGTAGCAGGTTTAGCCTCTTCCTCTTTCCGCAGTTCATGGAATAAATCCGTGGAACAAATCCGTATTCGTGGGGCTCGTACCCACAACCTGAAGAACGTCAATCTCGACCTACCACGTCATCAGCTCGTCGTTATTACCGGTCTTTCCGGCTCGGGGAAATCGTCGCTCGCGTTCGACACGCTTTATGCGGAAGGGCAGCGGCGCTACGTCGAAAGCCTCTCCGCCTACGCACGTCAATTCCTGCAATTGATGGAAAAGCCCGACGTCGATCTGATCGAAGGCCTGTCGCCGGCCATCTCGATCGAGCAGAAGGCCACCTCGCACAATCCGCGCTCCACGGTCGGCACGGTCACGGAGATCCACGACTACCTGCGGCTATTGTTCGCACGTGTCGGCACGCCTTATTGCCCCGACCATGAAATCCCGCTCGAGGCGCAAAGCGTATCGCAAATGGTCGACGCCGCGCTTGCACTGCCGGAAGAAACGAAGCTGATGATCCTCGCGCCGGTGGTCGCCGACCGCAAGGGCGAGCACGTCGAGCTGTTCGAGGAAATGCAGGCGCAGGGTTTCATCCGCTTTCGCGTGCGCTCGGGCGGCGGCACCGCCAACGAAGGCCCCGCGAAAATCTACGAAGTCGACTCGCTGCCGAAGCTGAAGAAGAACGACAAGCACACCATCGACGTCGTGGTGGACCGCCTGAAGGTGCGGCCCGACATGAAGCAGCGTCTCGCGGAATCGTTCGAAACCGCGCTACGTCTCGCCGACGGCCGGGCGATCGCGCTCGAAATGGACACGGACAAGGAGCATCTGTTCAGCTCGAAGTTCGCCTGCCCAATCTGCTCGTATTCGCTGCAGGAACTGGAACCGCGGCTGTTCTCGTTCAACAACCCGATGGGCGCGTGCCCGGAGTGCGACGGGCTCGGCCAGATCACCTTCTTCGATCCGAAGCGGGTGGTCGCGCATCCGTCGCTGTCGCTCGCGGCGGGCGCGGTGAAGGGCTGGGACCGGCGCAACCAGTTCTACTTCCAGATGCTGCAAAGCCTCGCCGCGTTTTACGACTTCGACATCGACACGGCCGTCGAAGACCTGCCGGAAAAAGTCCGCAAGATTCTGCTGTTCGGCTCGGGCAAGCAGGAAATCCCGTTCTCGTATATCAACGAGCGGGGCCGCGCGTCCGTTCGCGAGCATGTGTTCGAAGGCATCATTCCGAATCTGGAGCGCCGCTACCGCGAGACGGATTCGGCCGCGGTGCGCGAGGAACTCGCCAAGTATCAGAACAATCAGCCGTGTCCGGCCTGCGCGGGCACGCGGCTGCGCCGCGAAGCGCGCTTCGTGCGGATCGGCGCGGACGGCGACGCGCGCGGCATCTACGAAATCAGCGGCTGGCCGTTGCGCGACGCGCTCGGCTACTTCCAGACCTTGCGCCTCGAAGGCTCGAAGCGCGAGATCGCCGACAAGGTGGTGAAGGAAATCGTCGCGCGGCTCATGTTTCTGAACAATGTCGGGCTCGATTATCTGTCGCTCGAACGCAGCGCCGAAACGCTGTCGGGCGGCGAGGCGCAGCGCATCCGCCTCGCGTCGCAAATCGGCTCGGGCCTCACCGGCGTGATGTATGTGCTCGACGAGCCGTCCATCGGCCTTCATCAGCGCGACAACGACCGGCTGATCGCCACGCTCAAGCACCTGCGCGATCTGGGCAACTCGGTGATCGTGGTCGAACATGACGAAGACATGATCCGCATGGCCGACTACGTGGTTGACATGGGGCCGGGCGCGGGCGAGCACGGCGGCATGGTGATCGCCGAGGGCACGCCGAAACAGGTGCAAGGCAACCCGGCATCGATGACGGGGCAGTACATGTCCGGCGCGCGCACCATCGAGTATCCGGACGAGCGCAAGGACCCGGACGAGCGGCGTCTGCGCATCGTGGAGGCGCACGGCAACAATCTGCGGCACGTCACACTCGATCTGCCGGTCGGCCTGCTCACGTGCGTGACGGGCGTGTCCGGCTCCGGCAAGTCCACGCTCATCAACGACACGCTGTATCAGGCCGTCGCGCAGCACCTTTACGGGTCGTCCACGGAGCCGGCGCCGTATGAGTCGATCGAGGGGCTCGAGCACTTCGACAAGGTGATCAACGTCGACCAGTCGCCGATCGGCCGCACGCCACGCTCCAATCCGGCCACCTACACGGGCCTCTTCACGCCGATCCGCGAGCTGTTCGCGGGCGTTCCCGCCGCCAAGGAGCGCGGTTACGACCCAGGGCGTTTCTCGTTCAACGTGAAGGGCGGGCGCTGCGAGTCCTGCCAGGGCGACGGCGTGCTCAAGGTCGAAATGCACTTCCTGCCGGACGTCTACGTACCGTGCGACGTCTGCCACGGCAAACGCTACAACCGCGAAACGCTCGACGTGCAGTACAAAGGCAAGAACATCAGCGAAGTGCTCGACATGACGGTCGAACACGCGTACGAGTTCTTCAGGCCGGTGCCGGTCGTCGCGCGCAAGCTGAAAACGCTGCTCGACGTCGGCCTCGGCTATATCCGGCTCGGCCAGTCAGCCACCACGCTCTCGGGCGGCGAGGCGCAGCGGGTCAAACTATCTTTGGAACTGAGCAAGCGTGACACGGGTCGCACGCTATACATTCTCGACGAACCGACCACCGGATTGCACTTTCATGACATCGCGCTTTTGCTGGAAGTTATTCATCGGTTACGCGACCAGGGTAATACCGTCGTGATCATCGAGCATAATCTCGATGTAATCAAAACTGCCGACTGGGTCATCGACATGGGCCCGGAAGGCGGCGCGGGCGGCGGCCAGATCATCGCGCAGGGCACGCCCGAGCAGATTGCGAAGTCCAAGGCAAGTTTTACCGGTAGATACCTGGCGCCTTTGCTGAAACGCGCGGCCAGTAAAAAGTAACGCTGCACAACACGGGTTGGAGACGGATAAGCCATGGCCAAGCGGAATCAGGCGAGCGAAAACGGGCAAGTGCAGGACTTACGCCCACGCCCGGTCAGGCTGACCAGCAACATGAGTCTGCCGAAACTCTCGGCGGTCGAGATCGGCAGTTATGTGCTGATGCTGTTCGGTATGTGGGCGGTCATCCAGTTGCGGCTGCTCGGCGCGCTGCTCGCCGGGCTGCTTGTGTTCCAGCTGGTGCATACCATCGCGCCGCGCATCGAGCGTCATATGTCGAGCGGGCGGGCGCGCTGGCTGGCGGTGGTGATCCTGTCCACGGTGATCGTCGGAGCGCTCACAGGCCTGACGCTCGGCGTCATCGAGCACTTCGAGAACGACGTGCCGAGCGTGCAGAAGCTGCTTGACCAGGCGATGCAGCTGATCGACCAGGCGCGCGGGCGGATTCCGCAATTTATTGCGAGCTATCTGCCCGTCGACACCGAGCAGATGAAAACCCGCGCGGCCGAGCTGATGCAGACGCACGCGAACATGCTGCAGCAAAGCGGCAAGACGGCGGCGCGCGCGTTCACGCATATTCTGATCGGCATGATCATCGGGGCGATCATCGCGGTCAGCGCGCAAAAGCATATGCAGCGGCTGCCGCTGTCCACCGCGTTCGTCACGCGCGTGACACGTTTCGCCGACGCGTTCCGGCGGATCGTCTTCGCGCAGGTCAAGATTTCGGCCATCAACGCGGTGTTCACCGGCATCTTCCTGCTGATCGTGCTGCCGATTTTCCACGACCAGTTGCCGCTCTCGAAAACGCTGGTGCTGATCACGTTTATCGTCGGCTTGCTGCCGGTCATCGGCAATCTGATCTCGAACACGATCATTGTGGCCGTGGCGCTCTCCGTCAGCTTTCCCGCTGCGGTCATGTCGCTCGCGTTCCTGATCCTGATCCACAAGCTCGAATATTTCCTGAATGCGCGCATTGTCGGCGGGCAGATCGAGGCGCGCGCGTGGGAGCTGCTCGTCGCGATGCTCGTCATGGAAGCCGCGTTCGGCTTGCCCGGCGTGATCGCGGCGCCGATCTTTTATGCGTATATCAAGCGCGAGCTGATTTATCTGCGGCTGGTTTGAGCGCGCGAACTCCTTGCCGCGGCGCTCGCGGATATAAAAAACGGCACGACGGTGCCGTTTTTTTCGTCGTCAGAAGTCGATGCGCGCGTTCAGGGACAGCGTGCGCGGATCGCCCGGCGTCACATAGTCTGCGTACTGGTATTCCCAATAGCGGCGGTTGAGCAGATTGTCGATGGCGGCGCGAAACGTCACGTCGTAGCCCGCGATCCGCGTGGCGTAACTGGCGCCGACATTCACCAGCAGATAGCCGGGCGCGCTCAGATTCGCCGAGGGCCGCACGTTGGTATTGCCCGTGAACTTGGCCTCCGCGCCGATGCGCAGGCCGGGCACGTAAGGCACCGAATAAGTCGCATGCCCGGCGATCACGAACTGGGGCGCGCCCGCCACGCGGTTGCCGTTGTTGGCCGCGCCGCGCTCGTACTTCGTATTGATCCACATGAGGTCGCCGCCCAGGTTCCACTGGCTGCCGAGGCGCACGTCGCCGCCCATCTCGATGCCCTGGAAGATCGACTCGCCGTCTTGCGTGTAGACGTTCGCGCTGTTGGCGTACGCCGCGCCGCGTTCAATGCGAAACAGCGCAGCGGTTGCGCTCCAGCGCGCATGCGCGGTCTTGATGCCCACCTCGTACTGCTTGCTGCGCAACGGCTTGAGCAGCTCGCCCCGGTTCGCATACGTGTCGCCGACCACCGTGCCGGCCTCCAGCGATTCCACATAGCTCGCGTACAAGGTCGTGGTCGGCGCGAGCCTGAACATGACGGCGACCGTCGGCGTGACCACGCCGTTCTGGCTGTACGTGGACGTCGTTGCGCCGCCGCTCGAGTAGCCATGCTGCTCGTAGTCCGTGTAGCGCACGCCGCCGAGCACCGACCAGCGCTGCGTCAACTGGATCGTGTCGCTCGCGAACAGCGCCTTTTGCGTGATGTCGCTGTCGCGGTAAGTGTAGTAGTTGGATGCGCCGTCAAAGGTGTTCGCGTTCGGCTGATAGATGTTGCCCGTGCCGATCTGGCCGAAGAAGCTGTTGGCGCCATAGTCGTTCGTCTGACGCTGATAGGCTGCGCCGAAAACAAGTTGATGCTGCAACGGTCCCGTCTTCACGCTGCCTTCCGCCGATACCTGCCACAAGCTCAGCTGATGCCCTTCTTTGCCGGCGAAGCGGCTGTCGGTGTAGTCGCCGGCGCCGTTCAGCAGGTAGTAGGTGCTTTCGTTGCGATCGCGCGCGCTCTTGCTGTAGCTGTAGCTCGCGTTGAGCGTCCAGTTCTCGCCGAGGTTGTACTGAAGCCCTGCCGTGTAAAGCTGCAGGTTCGTGTTCAGATGCTGGTCGGGGCCGGACAGGTCGCCTGTGCCGCCGCTCATCGTATGCGGCAGGCCCGTGCCGGTGTATTGAGCGGTGGAAATCGCGCCGGTGATGCCCGTGGCGTGCCGCTCCTGGTACAGCGCGCCGAACGTCGCCTTCAGGTCGCGTGTCAGGCGGGCATCGAGCGCGACGGACACCGAGTCGCGCCGCACGTTGCCGTCGTTGTAAGTCTTGCCTTCCTCGTGCGTCGCATTCAGCCGATAGCCGAACCTGCCGTCGCGGCCGACACGGCCGCCCAGGTCCGCGTGTTCGGTCCACACGCCGTCCGTGTAATAGCCGATGTCGACGCTGCGCACGGGTGTTGTCGACTCGGGCGGCTTCTTCGTCACGTAGTTGACCACGCCGCCCGGCGCGCCGAAGCCATACATGAAGCCGGTCAAACCTTTGAGCAGCTCGACTTTTTCGAGCTGCTCGTAAGGCAGCGTGATGCCGTAACTGTTGAACGGCATACCGTCGATCTTGAAGCCCGACTGCCAGTCGAGCTGCATGCCGCGCACCGTCAGGTAGGTGGCCCACGCGTTGTAGGCATTGCCGTTGTCGGAGACGGAGGCGTCGGTGGCGAACACGTTGCCTAGCTTGAACGGCTGGCGATCCTGCAATTCTTCGCTGGTGACGACCGTGGTCGAGAACGGCGTATCGAGTTGCGAGCGTGTGCCGAGTGCGCCGCTGCCCACGTCCTCGTGGAGATGCTGTGTGGTGTCTTGCGCGGCCGTGACCTTGACGGTCGGCAGCGCCGTGTCTTCGCTGATCGACGAGGCCGGCGCCGGCGACACCTGTTGCGCCAGCGCCGCGTGAGTGGCAGTGAGCGCGACACACGCTGCCCAGCTCAATCGACGCGTCGTGCGTGCTTTCTGTGAACGCACTACCCCGCTGTAATTCTTCATTTGTTTTTCCCGTCCGCTGATTTGCCCATCGAATGAGAATCATTCCCATTTCTACGGGACGGCATGATGCCGAAAAAAGATGCGGACTGTAAGGTTTTGACTGCGACATTTTGTCGCGACTGGCGGCGCGCGCCGCCGGCGTGGGCTTTGTGGCAAAGGCGCCCGCCGGGTGGTCCACAAACGACAAAATCGCCGACGCGCGGTTTTCGACCAACTTGCGGCTTACAACGCGCTTCGCATAAGATGCGAACAATTCGCATTTACAGAAAACCGCTACCCGTGACACGCCGTCCTCTCATCTTGTGTTTCATGGTCCGCGCCCGCTCATGAGGCGCCAGTTCGTTCGCCTGCATCGCTGGTTCGGCGTGGCCACCGCGCTGTTTCTGTTTGTCGCGGGGCTGAGCGGCGCGATCATCGCGTGGGATCACGAACTCGACGCCGCGCTGAACCCGTCGTTCTTCAAGGCGCACACAGCGGGGCCGGCGCTGGCCGGGCTGGAACTCGCGCGGCGCGTCGAAGCCGACGACCCGCGCGTGCAGGTCACGTATCTGCCCCTCGCCGCCGAGTCCGGCCACACGCTGCAGATGATGGTGCTGCCCCGCACCGACCCGGCTACGCGGGAACCGTACAAGCTGAACTTCAACCAGATCGCGGTCGATCCCGCCACCGGCGAGGTGCAAGGACGCCGCGAATGGGGCGCCTTCTCGCTGTCGCGACTCAACCTGATTCCGTTCATTTACAAGCTGCACTACACACTGCATTTGCCGTTGACGGGCGGCGTCAACGTCGGCGTGTGGCTGATGGGCATTGTCGGGATCGTCTGGCTGTTCGACAGCCTGATCGCGCTCGGCTTGTCGTTTCCGAGCCTGAAGGCGTGGAGGAAGTCGTTTGCGTTTCGCCTGGGGCGCGGCGGCTATGCGCTCACGTTCGACCTGCACCGCTCGGGCGGCGTGTGGATCTGGGGGGTGCTTGTGATTGTTGCGCTCACGTCGGTGTCGATGAATCTCGCGTCACCGGTTGTGCGTCCGATCGTGTCGATGTTTTCGACGCTCACGCCGGACCCGATCAACAATCCCGGGAGGGTTCGCGCGCCGCAGCCCGGCGACGGCGTGCTCAGTCGTGAGCGGATCGTGCGGCTCGCCACGGAGGCCGGCAAGGCGCAGCACCTTGTCGCGCCGCCGGGCGGCCTCTATTACGCCAAAGCCGTGCACGCCTATGGCGTCGGCTTCTACGAAACCGGCAACGATCACGGTGACATGGGCCTCGGCAACCCGTGGATGTATTGGGACGCCGCCACCGGCAAGCTGCTCGGCCAGCAGATTCCCGGCAAAGGCACAGCCGGCGACGTCTTCATGCAGGTTCAATTTCCGCTGCACTCGGGGCGCATTCTCGGTGTCGGCGGACGCGTGCTGATCAGCGCGGTCGGCATCGCAGTCGCCGTGCTGAGCGCGACGGGACTGCTGATCTGGCTGAAAAAGCTCAATGCGCGGCGCCGCTCGGCGCAGAAAGTACCAAAGCCCTACGTCGGCGCCTAACGGAACACCACCGTCTTGCTGCCGTTCAGCACGACGCGATGCTCGACGTGCCACTTCACCGCGCGCGCGAGCGTCACGCATTCGACGTCGCGGCCAATCGCCGTCAGTTGCTCCGGCGTCATGCTGTGGTCGACACGCTCCACTTCCTGCTCGATGATCGGACCTTCGTCCAGATCGGTCGTCACATAGTGCGCCGTGGCGCCGATCAGTTTTACGCCGCGGTCGAACGCCTGGTAATACGGCTTCGCGCCCTTGAAGCTCGGCAGGAACGAGTGGTGAATGTTGATTGCGCGGCCGGCAAGCGCCTCGCACAGCTTCGGCGACAGAATCTGCATATAGCGGGCGAGCACGACGAGATCGGCCTGATGCTCGTCGATCACTTCCAGCACGCGCGCTTCCTGCGCGGCCTTCGCCTCAGGCGTGCCGCCGAGCAGCGGGAAATGATGGAACGGAATGTCGTAGCTCGCGGCGAGCTGATAGAACTCCTTGTGGTTCGAGATGATCGCCGGAATCTCGATGTTCAGCTGACCCGTGCGGTAGCGGAACAGCAGATCGTTCAGGCAATGACCGATCTTCGAGACCATGATCACGACGCGCGGCTTGACCGACGCGTCGTGCATTTCCCAGCTCATGCCGAACTGCGCGGCAAGCGTGTCGAACGAAGCACGCAGCGCCTCCAGGCCCGGATCGCCGCCCACCTGCTGAAAATGCACGCGCATGAAGAACTCGCCGGTGCGGCTGTCGCCGAACTGCGCGGAGTCGAGAATGTTGCTGCCGCGCTCGAACAGGAAGCCCGACACGGCGTGAACAATGCCGGGCCGGTCGGCGCACGACAGTTTGAGGATAAAGCTGTGATCGGTCGACATGACCTGGGTGACTCCCTTCTTCAATGCGTGGTTTGTTCGGTGTTGCAGCGTGGTGCGCGACGCCGGCGCTTACCCCAGCAGCGGCGGCGTGAACAAAGCCTCGATGCCCGCGCACGCCTCTTCGTCGATCCAGCGGCGGCGCAGCAGGCAATCGAGCGTCGCAAGGCTCGCGTCCACGGTCATCGCGCCTTCTTCGATCCAGCGCGCCACTTCGTCGATACGCGCAAGGCGATGTTCGCCGACTTCGCCGTCCTGATTGCGCGGCGCGAAGTCAGCCGGCAACGCGAGGTCGTAGATAAAGATCTGCTCGGCCTGCGTGCCTTCCGGTAACGATTGCAGCACATGCGCGGTGCGGCCCGCCACGGCGCGCGCGGCGATCTCTTCGGGAATGCCTGCTTCTTCCCAGCACTCCTTGACGATCGTCGTCTCCACACTGAAGCCCCAGCCGATTCCGCCCGCCACCACGTTGTCGAGCATGCCCGGATCGGTCGCCTTGGTGTCGCTGCGGCGTGCGATCCACAATCGCGGCGCGCCGCCATCCGCGTATTCTACGACGCCGTTCAGATGCACCGCGTAGGTCATCGTGCCGAAAAAGCGCGACGCGGCGCGCTCGATGTATGCGAGCGGCCGCGCGTCGAATGCATTGCGGATGGCATAGGTCTCGTCGCGCCAGCCGGGGATGCGCCCCTCGGCGGCGAGCGCGCCGATCACGGAAGCGAGCGCGGCGCTGCGCAGATCCACCGTATTGAAGGACGGCGCGAGCACCACGCGCGCGTTGTCGATCTCGAAGACGTCCGGCCAGCGCGCGAGCAGGTGCACGTCGCTCGAACGGATCCAGCCGACCTCTTCGGCGTCGATCCAGAACGGCAGATGCGCGGCAGCATCGAAGCGGCGCGCGGCAATCAGGCAAGGCAAACTCATTCAACACTCCCTACTTTCAGCGACGGCCGGACGCGCACACAGGTCAACCGCCGCTCCTGATCAGTCGCGCAGCGCGACGCGAATTCCGAGCCCGATGAAGGTGGCGCCGGCAAGCCGGTCGAGCCACATGCCCACGCGCGGGCGACGCCGCAACCATCCGCCGATCATGCCGGCACAGACGCCGAACAGCGAAAACACCACCAGCGTCTGCAACATGAACAGCGCGCCGAGTTCGAGCATCTGCACGGTGACGCTTTGTGTACCACTGGTCTGCACGAATTGCGGCAGAAACACCACAAAGAACAGCGTCACCTTGGGATTGAGCAGATTGCCCAGCACGCTTTGGCGAAACACGATCATCAACGGTTGAGGCGCGCGCTCGTGCGCGGTCGCGAGACCCTGGCTGCGCAGCGCCTTGATGCCGATCCACACGAGATACGCGGCGCCGGCGAGCTTGATCGCCTGAAACGCGAGCGGTGACGAGCGCAGCAGCGCCGCGACGCCGAGCGCGGCCAGTGTCGTATGAAACGCGATGCCCGCCGCAAAGCCGAGCGCCGCGACGAGGCCCGCGGCGCGGCCTTGCGAGATGCCGCGCGCCAGCACTTGCAGATTGTCCGGGCCGGGCGCCATGGTGATGGCAATCGACGTGGCGAGAAATAATGCGAAGTTAGGCATACTGGTTATCGACCTTTCCTTGCGAGTGATGCGAAGAGCCCCGCGCGACGCTCAATGGCCCGCGAAACTCGTCACCGTATAAAGCGGCAAACCGCCGCCCGCGAGCAGCGTCGAGCCGCCCAGGTCCGGCAAATCGATAATCGCGGCGCCTTCCACGACCACCGCGCCGAGCCGCTCTAGCAGAATCTTGCCGGCCATCATGGTGCCTCCGGTCGCAATCAGATCGTCGACGATCACCACGCGGTCGCCCGGCTTGCACGCGTCCTCGTGGATTTCCACGGTGGCCGTGCCGTACTCGAGCTCATACGATTGCGACGCGCGCTTGTAGGGCAGTTTGCCCGCCTTGCGGATCGGAATGAAACCGAGGTTCAGCTCATAGGCGAGAATCGGCCCGATGATGAAGCCGCGCGCATCCAGACCGGCGATATAGTCGAGCTTGGCGTCGATATAACGCTGCACGAACAGATCGATCAGCACGCGCAGCGACTTCGGCTCGCGCAACAGCGGCGTGATGTCGCGGAACTGCACGCCCGGCTGCGGCCAGTCGGCAACCGTGCGAATGTGACTCTTGATGTAGTCGGCCGCGTCGAGCGGCGCGCTCGCAAGCGCGTTTGACATGATGTCTCCGGAGGGATCTCGCAAGGTCCCATGAAAAGCTGAAATCAGCGGCGGCCGGGCGAGCCGTGCCGCACCTGAGCTACGCCGCGGCGGCGCCCGCGCGGCGGTGTTTCGAGAGCCGCTCCTCGGCTTGCGCCAGTTGCTCGGGCAAGCCGCGCAATACGACGATGTCGCTCGCGCGCAGCTTGGTCGACGGGTCCGGCTCCACGCCGCGAATGCCGTGCCGGCGGATCGCGGTGACTTCCACGCCGAGTTCGTAAAGGCCGAGGTCCGCGAGCGTGCGGCCGACCGCATCGGCGTTTTCGTCGACCGGCACCGATTGTAGCCGCACCTGTTCGTGGCCGTCGTCGTCGTCCATGTCGTCGGCGCCGTGGAAGTAGCCGCGCAACAGCGCATAGCGTTCGTCGCGCATTTCCTCCACGCGGCGCACCACACGGCGCATCGGCACGCCCATCACGACGAGCGTGTGCGAGGCGAGCATCAGGCTGCCCTCGACAATCTCCGGAATCACCTCCGTTGCGCCCGCGGCCAGCAGCTTTTCCAGATCGGCGTCGTCGACGGTACGAACGATCACCGGCAACGTGGGTTCCAGTTCGTGGATGTTGTGCAGCACGCGCAATGCCGACGGCGTGTTCGCATACGTGATGGCAATCGCCGCGGCGCGATGGATGCCCGCAGCGAGCAGCGACTCGCGCCGCCCGGCGTCGCCGAACACGACGGATTCGCCCGCCGTCGCGGCCGCCTGCACGCGGTCCGGGTCGAGGTCGAGCGCGACATACGACAAACCTTCGTGTTCGAGCATGCGCGCGAGGTTCTGCCCCGAGCGGCCGTAGCCGCAAATGATCACGTGGCCGCTCTGCTTCAGGCTCTGCGTGGCGATGCGCGTCATCTGCAGCGATTGCATCATCCATTCAGTGGAAGACAGGCGCAGCACGATGCGGTCCGCGTTCTGGATCAGGAACGGCGCGGCGAGCATCGACAACAGCATCGCCGCGAGAATGGCCTGGAGCAGCGTGGCGTCGACGAGGTGCTTGTCGAGAATCAGATTCAGCAGCACGAAGCCGAACTCGCCCGCTTGCGCGAGACCGATGCCGGTGCGCATGGCAACACCCGGCGACGCGCCGAACAGGCGCGAAAGCCCCGTGATCATCACCGCCTTCAGCAAGGTCGGACCGATCAGGAAGCCGAGCACGATCAGCGGATGCTGCCAGATCACGCGCGGATTCAGCAGCATGCCGGTCGTGATGAAGAAGAGCCCGAGCAGCACGTCGCGAAACGGCTTGATGTCCTCTTCCACCTGATGGCGATAAGGCGTCTCGGCGATGAGCATACCGGCAATGAACGCGCCCAGCGCGAGCGAAAGGCCGAACTTGTCCGTGATGAACGCCGCGCCGAGCGTGACGAGCAGCAGGTTGAGAATAAACAGTTCCTGCGAGCGGCGCCGCGCGACCACGTTGAACCAGCGCGTCATGAAACGCTGTCCGACAATCAGGAGCAGCGACAGCGCGACGACGATCTTGATCGCGGCGACGCCGAGCGCATTGACGAGGTCTTTGGAATCGCCGCCCAGCGCCGAAATGATGATAAGAAGCGGCACCACCGCCAGATCCTGGAACAGCAGTACACCGAAGATATTGCGGCCGTGCTCGGTCTCGATTTCGAGGCGCTCCGCGAGCATCTTGCTGACAATCGCCGTGGACGACATGGCGAGCGCGCCGCCGAGCGCGATGCTCGCCTGCCACTTGATGTGCACCCAGCGCTCGAACACGAAGCCGAGCGTCACCGCGACCGCGATCGTGCCGAGCACCTGCAGGAGGCCCAAACCGAACACGAGCCGACGCATGGAGCGCAGTTTCGCGAGCGAAAACTCGAGACCGATGGAAAACATCAGGAACACGACGCCGAATTCCGCGAGGTTCTGCGCGCCGACGGAATCCGGCACGAGGCCGAGCGCATGCGGTCCGACGACAATGCCGACGGTCAGGTAGCCGAGCATCGGCGGAAGATTCAGAAAGCGAAAAATCACCACGCCCGCTACCGAAGCCAGCAGCAGGAACAGCGTCATTTCCAGCGGGGAAATCATCGGCAAAAACGCATGGATGAAGCGTCCTCGTTCGTCAGCGGAACCGCGCACGCATGAGGCCGTGCGACAAGGTTGAGGGGCCGTTACAGGGGGCGATAAAAGAAGCCGATGACGCCAGCAGTCTTGCACAGCAGGCCCGGCGCGGCGAACAAGCGCCTTTGCTATACTTCGCGAATGATAGCGAAAATCAATGGCGACCGGGCACTTGCGCTCGCTCGCGACGTGCTCGACATCGAAGCGGACGCCGTGCGCGCGCTTCGCGATCAACTCGACGGCGCCTTCGTCGGGGCGGTGGACTTCATCTTGGGCTGCCGTGGGCGCGTGGTCGTCTCCGGCATCGGCAAATCGGGGCACGTGGCGCGCAAGCTCGCGGCCACGCTCGCGAGCACGGGCACGCCGGCCTTTTTCGTGCATCCGGCAGAAGCAAGCCACGGCGACCTCGGCATGGTCACTGCCGACGACGTCTTCCTCGCGCTCTCCAATTCGGGTGAAACCGAAGAACTCGTCGCGATCCTGCCGCTCATCAAACGAATTGGCGCCAAGCTGATTGCCATGACCGGGCGGCCCGGCTCGAGCCTGGCGAAACTCGCCGACGTGCATCTGAATTCCGGCGTCGCCAAAGAAGCTTGCCCGATGAATCTTGCGCCCACCGCCAGCACCACCGCGGCGCTTGCGCTCGGCGACGCGCTCGCGGTCGCGGTGCTCGACGCGCGTGGCTTCGGCCGCGACGACTTCGCGCGCTCGCATCCGGGCGGCGCGCTCGGCCGGCGCCTGCTCACTTATGTGAGCGACGTGATGCGCACGGGCGACCAGGTGCCGAAAGTCACGCCCGAAGCAACCGTGCGCGACGCACTGTTCCAGTTGACGGCCAAGCGCATGGGCATGACCGCGATTGTCGATCAGGAAGACCGCGTGAAAGGCATTTTCACCGACGGCGACCTGCGCCGCGTGCTGGAGCGCGACGGCGATTTCCGCGCGCTGTCCATCGCCGCGGTCATGACCGCCGACCCGCGCACCATCGGTCCGGATCATCTCGCCGTGGAAGCCGTGGAACTGATGGAGCGCCATCGCATCAATCAGATGCTGGTCGTCGACGAAGCAGGCAAGCTGATCGGCGCACTGAACATGCACGACCTGTTCTCGAAGAAGGTGATCTGATGGCCGTCGCGCCCCCAACCGCTACCGAACGCGCGAGCCGCGTGAAGCTGATGATTTTCGACGTCGACGGCGTGCTGACCGACGGCGGCCTGCTCTTCACGGCGGAAGGCGACACGATGAAAGGCTTCAATTCCATGGACGGCCACGGCATGAAGCTGCTCCGCCAGGCCGGCATTGAAACGGCGATCATCACCGGGCGCAAGTCGGGCATCGTCGCGGCGCGCGCGAAAGAAATGCACATCACGCACGTGTATCAGGGCGTCGAGAACAAGCCGCAGGCATTCGCGGAGCTGCTCGAAGCGACCGGCATGAGCGCCGAGGAATGCGGCTACATGGGCGACGACTGGGTCGATCTCGGCGTGATGCTGAAGGTCGGCTTCGCGGCGGCGCCGGCCAATTCGCATCCGGAAGTGATCGCACGGGCGCACTGGGTCAGCGAAGCGCGCGGCGGCCACGGCGCGGCGCGCGAAGTCTGCGACACCCTGCTGCGCGCGCAGCACAAGTACGAGGCGCTGCTCGCGGCCGCCTGTAGCGGCGAACAGCGGGGCCTCGTCGGATGAATAACACGTTCCGCCTGACTTCGCTGATTCCGCTCGTCGCCATGGCCGCCCTCGCGGGCTTTACGTGGTGGCTGCTGCAAGCCACGCTGCCGCGGCAGAACGAAGGCGCGGTGCGCCCGAAGGAACACACTCCGGATTATTTCGCCGACAATTTTTCGGTTTCCGAACTCGATCAGTCGGGCTCGACGCAGTATCGCCTGACCGCGCAGTCGCTGATTCATTATGAAGACGACGAACTGAGCGACCTCGTCAAGCCGGCCATGCGCGCGTTCCAGCCCGGCAAGCCCGTCGTCACCGCAACCGGCGACACCGGCAAGGTGAACGGCGACGCGTCCATCGTCGACCTGTACGGCAACGCCCGCATCCTACGCGCGGCCGGCTACGGCGATCCGCAGATGCAGGCCGATTCCGAGCATTTTCGCGTGCTCGTGAACGACGATGTGATCGAGACGGAAAAGCCGGTTAAACTCCAGCGCGGCATGTCCATAATGACTGCCAGCGGCATGAACTACAACAACGTCACCCGGGTCATGAAGCTCTTCGGCAATGTGAAGGGCGCGATTGCCGCGTCCGAGGCCGGCGGCAGCTCGCCGAGGCAACCCGGGTAATCCCATTCCAGCGTGACTGCATGAACGAATCGTTCCCCCGTTTTGATACCGGCCGCGCGCACACCCTGTCCGCGTGCCGCGCCGGACTCGCTGCGCTGCTGGTCGCGTTGCCGCTCGCCGGCTTCGCGCCGCTCGCGCACGCGGACCGCGCCGACAAGGACAAGCCGCTTAACATCGAAGCGGACAACATGACTTACGACGACCTGAAGCAGGTCAACATCTTCACGGGCCATGTGGTCGCCACCAAGGGCACGATCGTGATCAAGGCCGACCGTGTCGAAGTGACGCAGGATCCGCAGGGCTATCAGTACGCAACCGGCACGTCGAGCGGCGGCAACCTGTCGTATTTCCGCCAGAAGCGCGAGGGCCTCGACGAATATATCGAAGGCACGGCCGTTCGCATCGACTACGACGGCAAGCAGGATCTGACCACGCTCACCACGAATGCGACGGTCAAGCGCCTGCAAGGCCTCTCGACGGTGATGGATCAGGTGCACGGCAGCGTCATCACATATGACGGCCAGAAGGATTTCTATACCGCGAAGGCGGGCAAAGACGTTGCCGGTCCAGGCAACCCGAGCGGCCGCGTGCGCGCCATGCTGTCGCCGCGCAACGGCGGCGCGGCGCCGCTGAACGGCGCGTCGGCCACGCTCGCGCCGTCCACCACGATTCAGGGAGTGCCGAATCAGTGAGCACTTCCGCGTCCCTCCCCAACCGCAAGCCGGCCGGCACCAGTAGTTCGCTGGTCGTACGGAATCTGAAAAAGCGTTACGGTTCGCGCACGGTCGTCAAAGACGTTTCTCTCGATGTGAAAAGCGGCGAAGTGGTCGGCCTGCTCGGCCCGAACGGCGCGGGCAAGACCACGTCGTTCTATATGATCGTCGGCCTCGTGCCGCTCGATGCCGGCGAAATCGACTTGGATGGCAAGTCCATCAGCCTTTTGCCCATCCACAAGAGGGCGTCGCTCGGGCTGTCGTATCTGCCGCAGGAAGCGTCCGTGTTCCGCAAGCTTTCCGTCGAAGAAAACATTCGCGCCGTGCTCGAACTGCAGCATGAGGAAAACGGCAAGCGCCTGTCGAAAGACGCGATCAAAAGCCGCACGGAAGCCCTGCTGGACGAGCTTCAAATCGCGCATTTGCGCGAGAATCCGGCGCTTTCGCTGTCGGGCGGCGAGCGCCGCCGGGTGGAAATCGCGCGGGCCCTCGCCACCAATCCGAGCTTCATTCTGCTCGACGAACCGTTCGCGGGCGTCGACCCGATCGCGGTGCTGGAAATCCAGAAGATCGTCAAATTTCTGAAGCAGCGCAATATTGGTGTGCTAATCACCGACCACAACGTGCGCGAGACGCTCGGCATCTGCGATCACGCGTACATCATCAGCGACGGCAGCGTGCTCGCAGCCGGCGCGCCGAGCGAAATCATCGAAAACGAAAGCGTGCGGCGGGTCTATCTCGGCGAGCATTTCCGCATGTAAGCGCAGGCGGCAGACGGCCGGGCGGCGGCCCGTTGCGAGCTTATTTGCGGCTCGCTTGCGGCCACTCGCCGCCCATTTTTGGCTCATTTTCAGCCCGCTTCCAGCCGGCTTCCCGCGCCGTTCGCGGTGTTCGTTCCCATGCATTTCTGACCTGTCCGGCGCGCGCCCGGCGTCGCCGCAGGCGCGCCCATAGGTAATTGCGATTCGCAAGGTATCGCGGTCGTGGCAAACTCTCTACAATGAATCTGAACTTGCCATGAAAGCCAGCCTCCAACTCCGCCTATCGCAGCATCTTGCGTTGACCCCGCAACTGCAGCAGTCCATCCGGCTGCTTCAGCTGTCTACGCTCGAACTGCAGCAGGAAGTGGCCACCGCGATCTCGCAAAACCCGCTCCTCGAGAACGAAGACGACTGGATCGCGAGCCCGCTTCGCGTGGCGGCCGACGGCTCGCTGATCGCGCAGGCGCCCGGCTCCGCCACCCCGCCCGACCAGATGGGCGGCAACGGCTCGTCGTCGTCCGCGAGCAGCAGCGAGCGCTCTGAGAACGGCGAGCCGCAAGGCGTGGACGAGTACAACGGCCTCTCTGGCGACGGCAACGGCGACGCGTCGCAATGGAATCTCGACGACTACGGCCGCTCCGGCAACGCCTCGGACGACGACGACCTGCCGCCGCTGCAAATTCACGAATCGAGTACTTCACTGCGCGATCACCTGATGGCGCAATTGCGCGTCACGCAGGCCGGCCAGCGCGACCGGGCGCTCGTCACTTTTCTGATCGAATCGCTCGACGACGACGGCTATCTCGCCGCCACCCTCGAAGAAGTGCTCGCCGACCTGCCCGAAGAGCTGGAAGTCGACCTCGACGAACTGAATGCGGCGCTAGCACTGCTGCACAGCTTCGACCCAGCGGGCGTCGGGGCGCGCTCCGCGTCCGAGTGCCTGAAGCTGCAATTATTGCGGCTCGAGCCGTCGCCTACGCGCGCGCTCGCGCTCGACATCGTTGCCCATTATCTGGAACTGCTCGCCGCGCGCGATTTCACCCGCCTGCGCAAGCATCTGAAAGCAAGCGACGACGACCTGCGCGACGCCCACGCGCTCATCCGCTCGCTGGAACCATTCCCGGGCGCGGCCTATGGCAAGGCCGAGGCAGATTACGTCGTGCCGGACATCATGGTGCGTAAAACCGCCCAGGGCTGGCAGGCCGAACTCAATCCGGAAGTGGTGCCGAAACTGCGCATCAACCACCTGTACGCCAATATTTTGCGCAACAACCGGGGCGATCCCGGCAGCGGTTCGTTGCGCCAGCAACTGCAGGAAGCGCGCTGGTTGATCAAAAATATCCAGCAGCGTTTCGAAACAATCCTGCGTGTCGCGCAGGCCATTGTCGAGCGTCAAAAGAGCTTTTTTGTGCACGGCGAAATTGCCATGCGCCCCTTGGTTTTGCGAGAAATTGCTGATACGCTGGGCCTACACGAGTCAACTGTCTCGCGTGTGACAACCGGTAAGTACATGCTCACCCCGTTCGGGACGCTCGAGTTCAAATACTTCTTCGGTTCGCATGTTTCGACGGACACGGGCGGCGCGGCGTCTTCAACGGCCATTCGCGCGCTCATCAAGCAACTGATAGGAGCGGAAAACGCAAAAACGCCTCTCTCAGACAGCCGCATAGCCGAACTGCTGGCGGAACAGGGCTTCGTGGTCGCACGGCGCACCGTGGCGAAGTATCGCGAAGCGCTCAAGATTCCGGCAGTCAACCTGCGCAAGTCTCTGTAGCCCGTCGCCTTCCGCGGCGGGCATTTACCGGCCGCTCCGCAAGTTGGCGGACAGGCCGGCCGATGCGACCTGCCAGTAGTCAGTCACCGGGGGGCGACTCAGGCAAGCCGACAGATCGACCGGACCTTCGTCATCGTGCGGACCAAGCGGCCACTAGCTTGGAGAAGCACTATGAATCTGCAGATCAGTGGACACCACCTCGAAGTTACGCCTGCGTTGCGCGAATACGTGATCTCCAAATTGGATAGGGTGCTAAGACATTTCGATCAGGTCATCGACGGCAGTGTGGTCCTCTCGGTCGACAACCACAAGGAAAAGGAAAAGCGGCAAAAGGTTGAAATCAACCTGCATCTGAAGGGCAAGGACATTTTTGTCGAGAGCTGCGACAGCGACCTATACGCTGCGATCGATCTGATGATCGACAAGCTCGACCGGCAAGTGATCCGCCACAAGGATCGTCTGCAAGGCCATCAGCACGAAGCGATCAAGTATCAACCGGCGCCACAACTCGACGTGCCGCCGCAGTAAGCGAATCCAGAAGAACTGCTTCCGTTCGCTTAACCGAAACCGCCCGCCACTGGGCGGTTTTTCGTTGGGGTTCTGATTTGATATCCGCGCCTCGAAAACCCGAAGAAACCACCTATTACGCATTGATGGCGCGCCGCACCATAGGCCGTCGCCCTGTTCTATAATGTTCCGGTTACCATCGGGGTCTAGCTCGCAACAAGGCGGTCTGCCGGAGTCGTGTGCTTTCGGACTCCCATGTACGTCGCCGTGAGCATCAAACGAATGGAACGCCAATCAAACGCCCCAGCGAGGAGAACCCAGGCCACGTTTTCGCCTGTCAACATGAATCGTTTAGCCAAATTTCTTCCCCTCGAGAACGTCGTCGTCGGACTATCGGTCACCAGCAAAAAGCGCGTGTTCGAGCAAGCGGGCCTCATCTTCGAGAACCAGAACGGCATCGCCCGCAGCACGGTCACAGACAATCTGTTTGCGCGCGAGCGCCTCGGATCCACGGGGCTCGGCGAAGGCGTCGCGATTCCTCACGGCCGCATCAAAGGAGGCAATGTCCCAGGCGTAGTTGAAGGTTGAAGGCGGCGGTTCGCCAGTGGAATCCGAGAGAATCGGGTTTCCAGGACCAACCTCCCGAACAGGGAACCAAGGAGAACCG